>PSKW01000014.1:0-14720 GCA_040289265.1 Gemmataceae bacterium
CGCGGTTCAGCACGTGAGTATCAATCATCGTTGTTTTCATTCCTTATGCCCCAACAGTTCCTGCACGGTGCGGATGTCGTAGCCGGCGGCCAGTAGGTGCGTGGCGAACGAGTGGCGTAGCGCGCGCGCCCTCGTCATGTGCTCTGGCAGCCGGGGACAGCGGATGCCTAAGGCTCGATCGGCCTCGCCGGCAGGCGGCGGATGCCTAAGGCTCGATCGGGCTCGGCTATAGACAACGCGGAGCGCGCCGATGATGTTATGCTAAACAGTCAAACAACGCATTTCAAGCAAAAATTCGCGTCTGCTAGTGCTTGCGCAGCCCCGTCGGCCGGCCGGCGGCGCCTTGACGACCCAGCTCACCTGCCGCGGCGGCTGGTGAGACGTTGAAGTTCAGAAAACCGTGATGCCGGCCCGGTCAACTGCGGCGCTTGGTTATGCCGATTGTTCGGCTCTGTGTTGTTCTACCGCAGGCTTAATGTCGTTGAGATCTTGCAGGATCACTTTCTTCATTGCGCCTTCGAGCACGAAACTCAGCAGGATCGTTAGCAGCTGTGCCATGAAGCCTTGAGGCTTGGAATCGTGGGTCATCGTCAATAAATTGCTGCCGCCTTCCTCAGAAATGCGGAAGGTGCTAACGTAGATGAAGCCGTGACTTTCTGCCCTAGCTTTGTAGTACTCGTTCTCAGCCGCGTCAGCGATCCACATTGTCTCGGTAGCGGTCTTGCTAAATAGCGTGCCGGTATTTCGTCACTTTAGTCCTACGAGTCCGTTTTGCGGTTTTTCGAGAATCTGAACTTTCTCGATGGCGCTGACGGTTGTCGACGCGTTCTCGAGGTCCGTGATTTTGGCCCGGACCGCCTCCTTGGATCCGTTAATTGTCATCTGTGCTTCAACGATCATAGTGTTTCTGGCAATAGTCGAGCGAAGGTCTACTGCTCATGGGCAGTACGTGGCGTCGCTATCGGCGAGACGTGCACCGATCCAGATAACGGCACCGAACTCAGCCGCTGCGGCGGGTCTGACAAGCTACCCGTCAACCAAGGGCGACTGGGCTGACCAAGTCAGCGTAGATTGCCGCGCGGTAGCCGCAGTCGGCTGCAGTGAGATGTTAGGCGCATTCCACACAAGGTAGATGCTGGTCACCTGTACTTCAGCAACTCTTCCACGGAAAGTCCAAGGTCTTTGGCTATCTGCCGTAGCAGAATCGGTGAAATATGTCGCCCTTTGTGGAAAGGCACGGTTGTACTCCGACCATCTGGATGCCGATACTGCCTGTGTGAGCCTCTTTGACGCACTTCCACAAAGCCGAGTTTTTCCAAGAGCGCTACTACTTCGCGCGGCTTGAGAACGGGATACTTGCCCATTGTCAGGCAACTACCACCAATTGTGTACCGACAAACTCGGTTTCAAGTGCTGGCTCACCATCCTCAAGCAGCATTTCAATGACTTCGCGAAGGTTTCTTTGTAATTCATCAAGTGTTTCTGCTTGCGTGTGAGCACCTGGGAAGCCCGGCACATAGCCAACGTACAAACCTGTATCAAGACACTTTTCAACAACCGCCAGAAAAGTTCTCATATTATCCACCTCCATTGCAATTCTATCCCGTGACGCGCTTACGCCTAATCAGCGGCGGCGCGAAGCGCGGCGATAATGTTACGCTAAACAGCCAAAAAACGCATGTCAAGCAAAAATTCGCCTCTGCCGGTGCTTGCGCAGCCCCGTCGGCCGGCCGCCTGGGAAGCGCTCCCGCTACCGACAGAATCCAGCCAGCGAGGATCGTCCGAAGGTGCTTGCGTGTCATGGCCGTTTTTCTGTCTTGTGAATTCAGCACTTGCCCGTGATGGTAATTTCGACGCGGACATATACTCCATTGCCGTGCTATATGTTCGAGTTGGGCACGTGCCCGTCGCGGCGATCTTGACCTCGCCGGCGCGTTCCGCGGAGCCCCGGCCGTGATATCCTTTTTCACTCAGGGCCGGCATAACGAGGAAGTTAAGCTGCGTGGGGCGCATGCAAGGACGTTGGAGCGCGGAAAACCAGGATTGTGGCGCCGGTCAGGTGCAACCGCTGGTCAGCCCCGGCTGTGCGCAGCGCTGCCATCATCCCCCTGACATGCGCTTGGCCGCAAGCTTATACATCCTTTCCTCGAAGACGACGATCTCGCGCTGCGAGTACCCGTACGTCTGCAAGACACTGAGATCCACCCTCCAGGGAACCACCATGACTTGCCCCGGTCTGACGAATTTCTCTAGCTCCAGCTGTGACAATCGCTCTGGCGGCGCTGGGACAATAGCAGCTCTTCCCTGTTGCACTTGCTGGTTTAAACAACTGAGAAGAAGTGTCTCTGCTCGGTGTCTCTCTAGATCGCTTTGACGTAAAGCATCCACTTGCTCTTGCGTCCAGCCCAAGCAATAGATTATATGGGGAGGCTCGGAGCGTTTGGGCAACAAACCATTCTGCAATTCAAGCCAAGTCTCGATTCTCCACGGCGGCGTCTTGAGCCAGTGGCAGCCAGGACAAATGAACTCCATCCCGAGGAGAATCTTGGTGTGCGTGCTCTCATCGTACCGCCACTTCTCGTCCAGCGTATTCGCCTTACATCGCTTTGGACATGAGCAACGGTCGCAATCTGGGAATAGCTCTTTGTGACGTTGCCGTAGCTCCTGCCACTGTTTCTTAGTAAGTGCGTAATGGAGCGACCAGCGCAACGGTAAGACGTAGTAGATAGTTGGCTCGGACGGCTCAAGGTTTGGCAATGGACCTTCATCAGGCCAAGCAGCCGGACGGCCAATAGTCGTGGAAACGTTCCTCGCTAACGGGAGCGCCGTGATGAGACGCCAGAGTTTCTTGAGCAGGGTGAACATGGATCGTCACCCGGGATGGACCAAAAGGGCTAACGCAGAACGGCTAAGCTGCCTGGGCCGCCTGCAAAACTTTCATTCCGAGCGAAACGGAAATGGCAACCCCGTTCAGCTTCAGAGTTTTGTTAGCTGGCCCTCCGACAACGCGCGACCACGGAGCGTCCATTTGCCGTGGTGCTACGTTGTACAGCTGGTTGCCATGAAATCAAGCGTGAATCAAAAGGCACGTTCGCTCAGGCAAATACCGAGCGACCTGTTGAATCACATCGCCCTTCATGGTCTGCCAGAGCGCGCCCCGTTGCGAGGCACCGAGGATCAGGAAATCCACGCCATAAGTCACGGCGAGGTCGAGAATGGCATCAGCCACGTCACTCGTAAGCGCATAGAGCATCTGCACCGGGACACCCGCCTCGTCCGCGGCTTCCTTGGCATACTTGAAAAGGGCCTGAGCTTCGGCATCTTGGCCGGCATCCGGCGTCCCTGCGGAACCCATCGGTATCACGGCGAGGTGCCGCACAAAAAGAACCAGCAACTCGGCCTGGCGGTTCTTAGCCTCTTCCAGGGCGAATCGGATCAGCTTACGATTGGCGCGAGTTGCAACCATGATCCGGGCAGAAGGAGCATAGGCGGGCGTGGGTGGTTCGACTCTTGGCATAGGCAACTCAACCCTTGGCACAGGAGGCCGAGTCACTGCCTCAATGGGAGCCGGCAAATACGTCGGCACGGGCGCCAAGAACCATTCTCGAATGCGCTTGCGGTTTTGAGCTACCCATCGGCCCGTGAGGCCCGCCGCCGTGATACTTGCCGCGAAAAGCAGCGCCCACGGTTTCTCCCAGGCGATCGTTAGCCAGATGACGACCATGAGCGCAGCCAGAGCCATCATACCGGAGCGCTCCCACCACTTCATTTCGAGGGCGAAATTGGTGGAGCTCGTGCCAAGATTCACCGCAACAGCGCCAACAACGCCGATAGCGTAAAGATCAGCCAGGTGCGCCACGTCTGGCACGGCGATCACTACTGTCAGAGGCACCAAAGTAGCGGTGATGAGGGGGACCACCGGCATCCCGAACTGGTTCAGTCCTCCGAAGATGGGCGGTAGTTCACGATCACGAGACATCATATACTGGACGCTGACAAGATCAGTCACTGCCGTATTCACCGACGACAGGAGAAGTAGCGCGAACACGAAGGAGGCGACGGCTGCGAAAATGGGCCCGACGTAATGGTGAGCCAACAGCCTGAGCATATCATCACGGTGAGCCAAGTAGGCGTTGCTGGGGTCGCCGTCGCCCAGCACATCAAGGGGCACCGCTTGCATCGCCAGCGTCATCAATAAGTTGAGGAAGACGATCTCCAGCATCACCGGCACGATCGAACAACGCGAGGTCTTGGCAACCGGCTCCACCATGATCCCCGTCATGTTGGCAATAGCTTCCACCCCCGAGATGGCGAGGATGATGGAGGTGAAGTGCGTCCACCATCGAACCGGCCCCCCTTCGGGCGGCTCCACACGAGCCTCGCGGAGAAAAGGGGAAGCGAAGACAGCAACGGTCAGGGTCAGAGCGGTGGTTAAGAGGGCGATGACCAGCGCCGCCGTTCCTGACTTGCGGGGGCCAAAGTAATTAAAGATGCCGATGCCCGCGATGAAGCCCGCCGCCCACAGATGAGGTTGCGGCAGATCGACGTAGTGAAACGCATCGACGGCACAAAGCGCTGCCGTAACTACATAGTCAGCGCACAAAAGAAGCCCACCAATCATTCCCAAGATGGGAGCACGGTGGCGGGCAGACGAATAAACCCCGCCGCCATCCGGGTAGAGCCGGCAGATGACTTGATACGCCCAGCCGACGCCGAGCAGAAGTCCCGACATCGCCAGCATGAACCAGAAGGAGGCGTGGCGGGTGTAGAAGAAGCACAAGCCCAAGACGTACAGGCGACTGGCTCCCCAATCTCCAAAAAGTATGGCACCGGCGTGATACCAGCGCAGCTCACGCGGACGCTTCCCTCGCACCAACATGGTTGGGGATCCTGAAATGATGCTCTTGCTGGCACGGCGAGGTCGCCCCGACCAACGGGACGAAAATGGGTGGAAAAAAACAACTACCTTGCTGATTTCCTCGAACGCCTACGAGGTTAGCTGACGGGCTCGGAGACGAGTTACCCCGTCCAGCCACACGGCTGGATTAGCCCCTGAATCTGGTTCCCCCGTTCCACTCGCCCAAATGAGCGTGTGGATTCGGCGATTTGTCACGGCACAGCAAGTAGCAACTATGCTAACCGTGGATTGTAGAAGTGCCTTCCGGACAGTCAAGGCAGCCTCGCGCTGAGGCCGGCTAACTGTGATTAGACTGCATTGCCGGGACCAGCCCGGCTGTGTCCGACACAGCCCAATATAAGCGCAGTCTTGCGGTCGTTTACAATTTTCTCATATCCAAAAGGGATCGCACGTTCTGTGCTGGCAGCCGGGGACAGCGGATGCCTATGGCTCGATCGGCCTCGGCTGCTAGACAACGGATGCCTAAAACTCGATCGGGCTCAGCCGCCAGACAACGAATGCCTAAAACTCGATCGGCCTGGGCTACAGACAACACGAGGCACGCCGATCATGTTACGCTAAACAGGCAAAAAACGCATGTCAAGCAAAAATTCGCGTCTGCACGTGCTTGCCAGACCGCGTCGGCCGGCCGGCTGGGAAAGCTACAACTGGCGCAAAGGTGCCGAGCCGGCGCTAGAGACGGCAGGAACGAGCCGTAAGGCTCATGCTCAAGGCCGGAGAACACGTTGCAGAACACCAGGCGCAGCCGCACTTTCAGTTGGCTGCGACCGAGGTGACCGGGCGAGCACGGACAAGCTGGGCAGGTACAGAGGTGTTATCGCTGGGCTGAGTAAGCCTGCGAGCGGAGGAAACCGGGGCCGAGTAAGCCTGCGAGCGGAGCGAACGGGTAACCTAGTATAGGTGCGGACGGGTAAAGAGGCGCTATTCTAACAAGCTGGGGCGTCTCGATCGAAGGATCGGACCACCGGCTTTGCCGAGGCGCGCAGGTCGAGAGGGCTACTCCGACAGCCGAAGCGGGTGCCAACCGAAGCGAACGCCAAGCCACCCCGGTGTGGTTGCGGTCACCGGTACAGGGTTTATCTGCAATCATTCGTAGCTTCGGCCTTGCAGATCCGGAACGGGTAAGGAGGCAAGGTTCGCGAGCGTCGGCGCAGCCTGTGTCCGGCTGTAGCTTCAGGCGCGGAAATCCTAGCGGTATTTGGGCAAGTGTCGCCAAGGGCGATGTGGCCCGGGGACCGCCGCGAGTTGGCGCTCGGAGATGCGGGACAGGTTTTTCGAGATAGCCCCAAGAGCGACATAGAATGTGGCGGTAGCGCGCAAGTGTGCCTGTCGGCCAAGGCAAGGGAAGCTGGGCATGACACCCTCGCTGGATGCGGCACTGCTGGACAGGCCGAGTACGCACTGCGGATTGCCTTTTGGCGCAGGGCAAGTGTACGTTCTCGAGGCTGTCCGGTGACGCGCTATAGCGACTTGGGAGTTGCCGGTAGAACGGCCTAACTTGTAAAAAGCTGCTTGACTCGGTACAACAGGCGCGTAGGATATAAATCTCTTGGCTGGGCGCTAGAGCCCAGGCCATGGAAGGAAAGCAAAGCACAAAAGGAGGCGCGGCCGCAGGGACAGTGTGGTGCTATCCGTGGCCCGCCGCCATGATTTACAGGCTCCTATGCCGACGATCAATCAACTGGTGCGTAAACCGCGGGTGCCGCAAAGGCGCCGACCGAGACACCCGGCGCTGTTAGGGTGTCCGCAAAAGCGTGGGGTTTGTCTGGTGGTCCGGACCATGACCCCGAAGAAGCCCAACTCCGCTTTGCGGAAAGTTGCCCGTGTGCGCCTTTCCAACGGCATCGAGGTCACGGCCTATATTCCCGGCGAGGGACACAACTTGCAGGAACACTCGGTGGTCCTGGTACGGGGCGGTCGTGTCCGCGATTTGCCCGGCGTCCGCTATCACATCATCCGAGGGGTCCTGGATTGCCAGGGCGTGGCCGACCGGAAGACATCTCGCTCGAAGTACGGCGTCAAAAAGAGCGGTAAATAACCTGTTACTGTTCGGTCTTTCCCGACCCGGGGAAGTCGGCCTGGGGACCTGCTCGGAGGTTGCCGCTGTGCGCACCCTTTGGCATGCCTGGTCATCGGTGGTAACGTATTTGGACTTTACTTGCTGCTGGTGCCATCAGCCAGTGAGCGTGACGGTGAGCTGCCAGGGACCCGGCCTGGCGCACGGGCCCTTGGCCCGAGCGTCTTGCCAAGTGCCCTGTCCGCATTGTGCAGGTATCTGCCGGGTGGACTTTTTCCCCAGCAGTCATTTGGTGGATAGCGTGACCCCAGTGGCTGCAGGCTGGGCATGCGCTGCCTTGTGCGCTAACTGACTCCACGAGCCATCTGGCGGAGTCAGGCCTAGCAGGCGTACAATTGTCGGGCCGATGTATTCGATGCCGTCGGTGGTTGCCACCCGGCGGCTCGACGATCCGGAGTGAAGAGACTCGATCGAGGGGTGACAGCTATGGCGATGAAGAAACCTACCGCCAGTGCCAAAACCTTGAAGCCGGACCCTGTCTATGGTTCTCTCTTGGCCGGCAAGTTCATCAACTGCCTCATGTGGGCGGGCAAAAAAGCTACGGCGCAACGGGTATTTTATCGCGCCTTGGAGCAGATCAAACGGCGCATGGGTGCGGAAACCAATGTGCTGGAGGTCTTCGAACAGGCGGTGGAACATGTCAAGCCCCCGGTCGAGGTACGCTCCAAACGAGTCGGTGGAGCCACCTATCAGGTTCCCATGACCGTCCATCCCAAGCGGCAGCAAAGCCTAGCTATTCGCTGGATCATCCAGGCAGCACGCGCCAAAAAGGGTCGGCCCATGCATCTGAAGCTCGCCGATGAACTGCTGGCCGCCTACCGTCGCGAGGGCGACGCTATGACCAAACGGGAAAACACCATCAAAATGGCAGAGGCCAACAAAGCCTTTTCCCATTTTGCTTGGTGATCGTGGTCCTCGGCGGGCCAAGCTCCGGTGGGCTGCTCAGGTTTCCCAGAACCATGGCGGAGGACGACAAACCCGATCTGACGCGCTTGCGCAACATCGGCGTCATTGCCCATATTGACGCCGGCAAGACCACTACGACCGAGCATCTTTTGTACTACTCCGGTGCCATCCATCGCCTGGGCGGCGTGGACGAGGGGACCACCGAAACCGACTGGATGGAGCTGGAACGGGAAAAAGGAATCACGATTCAGAGCGCCTGCGTACCTTTTCGCTGGCGTGACCACACCATCAATCTCATAGACACCCCCGGGCATGTGGATTTCACGGCCGAGGTCGAGCGGGCGCTGCGCGTTTTGGACGGGTGCATCGTCGTTTTCGATGCCCAAAAAGGCGTGGAGGCCCAGTCGGAGACCGTCTGGCGCCAGGCAGACCGGTATCGGGTGCCGCGCCTGGTATTGGTCAACAAAATGGACATCATCGGGGCCGACTTCGAGCGAACGGTGGCCGATGTCGCCGAGCGACTGCAAGCGCGTCCGCTGCCGGTGGTTTGCCCGATCGGGCAGGGACCAGCCCGCGAGAGCGACGACCCGTTTCGTGGTGTCATAGATCTGGTCACCTGGGAGGCGTGTTGGTTTCGCCATAGCGATCCGGCACGCCCGGACGGCAAGCTCGTCGAACGCGGGCCGATCCCCGAAGCCTATCTGGCTCGCGCTGCCCGCTGGCGCGAAAAACTCATGGATGTCCTCACCGAGACCGATGACCAGGATCTCATCACCACTGCTTATCTCGAAGGGAAGCCTTTGGATCCAGGCGCCTTGCGCGCCCTCATCCGCAAACGCACGCTGGCCAACGAGATCCAGCCGGTCTTTTGTGGCTCGGGCCGCGAGCACATTGGTATCCAGCTCTTGTTGGATGGCGTGGTCTGGTATCTGCCGAGTCCTCTGGATCGTCCGCCGGTTCAAGGAGTACATCCCAAAAAAAGGGACCGGGTGGAAATGCGGCGTCCCGACGTGCACGAGCCGTTTTGCGCTTTGGTTTTCAAAATCCAGGCCGATCCGCACGGCCAGTTGTTTTACTTGCGGGTGTACTCCGGCGCGGCCAAGGCAGGCTCGCGGGTCTTCAATCCAGGCCGCGACGTGCGCGAATTCTTGACCAAACTGTACCACGTGCATGCCGATCCTGCCAACAAAGACCCGCTGGATGCAGCGACGGCGGGGGATATCGTCGCCGCCGTAGGGCTCAAAGCTTCCATCACCGGCGACACCCTCTGTGACCCGCAGCATCCGATTCTGCTGGAATCCATCCAGTTCGCCGAAACGGTCGTCAGCATGTCCATCGAGCCGGAATCGAGTGCCGATCGGGCACGCCTGGAGCAAGTGCTGACCACCCTGGCGCGCGAAGACCCTACCTTCCGCTGGCACCACGATGTCGAAACCGGCCAGACTTTGATGAGCGGCATGGGCGTGCTCCATCTGGAAGTGAAAACGCACCGGATCCGCGAAGATTTCGGGCTGAAAGTGCGCACCGGCAAGCCCCGCGTCAGTTATCGGGAAACAGTGCGCACCCCGGTCCGTGTCTGGGGTGAATGCATCCGTCCTTCGGCGCCGGTGCCGCTTTTTGGCCGTGTGCTTTTGCACGTGGAGCACTATCGCGGCAACGAGCCGATCACTTTCGTCAACGCCCTACCCCCGGGTACACTGGCGCCGACGGCTTTGTCGGCGATCGAGCAAGGCGTGCGCTCGGCCTTACAATCGGGAGAACTGGGCTATCCGGTCATAGACGTGCGCGTCACGCTAGAGCAAGTAGAAACCCGTCCAGACCAGAGCACCGATCTGGCGCTGCAAACTGCCGCCGCCGATGCCGTCAATCGGGCGCTCAAAGACAATATCACTTTGCTGGAGCCAGTCATGCGCTTGGAGGTGACGGTACCGGAAATGTATTTGGGTCCCATCACGGCGGACCTGAGCGCCCGGCGCGCCGAGATCACCGAAATCCAGACGCGCGGCGGACTGCGTATCGTTCATGCACTCGTCCCCTTGGCACGTATGTTCGACTATGCCGACGCTGTGCGCAGTGCCAGCCAAGGTCGTGCTAGTTACACCATGGAGCCGGCACGCTATGCGCCCGCGCCGGACGAGGTGTTGCAGCACATGCTGGGATTGGACACGTCCGCGCTGCGGTAAATGCTGCCGTGGACGACTCGTTCCTGCTGCGGGCGGCTCGCGGGTGCCAGCCTATGAATCGGATAAAGAGGCCAAGCAACGGGCCCCGTATCTAGTCCGCCGATCGCAAGCAGAGCCTGCTCGAGTGCTCGCCGGCTCGGGCGTTTACGCGCCCGGCGCCACTCGTCCCCTTATGGAGAAGGCCTCTGGCACGCGGACATGCCCGGGCCCCTGTGTACAATGTAAAATGTGATTGCCGCGCCGAAGTGGCGGAATTGGCAGACGCGCCGGACTCAAAATCCGGTGGGGCTCACCCCCCGTGTGGGTTCGACTCCCACCTTCGGCACTCGGCCAATGGTGTAGTGCTTCTATGCTGAAGCGCTCGTCGTCTCGGCATTTCCCATCGGCAACGTGTGCCTGCGACTATGGTTTTTCCACTGCGCATAGCCTGCCGATATCGCTCCACCGGTCAGCGACCAAGCCCGTTGTGGCCCGACGTCCTCGGGTGCCGTACAACAACCGGCTACCGCCGGGGACGCTTGGGGTATGCTGACGCACGCTGCCGCGGTTGTGGGTGAGAGAGCTTTCCCGTACGCCGCGGTCGAGAAACAGCAGCGCGTTCGCACAAGGGAGCTGAACCATCTTTGCGATAGGCTAAATGCGCCAGGGTGACGCTGGCAAACGCCTTTTCGACGACAGCCGCCGCTTGGTCCAGTTCTCGGTGTAGAGGGCACAGACGCCCGGCAGAGCCAAGCCCGAGAGGGCAGCGCTGGATGCGCGGGATGGGGCTGACTGCGTTGACCACGTCCAATACCGTTATGCGGTCAGGAGCAAGACGCAGCTTGTAGCCGCCGCGCGACCCGGTTCGCGTTTCCAGCAAGCCGGCACGGTACAAGGCGTGCAGCACCTTGAAAAGATAGCGTCTGGGCACGCGCGTAGCTCGGGCAATGGCCGAACTAGGCTGTATGCCCGGTTGTTTCGCTAGCCAGATTGCGACTCGCAGTGCGTATTCGGCAGTTCGAGGAATCATGAATACCGCCCCTCCTGTTGCCATTGTACACCTCTGTGTCTACAATGCCAACGATGAATATGTACCTTGTGGTAAACGATTACGCCGGCTCAGGCCGAGGAGGTAGGCATGAACAGGATCAATCGGCTTTGGCTCGTCTTCGGCGCGGTGGTAGTGGTTTCGCTGGGCACCCTGGCCTATTACGGCCGCGACATTGCTCGGGAGGCGCCCCCTATCCCTCGACGGGTCGTCACCG
The DNA here is from genome assembly GCA_040289265.1 of Gemmataceae bacterium. GTDB lineage: Bacteria > Planctomycetota > Planctomycetia > Gemmatales > HRBIN36 > PSKW01. Next base: position 11,329 of record PSKW01000014.1, read on the forward strand.
TGGGTGGTAGCCAGCTTATGACCGCCGACGATATCCAGTTCGGCCAGAATGTGTGGCAATCGCTGGGCGGTATGCACTTGGGATCTATTTGGGGGCATGGTTCGTATGTCCCGCCCGATTGGTCGGCGGATTGGTTGCATCGGGAGTGCGTGTTTTTACTGGAGCGCTGGGCCCGAACAGAGCAGGGAGTCCCGTTTGCCCAACTCGACTCGCACCGCCAGGCAGCACTGCGCCAACGGCTCAAAGAGCAGATGCGCACCAACACGTACGACCCATCCACAGGAGACCTGGTCTTGAGCGAGGATCGAGCTGCTGCTTTTGCTGCGCTCTTTGTTTATTATGCCGCCTTGTTTTCCGATGCCTCGGAATTTCCCGCAGACGTCAAGTTCTTGGCCGACGGAGGATATTCGCCGGCCCGTTTGCGCGAAGCCTATGCCATGCCGGCTAAGGTCCTGACGGACCATGACCGGTTACGTGCACTGACGTGTTTTTTCTTTTGGACAGCTTGGGCCTGTGGTACGCAGCGGCCTGGTCGCGACATCACCTACACCAACAATTGGCCGCCCGAACCGCTTTTGGACAATCGTCCCACTCCGGAAGCACTGGTCTGGTCGGTCATCAGTTTCGTGCTTCTGCTGGCCGGCGTCGGCCTGCTCGCCTGGCATCACGTGGCGACGCGTGACGAACCGATACTCGCCGAGCACTTGCCTGAAACCGATCCGCTCCTGGCGCTGCGGCCGACAGCTTCCATGCAGGCTACGCGCAAGTTTTTCTGGACAGCGTTTGCGCTCCTGCTGATCCAAATAGGGCTGGGTGCCGTTACGGCTCATTACGGCGTAGAGGGACAGGGGTTTTACGGAATCCCCCTCGCGCGGTGGCTGCCCTATCAGGTCACCCGCACCTGGCACGTTCAGCTCGGCATTTTCTGGATAGCCACAGCTTGGCTAGGGACCGGTTTGTTCGTGGCCCCGGCGGTTTCCGGTTATGAGCCCCCTGGTCAGCACCGAGCTGTCAACGCCCTCTATTTCGCCTTACTGGTAGTCGTCGTGGGGGGATTGTGCGGAACCTGGTTGGGTACCCGCCAGGTGTTCAGCACCCACGCGAACTTCTGGTTGGGCCACCAAGGGTTCGAATATGTTGACATCGGTCGGGTGTGGCAGCTCGTGTTGTGGTTTGGCTTGTTGTTCTGGTTGGCTTTGATGGTGCGGGCACTATGGCCGGCACTTGTGCAGCCAGCGCAGACTAGGCACCTGTTGCTGCTCTTGGTAGTGGCTTCGGCCGCTATCGGTCTCTTTTACACCGCCGGCCTCATGTGGGGTCAGCGGACCCATCTGAGCATGGTCGAATACTGGCGGTGGTGGGTTGTCCATTTGTGGGTGGAAGGGTTTTTTGAAGTCTTTGCCACCGTGGTGCTCGCCTTTCTGTTCACTCGCATGGGCTTGTTGCAACCCCGTTTAGCAGCGCTCAACGTTTTATTCTCCGGGACAGTTTTTCTGTTCGGCGGCATTATCGGTACGTTTCATCATCTGTATTTCGCGGGAACGCCGCCGATCATCATGGCTCTAGGTGCTACCTTTAGCGCCTTGGAAGTCGTGCCTTTGGTGCTCATCGGGTTCGAAGCGTGGGAAAATCTCACCCTGGCGCGGGCTCGACCGTGGGTGGAAGCTTACCGTTGGCCCATCTATTACTTCATTGCGGTTGCCTTCTGGAATCTGGTCGGCGCCGGCCTGTTCGGCTTCTTCATCAATCCTCCGATCGCCTTGTATTACATGCAGGGGCTCAACACAACGCCTGTGCATGGGCATACTGCCCTGTTCGGCGTGTACGGCATGCTCGGTATCGGGCTGGCTTTGTTCTGTTTGCGGGGGTTGACTGCTCGCTATGCGTGGCGCAACGCGCCCTTGGCAGTGAGCTTCTGGCTCGTCAATATCGGGCTGGCAGCCATGGTGCTTCTGTCGCTGCTGCCAGTCGGGCTCCTACAGACTTGGGCGAGCGTAGAGCGCGGATTGTGGTACGCACGCTCCGCTGAGTTTTTGCAGCAGGGTGTTATGAATGTGCTGCGCTGGCTGCGCATCGTCGGCGATACCGTGTTCGCGCTGGGTGTGATCATCCTCGTCGTGTTCGTCGCGGGTTTGAAGACCGGGTGGTCTTTGCTCACGCACCTGGAAAAGTCCATTACCGAGGTCCCCAAGCAAATGGAACCCAGAGCCGATCAGGTCCTCAGATACTGAATCGGCACACAGAAATGTAAGGAGGTGTAGCATGGCCGAACTGGAGAAAAAACCGATAGGGCAATTGGTCGCCGAGCATCCCGAATACGCTTCCATCCTGGAACAATCGGGCATTGATTACTGTTGCCACGGGCATCTAGACCTGGCCACCGTGTGCCGACAGCGCGGTGTTTCCACCGAGGAATTGCTGGAGCGCTTGCAGGCAGCGACTCCCTCTGCACAAGATGCCGAAGCCGCCCAGCTGGCGCACCTGACGCTCGAGGAATTGGCGCAGCACATCGTCCAGCGCCACCACACTTATCTGCGCAGCCAGTTGCCGCGGCTGTCCGACCTACTGGCCACGTGCCTGCAGCGGCACAGCGAGGAGCCGAGCCTGCAGCGATTGGCCCAAGTATTTCGTAGTTTAGCACAGGAATTGCAAATGCACTTGCTCAAGGAAGAGAACATATTGTTCCCCAGCATTGCCGAAATGGAACGGCAACAGCGGCACTTGGCTTTTCCCTTTGGCTCCCTGCGCAATCCCATCGCCGTCATGATCCACGAGCACGATGATTCGGCAGCCAACCTGGCGCGCATACGTGAAATCACCCACCAGTACACGCCTCCGGAGGATGCCTGTTCAGCCTGGCGCTCGTTGTACGAGGGTTTGAAAGAGCTCGACACCGACCTCAGACAACACATACACAAAGAAAACAACCTGCTCTTTCCTCGTGCCCTCGCATTGGAACAAAGCCTAAGTGCAGGCGAAGCCAGCTAGGCTAGCAGAGCCACAACCGTGCCCGGCCTCGGCGCTCTTGGATCTGGTAATGAATGGGGAAAACTACCACTATGGCGACGAGGTGACAAAATCGCCTGCAGTCAACCAGGTGATCTGTATCCCGTCGCGTAGAGTTGCCGAACCCCAGCCGGGCCGGCAGGAGCCTGGCCGCAAAAGCTTTTTGTTGGGGCCAGGCACATAGCTTGTACGGTCGGATCGCGCCAGCGTCACTCGGGAGGTCCATCCTGTGCCTAGTCCCGAAGTAGGGCGCTGGCGACGGCCGATGGCAAGAGATAAACTGACCTGCCTTTGGGCAAACGCTACCATCGGCCTGAGAGTACAGCGCGCGATAGAACTGATGCGCCCACGCGGAGAGGGAGTGCGGCAACGTTGAGCGTATACAG
>PSKW01000014.1:14820-50955 GCA_040289265.1 Gemmataceae bacterium
CGTAGGCGACATCGCGTTATAATCGCATCTTTTGCAGTGCCTCCAGTGCGCGCTGCCGTGCCAGGGAGTGGTCTACGATCGGCCGCGGGTACGTGACGCCCAACTCGATGCCCGCTTCTCGTAGGACCGACGCAGGCGCTTCCCACGGCCGATGGAGCCATCGGATGGGCAGCCGGGCTAGTTCTGGCACCCAGCGGCGGACATAATCGCCGTTCGGATCGAATCTTTCTCCTTGGCGGACTGGGTTGAAGATGCGGAAATAGGGAACAGCATCAGAGCCACATCCTGCTGCCCATTGCCAGCCCAGAGTGTTGTTGGCCAGATCGGCGTCTACCAAGGTATCCCAAAACCAGGCTGCCCCCTCGCGCCACGAAATGAGCAAATCCTTGACCAAAAACGATGCCACCACCATGCGTACACGATTGTGCATCCATCCCGTGTGCCACAACTGTCGCATGCCTGCGTCCACGATGGGATAGCCTGTGCGGCCGCGCTGCCAGGCACGTAACCATCTTGCTTCCGTTCTCCAGGGAAAACGGCGAAACGATTCCTTCAGAGGCTCGTCGGCAGTGTGTGGGAAATGGTACAGCAAGTAGTATGCGAATTCACGCCAGCCCAACTGCCGGCTATAGCACTCCACGGCCTTCGCATAACTCCCGTCTTTCTTTGCCCCCAGAGCGTTGCGAAGTGCATGCCAAACTTGTCTAGGGCTTATTTCTCCAAAATGCAGGTGCGGTGAAAGTCGTGATGTGCCGACAAGGTCTGGCCGATCTCTTATCGTTGGGTAATGCCGGAGCACTTCCTCGATGAAGCATTCCAACTGCCGAGCGGCTCCCACTTCCCCTGGCTGCCAGGAGGCACGAAGTCCGCCGGCCCAGTCCACGGTCGGTTCCAAAGCCAGGTCAGTGAGGGCGAGCGAAGCTGGCCAGGTCCTCGGAGCCGGCAAGCGCGCGGGTGCTTCGACAGGTCGAGCGGGTTCTGCTTGGACGACACATGCAGCCCAAAAGGGTGTGAACACGCAATACGGTCGGCCGCTTGGACTCGACACTGTCCACGGTTCGAAAAGCAGCGAGGCGTTGTAAATCCCTACGCGGATACCATCGCAACGTAGCGCAGATTCCACTCGAGCATCGCGGCTCATCGCGGCAGGCTCGTAGCGCCGATTCCAATAAACGGCGGTGGCCCTTGTTTCCTGAACCAGTTCCCGAAGCACCTTCAGCGCAGGTCCCTGACGAAGCACTAAGCGTGACCGGTAACGACGCAGCGAACGATCCAGTTGTGCCAAGGACTGATGTAGCCACCACTTGGAAGCGGCGCCGGGAGGCCAGTTTCCTTCCTCGTCGGGCGACCAGACGTAAACAGCAATGACAGGTCCGCCGTGCCCAACCGCAGCCAGCAGTGCCGGATTGTCGGCCAGACGCAAGTCTTGCCGAAACCAAACGATGGCGGGGTCTTCACTATTCATGTTTTCCGCGAAGGTTCTAGTATCTCCGTGATTTTTTGAGCCCGATAGTCGAAGATCGCTTCGATATCCTTACGCACCCACAGCCGGTGTGCGAGACGTCCCAGGGCGCCGAAGGGCAGGGCATACCTGACGACGTCGCGTACCAGGGTGCCTCCTGCCACGTTGACAAAACTGTGCGTGTGCTCCCATAGCCGATAGGGCCCACGCAGCTGAACATCGGTGAAACCTTTGGGCGGGTCCCATGCTACTATCTTTGTTGTCCATGCTATAGGCAGCATCCGCCAGTAGAGCCTGTATTGAATGATCGTACCGACGCCCATGTGGATAGGGTCAGGCGTCAATATCCGAAAACGCAGCCACGGAGGCGTAAGGACCTCCAAGTTATGTGGGTCGGAGAAGAATGCGAACACTTCATCCCCACTCAGCTGGATCTTCTGCTCGCGTTGTAACGAATAAATGTGCATACGTCCTTGCTCACCCCGTCTTAGGTGGGCGGCCACGCTTCGGCCTTCTCGGAGTAGGATGGAGCACACGGGCAAATGCCGCCAGGTGGCTCAGTGAATCCCCGTAGGTAGTGTAGAGCATCCTAGAGCGAATAGATTCCGTTAAGGCTCGACCGCCCACTGCTACGGCGACAGCGTTCGCTTCAGCAACGCGGTAGAACTCATGGTAGCTTTCCAGGCGTCATCTCGGACAATCGGCTGATGCATACGTTGATGCACTGCGTGAGACTTTGGACAGGATGGTAGGTTCGATGCACGAGATGGCAGAGCCGTCTTCTGTGGCACAGCTAGGAAGATGTAAAGAGGCCATAGATGGCTACACTCTGTGGCGAAAAAGAGTAAACCGCAGAGTGCGCAGAGGACCGCAGAGAACACTTGAGACTCTCTCCGCGCTCTCTGCGTCCTCTGCGGTTAAATCCGTGTTGCGTTCTCTGCGGTTAAATCCGTATGCGGTTAAATCCGTGCCCCCGCCTGCTGATGTGAAGAAACGTCCACAAATTTGTTCACACTAGCGAACAAAGACCACAAAGCTGACGTCAATTCATGAAATCAGTGTACACGTTGATGCACAATGTGTTTGAAATGCGAAGCATCGGTGAAACACGGTCAGTTTAATAGGCTTTCCTAAGTGCCTATGTGGTAAAATCATGCGGAAACGATGCACATACCGGAAAAGGCCATTGGAGGCGGCGGGAATCGAACCCGCGTCCCGAGGTGCTTCGTGCGCATGCTTCTACGTGCGTAGCTTGTCTTTGTGGCTATTGCCAATTCGCTCCGAGCGTTCCGACAAGCAGGAACAGCCCGTCGCTACCCGGCTGTGAGTAGCCCCTGCCCCGCCGCCGGTACGACCGTGAGGTCTCAGGGACAGGGCGCCTGAGTAACGGCCGTAACCAGGGTCCCCCAGGCATGACCGCTGGCACGGGGCTACCGTTTCAATTAGGCAGCCAATGCATAGTGCGGTTCGGCACTTGTTGGTGCGGTCAGCTTTTTACGTGGCCAACTGACCAACCACGGCACGCCGCATACGCCTCAGTTCACCCGGTCGAAACCAGGTCGCCCCCGAGTGCGTCACTATAGTATATCGCCCGAGTCAAGCAAAAAGTAACGAAAAACTTTCGGAAACTGCGAGCCAAAAACGACGGACGACGAAGGAAAAGATACTAACCTTCTGCAGCCCCTCGTAGCCTGCGCACTAAGTTGGCCGCCAAGCCTCTCTTAGGCGCAAAGACCCAGGCACATACGAACAACAAGCCCGCGGTCCACCCCATTGCTCCGGCTACGTTGCTATTGATCCACACAGCCAGGACATATCCCAAAACTGCAGCTAGAGCCCCGACCGACACGGACAAAACCAGCATCCCTGTCAAGCGATGGGTCAGCAAGTAGGCGGTTGCCGGCGGCAAAACGAGGAACGAAACTACCAAGATGGCTCCCACAGCCTCGAAGCATGCCACTGTGGTGCCTCCGACCAGCATCACCAAGAGCCAATGCAAGGCGCGCGGCCGAAAACCCAACAGGGCCGCCAAATCAGGGTCGAAGCAGGCTAATTTCAGCTCCTTGTACAGCACAGTCACAAAAAGCAAATTGATCAGTGCTGCGGCACCGAGAATCCATAGCGGTCTGGGACCCAGTCGTAGGCTACCTATGGCCAACTCTTGCAAAGGCGCCAGCTCGATACTGCCGTAGATCACACAGTCGGGATCGAGGTCCACATGACGCGCTACATATCCGATCAAGACGACGCCCAGTGCGAAAAAGGCCGGGAACACGACTGCAGTTGCGGCATCTTCTGGGAGACCGCCACCGGTGGCACCCGCCGGTCGCCCGAGGATCTGGATAAGCGCCACGCAGGCCAGGCCAGCGGCCAAAGCGCCTGCGAGCATGACCATGATATTTCGCGAATGAGTCAGCGCGAAGGCCAAGGCAATACCAGGCAAAATGGCATGGCTTATGGCGTCGCCCAGCAAGGCCATGCGTCGCAACAGGAGAAAGCAGCCGGGCAAGGCACAGCAGCAGGCGACCAAAATACCGGTGAGCAGGACCACACTTTCGGCAGGACTAAGCATCTTGGCCCTCCTGTTCGGCAGGCGGGATAGCGTGGCCGTGGGGATCGTGTGCCGGATACTGCAGTCCACGGGCCAGTTCTTCGAGTGTCTCCGCAGAAAAGACGTGCTCCATAGCTTCGGCGTCGCGGTGGAGATGGTCCGCAGGCAGGTGCAGATTCTGAGCCAGGTAGGTTTCCCATAAGCGATGGCCGCGCACGATACGACGGGCCACACGCAGGCCGGCGTGAGTCAGTCGCCACCTGTGTGGCTCGGCAGGCTCGATAAACCCGCGCTGCACGAGGGCGCGTAGCACGCGTCGTTTGCGGCTCGCTGGGCTTTGTTGCCAGCGAGCCACCCCCTCGAGAGAAAAACCGGCGGCCTCGGGTTGCGCTTCAGCCAGTCGAAACAGGTCGGCCAACGCATTTTCGTACTCGACACGCCTGCGGAAGCGCCAGCTTCTCAGGAAGTGCCAGAGCCATCCGCGTGCCGGTCCACATACGATAGACAGGGCCACAACGGCGCTCAATACCAACACGATCGCCGGACCTGTGGCAGCCTGCGGTATATGGAAGCTCAGGAGTGCCCCGGCTATACAGCTGGAGGCGCCGAAAAAGGCCGCTCCCAGGAGACACAGACCCAGCCGGTGGCTCCATTGCCGTGCTGCCGCAGCCGGCCCAGCGAGCAATGCCACAGTCAACACCACGCCTGTGGAGCGCAAACTGAGGATCACGGCTCCGGCTAACAATGTGGACAGCAACAGACTCAAAAACCGGCGCGAAAATCCCAGCGTCTGACCGTAGTCGGGATCGAAGCAAAACAGTTTCAGCTCTTTGTACAACACCACGACGGTCGCAATCAACGCTAGACTCACAGCGCCTAGCACCAGCATCTGTTCGTCAGTCAGATAGGCGACCTGACCGTAGATAAATCGGTCCAGACCCGTTTGGCTGGCGCCGGCATGCGCTTGCAAAAGGCTGAGCAGCACGATGCCGGCAGCAAAAAACGTGCACAGCACAACGCCCAGTGCTGCCTCGGTTTTCAGGCGCGTTGTCTGCACAAGCAGCGTATGCCACAGGGAGCCCACCAGGCCGGCGGCTAGAGCGCCCGTCAAGAGTACTGCCAAACTTTTATTGCCTGTCCACCAGTAAGCCAGGCAGATGCCCGGCAAGGCAGCGTGGGCCAGAGTATCGCTGAGCAAACTTTGGCGGCGCAAAAAAGCGAAGGTTCCCACGAGTCCCGTGGCAGCGCCCAAGAGCGCCAACACGACTAGCAAGGTCCAGTCCGGCATGATCACTCCTGTCCTTGCTCGCGGCGTAGCCGGACGTGGGCAGCATGGTCCAGGATAACCAGATGCCCGCCGTAGGCTTGACGCAACACTTGGGGCGTCAGCGCTTGCTCGACCGGCCCAGCCGCCAGCAGCCGCAGATTGAGCACGACCACCCAATCGAAATTACCGGCCACGGTCTGCAAGTCGTGGTGGACGACTAGGATGGTCTTGCCCTGATCGCGGAGACTGCGCAAAAGATCCAGAATCGTTTGCTCGGTGGCGGCATCCACGCCTGCCAACGGCTCGTCCAACAAATACAAGTCGGCTTGTTGCACCAAGGCGCGAGCCATAAAGACCCGCTGCTGCTGCCCACCCGAAAGCTGGCCGATCTGGCGGCGCGTAAACGCCGCCATTCCCACTTGCTCTAGGCAGCTCAAGGCTTGGGCTTTTTCTGTGCAGCCCGGCCGTCGGATCCAACCCAGACGCCCGTAGGTGCCCATCAAGACCACGTCCAATACGGTCGCCGGAAAATCCCAATCTACACTGGCGCGCTGGGGAATATAAGCAACGCGGCCCCGAACGCGGTCCGGAGGTTCGCCGAATAAACGGACCCACCCTGAAGCCCAAGGGACCAGGCCGATCAATGCCTTCAAAAGCGTGGTCTTGCCGGCGCCGTTCGGTCCCACGACGGCGACAAGTTTCCCCTCGGGCACGGTCAGGTCTATGTCCCACAAAACAGGACGGGCGTGGTAAGCCACCGTGAGGTCATGGATCTCGACCGGTGGCACGCTGACAGGGTGGACCTGCTTTGGTTCCAAATCGGTTGGCATACTCATGGTGTGCTGGGGCGATCCGTGCTGTCTCGAGGACCAGCGAGCGCCTCCACGATCAGCCGGACGTTGTGCCGCATCATCCCAGGGTAGGTGCCCTCGGGCGTTCCCGGCTCACCCATGGCGTCGGAAAAAAGTTCCCCCGGAGCTCGGCGCACCGGTTGTCCACGCGCCTGGGCCTTTTCCAGAAGTCGGTTGACTGCGTCCGGCGGCACGCTGCTCTCGACGAACACCGCCGGAATTCGACGCCGGACAATCAATTCCGTCAACTCCTCCAACTCCCGCAAACTTGCTTCGCTGGCTGTACTGATCCCCTGTAACCCTCTTACCTCGAGCCCATAGGCACGGCCAAAGTAGCGAAACGCATCATGGGCAGTAACGAGCACCCGTCGCTCTGGAGGAATGCGCTCGATTGCCCGACGGATTTCTTCGTCCAAACCTAGAAGCTCAGCACGATAGCTTTTTGCCCGCTGACGAAAAACTACCGCCTGGTCGGGCCATTGGGCGGCTAGGTCCTCGGCGATCGTTTCCATGGCGCTGATCCACAACTGCACATCGAACCAGACATGCGGATCAGGTTGACCACGCTCGAAAAGCAACTTGTCGCGCGGAATGGCGCGCGTCACCGAACGTGCCCGGGGATGATTTTCCAAAAGTTCCACCATACGGCCTTCGAGGTGTAGACCGTTGTAAAAGATAAGATGCGCACGCTCCAGATTGCGAAGATCTTGGGGTTTTGGCTTGTACAAGTGCGGGTCCACACCAGGACCCATGAGCTGGATCACCTGCACATCCGCGCTGGCGATATTTCTGACGAGATCGGCGATCATGCCCGTGGTAGCCAACACTTGGGGCTTCGTCTCAGCGGGCACAGCACTACAGCCTGTAGCTATTAACGGAAGCGATTGCCAAGCAAGAAAAAAGCCTGTGCACACAACGTGTTTGGTCACGGTTAGTCCTCGGCTGAAGGCCAGTGAGCCTGGGTGGCCATCCGTCAACCTTGATTAGTTTATCCAATTGTCCTATTTTAGTCAACCCTAACTCGACCGATAGGATGGGCTAAAAGACTGTAAGACGCCTTCCGGTCGGGTTTCTAGGACCAGACTGGTGCTCCCGCAGATAAAACTCTGAGAATCGAAATCACTTCGCAATCGAGGGGAAGGGGCACCAGGCGCTCTGCTCAGATTGATAAACAGCGGCCGTGAGCAGCTCTTGGAGTGCCTTGGCCCACGCTAAATCCGCAAAGGAGCTCGCTAGTCCACAAAAAGCACAAATATTTGGCTGGATTTTTTCAACGAACCTGCTTTAAATTAAGAGGGCGGCCGCGTTCGACAGGCGGCTTTATCCGACCGAGCGAATTTCTCGACGCGGCGAACGAATAACAGAGGAATGACTCATGTTGCCAGGATGGCCCATTCATTCGAGAAGAGAATGGGCTTGCCGGCGAAGACGGTTAGACGCATGAGCTTAATGCCAACAATTTTGAGACGGAAGGGGTGAGAAAAATGTCACAGACGCCCAACCAAGAAGCTGCTGCCAAAGCGCCAGCGACCACGCGCCGACCAGAAGAAGTGCGGGTCTACGGGCATTCTATGATCTTTTACTATTGGCCTGTGTGGGTATTGGGCTATGTCTTCGGCTTTTGGACGCTATGGCAGGACCAGGTGCTGGCAATTGTTCCAGCGGGGTCGCAATACGTCGCCGAACAATCGGGGAAGAAACACTACATACTGATACCCACGGACAAGGAGTATCGCGGCGAACGCGACCCGCACATCAAGATTAGCCCCAATAAAAACTTGGGTGTTATTTATTGTATCGTCACGCTAGTCGTGATTTTTGCCACGTCGGTCACTTTGCGCGGCCTGCGCTCGTTGGTGCTTATGATCAGCGTTTTGCTCTTGACCGTGCTATTTGCCTGGCTGGGCTGGTGGGAGCAGATCTTCGAATGGTTCGGGCGCCTTTCCTTGCACATGAACGCAGGCTTCTATCTGTTTTTCTCGACGGTGCTGTTCGTCCTCTGGCTTCTGACCACCTTCGTGTACGATCGGATGCATTACTGGCGGATTACTCCAGGTGAAATCACCCATCGTTTTCTCTTCGCCGGGGGTGAAGTTTCGTACGATACCGAAGGGATGGCCTTCGAGAAAATGCAAGACGACCTTTTCCGTCATTGGATTTTAGGCTTGGGCTCGGGAGACTTGGTCATGCATCCGCTCAAGATTGGGACTATCGAGCAACGCGAGTTGCAGGTGCAAAATGTCCTGAGAATCGGTAACAAGCTGGGTCGGATCCAGGAACTGATCGCCCGCAAGCCGGAATAACGTGAGCACATTCTCTGTTAGGCAGTTGCCGGCGACCGCGCCGCACCAGGCAGCCGGTAACGTGTCCCGGGGGAAACGCTAGGCGCCGCCTGCAAAACCGCGTCGAGGAGCGTAAAAAGCCGGCGGCTTGCGGGCATCCTGGTACCCTTTTCGCCGCCGGCACACCCCAGGCACTCGTGGGTCATGCTTCTTCGATGGGCTCTTTCACCGGCTGCACAAAATACAGGCTCTTTTTCTCTTGGGTTAGCTTTTTGGCCAGAGCTTCTGCCTCGGCTTTTTGGGGATACGGGAAGGCTTCTACGCGCTTGTTGCTGTTGTCGAAAACGCCCCAGACAATACGCATACGCACTGGTTTAGCTGACCTTTTGGCGCGCGAGGGCTTCTTGGCTTTGACCGGCTCTTCTTTCGCTTCTTCCGGCTCTTCTTCTTCGTCTTCTTCCTCCTCCTCGTCCTCTTCCTCGGCCCAATCTTCCTCCTCCTCGACGTCTTCCTCGATGTCTTCGAGCTCGTCCTCGTTACGCTTGCGGCGACGCGCCATAATTTATCCTCCTGAAAGTGGTACCTGGTAAGGCCAGTAGTTCGCCCTTACTCTTCGACTGTTGCTTCGGTTACGCCAATTATATTAGTCTCGTGCCCCTCGAGTGGCGTCGCCGCGACGCATGCTTTGGGGGGGCGTGCCTTGCAATCGGCAAGGTGTCAGGAACCAGTACGCCGTTCGGTCCGAGCCATGCGAGCGAGCCAGATTTTGCGCGTGGGCGCAAAAGTACCGTTGGCGTCGTAATATTCCGGCAGGTAGGGACGGCCTTTGTACCAGAGGACATCTCCTGGGTCGCGCACGTCGCCGGAGAGTTCGTGGAAATATTCGACGCCGAATGCGGCGTAATGGCAAGCGATACTGATCCGAGTGAGAGCCGGATTGCGCACCGGCGCTCCGCCGTGCGCCAAATTGGCATGCCACAACAACACATCCCCTTTGCGTGCGAGGAACTGCCGCGTCTCCAATCTGTGACGCAGGATGCGTTTCTGCCACAGTCTGGCGATTTCCTCGTGCGGATCCTTGCCGGCCCGCAATTCGGTCACTGGGATATAGGGCAACCGGTGACTTCCGGGGACATACACCAGCGGTCCGGCATCCGGATGCACATCTTCGAGTGCGAACCATGCGGCGAAAAAGTACCCATAGGGGCGCGTGGTCATGTGCACATGATCATGATGCAATGCGCGCTGACTGCCTGTGAAAAAGTTGATGGTCTGGCATCCGTAAACCGGCCGACCCAGCAACAATTCACCCCAGCGTAACACCTGAGGATCGAGCAAGATCTCCTTGACTGCATCCGACTGCATGTGCACATTGATGACGGCGATGAAATGGCCGTGCGCATCGCGACGCAATGGCTGTCGGTGCCCGCCGACGATCGCTTTCTCCGCATACAGGCGCTCGAATTCGGCCAGCAAAGCTTCGATGCGTCGGTCGTCCAGTACTCCGGGCAATATCAGATAGCCATCGCGATGCCATTGATAAAGCTTGCGCGCCGTATCGGCGTCGAAGTCGCCTGCACGCTGCCTGTGGGCGATCCATTCCGGGGCATCGGGCCTGTCGAGCCAGGGGTAACTAGCTGTCGGCTGCGGCCACGGCCTGCCTCTACCCCGCCACCACGCCAGCCACCCGCGCCACCAACTGTTTGGCATCATGCTTACACCCTCCGTGGCATTCGGCTGCCGTTCCGGACCCGCAAGGCGGACCGCGATGCGAAGGACCGTACCGCCATTGGACACTGAAAGGCCGCGAGTTGTCAATGGGAGCTGGGCGGCTCTCACGCCTGGCCGCCCTCGGCATCCATGGGGTATCCGCTTGGCCCTATGACAGGCAACCAAGTCACGTTTGCGGTACCAGACTCTGCCGAAATGCCGAGGGTTTGGGTATCGCCGCCCAGATGAGGAAAAGCGCCACGACGATAAGGCCGAAAACGATCATGCCGAGGATGAAAAACACCATGACAAGCGCCAGCGCTACATCAGGTTTCATCACGGACATTGCAGCAAAAACTGTGAAAACCAAGCCCCAAACCATGTAAACGGAGAGCACTACCCAAAGAAAAATGACCAAATCGCGCCGGCGGATATCGTAAGCGGTTATCAATGAAGAAACCAGTTGCAACGTCCACGCCAGCAAGGCGAAAATGATGCTGAACAGAAGAAAGGCAGGTCCGGTCGCTGCCTCAGGCGTAAAAGCCTCAAACATCATTGCAAAAAAGAAAAAGATAGTGGCCAAGCACAGAGTGCAGACCCCAGCTATGCCGAATACGCGGGAATTTGTCCTGCGATTGTACCACGCAGCTAAAAACATGCCCACCATTTCCATCAGACTGCCGATGAATATCAAAAGGCTCATAACAAAAACAAACGGCGTCATAACAAAAACAAACGGCAGCAATTGTTTCCTCGCTTGCGCCAGAAAATCAGGCAGTGGATGATCCAGCATCGTCAATCCAATCAACAAAACCAAGAACATAAGGCATAGCGCTGTCAGCGAACATGCTTGGATCATCAAGCCGGCACGCAGACGTTTTACATGACTGGGATTCTCGCTACTGTACGGCACTTCAGATAGGGCCGGCGCCAGCGAGCTGGGTGCTGCTTGAAATTCGTCTATGTCTCTAGCTTCTCTTTCTGACTGGCGTGCTGCCGAACTGCGGCGGTGTTTGGCAGGAGGCTTTGTCTCTCCTTCCTCACTCGCAGGTGCCGCAGGAAACAGCTCGTTGAACGATCTAGCAGGCGCCCAGGTACGCCCATCTCGGGACACTTCGTGAAACGGCTGCAGTCGGCCTAAATCGCGCAAACGCTCGATTTCTTCCTTGCTCAGCGGTCCGAGAATCGTTCCCATGATGCGTAAGTAGTAGACATCGGCGAGCATGGCATGTTCTCACTGTTTCTGAGTAGCGGCCAGCCAGAAGAAGACACCTGCCAACACGATGATAAATCCCGTAACCGCGAAGAAAATCCAAATGACATCGCGTATCCGTTCCCGCTGCTTCTGTTCGGCAAATCGGCGCGTGTATTCCCGATACAGCGATAAAGGCAGATGCCTGCGCCAGCGACGCACCAACAACACGCAGCGCGCCGTCTCTTCCTGACTCAATTCCCCGCGCGCGAGTAGGCTTTCCAGTTGGGTCATATCCTCGGTCCATCGGATCAGATTGACGAACTGTTGGTACACCTGTTCCGAGGCCGGGACTTGGTAGTCCTGGACTATCTGTTGAAACTGAGCCGCCAGGGAACGGCATCGTTCGAGCCGTCCTCGTTTGAAGGCATCGGCCAGTTCAGTGCCTACTTGTTTGAGCTGGGCAACTGCTGATCGTTGCTGATAATAGGTAGCCCACTGACCGAGGCTCGCCAGCAGTTCTCCCGGGAACTGAGCCAGCCATTTCTGGCTGTTGACCTCTCTCCACAGCCCGAAGATTGCGTTCGCGTCCTGCCGTTGATAAGCGCTGGTGAATTCGCTGCGGATTTCTTCGATGCGCTGCTCCTGTAATTTCTTGAGTTGTTCGTTCACCGCCAGGCTGAAAGGATCCAGGAGGTGCAAACTGGTCAAAAGGGCCAGGCGCTGGTCCAAGGGGGCTCGTTCCAGGCAGGCGCGACGCAGCTGCTGCCACAACGGCTTTTGTGCTTCGTAACGCGCGTAAGCGGCGTTGAGCTCTTCTGCCGCCTTCAACGAGGGTATAGCAACCGTCACCGGGATCCCCAAGTCCGACAGCAGTTCGTGCCATCGGTCACGCTCGGGGAAATTGAGCTGTGCAATCACATCGAGCAATCGCGGCGGCTCCTCGGCCAGATGGATGGCTTCACACAGCCGTCCTTGGGTCAGATATTCTTCGCAGCGCTGCAGCCGATTATGGACGTTGACGACCGCCTGACTGTATGCCTCGGCCAGATCGCGCACACTCTGGTCAAAGCCACGCGTGTTCGTTTGCGCTTGAACCTTGATGCGATTGATGAGCTGCGAAAAGTTGATCATTGTCGCATTTCCCGGCTATAGCAACCTACCTGTCACCACCTCATCTCTGGCTCCCGCACGGCACTTTGTTTTCGCCAGCTCAGTTCTGCCGGCAAGATAAACACATACACCGACTCTGCTTCTAATTGTCGGGCGCGTCCGGCACCGCTTATTCTTTTGCTCGAGGTGGATCGTCTCTGCCCCTGTTTTGTGACCGCTGTTGCCCCTGCCCCTTCTGTTCTTCTTTTGCTTTGTCATGCTGCTTCTCTTGCTGACCCTTCAAGGCCTCATTCGCTCCGGGCACCTTCTGTGCATCGGTCTTAGGGTGATGGTCAGGTGGTTTCTGGCCGCTGTGCTTTGGCGGCTGTGGCCCCGGATTGCTCTTGTCTCCTTGTTGTTTTTCTTGCTGCTTCTCTGGCTGACCCGTCATGGCCTCGATACTTTTTTTCAGTCTTTCCAGCTCGTTCGATAAGTTGTTCACGTCGCTCTGGAGCTGCCCGATCAGTTTCTCAAGTTCCTGGTTGTCTTTTGGTTTTTTGTTCTTTAAGGTCTCCAGGTTGCTTACGAGCCTACGACATAATTTTCCCAGCTCTTCAACTCGCTCGGTTAGCTGCTCTTGTAATGCCTTCGTGACTTGATCCTGTGACTCCTTGACATCAGCTAGTTGGTTTCGTAGGTTATTAATTGACCCATCGAGCAGTCTTATTTCAGATTGTACACCCTCTACACTTTTTTGGACAGCCTTGACAAGACTATTTTGGACAGGCTTCACGAGTTCGTCATACTTTGGGCGTAGAATGGAAACGAGAACGGCCAGTAAAAGTATCGAACACAACACAGCAAGTAGCAGTATGGTCTGGACGATATTCCAGATGAGGCTGCCCCCGGTACGCTGGGTTGGCGCAGACTCAAGAATATACTCGTCTGGATGCATGGTCGCTCCCCCATAGGCTCTAGGCCGTACAGTGCCTTTCGATGGGCGCTTATGGCCAATATCTTCAGCAATCCTGTATGTGTCCGAAATGTCGAGCTCGAAAGCCGCACCTGTCGCGGGAACAAGAGGCCCGCGGGAAGGCTGCTCTATGGACGCTGGCTGTCCGGTGCGCGCCATCTCGGCCCACAGGGTATCCGGAGCCCGTTTGCCGCGCAGCTCTTCAATGTCATAGTAGCGTTGGCCCGTTCGGCGGATTTGTTGTCCCTGACGTTTCGTTAGCGCGCGACACACACAGCCTACATTAGATAGTTCGGGGAAATAGAGGGTGGCAAAGGTAAGCGACCAGGCGAGGTTGCGCGTTTGCAAAAGCAGTTCTACTTCTTCCAGCAGATCGAGTACTAGGCGTGGGTCCGAGTCTGGCACGATAAGATAAAGCGGTGACCCTGCAGAGCTATGGACATGTTCTGCGATCACGCCGGCCCAACCAGCGTCACCAGTGAATCGCTGCCAGCTTTCGCACACTCTCAGCCTGGCGTTTCCTGGGACGGTCGGTAAATCGCGGGGTGTAAGTTCGACCGCACCGCCATCCCATTGGTGTAAGAAGTATCCAGCATTGTCGAGACGTTTGATCAGGCCCACAGGCCCTATCTGCTGGGGCAGTTCGCGCAGAACTATATGGTGAGCGAGGAAGTTGTTTCGTCCTGAATAATCCGGAGGCGCCGGCCTAATGCAGGAAAGCACCCGCCCGTCCATGCCGGTCAGTCGTATGTGGAGATAAAGGGGCGCATTCCTGGGGTCGTCAGGCGGGTAAAGATAGGGATAGCTACTCAGTCGTTCGAGAAGCTGCTGCGTGCTGGAAGGCAAACCCTGGGTGCGCTGCACAGTGCAAAAGCCTTGCGACCCGAGTGCAAGCCCTCGCTCGGCAGAAGTATAGATCAACTCGTAAATCTTGCCGCTCACGACTGCTGACCTTTATGTAGCTTAGGAAAAACTCCGAAGTTCAGGTCACTCCTAGCGAACCGGTTAGCTCGGGGCAGACCGTGCGATAAGTCCGGGCACCAGTTCGCTGATGCCCAGGAGGAACAAACTCATGACGCCAGCCGGCTTGATCTGGCTCGGTCGGCAAGCCGGCTTCGGGCCGGTCGGGGTCTCTAGTATTTCGGGCGGCCGGCCAATGGCGCTGGTGGGCACGATCACCACACGCTCGAAATTCGCGCGTGCGGCGGCCATGATCTCCGGACACATTTTGAGCAACATTTTTTCCAGCTTGCGAGAGCGATCGGCCACCCGAGCCGAGTCCAGTGCATAAGCCTGCCCGTTGCGTACGAACGGCTCCTGCAACAAATCCTCGGATTCGAAAAAGCGGCCCCACATATCGGCTTTGGTCAAGGCGATAAGCAGCAAAGTCTTGATCTTTTCAGAGCTGGGTAGCTTGCCCAAGGCACGAATACGGCTGACCGCCTCGAGCAGCACGACGTCCTGTCGCCCGGTCCAGCGGTGGCCACAAAGGGTCTCTTGGACCTGAGCAAATAACGCTTGACGGAAGCGCGGATCCTGCGTCGGGTCCAGCACATAGATGAGGATTTCGGAGCGAGGCAGATGCCAGGTCACAGGCGCCTGGGAGCTGTCGCCGCCGGGCAGAAAATGTTCGCCGGCGTTATCGTACAAGCAAACCAGCCGTTGCACTTCGTGTTGGCGCCCATAGGACAGGTGTCCGGAGGTCAGTCGCAACTCGAAAAAATAGGGCTTCAATAGCCGTACTGCATGGTCGCCGAAATCTACCGTTTCGTAGTTGAACTGAGCGCCGGCCAGGTCGGTCTTGGGAATCAGGTCGGCCAGTGGAACCGGCCGATTTGGCTCGGGGTGCATGAACATTTTGCGTTCGTGTTCGTAGAGGAGCGCGTTCAAGGAGGGATCGGCGTCCACGAACTGCACCCCGAAGGAAGTTGCCAAATGCTGGCGCAAGCGCCAAACCATCGAGGCCAGCAAAAACGATTTGCCCGACGCCGGCGTACCGAGGATGGACACGAACATGGGCGTCATTTCCAGGCTGCTGCGCGGCAAAATCAAATGACAATGCGGACAGGCGCGTTGTTTGCAAATCTGACCGCGCAAATCCACGGCGTCGCCTTCGAGGGTGAAGACACTAGGCAAAAAACGTAAGAAATGATCGGGACCCAGCCGGGTATCGCCCCGCAGATCCGAATGCACAGAGACCCACAGGACGTCTTCGGGGGCAAACTCCGTCCAGCAATACGGGCAGGTAACAACTCGTAACACAGGGCGATTCCTTCGTTCACAGCCATTACTTGGCCACTCGTGCGTCCATTATAGCCCGGCCGCAAAGCCGAAGCAAATAAAAAGTCGAACCAGACGAGTGAACCTTTTGCGCCGGCACTCTTCGAGCTACGGGCGCGGGCAATCGAGTACCCATGCCGATGCCCTGGTCGCCGGGATGCAGGCCTGCCGATTCACACGCCAGGCACATTCCCTCGGCGCCGCTTTGCGGGGAATCCGGGCAGTTCCGACCCCTGGTCCATTTGCCAGCCCGGCGAAATATGTCACGAATCCAGGCTGAATACCGTCATTACCTTGTAGGGAGCAACTATTTTGGCGAATCATTCGAGGGCGAAACAATGCATCCGCCGGGTTCGAGCGAGCATTAGTTGCCCATAAGCAAGCATTACCTGATCGAACTGCTCTGCCGCGATGTTGGGCTGACAAGCGCTGAGGAGGCTAGCTCCTTTCGACAGCTATGTCGGCTCATCGAAGCGCTGTTGCACTACCAATTTCACCAGAAGCTGGAGAAACTCAAACAGCTTTATGAGGCGTTCGATCCGGACTCGTTGACTCTGAGACCGCCTGAATTACCGGGTACCAGTCGCAGCCGACTGGAAGAAGTGTTGCACGAACTGGAGCATTTGCTGGAGCGAGCCAATTTCGAACGTCTGAGCCGCAGCGATATCGAAGCTGCCATGAACCGTGCCGGTCGTTGGGGCGTAAATTTCCAGGTACCGTTCGAGGCGCTCGAAGAGCTGCGCCTGTATTATCGGCACGAAGATATCGAGCTGGAAAAAAAGTCAGCACGTCTATGGGGATTGGTGCCCGAGCGCGAGGTGGCATCGCCGGTATACAACGAGGTACTCCTCATAGTTTATTTTCGTGCCGATGCTGATGTTCCCGCTTTCGTAGACAAGCAGTGCCTGTATATCAAGTTGTTCAAAGACACACACAAAGACGATCTGGAGATGCTCATCCCCGGAGTCAAGATCCGCATCAAGGCGCTCGACAAGCTCAAGATCGGGATGCCTCTGTTATTCGGAACATTGATGTTTCTCGGGAAGATAGCTTTTAGCGCTGCGGTGACTCTCGCCACGGGTCTGATGGGCCTCATCAGCTGGCTCGGTCTGGTATGCGCGCCTCTTGGGTACGGCTTTCGCTCTTACTACGGCTATATCAGTACCCGGCAACGTTACCAACTGACCATGAGCCAAAGTTTGTATTATCAAAACGTGGCCAACAACTTGGCTGCCTTCAGCCATTTGATTGACCAAGCAGAAGCCCAGGAGTTTCGGGAAATCATCTTGGCGTGGGCTTTTCTCTGGAAGCACGCTCCGGATCGCGGTTGGACGAGCACCGAGCTGGACCGTTCCATCGAAGAGTACCTGAGCCGGACTGCTGGACTTCATCGTGACTTCGAGATTGACGACGCCCTGGCAAAACTGGACTATTGGGGCCTGGCGCACGCAGATGCGCAAGGCCGGTGGCACGCTACCCCCTTGGATAAAGGACTGAGGCACCTCGATTGTCTGTGGGACAACTTCTTTTGCCACAACAATTGAGGAACTGCTTGCGGCGACGGGTGCTTACGTGTCTCAGGGACAGGTGTCTTTTCGCCGGCTGCTCGAGTTTTTTCTTGCCAATGTAGACCCAGTCGTAAGAATAGGGAGCAGAAGCGGCTCCCGAAGGGCATAGCTTGGCTTGGGGAGAGCCGACAGAACAGGCAGAAGCAGGGAGGGCGCACTGATGGCAGTCATCTTGATAGGCACGTTGGACACCAAGGGGGCGGAATGTGCTTTTGTGCGCGAACGGCTCCGCCAGGCGGGCGTGGAGGTGCGTGTGGTAGACACGGGCGTGCTGCGACCTCCGGTCTTCAAGCCCGATATACCGCGGGAGGAGGTCTTTCGGGCCGCTGGGATTAGCTTGGACGAGCTTGTGCGGGCACAAGATCGGGGCCGCGCGGTGGAGGCGGCGGCACGCGGCGTGACTGTCCTACTCCTGGACCTCTATGGGCAGGGTCAGGTAGACGGCGTGCTCGGGCTGGGCGGCTCGGCAGGAACTACCGTTGCCACCGCCGCCATGCGCGCGCTGCCTTTCGGCGTCCCCAAGCTCATGGTCAGCACCCTGGCCAGCGGTCAGGTCAAGCAATATGTCGGCGTGCGCGATATCCTCATGATGCATTCCGTAGTGGACATCAGCGGGATCAACCGCATCAGTCGGCGGGTGCTGGAAAACGCCGCGGCAGCCATGGCAGGCATGGTGCGGTACCGATTCCAAGATCAGGGCGCCGGCACAAGCAAGCCGCTGGTAACGGCCACTATGTTCGGCGTGACGACGCCGTGCGTAGAAACGGCGCGTCGGCTGGTCGAGGCCGGCGGGTACGAGGTGCTGGTCTTTCACGCCACCGGAACCGGCGGCATGACTATGGAGTCTTTTATCCGCGACGGACTGATCAGCGGCGTGCTGGACATTACCACCACCGAGCTGGCCGACGAACTGGTGGGGGGTATCTTGACCGCCGGGCCCGATCGGCTGACCGCCGCCGGCCTGATGGGCGTGCCTCAGGTCATTTCTGTAGGCGCGCTCGACATGGTCAACTTCGGCCCACCCGATACCGTGCCGGAAAAGTTCCGCGGACGCCGCTTTTATCAACACAATCCCAACGTAACTCTGATGCGGACCACACCCGAAGAAAACGACAAACTAGGCAAAGAGATTGCCATGAAAGCCAGCGCCGCCAAAGGACCGACGGCTATCGTTTTGCCCTTGCGGGGCGTGTCCGCTATAGACGCCGAGGGCAAGCCGTTCTGGTGGCCAGAAGCCGACTATGCACTTTTCGAAAGTATTCGGCTGTGGAAGGCGCCTCGAGTGGAACTGATCGAGTTGGACCTGCATATCAACGACCCGCCCTTTGCAGAGGCAGTAGCGCAAAAACTGTTGGAGTTGATGCACCAAGCTGCCGGCACGCGAGCCTCTCCCAAATGAGCAGAGGGCTTAGCTGGCAGCCAGCGTTGACGAGTGGGCCGAGCCTTTCAGGGGTCGAGCAGCCTCTCCTTAACGCACATTCGATATTTTGCGCTCATCCGGCATATTTCGATCCAAAGCTTGCATTTTTGCCAAGTTTTCTTCAATTCTGCTTGACCCGCTATACCTTCACGGACTAAAAAAATGTAAGGGTTACGACAAGCTCTTTGGCTGGGCAAAACGATCGGGTAAGGCAAACTCTACCGATATATTTTTACTCGGCAAACTCATTTGGCCAAAACCAGGCACGGCGGTCGCAGGAACCTGCCTAGGGCTCAGGTTGACGCCGCCAGTGGACGCCCGTGGGATTGGCTCTGCGACGGAGCAAACAGGGAGGGGTCGGCACTTCCGCGCGTCGATGCAAGTGGGACGCCGTGAGGGAGCCAGCGATGAACTCTGCAACTCACAAACATAAGGTCATGGCCCCGTGGAGGCAGCCCCAGTCGCTTCCCGACGTCAGCGAGCTGGAAGCACTGGTGCAACGCCGGTTGACAGGACGAGTTCGCGACTTGCAACTGGTCGTGCAGGAAAGCGGCGTGGTCATCAAGGGCCGAGCTGCAACGTATCATGCCAAACAACTGGCCCAGCATGCCGTGATGGAGATCGCTGGTATGCCTGTCCTGGCGAACGATATCGTCGTCCTATGAGCCAAAAGCGGGTTCCCTTGGACTGTGCCTGGCTCTTGCAAATCGTGCAGCTCGATTAAGCGACCGGAGAACACACCGCTTGTGGCTTGGGCGCGTCACAGGCAGCGGCCCGCGGAGGCTGGGGCGAACGCTGGCCCAGCACCTCCCTGGCCAAAGCGGCATAATCCTCGGCGCCGTGACAGGTAGGCGCATAATCGAAAATCGTTTTTCCGAAACTGGGACACTCGGCCAGTTTGATATTGCGTCGGATGCGCGTCCGGAAAATGTGCGCCTGTGCCCAGGGTGCTGCCGACTGCCGCGCCTTATCTAAATAGGCTTCCAAATCGCGGACCACTTCGGCGGCCAGCCGCGTGTTGCTTTCGTACAGGCACAAAAGTATCCCCGTGACTCGCAATTCCGGGTTGATACGCCTGGCGACCAGGGCTGTCGTTTCTAGCAGTTTGCCCATGCCGTGCAGGGCCAGAAAATGGGGCTGTAACGGGATGAAGATTTCGTCGGCAGCCGCTAGCGCATTGAGGGTAAGAATGCCCAAGGATGGGCCACAGTCCATGATGACGAAATCGAAAGACTCCCGATCCTGAGCCAACAGATCGCGAAGCAGCACTTCGCGGCCGACGACACCGGCTAGCTCCACTTCCGCGGCCGCCAGGTCAATGTCGGCCGGCACGATCCATAAGCCCTCGGCTATTTGCCGACGCACGGCAGCCAGAGGGCGAGAGTGCACCAGCGCCTCGTACAGCGAGCCCGCTGTGCCGTCCGGCTCGATCCCTAGGTGCGTACTGGCGTGCGCTTGGGGATCCATGTCTATGAGGCATACACGCTGCCCGAGACCCGCCAAAGCTGCCGACAGATTGACGGCGGTTGTGGTCTTGCCCACGCCGCCTTTTTGGTTCAATATGGCAATCCTTCGCATCCCTGTTCGCTCCTTGTCCTTGTGTCGGACAGATGGCATGCGCCCAGACTTTGCCGGATTCGACACCCCTGTCGTACAGGCGCGGACGACGCATTATAAGGTTTCTGGTGCGTCGGAAAATGCCAGTTTTCGGGCACGGCGTCTGCCAAAACGTCGCCCATCGTATGCCTGCCTGTCGGCTTTCGACTCTGCCTGCGGGTATAGTTGGAAAAGGCGAAGGCTCGGCCGGTGCACCGTGCGTCTGCTCGGTGCAACCGGGCGATGGGAAAAGAACTTACGCTGTTTGGCCATGCACCTGGAGTGCCATGCGTTCGCGTAGGCTCGAAAGCACGCGTTGTTCGGCGGCAACCGTCGGCGTCACGGCTTTGATGATCATTGCCCGCGCCGCCGGGCTCGACTGGGCCGTCGCCGACGAGCCAACCGGCCTGCCTCTTTTGCAGCTACCCCGTCCGTCCAATAGCGGAGATGCAACGCGGCGCAGTGACTGGTTTTTGAGTGTCCAGGCGCGCCTAGCCCTCTGGCGCGACCCCGTATTGAGCCGATACGGACTGGAAGTCTATGTGCGTCAGGGAGTGGTCACCGTCTATGGTGCGGTCGGAAGCGAGCTCGACCGTCAGCGGGTCCGCCAGGTGCTGAGCGGCCTCGATGCACGAGCGTTACGCAACGAGACCTTCGTACGCACCGGTCCGGCCGTCACCATTCCGCGGGATCGGCCTTTTCCACCTGTAGATGCAGGGCCACGGACATCGGCTGCCGGAGCAGACCGGCATATCGGTGCCGATCCAGGCGACCCTGCGGCTGGAGGATCTGCGCAATCCGCCCCCAGTGTGCGCCATGGCGAGCACGCAATGAAGAGAGTTGGGGAACAGGGACCGCGAGTAACTCTGCTGGCTCCCGCGCTCGGACCCTCGGATTCCATACCTAGCGCGCAAAGCCATCCGATCTCTAACGAGCCGGCTGTCGGGCAAGCGCCACATAAAGATCCTGCTTCTGCGGCGGCGACGCGCTTCCCTGGAGAGCGCCCAGACCAATCCCGGCAGACAGTCCCTTTGGAAGCATTAGTGCAAGGTCTGTTGGCCTCGGATCCCGCTTATGTCCACTTGCGCGCTCAAATCCAGCGCAATACGGTGGAATTGAGTGGGCAAGTTCCGCAGCCCGAAGACTTGGCCCGCATCATCGGTCAGCTTTTCGCCTTACCTGACGTCAGGCAAGTCAAAGTGCAAAGAGTGTTCGTAGCGGGCCATGATCTTCGCTAGTCACGTGGCGCCGTTGCTGAGCTCCGCACCCCAGTCAATGCGCGGCGCATCTGCCCACAGGTCTTCGAGGGCGTAATAGCGGCGCGTGGGCTCGTCGAAAATATGGACGACGACGTCACCGTAGTCCTGGACGATCCAGCGCCCGGATTCGAACCCTTCGATCCCCAGTGGACGATCGCCGGCGGCGTGCATAGCCTGTTCGATTTCCTGTGAAAGCGATTGGGTTTGCCGCTTGCTGACGCCGGTCAGAACGACAAAATAGTCGTACAGAGGGGAAAGCTGACGCATGTCGAGGACGAGGATGTCCCGGCCTTTGTTTTCTTCGGCGACACGAGCACACAGGCAAGCACGATCCAACGCGGGCACCTGTGGCTCGGATACAGCCAACGTCTGCGCAGTCGCTCCTTTCAACCACCTTCCTCCCTGTCCGGCACTTTCCGGCAGAGAATCAGGTGGCGTACCTTGCGCACTTCTTCGAGCGTAGCGCACCTCCCCCGGCCGGCACTGCCGGACCTGTGGTACATCGGTTGACCAGGCCGCCGGGCTGCCTACCGGCCGCCCCTCCGATAAGCGGCCTACTGCTTTATTTTACCTTTCGGCTCCCAGCCGTGTAAAGAAAAATCATTCCGCCGGTTGTGGATCCATTATCCTGTGCTGCCCGGCGTGGGCTTACCCTTTGGGAAAATATTCCTTCAAGTACCCTTCGAATTTGTGCCAGTGGGCTTCTTCTTGGGCGAGCAGGGTAATTGCCAGGTGCTGGGTCACGTAGTCCACCTTTTCGGTCAGCTCGATAATGGACTTGTAATGTCGGATCGCCTGGTCCTCGGCTTCGAGGACGCCGCGGATAACGGCGACAACATCGGTCGGATCCGCGGGAGGCTGCAAGTGTTTTTGATCGAATACGAGCGCCAAACTGCCGGGCACTTGCCCGTCGAGTTGTTTGATCCGCTCCCCTACCTGACGGGCGTGGCCCAATTCTTCCTGGATATCAGCCGCCAGAGCTGACTGAATCTGCTCGGCACGCACTCCTTCCAGGTGGATACTGTTGGCCAAGTAATTGAGGACGGTCTCCAGTTCCATGCAGTAAGCCTTCTGCAAGGCGGCGATGATCTTTTCTTTCATGTCGGCCATGCATGCACTCCTTTCGTGGATCGGATTGTGTCCAGGTTACATATCGGCGGCAGCGACAAGGGGTGCCGCACATATGCTTGCGCCGGCATCGGTGCGTCTGGCGGCGACGAGCTTGGGCCGTCCCATGGTTGGGCCCTTCGGCAAGGGGACCGCTCCGGTACTTTTTCCGCGTCACGCCCCCGGTGTCGCGCTTTGTAGCTTCCACTTCCGGGCGAACACGGCGATCGCCAAAAGACCGATGACCAATGCACCGAAACCGACCACCCAGTACGCTGCTGCCTCACCAGGTTGGTGCGCCGGCGCATCGCTATCCAAGAGCAAGACCCGCTGCGCTTCGATGCGCAATCGAGGATTGTCGCTGCCGGCCAACTTGGCTACGGCGCGTGCAACATCCGGGTCGAGCTGTTCTCCAGCAGCCGGTCGGCCTGCGTCCGCCACCGTGCGCAAGGCCACCAACAAGGTCTGGTCCGCGGCGCCTGGGTTGTCCCGATAATAAGTCCGCTGCTTGTTCTCGTCGAGGATTTCCAGCAAAAGGTCTTTGGGCAGTCTGGAACTCCTGTGCCGGGTCAAGACCAACACGGCATTGTAACGGATTTCGCGCCGACCCCGCTCTTCGTCGTCGTTTTCGAAAGAGCGAATGCTGTCGTTGGCGCCACACAACTCGACGAGCGATTTTTCGGCTGCCGCGCCGTACCACTGGCTCAGGGCCAATGTAGCGTACTTGCGCGTCATTTCGTCGGGCGCTTGGGCGGCACGAGCGAGCGTCTCGCTGACACGATACACAGACTCGGCCAGGTCTTGAAGAGCCAGCGGGCCCGAGCTGGGTGCCGAGGGCAGCTTGCGCAAAAAGCTGGCCGCCTGACCGGCCCATTGACCGCGGCGGGTGCCGTGATGCGCTTGGCTTTCCCGGTCCAATCGCACGAGGATGGCCTCCCTGCGCTCCTGGGTCAGCCGCGGCCATGCTTGCATCTTCTCGCCGAGCAATGCCAGCGCCCACACGGCCCCCCGCAATCGCAGCAGCCATGCCTTTTGCTGCCAGCGCAGTTCCGCTACAGAAATCATTTCCTGCAACAGAGGCAATCCCACAGGCACGTAAAAGCGGCCCAACACGGCGGGCAAATATTCGGCGGACAGGTCAGGCTCTTCAGCGACCGCCGGCAATTGCACATCCCGTTGCCACTCGTCGGCGAGTACCTCGCACAGCTCCAAGGCAAACGACACATCGCAAGCCAGATTCTCGTCGCGCGTCAGGACTTGGGCCAGCGTCTCGGCGGTTTTCCAGCGACGCGTTTCGCTGCGTAAGCCTCGCACATATTCTTCTGCCGACTGCGGCGTCCCGCCTAACCATCCGAAAAACAGCCAGATTACCGCCACCACCACCGCCACCAAAAGGCCTGGCACGATAAACAGTTGCACAATCAGCCCGGCACTGGGCGGGGTCACCGGCGGCAAATCGCGCCCGTTTCCCGATTGTTCCTGTCCAGCAGATACCATGGGTGCTCGTCTCTGCCCTTGTGCCTGCCTCCGCCCCCGTTGGTTCCTAACTCCCGTTGGTTCCTAATGCGACCCTAATGCGACGATGGAGCTGCCACGGCTTGGCCTAGGCACGCATTGCCTTCCTTCTTCCTTCGGCTGGGCACTTGCAGCGGGCCGCCGAAACAATATCAGTTTACGGCTTCCGAAGAGGACAGCAAGGTTGTGCGCCGTGCAGCAGAATAATATGGTGCTCCCAAAGCGGCTCATTTATGGACTTCTGAGGGCATGTTACAATGTCATGTAGATGGCCGCAATAACGTCGAATTGTTGGGAGCTGTCGAGCCAACGGTTCAAAAAGATAGGTACGAGTCATGCCTCTGACTCTGGAACAATATGCGGATTACCTGGATACGCGCAGCGACCTGTTTTGGCCGGCGCCGCCCGAGTGCGAGCCGCCCAAGGCAAAGCCTCACCTGGTGCGCTTGCCCCAGGTGCGCATCGTCTTGTGGAACGTATACGGCACATTGCTGCGCATTTCTTTGGGCGAGCTAGTCCTGGAACATCCTCAGGAATTCGTCATGTCCACGGCTCTGGAAAAGACAGCTCAGGAGTTCCGCATGTGGCCTGCCATGACCCGCCGGCCCGGCCTCCCCGGAGAGTATCTCCGCCTCATGTACAAAAATGCTCTCGCCGAACTGCAATTTCAGCCGGGTAATCAGGAGCGGTACCCGGAAATCCTCGCCGACAAGATTTGGACGCAAATCGTCAAGAAACTCATGCACAACGAATACACTTTCGATGTGGAGTTCTACGGCTCTTTGGATGAGTACTGCCGCAAGATCGCCTATTTCTTTCACCAAAGCCTGCAAGCCGTGGGCCCGTACTCGGGGATGGACCGAGCCTTGACCTACGTCCATGACCATCTCGACGGTCAGGGACTGCTGGCGGATGGGCAATGTTTCTCGGTCGTCCAATTGGCGCGCGAGTTTCGCCGACTCGATCCCAATCGCTCCCTGGAAGAAGTTTGTCCACGCATGTGGCACTTCTGGTCCTGGGAACAGCGGGCGCGCAAGCCCTCCGAGCGGCTCTTCCGCGAGGCTGTGCGCCGGCTCCAGGCCAACGGCTACGAGCCTTGGCATGTGCTCCATGTCGGCTCGAGTATCGAACGCGATGTGCTTCCTGCCCGCAAACTGGGTATGCACACCGCTTTGTTCGCGGGTGACAAAACGTCGTTGCGCGCTACCAAAGAGCAGCTCAAAGACCGCGCCTCCCGGCCCGATGTGCTGTTGACCGAATTGAACCAAATCGAGGAAGTTGTCGGGTGACATCGGGAGCACCTCGACCAGCTGCCTCGCTCCCTAACAGACTCGGCCTTGGGCAATGAGCCGCACGCGGGCTCCCTAGAACATGCCATGGTACCTCTTGCAACGCTACTGCACCGTTGCGCCGTACACGGGCGGCACGCATTACCGCTCGCCACGAGGCATAGGTTGGCCTTCGCGCGCCGCGCACGAGTGGGGATCGAAGCAGACTTCCAGCAATCCGGCAGCGGGCTTTTGAATATGCCGGTTATGTGACTCCAGCCCCGGGGAGAGACGCGCGATAAGGAGAACAGTTGCCCGCAAGGGGGATCGTGGTACGACCAGCGCTGGGAAGCAAATGCCGCTCGTCGCCCGGGTGTCGAAGTCACTGCTGGTGCCCTTGGTTGGACAGCTAGCGGTAGCCGTAGTAGAATTGGTTTTGCCTGGCGGGCGATCCCGAATCGCACGAGCGATCCCAGTTTCGGTGCAGGCGCTTCTGTGAGGGCTCGATGCAGGATTGCCCAGTGGGCTTTGGGGCGGTAGCTCAGCTGGGAGAGCGCCAGAATCGCACTCTGGAGGTCGGGAGTTCGAATCTCCTCCGCTCCAATTGCCTTTTCTGCTATGTGCAATGTTTTGCCACATGATGCTCTGAAATAAGCAGCGGTTTAACCGTATACGGATTAACCGCAGAGGGCGCAGAGGACGCGGAGAAGCGCGGAGATCGAACGTTCCTCTCGGCGGTTCTCTGCGCACTCTGCGGTTTACTCCTTGGTCAGTAGCTACAAGATCGGCTTTTGCCCAGAAGGACATCCGGCCGGCTCAGGCGCGATCTTTAGGAGATGCGCCTACGCGCTGCAAGATTTCGCCTTTGCCTAGTTCGACCAGGTCGCCGGAATAGCGATCCCACCAAGCGTCGAGGAAGTCGCGTACGTGTGACCAGCCGAGCTGAGCAAGGCGCAGCAGGTAGAGGCGCAAGAAGACCGGTTGGTAGCGGCAATCGTAGCGGAACGTGGGCAACAGACTGAGGGCTGAGGCAGGGCCGAGGCAGACGATGGAGCCGCGTTTCATGCCGGCGCCGATGCGGATACCGGGAGTGCCGAAAACGAAGATGGACCCGGCGATCATGCCGACGCCCGCGAAGTCGCCGACCGATTGGCCGACGGCGATGAAACCGCGGCGCATGTGCGAGCCGACTTCGTTGCCGGCACTGCCGTGGACGAGGATGACGCCGCCGCGCATGCCGACACGACTGCCGCGATAGGCGGCACCCAAAGCGTGCCCGGCGTTGCCGGCGATGCGCAGCAGTCCGCCGCGCATTTCCGCTCCGGCCCAGTCGTCGGCGTCTCCCAGGACGATCAACTCCCCGCCGACCATGCCCGAGCCGACATGCATGCCGACCGAACCTTCGATCGTCATGCGACCTCGGCACATGCGGGCACCGAGCCATTTGACGCGGCGGCAATCTCCTCGGATGAGGATGTCTTCGTCGGCGGCGTCGCCGCTCACGTCGAAAAACTCCCCCAGCGGCTCCTGCCGGTTGCCGTGGAATATCTTGCGCTGGGCGATCTCCCCGGCGCTCAACCCGGCCACGCCGTCGGGACTGAGCCACTCCACTTCGAGCGGCGCGGTATTTCCGCCGCGGAATCGTAGCGACAACATGGACCCGGTCACCTCCGAGGGCACGTGCGCAGGCGGGCCGGGCAGTCAAGGTCTTTTGGGTTCATCGGGCAGACGTACGGCGTAAAAGCCGAATTCGCGGTCTTGCATACGACTGAAGCCGGCCAGGGCTGCGCCGTCGCCTGTGAAAAACCAGCCGCGGAACGTTTGCTCGGTCTGCGGAAACTTGACCGTGAATTCCCAGATATGCCTGGGCGATTGCACTTTGCCGCGCACGGGATACGTCCGGCCTGTTCGATCCGAGACGTAGCTCCCGCTGATGGTTCCGTCTTGGGCGATTTCGAGATGCAGGCGCGCGGTGCGCCGACCATCGTCGTACAACTGAAAAGTGCCGCCGACGGGGGTATCGGCATCGCCGATTTTGTTTTGGGGCGCTGTTGCCGGATTGCCTTTGGGCGGCTTGACCAACAGAAAGATTTGTACTTGGGGCATGGCTTCGAGCACGCCTCCGGCTTCGGCCGAATAGCGCAGGTCGGCGCCCACGTCAGGAGGCACGATTTGGCCTAGCTCCAGGTTGAAATGGAACCCGTCGTAAAGATATACGCCGCGAGCGCTGGCTTGGACGGCGCGCCCGCTTTCCGGGCGGAAAGTTGCGAAGCGTTCGATGACTAGGACCGGCCGCGGGCCTGCCGGCGTCTTTTGAATGCCGAAGATACAGGCCAGTTTGGCCCACAGTCCGTTGCGCGTGCGTACGAACAAAACGGCTCCATCCGTGCCCGGGAGCAGACCGGCACAGCGCGTGCCTTGTGCGGCACGCAACCGCTCTACCTGCTGCACCTGCTCGCTTCGAGTCAACCGGACGAGTGTGTCGCGGTCCCAGGCGTCGAAACTATCCGCGTATGCGGTGAGCGCCACGACCGAGAGGGCTGCGAGCCAAGGCCATCGCATCATGGTTTCTCCTCATCGCCCTCGGCGTCCGATGCCGGAGCATCGTCGAGCAAAACCAAGTTGTCACGGTGGATGACTTCTTCGTAGGCGCCGGGTCCGAGCCGGTCCAGCACGCGCTCGGAGCGCAAGCCCATGATCCGGCGCACGTCTGCCGCCGAGTAATTGACCAGCCCGCGGGCGAATTCGTGGCCCTCGGGATCGAGTACGCTGACGACGTCGCCTTTGTTGAAATGGCCCTCGACCCCGATGACGCCGATGGGCAATAAGCTCTTGCCCTGGCTCGACAAGGCGGCACACGCTCCGGCGTCCACACGCAAACTGCCGCGCGGCCGAGCAGTCAGTCCCAGCCAGCGTTTGCGCGCTGGCAGCAAGCCCCCTTGGGGCAAAAACAGCGTTCCCACAGGTTTGCCGGCGCGGATCTCGTCCAGGATGCCCGGACGGCACCCGTTGGCGATGAGTGCGCATTCGCCGGCACGGGTCACCAGGCGTGCGGCCTGGAGCTTGCTTTTCATGCCGCCGCTGCCCAGCCGGGTGCGTTGCTCGCGCGCCAAAGCCAACAGACTGTCGTCGAAGCGCTCCACGGTCAAGAGCGGGTGTTCCTGCCCCGTTTGTGCATCGCTGCACAGCAGCCCGTCTACGGTACTGAGCAGGATGAGCAGGGGAGCCTGCAGCAAATTGGTGACCATGGCGGCGAGCCGGTCGTTATCGCCGAAACGGATTTCGGCCACGCTGACCGTGTCGTTTTCGTTGACGATAGGCAAGCAGCGCCACTCGAACAGAGTCCACAGCGTGTTGCGCACATTGAGGTAGCGAGTCCGGTTATCGAAATCCGCCGCGGTCAGGAGCAGTTGGCCTACCTGCGTGCCGTGGCGAGCGAACAGCTCGGCGTAGCAACGCATCAGTTCTGTCTGGCCCACGGACGCTGCCGCTTGTAAATGACGGAGGGACTCGGGCCGCCGCGGCAGGCCGAGCCGTCCGACGCCGGCGCCGATAGCTCCAGAGCTGACCAGTGCCACCCGGCGACCCTCGGCACGCAAGCGCTCGATTTGTTCCACGAGTCCTGCCAGTCGCTCCGGGCAGAGTCGCCCACTGTCGTCGGTCACGACCTGTGTCCCGACCTTGATGACCACCGTGTGCGCCAAGGCGAGGACCTCCTGGCGCACCGGGTCTACCAGTGTCCCTGACGACTCGGCTCCGGTCTGACAGCAAACTCGCTCGTCCTTTTGCCCAGACATTGGCATCGCTCGTAAAGCGGTCTCGCTGCGGCGCCCCGTCGGCCGCTACTTGGCCCACGGACACCGACCTAGACGATTGTACCAGGCTGGTGGATGGTCGGACCAGTCCAGTCGGGCCGAGCGAGCCTCGAACGCGCGCCACCGCAACGCGGAGTCAGGCAAAGAAAAAGGCCGGGTGAAACGCCCGGCCTTTGTTCGTGTTTGTGCTCGAACTCGTTCCGCAGCTAGGCGGCCAAGGAATGCGGTTACCACAGGAGCGTGGCGCGCACGAACACGCCTTCCAGACTCAAATCGCTGGGTATGATATTGCCACCGTTGTCCACAGAATTGGCGAGATTGAACCAGTAATGGTACTCGTACCCGCCGCCGAGCAGCACGCGGCCCTTGAACAAGCTCACTTCGGCGCCTACGGCCAGCTCCAATGCCGGAATAAGGTGATGCCGATCGTAGCGCAGCACGAAGCGACTGGTTTCATTCGGGCCGCTCACGTTCAATTCGCTATCGTTGCGCAGATCGGCGAAAATCAGGGAGACGGCGCCTTGCCCGTACAGAGCCAGCCAGGGGAGCAAATAAATGCGGCCCTCGGAACCGAAGCGCGGACCAGCTCCTCCCAGGGTGAGATCGTGCAATTCGACAGCCCCGATGCCGCCGTTGGTCAAGAAGGTTTCGTATGCCTGATCAATCCAGGCAATGCGGGCACCGCCGGTCAGGATAAGGTCCACATGGTCCGTGGGACTGAGGACGACGCCTCCATGGATGTCTACGGTCCGATAGCGGAAATTCCAAGTACCGCGCAGCGAGTCAGCCGTGCTACCGTGGAGCAAGCCAGGGCCGACATAAGTGAAAGAGCCGACGCCTTCGCTGTCGTCGGCTACCTGATGCTCGAAGTGTGTATAAGTGGCGGCCAGCAGCAGTCCGTCCGATGTCAAGTATCCGCCTCCGGCGCGGAAGCCGAAGTGGAACTCGGTGGTGTCATAGTCTTCGCCGAAGCCAGCGGTGGGAGTCGTGTGGAATACGAACGGTGCCGTCCGCCGTGGGCGCATCCAAAAGACATCGCCGTACAAAAGCACTCCGGACGGGCCGGAAGCGCTTTTGCTTCCTTTGTCGTCGGCAAACCAAGGCATAGGTGGCGGCGGCGTGGGCGCAGCGGCACCAGGCGGTACAGGACCAGGCTGATGTAACTTGGGCTCGCCTTTGGTCTTTCCTCGACTCGG
Source organism: Gemmataceae bacterium (assembly GCA_040289265.1). Classification (GTDB taxonomy): domain Bacteria; phylum Planctomycetota; class Planctomycetia; order Gemmatales; family HRBIN36; genus PSKW01. Next base: position 45,225 of record PSKW01000014.1, read on the forward strand.
CTCGCCCGTCGTAGATTGCTCGTCAGCCATGTCGAAGACGCCTGTGGTAGCAGGCGGCGCAACCAGTGTCGGTCCCTCTTTGACTGTGCCCTCGGGCACACTCTGTGCGCTCGCGTGTGCCCCCCAGAGCAAACTGCTCGCTATCGCCGCCAAGAGTGTCACGCGCATAACTTCTTCTCCCTGTGCCAACCCCCTAACCTGCCGGGCTAGATCCCTCGAGAGCGGAAAGGTCCGGCGGCGAAACACAAGGCTGTCGCCGCCGGATGCGATATCCCCGTACAGCTCGGACTATTCCTCCTTATCGGCAAATTCGTTACAGGACTTAAATTTTGCCTGGCTTTTTGGCGCCGCACAGGGCAGCAAAAGACTGCGCTGGCAAGTTGGGCCGACGAGCATAAACTGACTCAATCGCCGGTGTCCAGAGGAGCTGGCGAAAGGGTCCAGCCAAACTGGGCAAAGGGGGCCGGTCAGCGCACGGGGGAAATGCTTATGCCTGCGGAGAAAGTGATTTTAGCTTACAGCGGTGGATTGGATACGTCGGTGATGGTGCCCTGGATCCGCGAGAAATATGGCATGGAAGTCATTACCTTTACTGCCGATTTGGGCCAGGGCGAAGACATCGAGCGCATCCGTCAAAAGGCGCTACGTACCGGAGCGGTCGAGGCCATCGCCGTGGATGCGCGCAGACTTTTCGTGGACTGTTTTATCTGGCCGGCGCTCATGGCGGGTGCAGTGTACGAGGGCAAATACCCTTTGGCGACGGCGCTAGGCCGGCCGCTGATTGCCAAGCTCATGGTGGACGAGGCCCGTCGTCACGGAGCCCGGGCAGTCGCCCACGGTTGCACCGGCAAAGGCAACGACCAGGTGCGCTTTGATGTCACGTTCCAGACGCTGGCGCCCGATTTGCAAATCATCGCTCCGGTGCGCGAGTGGAAAATGAGTCGCGACGAGGCGCTTGAATATGCCCGTCGGCACGCCATCCCGGTCGAGGCCACGCGCAAAAGTCCCTACAGCATAGATCAGAATTTGTGGGGGCGCAGTTGCGAAGCCGGTGTTTTGGAAGACCCCTGGATCGAGCCGCCCGAGGACGCTTTTGCCTGGACCGTGCCTGTGGAGCGGGCACCGGACCAGCCGGCGTATGTGGATATAGAGTTCGAGCAGGGGCGGCCAGTAGCTCTGGACGGCCGCCGGCTCGATGGGGTGGATCTTATCGCCGAGCTCAATCGTCTCGGGGGCGCCCACGGCGTCGGACGCATTGACCACATCGAGAATCGCTTGGTCGGTATCAAGTCGCGGGAAGTCTACGAGGCCCCGGCGGCGACGATCTTGCACCTCGCACATCGCGACTTGGAAACACTGACCTTGAGCAAGCCCGCGCAACGCTTCAAGACGCTCGTGGCGCAGGAGTATGCCGATCTCATTTACAACGGCTTGTGGTTCAGCGCCTTCCATCAAGACCTGGCCGCGTACGTCGTCAGTAGCCAGCGGTTTGTCACCGGCACCGTGCGTGTCAAGCTTTTCAAAGGGCAGGCTACGGTCGTCGGCCGTAAAAGCGAGTACAGTCTGTATCGGCAGAGCTTGGCTACCTACGAGGGACGCGGTGACTTGTTCGACCACGAGGCAGCACGCGGCTTCATCAAGCTGTGGGGATTGGGGCAGCAAACGCAAGCCCAGACGCAACTGCTGCGTGGGGGTCAGCCTTTTGCCTTGCCAGGGACGCTGCACTTGCCTGCGACGACTGCCGAGCGTTCCGGAGGAGCTGGCACATGAGCGGCGAAATCCTCGACCTCGAGGAAGCTGCCCGACTGTTGCAGCGCGATCCCCGCGAGGTAGCCAAGTTGGCCAGTCGCGGCTACCTCCCGGCGCGCAAAGTCGCTGGCCAATGGCGCTTCTCCCGTACCGAACTGACCCATTGGGTCGAAAAACAAATGCACGCCTACACGGAAGAAGAGCTAGCCGGACTGGAGGGGGGTGGCCATGCCGAGCGTCGCGAGCTGCTTTTGGCTGCCTACTTGCCGCTGGAGTGCGTCGCCGTGCCCCTCAACGCCCGTACGGCTGCCTCGGCCTTGCGCGAATTGGTGGAAAGTGCCCAACGCTCCGGCTATGTCTACGATCCCGAGGCGCTTCTGGCTGCCCTGGAGCAACGCGAACGTATGGCCAGTACCGCTTTGGAATGCGGTGTCGCCCTGCCGCATCCGCATCGTCCACTGCCGCATGCCCTCGGCGAACACGTGATCGCCTGCGGGCGCACCCTCTCCGGCATTCCCTTCGGTGCCCCGCGGGGCATCCTCACCGACGTGTTTTTCTTGGTCTGTTGTCAGGACGATCGTACACACCTGCGTGTGCTGGCCCGTCTGTCGCGCCTGCTTTTGCAACCTGGTTTGCTGGAAGCCTTGCGCCAAGCGGATACCCCCCAGGAAACCCACGAGTTACTTCTCCGGGCCGAGCGCGAGTTGGTGTTGGAGTAAAACTGGGCCGACGCAAGAGGACCGGCGTCTAGTCCGAGGATTCGTGACGATGCTGCGGTAACTGTTCCGGAGCGATATGCCAGCCACAATCGTCGCAGGGCGGCGCCTGCTCGTAGCACTTATCGCAATAGAAGGGGCCTCCGTAGAAAAACTGCTCCAGTCGCCGCCGGTCGTGCTCGGACAACTCCCCTGGTTCGGCAGGCAGTGGCAATGCGCTGCCGCAATGGTCGCAGGCGCGCGAATTGAATTGATGCAGCAGCGCCGCATAGTGGTCGTGCAGGCCTTTGGGCAGATAGCCCGCACCGCGGCACAGCGGGCAGGCGACACTCAGTTGGGCCATGATCGCCTTGCGGATGAAGGCACTCTTGTTGGGCAGACGGTTGAGGATCTCTGCCAGTTCCGCTTCGACTTTGAAGGCCACCACTGCTGTTTTCGGCGCTTTGCTGCGCATAGTTTCGCCCTTTCCCTCTTTATGACAACTCTACTCGCGCCTATCGGCCAAATCAAGCACTGGATTCGTCCGGCACTTTTTCGATCGTACTCGAGCAGAGCCTTGGATCTGTGTCCGCGATCGGCTATTATGCACGGTGGCTGGGGTCGTGCCGCATCGAGCAGCGACGAGCTCGACGAAGGAGGGAAGCGATGAGGGTTTTGATGGCCATAGCGGTGACGGCGCTGGGACTGCTGCCCGCCTGCGCTGCCGAAAAACTCAATGTGCTTTTGGTCGTTTCCGACGATCTGTGCAATCGCTTGGGCTGCTACGGGGACACGCGGGCGCAGTCGCCGCACGTGGATCGGCTGGCCCGGCGGGGAGTGCGCTTCGATCGGGCCTATTGCCAGTATCCGTTGTGCAATCCCAGCCGCGCTTCGTTTTTGACAGGCCGTCGTCCCGATACCACGCGAGTCCAGGACAACAGCCTGCATTTTCGCAAAACCTTGGGCGATATCGTCACGCTGCCGCAGGCCTTTCGTCAAGCTGGATATTTTGTTGCCCGGGTCGGCAAGCTGTACCACTACGGTGTACCCGGCGATATCGGCACCAACGGGCTGGACGATGCACCTTCGTGGGACCGGGTGGTCAATCCGCGCGGTCGCGACCGCGACGACGAAGACCAGATCTTTACGCTGCGTCCTGACCTCCAAGGCCCTGCGCGCTTCGGCGGCGTGCTGAGTTGGCTGGCTGCCGAGGGGACCGACGACGAGCAGACCGATGCCAAAGGTGCCGCGGCAGCCATCGAGTTGCTGGAGCAAAACAGGGACCGGCCTTTCTTCCTGGCCGTGGGATTCTATCGGCCGCACACGCCTTTTGTCGCTCCCAAGGCTTATTTCGCCAAGCATCCGCTGGAGCACATCCAGTTGCCGCAGGTACCCCAGAAGCACAGGCAGACGGCGCCTCCGCTGGCCTTCGCCAGTGCCCGACCAGAACAAGACAAGATGACCGACGAGCTGCGCCGGCAAGCCATCCAGGCTTATTACGCTTCGGTCAGCTTTATGGATGCCCAGCTGGGCCGGCTGCTCGACGCTCTCGATCGGCTCGATCTGACCCGCCGAACCATCGTGGTCTTTACCAGCGACCATGGATACCATCTCGGAGAACACGGGCTGTGGCAGAAAATGAGCCTGTTCGAAAACTCGGCACGCGTGCCGCTGATCATCTCTGTGCCCGGCACGCGAGCCGGCGGCCGTCCTTGTACCCGTACCGTCGAGCTTGTGGACTTGTATCCCACGCTGGTGGACCTGTGTGGTTTGCCCGTGCCCAAGGGACTGGAAGGCACAAGTTTGCGCCCGCTGTTGAACGATCCGGAAGCGCCTTGGGACAAGCCGGCGTTCACTCAGGTGGTCCATCGGGGCGTGCGCGGCCGCACTGTGCGCACCGAGAGATATCGTTACACCGAGTGGGACGATGGATTGCAAGGCGCCCAGCTCTACGACTACGCAACCGATCCGAAGGAAACAGTCAATCGTGCCGCCGACCCGAAGTACGCCGAGGTCGTCATCTCCATGCGGCGTCTGCTACAGCGCCGCACGGACCCATGATGCCAGCCTAGACTGCACACAAGCGCGGCGTGGCCCAGGAAAAATCAAGATGGCTGGCCCGAGAGCCGCTGCCGCGCATATTCCAAAGCGCCGTGCACCACCACCGCTTCGCCCAGGACTGCAGGTACGATCTCCCAGCACCCAGCAAAATGAGGAAAGGCAATCTGTTGTACCGCCTGACGCAAAGGGGCAAAAAACAGTTCCTCGCCTAGCAAAGATACTCCGCCGCCGATGACGATGCGCCGGGGACATACCAGAGCTATGACGTGACTGATGCCCAAGGCCAAAGCGCGGATGCCCCGCTGCAGAACAGCCTGGACCCGGGGATCGGCGACACGCTGCACCACATCGGGCAAGCGAGTGGACACGCCCAGCGCGAGCGCAGCAGCCTTTTCCAGTCCCCAGCCCGAAGCAATCGCTTCCAGGTCGCACCACGAGCCGGGATCCCACGGATCCAGACGATACTCGGTCCACAGATGACCGATCTCGGCGGCACCGCGGCCGGTCCCCCGATAGATATGCCCGTCCAGGATCAATGCGCCGCCTATGCCGGAACCGACCGTGATATAAAACAGGGGGGAGAGGCCCTTGCCGGCACCGGCCGTGGCCTCGGCTAGACCGGCCACATCGGCATCGTTGGCCAAAAGCATGGGAATACCCAGGGCTTGTGTCGCCCAATCAGCCAGAGGAAAACCCGCCCACCCAGCCACTTGGTGAGACGTGAGTACCGATCCGCTGCTGTCGTCCACAGGCCCGCCGAACCCGATGGCGCCTCCCTGGAGCTCTTTGGCGCTTACGCCACTCTGTCGCAACAATAGGTGCATGCCCTCTTGCGTTTGACGTCGAATAGCGGCGGCACCTCCGCCGGCGTCCGCCGGCAATCGCACCAGATGCCGCAGGTCACCTGCGCCCGTGCCTATCCCCAGTTGCAACTTGCTGCCGCCTATCTCGATGCCCAGGTACATCGGCTCCTCACCAACCGGTTGCCAACCGCAGCTTCCTGGGGCCGACACCTGCATCTGTGCCCCACGTAGGTCGTTCTTGCCGCGGCTGCCATAAACATATGCCCGCCGACGTCGGTGCAGCAAGCCGTCTGGAATGCCTACGGACCGAGCCGCGTTCAGGTGTCGTCGAACGCCGGCAAAAGATGCGATGTGGCTGCCCTGTTCGGCTAGAGGATATTTTTCCCCTTCGGTGATTTTTTCTTGCCACAGGCGTTGGTTCGG
>PSKW01000015.1:0-23738 GCA_040289265.1 Gemmataceae bacterium
GCTCTTTGACTCACCTGGTCCAAGGACGCCCAGATCCAGCTTTATCCCCGCTCCGTAATCACGGGGGCCGAAAGTGCCGCCGCCACGCGCGCTAAAACGGTAAGGACGCAAAGGATCGGGGTATTCAAAGAAACTGTACGTGACATCCTTGACAAAAGGCGCGAATGGAGCGATCGGGTCCACGGTTATGATTTCGCGAAATATTGTAGGAGAGATATCCCAATCCACGTTGCGTTGAAAGAGCACGCGGCCCGCGACGGCAGTTAAATTGGTAACGGTCGTATGTACGTTCAGGACATTGTCGGCTGCGAACGAAAAGAATTGGACCACCTCTAAAAGCGCTGCACCGCCCGTAGTTTCCAGCTGGTGCCTGGTCGTTGCCGTGGTCGAGGTAAAGATTGCAGCGAACGACGCAATATGGGCAACGCGGTAATATTGTGGATCCACGTATCCTCGGAAGGAGCGGAAGGACACACCCCAGGAATCACGATCAATGGGTGGGCTAATAGGCTCGTAACCGTCCGAGTTGCGTCTGAAGCCGATACCAGCAAAGGGGTCGCACAGCACGCCGTCGGTAACGATACCCACATCGAATGGTCCTGAGGAAATGACCCCGGCGTCGGCACAAACCGTGCACAGTACCACGCCGAGAAGTGCAATGACACCGACAGGGCGAGTACGCTTCATGATGGACACCCTCCGTTTTATGCCGTGTATCCTCATGAAGCCACTCGACGTGCTCCGCCGCAGCGTAAAGAGACGACACAAGGATACACGGCGAGGCCTAAATACTGCCAATCCGCCAAGGGACTTTAGTGCAAATAGTGTGCCAGAACTATTTCGTTCGCCGATGCCAATTGTCGTAACATATTCTCGGGAATTGACTTATGTTGATTGTAGGACGTGTACTATTTTTCCGAGCTTTTGAAACGAGCGGCCAAAGGTTAACAGAGTGTAAACCCCCTGCCCGCGGCTGACAGGTTTCGCTCGGACTGCTTTTTTGAAAAAATCCCTGTTTTTCCCGAAGAAAACGCATGATTTTGGCCAAACCTATGGCCCGGCAAAAGTGTTAACGAACGGAAACATACCCCTTTACACTCTGTTAACACGTGTCAGTGAACCTCATGGTGTTTTGTCCCGTGTGAGCAAGCTTTGCGCGGGTAGAATTGCAAGCTTGTCGTGGTGTGCCCAGTAGGCGCCTTGGCTCTAAAACAATGCAGCCGACCGGCGAATTAACTTGCAGACACCCAAGTTCGCGCTGCTTGACATGCATCAGATGTCGAGAGACAATAGGGAAACACACTGACGCCCGAGCAATGGCGGCGCCCCTGTAGAGCACGAGCTTGTGCTCTTGCATAGCCGGCGATGGTCATGAACAGTGGTCGGATGCAATAGCCGGGTGGTGATGGACCAGCCGGCCTAAAAAGCCCGGTGGCCAGTGCCGGAAGGCTACACACTTAACGAACGGAGGGCCATTCCATGGGGCTGTGGGACAAGATCCGCGGCGAATTCATTGACATCATCGAGTGGACCGAGCCATCGCAAAACGAAATCCTGGCGTACCGTTTCCCGCGGTACAACAATGAGATCAAAATGGGAGCGCAGCTGGTAGTCCGCGAGGGGCAGGTAGCCGTTTTTGTCAACGAAGGACAGCTGGCGGATCAATTCGGGCCGGGGACCTACACGCTGGAGACGCGCAACTTGCCGGTACTGTCCACGCTCAGGGGATGGAAATACGGTTTCAACTCGCCGTTCAAGGCCGAGGTGTATTTTATCTCGATGCGGCAATGGACGGACCTCAAATGGGGCACGCAGAATCCGATTTTGACGCGCGATCCGGAATTCGGGCCGGTGCGTATTCGCGCTTTCGGGACGTATGCGATGCGCGTGCAAGACCCGGCGACTTTTCTGCGGCAGCTGGTGGTTACCGACCCATCGTTCGAAACATTCGAGATCACCAAGCACTTGCGCAATATTATCGTGTCCCGCTTTGCGGATGCGCTAGCGCAGATGCGGATGCCGATTCTGGATCTAGCCGGGAATTACGAGCACCTGGGGCAGCGCGCTTTGGAGCGCATCCGACCCGATCTGGAACAGATGGGACTGGCCCTGACGCAATTCTTGGTGGAGAACATATCTTTGCCGCCCGAGGTGGAGGAGGTACTGGACAAAAGGACGCGCATGGGAGTGCTGGGCGATTTGCAGCGTTACGCGCAGTACCAGACCGCCGAGGCGATCGGCGAGGCAGCACGCAATCCTTCGGGTTTGGCCGGTATGGGAGCCGGGATCGGGGCGGGAGCGGCGATAGGGCAGCAGATGGCGGCCCATTTGGCAGGGCCGGGGACTGCGCCTCCCGCGATGCATTACTATTTGATAGTGAACGGGCAACAAGTGGGTCCTTACACTTTGCAGGAGGTGACTGCGCAAGTGCAGCGTGGTGCAGTGAGCGGGGCGACGCCGGTGTGGAGGCAGGGGATGGCGAACTGGGCAGCTGCTAGCAGTGTTGCCGAATTGGCCGGCCTGTTTCCGCCCCCGCCGCCGGGTCAGGCTCCTGCATCGGGCTGACAGCATCGGGTAAGGTGCGTGCTGCAGCCCCGGCCCTGCGCGCCGATGGGAGCCATTGCCAGAAACCGATCCGGGGCAGTCCACATGTACGAAAAAGCCAGGTCGAAAAGCGACGATATTCCCGTGGCACGCGAGGCTGCACAGGCAAGCGAACAGCGAGCTCCGGTAATGACCCGGGCGCCGGAGCAGGGACGGAAGTTTCCGTGTACCCAATGCGGTGCCCGTCTGGATTTCGACCCTGCAGCACGCGCCTTGCGGTGTCCTTATTGCGGCTTTGCCGAACTGGTGGACTTCAGCAACGATCGCGTGGCGGAGCTGGATTATGCCGCGTATATCCAGCGGCTGGAGCACTTGCGGCAGCAGGGGCGAACGGGCAGCGAATGGCAGGGCCAGCGACAGATCCGCTGCGGGGGTTGCGGTGCGGTCGTCATCATGGACCGCAGCGTAGCTACGGCAAGTTGTCCCTATTGCGGCACGCACCTGGAAAGTCCCGCCGAAGAGGTGGATCAACTGTTGGCGCCGGAAGGGGTCGTCCCGTTTGCAGTAGACAAGCGCCAAGCGATCCAGCTCTTCGAGCACTGGATCGGACGGCGCTGGTTTGCGCCGACGGGAATCAAAAAGATGGCCGCCCTGGGCCAAGTGCAGGGCCTTTATGTGCCGTTCTGGACTTTCGACGCTATGACCTATTCGCGCTACACCGGCATGCGCGGCGACGATTACTACGTGACGGAAACCTACACGGAACGCGATGTCAGTGGCAACCTCGTGACACGCACGCGGCAGGTGCGCAAGACGCGCTGGACCTATGTCAGCGGCGAAGTAGATCATTTTTTCGACGACGTGCTTGTGTGTGCGTCGTACAGTCTGCCACCGTGGGCGCTCACCGGTTTGCAACCGTGGTCGCTGGAAGGCCTGGTCAACTTCCAAAAGCAGTTTCTGAGCGGTTTTCGCACCGAACGCTATACCCTGACGCTGCCGCACGGTTTCCGCTGCGCTCGGGACATCATGGACGCCGAAATACGCACACTGTGCTGCCGCGACATAGGCGGGGACCATCAAGTCCTGTCGAGCGTGGATACGCGCTACGTGGGGGTGACCTTCAAGTACATCCTGTTGCCTGTATGGGTTGCCGGGTATCGTTACCACAACAAGCTCTATCAGTTCTTCGTCAATGGCCAAACAGGCAAGGCGACAGGTTCCCGGCCTTATAGTTGGGTGAAGATCGTCGCGTTTGTACTTTCACTGGTGGCACTGACCGGCGGGCTGTTGGGGTTGCTGCACTGGCTGATGCGTTGAGCCAGGGAGCGCAGGCGATCGGATTCATGACAGAGGCAGCAGGGACATTGTTGTACCGACAAGGAGCCCAAGGTTTGGAAGTGCTTTTGGTCCATCCGTCTGGGAATTACAATCGGCGCGCCCCCTGGAGCATACCCAAAGGTGTTCCCGACCCAGGCGAAGACCTGGAAGCAGCGGCCCGCCGAGAGACCCAGGAGGAAGCCGGCATAGTACCTGGGCAGCTTGTCTACTTGGGGAAGATCCGCTACACGCGCAGTCGCAAGATAGTACACTGTTTCGCTGGGCCGGCGCCTGCGGAGCAGGCAGCCAAAGCTGCTTCGTGGGAAGTGGATCAGGCGCGTTTTATGCCGCTGGACGAAGCCCGTCGCAAGATCCATCCGGACCAGCGCCCGTTTTTGGACCTGCTGGAGCGACACGTGCGCCCAAGCCCAATGTCCTGAAGGTTGACGCCAGGAGCAGTGCGGCCGAGGCCGTGCGGTGGTCATTTGTTCGGATAAGGCTTTTGCCAGAAGTTCTCCCCGTACAGGTCTTTTCGTGGGCGCGTAACGATTTCACAGTCGCCTAAAACCTGGCACTGACAGGCCAAGCGCACTTCGTTTTCGTGTCCAATATTGGCGAAAGGCATCATCGCCAGGCGGATGCGTTCGAGCAGCCGCTTGGGGCTTAGGTGTTCCATGCCTTTGCGCACGTAAACACGACAGGTGCCGCACAGGCCTTTGCCGCGGCAATTGACCAAGCGGTGGATGCCGCGATAAAGGGGGATCCCTGCGCGCAGGGCTTCCTCGCGCAGATTGGCGCCGACAGGGACTTCGATCTCCTTTTTTTCGTTGACGAAAACCACCTTGGGCATAGCCGGTACTCCCTTGCGTCACGCAGGCGCACGAACAGGATCTGGTCCTGCTGTTGTGAACGGCACGTAAACGATGTCGAAAGTTATAGAAGCTGTCTGTGCAAGGACAACTACAAAGCTGAGGAGCAGGCCGGTACCGCACCTCAGGCCCATGGAGCCAGGCAGGCACGATGGACACGGCCCGCGTCCTGGTCGCGAAACGCCTCATTGATGGCGCGCAAGGGGTACCGATGGGATAGGAGCTGGGAGAACGGGTAACGATGTTGTTGGTTTTGGAGGAAGCGGAGCGCCTGGTATAGGCTGTCGGCATCGTACCACATGATGCCCAGGATGCGTTTGGCGCCCAGTACCAGTTGGGAAGGATCGAGGGAGACGACGTGGCCCTGGCAGATGTTGCCGATTTCGATGCAGGTGCCCCCGGGACACAGGAAAGAAAGGGCTTCGGCCAGGGCTTCCGGTCGGCCGGCGACTTCGAGGACGAAGTCGGCTCCCCAGCCGTCCGTCAATTCGCGGACCCGCCGGGCACGTGCTTCCGGCGTGGCATAGGATTTCATGTCAATGAGTTCGTGGGCGCCGAAAGCGCGGGCCAGCTCCAGGCGGTCGTCGAACGAATCGGTGACGATAACTTGCGCAACGCCGCGTTCGCGGGCAACGGCCACGGCGTGGATGCCCAGGCCACCTGCTCCTTGGATGACCAGGTGGTCGCCGAGGCCGACTTGGGCCAGTTTCAAGCCGTAGATGACTTGGGCCAGAGCACAATTGGCAGTCGCCGCCAGTTCGTCGGGCACGTCATCGGGCACCTTGAACACCGTGTGCTGCGGGTGCAGGTAATAGTATTGCCCGTATGCGGCGTTGAAATGGGGCCAGACATCAGGAGGGTGCCGGTGCCGCATAGCATGGGGACAGCGGGGCGTCAGGCCGCGTAGACACACGCGGCATTGGCCACAGGGATAAAAGTAGCGGTAGACAATACGATCGCCGATCGCCAGAGGCGCCCCGGCACTGTCCTGGGTCACTCCGGGTCCCAACCGAGCAACTCGGCCCGTCATTTCATGGCCGACGCTGCGCAGTGTGGGCGTTCCTGTGTCCGAGGGGATGTAGTCGCCGCGCCAGAGGTGCAAATCGCTGCCGCAAATGTTGGCCAGCGTCACCTGGACCAGGATCGCACCCGGCCCGGGCTCGGGTACGGGATATTCCCGCAGCACGAAAGGAGCACGGACCCCTGTCATGGCGGCCACTAAGCCCGTCTGCGCCATGGTTTTTCCTCCGCACACCGTGCACACGTGCACAGCTCCACCTATCCTACTGGGCCAGTGGAAAGCGCGTCAACGAGCCCAAGCCCCTCTTGGAAGGTGCCGACGAGATTGACTGCCTCGGTCGAGCCGCTCCGGCGTACTTTTCAGTGCACGGATACAAGAAATGGCCCCATGCGAGACGATCCGCCCCAGCAGTGCGGTTCAGCGAGCAAGCGCCGGCGTGTCAGCCTGCTGCCGCACAAGGGATCGCTTTGTGTCCTGCTCGATGCCAGCTATAATGCCCCAAACTCCGAATCGCCAAACCTGGGATCGTACCGAAGTCCGATACGCCGGACAGATGCAGGAGAAAGGACATGGGCAACAAGTCAGCCTACGAGAGGGTGTTGCGCGTCAACGGTACGGAGTATCGCCTGTGGAGTCTTGCCGCGCTCGCCGGTGAGTTTCCTGACGTAAATCGGTTGCCTTACTCCTTGAAGATCCTTTTGGAAAACCTGCTGCGGCACGAGGACGGAGAGACGGTAACTGGGGAGGACATTGCCTTCGTAGCCACATGGCGGCCGGACCAGCCTGCGGAAAAGGAAATAGCTTTTCAGCCGGCTCGCGTGCTCATGCAGGATTTCACGGGTGTACCGGCGCTGGTGGACTTGGCTTCGATGCGAGACGCCATCGGACGGTTGGGAGGCAACCCGGCCAAGGTCAATCCGCTGGTCCCTGCAGAATTGGTCATAGATCACTCCGTGCAGGTAGACTATTTCGGCATTCCCGAAGCATTGACGCTCAATGCGCGTCTGGAATTCGAGCGCAATCGGGAGCGGTATGCCTTTTTGCGGTGGGGGCAGAAAGCGTTCAGGAACTTCAAGGTGGTGCCGCCCGATACGGGCATAGTGCACCAAGTCAATCTGGAGTTTTTGGCGCGGGTGGTGTTCGCGGAGCAGCGCCGAGGCGTCATCGAGGCCTATCCGGATACCCTGGTCGGCACCGATTCGCACACGACGATGATCAACGGGCTGGGCGTGCTTGGCTGGGGCGTAGGAGGCATCGAAGCCGAAGCAGCACTGCTGGGGCAACCCATGCCCCTGTTGGTGCCCCCGGTTGTGGGTTTCCGCTTGGTCGGCCGCTTGCGTCCGGGGAGTACGGCGACGGACCTGGTCCTGACCGTGACCGAACTGCTACGACGCAAAGGCGTGGTGGGCAAGTTCGTCGAGTTTTTCGGCGACGGGTTGGCTTGTCTGTCCTTGGCTGACCGCGCCACGATCGCCAACATGGCGCCGGAGTACGGTGCCACGTGCGGCTATTTCCCCATTGACGAAGAAACGCTGCGTTACTTACGGCTGACGGGGCGCGCGCCGGAAGCAGTTCACCTGGTTGAAGCCTATGCCAAAGAGCAGGGCTTGTTTTACCGTGCCGATGCACCCCCGGCGCGTTACAGCGACTTGGTGGAATTGGATCTGGAGAGCGTCGAGCCGTCGCTGGCTGGACCTTCGCGACCGCAAGATCGTGTGCGGCTGTCGGAGGTACCCAATGCGTTCCGGCAAGCGCTCGATACGCTGCTCGCACGTCCTGGCAAGAGCTCGACGCCTGCTAGAGCAATGCAAGGCGAAGGGGGACCGGTGGCACGCAGTCCCGCGACAGTGACCCGCACAACGGCTGTCTCGGTCAGCGAACCGAGCGCCGGCATGCAGGAGTTCGATCCGGAGCGATTGCCGCACGGGGCTGTAGTCATTGCCGCTATCACCAGCTGTACCAACACGTCGAATCCATCGGTGCTGATCGCCGCCGGGCTACTGGCCCAAAAGGCCGTGGCACGCGGCCTGCGCACCAAGCCCTGGGTCAAGACCAGTTTGGCACCTGGGTCGCGCGTGGTGAGCGAATACTTGCGCCGTGCCGGTCTGCTGGATGCTCTGGAAACGCTGCGCTTCCACCTGGTCGGCTACGGCTGCACGACCTGTATCGGCAATAGCGGTCCTCTGCCGGAAGCGGTCTCGCGAGCGATAGCCGACCGGGGATTGGTCGCCGTGGCAGTCCTCAGTGGCAATCGCAACTTCGAAGGGCGGATCCATCCCGAGGTGCGGGCCAATTATTTGGCATCCCCGCCTTTGGTCGTGGCCTACGCTCTGGCTGGCCGCATCACCATAGATTGGGCCAGCGAGCCGATCGGACTGGACACCCAGGGCCGACCGGTCTATTTGCGGGATATTTGGCCCCGTGAGGAAGAAATACGAGCCGTCGCCGATCGTTATATCTCTTCCGAGCTTTTCCGCAAGCAATACGCAGATATTTTTGCCGGTGGACCGGAATGGCAAGCCCTGCCTGTGCCCGAAGGGGAACTGTACACCTGGGACGAGGCTTCGACCTATGTACGGCGCGCACCGTATTTCGACGGGCTGACGCTGCAACCGCCCCCGGTCGAAGATGTGCGCGGGGCCCGGGTGCTCGTGTTCCTCGGGGACAGCATCACCACCGATCATATTTCGCCGGCCGGCTCGATACGCGCCGACAGTCCCGCCGGGCGTTATTTGATCGCCCACGGGGTGGCGCCGCACGATTTCAATTCCTACGGCGCCCGACGCGGCAATCATGAGGTGATGATCCGCGGTACCTTTGCCAGCACGCGCTTGCGCAATCGTTTGGTTCCCGACCGCGAGGGCGGCTTTACCCGTCATTTCCCCGATGGTCAAGTCATGACCATTTTCGAAGCAGCCGAGCGTTATCGTCAGGAACAGGTCCCCCTTATTGTCCTTGCCGGCAAAGAGTACGGCTCGGGATCGTCGCGCGACTGGGCTGCCAAAGGACCGGCGCTTTTGGGCGTCCGTGCCGTCATCGCCGCGAGTTTCGAGCGGATCCATCGCAGCAATCTCGTCGGCATGGGCATCGTGCCGCTCCAATTCGACAGCGGATGCGATGCGCAGTCGCTGGCACTGTCCGGCGAGGAAGTGTACTGTGTGAGCGGACTGGCCGCTCTGGCACAGGGCCCCTTCCAGCCAGGACGCAAGCTGCATGTCACCGCAGAGAGCGCCGACGGCACCAGACGCGAGTTTTCTGTGATCGCACGCATTGATACACCCAAAGAACTCGAGTATTATCGTCACGGCGGCATCTTGCCTTATGTGCTGCGACGGCTGATGCGGGAAGACCCGTAACAGCGGCCGACTGAAGCTGTGGCTCTCGGGAGTGGAGGAGCCTAGCTGTTCGGCCGCGCGTGGCATGATCGGTCTCTGCAGGAAGGAGCGAGCTATGGCCAGACAACTTACGCCTGTGAACGTCGGCATGATCGGTTATGGATTCATGGGACGTGCTCATTCCAACGCCTACCACAAGGTAAATCATTTTTTCGACGTGAAGTTCCGTCCGGTGCTCAAGGCTGCATGTGCCCGCAGCCAGGATAAAATCCGTGCCTTTGCCGACAGGTGGGGATACGAGTCGGTCGAAACCGACTGGCGCCGACTGATCGAACGCAAAGACATTGATGTCGTGGACATTTGCGTGCCGAACAACTTGCATGCAGAGATCGCTATCGCTGCGGCCCAGGCGGGCAAAATGATCCTATGCGAAAAGCCTTTGGCGATGAATACTGCCGAAGGGCAAAAGATGGTCGAGGCCGTGGAAAAGGCCGGTGTCGCCAATATGGTGTGGTACAACTACCGGCGCGTGCCGGCCGTTACCTTGGCCAAGCAACTCATTGACGAAGGCCGGCTCGGGCGCATCTTCCACTATCGCGCCAAGTTCCTCCAGGACTGGACGATCAACCCCGATTTGCCGCAAGGCGGCACCGCCTTGTGGCGTCTCGACCTCCATGCCGCCGGCAGCGGTGTTACCGGCGATTTGTTGGCTCATTGCATTGATACCGCTTTGTGGCTCAATGGCCCTATCCAGCAAGTTTGTGCCATGACGGAGACCTTTGTCAAGGAGCGCAAGCACACGCTGACCGGCAGATTGGAGCCGGTCGGAATTGACGATGCCTGCGCGTTCCTGGCGCGTTGCGCCAACGGCTCGCTGGCGACTTTCGAATCTACTCGTTATGCCCGCGGGCACAAAGCGCTGTATACCTTCGAGATCAACGGCGAACATGCCTCCCTCTTTTGGGATCTGCACGATCAACATCGTCTGCAATATTTCGACCATCGCGATCAGAGCATCGTCCGCGGCTGGCGCAACATCCACGTTTCCGACAGCGAGCATCCCTACCACAAGCACTGGTGGGTGCCTGGGCTGCAAATCGGCTACGAACACACCTTCGTGCATCAGGTAGCCGATTTCCTGAGTGCTTTGGAAAAAGGGGAACAGGCAGAACCTACCTTCAGAACCGCTCTCGAGACGCAAAAAGTCTGCGACGCCGTACTGGAAAGCGCCCGCACAGGCAAATGGGTCGCAGTACCTTGAGGCGTGGCGGCGCGATAATGTGATTGGCTTGGAAGACAATAGCACTTGGTTTACTACTCGCTGACATCAGGAAGCGCCGGCGGCTGTATGCGTCGGAGAGTCCGTCAGGTGCCTTCGCGCTACGACACTGGTTCCGCCGTAAACCCGTTGCCCCGGCTCGACCGCAGCCGAGTAGTACTGCGCCGGAAGCAGCAGGTCGGTGCGAGAGCCGAACTTGATCATGCCGAATCGCTGTCCGGCTTCGACTTCTTCTCCGGGACGTAACCAGCACACGATGCGTCGGGCAATGGCACCGGCTATTTGCTTGACGCGCACGTGCAACCCCTCCGGGGTTTGCAGATCTATCCACAATTGTTCGTTGGTTCGCGACACGGTGTCGCTCAGGGCATTGCCAAAGCGGCCTGGATAATAAGCTAAACACACCACGCGGCCTTTAGCCGGCACGCGATTTACGTGCACGTCGAAGATGGACAAAAAGATGCTGATGCGCAAGACAGGTGCTTCTGCAAAGCCGGGCTCGTGCCCTATGTCCACATGGGTCACCGTGCCGTCCGCCGGACTCACGACAACGCCAGGATCTTGCGGTACAGTCCGGTCAGGATCGCGAAAAAACCATAGCACAAAGCCCCACAGTGCGGCTAGTAGAGTGACCGCCACTGCAGCCCAAACGCGCGGCAGAAAAAGTACCGCCGAAGCAACGCAGCCTGTGAGTAGCAAGGTCGAGGCCACTATTTCGGCTAGCCCGGCTCGTGCCAATCCGAGCCGATCGCGCCAAGCAAAAGGATCGTCTTGGGGTGCGAAAAAATACCCGCATACGTTGCGAAAATACTTCAAATCGCGCGTATCTACGATGTCATGGGAACAACGAGGGCATACACCTTGGCGGCGAGCAAGCATCTTCTCCACATAACGGGGGCGAAACCGACGCAGGTACCAACGCCGCAGTCGGCCCCAGGCTAGCTCCAGCGCCATGACTACGCCGCCACCGGGCTGAATGGATTCGATAGAGTGCGGTTGCAAGCGTACCGCTTCGGTTGCCTGCTCTGGTCGCCTGTTTGTCTCTGTAGTCATGCACTACAGATTATGCAAGGCGCACGAGCTAGCCAAGGAGGAATAAAACCGGACATACTTCCAGAAAGGGATACTGAGCCCCTTGCCCCGGCCACTCATTTGTGCACGGAGTACTCGCGCACCGCGATCGCACATGATTGCAGTTGTTTCGGTGCGCCCGGACAGATGCGATTAGCGAAGCAGCCTGATGATCAAGATCTGCGACGCGCTCGCGCCATCATCTCTTGTTTGAGCTCTGCTTCTGCTTCCAGCCAATCCTGCAGGCTGGTCCCCTCAGGCCGTCCTTTTTGCACCCATTTTTCATAGGCCCGCTTGGCAATTTCCTCATGAGTGGGTGTGGGCACTTGAGCCATCTGCGGCTGCATGCCCTGTTGCGGTGTCGTGGACGGCGTCATTCGAGTAGACATAGCAGCACCTCCTTGCAACGAGATTTTCAGCAGAAGCCATCCTTCTGCAACATAAGCACAATTCTATGCTACGGCGTCATTGTTGCAAGTGTCCAAGAACGGAAATCTGCCAAATATAGAAGAAAATGTAAGAAAGCCTCGGCCTGGCGCCAGTGCCAGCCACCGAAGTCGTGTCGGCGGCGCGGTGTTGATTTGGGTTGTACAGCACGTTATCCTAGCTGAAGGATACGCAGCGCCTTCTGGCGAAACATGTACAAAGTGATGATGACCCTGTTTATGAGGACACGATCGGAATGCAGCTTTGCCAAAAAGAGACCGGTGATCCAAACCCGCACTCATGAGTTGACTGTCGTCCGTGGTGGAGCTGGCTTCCTCATCGAGGCTGGGTTTGCAGTAATCTGGGGTAATGTGCATGTGGTGGATTGGAAATAAAGCG
Organism: Gemmataceae bacterium; assembly: GCA_040289265.1. Classification (GTDB taxonomy): domain Bacteria; phylum Planctomycetota; class Planctomycetia; order Gemmatales; family HRBIN36; genus PSKW01. The sequence continues at coordinate 12,262 of PSKW01000015.1, forward strand.
TCTGCATTTGTGGGCTTATGCCTATTTGTCTTCGAGATGGCGGTTGCGTCGCCGATGGTTTGGGCCGCGGGCTACGGTCCCAGTGAGTGGCAGCCGCTAGCTGTAGGAGTGCTTGCCTGCGATCGCAGGACGCATAAGTTGGCGCACGCCGATACGTTAGGCGATCTCCAAGCTTTGGTGTCCGAGTCGCTAGCGCTGCATCCTCCCCGTCAAGGTTCTTTTCCCAAGTGGACTGCGAGCAATTCGCTGCGCACTAAGCTGTGGACCTTGCCTGTTGCCCGGGCCGAGGCGCTCTACGCCGAGGTTCTCAGTTTATTGCAGAGACGGCATCCTTGGCCCCCCTCGGTCGAAAAGTACTTTCGTGCGGGGGTGGAAGGCCTCATCGCTGCCTTTCAGGACGAGGATTTTATCAAAGCTGCTGGACTGCAGCACGGGGAAAGCGAACAGATGGCGCAGACGCTTCGCTGGCTGTACGAGCAAAGTTACCTGCGCCCGGACGACGCGCACGACGCTGTCATCCAAGCGGCCAGACTGGCACGAGAAGTACACAGCCGCGTCGGTCTGTCGGCCAGCATTGCTTTGATCGAGCAAACCCGTGCCGCGTGCGCCAGTTTGGACGACGGTACTGCATTGTTGGCACCGGCCAGTTTCATGGAGTTGAAACAGCTTTTGACGCCGGAGAACACCGGCGTGGGCATCGGCATAGGCTTGCAACAGGGCGCTACCACAGTGGTGTCTGTTCGCCCCGGGTCTTCGGCTGACTCGGCGGGTGTCCATGCCGGCGACATTTTGCTCGCCGTTGACGGGGTACAAACGAAGCACCTGGACGTGCCGGAAGTGCGTGCCCTGCTTTTGGGGCCGCCTGGGACACGCGTAGACATACTTATACGCCGTGGAGAAGAGTTGCATCATTTTGAGTTGATTCGCGAGCCGTACAAGGAGCCGACGGTTACCGATTCCATAACGATAGGTATGAACAAGCGTGTGCTGTATTTACGCGTGACACGGTTTTTGCCGCACACACCTCAGGAGCTGGCCAAAGCGCTGGGACAGATGCCGCTGAGCACCGAAGCAATCGTGCTCGATCTGCGTGGCTGTCCTGGTGGTGCCGTTCGCGCCGCCGTGGAGTGCGCTGACCTGTTCTTGGATGCAGGCCCCATCGTTTATGTGCGCACCACAGACCAGCGCCAATGGCAGCAGTACGAGGCGGCACCTGGACAAGTTACCTCTGTCCTGCTGATCGTACTCGTGGACAGGTCCACGGGCAGTGCCGCGGAACTGTTCGCTGGCTCTCTGCAGCACCGTCGCCGCGCTTACCTCTTGGGTACCGCTACCCACGGAAAGAACAAAGTGCAGCAGGTCTTCCCTCTCCATGCGGCACCTACCGGTCTGAGGCTGGTAGTCGGCGAATATGCTTTCGAGCCACATGCAAATACACAGGTGCCTTTGCAGCCCGATTGGGTGGTATCCGAGGAAATGACCAAGCCGACCTTGCGCCATGGCATCGAGGACGACCCATGGATCAAGGCAGCTCTAGAAATGATCCGGACGATGCAAGGGGCCACAGACGGCTCGGCTCTGCCTTGATCAATGGTCAGCGAGCCATTCGCTGAGGCATGGTAGGACTCGGTACCAAGGTTTGGCTGGGCATGACACACGCGACACCCAGCAACAGCCCAGGCCAGCCAAAAACAGACCGTTCGGCGCCAGTGCTTGATACAGGAACATATAATGGCGATAGGACCGATGGCAAAAGTTCTACACCAATGGGCATCTGATCACTTGTTTAGATCACGCAAAGGGGACGCAGGCTTATGAGCAGCGAGGCCGCATGCACTGCCATGGATGACAGCGAGTTGCGCCATGCGTTAGAATCGTGTGGCTGGCGGTACACAAGACAGAGGGCCGCCGTCTACCGTTATTTGCAATCAGTGCGTACCCATCCCACTGCGGAAGAAGTGTACATGGCAGTGCGTCGTGAAATACCCAAGATCAGCCTGGCAACTGTGTACAAATCACTGGAAGCTTTGGTCGCCTGTCGGCTGGCCTCCAGACTCGACTACGGCGAAGGGCCGGCGCGCTACGATTACCGTACTGACAACCATTATCATGTGCGCTGTTTACGCACTGGAAAAGTATGCGACTTGCCCGTTCCTCACGACCCCGATTTATTGAGCAAGCTGGCCCCCGATTTAGTCAAACACCTCCAAGAAATGGGCTTTCAGGTCATAGATTACCGGCTCGAGTTGGTGGGATACTTTTCCGATTCACTTCCCGAGGGCTGTATGACTGCAGGGCTGGCGGCAGATGCCTCAGATAATGCGGTACATGTGTGCACAAGTTAACTAGGGTGGGCTGAGTCTATCCGGTGATGCCAGCTTGTATTCACATCTTATGCCTGCAGAGCCGGACGATTGGCCGCCCGGTGTGAGTAGTTTCAGCCCTTTTTCCGTAATTTTTCGGCTTGCTGGTGGAGCTCGCAGACAGTGCGATGCAAAAACGCCAGCATTTCTTCCTTAGGCAACCTTTGCACATGTGCCCAGGAGATAGGTCGGCCGACAACGACGGCGATCGCGTTATCGTTGGGGGGCAAAAAACAAGGGGAAAACCTCGGCCATGAACGATGGATGGGCAGCGCCTGATACGCACCGGCTAGGCCGACGGGCAGGATGGGTACTTGCGCCCGTCGTAGCAAAAGCAACAAGCCCGGTTTGAATTCGTGTACCTGGCCGTCAGGCGTTCGGGATCCTTCGGGAAAAACCACCACAGCATGTCCATGCTGCAACAATTGCAAGGCGGTTTTCAAGCCTTCTGCTCCGCGGCCCTCTTCGTCAATCGGCACTGCTCCTAAACTGTCTATCAGCCAGGCAAACCAGCGATGCTTGAAGAGAGTACGACGCGCCAGATACGTGAGCCGTCTGACTACGGCCAGTCCCACCAAAGGGGGATCGAGAAAACTTTGATGATTGGCGATAACCAAGAGCCCTCCTCGATGCGGCACAAGATGCCGCCCGTACGAGCGATAGCGCCACAGTAGGAATGCCACAAAGCCGGTGGGCCAATAAAGCAGCCGATACCACCATGCGCGCCAGTGTGATCGCCACCAAGAGACGATGCCCTTTGCGCGCCGGCTGGCATCGGAAATGTTGGGCGTAGCGGCAGTAGTTTGTGCCATAGCGCTGAAGCATCCTGGACTCAAGACGAGCGTGCGGACAGTTTCAATCGCTCGCGCGCAAGACGTTCCAAACGATCCACCACGTCCATGATGGATAGATGCGACGTATCCACGACGATAGCGTCAGCGGCGGGCCGGAGTGGGGCCAAGGAGCGCACTCGATCGGCGGCGTCACGCTCGTGGAGCGCTTGTAGGACTTGCTCGAAGGACACTTCCTCGCCGCGCAACTGCAATTCGGCCCAGCGTCTTCGAGCACGTATTGTCGGATCGGCAGTCAGAAAGAATTTGCAGTCTGCCTGGGGAAAAACAATGGTGCCTTGATCTCTTCCCTCGGTGACGATGTTTTTCCCTTGGGCAAAGGCGCGTTGCAGTTCTACCAGTTTGTGGCGCACGCCGGGACTGTCGGCTACTCGGCGTGCCATCTGAGTGACCGCCGATGTGCGCAGGTCGCGGGTGACATCCGCACCGTCGAGGTAGACCCTGTCGCCGCACAGGTCCAGGCGTACCTGGTTAGCCAGCGCAGCGAGGGAAGCATGGTCGTCAGGAGCAAGGCCAGCTTGCAGGGCTGCCAGGGCAATGGCCCTGTACATGGCGCCTGTGTCCAAGAAAGTAAAGCCGAGACGCTCGGCGAGCAAACGTGCAGCCGTGCTCTTGCCGGCTCCGGCGGGGCCGTCTATGGTCACGATCAAACCGACCATCCTATTGTCCCTTTGCCCCTGGCACATGGGGCGTGCTGCAGCCGCTAACCCACAGGCTTCCATACCGTCGGACTTGGACCGAGACCGCACCTGGGGGCTGCGCAGCGTCTTCGACTTCGTTCAGTTAGCGCGGGGCGATAGTAATGGTGTAGGTTTCTCCGGCGTCTAGATAACGGCTCGTGGCCGCACGGATTCCTGGTACTTCGTAAGTGAAATTGCCTGGCGCATGGGAGATCATGCGCGCCTCTCCCGGCCGCAGGGTATAGGCAACGCCATCCACTATCACGCTGACCGGCAGCATCCACTGGTTGATCATCTGGATGGACCCTTGGACTGCGGCGGGCGATGCGAACGCCTGGCGGGTTTCGATACGGCTCTCCGGCGAACGACGCGCCAGTTCCAGACGCAGTTTCACGATCTCGTCAGTGAGCGTTTCGAGTTGCTTGCTGGTAGGAAATTCGCTGCCCGCGGGTAGCTTCTTTTTGAGCTCTTGAATTTCTTGCATCAAGACTTTTAAATCGCGCTCGATCTGCGCCAGGCGTTCCACGACATCACTCGGAGTACCAGCTGCTGGCGCTGACTTGTCCTGAGCCTGCACTTGCGCAGGTCCTACGCCTACGCCGCACAAAGCAACTAGGCACACACTTAAAAGCATTCTTTTCATGGTCCTCTCCCTCGTGCGCTGCCTCGACACCCACTACTTCGATCGGCGCGGCCTCGGATGATTGCCAGCTGCGCACTGGCGTTACCGATTGGGTGCCACAGTCATTTCATGGAGCCATCCAGCAGCCGCGCACAGGTCCTATTTCAGCATATGCGCAAAACTGGCTCCGTGCAATCACTTGTCGGCTGCGTGACTTCCCGAATGAATCCCTCTATAGGAACAGCAGCGCGCAATACAATGACAACTGCCAGCGCTGGACTGACGTGGGAACTGTTGTAGCGAAGGAGTACTGCATGGCGATGACGATGGGCCTGTTGTATGTGACTGTGGGAATCGGTCTAGCGACGACGGTAGAATCGGGTCCGCCCGCGGGTGAAAAGGCTCCGCCTATGCGCGTGCATGTGTTGACCGGCGATAAACAGGGGAAAGAGCTGGACTATACCCTTATTGCCAAGGGGAAGCAGTTCGTGTGTCTCTTTGTTCGCAGCGGAGAATTCGATCGCCCCATGGCACGGTACTTGAAAGCTCTCGATAAGCGCATCGGCGAGCAGGGGGCCGATGCCGTCGTGGTGGCGGTGTGGATTGCCGGTGATCAAGACAAGTTGCAGGACTACTTGCCGCGTGTGCACCAGTCTTTGCAGCTGCAACGGACAGTTCTGTGCAGACCTGCCGGCGACGCCAATACCATCGAAGGCTGGTCGCTCAACGACGACGCGCGGCTGACGGCAGTGGTCATCGAGCGGGGAAAGGTGGTCAAAAGCATGGGATATATTTCGGTCAACGAAACGGATGTGGAGGAGCTGCTGAAAGGGCTCGACAAGGGAGTAGGTGCCGATGAGCGAAGAAACCACTAACGGACCGGTCCGACCGGCGGTTTTCCAAGACGTGACTCCTGACTTCGCCAGGCCGAGGGACCGGGTCCTGCGGATCGCTTTGGTCGTGCTCGTGGGGGGCAGCTTTTGCTCGTTTTTGGTTTTCGTCACCGGTGGCTTTTTCTTATGGGTCCTCCTCGTCGCGCTCGCGCTCAGTCTCGTGGGTCTGGTGCACTATGTGCTTTGGGGACGGAGCTTCGAGCGGGAGATTGCGCAAGAACGCGAGGCCTTGCTCAAAAGCGAAGGCCAGGAGCAAGTCCGGCAGCAGATGTTTCCGTGGGAACGGCGTTACGAGTGACTGAGCTCTGCCGCTAGGCTCGGGGTCGGGTGAGAGCGTGTGGACAAGGGGAGCGCCTCTATGAAAGCAGTGGTGTTCGAAAAGTTCGGGGGACCGGAAGTACTGCAGGTAGTCGAGCTGCCTGTGCCGCAGCCAGGCGCAGAGGAAGTGCTGGTCCGGGTGCACGCCTGTGCTTTGAATCATCTCGACTTGTGGGTCCGACAAGGGTTGCCTGCGGCGATTCCCATGCCTCACATAGGCGGGTGCGAAGTGGCGGGGGTCGTCGCCGCACTCGGCCCGCACGTGAGCGATTGGCACGTGGGCGATCGGGTGCTCGTTTCCCCAGGCCAATCGTGTATGCGCTGCGATTGGTGCAATCAGGGCCTCGACAGTTTGTGCGATCAGTTTCGCATCTTCGGCTATCAAACGCAGGGCGGCTTTGCGGAATACGCTGTGGCACGTAGCCGCGATTTGATCCGTATCAGCGAGGCATGGTCTTTTGTCGAGTGGGCGGCGATACCGCTGACATTCGTCACTGCTTGGAATATGTTGCACCGACGCGCGGGCGTGCGTCCGGGCGACACGGTAGTCGTTTTCGGAGCCTCCAGCGGAGTGGGGTGTGCCGGCATCCAGGTAGCCCGTCACGCAGGCGCCCGCGTGATCGCCGTGGCCGGATCCGAAGAAAAACGACGCAAGGCACTCGATCTGGGTGCCCACGAAGCGATCGTTTACACCACTCAGGACGTGCCCCAGGAGGTCAAGCGATTGACCCACGGCAAAGGTGCCGACATCGTCTTCGAGCATATCGGGCAAGCAGTGTGGTCGAGCGCCTTGCGTTGCCTGGGTAAGAACGGCCGTCTGGTGACTTGTGGCGCCACCACCGGGGCGCGCGTCGAGATAGATTTGCGGTTCTTTTTCACTCAGCAGCTGTGCGTGACAGGCGCCTACATGGGGAGCCGCAGCGATTTGCATCGGATTGTGGAGCTCGTCGAGCGCCGAGAATTGCGGCCGGTTGTGGATGCGGTTTTCCCTTTGGAGCAGACGCGCCAAGCACAGGAACGCATGCAGCGACGAGAGATGTTCGGCAAAATCGTAGTGACACCATGAGCTTTCTAGTCCCTGACACGTTCGTCCATTTGCCGCGAGGGCGCCTGCATGGCTTGGGTCGGTATTCGTTGGCTTGCGCATCGCTGACGATATCCAGTTGATTTGCATCCCGGAAGTAGCTAACGTTGTAGCACACGAGATACGCGGCGCCCGACACAACCGCCGGCAAGAATTCGGCGCCTGGTACGCACACAGTATCGTGGCGCTGTCGGATCCATGTAGAGGCGCGGCGAAGGAGAGGCCCGGGGACCATGAAGGGGTTGCACGTTGCTCTGATATACAACGCCTTGGAAAGCGGCTTGCCCGAAGCGCCCGAGGACCGATCGGGTACGGCCGATCTGCGGCGCACGATTCGTCTGATCGCACGTACTTTGCGCCGCCTGGGGCATCGGGTCACGGTCGTACCGGTTGGCTCCGACTTTTTGGGTTTCCAGCGCAAGTTGCGCCGGCTGCATCCCGATGTGGTCTTCAATCAGTACGACGATGTCGTCCACGGAGCGCTGTATGAAATGCATGTAGCTGCCATCGTGCGTATGCTGGGCTTCCCGATGACGGGCTCTCCGTCCTTGGCCCTGGGCTTGAGCCGGTACAAATATATGACGATGAGTCTGTTGGCAGGCGCCGGTTTGCCCGTTCCCCCGGACACCGTTTTGCTGGAAACGGTCTCTGCAGTGGATGCTCATCGTTGGCAGTTTCCCATCTTGGTGCAAGCCAGTCAGGAGCACGCCGGAGTCGGCTTGGACCGGGATTCGGTCGTGTACACCAAGAAAGCCATGCGCGAAAAAGTGCGCTACATTCTGCAGCACTACCGGCAGCCGGCACTAGCGCAGCATTTTCTACCCGGCCGGGAATTCAATGTCGGCTTGGTGGGAGGGCATCGCTTGCGTGTCCTGCCGTTAGCAGAAGTGGACTATTCGCAGTTGCCACCGAACATACCTCCCATCATGTCGTATGCCGCCAAATGGCTAGAAAACACCGAAGAATACCAAAAGACCTCGGTTATCTGCCCGGCCAGTGTCGAGCCGGCTTTGGCAGAAGAAATCGGCAGACTGGCCGTTCGGGCCTTTCGCGCCGTAGGCGGATGGGGATATGGACGGGTAGACATCCGATTGGACGAGGGGGGACGCCCCTGCGTTCTGGAAGTCAACTGCAATCCCTGCCTGGACGAGGGCATGGGATTGGCCCGTTCCGCGGAGCGTGCCGGAATCAGCTATCCGCAGCTGTTGCAGATCATTCTCAAAGCGGCCCTGGAAAGACCCAGCTTCGATATGGACCTATCCCTGATTGCGGCACCCGAATTGTCGGCGCAAGCAGAGCAGGGCAATCACCGGCCCCCCGTAGGAGCGGTTTATTCGCAGAGTTAACCGGTGAGCCGCCCGGTAAACGCGAAATTCATGCCCAAAGCGGTCACAAGTGCATGTAGGTCGCGCAGCCGTATGTCGGCGACTCGCGCCGGGTAACTAAGGCCGAGTTCGCTGGACCGCGTTTCTAATTTGTCCAGGATGGCGTCTGCCACCTGCGGGTCCAAGCGCGCCCAGCGCAGCAAGCATTCACGCAAGTATGCCCGGTGCTTTTGAATCAATTCCCACGCAGGCTGCAATTTGCGACTGCGTGTCTCGGGAAACGCCTCGCGCAGCTTGTCGTCGACATATCCCTGGGCTTGATCGCGATACCGCTCGGCACGCTTACCATAGTACTCTGCTAACGACACGGTCATTTCTTCCACGGGTGTGACCAGCGCTCCATCGGTGCACAAAGGATCGGCATCGCGAATCTCCTTCATCAGGCGATCCACGTAGCGGAGCTTGCGGATAGCAGGCCAGGTGCGGTAGCGCTGCCGCCAGTTGGAACGGGGGGTCAGCCACACTGCGAACGTCTCCGCAAAGTCTTCGTCCGGGTGCTTTTGGGCGTAGGTTCTGCCGTACCGCTGGTGGTTCAGATGCCGAACGAATTCGCGACTGTCCGGATCGGGACGGAACGAGTCCTTATACGGCAAAGTGAACTGGCCGAAGGTCTCGGTCCAATCATCCCGCTCGAAAAGCCTATAGGCGTAATTTATGGCGTGTCCTGCTTCGTGGCGCAAGTACATCATGATGGCCCGTGCATCTTCGATCTCCCCGGTCTGCTCTTCTTCCAGGCGCATCAGCTCGCGGCTGGCAAGGTAGAAGGGAACACCTATGACCGGTACGCCATCGGGACAGCCCCACCCGTCGGTCAAGTAGACATTGGGGCGAAATTGTAGCTTTTTGCGACTTAACTCGCGGTACAGCCTCGAAAGGTGCGGCTCCAACGGCGAGCCTTGGACCTTGAGTTGTAGATCACAAATGCGTGTGCTCAGCAGCTCGTAGCGAGTGGTCTCCCATCCATTTATCAACGAAAGCACTCTTGCAGGCATGGCAGTCTAGGTTTGTCAATTGCCGCTCAGATTGGCCGGCAACGCGGATTCATTACCCGATACCTCGATTGTCACCCGTCTACTCCACGGGCACATTAGCATTTTAGCCCGATTCGGCGCCAGTTTCGAGGCCAATTTTCTGCACGTCTTTAACCATGGGCTAGTCAAAATGTTGCGCAAAAGTAAACAGTTGTTAATCAGTTTGGCGTATATCGGTCGGTAGGCGCGCCTGAGAATATATCATGCCAAGGGGTTGCAGCATAAGTCGTTTTATAGCAAGTAGTTGCTTTAACATGCCAATGAAGATGGCGTAGTAAGTTTTGATAAACTACGGCGCAGCAGAAAGGGGTATCGTAGTACTTTGTGGCACACCCTACGTGAGAAAAAACGGTGGTGGGGATTACCCACCACCGTCATGCCATTGCTGTCCGTATTAGCCCAAGTTGACGGGCCAGTGTTCGCAGGCTTTTCTTGCCTGACGATAACACCCCCGAGCTTATTTCACTGGGACTCCCGGTACTATGGGCCCCAGCTTTCGTTCACCGCCTTGCGGCAACGCAGCGAAGACCGGATCGAAGGTCACGCGCACGAACTTACCATCAGGTGATACCATAGCGCGGGCGGTGAATCCTACACCTGTTTCACTGGGCGGCAAGGCGCTTTGCCAAAACATTGCGCCCGACTGCCGGTTTAGCCCAGTATCCCGCGGCCTTGGTTCTACCAGGGGATGCCGTGCTTCGGGCGTACCGGACAAATAGGCCAGCTGTCGCAAGCGATTGTAAATCTCTTCGCGATCCGGAACTACTGGGTCGTCCAATAGTGCGCGTAACACCGAGACCGGCAGTACACTTTCCGGCTGGGTGCGACGCCCATCTTTGAGTTCGATGGTAAAACTTTGCTGCCGCTCATCGCTGCCGGCAAAGGTCAACGTTTTCCGATACCGTTGCTCTTGTGGAGTGCCTAGGTGTTCGACCACTTCTACGGCGACACGATCGCCGGTCGAACGGCCCCATATGCGCCGCACCTGGATTTGGTAAGTTCCAGAGAATGCATGGCTGGCCAGATACGTCTCCATCTGACGAGGACTGTCGAGATCGGCAAGCAATGTCCCACCTCCTGGAGATTGTCGGAACAGGTTGGAACACTGCGTGCCGCTGGGTTCGATGACTTGGAGATCGAAATCGGCATCGCCTAGCCACAGGAGTCTGACTACCAAATCGCGCCGCGATGTGTCTTCTAACACGGACGTCAGTCGGCGAGCATCCTCGCTGCGTCCTTCTTGAGCCAGCGTACGCTGGAACGCCTGCAAGGCAGTACGAGCCTTGGCATGAAGTGAATCGTTATGGACGGGCCAGTCGCGGGCTAACAACTCCCGTGCAGCCCAGGTGATGCTTTCGACATCCCGCGCCTGAGCGGCGTAGTCCAAAGCCCGTAAGTAGGGCTGAGGCAAACCCGGCTCGAGTTCGGCGCTACGTCGGCAGAATTCCAGTGCTCGGGCGTAGCGTCTGTGCCGCGCCATCGTTTCGGCTGCCTGCAAATACCCGCCTGAGTTAGCCGGTTGCAAGTCCACGTTGGAGAGGATCGCTTGCTCGATTTCTTCTGAAGATCCACCGGATAGCTGTAAGGCCACGGCGATGGCATCGAACATCCAGGGCCGTGCCAGAATATTGTGTTTCAGGGCGGCTTTCATGAATTCAGCGGCATGATCGAAGGCACCGATTTCGGCGAAGAATGCGGCTGCAGCAATCACGAAGCCAGGCTTAGGACATCCCTCGGCCAGCGCTTCATCCCACATTTTTTTCGGGTCAGGCCGTTCAGCAGGCTTGGTTGGCTTGGAACTGTTTCGCGCCGAGGAGGCGACATCTTGACCACCTGCGGACCCACCGTTCGGCTTGCCGAGTTTACCGGTATCGGCTACCTGGTCCTTGCCACGCCGGTTGTCGTCGCCGCGGGCGAGCTTGCGATCGCCGGCGTCAGCAGGGGGTATTGCAGCACCACCAGCCCCCTCTGGTTTCTTAAGGGTGATGCCGAAACGCGCATTGGTATAGGAAGTGCCTTTGACGACGAGGGCAAACACCGGCTCATCATAGTAAAACATGTCATTTGGATCTGGATTCTCCTCGTTCTTGATACTAGGATCAGTTGGATCATGAGGCCAGTCCCATTTAGTCCCGACTACTTTCATAATGAGCAATTGCAGCTTCTGGGCGTTGCATTCACGTATTGGGGCTAACGGGTCAAATCCAGGTTGACCTCCGCCGAAGCCACCGAGTCCACCCAGGCCTCCGA
>PSKW01000015.1:23838-48883 GCA_040289265.1 Gemmataceae bacterium
CAAGTCCTCCTCCTAGGCCAGCGAGTCCACCTAGCCCTCCGAACCCTCCCAGGCCACCACCGAAGCCGGGGAATCCGCCAAATCCACCTAGTCCTGCCAATCCACCACCGAAGCCGGCGAGGCCTCCTCCGAAGCCGCCAAGGCCTGCTAATCCTCCGCCAAAGCCTGCCAATCCACCGCCGATACCACCCAAACCTCCACCGAATGCTCCGAGACCTCCACCGAGCCCGCCGAAGCCTCCGAGTCCACCGATACCCCCGAGACTACCGAACGGGCTAATCGGAAAAACGAGGTCCGCGACTGGATGCACCCTAATACTTTTTTCTGTCAGCGCCTTCTGAGCAGTTGTTATCTCGACATGATCCTGACGGATAATGTACGAGCCTTGCACCGGCTCCAATTTGGATAAGACATCTCGCAGAATAAACGCCGGCGCGATGCCACGGTATCCACGTACGGTGATCTGCTTGGATGCTACTTCTTTATCGCCGGCGTCTGCAAAGGCTCTCTCGTCAATACGGAATTCGATACCCAGTTCCTTGCGAAAAGCTCTGAGGATGTCCTCCAAACTTACGCCATCGAATCCCTGCTCGAATTTGTCCGTAGGACGGGAGAGTATGTCTTCCGTTTCCCTTATTCTCGAGGTAGGCAATTCGCCCAAAGTCGTGGTGCCCCAACGCTTTTTCCGATGACGGCTGAGCTCACCCCAGTGCTTGAATATTTTGGTTTCGTAAAAGCTAGGCGGAGCGTATTGAATAGGCGGCTCGTCTGGGAACGGTATGTGTGACCGTTCTACCATCAGCATGGCCGTCACGTACTTCTCCTGCTTTTCACGTAAGGTTTCGAGGAAGCGGTTCAATTCGTAGCTGTTATATCCACGATCGGCTGCCAGGTTGGCTTCGAGCAAATCTCTGTGCTCGTTGCGCACGCGGACGGCATGCTCCCAGGCCGCCTGATAGCGAGCCGAGGCGATTAGGTTGTTGAAGTCGCGAATGAGTCGCTGGCGACTTTGAACCAGCCGAGTCTCTTGGGCCTGGAGTTCTTCCTGAGCTCGGCGGGCTGCTTGGACACGCTGTTGCTCTTCTTTGGCTAGTTTCAAGCGCAGCCCTTCTGTTTCTACTTCGCGCACAGCATTTTCCAGTTGCCGCGTCAGCTGCGCGCGCAGCTCGTCCGAAAGCGCACGATTGGCGGCGAGCATATCCAACAGACCCTTGAGACGCTGGCTTGCTCCTTCCGGGTCGTCACGAACTTGCTGGCGCGCCTGTCGGATTGCCTCTTCCACTTCATAGGTCACCCGCTGGCGTTCGATCTTCAGGCCCTGTTCTTCTTCCCCCAGCAGGTTAGCCTCGTTTGCTCCGGCGGGCTTGGGTTGAGCCTGTCCAGCAGCTTGGGCCAGGACCTGCTCCTTTTTGACCTGACCGGCTTTGAGCTTCTGGGCGAGTTTCGCACCAGCCGCCGCTTCGGTGTCAGTAGGATCCAGCTGATGTGCTTGCTGGAAAAGCCACCCAGCTTCGTCGAACTTGTCTTGAGCTAAGGCCAGGTGTGCCTGAGCGAGTATTTCCGTGCGCAAGATCTGCACCCGCTGATAGGCAAAAATCAGACTACGGTCCGCCCGCAGAAGCGCCGGGACTTCCCGCGCATTTTTCCATTGTTCGTACATGGACGTCAGGAAAAAGCAGTCGAGGGAACTCGGAAGAACTTTTTCCGACTGCTCGACGATACGCGGCGTGCCCCAGACTTTACCCTTGGCCTGCCACACGAATTCCTTGAGCGGCCGCGTACGGCCCATAATCAGCGTCCCAGCGTCCGGCCGCAAAGGCGGTAGCCACGTGGGCATATGATCCAGGACTTCCGCGGGTAACTGGAGCGACTCGACGTACAAGATCGGCTGGTCAATGGTTTCCTGGAACCGGGCAATCGTCTGTTCCACCTTTTCGCTCAAGTCCACGCGCAAAGGGGCACCGCCCGTGCAGGTCGCCAGCCCGTGCAGTGTCTCGGGATCCATTACAGGACCGAGCGGAACTGGGAAAAACTGGATCTGGCGGTCCATCATCTTGCGCGCATAGTCCATACGGATTTGCATAGTGATAGGGCTGAGTGAGCTCATGCCGTCGCCCAGGTACAGGATAACGCGCTGGCGATCGGACGCCGTATCGAAGGCAGCGAGACTGCGGTCCAGCGCCTGGCGCAGATCGGCAGCCCCCATGGGGATTGTTTTGTCTATCTGCTCCAAAGCCTGCTTGAGTTCTTTGCTACCTTTAGTGCGCAGTCCGCCGGTGAGATCTTTGGTTTGCACGTTGACCAAAAAGATAGCGCACCGGTCCTGAGCACCTAAGGCTTCCACGAAATGTCTGGCGATGACACGCTGGACCAGATAGGCTATACCCGCTTGACTGGCTGTCGTGTCCACCAAAACGACACAATCCTTGGGCCTCGGCGCAGTACGTCCCAGCCGGGGTTTGAGTGGTAACGCAAAGAGTGTTTCTCCCTTGTGTGTTTCATAGGTCAGTACAGCTTCCTCGTTGAGCTTTCTGGCAACTAGGTCATCGAAGTAATCGTCGGCCTGTTTGACCGATATCTCGGCTTTCGGGTTCGACGCGGTGCCCGGCCGACCGGGTTCAGCGGTCAGCATGGGCAAGAATTGGAGAGCTATCCAGGTCAAGGCTACGCCAACGACAAGTGTCCGCATCCGCCTGCTCATGCCCTCTACTCCAGAAGTTAATGGGTCGGGTGATATGCTCCTCCAGTCATGGGTCGGAGCAACTGATACCGACACAGCGACTTCAACTGTTTAGTTTAAACCGGACGAGCCTCCGATTACCAGCCCAATTTACGTAAAATGTGCATTTTTTGCCGCTCAGGCTCCTGTCTCAGTCAGAAAAAGCCACGCCACACGTAAAAGCCGCTCAATCGTTACTCAGCGAGCCCGATGCACATTTTCACCCTGCACACCTGCCAGCAGCCTGCTCCTTTTGCTGCAGCATGAGGAACTACGTGAGCAAGCGTTAGCTGGACCAAAGGACGTACATTGGCCTTTTCGAGGGCGGGAGGGGGAGGTCACCGCCCGGGTGGTCCTCGCGAGTTACTTTATGCGCAAGGGCTGCTTTCTCCTGGCGGCTGAATCTCACTCAGCCGCTTCTACGGTGCCAAAACGCAAGCGACGCACGATCGCCGGCGGCAGGTTTGCGAGTACCTGTTTGCGCTCGATCTGGCAGTGCCGTACGAGTTCCTTCATTATCCGACCGACCCGATACAGTCGGCGTTTTTCCTTGCGAGTGGCAAAAGGATGCTTCAATTGACGCACCAGCGAGTATTCAAAGTAGGTCAAAATACCGCCTGGCACGAGCAACCGGCGGTAGACGTTGATCACGCCGCGTACCTGCTGCGGCGCGAAGTTATTGAAGGGCAGGCCCGAAACGATGAGATCGTAGCGAGAATGCCCGGGCATTTCTTCTACCGGACAATGGAAAAGCTGAATCTGCGGCCGATAGACACGCCATTCCGCACGCAGGCGCTCGTCCAACATACGTACAAAACGCTCGTTGATCTCGACAAGATCGAGCCTGTCGTGGGGGCGAAGCAGACGGATGATTTCCTCGGTGACGGCGCCTGTTCCCGGTCCGACTTCGAGTATTCGCCACGCCGGTCGTGGATACCGCAACGGTTCGGCCAGAGCACGCGCCAGGAACCGGCTGCTCGGCAAAAGCGCGCCGGTACGCTGAAAATCTCGACGCATCTCACTGAGGAATCTGCCGCATGCTTGCAAGTACTTCATGGCGGCCCGTCACTTTTCCCTGGACCCTTTCTCAGCCCAGTTCAAGATGCACACCGACACACTTATTTAGCTTAACTGCTTTTTCGCTTGCGGCAACAAAAATCTCAGAGTACGTGCCCTATTTGCGGGGGCCATGGCCCAGCCGAGTCACTGGCACTCGCGCAGAACCCTCCATGACGATGCCATTCAGGTCATTAGCGGCCTACATTATTTATGAGAGAGCACGCAGGCGCCCGTGTCAAGAGCCCAAGGATTGCGAGTCGCTAGTCTATAGGCAGACGTCGAGAAAGGGAATTTGCGCTGTCAACCGATCGGGGGCAGGGCCATGGTTGTGGGTCAACGCATCGGTCCTTTTCACATCGAGCGCGAGCTAGGTAGCGGCGCTATGGGTGCGGTCTATCTGGCCCGCTACGAGAAAAGCGATGCGCTGGTGGCACTCAAAGTGATCACGCCGGCGCTGGGGAACAATCCAAAGGTACTTGCCCGTTTCGAGCGCGAAGCGGCCATTTTGCGCAAGCTGCGTCACCCCCATATCGTTCGTCTGTTGGCGACTGGCCGTCATCAGCGCTCCCCTTTCTATGCCATGGAATACATCGAGGGGGAGTCTCTGGATCAGGTCTTGAGACGCAGGGGACGCATACCCTGGGAAGAAGTGGTTCGCTGGGGTAAGCAAATTGCCTCGGCGTTGCATCATGCCCACGCCAACGGTGTGATCCACCGGGACATCAAACCCTCCAACATCATGATCACGCGGCAAGGAGACGCGAAGGTCACCGATTTCGGCATCGCAAAGGACCTCGACGATACGGCATTGACTTCGGCCAATTGCGCCGTGGGCACGGCTGCATACATGTCCCCCGAACAGTGCCGCGGCGAGCGGAACTTGACAGCGCGCAGCGATATTTACTCCCTGGGAGTGGTCTTTTACGAGCTATTGACCGGGCGAAAGCCCTTCCAGGCGGACAACGCCATGGAAATGTTCTTGCAACACTGCCAGGGAACTTTCGAGCGGCCAAGCCGGCTGGTCATGGACATCCCGGCCTGGCTGGATACTCTGGTCTGCCAGATGTTGGAGAAGGAGCCCCATAAAAGACCTGTGGATGCAGCCATGGTCGAGCGAGCCCTGGAGGAAGTGCAAGAAAAGGTGGAAGCGTTACGCAGCGCCGGCCTCGAAGCCGTAGCCCAAAAGAGCAAAGAAGACGCCGATGCGGCCTACCTCCGCTCGCTTTTGCAAAAAACAGGCAAACGCCCGCGCAAGCCGAGCAGTGGGCGCAAACTGGCTTTGTTGGCTTTCAAGATCGCCGGTACTTCGGCGCTGTTGCTATTGATCGTGGGTTTGCTTGTGTACGCGTTGTGGCCCCGCCGAGATTTGCAGCAGGACCTGAAAGAAGCGCAACGGCTGATCGTGGACGGTTTGGAGGTTTTCAAAGGGGGCGACGAAGAGAAAGCCAAAAACCTCTGGTACGATGCACGGCATCGCTATTTGCAACCGCTCGTCGCCGAAGGTGCGGATGTGGCCCCGCGCGCCGAGGCTTGGCTCAAGGTGTTGGAAGTAGCCAATTTTTGGGACCGCGTCATGAAAGCGCTGTCGCAAGGGAATGCGGCGCTAGAAGCTGAAGCAGCCAAGAGCGTGGAAAAGGCCAGGTCGGCTGGGCTGGGCAAGCTTTTGGATCAATATCCTCCTGCACTCTTCGCAGCGGATCCGCGTGCCGGTGACGTCGCCGCGAGGCTCATCGAAGAGGTACGCCAGCGAGCGCAGCCCCTCGAGGCGCCGCAGCTCTTGCGCGAAGCACTCGCTGCCCTGCAAGCTGCTGCCCGCAGCGACGAGCCACTGGATGAAGTCGAGTTAAACCGAACTCGGGCATGTGCTCGAGAAACATTGGCCGTGATCCTCAGACGTTATCCGCAAAGCCCAGAGGCCTTTCGTGCCGACGTGTTGCTGGCGACCGAGGAGGCACGGCAGATGCTGGCCCGCTTGAAGAAAGACGAACCTCCTCCGGTCGTTCCGGAGAATCGCGCCAAGGAGCTGGCACTGGAGGCGCTGTATTACGAAGAGCGGGGAGATAGCGGACGCGCCAGCGGAGCTTGGGATGAATTGCTCCGTTGGGCCGACGAACCCGGGACGGCGCGTCGCCAGCGGGAAGAGTATCGGCCCTGGATCCGTTTGGCGGAATCCAAGCGCAAACGAGCGGAACATCCCAGTTCGCCTTGAGGTGGCCTATGCCTGGACCGAGTCGGATCCGCAGCCGCGAGGCGTTTGCGCGCGCCTTGCGGGTCATGCCAGGGGGGGTCAACAGTCCGGCGCGCGCTTTCCGTGCCGTCGGTGGGGAGCCTCTGGTCATTGCCTGGGGCAGAGGCGCCTATATCGGTGATCTCGATGGCCATCAATACGTAGACTATGTCGGCTCCTGGGGTCCGTTGATTCTCGGGCACGCACATCCGCGGGTGGTGGCAGCCATTTGCGAGGCAGCCCAGCGCGGGACCAGCTTCGGGGCTCCTACCGAGCCAGAAACCGAACTTGCCGAATTGATCGTCGAGGCCATGCCCGCGGTGCAGATGGTGCGGCTGGTCAACTCGGGCACCGAAGCGGCAATGAGTGCCATCCGTCTGGCGCGGGCTTACACCGGTCGCGATCTGATCGTCAAATTCGCCGGATGTTACCATGGGCACGTGGATAGCCTGCTGGTCCAAGCCGGTTCCAGTGCCACCACCCTGGGGGTGCCCAATAGCCCGGGTGTGCCGGAGAACTGTACTAGGGACACGATTTGTCTGCAATTCAACGATACCCAGGCGTTAGCCGACACCTTCGCGCGCTGGGGCGACCGCATCGCCGCCGTCATCGTCGAGCCGATCGCCGGCAACATGGGGCTGGTTTGGCCTTTTCCGGACTTTCTGCGAGAGCTGCGGCGTCTGACCGAGAAACACGGGGCACTCCTCGTCTACGATGAAGTGATGACCGGTTTTCGACTGGCTTACGGCGGCGCGGTCAGCTTCCTCCAGCGCCACGGGTACGACGATATAGGATTGCCCGATCTGGTAGTACTCGGCAAAATCATCGGGGGTGGATTGCCCGTGGGAGCTTATGGCGGCCGTGCCGAAATCATGCGCCACGTGGCTCCGAGCGGTCCCGTCTTTCAGGCGGGGACACTTTCCGGCAACCCGCTGGCTATGGCAAGCGGAATCGCTACGCTGCGTGAACTGCGCGAACATCCGCCTTACGACCGGCTGGAGCAGGTAGCCGGGCGGCTCGCTGACGGTTTGCTCCAACAGGCACGCGCGGCGGGCGTCCCTTGTCAGGTGCAACGTGCGGGCAGCATGTTGACCATCTTTTTCGCCGAGCAGCCTGTGCGCGACTACCCTTCGGCACTCAAGAGCGACACCAGACAGTTCGCCCAGTTTTTCTGGGGACTGATAGACCGGGGTGTTTATTGGCCTTGCAGCCAATTCGAGGCGGCTTTTGTATCGGCTGCCCATACAGAGGCAGATATTGCGTTCACCCTGGATGCGGCCGGAACGGCTCTGACCGACGTGGCACAACAGCGGACCACCTAACTGTGAACACGCTGTTGGGAGCCGCCCGGCGCAGCGGTGATGCCTTCGGCTGGTTCGCTCGTCGGCAACGGCCTGGGCACATGAGTCGGCCGCCCGGTGTACGGCAAGTGCTTCCTCGCCCGACAAGTAGCTCGGGATCGGCGCGCGGATCGGCTATATAAACGCTGCCTAGCAAAAACTGCGTCCTTTTGGGTTTTCAATATGGTGCCGGCGATCGCAGGCTGGTTGGGGGTACCGTTATGTCCGCGATGCGTCACTGGCTCGAGTACTGGGATTACCTGGATCGCACGTTTTGGGGGATCTTTCAGTGGTTTTCGCGCGACCTGACGTCTGAGCAGGTGCGTTGGCAGCCGATCCGGCAGGTGGCTTCGATCGGATGGAATCTGCAACACCTGGGCGAGATGCTGGACCATTACCTGCATCATGTGTTCCACGCCACGACCCGGCCATATCGCGAGGTTCCTTTGGTCACCATGCAACGCCATGCGCTGGACGACGGACGTTTCGGCGATTTATCTGCAATCGGCCAGTATCATCGCCAAGTCAGACCCGCCTATCGGCAGGTTTTGGAGAAACTTCAGGAATCGGACCTGGATCGTGCCTTGGCGCCGGGTAATCCACGGACTTGGGCGTGGGCTATCGGCCATATCGCAGAACACGAGAGCTATCACCTAGGCAAATGCACGCTGTTGCGCAGCCTCATCAAACATGGCTCGGTGTCACCGGGGTAGTGCAGGCCCCAGGCGGCACTAGGGAAAACGCACTATGCATCGTCGGTGCCAGTGTGCGGGCAGCAGCCTATTCGGCCCGACGTGCCGGCTACTGTCCCTATGCAGCCGACCAGTTCGGCGATCGGGACTTGGGTCATGTGGCAGCTGCCTGCCACGTGACCAGTTTGCAAGCGTCCGATGGGCTCCTCTCCTGGCTGGCCGAAGCACCGGCCGCCGGCTGGATCTATACGGGTGCGCTGGAGAACCGCTGGCGTTTGCTCAAGCGGCTGGCTGGCGTGAAGACCCTCTATGGCAATCCACCGGAGGTCGCCCGTCGTAGTCGCGATCCGTTTCGTTGGACCGCTATATTACGCGAGGCCGGCCTGCCCTACCTCGACGTGTTGTCGCCGACCGAGTTGAAACAGGTCCACGCGGACGGGAGCTGGGTAGTGAAGCCTTTGCTTTCTGCGGGAGGCCGGCTGATTCGTATCCTCGACCGGCACTCGGGCAGCGGTGCAAGCGGATTATCCGCTGCCACTTTGGCCGGACACTATTATTTGCAGAAGCGCTGCCACGGTCGGTCATGCTCGGCGCTTTTTATCGGTGACAAAAAGCAGGCCCACCTGGTGGCGATCGCCGAGCAGTTCATTGGCAGAGGCGCATTCGGTGCACGTGATTTTACTTACTGCGGAGGAGCTGCTCCCCTGGATCTACCGCTGCGGGCACGGGAGCAAATTGCCCAAATCGGTACTGCGTTCGCCGCCGGGCTTGACTTGGTAGGCGTGTTCGGCGTGGATTTCCTTTACGATGGTACCGACTGCTGGGTTACGGAGATCAATCCGCGTTATACGGCCTCGGTCGAACTCGTCGAGTTGGCTACCGGCGAGTCAATCTTACAGAAGCATATGCAAGTCTGTCAGGGAACTGCGCTCGCACCTGCAAAGGCTAGCGAAGGGAGAGGGGGGCTTTCCACAGCGTCGTGCAAACAAAGCGTACGCTCCTCTCCGGCCGTACCAGTCGCAAGACAGATTGTGGCCAAGGCTATTCTCTATGCACCGCGGCGGCTAGTGTTTCCCGATTCAGGGCCATGGGACAACAGCCTTAGCAGGCAGCTGGACGTTTGGTCGTTACCGGACTACGCCGATATACCTCGGCCCGGCGCAGCGATCCGTTCGGGAGCGCCTATCCTGACGATTTTTGCCTGTGCTGCGACGACCGCCGCCGCTTTGAGCGAGCTTTGTGTCAAGGCTTCGCAGGTATATCACATACTGGGCTGCCGACCGGCAGAGGCATGGGACGCGGCATAGCGCGGAAATCCAGCAAGCACAACGCACACAGAACCGATGAGCGACCGGGGGCAAAAGGTATGGACAGTTTGAACGAGCGCGCCTGGCGTGTGGCTGAGCAGGCCCTCGCACAGGCAGACGAGCTGCGTATTCGTGTCCATCACAGTGGGACAGGCGCCAGGATCGTGGATTGCGGTATAGCCGTGCCCGGCGGATGGGCTGCGGGTCTTGTCCTAGCGCGCGTGTGCTTAGCCGATTTGGCCCAGGTGCATCTTTACGTGGACCGCCTGCAAGATCGTTTGCTCCCTTGGGTGCAAGTGGCCACCGACTGGCCCGTCGAAGCGTGTATGGCTTCCCAATATGCAGGCTGGCAGATCCAAGTCGGCACGTATTTTGCCATGGGATCGGGGCCGATGCGTGCCCTGGCTCGGCGGGAGCCTTTGTTCGAACGCCTGCATTGGCAGGAGCGCTCGGACTGCGCGGTAGGCGTGCTGGAAACCGGCAAGCTCCCCGACGATGCGGTGATCGCTTACTTATGCGAGCGCTTGCAAGTACCAGCTAGCCGTTTGCTTGTGCTGGCAGCGCCGACCCGCAGCATCGCCGGCATGATGCAAGTGGTCGCTCGTTCGGTAGAAACGGCACTGCACAAGTTGTTGGAATTGGGCTTCGATCTGGCTCGTGTCCGCAGCGCTCTGGGTCGCGCACCGGTGCCCCCTTCGGCCAAGGACGACTTCCAGGCGATCGGTCGAAGCAATGACGCCATCCTGTACGGTGCAGAGGTGATCCTTTATACGGACGCTGCCGAGGAAACGATCGAACAGTTAGGTCCCAAGGTCCCTGCTGCCGTGTCGCGCGATTTCGGCCAGCCTTTTGCCGAGATCCTGGCGCGCTATCACGGCGATTTTTATCGGATAGACCCGTTGCTGTTCAGCCCGGCTCAGGTACAATTCGTCCACTCGACCAGTGGGCGATCCTGGCTTTTTGGCCGCCGCGAGTGGACCGTGCTAGCGCATTCGTTTTTCGGCTCGGAGCGAGGTCCGTGAGGGAATGCATGGCTCTCAGCACGCCGCTCGGTAGCTGGACCGTCGGTAGCCGAGGACCAGCATAGGCCCAGAGGAGAGGAAGCCTCGGTGCGTGCTTGCATCATAACGGGAAATGACGGCTGGCACGTACGCGATCTGCAACGTGCCGCTGCGCAGACGGGGATCGAGGTCAGCACGGCGGCGTTTCAGACCTTGCACGCCTGTCTGGGGGACATAGCCGCGCCCGATGCGCAAGTGCGCGTCGCGGTGGTGCGGACCATGCCCGCGGGATCTTTGGAGCAAGTCGTCTTTCGGATGGATGTGCTGCACCACTGGCAAAAACGGGGTGTGTTGGTCTGCAATCCACCGCGCGCTCTGGAAACGTGCGTGGACAAATATTTGGCCGGGGTACGTCTGCAAGAGGCTGGGGTACCTGTTCCGCCGACTTGGGTCGGGCAAAAGGCCGCGCAAGCGCTAGATGCCTTCGAGCAACTAGGCGGCGACGTCGTCGTCAAGCCCCTGTTCGGCTCGGAAGGCCGCGGCATGATGCGCGTCAGCCATCGTGAACTGGCGGGCCGTGTATTCCGCACTCTCGAGCAGATGGGCGCGGTCATGTATGTGCAATCTTTCCTGCGCCATCCGGGCTGGGACCTCCGTTTGTTCGTCATAGACCAGCAGGTCGTTGCGGCCATGAAGCGCTACGCTGCGCCGGGCCAGTGGCGTACCAACATCGCCCAAGGCGGGCATGCCGAGCCGTTCCAGCCTGACGGTTATCTGCGCGATTTGGCCGTGCGCGCAGCTCGGGCAGTCGGTGCTTTCGTGTGTGGCGTGGACATCCTGCTCCACCAACATACCTACTTTGTCCTCGAGGTCAATGCCGTGCCCGGCTGGCGTGCCCTGGCACGAGTGTGCCAGGTAGATATCGCCGCCCGGCTGTGGACGGGTATCCGGCAGCAACTGTCACAAGGCATGTCTGTAGATGGGGTGGAACATGGACACGGGCATGGCCGCGTACCTGGCATGTCTGTGGGAAGTGACGGCACGCAAACCGGGTAATGTTACCTGGGAGCGAGACTTCACCGATACCGACTACACAGATTTTGTCCTAGGTGCTTTGGCAGTGGCACGTGCCGCCGAGGGGGCTAGCCGATGGGGTATCGGCCGTACCGTGCTGGAGGCGGTACGCTGCATGCGCACGTGGGCCAAGGCCAACACCCATTTAGGCACGGCGTTGCTCATTGCTCCTCTGGCCGCCATCGGCTGTGAGTCCTCTACAAAAAGCGCGTTGCCTAGGCTGCTCGACGATCTGACCGTGGAAGATACGCGTCTGGTCTTTGTTGCCATTCGCATGGCCATGCCCGGCGGCCTGGGACATGCCCCTCGGGAGGACGTTTTCAGCGAGCCCACACGTCCGCTCAAATCGGTCATGGCATTGGCTGCCGAGCGTGATGCTGTCGCCAGGCAGTATGTCTGCGATTTTGCCGACGTCTTCGACTCGGCAGACTATATCGAGTGCCGCGTCCGCGACAACTGGCCTTTGGAGTGGGCTATCATCGGCTCGTACTTGCGGCTTCTGGCGCGCCAACCGGATAGCTTGGTCGCCCGCAAATGTGGTGCAGCCATGGCCAGACGAGCCAGCGACTTTGCAGCACAGACCCTGCAAGCTGGATGGCCGGACACCGCACCGGGATGGCGCCATTACCATGACCTCGATCGCTGGCTGCGTCAGGACGGCAACAAGCGTAATCCAGGAACTACGGCCGACCTGGTCGCCGCGTCTTTGTTTGTGCTTTTGAAAGAAGATCGCATCGGTTGGCCGCCTCCGCTGTTTTGGCCGCAAGCAGCGCCCACGGCAGATTGACGGGATCGCCGATAACTCATCCTGGGGCAGCGTGGCCCGACGCAGGCGATTTCGTGGTCGTCCTCCGATAGACGTCGGCTGCGCTCATGATCCGGCGACGCCGTCGAGCATAAGATACATCCAGTCGGGCCGGCTACCGACAGCAACACGGTTTATCACATGGCCATAACACTGTGATGGCTTTGCGGACAGGAACAGCAGCGGGGCCCTAACGATGGCGACGCGCTTCTGGGTACGAGTGGCCCGTGAACACCTGGTGTTCTGCGCCGGACATTTTATCAGCTACGCCGGCGATCAGTGTGAACGGCTGCACGGACACAATTATCGTGTTTCTGTCGAGGCCGAGGGGCCACTGGACGAAAATCGCTACGTCGTGGACTTTATCGCTCTCAAAAAAATAGTCCGCCAGGTGACGGAGCCGCTCGACCATCGCATGCTATTGCCCGCGCACAATGCGCACATCGTGGTGCAGACTGGGCCGACCAGCGTGGAGGTGACATACCGCGATCGGCGCTGGATTTTTCCTGCCGAAGATTGTGTGATTTTGCCAGTCGCGAACACTACCGCCGAGGAGCTGGCTCGCTACCTAGCTGGGCAGATTCGCCAGCGATTGATCGCGGAAACGACTTTTCGTCCAGGGCGCTTGCGGGTCGAGGTCGAAGAGGCCCCTGGGCAATCGGCTTGTTACGAGGAGCAGGATGATTCGGTCAGATGAGTGTGCCTGTGTGAAGCGCCGTGGCCACCAGTACCGCGTCGGCACCTGCGTCCACCAGTCGGTTCACATCGGCCTTGTTCCGTACTCCGCCGCCGGCGACAATGTGCACCTGCGGATGACGGGTTCTGATCCAGCGGCACAGTCGGAGGATCTCCCACGGAGGACCGGCTTGTGTTCCGACCGAGGTCAATTCCAAGACCACCAAATGACACACTCTGTAAGATACCACCCGGTCAATGGCGTGCTCCGCACTGTCGGCCATATGTGGCGAGCCGGTACATAGGTTGCCAGCCCGCATATCTATGGAAAAACCGATCCGGTCGGCGCCGCATGCCGTAACGATTCCTTCCAACACTTCCCAACTCGGTAGCGCTTCGGAGGCGATCAACACACGCGCGACCCGAGCATCGAGCCAGGCCCTTGCCTGGTGTGGGGTGCGTACGCCCGCATCGAGCCAGATCGGGGCTAGACTTGCCAGGTCCTTTATCAGTGTCATCTGGGCGTCGTTGCCAGTCAGTGCGTCCAGATCTGCCACGTACACCTGCTCCAGTCCCAGGTCCTTCAAAGCGGCGAGCAGTGTCCATGGCGCAGCATCCGGACACAATCGGCTTCGCCAGGGCTGATATTTTGCCCTTTCGCCGCGCACGGCGCGAACTACGCAACCTGCCCGAAGGTCCATCACCGGCATGATCCACCGGCGCCAGTCTGTTGTGCTCCGATAATCCGGTTGCCCGCTGGAAACCATAGCTTTTGCCGACTATCCAAGAGTGATGCCTGTGCCCCATGGTTCTGTGTAAGCTTTTTTACGCGAATTGCCCGACGTCGGCGGCTCGATCTGTGGATTTGTTCTCGCGGCGTGTGTCATCTGCATTGAGGGAGCATCTCGGCCACGTGGCTGAGTTTGGCTCCCTGGACCGGCGTTTTTCTAGGCGCTGCAGCTCCATCAATTTACCGGGGCCATGCTATTTGCTCTTGAAATGCTGCACAAAGCCGGCATTCTTTCGCGGGCTAGGGCTTGTAAGGGATCGAGCCGAGTGCCAATCCGAAGGCGATTGCCATGACATTGCTACATGGGGTGGAGCCGGCTTACACCACCCGCTGGGGAGCCGCGTACTGCGGCGACGCATTCGCACTTTTGCAGCAAGTGCCCGCTGATTCTGTGGCTCTGGTTTTGACTTCACCTCCTTTTGCCCTGCGGCGCCAAAAACAATACGGCAACCCAGCGCCAGAAGAATATTTGGAATGGTTCTGGCCGTTTGCCTGCGAGATTTACCGGGTGTTACATCCTCAGGGTAGCTTCGTACTCGAATTGGGCGGGGCTTGGAATCGGCACTCGCCGACGCGTTCGTTGCTGCCTTATAGGCTCCTTTTGCGGCTGTGCGAGCGCTTTTACTTGGCCCAAGAATGTTACTGGTACAACCCATCGCGACTGCCGACACCTGCCGAGTGGGTCACCATCCACCGCTGCAGGCTCAAGGACGCTGTGAATTTTGTATGGTGGTTGAGCAAGTCGGACCGGCCCAAGGCGGACAATCGGCAGGTGCTCCAGCCTTATAGCCCTTCGATGCAAAGGCTTCTGCGTCGCGGCTACAAACCTGAAAAGCGTCCCTCGCAGCATGAGATCTCGGCGCATTTCCGTCGAGATAACGGCGGGGCGATACCGCCCAACATACTGGTCATCCCCAATACGCGCTCCAACGATCCGTATTTGAAGCGGTGCAAAGCCATGGGTCTGTCGCCTCACCCCGCGCGCTTCCCCGAGGACCTGCCGGACTTCTTCATCCGCCTGCTGACCGATCCAGGCGATCTTGTGCTCGATCCGTTCGCCGGCAGCAACGTGACGGGATACGTGGCCGAGCAGCTGCGCAGACGTTGGCTGAGCTTCGAAATCAATCCTACATATGTCGCAGGCTCCCGCTATCGCTTCGACGCGTCAAAAGGAAAAGCCGCCTAGGAGGCCGCTATCCGCAGGTAGCAGACAGTAAATGGTTACAGACCTAGGCGCCATCGCGGCTTACGCCTGGGCTTGCATTGTGCGCGATGTCGAACTGATCGCTACCGTCTACCTGCGACTGCGCAAAAGCGCCAGGTGTCGGCTGAATTTTTCCTGCAAAAAGCGATGAAGTTCGCGCAGCATGCGCAGATCCGCGGCAGCCACTTCGCGGTCATCTAGGTGCAAACAACCCTCTCCCGCCAGCGATTCGGCTTCTGCGAGGAGCTTCTCGACACGCTGCAGACGCTGGTTGACCGCATCGGCTCCCAGTTGAGGGGTCAGGTTCCAGAAACGACAGGCATCGGCAAAAACCAGCTCCTGCCGCCGGTTGGCGTTGAATTTTTCGGCAGCTGCGGAGTCGAGCAGATGGAGCAACAAACGGGCTTGTTCCCGAGATAGAGCAGGGGGTTCTTCGACGACACCTGCTAGGGACTCGTGCTCATCGGCGCCGGACAAAATGCGCTCGACCATGTGTTTGCCTTCTCGGGAGATTTCGTACAGTTTCTGACCTTTCTTGATGAGCCACCCTTTACGTGCTAGGCCGCGCTCGCCCATGATACTGGCCAAGACTCGGTTGGAGTCGGGGTATTGTTCGGTGTACCCTTTCAGGCCAAAGGCGCGCGGAAATTGGCGCCAGCACTGGACTACCAGATCTTCTGCGCTGAACGGCGTTTGCCCTTGCTGTTCCAGCTGGTATGCGGCCAACAGAACCATCTCCGACAAGGTGTACTCGACTGCGACGCTCACGGGTGCTTCGACTCCTGGAGTTTCGCTCCGTCCCTAGAGCTGACCGCGCGCAGCCGCCTTGCCGCGGCGTCCTCGAATTCGGTTGCGCTACGCCTATCCTTGCGCAGAAAGCGCCGGAGCAGCCTGCTCCAATGAGGCGCTTCCTGGACGTTGCGCCTGCGATTCCTGGTACACGAGCGATGCCGGCTCTTCAACCGTTCCGTAGTAGCGGGCCATTTCCCGGCGCGCTTCACATGCGAACCGGCCGATGGGTACCATGAACAGCAATTGCCCGCCGGCCAGCGTATCGATGACCTTGCGATCCTGGCAGGCTTTGCCAGGGTCGTCGGAGAGCAGAAAAACAGTGCTCCCATCGGTCACCAGATGAAGCGTAGCCAGGGGGTGTTCCACTTCCGGCTGGTGCTCGCGAAGGTATTTCAAACAGCGCCGAATTTTCTGCAAGCTAATGCCTTCCCGGCGCAACATAACCGCGGTTTTGATCGCCAGCACATCTAAAAATGAGTACAGGCGCCTGGTTCCTTTGCCGTGCGCCTGCGCTATCGAGGGGCGCACCAAACCGGTCTCGTCCCAGTGGATCAGCTGCTTGACTGTAGCGCCAGTCACCCGGGCAACTGTTTGCAGCATGTACGCCATCGGATCACCTCATGTGCTTCCAAAAGACATCAGTGGCATATGTAGGACCTGAAGGGTTTCGCCGTCAAGATGTTTTTTGCGGCTGCGCCAGAAGGCATCAGGCCAAAGATTTTAGGCGTAACTTTCAATGAGCAAAGGACTTATAAATCAATCCTTTGGATTTTCGCAGGGACTGTTTTATTTTTCGCGCTCCAGCCGACTTGCAGCTGAAAGCAATTAGCTCGGTCAAGCAATATTTGAGCCTGTGCTAATCGAATTTGTAACCGCTCAGGCTAACCTTGTTCGATTGTAAAGTAACCAACGCTCGAGTTGCATCGGGCTTTGGCCACAGTTGGTCACCATGAAGAGCCGCTTACGGGAGTTGGGTCTCGATCCTGTTTGCACGTCGGCGGCGGAGCGTACCTTGGGAACCTTCTTGCCGGCGACCGCCGGGTGGTTAAGATGCCACAGAGGCCTGTAGTGTTGTGTTGCTTCTCGCCGAGCGACGCGTTTCGGTCAGCCGTCAACTTGTGGTTGCGGGCAGGGTTTTTTGGAGCTGTTACTCGAGCTAGGGGGATGCGCCGGTGCATCGCGATGTGTTGCAGAGCCTAGTAGAAGCGCTGGATGGCGGCGTTGGGTGTGTGTACTGTTGCGTGGTCGAGACGCGAGGCTCGACGCCGCAAAAGCCTGGGGCAGCAATGCTGGTGTTTCCCGACGGTTCCCAGGTGGGGACCCTCGGCGGTGGATGTGTCGAGGCTGAGGTCAAACGCAGAGCGCTGCGTTATCTTGGACAGGACGATGCCCAGGCCCTGACTTTTTTTCTGGACGACAATTATGGCTGGGACGACGGCTTGATTTGCGGCGGCCGCATGACGATTCTGGTGCAACCTTTGCGCCCCGAGACCCCCTATTTCCCAGAAGCATGTGCCTATTTTCGACGGCTTTTGAGACGCAGCAGAACAGGAGAAGGATACACGGAAGCTGTTGCGTATGCCGCTGCGGAGTGTCCGGTCGGCGCGCGCGTGCTGTATGACCGGGGGCAGCAGGTGTTGGCCACACTTCAGGTAGCGGATAGCGTGCATGGTTGGCCCGCGCCGCTGCCGGAAAAGACGCGCGCCTACTACCAAAACGGTATTGCCTATCTACCGGCATTGCCCCGCGTGATATTGCTGATCGTCGGGGCAGGTCACGTAGGTCAAGCGGTGGCCCATCTTGCGGCACAGGCCGATTTCGATATTTGGGTCGTGGACGATCGCGCCAGCTACGCCAACAAAGACCGATTCCCGGTTGCCAAGGAACTGCGCGTAGGGGACATAGGTGCAACATTGAGAGACATGCGGGAAACGGGACAGATCGGCCGCCGGGTTTTCGCGGTCATCGTCACCAGAGGGCACGCTCATGACGAAGAAGCGCTGTATCATCTCGCCCAGTCGGAAGCCGGCTATGTCGGTTTGATCGGCAGTAAGCGCAAGATTCGGCTAATATTCAACGACCTTGTGGCACGGGGCGTGTCGGCGCAGGCCTTGGCACGGGTACATGCGCCGGTCGGACTGGACATCGGCTCGCAGAGCGTGACTGAAATTGCCGTGAGTATCGTGGCCGAGTTGATCGCCGTCCGCAATCTCGGCCACTCGCCGCGTGGTCCGCAGCCGGGAGCCGTTTTTCTAGGTCTGCCAGAGGACAGCGTGCCAGTGTGCTCACCTGAGGCGGATAACGCATGAGGTTTTTTGTCGTTATTCCGGCTGCTGGTCGAAGCACGCGCATGGGGCGCTGCAAGCTTTCCCTGCCCGTAGGCAACGTGACGCTGATAGAAAAGGTGATCGAGCCTTACCGGCAAGCTGGCTTGGGTCCGATCGCGGTAGCGCTGCGTCGGGCCGACGAAGACTTGGCACCTGTGGTGCATCGTGCCGGTGCCGAAGTGTGCTGGCTCGATCGAGACACGGCGCATATGCGACAGACAGTCGAGTGGGCGCTCGACTTCGTGCAGCGGCAGTGGCAGCCTTCGGACTGCGATGCCTGGTTTTTGCATCCTGCCGATCATCCACTCGTAAGCGGCATCGCATTGAGCCAACTGGTCGAAGCGACACGCCGCTTCGAGGGACAGGCTTGGGTACCTGTGACCGGCGGTCAGCGCGGCCACCCGGTGCTGATTCGCTGGGCAGCCATCCCTCAGTTGCGCACTTTCGCTGCCGACTTGGGCATCAATGCCTGGCTGCGTCATCTCGGCCATCGAGTCGTAGAAGTAGTCGTCTCCGATTCAGGTGTGCTCGTGGATGTGGATACACCAGCGGACTATCGGCGCCTACAACAAGTGACGAGGATGGACACCTAGCTACGGCGTCCATCTGAAGCGACGTGAACGTACCGTGACGTTTTATCCGGCGCTCCCTTTTTCCGAACGCTCCGTGACGTGCCCAAGCCACAAGCCTGTGCACGGGTCGAAGCAGCAGAGCGGTTGCCCTCGCGACGCGACGTGTACATAGATCGAGCCGGGAGCCGCCTACGGAGTCACACCGAGGAGGATGAGGATGAGTTTCGACATGCGTCATCGAAGTCGGGTGCTTTTGGATGGACCGCAGCGGGCGCCGGCGCGGGCTATGCTGCGGGCCATCGGCCTTAGCGACGATGATTTGTCCCGTCCCATGGTGGCGATTGCCAATACCTGGTCCGAGGTTCATCCGTGTAACTTCCACCTGCGCGAGCTGGCCGACTATGTCAAGCAAGGCGTACGCGAAGCCGGCGGCACTCCTTTGCAATTCAACACCATTTCCATCAACGATGGGATCACCATGGGCACGGAGGGGATGAAAGCAAGTCTGGTCAGTCGCGAGCTGGTCGCCGACTCGATCGAATTGGTAGGACGGGGGCATTTTTTCGACGCTATGGTGGTGCTGGTAGGGTGCGACAAAACGATTCCCGGGGGCGCTATGGGGCTCGTGCGGCTCGACCTGCCCGGAGTGGTGCTGTACGGCGGTTCGATCGCCCCGGGGCAGTTCCACGGTCGGTCCGTGACCATTCAAGACGTATTCGAGGCAGTCGGGGCACACGCGCGCGGCCGGATGTCCGCCGAGGACCTTTGTCAATTGGAGCGCAGTGCCTGTCCTGGCGCAGGCGCCTGCGGGGGACAATTCACTGCCAACACGATGGCCATGGCGCTCGAGTTTCTCGGCATTTCGCTTGTGGGCTCGGCCAGCCCGCCGGCACTCGATCCGCGCAAGCGAGAAGTCGCACGGCAGGTCGGTCGTTTGGTCATGGATATGCTGCGTCGGGGGTGCAAGCCACGGGATTACCTGACACGGGAGTCTTTCGAAAATGCCATCGCCGGCGTGGCCGCGACGGGTGGATCTACCAATGCTGTATTGCACCTTTTGGCTCTCGCCCGCGAAGTGGGCGTGCCTTTGCAGATAGACGATTTCGACCGCATCAGCAGCAAAACGCCGCTGCTGGCCGACCTGAAACCTTTCGGGCGCTTCGTGGCCACCGACCTGGACCGCGCAGGGGGTACGCGTCTGGTCGCCAAGCGGTTGCTGGAGGCCGGGTTGCTGCATGGAGAGGCCCTGACGCCTACGGGACGGACCTTGGCCAGCGAGGTAGCCGATGCTACGGAAACACCGGGTCAGGAAGTGGTCCGACCGCTGACCGCGCCCTTGAAAACCACCGGTGGACTGGTTATTTTACGCGGCAGCCTGGCTCCGGATGGCTGCGTGGTCAAAATGGCCGGCCACGAACGTCTCTTTCATCGTGGTCCGGCGCGTGTCTTCGACTCCGAAGAAGCGGCGATGGAGGCCGTTTTGCGCGGCGCCATCCAGTCCGGCGACGTAGTCGTGATTCGTTACGAAGGCCCGCGCGGCGGCCCCGGTATGCGGGAGATGCTCGGCGTGACGGCAGCTCTGGTCGGTCAGGGCCTCGGCGACCAGGTGGCTCTGTTGACCGATGGCCGATTCAGTGGTGCCACCCACGGTTTGATGGCCGGGCATGTAGCTCCCGAGGCAGCCGTCGGCGGTCCGATCGCTCTGGTGGCCGAGGGCGACCCGATTGTCTTCGATATTCCCCGTCGCCGACTGGATCTGGAAGTTAGTGCGGCGGAGTTGGAGCGCCGTCGCGCCTCCTGGCACCCGCCTGGGCTTCGTTTTCCCCACGGCGTCTTCGCCAAGTACGCCGAACTGGTCGGCTCGGCTGCCGATGGAGCCGTCACCCGGACGCGCCGTTGAGCTCACCTGCAGCCACGGACGCCCGTGGGCTGCCTATGCCACCTGGGGCTTGGCAACGCGCTGGTTCTTCAAAGGAGGCTCGAGTATGAGCAAAAAAGTGGATGTAGTCTGTGCCGGCGTTATCGTTGCCGACCATGTGTGTGCGCCCATCCCCAGATTGCCTCGGGCCGGCGAATTGATCACGACCGATAGCATGATCCTGACCATCGGCGGGTGCGCCTCCAACTGTGCCGTGGATTTGGCGAAAATGAACGTCACTGCCAGTGTCCTGGGCCGTGTGGGCGACGATGCCTTTGGCCGCATCGTGTGCCAGATGCTCGCCGAAGCCGGCCTGGATACTACCCATGTGCGCGTTTCACCAGGACGCCCCACCAGTCAGACCATGATCATCAACGTCACCGGCGAGGACCGTCGCTTTATCCACATCTTCGGCGCCAATGCCGATTTTACCCCGAGCGATTTCCCCATGGACCAGATTTTGCAAGCGCGCGTGCTGTACGTAGGCGGCTACCTGATTATGCCCGGTCTGGAACAAGAAGGCTTGCGCGAGATCTTCGCCCGCGCGCGGCAGGCAGGGGTGCAGATCGTCCTCGATGTCGCCACCCCTGGTCCGGGTGACTATCTGTCGCGTCTCGAGCGCTTGTTGCCTTTGGTGGACGTCTTTTTGCCCAACGAAGACGAGGCGCGCCTAATTACCGGCGAAACCGATCCCGTGCGGCAAGCGGAAGCCTTTCGGCGTCTGGGCGCCCGTGTCGCCGTCATCACACGCGGCGGGGAAGGAGCCGTGTTGCTCAGCGAGCGCGTGCGTCTGCGTGCCGGCGTCTATCCGGTACCCTTCGTAGACGGTTCCGGCGGCGGGGACGCTTTCGACGCGGGGTATATCTACGGCCTCCTGCATCGAATGGACGAGACCGAGTGTCTGCGCATCGCCAGTGCGCTGGGCGCCAGCTGCGTGCGCGCACTCGGTACTACCCCCGGCGTCTTCACCGAGTCGGAATGTTTGCGCTTTATCCGAGAGCATCCCTTGCCCATCGAGAAGATGTGATGCGCGCAAGTGCGGCGGCTGGCCCGACAGGTGGCCTGCGATGATCTGGCAGCTGCACGCCGCATGATCCGTTATCTGCCTCGAGGCTCCAGGGTCATTGCCCAGGACTGCATCTGTTCCAGCAGGCCACGATGGGTCAAATCGAATTTGAGCGGCGTAACCGCGACATATCCTTCCGCAAGGCAGCCGACATCTGTGTGGGGCCGACCGCCTGGGCAGGCGATATCGGAGGTGATCCAGAAATATACCCGCCCGCGTGGATCCCGGCGACGGTCGTAGCTTTCCTCGTAGCGCTCCACTTCCTGCGGCACCACTTTGATCCCACGCGGTGGACCGTTTTCCAAACTGGGTATGTTGATATTGAACAGCGACCCCCGCGGCGGCTGGCGACTCAGGATCTGTTCGATGACCTGACGACCGATACGGGCTGCCTCCCCGAAGTTGAGTGCCACCGGCTTTTTGTAATCGAGCGAGATCGCCATACTGGTGACCCCGAAAAACGCCCCTTCGATCGCCGCGGCTACGGTGCCCGAGTACAGCACGTTGATGCCCGCATTGGAGCCGGCATTGATGCCGCTGATCACAAGATCCGGCAAGCCAGGCAACAGTTCGCGCAGTGCCAGTTTGACACAGTCAGCGGGTTTGCCCTCCACGGCCCAGCCGATGGGCTGATGGTTCTCGTCGCGTACTTCTTGCACGATCAGAGGGGTCAGCAGCGTGATCGAGTGACCCACGGCACTTTGCTCGGCAGCCGGGGCCACTAAAGTCACCTCGCCTAAAGCAGCCAGCTCGCGATGCAGCGCCCGTATGCCAGGGGCGTAGATACCGTCGTCGTTGGTCAACAGAATACGCATAGCACAGTCACGTCCGCCTTCGTTGTATGGCTCTCGTGACTGTTATACAAGTGTCATTGCGTGTGTGGCCCGTGTGTGCGGCCTACGGCCCTTTCCCCTGGGCGGCAGCGTTTTTGCGCTGATGGGCCTCGAGAAACGGCACCACAAAAGTCCGGTCCGGGTTGAGCGCCGCGGCGCGGTTGAATAGCGTCACTGCTTCTTCGCGCCGGCCATCGAACCACAGCTGATACCCCAGCAAAAATAGGAGCGAGTCATCGTTGCGGTTTTTTTGCACACGTTCGGCCAGACGCGCTAGATGCCGCGCAAATTCGTCGGCCCGGTCGCGATACAAAGCGCGCGGTTCGAAACCGGCCTCGGGCCACTGGGGATGAAGTTGCAGGCCGCGCTGAATCGCCACCACCGCGTCCCCAGGCCGATCCAGGGCAAAATAGGCTTGGGCAGCATGGAAATGCAACAGCGCTTCCCGCGGTGCCTTCTGCCGCGCTGCTTCGTAGCGCTTGGCAGCCAATGCGTATTGTCCCGCCGCAAAGGCATCGTTCCCTTGGCGCAACAGCTTCTGCGCTTCGGCCTTCACTTCCAGTTCGTCCTTGGCTTTTTCTTTCTCTTTGGCTTTGGGCGCACCTATCCGCTCGGCGGGACGCTCCCCCTCGCCACGAGGCGGCACGTTCGGACCTATGCCACTGGGGCCGGCTCGCAGCACCGCCGCCGGATCGTTCACTCCACCCCGGCCCGTCACGATCACGATCGGCGTCGGCATCGGAATGAACGGACTCATCCAGCAAGTACACCACCACGGCGAGCACCAGCCCAGTTCGACCGGACGCCCCCCGGCTATCCCTACCGTCAGATTCGGGCTGCTGAAAAACACTCCCGGTGCCTGAATATGCCCCTGCGGTTTCGGTTTGCTCACGGGAGGATCACCCAGCGCGTTGCAAACCGCCAGCAAAACACTCCCCGCCAGCACTAGTCCTCGGCTCATGGCTACCTGCCTTTCTGCTCCATCTATCCGCCAAACCCCCACAAATCCATTATCCTCTTTGCGATCCCGAGTGCAAGCCTGAATGGCGCACGCGAGCTAGCCAATGTTTGGGCGATCTCCATGCTGTCCACAGTTCGCCTGCCCCCTGGAGACGACCACGCTATCGGCCCACACAATATAAACACCTACGTGCTTGCAACTTGCACACTCACCCTGTAGGATGAGCGCAGGGCGCTATCTCGAGGGGCATGTGGCGAGTTTGCCGCCGCAAGGGACCGCACCCAGGCGAGGAGACGGCTCCTGCGTCGGCGGCTCACGCTACGGCGCGGGTGTTGGTCGGCTGCCGTCATGCCACCCGCTCCGGCGGTTACGGTAGCCGGCGCTCAAAAAGCATCCAGGGTACCTGCTCGAGGAGAAAAGCCATGTTTGCGACCCGTGCACAGTGGAGCGTTCCCGGCTACGACGTGGGGGAGCAGATCGGCCAAGGCGGCATGGGCCTGGTCTACCGTGCTCGCGACCTGCGTCTGGATCGCGAAGTCGCCCTCAAGACGTTGAAGGAAGAATACTGCGACGATGGCTTGGCGAAAGCGCGCTTTCGCGCCGAAGCCACCGTCACCGGCCAGTTGCAGCATCCGGGCATTCCGCCGGTACACGAGTTGGGCGAGTTGCCCGATGGCCGCCCGTTTTTGGCCATGAAGCTGGTCAAGGGGCAAACGC
Source organism: Gemmataceae bacterium (assembly GCA_040289265.1). Taxonomy (GTDB): domain Bacteria; phylum Planctomycetota; class Planctomycetia; order Gemmatales; family HRBIN36; genus PSKW01. The sequence goes on from PSKW01000015.1 coordinate 47,918, forward strand.
TGCAGGCGCTGCTGCAAGAGCGTGCGGCGGAGCTCGGCCGCTTCATCGCCATCTTCGAGCAGGTCTGCCATGCCGTAGGTTATGCCCACGCGCACCGGGTGATCCATCGCGATCTGAAGCCTTCCAACATCATGGTGGGGGCGCACGGCGAAGTGCAGGTGATGGATTGGGGTCTGGCGAAGGTGCTGTCGGACCAACCGGGCCGGCACTCCGAGCCCGCGGAAGCCGACCCGGAAGCGACGCGCACCTTGCGCACCCAGGTCGAGACGCCGGAGGCCAGCTCGGCGACGCGGACGGGAGCGGTGCTGGGCACACTGGCCTACATGCCGCCGGAGCAAGCGGGGGGCGAGGCCCGCAAGCTCGATGCTCGCAGCGATGTGTTCGCTCTGGGGGCGATCCTGTGTCAGATACTCACGGGTCACCCGCCGTATCGGAGCCAGGACGTCAACGAGGTGCGGCTGCAAGCGGTGCGGGGCGAGTTGGCCGATGCCTTCGCTCGGCTGGATGCCTGCGGTGCCGAGCCGGAGCTGGTTGCCTTGTGCAAGCGGTGTTTGGCGTTTCGGCAAGAGGATCGGCCTGCGGACGCGAACGCGGTGGCGGCGGAGGTGGCACAGATTCGGCAGGCTTCGGAAGAGCGAGCGCGGCAGGCAGAGCTGGAACGCGAGCGGGCGCTGGTGCGCGAAGCGGAGCAGCGCAAACGTCGCCGGCAGGCGATGCTGCTAGGCGGGATAGTGGCCGCGGTGCTGCTGGTTGCCACCATCGCCTCGATTGTCGGTGCTTTCATCGTCGCCGGTTTGAATCGGCAGCTGGAAAGGGCCAACGCAGAGCTCCGCGATAGCAACGCCAAGCTCGAAGCCGCACGGAAGGAAGCCGCGGAGGGCCAAGCCGAAACCGAAGCTGTGCTCACGTTCGTCCGCGAGAAGGTGTTCGCCGCCGCAAGGCCGGCGGGCCAGGAAGGGGGCCTGG
>PSKW01000016.1:0-44927 GCA_040289265.1 Gemmataceae bacterium
GGCAATTTCCTCTTGACAAGGGTCCTGCGCACAAGCGCACAGACGACCCCGGGGCGGTTTCTCCCTGTTCGGCGGCAGATCGGGACTTATTTAGGAATCACCGAGTGATCGGCGGAACGGCATTCCGATAATGTCAGCTTCGAAAACCAAGGTCGAGCCGACAAAGCCCTGACACCTTGTAGTAATCTGGCGCCGATGGATTTTGATGGCCTTGGCGACCAGCACCAGTCGGTCGCCGGGACGTACTGGGGCGCGAAAACGCACATTGTCCATGCCTCCGAAGGCGATGAAATCACCTTCGAGCAAGTTGAGGACCCGGCAATAGTAGCCACTGAGCTGAGCGGCGGCTTCACAGATAAGCACACCGGGCATCAGGGGATAACCCGGCATATGCCCGCGCGCCCAGAACTCGTCGGCGCGCACGTCTTTGTAGCCCACGGCGATGTGCTGCACGGGATCGAGATGGACGATGGCCGTCAGCTGCTCCATCTCGAAACGCTGCGGATTGACGCGGCGGATGCCTTCGGCGTCCACTAGGACCTTGCTCAGATCCACTTGACTGAGGTCGAAAAGCAATTCCCGAGGCATATCTGTCCCACTCTCCTGTTTGCCGGGCGAGAAGCTGGAACCTATGATAGTGTAGTTGCCCTGGATGGAAATAACCTGCCTATGAAAATACACCGATGGATTCATCAGCGCGTGGCTGGTCTTTAGCTGCATTGATAAGTTTGGCGTGTATCCACTTTTTGGTGGATAGCTATGGCGGCCTGGTGGCACCGCTGTGGCCACTTTTGGAAAGTGCCTACGGCATATCAGCGGCTGGCGTGACCGTGCTTTTCGGTATGTGGCAGATCGCTGCTTCTATGAGCCAGCCTTTGTTCGCTTGGGTGGGCGACCGGTGGAACGCCCGGTCTTTGCTCTGGCTGGGTCCGCTAGCGACGGTGGTGGGACTGACCCTGATCGGCGCTGTCGAACGGGTCGAACTGCTTTTCTGCTCGATCGTGCTGGGGGGACTAGGGATAGGCGCCTTTCATCCGGAAGTGGCGGTACGCGTCGCCGAAAGCGCGGGGCCACGCGCCATGCGTGCTCTGTCCATCTTCGTATTCGGCGGAATGTTGGGGGTCAGTGCCGGACCTCTGATCAGTGGCTGGCTTGTAGAGCATTACGGTAGGCACAGTCTGGTGATTCTTTTGCCTATCGGCCTGCTACTACTCGGTTCAGCCGTGACGGTCTATCGAGTGGCTATGCGCAATGCAGGGATGGTCGAGGTTTCGGAGCGATGCGCCGAAGGCGACGGCCGAGCCATGCCGCGGGAGGTGCGTGCACCAGTGCCGGCGTCCGGTGAGCGCATACGCACGCTGGGACGAGCCGTGTGCCTTTTGGGCATAGCCACCACGCGGGTGACTCCTGTGGTAGGCATTCCGCTGGCGCTGGCGTACACTCTGCACCGGCAGGGGACCGGCGAGGCGGCGATCGGCCAATTGCAGGCGCTTTTCTTTTTTGCCGGCTGCGTGGGAACGCTGCTCTGTCCCGCACTGACGCGCAGCGGCAGGGAATGGGAAGGGCTTTTTGCCGTGGGCCTATTGGCGGCAGGATTCATGACCCTTCTAGCGTTGGCAACGGGACCGGTACTGTTCGTTATCGGTTTGCTAGGTGCTGGGCTGAGCATGCAAGGGGCGATGCCGTTGTTGATCGCCTATTCGCAAAGGGTGCTGCCCAACGGCCGTCGGCTGGCAGCATCACTCACTCTGGGGGCCAGCTGGGGCATAGCAGGTGTGACGGTCGCCGCCCTGCACGGGTGGCTTCTGACGTCCGGCCAGGAAGAGCTTTTATTTGTGACTCTCATGCCTTTCAGTGTGGCGGCAGTGTTGGGGCTGCTGCTTCTCAAGCCGCAACGACCTTGGCGAGCTGACTACGTGGACGAACAAGCACGCAGAACGACGTCCCAAGTGCTGGGCAGAGAGCTCTCCCCGGGCAGCATTGGCTCAGGGGCCCGACTGAGGAACTAGCTGATCCAGTCTACTCAGTTGCGTCTGGGCTTCGGCACAAGCGGGGTTGATGGCTAGGGCCGAGCGATACCAGGCGCGTGCTTGTATGGAGTCGCCGAGCTCGAGAAACAGGGAGCCGATGGTGCAGCGCACGCGGTCATCTTCCAGGTGCTCGGCAGCGTACCGATTCAATTCCTGGATTCTGCGGCGCAATTCCTGGATGCGATTGCGTTGTGCGAGCGCTTTGTCGGCATCATCCTTTTTACCGGCGAGGCGATACACCTCGGCCAGCCGGTGGTACAGACGATAGTCGGACGGTGCGTACGCGACAGCTCGCTGGTAGCAACGAATCGCTTCGTCGAGCTGTTCCCGCTCGCTGGCTATTCGGGCGCGCAGCGCCCACAGCGAGGGATCGGCAGGCATTTGGGCAATGGCTCGCTCTAGGGCTTGGTCGGCGCGTGTCGGTTGTCCTCGACGATGGGCCACGAAAGCATCCAGAGCTAGCACCCGATAGTCATGGTGCGCTGCAGGCAGATCCTCGAGCAGGTTCTCGACATCGCTGGCACGGCCTTGCTCGATCAAAAGCTCGCCCCATTCCCAGACGACCTCGAGGCGGGCCGATAAAGACAAGTCACGCTGCCATGCCTGCCGATAGGCTTCTATGGCTGCCACAGTACGCTCTTCCAGCCGATGGACGAGGCCGAGCATACGATAGGGACGGCCATCTCGGGGATCGAGTTCGGCCACTTTGGTCAAATGCTCGATCGCTTGCGGAGTAGCGCCGAGCTCTAGGTAAAGCGCTGCCAACAACCGATAAGCGTCGGCAAGCTCCGGCCGGCGATCCACTGTCAAACGCAGGAGTCTTACGACCTCCAGGGTCGGGATGGAGACGCCTGTTTCGCGCACCTGAAGGTAGGCTTGGGCCATGTAAAACGCAGCGTCGGCGATAAGCTCTTGGTCTTCGATCTTTTTCAGATGCTCGATGGCGCTGCGCGATATCAGTTGGGCCCGGCGCCGAAGCTGCGGCTCATCGAGGCTTGCATCCCGGTAATACTCCGCGGCCACATGAGCAGACCAACGAGCGGCCTGACAGGCCGGTGTGCAACTTTGCAGCGAAGCCAGGCCCACCTCGATACACAATGCGCCGGCATGGCAGTATAGCCCCTGCATACGCAAGGCCTGCCAGCGCTGCAAATACCGATGACCATCCTGCAACTCCAGTCGGCCGCGAACCAGGCGGGCATAGTCCGCATAGCCGGTTGCTGCGAGCAGGTCGGCATAGTATGCCGCCTGGTCCAATTCGCCTCGGTCGAGGGCCACGTACGCCTGACTTCGCAGACGCTCGAAGGAGCGGTTCCAGTAGCAATAGCCGGCTATGAAGAAGACAGTACCGAGGAGTAGAAATACCACCAGTGTGGTTCGCCAGTGGTACCCAAGGCGTATCGGGAAAGCCAACCAGGATCCGCCGGCCATCTCCTCCCACCTCTCTCGGACGGCGTCGGTCACTTGCAATGGCGGCAGCCTCGCCGACACTCGGTGGGCTATACTAATCATACAAGCTGCGGACCGCTAAAAATATCTCCAAGGGCAGTGGCAGGTCGGTATTCCAGACATCGAGGCGAAGTAGTGCGAAAAGGACACACATGCAAGCGCACCTGATCCCCGAAGGCGGCGGCGAACCTTTGGTCCTTGGACGGGACATCGTCGTTTTGGGCCGGCATAGCCAGTGCGATATCAGACTCGACGATACCAGCGTTTCCAAGCTGCACTGCCTCTTCGTGCTCAGCGAAGGAATGATCTGGGTACGCGATTTGGGCAGTACCAACGGCACACATGTCAACGGCCATCGAATTCGACGAGCAGCCCTATTGCCCAACGACCTATTGGAGATCGGCCGGAGCCGTTTTCGCGTTGTGCTGGGGCCGAGCGAAGAAAAGCAGCCGGCTGTAGAAGCCAAGGACGTGCCTATCGCAGAAGCAGATGCCGAAAAAGCCGCTGAAGTCCCGCCTTCGCGCGATGCCATTCGCTTCAATTTATTGCCCGACAATTACGAAGGCGCCGACAGGGGCGCCGACAACTAGTCCCATGCCGAGAGCGACGCTGTCGTGCTCGACGGGGAATGCCCGGTTTGCGCAGAGGCTCGCAAAGACGATGACATCCTGGAGCATAGACCTACCCAATCCAGCAGCCAGCGAGCGATTGGCAAAGGCAGTGGCAGCCCAGCTGCAACCGGGCATGGTCATCGGATTGGTGGGCGAACTGGGCTCTGGCAAAACCACCCTGGTTCGCGCTTTGGCACGCCATCTGGATGTTCCCGAGGACTGCTTCGTGTGCAGTCCCACTTTTACCCTGATCCACGAGTATCCTGGACGCTTGCCGTTGTACCATATGGACGCCTACAGGCTGAGAAGTCCTGGGGAATTTGCCGATCTAGCGCCGCACGATTATTTCGCCAGTTCGGGGATAACAGTCATCGAGTGGGCAGACCGTGTGGCTGATCACCTACCCAAAGAGCGGTTAATGATCGAATTGCACATCACCGGCCCAGAGCAAAGACGGGCCGTACTATCGGCAACGGGAGAACGGTACGTGCGATTATTGCACAGCATCCGTCAAGGGCTCGAGACACTCTGCAGCTAAATCGCCCTCGATGGTCTGGAAGAGGGGTAAGGGATCGAGCAGGATCAGGGGTGCGGCGGAACGACGGTGGTAGGTTCCTCGCGAATCAGCGGCTCGTTTCCCAGTGCCGGGCTGATCATTTCGGCCCGCATACGGGCGTCGCCCGGCTCCGCCGCCTGGGCAGTGACTCTACAAACCAATTGGCTGCCTGGGGGTAGCTGTGCCAGAGGGGCGAAAACCACTGCATTTTTTTCGATACGCGACGTCACCGGACCCTGGGCACTCAGCAACCGCAAGTGGTCGGTCAAACTGGCCCGCACCTGGATATCGCTCAGCGGCAGAGAGCCAGTATTGCCGACGCGCAGAACATAATGGACGTAGCCGCCGACGGCGACCGGATCGGTGTCTTCCTGAATATCGAACGAGAAGGCGACGGCGCCGCGAATCTCTACCGGCAACTCGGCACGGCATTGGCCGCCTGGGGTGCATCCTGCCAGGACGATATGCTGGGCTTTGCCGACCGGTTGCTGCGGTCTGGCGTGCACTACCAATTCTTTGTGACCGGCAGGCGCCAAGGTACCGAGGTGCCAAAGCACTTGGCCATTTTGCAGGTGTCCGTTTTCGTTGACGTTTTCGACCAGGATACCAGGCGGGAGAACTTGCTGTACCCAGACTTCGTGCACGGGAGTATTGGATTTGTTCTCCACCTGTATGGTCCAACGAGTCGGTTTGTCGACATAATGAACCGGAGTCGCTTCGAGGCGGATAGCCAGAGGCACTTCGATGACTTGGATGCGCGACTCGGTGTGTGCGGCGTGGCCGTCGCGACTGCGGGCCTCGAGCGTGCACAGCAATTCGCCTGCCTGGCGGGGCGTGAGTCGCAGCTCGAGGGTGCGCGCTTCACCGGGCGCGAGATCGCCCAACTGCACGGGAGCAGCGACGTCCGCCTGCGCACGAGTACGCAACTCGACATGCACACCGCTAGCGACGGCAGCGCCCTGATTGACGACCGTGACCTGGCACACGACAGGACTGCCCACGTAGCTCTGCGCTGGGGTTGCCAAAGAGAGCCCCAGCTGGGCCGATCCTACCCGGGTGACTGCCGTCGCCTCGGTGCGCTGTCCTTCGGGAGTGATAGCCTGCACGCGGAAGGTATAGCTCCCGGGTTGTGGCGCCCGAAAAGTTGCCCGCAACACGACCGAGCGGCCCGGCGCCACGGGACCGAGCGTCCAGATCAGTTCCGTCCCTTCCTGATTGGCCGGGGGTGCCGCGCTTTCGAACACTAGCCCCTCGGCAATCCCCCCGCGTACCGTCAGCGCTTCGACTTCCAGCGGGCTGGAGTTGCTGACCGTTATGGTATAGCTAAAGGATTGTCCCGGGGCAGCCGTCTGCGGACCGGTGACACTCAAAGCTACTCGGGGAGCTTGCCACTCGACCTGCGTTTCCCCGCGTCCTATGACGAGACCTGGACCTGTCGGATTGTAGGCATCGGGTGGTCTGATGATCTCGATGCCGATACGGTTGACGCCCGGCTGCGGAGTCGTTTCCAGCAATGTCGCTGCCGCCTGTCCCTGAGTGTCGCTGACCACTTCCACGACCGGCTGCCTTCCAGGTTCGAAGACCGCCGGCGGCCCGTCCAAGACCGTGTACCGCACGCGATAATTGGCCAGCGGCATGCGGTCGGTAGTGCGTATGATCGTCGTGCGCAAGACGTGCCCTGCTCCGGCACGGGCCACAGCTGCCGGTGGCAAAGCCCATGCTGCTGACAGCCAGTGCACGGTCACCGTCACCTTGTTTTGCTCCCAGTTGAATATCTCCGGGCAATAAACAGTGACCAAGCTATCCCCCTCGACCGGCGACGAAATCACGCACCAGCTTTGCCCTGGCCGGATCACGAAATCGTCGCTGGGATCGGCGTTACCCCGCGTGATAGTATGCTCGAAATAGTCCGTATAACTGACGGCATAACGATTGTCCACTTTATACCCACGCCCTGGAGCAAAACCGCTTTCGTCCACCTCGATGATGTGACCGGCTCCTTCGAGCATCCATTCCACGCGCCGGCCCCGTCGTGCGCGCCCGTGTTCGTCCAGAACCGAGGCAACAATCACATAGTGCCGATTGACCGGACTGGTGGCTTCTAGAGGGAAAACCGCGATCTTACGTGCATACGGATCGAAATCGGCATAATAACTCGGTCCGCTAGGCTTGCCGTGCGTGCGAATGATGTCCCCGGCGGGAAGCCAATGCGGAAAATAAGCCGGATTGCCGGCGAAACCGCAGCCCGCCGCGAGCAGCATGAGCCACGCCCTCACGCACACGGAGCATATCGTCGGCATCCTATGGACATCTTTGGACATCTCGCATACTCCACGCCCTTGCTCCCGACTCCCGCCCGCTCCCTTTTTCCCTGTCGGCGCCGCCTCTCTATCTTGCCGCAGCTCGGCCCAACAAATCTACTGCCTTTCAGCGTATAGATGCGATGTTGTGCGATTGCAAGACGAGTTTGCAGCGCACTGGATAGGCGATGCAGGGATCGGCTGATCGGCCGAGGGAAAAGAGAAGTCACTCGGACAACGAGCTAGGAATCGGTTCCGTCCCTGGGGGAGGTGCGGATGACGATGCCCGGATCGGTCAGTTGTTGTAGAGCATGCGCCGGCAGATGGCACCAGATGCGGATGCGATCGTCGAGTATTTCCTGCCGGTGCACCTCACCGTGGCGGTGCAACCAGGCCAGCACGCGGCCATTGCTCGCGGGGGCCTCGATTTCGGCCTCGAGCATTTCGTGAGCGAGCCGATTGCGCACCGCCTCTCGGAGTTCCTCGAGTCCGAAACCGGTGCGGGCGCTTACCAAGATGGCTTGCGGGTAGCGATGGTGCAGCAACTGCCAAGTCAAAGGATCCGACAGGCGGTCCACTTTGTTGAGCACCAATAGGATCGCTTTCCGGTCACAGCCGATATCCGCCAGCACTTCGTTGACCGAGGCGATCTGCTCTTCCATCCGGGGGCTCGAGGCGTCCACGACATGGAGGAGCAAGCGCGCCTGCCGTGCTTCTTCCAGAGTCGCACGAAAAGACGCGACCAGATGATGCGGCAAATGACGGATAAAACCGACGGTATCGCTGAGCAGCACTTTGACGCCCCCGCCCAAGCGCCACTGGCGCGTGCGCGTGTCGAGGGTGGAAAACAGCTGATCGGCAACGGGGACGTCGGCCCCGGTCAAGGCCCTCATAAGGGTGCTCTTGCCGGCGTTGGTGTATCCGACCAGAGACACGGTGAATTCGTCCTGACGCTCGAGGACCTGACGTTGTCGGCGCGCCAAGATGCCATGCAGTCGGCGTTTGAGGTCGCGGATACGAGCGGCTGCCAGCCGTCGGTCTTCTTCCAATTGGGTTTCGCCTGGACCACGCATGCCGATGCCGCCTTTGATACGAGACAGGTGCTTCCACATATGGCGCAACCGCGGCAAACTATATTCCAGCTGTGCCAGTTCGACTTGCAGCCGTGCTTCCACGGTCCGGGCACGGGTAGCGAAAATGTCCAGGATAAGCTCGGTGCGATCCAAAACCTTGACGCCGGTGGCCAATTCCAGATTGCGTGTCTGAGCAGGGGTCAAATCGTTGTCGAAGATGACGACATCGGCACCACTTTGGCGCACCAACTGCACCAGTTCTTGCAATTTCCCACTGCCGATGTACGTTCCCGGCACGGGCCTATCGAGGCGTTGTACAAGCGTGCCCACGACGACGGCGCCTGCACTGAGCGCCAACCCGCGCAACTCCTCCAAAGCCTCTCCGTCGGCCGACCGGCGTTCCGGCCATTCGGCACAAACGAGAACGGCTTTCTCTTGCTGCACTGTCAGACTGGTCCGACCATTCTGAGTCACCGAATACTTTTCGCACCTCCTTTCTATTGGCAATTGTAAACAGGGCTAAAAAGAAATCAAATGCCGTTCGCAATCACCCTCGCACAGGCTACCCACGCCCCGAGCGACTGATCGGTTTTTCGAGGGATTGACTGGCTGGACGAAGACTGCTAGGATTCATAGTCTATACCCGCCGCGTATTACCGTTCTGGGCGGACGGTCGCAAGCGCAGGGCACTACTCGGCGCCGCGAATTGCCAAGTGGTGAAAAAACCAGCGGAACAGCTATTTTTGTCTTTTTTCGGGATCGTCCGGCCAGGCGTAACAGCACGAGCGAAGAACAGGATAGGCGGAGAGCAGGAGCACGGATACATAGCGGAGCCGGATGCTGTGCCCTAAAGGTAGGTGTACAAGGAGAAGGGAGAAGCAGGAGGACGTTGCGTGACGCCGGTGCAGGTCAGGGAGTTGGTCGAGGCCGGGGTCCACTTCGGTCATCGGGCGAGCCGGTGGAATCCCAAGATGCGTGCGTACATTTTCGGAAAGCGTAATCTCATCCACATCATAGACTTGCGCGAAACTATCCGCGGACTCCTGCGAGCTTACAAGTACCTGGTGCAGGTAGCTTCTCAGGGCAAAAAAGTTCTCTTTGTAGGAACCAAGCGTCAGGCGCGGCAAATCATCGAGCGCGAAGCTAAGCGTGTCGGTATGCCGTATGTCACCGAGCGGTGGTTAGGCGGCACCCTGACCAATTTCACCACCATCCGCAAAAGACTTCAGAGATTGCAAGAACTAGAAGAGCTAGAGGCCAGCGGCGCCCTACAAACTTACAGCAAAAAGGCGATCGCCTCTTTGCTCCGTGAAAAGCGCAAAATCCAGCGCAACTTGCAAGGCATCCGTGAAATGGACCGCATCCCTGAAGCCATCATCGTCGTGGATCCGACGCGCGAACACAACGCCGTCAAAGAGGCTCGACGCATGAACGTGGTGTCCATTGCCCTCATTGACACCGATGGCGATCCCGACCTGGTGGACCTGCCGATCCCCGGCAACGACGATAGCATCCGCTCGATAGACCTGATCGTCACCAAATTGGCCCAAGCTATTCTCGAAGGCAAAGCCTCTTTGCCGGCCGAGGAACGCGCCGGAGACACCCAGCCCGCCGCTGTGACCAGTCAATTGACTGCTGCTCCGGCTTGATCGTCGGCGGCAGGCTTAGCAGTACGCGCGTGGTTGCGCGCCGAGCTTTCGGATAGATTGCATCGTCATATAATCAATAAGCCCCGCTTCTGTGTTCACGAGAACACCTTGACAGACGAGGAACAACGATGGCCGAGATTTCTGCTGGCGATGTCAAAAAGCTCCGTGAACGTACCGGAGCGCCCATGATGGACTGCAAAACAGCCTTGGCCGAGGCCGGCGGCGACATGGACAAAGCCATCGAAATCATCCGCAAGCGCAACGCAGCCATTCAGGAAAAAAAGGGGATGCGCGAAACAGCCGAGGGGCGCATCGCTATTTTCATCCAGCCGCAGCGTGCCCGTGCTGCTATCGTCGAGTTGCGTTGCGAAACAGCCCCTGTCGCCAAAAACGAGCTCTTTGTCGCGCTCGCCCAGGACGTGGCGCGTCAGGTAGCCGAAGCGGAGCCGAGCGCTCACAGCGTGGAGGAACTGTTGGAGCAGCCCTTTGTCGGCGACAGCCGCCGTACCGTCAAAGAGCGCATCGGCGAAGTGGTCGGGCTGATCCGCGAAAACATCCAAATCGCCCGCTTCGCGCACTTGAGCGGCGGTTATTTCGGCAGCTATGTCCACTTCGACGGCACCGTCGGCGTGCTGGTCCAATGCGAGGGAACCCAACCCCCCAGTGCCGATCTGCTCAAAGACATCTGTATGCATATTACGGCCCGCAATCCCGTGGCTGCACGGCGCGAGGACGTGGATGCACAAACCTTGGAGCGCGAAAAAGCCATCGCCCGCGCTCAAGCCGAGGCTTCGGGCAAGCCCAAAGCAATCGTGGAGAAGATCGCCGAAAACCGTCTCAAAACCTGGTTCGCCGAAAATATCCTGGTCGAGCAGCCGTTCGTCAAGGATCCCAAGAGGACCGTGGGCGACCTGCTGCGCTCGGCTGGACTGTCGGTCCGCCGCTTCATCCGCTACAAAGTCGGCGAGGTGGGCGGCTGAGGCGCGTTTGTGCCCACGGCGTGCCCTACCGGAGCAGCATTGCACTGCGCCGACAGATCGAATCAGGAGGCATGCTGCTCGGTCGCCGACGACAGCATTTTGAGGAACTCCTCTTCGGTCAAGATCGGTATCTTCAGCTCGCGGGCACGATCCAGTTTGCTGCCGGGCTTGTCCCCGACCAGCAAAAAGCTGGTCTTGCTGGATACGCTGGACGCCACTTTGCCCCCGAGCTCCTCGATCAGGTCTTCGATGCCTTGGCGGCTGAAATGGGCGAGGGTGCCGGTCACGACGATAGTCTTGCCAGCCAAAGGTAGCGTGGCGGGGGCGGCCTCCTCCTCGGTCATCTTCAGGCCCAGTTTGGTCAGCTCCTGGATCAATTGGCGCCCTTCGGGAGCGTGCAAAAACTGCACCACACTCGCTGCCACGACCGGGCCGATGCCCGGAATGGCAGCGATATCTTCTTCGCGAGCGCGCAGGAGAGCCTCCATGGATCGAAAATGACGCGCCAGCAGTCGGGCGTTCCGCTCGCCCACGTGACGAATACCCAGGCCCGTGAGCAGCCGCGCCAAGCCGCGCGACTTGCTAGCCTCGATACGTTCGAGGATGGCACGCGCTGTCTTGACTCCCACTTTGCGACTCTGCTTCTCTCCGGTCAGGGTCAGTTCTGCCAGGTCCGCGAGTTGTAGCCGATAAAGGTCGGCGATGGAACGCACCTTGCCTTGGTCCACGAGTTGATCTATCAGGGCCGGCCCCAAACCTTCGATATCCATGGCCTGACGATGTGCGAAAAAACGAAGCCGTTCTTTGAGTTGGGCTGGGCACGAAGGGTTGACACAGCGAATATAGACACCCCCCGGGTCGCGAACCACCGGCCCGTGGCAGGCCGGACACTGAGTGGGAAAATGGAAGACCTTTTCTTTGCCGGTGCGTTTTTCCAACTCGACGCGCACCACATGCGGAATGATTTTACCAGCCTTTTCCACGATGACATGGTCGCCGACGCGAATATCCTTGCGGGCGATTTCGTCGGCATTGTGCAAACTCACCCGGGACACTTTAGTACCGGCAATGTGCACCGGCTCGAGATCGGCTACCGGAGTCAGGACACCGGTTTTACCGACTTGGACGGTGATCCTCAGGATACGGGTAGATGCCTGCCACAACTCAACCTTGTAAGCGATCGCCCAGCGGGGTGCTTTGCTGGTGGCACCGAGCCGCTCGCGCTGCTGGAAGTCGTTGACTTTGACTACCATGCCGTCGGTTTCATAGTCCAGGTCGTGACGCGCCTGGAATTGTGCGGAGCAATAGGCGATGACTTCTTCGATCGAGCGCAAAGCCGGACTGTGCGGAACCACAGGGATGCCGAGCTGCCGCACCCATTCCAGGAATTGGATATGGGTGCGCATCGGCAGACCTTCCAGGTATCCCTCGCTATGGGCAAAAAAACGCAGGCGTCGTTCGGCACAGAGCCGAGAATCCAACAGCTTGAGGGTCCCGGCGGCGGCATTGCGCGGATTGGCAAAAGGTTTCTCCCCGCGCTCGGCTTGCAGACGATTGAGCCGCGACAGTTCCGTATTGGTCATGTAGACTTCGCCGCGCACTTCCAGGATGTCGGGGATGCTCCCGGTCGTTCGCAACCGCAAGGGAATGTCACGAACGGTGCGCAAGTTTTGCGTGATGTCGTCGCCGACGCGACCGTCGCCGCGGGTAGCGCCCAAGGTAAAGCGGCCTTTTTCGTAAATCAACGACACCGATACGCCGTCAATCTTGTGCTCGACTACGTACTCCACCGTCTCGCCCAACAACCAACGGCGGATCCGTCTATCGAATTCGCGCAGTTCGGCCTCGTTGTAGGTGTTGTCTATGGACAGCATGGGCACGCGATGGGTCACCGGCCGAAAGCCTTCCAGGGGACGCTCGTTGACACGCTGGGTGGGACTGTCGGGGGTGATCAGTTCCGGGTGCTGCCGTTCCAACTCGACCAGCCGTTGCACGAGGCGATCGTACTCCAAGTCACTGATCTCAGGAGCCGCTTCTACATAATACTTGTAGTTGTGATACTCGATCGCCTGCCGCAGCTCTTCGACCTGTTTTTCGACGGCCAACTTTTTAATTCTTTCGAGGAACTGCGCGACCGTTTCGGACATAATGGCCCCCTCCAAGCGGCTGGCCGACCTTGCGGCGGCCCGGTCGCTACTGCCCAGGCGAGCGACCGCCCTTGCCAGCGTGCTCCCTCGGCAGGCCTGATTCGTTGCGGCGATGCCTTCGCACCCGATTTGCCCCAAAGCCGGCCAATATCACCATCCCATTTTGCCGACTGCTGCCGGTCGTTTCAAGAAGCAACCACCGAGGCAGGACGGCGGTGCTTCATAGGTCGGTCGCACAGTACCAGCGATGCGATCGGTTGGCCGCCGAAGACGGTGCACGGCGCTTCATGAGCGAAAATGCAGGTATCGGTCGAGAACCATCGCCGCCAGACCCAGCACAATGACCACGCTCGTTTCCACCAGTAACATCTTCCAGCCATGCCGCTGAAACCACAGGGGCTGACGCTCCCAAGGCACCAGAGCATAAGCCAGGGCAGTAATCACGAACAGGAGACTGGCTAGCAAAAGCAAAGCGTAAAACGGGTTCGACTTCATGGCAGGCTACGAGCATGCGGACGGCGTACACGAGGTAGACCGAGCCACGGTCAGACGCCCGAGCACCAGCTTTCGTCAGCCGGGTGCCAGGGTATCAACTCGTGCTCGGTGAACCACAAAGCGATTTCTGTTTGCGCGGTCTCCGGGCTATCGCTTCCGTGCACTAAATTGTTCTGCACGCTGAGGGCGAAGTCGCCACGGATGGTCCCCGGGGGTGCTTTGGCACCATCCGTGGGTCCCATCAATTGCCGGACGACGGCTACGGCTTCGCGGCCCTCCCAGACCATGGCCAAAGTGGGGCCGGACGTGATGAAATGGACGAGCGACTCGTAAAAAGGCTTGCCGCGATGGACGGCATAATGCCGCTCGGCGAGGGGCCGATCGGGGCGCACGAGCTTCGCCGCTACCAGCTTGAGCCCCTTGCGTTCCAGCCGGCCGATCAGCTCGCCGACCAATTTGCGGTGCAAACAATCCGGCTTGAACAAAACCAACGTTCTCTGCATGCCTTCCTCGCGATGTCCATTCCCGCACGCCCGTCGTCGGAGGACTGGGCGCGCCAGGCCGCTTTCACCGCAAAAACTCTCCTATGTGTTCTAGGAACTGCTCGTTCGATGGGTACCGCGCCAGAACCGATACCAGATTCTCCATAGCCGCGGTAGGGCTGAGCTTGGACAAGCCACGTCTGAGCAAGGTCACACGCTCGTGGACCCAAGGAGGATGCAACAGCTCTTCTTTGCGCGTGCCCGACTGAAACAGATCCACTGCCGGAAAAATGCGCCGGTCGGCGAGTCGCCGATCCAGAACCAACTCCATATTGCCGGTGCCTTTGAATTCCTGGAAGATGATGTCGTCCATACGCGACCCGGTTTCGACCAGGATCGTGCCGACGATGGTCAGCGAGCCGCCCTCCTCGAACGCGCGTGCCGTACCGAACAAGCGCTTGGGCTTTTCCAGGGCGTTGACATCAATGCCGCCGGTCATAGTCCGGCCACTGGTGCCGACCACTTTGTTGTAAGCCCGGGCCAAACGGGTCAAACTGTCCAGCAAGAGGAACACGTGGCGGCCTTGCTCGACCAGGCGTTTACTGCGCTCGACGGTCAGCTCCGCCAGTCGCGTATGATCGGTTGCCTGGCGATCGGAGCTGCTGGCGACTACCCATCCCTTGAGTCGTCTGCGGAACTCGGTCACTTCTTCGGGCCGCTCGTCTATCAACAGGGCAATGAGCAGGGTTTGCGGATAGTTTTTCTCGACGGCGGCGGCGATATCCTGGAGCAGAATCGTTTTGCCGCTGCGCGGCGGAGCCACGATCAGCGCCCGCTGGCCGCGGCCTAACGGGGTCAGCAGATCCATGACCCGCGTGGTCAGGGGCTGCGGACCGGTTTCCAGACGCAACCACTCCCGCGGGTCCACCGGCGTCAGCAGGTCGAAATCGCGCCGCTCGAGTTCGTCTACCGGCATCCCTTCGATCTTTTCCACTGCGAGCAGTCGTGGTGCCGGACCGGTTCCAGGACCGATCGGGCCGGCGATATGGAGCCCAGGACGCAGGCTGTGTTGGCGGATGAGCGCCTCGGGAACGAAGGCATCGCCTGGACGTCGCGTCAGATTGTGCTCGGGACTGCGCAGGAAACCGCCTCCCCGGGGCAGCGGCTCGAGTATGCCTTCGGCTACGCCTGTCGTCGAACTGCTTTCCGTACCACGGCCCATAAGCGCTCCTTGGATGATGGACGTCGGACCCGTTGCACTGCCTACGCCGTTACCGCGTCGGCGCCCGCTCAGACTTTGCGGAAACGCGTGACCGCTTCGAACGTGCCGTCCTGGAGTGGCACCAATTCGTAGTCCCCGAAAAGGTGCGGCGCTTCTTGCTGGAGCACGAGCAAGAGTTTGACGGCCAATTTGCGGATCTCTACTTCGGCATGTCGGCTGGCGCGCATCTCGATAAAGTGACGCAAAGCCCGTGCATTGGCGGTAACGAAAATCTTCGTCTCGGTGGCATTCGGCAGCACGCTGCGTGCCGCTTGCCGGGCCAGTTTGCGGCGCATGGTGCGGTCCGGCTCGCCCTGAAACTTCGCCTCGAGTCTGGCGGCCAGCCGCACGTAACAGTCGTGTGCCTGTTTGATTCCCTCCAGCCAGAGCGCGTGCAACTCGGGATCCTCGGCGATGACGTCCGGCTCGACGTACTCGGCCACCGACTCGTCCACATAGCGCTGGCTGAGTTGCGAATAAGACCAGCCCGCCCGGTGGCGCACCAGTTCATGGGTCAGACTGCGACTGACCTGCGTGATGAGCAACGACCACACGGCATGCTCCAGAACAGAGCCATGGGCTGCTTCCAACAGATGCCGTATGTACGCCGCGTTGCCCCCCGGTCGCGGACGAGCGAAACTCATATAGCACACGCGGCCGGCCGTTTCGACGATCCGCTCCGCCGCCACTTCGGTATCCGTCTGCCAGGCTACTCCGTGTTCTTGCAAAAACCTTTCCAATTGCTCTTCACTGATGCACTGCCGCGCAATGACGAACACCCGCGGCTCGCGGAAGATGCGGATGCCATCGTTCGTCGAGGGTTTTTCCATACTCGCGCCTTGCTAGACCACAAAGCCATTCGCATCGGCTGGAAGCACTCAGCTCGCTGCACTGGCACAGCTGCGGTGCCGACTGAGGCTGATGTCCGGCGCCAGCCCGATCCGCGCTTCGCCCAGGACTTCAAAGAAATCGTCGGTAACCGGTCGTCATCTCAACCACGGTCTTGGTTCGGTCGTCCCGCCGCGGCCCGACCGCTGGCAGATCGGCCCGATCGGGCAAAAACGACTGTATCCCGCACGGAGTCCAACTGCCGAAAACCGAACGCTTCCAGAACGCCCGACAAAATGGCGGGAGTGTATGGGAATCGAACCCACTGGCGCGTTTTTTCAACGCGCCCACTGGTTTTGAAGACCAGGGCCCTCACCAGAGGTGCAAACACTCCCGCGCTTGCTCCCACGGAGCGAGCCTGAAGCGAGGGCCAGGTCAGACCAACCTCTGGCGGCTTCGTCGGAAAAGCAGGTCTCGCCCTCGGTGCCATCGGGTACAACGCCGTCCGCGGACCGATCCGACAGGCGCCCCTTGTGAAACGTTAGTGCTTCAGGCGGTGCCGGTCAAGCGTCTCCGCTGGCAGCCCGAACGACCTCGTCAAGCAGGGACGCTTGCCTGCGGAAGCGAGCGGCCCACGGATGCTTCCAGCGCTTCGATACGGTGCCGCAATTCCTCGGGTACGGAAACTTTTTGCCCGCTGGGGTAATGGAACGTCACGATGGTCGCCTTGCCGGTGGCGGCAATGTCCCCCAGTTTTTGGCTGCACACGGCATATTCCATGAACAGCCGATCGGTGCCGCACGAGGCGATGCGAGCACCTACCGCCACACGATCGGGGTAGGTGAGCGGACGACGGAAACGCGCTTCGGTACTGGCGAGAATTGGCCCGATGCCAGTCGCCGCCTCGAAGCCGAACCAGTCTATCCGCCGGAAATATTCCAGTCGGGCGTTTTCAAAATAGCGAAAGTAAACTACGTTGTTCACGTGGCGGTAGGCATCCATTTCGCCCCAGGCCACAAGGAACTCTACGACCACCGGAAAGCCTTGCAAGCTATCTAGCCAGGAATTGGCAGAACTCATCGCTGCACCTTGCCACGTCTTTTGCCCTTAGCCGGGGACTTCGCTATGATTACTACGGGCGAGGCGCCAGCGGCCCAGGATGTCTGGGCGCAGAGTGCGGCTTGCGTGTGCGCCCGATACATCGTATGATCGCACGCGGAAAGGTCCAGGTGACGATTCATGCGTCAGTGGTTCAAAGACATACTGCGGGCAGTCATCACCGTAGGCCAGGGCATGCTGCTGACCTTGCGTTATTTTTTCAAGACCTTTGGCGGGCAGCGCGAACTAGGCGCCTACCAGGTACCTGGCGCCTTCACGCAGTATTTCGAGTATCCAGAGAAGCCGGTTGCGGTCAAGCCGCGCTATCGGGGCTTCCACCGCTTCGACCTGACTACCTGCATCGGCTGCGACAAGTGTGCCCGTGCCTGTCCGGTGGACTGCATCTACATCGAAAAAATCAAAAATCCGGTGGGCAAAGGGTTCCGCATCAACGGTTACAAGATTGATTACTCCAAATGCATCTTTTGCGCCCTGTGCGTGGACCCGTGTCCGGTGGATTGCATCTTCATGGGATCCAACTACGACCTGAGCTGTTACAGTCGGGACGGGTTGGTGGTGGACTTCGCCAAACTGCCGCTGGATATAGCGTGGGGCCAGGCGACACTCAACCCCACGGCAGTGGCGGCGTCGAAACTGCAGACGCAACCCGTGTGGATCAAGCCGCCGGATAGCCCGCCTGGCAAAGGAGAGAAAAAGACCGAAGCTCAGACTTCGTAAAAACGACTCCAGGGGGTATAGCTCGTGACTCGACAATCCACTCCTGTCGCGCGGCGCAAGTATTTCACCGTCGAAGAAGCCAACCGGATGCTCCCGCTGGTTCGCAGTATCGTGCAGGACATCGTCCAGGTAGCCCGCGAGGTGCTGGAGACACGGCAGCGATTGGAACAAATCCGGCGGGGACGGCCCGGCACGTCCACACAGGCCCACGAAGAAGAGTTGATCGAAATGGAGCGTGCCATGGAACGTGACGCCGCCCGCGTGGAGGAATACATAGACGAACTCCAGCAGTTGGGGGTCGAGTTCAAGGGTTTCGAGGGGCTGGTGGATTTTCCAGCCTGGATGAACGGCCGCGAGGTGTATTTGTGCTGGAAACTCGGGGAGCCTGAGGTCGCCCATTGGCACGAGTTGGACGCAGGTTTCGCAGGCAGGCAGCCCTTGCCGCCGTCCCGGGTCGAGGCGACTCCTGACCGCCCGGCGAGCGGTGCATCTGCACCCAATCCGGCGACCGAACAAAAAGCTCCCTCGGGACGTCCTCAGCCGGAAAAGACTTGAAGGAGCAGCACGGCATGACCGTTTTGGTCGGCTACATACTCTTGTTCGTGTTCATCGCGTGGTTTTTTGTGATTTTTCACTTGCTTCTGGGAAAATTGCTGCGACCGGCGCGGCCTACATCGGAGAAAGCGGCCATCTACGAGTGCGGCGAGCCGACCGTAGGACCGTCCTGGATCCAGTTCGATGTGCGTTACTATGTGATCGCACTCCTATTCATTATTTTCGACGTCGAAATCACCTTTTTCTTTCCCTGGGCGGTAGTCTTCGGACACTTTGCCCAGCTGGCTAATCCTGGACTGAGCGAGAGCGACCGCCAGGCGTGGAGCCATCAACTTCTTCCCGCCGGAGAGCATACGCAAATATCGGCGGAGGCAGCGTTGACCATGTCCTGGATAACTTTGCTGGATTTGCTGGTATTTTTCGGGGTGCTTCTGGTGGGGTTTGCGTATCTGTGGGCACGGGGCGATTTACATTGGGTGCGTAGCGTTGCCGCGCAACGTATGCCGGAGATGCCGCAACCGCCACCCGAAGTGCTGCTCGAGCCGGAGCTGGCCGAGTCCCGGTGACATCTGCTTGGGACCCTGGTTTGCCGGCTAGCTGCCGTCGTTCGGCAGTCCGTGCGCACAATGGCCGAGTGTCAGGCCGAATGGGCCGAAAGAGGCACGCCAGGCGGACGGATGCTGAGTCTATTCCGCTGGTGCACTGGCCCAGGCCTTAAGAAGTACGGCCGGCTATCGTCCTCGTAACTCAGGAGGCTAAAGATGGGCTGGCTCGAAGGCCGTTTCGACGAAGGTGGGGTCATCGTCACGACATTGGAGCAGGCAGTCAATTGGGCTCGCGAATCGAGCCTCTGGCCGCTCACATTCGGCCTGGCCTGCTGCGCCATCGAAATGATGGCTACCGGCGCCAGCCGCTATGATATGGACCGTTTCGGTGCCGGTGCGTTTCGCGCTACGCCTCGTCAAGCCGATCTGATGATCGTGGCTGGAACCGTCAATTATAAAATGGCCAGTCGTGTCCGTCGGCTATACGAGCAAATGCCCGATCCTAAGTTCGTCATCGCCATGGGCGCCTGCACCTGCGGCGGAGGCCCCTATTACAAATACGGGTACAACGTAGTCAAGGGCGTGGATCTGGTTGTCCCCGTAGACGTGTACGTCCCTGGGTGCCCTCCCCGCCCGGAAGCCCTTCTCGAAGGGCTTATGCGCGTCCAGGATAAAGTACGGGCCATGAAGTACTTTACACGGGGCCAACCCCTACAAAACCTCGTCCCCAGCAGAACGGGGTGCGTGAAATTGCCCCCGGAACTAGAGACTTTGGAAAGAGCCAACGAGTACCGCAAAAGACAGAAGGAGTTGGCTACTCCCACAAAAGCATAGCGTCAGGCGGCGGTCCCCTGTTGCCAGTGCAGCACACAGGGGACCGAACTCTTTGGCATTGACTGTTCGATCCGTCGCCCAGGCGGAGATAACCGGCATGACAGGTCCAGAGATCATCGCTATCCTGGAGGAACGATTCGGCTCTCGCATTCGCGACAAGAAGCCGGAAGTCATTGATCCCTATGTGGTCGTAGCGCCGGAAGATTTGCTGGAAGTGTGCCAGTTTCTGCGCGACGATCCCCGGCTGCAGTTCGACTTTCTCAACTGTATCACCGGGGTAGACTATTGCGAACCCGATCTTGCCAAAGCGGCCAAGGCAGGCTTCGAGCCACACCTCGAAGTCGTCTACCATTTGTCGAGTTTCCACAGGCGGCATCGCTTTGTCGTAAAGGTGATCCTCCCGCGCTGGAAAGACAACCAGCCTGGCCGACTGCCGGAGGTGCCCTCCGTGACCAGTCTATGGAAAACCGCTGACTGGCACGAACGCGAAACTTACGACTTGGTAGGGATCTCGTTTGTCGGCCACCCCAATCTCAAGCGGATTCTACTCGCTGACGACTGGGAGGGGCACCCTTTGCGCAAAGACTACGTCTTCCCGCTGGAATACCACGGTATCCGAGGACGTTAACCCCATGGGCTCGGCGACGTCGGTTCAACCCACCTCTTTCGATCGGTTTCGCACGCTCCTGCGTAGCGACCACAAAGCCGATCTGCTGAAGGGAGCTGTCCACATGGCGTCGCCGGAGCATCTCGACATCCACGCAACCTACCAGCGCTTGTACGTGCTTTTGAGTCTCTCTGCGCAGCAAAAGCAGCAGGGCGTAGTCGTAGGCTCGCGCGTAACGTTGCGCATAGACGAAGTAAACGTCCCCGAGCCGGATATCGCTTTCGTTGCCAAGGCCCACGGCGCGCGCCTACGACCAGGCGGCTACATCGCCGGCCCTCCAGACTTGGCCATCGAGATCGTCTCTCGCAGCAGCCTCGAACACGACTACGTCCTCGTACGCCGGCTGTACGAGCGCGCCGGCGTGCAGGGATATTGGATCGCCGATCCACTGCGACGTCGCGTAACCTTGTTGCGTAGGAATAAAACGCGCATACCACTCGGTGCGTCCCCGGGCCGGCGCTTTGCGCAGCCTGGTCCTTCCGGCTTCGGGCTGCGCCCCGACTGGCTCTGGCAAGCAAACCAGCCCGGCATACTGGAAACTCTGGGGCAACTGCTCGGCTAAGGAGATTGGACTATGGCAACCGTCGCTGATCGCTCTGCAGAGCCGCAAATTATAGAGATGGACGTGCGGACCAACGAGATGCTAGTCAACATGGGTCCGCAACACCCCAGTACCCACGGCGTGCTGCGACTGGTTTTGCGCACCGATGGCGAGCTGGTCTCTGAATTGACACCTCATATGGGGTATCTCCACCGATGCGCCGAAAAGATCGGAGAAAACGTAACTCCCATCCAATTCATCCCTTACACCGATCGCATGGACTATTTGGCTGCGATGAATATGAACTTGGGCTACTCCCTAGCCGTGGAAAAGTTATGCGGCATGAAGATACCAGAAAAGGCGCAAGTCATCCGCGTTATAGTGGCAGAGCTGAACCGAATCGCCAGCCACCTTTTGGGGATGGGCGCCTATGGACTTGACCTGGGTACTTTCACGCCCTTCTTGTATGGCTTCCGCGAGCGGGAAATGATCCTTGACCTTTTTGAAGAGGTCTGTGGCGCTAGACTGACTTATAGCTATGTCACCATAGGTGGCGTACACGACGATCTGCCTGAAGGATGGCTCGAGTGGTGCCGACAGTTCCTGGATTATTTCGAGCCTCGCGTGGAAGAATACCACACGTTGCTGACGCGCAATGCCATTTTCATCCGGCGCACCGCAGGCCTAGGCGTGCTGCCCAAAGAACTTGCGATCAGCTACGGATGCACAGGTCCCGTGTTGCGCGCCTCGCTCGACCGCAGCAAGAACGATCCCCCCTGGGACCTGCGCAAAATCGAACCCTATTGTGGCTACGAGCAATACGACTTCGAGGCCGTCATCCCGCCGTTCCCCGAAGCCCCCGAGGAGGCTGTGATCGGCGATTCCTGGCATCGCTACTATGTGCGTATGAAAGAGCTCGTCGAAAGTGTCAAAATCGTCAGGCAAGCCCTCAAGAAATACGAAACTGCCAGTGGCTCGCACCGTATCGAGCCGCCTCGGCACTTGCCCGCCGGCGAGGCCTACGTCGAAACCGAGTGCCCGAGAGGCCAGATGGGCTTCTATGTGGTCGGCAGGCCCACTAAAGATCCAGTTCCTTTGCGTGTCCGTGCCAGGTCTTCCAGCTTCTGCAATCTCAGCGTGGCTAATGAAATCTGCCGCGGCTGCTTGATCGCTGACGTCCCCGCCATCGTCGGGTCCATTGACATCGTCATGGGGGAAATTGATCGTTGAGCTCTTGTGTGCAGTGCCCGCGTAAATCCGTTGAACAGAAGCCTTGCACCATCCGTGCGCGACAATATCATGAAAAATGGTATCATATGTAATAAGGTCAGTTGAGGGCGCCGATTTTTCTGGTGCAATAACCTCTGAGACAGTTTTTACCGGGGGCGCGATGGACCGAGCTAAACGCTTTCTGTGCCTGGCAATTGCCAGTGCATGGGCTTTGACCAGTTGCAGCAGAAGCGGTTCGTATGACCGGCAGGAGGTCACCGGATCGGTCACTTTTCAGGGACAGCCTTTGAAAAAGGGCATGATCCAATTTGAGCCGCTGGAGGAAACAGGCACGGCGGGGGGAGCGACCATTGTGGACGGCAAGTTCGAGATTGGCCGTAAAGAAGGGCTGGCCCCTGGCCGCTATCGGGTACGCATCTTTGCCGCCGACGAAAATGCACCTCCCGAGGAAGCTCCCAGCGAAGTAAAAAAGCCGCCGCCCCAGGCAATTCCGCCAAAGTACAACCTGGAAAGCAACTTGGAAGTAGCGGTCGAGGCAGGCAAAGCCAACAATTTTACCTTCGATCTGAAAAAATAGGTTCGTAATATGTTGTTGCGCTGAACGACGGCGCGGGTGGTTTTGCGGGGTTTTTCCTTATTGAGGAGGTGTGCCATGAAGAGGCGCAGGGGATTCACTCTCATCGAGCTGCTGGTGGTTATTGCCATCATCGCCGTGCTCATCGGGCTGCTTCTGCCAGCGGTGCAAAAAGTGCGCGAAGCAGCCAACCGCATGCGCTGCGGTAACAACATCCGGCAGATCGCCATTGCCATGCACAACTACAACGATACCCGCAAGCAGCTGCCTATCGGGCGCTGGAACTGCTGCTGGGGCACTTGGCAAGTGCTGACGCTGCCGTACATCGAACAAGAGGCGCTCTTCAAGCTGTACCAAAACTGGGGCGGTAACGACACGACTGGTCCCCGCTACAGCGGCGAGCCCAATGTCACCAACGTCACCAGTAAAAGACTGGCCATTCATACCTGCCCCAGTGACACTCCCAATGCACCTATTACGGTCGGCGGCCGTGGCATCACTTCCCACAATTACGCGGTCAACTACGGCAATACCACCGTCTGGCAAACTACGAGCTACGGTGGTGTGACCTTCAAAGGCGCCCCGTTTACTTCCAACAAGGCTTTCCGCATTGACGACATTTTGTCCGCGGACGGCACGAGCAACACCATACTGCTTGCGGAAGTCGTCCAGGGGCAGGGACGCGACCTGCGAGGCTTCACCTGGTGGGGCGACGCTTCGGGCTTTTCCGCTTATCAAGGGCCTAACAGCCCCCTGCCTGACGTCATTTACACTAGCTTTTACTGCCAGTACCCCTACAGCATCAACCCACCTTGCATCGGTACGGGCTCGATTCCTTCGATGTTTGCAGCGCGCAGTCGCCATACCGGCGGCGTCAATGTGGTCATGGCCGATGGATCGGTTCGCTTCGTGCAAAATGGCATTGACATCGAACTGTGGCGCGCTCTTGCCTCGATGCAGGGCGGGGAACCGATCATGAGCACTGTAGAGTAACACAAGGACGATCTAAGTCGCCACCTGCCAACGCGTGAACATTTTGATCGAGGCCGCCGGAGGCGCTGCTGGCGGCCTTTTCTCTTTGCACCTGCGATGGCGACGACCCTGCCTATGACGAGGCAGATTTCTTGTCTAGGGCAGCTGTCCTATCCGCGAGTCCGCTGCCGCAAGTCCGACGCACAATCGAGGGAACGGGTCTTGACATGCATGACCGAAAACTGCAACTTAGAATTAATAGACGAGAATGAAGTCCACAGCCAGTGGGTGCTATCGCACTGCGTAACGCCCAGCAATCAGCAATGCGGTCAAGACAACGAGGGGCAAGAAGGATGCACGGCAAGTGGATCGGGCTGGTAGCGGTGGTATGTGCGGCCGCCATGGTACTGACGGCCAGTGAGCACGTCCTTGGACAAGAGGACCAGGCCAAAACGGCGCCGGCGCCCACGGCTCCGGCTGCGCCGCAGGAGCCAGCTAGCTCCGGCGGCATCGGCGAATTCTTTTACATCATCGGCAAGATCGGTATCTTGATCTTGTTGCTATCCGTGATCCTGGTAGCGATGATCGTATGGCTTTTTTTGGATCTGCGGCAAATCAACGCCATGCCGTTGGATTTCATTTCGGCCTTCGAAGACGCACTGGGCAAGCGACGCTTCAAAGAGGCTTTCGATCTGGCACGCGAAGACGGGTCTATGATCGCGCGGGTGCTGACGGCGGGTATGAGCCGGATGCAGTATGGGCTGCACGAAGCCCGTTTGGCAGCCGAGGCCATGACGGACAGCCTGAAAACACGCAAGGACCACATCATTGCGTACATGGCTGTATTGGGCACGCTGGGTCCTCTTTTCGGGCTGGTCGGCACGGTGTACGGCATGATCCTGAGTTTTGCCGAGTTGGGCAAAGGCGGTACTCCCAATCCCGGCGAGCTTGCCGCCGGCATTTCCCATGCACTCTACGTGACCTTGTTGGGCATCTCCTTGTCCATACCGGCGATTTTTTTCTATTCGTTCTTCCGCAACCGTGTCGCCCGGATTGCGATTGACGTCAGTTTGCTGGCGGACGACCTTTTGACGCAGGTGTATCATCAGTCGCGGAGAACCGGTGCCGAGGCTGGAGCGCGTCCTGGGCCGGCCTCGGCTGCGACTTCCGCGCCGAGCGGGGCGCCTGCTCAGCGTCCATCGGCATAGAGTGTCGCTTGCTGCCGACTGGCACTCGATGGGCTGTCGGTCGGGGCTGCGACTCATCGAAGGCATATGCGCTGGCCGACAAATGCTGAGGAGCAATGGCTATGGCCGCCATGGTGGGATCCGATCGGGTGGAGCTCAATCTGACGCCCCTATTGGACTTGGTTCTGCAAATCATCATGTTTTTTATGATCACGGTCAATTTCGTTTCGGACCAGGTCAACGCTAACGTGACTCTGCCGTCCTCGACTTCGGCGCAGGAAATCCAGGCGAAAACAGAAACCGATTTTATCGTCATCAATCTGCTGGTGGATCGTGTAGACCGCAAGGACGCGCAAGGCAGGACGAGCCGCGACGGCTACGGACGGCCCATACGTGACATTGCGCAGCCCAAAACTATGCGCATCATCTTCGCTGGGCGCGAGGACATCGTCTTCCGTCAAGGCGAAGAAGGCATCGCCCTAGGTAAAGCTGCCAAGGCTATCTCCGACTTGGCACGTGTATTGCGCAGAAGACAGAGCATCCGTGAAAAGGTAGCCGAGGACCAAATCAAAGAGCTCAAGGTGCCGATCATTATTCGCGCCGATGTCGAAATCCAGTATGGTTTGGTGCTGCCTCTGATCGTTCAGGCCAATCGCGAGGGCTTCTCCAAGGTCGAACTGCGGGCACAAACAGTACAGCAAGTGCAGAGGTGACCGGCATGGCCAAGAACCGTGAAAAATGGGCGCCGGAAGTGGAACTGCCGATCACGCCGATGCTCGACATGTTTTTTCAAATGCTCTTCTTTTTCGTCATGACCTACCATCCATCGGCTCTGGAAGGGCAATTTCCCATCAACCTGGCGGCGACGGAAGACCGAGCCGGACAAAATCAACCCACCAATCCCGATCCTAAAGCCAGTCCACGCGTCACCCCCGACTTGCCCCACGTGACTGTTGTCGCCAAAGCTGCCGACAACGGCTGGCTGGAGTCGGTGGATATTTTCGTCCGCGGCGGATCGTCGGAGACCTTGAAGCCGCCACCCGATAGCACTTCGGGGAGCGAGCAGATCCTGCGTCACCTGACCCGCCGGCTGCAGGAAATCAAAAAAGAGATCGGTGGCGACGACCGTGCCGTTGTCCAGGCCAGCGGCCATTTACGCTGGGAGGATGCCATGCGCGTCATGGACGCATGCCGGCGCAGTTCGTCCGGGCCTCTATTCCCGAAGCTGGAATTGGACCTGGTGCGCTGAGTTGGGTAGCTCAGGCACCCCAAAGGCTTGGCCGTGATGAATCAAAAGCGTTCGGTACCACCTTTGTTGAGCAGCAGCGATCGCTGGCGGCTGGTCAGTCTTTTGGTGATGACCGCCGTAGTCATTTGGGCCATCTGGAAAGCCGGCGACCCGCGGACATGGACCTGGACCGAGATGCTTACCCCCTCGACCGAAAAAGACGCCGGCGCTGCACCGGCACCCGATGCCGCGGTCGCGACCGCGCCGCAGAGTAAGCGTAGCGCAGAGAGTGCTTCGGATCTTCCCACCCTGGAGCAGTCTTATTATGCCCAGGCGACGATGTATTTGAGCGCCCTGCCTGCGACCGCTTTCGGTCCCGGCTGGCCCGTTGCCCTGGTGGCCGCGCGCGCGGGTGCTTTCACGATCGAATGGTTGCCGCTGCCCGAAAAACTCATAAGCGATATCGAGCCGCTGACCCAGCACGCACCTCCGCCGGACCCGACGACTTTGGCAGGCGCGCTCGATTACGAGCCATTTCGTCTGGAAGCAGAAGACGATCCCGGCGCAATCACATGGCGTCGGGACGCCGATGCGCGCTACCATCTCATCCATCTGGCGCTCTCGGCCCGATCCGAAGACTTGGCCCGAGACGCCCTAGCCCATGTGCGTTACAGTGCCCTGCGTGTGCATCCGGAGCGCTATCGCGGGCGTGTATTGCGTATCGAGGGCGATCTGCGCAAACTTGACTACTTCGAATTGCACCGCCCGGTGCCCGGTGCCACACACCTGTACCAAGCCTGGGTCACGACAGGCAGCCTGGATCAGCTTTATTGCTTGCTCGTGCACGAGTTGCCCAACGGAATGCCCCCCGAAAGCCAGTGGCATCGGCTCTATCAACGGGTCCGCTTCGATGGCTACTTCCTCAAGATCCTCAAGGTGCGCGACGAACAAAAAACCTATTACGTTCCCGTTCTCATCGGCAAAACTTTGCATACGCTACGACCCGCAGCTGCGCGGCGCGATCACAGCTCTATCATCTCGGTCGTATTGACCATGATTCTGGGCGGCCTTCTTTTGTGCCTGGTCTTGACCTGGATCTACCAACGCAGCGACCGGCGGCTGGCCAAACGGCTGGCCCAGCTACGCGAGCGAGAGCCGCCGTTGCCGGCACTTACTGCCCCGGTGGATGCCGATCGTCCGGTTGCTATAGAACAAGGCCCTGCCCAACCGGACGGCGCCGGTCCGTCCCAGGGAGAAAAACACGGCCAGGCATAGCGTTTGCCTTATTGCCGTCACCAGCCTCGGCATCCACAATAAACGCAAGCGCACAACCGGGACAGGACCCAGTCTAGCGAGACGAGGCTCCTGAAATTGCAGACTCGAACCTGAACGAACGACATTACCCTGTGCTGCCCGCCGGGAAGAGCCACTGTGTCTTGGAAAATCACTATTGCAGAACATGTGGTGCGAGCTTTATGCGCGGCACTAATCGTGAGTGTCGCGCTTCTGAGCCTCAGCGGCGGCGAGGTAGCCCCCCTATCCTTCGTCAAATACTGGGGCACGGTATGTGCCGGGCTGGCAGCTGGATTCATCGCGGCCCATCGCCGCGAACGCACACATACTGTGGGGCGTCCACTCTGGCACATCGGGTACGCGCTCTTTCTCCTCCTCGAACACAGCGTGCCCTTTTATTGCGGCGTCTTGGCAGGTTTGATCACGGCGACGATCCTGTGGACAGTCGAAACAGGAGCCTCTTGGTCAATACTCGGCCTAGTCTGTGCTGCCGGCGCGACAATCGGCATCGTCCTCGGCTTGTTAGCACAGGTCGGCCACCGCGTGTTGCGCAGCAGCTTTATCGGACTGGCCCTGGCCGGACTGATCGCAGCCGGCACGTGGCTCGTACACAGCCATTACCCAGATGCTGCCCCTGCCAACCGATTGTTGGCCGGTACTCACCTGCTGGTCGGGACCCCTTTGATCCTGTTGCTAGCCTTTGCGGGCGTGGCTCCGGAAAGCGAGGCGGAAATCAGCTTGGTTTTGGCGCTGGTGGGAATCGCGTTGGGACTGTTGTTGCCCGGCACACTCCAGGCGCTCGGTCTTATTGTGCCCTTGGGACTTTACCTGATGTACACGAGCAGATTGATGACGCCGATCCAGGCTTTCAAATACGTTATGCGTGGCTCCACATGGCAGACCCAGGGACGTTTCCGCGATGCCATCCTTGCGTACCGACGAGCGCTCGAGCTGCGGCCAGGCGACCGACTGGCGCGAACAGGCCTCTGGCGGCTGCATCGCGATTTGGACCTGCAATGGCTGGCCAGCCATCCGGAGATCCGTACCGTGCTCGACGCCGAACTCTGCTTGCAGCGTGCTCAGGAATTGCTTCTGTCGCCGGGCCCTAGTCCGGAGACGCTCCAGGAAGCCGACAAGCTGCTGAGCCTAGCGCTCGAGTTGCGTCCACAGCTCCAGCCCGTGGTGTGCTACTGGCGTGCCGTAGCCTATCTTCATGCCGGCCACTACGACGCCGCCACCGAAGAGCTTCTACATATACTGACGGGCGAGTACCCCCCTGCCGATCCTTATCGGCGGCACATCATAGCTCGCGCCTGGCGTCTGGCTCTGCTGGACCATCCTGAACTGGCACGTCGTTTGGGACCGGACTGGTTAGCGCGCGAACATCTCATGTTCCGCGCTTTGCGCGACGTCCAAGAAGTGTACAGCGGCGACCCTGCCGATACGGCTACCGAAGAGCTGCGCGAATACCTTTACGGTCATCTGACAGAATCCATGCTCGCGGAAGCAGATGCAGCGAGCCAAGCGTACGCTTGTGTGGACTTCGACTATTGCGCTCGCAAAGGTCAAGAGCTATTAGCGCAAGCACCTGCTCGGGGGGCCGAACTGTTGCGTATCGCGGCGCGTGGGCAACCGACCCGAGCACCTTGGTATTACTGGCTTATCAGCCAGGCCGATGTACCGCCTGGCCGAGAGTTTTACTGGGAACAAGCCTTGCGAGCCGGACAGCGAACGGGACTGGACCGGCTCGAGGGGCCAGCACAAGAAGCCTATTTCCAGGCAGCGCGCCTACTTGCCGAGTCCGCCTATGCTCGTGGCGACGTGAGCACAGCAATCTGGGGCCTCACGGTCTTCAGCGCATCCCCACACGCCGGCGTGGACACGTGGCGTCTGCTCGCCGAGCTGCACGAGCGGCAAGGCAATATCGTCGCCGCACTCGTGGCCAACGAAAGGGCGCTTATCTTCGACCCAGGCAATGCTCTGTTTCGCGAGCGCAAAGATCGCTACTATTACTCGCTCACCCCCGAAGCGCTGGTCCAGGCGATGCATACCACCAACTTGCGGGAAGTCTTCGATGTGGCATATTGTTGGCAAAAAGCTGCATCCTTGTTGCAGGTGAAAAACGCCGGACCGGAGCAACTCGACTGGGCCGAACACCTGGCCACCTTGGCCATTGTCGCAGATCCCGAGAACATCACGGCACTCGTCGCTGCCGCACAGGTGCAGCTGCGCAAGAGCAATTTCGCACAGGCCCAAGAGTTGCTGGAACGAGTGTGGCAGAACCGCCCGCAAAGTTTCCAAGATGCCCAGCAGGAACAGGCTTGGTACTATACGGTGCGTACTCTCGGCGACCTGTATCTGCAGCAAGGCCGCCTGGATTTGGCCGTGGCTTGTCTCAACGAGTATCGCAAGTCTCCCAGGAGCGGCGCTGATACCTTGTACAAATTGGGCCAGGCTTATGAGCAGCTCGGCGACCGTGCCCGCGCCGCCCGCTGTTACCAACACGTCACCGTGTACGATCACCCTTTGGCCTGGGAAGCGGAAGCAGCGCTGCGCCGACTCGAAGGCGCCGACCTCGGTGCCGAGCGCGGCCCAGAATAGTCCCGATCCATTGCTGAAACAATCCGGCCACCGAGCTGGAACGAGGAACCATCGCGGATATCGTCGTGGACAACACGGACCTTGGCAACAAGCCCATATCGCACCCAGCACCCGGCCAATCTGCAGATATGCCTGTCTTCAGATATCCCGGCGGGCGAAACCGATGGCTCCCACCAGACCTATCAAGAGCGTAGCGCCCGCGTAGCAAGCCAGACTGCGGGCCAGTTCCTCGAAAGCCATTCCTTCGCGCATGGCTCGAGAAAACCGGTCGCACAGCCGGATGGGGTTGCACTCTTCCAATTGCAGCATAGTGAAAAGCACTCCCAGTCCGTGAACCGCAAGCCACACGACGACGACCGAGAAAAGAGTGCTCTCGCTCAAGGCACTGACGCTGACTCCCAAAGTCACTACGGCCGCAAAAACACTGGCCAACCATAGCAAAGCGACGCCCACGCCGTCTGCCCGAACATCGTAATGCAGCAAGCATAAACCGATGCCGGCGATCGCGGCTCCGCAGAACAAGAAGCTGGCGCTGACGAGCACGACTCGGGCCATCCACTTGCCGGCGTAATATTGGTAGCGGCTGACACCACGGCACAAAATGGCGTCGGCCAACAGTTGACGTTCCCCGCTGATGGCTCCTGCGGACAAGAAAACGGCCCAAGTGGCGCCACTCACCAAGGCCATGAACAACAGCTCGCCCAGTAAAGCAGCTGCCGACTGGCTCAGACCGGCCTGCCGGTACATGGCCGCTCGGTGCAGCACGAGCCCCAGGCCCAATGCCGCGTAGGTGCCCATCCCCAGCAGATACATCCAGCTGCGTACCGTCTGCCGGATATCGCCGCGCAGCACCGTCCAGAACGGCATGAACCGCTCAATCCTCGCCGTTGACGTAGACGCGGGCAAATCCACGGGATTCATCGCGTTCCACCAGATCCAAAAAAGCCTGCTCGGTTTGTTGGCCGACCGTGCGGATACTGACCAAATTGACCTTGTTGTCCGCGAGGGTCATGAACACGTTGGCCAAAGCCGAGGCATTGGCCGCTTGTTCGGTCAGCTGCAGTTCCAAACGCCGGTGGCGTACCTGCACCACTTTGAATTCGGGGAGATTGCGGATCGTTTGCGCAGCCTTGCTGATGGCCTTGTGTTCTCCCTCCAGATCGAGTTCGAAATGATTGCGCTTCATGCGGCCTTTGAGATCCTGCAGACTACCGAAAAAAATCAAATGCCCGCGACTGAGGACCGCCGCGTGCGTGCATACCTCGTCTACATCGCTCAGGTTGTGACTGGACAGGATCAAGGTTTTATGACGGCTGAGCGCTTTGACCAATTCGAGCATACTGCGGCGGGCTTCCGGGTCGAGCCCCTGCGTGGGCTCGTCCCAAATGAGCAGATCCGGCTCGTTGATGAGACTGGCCGCCACGGAAAGGCGTGCCTGCAAGCCCGTAGACAGCGATGCGATCGGTTCCCCGGACACTTCCAGCAAATTCACTGCCCGCAGCAAGGCTCCCAGCCGCGTTTGTCGTACTTCGCGCGGTAAGCCGAAAAGCCGTCCGGTAAAATCAAGAAAATCTATCGGCGTAGCCCCCCGAGGAAATCGCGGCTGCGTGGGGATATAGCCGATGCGTCGGCGCAGTCCCGCCGCATTGGCGGTCATCCGTCTGCCGAACACTTTCACCCAGCCGGTCGTCGGCCTGTGCAAGCCGAGGATTAGCCGGATCAACGTCGTTTTGCCGGCGCCATTCGCCCCCAGCAGACCCAGCACGCACCCTGGTTCCACGCGCAGATTGATATCGTTCAGGGCAATCTGGCGATTTTGGTACATCTTGGTAAGCCGGTAAGTTTCCAGCACACAACTGCCGGCTGCTTCCACGACTGCGTACTCCCCATGTCGTTTCGACGACCGCCAGATTATAAATGCCGATGCCGATTTGCAAAGATCAGTTGCTACCCCAGGGGTACCTCCTCGGAAAGGACCATATCAGCGACGGACCTGGCAACGTAGCCAGGTAGTCAGTTTTTCAGCCAACGCACAGGCCACGCGTTCGTTGCCGCGATCGCCGAAATGGCAGTTGTCTATGAACCACTCTCCCTCGACATCATCGAACAAAGATGTCAAATCCACGTAGTCGAAGTAAACCCCTGAGCTGTCACTCGGGCAGGCCGAGCGAGAAGTATAGTTTTGCAAAGCTTCTCGGATGGTCCGGTAATGCGCTCCGAAGGCCTCTTCGTCTACGCGACGCATCATCCAGCTTTCGCGCGTGGTCCGCTTTTTTCGACTACACGCCAGGATCGGCTGCAATGCAACTAGATAGCCGACGCCCGAGGCACTCAGTGCTTCGTGAGTGCGGCGCACATTGTACAGCAGCCTGCGTACCACTGAGTCGGACGATAGGGCCGCCCGTTCCGGCTGCAGCTCGAGAGAAAGACGCCGTCCGAAATTGTGAGCGAGCAGACTCTGCACCAGCCGGTAATAATAGTCGTCCTGGTAGCCACGAAACCACAATATGTTGTAACCCAGAATAGCCCAATGGGCGTCGTTGTGTCCGGTCAGGGAGATGACCAAATCGGGCTGCCAATCGAGCACTCGGTGTTCGACGGCGATGCGCTCATGGGTCGTCGTCCAGGCACCGGCAGCGAAAGGGATCACCTCAATTTTGCGATCCACGGCCATTGACGACACCTTTTGTTGTAGCCGCTGCTCGAGATAGCCCCCGATGGTGCTGGCATTGCAGGAAGCCCCAGCGCCGTAGGCTACCGAGCCGCCTACCAAGAAGATGCGTAGCACCTTTGCTGCTTTCGGCATCTCCACATCCCGGTCGTAGCGACATTGCTGGGCGTTGATAAAACCACTGGCGATCGGTCCCGGCTGCGGCGCGTAGCCGACAAAGGGAGTCGGCACATCGGGCCCCACCCAGGTGATACGGTCGAGGTGGACCGGACCGAAATAACACTCTTCCAGACCGCGCGTGGGCAACCCATGAAGCTCGAAGCAGCCTGCCAGCGTCTCGGCGCATCGCCATTCGTGGACACGCTGAGCTATGGCCTCCGGACTATGCCAAGCACGGCGCCCACGGCACTGCTTGCCGAGATAGTATCCGACGGCGAGTGCCAACAACGGTACGCCGGCGAAAAGAATCAGGACCAGCACTATGTAAAGTGCGCGTTTCGGATACTCGAACTGCATCGGTCGGCCTCCGTGCTCCTACCCGCTGCGATAACGGGTGTGGTCACGGGCAGCTGTGGGGCACCGAGCCAGACGCGGGATTGACCTCGAGCCGTGAAGCGCGCTCGATCGCCGCTGCTACATGTCGGATGCCGAAGCCTCCTGACTTCGGCGGACAGCGCGCTCAGCGATGTCCTTGCGGTAATACATGCCGGCAAATTCGAGCATGTGCACTGCCTGATAGGCCCGGGCCCGTGCCAGGGCGAAATTGTCTCCCAGTGCGGTCACACCGAGTACGCGGCCGCCATCGGTGACGATCTTGCTGTCGCTTCGTCGCGTCCCTGCGTGAAAGACTTTTACATCGCTCACGCGAGCCACCTCGTCAAGACCAGTAATGGTCCGGCCTTTGTGATAGGTGCCGGGATATCCTTCACTGGCAACGACGACGCAGACCGCCGGCCGCTCGTCCCATAGCAGCTTGTCTTCGGGAAACTCGTGCAACCGATCGTCCACCACCGCCTCGAGCAAATCGAGCAAATCCGTTTTGAGCCGCATGAGAACTGGCTGGGTCTCGGGATCGCCGAGCCGCACGTTGAACTCTAGCACGCGCGGTCCTTGAGCCGTGAGCATGAGGCCGGCATACAGCACCCCCTTGAAAGGGCGTTTGGCATTGTGCATAGCGTGCACCGTGGGGATGAGGATGGTCGTTTCGATGGCGCGTAACAAGTCCGGGGTGACTGCCGGGACTGGGCAGTAAGCCCCCATGCCTCCCGTGTTGGGCCCACGGTCGCCATCCAAGGCCTGCTTGTAGTCCTGGGTAGGAGGCAGTGGCACGAGCGTACGTCCTGCCACCAGGGCCATGATGCTCACCTCTTCCCCTTCCAGGCGTTTTTCGATGACCACACGCCGGCCGGCAGCCCCGAAGGCCTCCTTGACCATGATCAGATCCACCGCTGCCAAGGCTTCTTCGCGTGTGGAACAGACAATCGCCCCCTTGCCAGAGGCCAAGCCATCGGCTTTGACCACCAGCGGATACTCACGGGTTTCGATATACTTGCGCGCCGGATCGGGGTGATCGAAAACGCGAAACTCGGCCGTAGGGATATCGGCTTGCCGCATTAGCTCTTTGGCGAAGACCTTGCTCGCCTCCAACTCTGCGGCCGCACGCGGGGGACCGAAAATGCGCAACCCAGCACGCTGGAACTCGTCTACGATGCCCAGGGCCAAAGGCTCTTCCGGCCCGACGACGGTCAGGCCGATGCCTTCGCGACGCGCGAAACGCACGAGCCGCTCGATGTCGCCGGCTGCGATGTCCACATTGACCCCATCCTGCGCCGTACCTGCGTTACCTGGTGCGCAATAAACCCGTTCCACGCGCGGTGACTGCGCTAGCTTCCATACCAATGCATGTTCTCTCCCACCCTTGCCGATCACCAAGACCTTCATGCCCTCTCCCCTGAGGTCGCTCCACGGTTCGGCGTCACGGATCTGCCCCAATGGTCATCCAGGCAATCGGTTTCGACGACGTTCGACTCTACCCACTGTCTGCCTTCCGGTCTTATACTACTTTAGAGGATGTACCAGGATCCGAGAAGTTAAGCGGCCCAGCCACCGCAGTTCCGGCAGCAGCCTCGGCTGGGCAGGAGCGAAATCAGCGGATGGACTATGAGTTGCGGCAGAGGAGCTAGCGGCGCGAGTGGATACCTTTTGGCAGTCGTACTGGCAGGTGTGTCTGCATGGACCTGCGCATTTGCCGAGCCGCCTCATCTTGACTTCGTGCGTGGACTGCGTCAGCGCGGCTTTGCCGACCTGGCCCTGGAATACCTGGAGAAATTACAAAAGGACACCTCATTGCCGGAAGCCGTGCGGACTATACTGCCTCTGGAAATAGCCCGCACGCAGGCGGCATTGAGCCAGGCCGAAGAAGATCCATCTGCCCGCCAAGAATTGCTGCAACGGGCACGAAAGGGTATCGAGGGCTTTCTGCAGGCGCACCCGGATCACCCCGCCGCCGGAGAGGCGCTAGTGGAACTCGGCCGAATCTTGCTCGACCATGCACGACGCCTGCAGGCCGAAAAAGCCACGACCGATGCGGGTCAATCCGAGCAGGTACGTCAGGCTTTCGATCAGGCTGATCGCATTTTAGCTGCCGCGTCGGCTCGACTAAAACCCGCCGCGACATCTCTCGATCCCAAAAAGAAGTCCTACGACCGTGCTGCCGTAGCTACTTATCTCCAGGCTTTGTACCTCCAGGGCGAAACCCGCTTCGCCAAGGCACAAACTTTTTCTGCAGACGACGAAAAAACCATCGTCGCCCGCGGGGAAACCTTGTCTGCCGCCGTGGAAGTCTTGCAACCCTTTGCCGAGCTGGCTTTTCGCGATCAGCCCTACGCCTGGCTGGGCCTGACCCTCCTAGCGCGCTGTTACGATGAACTGGACAAGCGCGATCTGGCGCAGAAGTATTATGACCTAGTAGTCCGCGAGCGCCCCAGCGACATAGTTATCCCGGCACAAAGACTGGTGCGCTACTATCAAATCCAAGCAGCCTTCGAAAACCGACCGTTCCATCAAGGCGGCAAACCCAAAGACAAGCCTACCGTGATCGAGCTGGCCCAAGCTTGGCTCAACGACTTCAAGAACGACGCCCAGACGCGCGAAGGCCAGCACATCCAGCTCATGCTGGCGGCCACCATTTTGCGAGACTTACAGCAGGTGCCGACTGCTCAGCGAGCGCAAGCGACGCATCAGCGGCAAGTGGATCGGGCCCTGAACATCCTCGATCCGATCCAAAGCCGTCCCGGCGAGTTTCGCGAACTGGCGCGTCAACTGAAGCTCCAGCTGTTGGCTGCTTCCGGACGAGCCGCCCAGAAAAAAATCCACGATCTGGCCACCTTCGACGAGTGTTTCGTCCGCGCCCAGATCGAAGCTGAATCCATCCGGCAACTGATAGCTTCCCTTGGCAAGCTGGAAAAAGAGGAAGACAAACAACACGTCCAGCAACAAATCCTCCAGCACTGGCAGGCCGTGGTAGCGGCTCTGCGGCGTGGTTTGCCGCTCGTTCCGCCTGGCGCCCCCGTCCGCGATATCCAGGATGCGTGGGGACTGCTGGCCGAGGGGTATGCGATCCTGGGAGACTATTATCGTGCCTCGGTTGCGGCGGAGCATTTGGCCGAGGTGGCTGGTTCTCCGCAGGTAGCCCGGAGCGCCGCAGGCGCCGCCTTGCGCTG
Organism: Gemmataceae bacterium; assembly: GCA_040289265.1. Lineage (GTDB taxonomy): Bacteria > Planctomycetota > Planctomycetia > Gemmatales > HRBIN36 > PSKW01. Next base: position 36,318 of record PSKW01000016.1, read on the forward strand.
GTACCAGCAGCTCCTCAGTCGCGATGCGCAGGCGCGGCGTGCGGACATACAGCGGATGATCGGTTTAGCCAAACGCATTGTGGAGCGCTGGCCGAGCTCGCCCCAGGCCGATCAAGCTCGGGAAATCCTCGGCCGTGCCGCCTATCAAGACGGTCAGTTCGCCCAAGGCGCCTCGTTCCTCGAAAAAGTGAGCCCCAGTTATCCGCGCTACGCTTACTGCAGTTACTTGGCAGCCGTCGGGTATTGGAACGTCCATGTGCAACAGGTACGCCAAAAGCAGCAACCCCTACGGACACCTACTCCCGAACGGGACAAAGCGGTCGGCTTGCTCGAGCGCAGCTTGAAAGCTTTCGAGAAAGCCAACGAGCTGGACGAACAAAGTCGCAGCGTCTGGCTACCCGCCGCACTCATGCTGGCACAGCTCTATCAATTCCAAGGCGAAAACGCTCGCGCTTTGGCCGTGCTCGAACCCTGGTTGCAGAAACTCCAAAAAAAGGATACCGACTCGATCTCCGAAGAGAATCAGCCACGTTTGTTGATCCTCGGCCTGGATCTGTACGTGCGGGAAAAACAACTCGATCGGGCCTTGGCCTTGCTGAAAACATTGGAAGCCCGCGCCGAAGGTTCCCACCTGACCGGCGACCTGGATACGATTCTGCGTCAGCTCGGGGAACAGATGCGCGCCCGTTTGGCTTCCCTGGAACAGCAGGGCGCCGAGGCTGCCAAAGAACTGGAGGCCGTGCGCGCCAACTACCGCGAGTTCCTCCATTTCCTGGACCGCGAACGCACTAAGCTTTCTCCCGAGCTCCAGCTCTGGCTGGGTACCGGTTTCTCCTACCTGGGCGAACACGACAAGGCCTACGAAATATTTAGCGCACTCGCTTCGCCCCAGGGACAGCAGCAACACGCGGTGGTCTACCGGCAAAGTTTGCTCTACCGCGTGCGCGCCTTGCGCGAGAGCAAGCGTTTTGCCGAGGCCAAAAAAGAACTCGATGCCCTGTCAGGCCAGTCCTGGGCCAAAACTCATCCGGAAATAATCAAGGAGCGCATCCTATGGCTTCAAGATCAGGGCCTGTACAGCGGCCCCCAGGGAGCCATTGCCCAGTGGAATGCCTACATCCGTGCTCTAGAGCCGCGCGTGCGCCAGGGCGGCCCCGTGCGTGCTCTGTACTACGACGCCCACTACCATCTGCTTTATTGCAAGTACATGGAGGCCGTCAGCCTCCAGGATAAGCACAAGCGCCAGGAAGCATTGCGCAGTGTGGCCCAGTTGTATCTGACTCTCAAACGCAACGAGTTCGGCGGCCCCGAATTCGAGCGACGGTTCCGCCAGTTTTATGAAGCACCCGAGCAGAAAGAACTGCGCGAGGTCGTGGAAACCCTGCAAAAACAAGGGGGAACCAAATAAGCTCGGGCTGGACCGCCGGTAGAGGAGGAGCACGTGTGAGCCGTAGCCTTGGCAAATGCCTGCTGATGTTGCACTGCTTCCTTGTGCTTTGCTCCTGGGTTTCGGCACAGGACCGGGTGCAGTACCGCGACGAAAAAGACAAGCTCGCCACGACCTCGGGGACTATCCAAGTAGAAAACGTCTTGGAAGTAGTTCTGCGGGCAGGGACCACCAAGACCGAGCGCCGCATCCCGACCCCGGCGGTAGTGGATATCACTTACGATGGCCAACCCATCGAGGCCGCTTCGGCCGCGGCTGCCGAGCGCAATCGCAATTACGAAAAGGCACTGGCCCTTTATCGCGAAGCCTGGACCAAGGCACCCAAAGACCGGCGTTATTTGGTGTGCCATTTGCAGTTCAAGATCGCCAAGCTGCAAGCGCAATTGGCAGAAGCTAAGGGCGGACCGCTGCGCCGGCAGGCCATTGACGACCTGCGCCGATTCTTGAAAGAGTACCCGGAGTCGCGGCAGATGCTGGAGGCGCTGGATCTCTTGTCCCGTTTGTTGTTGTCGGAGAACGAATCACCGCGGGAGGTGATTGCGGCTTATGCGAAACTGAAAGAACGCTACGGAAGCACCCACAAGGAGATCGCCACCCGTGCCGATGTGTTGGAAGTGCGTCTGCTGCTTGCGGAAGCGCACCAGGCCCATGCCAACGATCCAGCGACGGCGAGCGAAAAATTCGCTGCCACGGCCCAGAAGCTGGAAGCGTTAGTCAAAAGTGCAGGCGCGGCTGCCCCGCTCGAATTGCGGGCCGCACGGGCAGTCGCCCGTGCCGGCGCCGGCCAAGGCGAAGCCAGCCTCAAAGAACTCGACGAACTTCTGGCAGCCACTCAAGATCCGCACGGCCGCGCCATCCTCCACGAGGCCCGTGCCGACTGCTATCGGCTTTTGCAAAGGCCGCGCGATGCCATGTGGGACTACTTGTGGGTAGATGTGGTTTACAATGAAGATGCCGAATTGCAGGCACGGGCTTTGTACTATCTGGCGCAACTTTTTGATCAACTCGGTGAGCCTGCACGGGCCAAAGAATGCCGCGAGCGTTTGCAGAACGATCCGCGGCTCGCCCAGAGCCGTTATGCCAAGCAAGTCGCTGCTTCGCCCTGATCGTTTGGATCCAGGGCCGGCTGGGCGTTGCAGACTGCCCGCCGCCTAGCGCCGCACAAGATACTGCACCAGCCACAACAGTGCGGTAAACGCCAGACTGATGAGTAGACAGGTCATAAGCGGAAAATAAACGCGCACATGCTTGCCCTCGTAGACGATGTCGCCTGGTAAACGGCCCATCTGAGTGAAAGACTGCAAGAACACGAGGGCCACGCCGATGAGAAGCAAAAACAAGCCCAGCACGATCAGCAACCAGCCTAAGTTGGTCTGTAGGTGCATAGCCGCTCGTCCCCAACAACGCTCAATGCTTGAAATGGCGCACCCCAGTGAAGACCATCGCCAGACCGTTTTCGTCACAGGCGGCGATAGACTCCGCATCGCGGACAGAACCACCGGGTTGCACGATGGCCGTAATGCCTGCCTGGGCCGCGACGTCCACATTGTCGCGAAACGGGAAAAAGGCGTCCGAGGCCAACACGGCTCCCCGAGCGCGCTCGCCCGCTTTGTTCACTGCGATCCGCACCGCATCCACACGACTCATTTGGCCGGCGCCTATACCCACCGTCTGTCCCTCGCGGGCCAAAACGATGGCGTTGCTCTTGACATGCTTGACCACCTTCCAGGCGAAGCGCAAGTCGTCCCACTCGCGCTCGCTCGGCTGCCGGCGCGTGACGACGCGCGACGTGAGCAAATCGTCTTCGCCGGCGTCGGGCGTCTGCACCAAAAGGCCGCCTACGATGCGTTTCAGGTCCAGCTCGTTCGGCCTGTCCTGTGCCAATCGGCCTATTTCCACCAGCCGAACCTGCTGTTTCCATTTGGGCCGTGACCGCAGTATTTCCAGTGCTGCTGGGAGAAAATGGGGAGCGAGGATGGCCTCCAGAAACCTCCCCGGGGCAGTCAATACTTCGGCGGCCAGCTCGTCCACTTCGCGATTGCACCCGACGATGCCGCCGTAGGCACTTTGCGGATCGCAGGCGAACGCTTTGCTCAGAGCGCTGTCGAGACTCTCGCCGATCGCTGCCCCGCAGGGATTGGTATGCTTGACGATGACCGCCGCTGGCACGGTCCACTCTTGCACTATGCGCAAGGCACTGTCTAGATCGAGGAGGTTGTTGAACGAAAGCTCTTTGCCTCCCAGCAGACGCGCATGGGCCAAACTCACCTCGGGCGCATCGGCAGCGACGTACAAAGCGGCGTGTTGATGCGGGTTTTCGCCGTAGCGCAACAGCAGCCGGCGCCGAAAACTCATGTCGAAATAAAGGGGGAACTTTTCTGCATCCTGCAGCGATTCGAAATAGCGGGCAATGGCCAGATCGTACTCCACCATACGCCGAAAAGCGCGGATGGCCAGTCGTTCGCGCGTGGACAGCGTCAAGACGCCGCCCGAGGCCCGCAATTCTTCGGCCACGTCCGCATACTGTTCGGGCGCCGTCACCACCGCGACATCGTAATAATTCTTGGCCGCAGCACGGATGAGCGTCGGGCCGCCGATATCTATCTGTTCGATGACCTCCTCGTGCGCCACGCCGGTCTGCGAGGCAACTGCCTCGAAAGGATAGAGATTGCATACGACCAGGTCTATGGGCGCGATGCCCAGTCTTTCCAGGGTGGCCATGTGCTCGCCGCTGTGACGACGCGCCAGCAGCGCCGCATGGATATGTGGATGCAACGTCTTGACGCGGCCGTCGAGGATTTCCGGAAAGCCCGTGATCTGGGATACTTCGGTGACCGGCAATCCGGACTCTACCAGGACGCGGTAGGTGCCCCCTGTGGAAATCAACTCCACGTCCTGTTCCCGAAGCACCTGGGCGAACGACACCAGACCCATTTTGTCGTAGACGCTCAAGAGCGCTCGTCGGATTTTGCGTTCGCTCATGCCGAGAGTTCCTCGCCGCGATGCCTGTCGCTTCGCCGACGTCTGCCCTGCGGCATTTGCCGATGCCGCGACGACATCGCACTGATATTCTAGTGCCCGATGGGCTGGGGCAAATGCAGCGATCGCCGCTGCGAAGCGTGCACCGATACGCACTATGTCGCGCTCCTCGCAGCGGTCGGCGTCGAGCCAGGCAGCTGACGACGCTGCTGCGCCCACTGCTGAGGAGGCTAGGTTGTGCCGAGCATTTGTGTCGTATGCGGCTCGCGCGCAGGACGGCGCGACGAGTATGTGGCTGTCGCCAGGAAAGTGGGCCAGGAACTCGGCCGCCGCGGCGTTACTCTGGTTTACGGCGGGGGACAAGTCGGGCTGATGGGTGCGCTGGCCGATGCCGTCTTGCAGGCTGGCACCGAAGTCATCGGCATCATCCCAACTTCCCTCACCGAGCAAGAGCTGGCCCATCCCGGTGTGACGCGTCTGTATCGCGTGGACGGCATGCACGACCGCAAAGCGCTTATGCTGGCCTTGTCGGATGCTTTTCTTGCTTTGCCCGGCGGCTTCGGCACTATGGACGAGTTTTTCGAGATCGTCACCTGGGCGCAGCTGCGGCTGCACGCCAAACCGATCGGCTTGCTCAATGCTGCCGGCTATTACGATCCGCTCGTGCGCTGGATCGAGCAGGCTTGTGCCGAGGATTTTGTCCCCGCCAAGCATCGGCAGCTCGTTCGCATCAGCGACCGAGTAGACCACCTATTGGACCTGTTGTTGGCTGCTGCGAGCCGGTGACGCGGCCGTGGCGAGGATGCGCTATGCTTCACGATCCTGGCGTGGCGCCGGACGTGTCGCAGCTTCCACGCCGTGTTTGCTCAACAGCCGGTACAGCGCGCGCCGGGAAACGCCCAGCAGGCGCGCCGCGTGCACTTTGTTGCCGCCCACTCGTTCCAGGGCCGTGCACACAGCGCGACGTTCCAATTCGGCCAGGTTCAACACTTCCAGCGACGGTCCCTTGTTCGTCGGGCCGCCGCGCACGTTTTCCGGCAGATCGTCCAGGGTGATCACCTGGTCATCGCTCAGTATTTGGGCACGCTCCAAAACATTGGCCAGTTCGCGCACATTGCCCGGCCAGTCGTAACGCAGCAGCGCCTGCATGGCATCCGGATGCACGTTGCAGCGGCGCAGGCCAATCTGCCGCGTCGTAAGGAAATGTTCCACCAATACCGGTATGTCCTCGCGTCGTTCGCACAACGGAGGTAAACTGATCGTCACCACATTGAGCCGATAATACAAGTCTTCGCGCAGTCTCCCGGCTGCCAGTTCTGCTTCCAGGTCCCGATTGGTGGCAGCGATGACGCGTACATTAGCGCGGCATTCGCGCGTGCCTCCCACGCGACGGTAGTGGCCGTCTTCGAGCACCCGTAGCAGTTTTGCCTGCAGACCCGGGGCCATCTCGGCGACCTCATCCACGAACAGCGTCCCCCCTTCGGCCACCTCGACCAAGCCCGGTTTGGCCTGCGTGGCCCCGGTAAACGCCCCTTTCTCGTGGCCGAACAGCTCGCTTTCCAGCAAAGTCTCTTGCAAGGCGGCACAGTTGACCGTGACCAGCGGCCCCGTTCGGCGCGGGCTATTGAAATGGATGGCGCGCGCTACCAACTCCTTGCCCGTTCCACTGGCGCCGCGAATGAGCACGGTCGCTTCGGTGGGCGCCACCTTTTGGATGGTCTGCACAACGCGCTGCATCGCCGGACTGGAACCGACCAGTTGATAGCGCGGCGACTCGTAAGTCAGTCGGGCTACGTATTGTCGAAGCCGCTGGTTTTCTTGCCGCAAACGGCGCGTCTCCAGGGCCCGCTCCAAGACCGGAGTCAGCGTCTGCAGACTGAACGGCTTCAACAAATAATCGAAAGCGCCTAACTTCATGGCCTCTACAGCACTGGGAATGGTCCCCTGCCCGGTCATGATGATGCCGATCAGCCCCGGGTCCACCTCCAAGGCCTTGCGCAAGACGTGCAAGCCATCCATGCCCGGCATCATCAAATCGCACAGCAGGATGTCGAATCCCCCCTGGGCGAGGAGGTCCAAGCCTTCCTGTCCGCTCGTGGCGCCGACCGCTTCCAAACCGCGCTCGGTCAAGGTCTCACACAGCGCGCTGGTGAGTTCGACTTCGTCGTCGACAACCAATATACGCCCGCGTCTGTCCTGGCTCATCGGTGCCGACTCCCGTACCAGTCCACTGGCATTGCCCGGCTGCTCGGCCTATGCACTAGGTGGCGCAGTTCCTCGGCCTGGTTGCAGCTCCCATCTTGCCGGCGGCAGCGCCACGCCGCGGCTCACAGGCCAGCTTCCTTGACTCGGCTGGCATTGGTGCCATTGCGGACCGGCAACAAGATACGCACCAAGGTACCGCGGCCGAGTCTGCTTTCGATTTCGATATGCCCGTGATGCTCCTGGACAATCCGGCGGCAAATGGCCAGTCCCAGCCCGGTTCCCTTACCCTCTTCCTTGGTGGTGAAAAAAGGATCGAACACGCGGTCCATGTGCTCCGGCGCGATGCCTTCGCCTGTATCCTGACATTCGATGCGCACGCCCGAACGGCCATCGGGCAAGCACACCGGCATGGTGCGCAAGGTCAAGACGCCCCCGCGCGGCATGGCATCGCTGGCATTGGTGAGTATGTTCAAGAACACCTGCCGCAACTTTTGACGATCGGCAAAGATGACCGGCGTCGCCGGGTCGTATTCCTGCACCACCTCGATGCCTCGCTTGCGAAAATGATAATAAATTAGCTCCACGGCCTTGTTCAGCTCCTGGCGAATGTCCAGGGTGGAGATCTGCTCGCGCCCCCGACGGGAAAACTGCAACAAATTGGACACCAGGTGGCTCATGCGTTTGAGTTCCTGATCCACGATTTCCAAGGCACGTCGCCGCGGGTCCTCCGGGCTGGTGTGCGCCAGCAGCGCTTCCACGCGCAAAGTGACCGTGCTCAAAGGATTGTTGAGCTCGTGAGCGATGCTGGCCGCCAGCTCACCGACACTGGCGAGCTTGGCCGCATGCCAAAGTTGCTGCGTCATGGAGCGCACCTCTTCGTCTTTGGCGCGCAGCTCGCTTACCAGTTTTTCCAGCTCCTCGTGACTCTGACGCAAAGCAGCTTCGGCGCGTTTACGCTCCGTAATGTCGCGAATGATCCCTACGAAAATACGCTTCCCGCTCACATGAGCTTCCGCCACCGACAGCTCCACCGGAAACACAGTTCCGTCTTTGCGCATCGCCACCGCTTCTCGGCCTATGCCGATGATCCGCTTTTGCCCAGTTCGCAAGTAGCGCTCGATGTAACTATCGTGCTCTTCCCGATAAGGCAAGGGCATCAAGACCCTGACATTCTGACCGATCAGCTCATCCTCGGCATAGCCGAACATGCGTTCCGCCGCCGGATTGATCGTCTGGATGATCCCCTGCTCGTCTATGCTGATGATGCCATCCACCGCCGCCTCCAGGATGGCACGCAATTGTGCCTCGCTATTTGTCTCCAGCGGCGCAACAAATTGGTAACTCCCTAGTCCTTCGCTCATCGCTGCCAACGCCCCACTGATTCGATAGCCTTTCCGACTCGATGACATTGTAAGGAATTACGTCGTCGGCGGGCATGTACCCCGTGCGCAATCGCACACCTTCGCTGCACATTACACCCCCAGCCCTCCGCCTATTCGCAAAAGCCGTGCTCTGCTTTAACGGCAAGTCGCATCCTATCATAATCTTGTGCCATCCGACCATATGCATAACGGCATTTGGCATAAAAGTTGCTCAGCAAAGCCTTAGAGGACTAGCTTATGACCATGAAACGACTTTGCGCCTGGTGTGGGCGCGCTCTGGACAATGTGCAATCGCACGACTCGTCCCAATCTACCCATGGACTTTGCCCGCAATGCCGCAGACGCTTCTTCGCACGTCAGAAAAGCCAGCTTCCACCTGCAGCAAATAAGCAAGCACAACCGCAACGCCTTGCCCCGCACGACGGCTCCGACACAACTGCCCAAGACCGATCCACCCACTCGTAGCCTCCGTGCGATCTGTCGCCTATGTGCGTCTCTCTGTCACTCCACTGCCGCGCATTATATCTCGCTCTTGCACTTGACTGCTTGATCCGGCTGCGCGCTCGGGTTAGGATGAGCTTATGCGCCGGACGTTTC
>PSKW01000006.1:0-156774 GCA_040289265.1 Gemmataceae bacterium
GGCCGGCACGTGCGCACGCTCCAGGAACACACGCGTGGGATCACTAGCGTCGCCTTTAGTCCCGATGGCCGCTATCTGGCCTCGGGAAGTGGGGACGCGACCGTGCGTGTGTGGCGGCTGGAGATGAAAGACGGCGACTAGCCAAGACCGTGCACGAAAAAGCGTCGAGGCATTGGGTTGCAGTTCATTTCCTGCAGGCTGTGTGTTGCCGGCGCGGGGCTGACCTGGAAGCGCGTGTGTTTAGATGTCGCGAAGCGATTGGGCCAGGAGCTGCCGGGCGGTGTGCCAATCGCCGGCGCGGAATCGGGCAGTCATTTGCCAGAATAGACGATAAATGCGTGCGGCTTGGGTACGGCCCCGCACCCGAGCCAGCAGCCAGTACCAACAGGCTTCCAGGTCCATGAGCCGGGTTAGAAGCCGCAGTCGTGCTCCGGGAAAATACTTGGCGAAGTAAGTCAAGCAGGCATGTCTGGTGAGCAGGTGGAGTGCGGGGGAGCGAACGCGGTTTTGCAAGGGGTGCAAATGGGTAGCCCAGACGCGCGGCTCGTAGCGCACCTGCCAGCCCGCCTGCTGTGCGCGGCGGCAGAGGTCCACATCTTCGTAGTACAGGAAGAAACGCTCGTCGAGGCCGCCCAAATGGTGCAGGCACCGTCGGCGGAGCATCATGCAGCTGCCGGTTACCCAAGGCACAGGCTGGGGACGGTCCAGGTGCACAGTTAGGTACTTGCGGCGTTTGCGTGCGCGTAGCAAGCCGCACACCAGACGGATCAAGGTCGGAAAACGTCCGGCAGAGCCTTGCAAGGTGCCGTCGGCGTTGCGTAACTGGAAGCCGACGACGCCTATGCGCTTGCCCGCGGGCGTGCCATCCAGTTCGTCCATCACGCGGCGCAAGCGTGGGAAAAAGCCCTGGGGTAGCCGGATATCCGGATTGAGGACGAGTAGCCAGGGGCTGCGACTGTGCCGCCAGCCGGCGTTGACGCCGGCAGCAAAACCTTTGTTGGCAGGCATACGTACCAGGCGAACTGGCAAGCGCTGCAGCCAGGGAGGGGGCGGAGCCGGAGAGGCATTGTCCACCAAGATGATTTCGCAGCGGTACCTCGACCTAGTGCGTTGTTCGAGGATTTGCCGGATCAGGCGTCGGCAATGACGCCAGCGTCTGTAGTTGACGATGACCACGGAAAGGCGCGGCTGTTGCGCGCGTTGCGGCGGACGCAATCGGTGCAGTCGCAAAAGCGGCAAAGGTGCCAAGGAAACAGTTGCCATGCCCACTCCCTGCTTGTGTGCCTGCCGGCGTCAGCTTGCTGGTGCCTGGGAATCCCATCGCCGAGGCAGGCGATCGTGTGCCTGTTTTCCAGGAGCGTTTAATATAGGGTCGCGGGTAGTTTTTTCACAAGTCCAAGTTGCCCGAAACAGCGCCTAAGCCGCGGTGCGCCGATGGCTCGTCGGTCAGCACATCTTGGCCGGACCGCATCTTTTGCAATTTCCGAAAACTTTGCATTCTGGATAAGCTGCAACCCGATGACAAATACCGGCGAGCAGAGATACTGCGACGGGGGAGAAAGCATGAGAAAGTGGACACACTTGCTTGTAACACTGGCACTGTCGGCGCCGGCGTGGGGGCAGGACAGCAAGAGCCTCGATCTGGAGCTGTCGCGCAAACTTGCTGTTTCGAGTGTGCCCGTGGAGCGGATTCCGGCGCGATACCGCGAAGAGGTCAGGCGTCTGCTCCAGGAAGGCTGGTATCAGCATGGTCGCTGGGAAGCATTTCTTTGTGAGCCAAAGACTTACGAATGGATTCTGGATCATCCCGAACAAGCCGCGCGAGGCTGGCAGAACTTAGGCGCCGTGTGTGCCAGCGTGCACAAAGACGGCGACGGCGTATACAGCGCCCAGGATCGGCAGGGAAACACGATTGTCTGTCATCTGGTTTTGCATCAACCGGGGCGCAGGATGTGGCTAGTCGAGGGAAAAGCAGTCATGGTGCCGCTGTTACCTCCCGTGTCGTATCGCGCGGCGGTGCTACTGGAATATGAAGAAGTGACGAGTCGAGGCGAGCGTTTGGGGATCCGTCACCGAGCCGAAGTGTTCGTCACGGTGCAGGCCAGCGGAGCGTCCGGCGTGGGGGCAGCCTGGGCCAAAGCCGCATTTGCCAATCATGCCCGTGCTTTGCTGGACCAGATTCAGCTGTTTTTTTCCGGCGTATCCTGGTATGCGAGTACCCATCCCAGTTGGGCAGAAAAGCACCTGTATGCGGCCGAAGAGTCGCTACCTTCGGTCCGCTAGTCGGCGTCCGGCAAAGGGAGAGCCACTGCTGAAAACCGGCGAAATGCAGCTATAATTGGTACAGACCCGGAGTATGCGGGTCGGACCGATAACGCGAGCATTCGGAGACGACCACCTTGCCGCACCCTTTGCGCATTCTGGTGTTCCATACACGTCCCGAAAGCAATCCCTTGGCGCACTGCGGGGAGCACGTCGAGCTTGTCTATGTGGACAACGTGCCGCGTGCGCTGGCCTTGTTACAGCGGGAGCATTTCGACGGCATTTATGCGGCGACCGACGATCTGACGCTGATCCAGCAAGCGGGGACTTTGCTGCAGGCGGACCGGGTCTTACAGAGTCTGCCGGATGGTGTGGCGGTCGTGGACAGCAGTGTGCATGTGGTTTGGGCCAATAAACGCTTCCAGGAGTGGTGCGGCGGGCCGGTGGAGGGGAAACACTTTTACGAAGCGCTCGGCTCGCCGGAAATGCTCGGTCCCGAATTCAGTCCTTTCTTTGCTGCTGGTAGCGGCGCTTCGTTGTCCACGTGTGTGCATCTGGCCAACGATCGCTATCTAGAGCTATTGATGACGCCGATGCGCTCGGCCCAAGGAGAGATCACGCATTACCTGTGTGCCGGGAGGGACATCACATCGGAGCGACTCAAGCAACGCAAGCTGGACGCCATTCATCAGGCGGGACGGCAACTGGCAGACTTGGACGCCGAGCACCTGGCGCAAATGAGCGTGCCGGAGCGGATAGATCTCCTCAAGTCGCGCATTTTGCGTTATTCGCGCGACCTGCTGCATTATGACGTGGTAGACATCCGACTGCTGGACCCGAGTACCGGGCGGCTGGAACCACTGATCACCGAGGGCTTGCCGCCCGAGGCCGCGCAGCGGGTTCTGTATGCCCGGCCAGAAGGCAACGGGGTGACCGGGTTTGTAGCTTCTACGGGGAAAAGTTATTTGTGTCCGGATACCACGGTGGATGCCCTGTACATTCCCGGGCTGCCCGGGGCCCGCAGCTCGCTGACCGTGCCGCTGATTTATCAAGACAAGGTCATCGGCACGTTCAACGTCGAAAGCCCGACGCCCAATGCGTTCACGGAAGAAGACGTGCAATTCCTGGAAATATTCAGTCGGGAGATTGCCCACGCCTTGCACACGCTGGAACTGCTGACGGCAGAAAAACTCAGTACCGCGACCCAATCCATCGAGGCGATCCGTCGGGAAGTTGCCTTGCCCGTAGACGAGATCCTGGTGCATTCCGCCGCCGTGCTCGATCGCTATATCGGTATCGAGCGCGATATCGAGACGCATCTGCGGGCTATTTTGGAGAACGCGCGTCAGATCAAGCAGAGCATCGAGAAAGTAGGCGAGACTCTGGCAGGCAGTCCGATGCTGCGCGGGCAGGAAGGGCAGAGCCGCGACCGTTTGCGCGGGATGCGCGTGCTGGTGGTGGACCAAGATGAGCGCGTACGTCGGTCGGCACACAGCATTTTGGGTCGGCTGGGGTGCCTGGTGGAGACGGTCGGTTCCGCCCAGGCTGCCTGTGCCATGGCGCGGCAATCCGTCTACGATGCCATCGTCACCGATATCCGCTTGCCCGACGCCACCGGTTACGAGTTGTTTTGTCAATTGCGCAGCATCCAGCCGGACGCCACGCTGGTGTTGATGAGCGGCTTCGGCTACGACCCCAACCATTCGATCGTCAAGGCACGTCAGGAAGGGCTGGGCTATGTCCTGTACAAACCGTTTCGGGTCGAACAGCTGCTGGAAGTGCTGGAGCGCATACGAGCCGAAGCCGAAGCACGTCAGCCTGCTGCCGCGGGCACAACCTCTTAGTCCAATCGTTTTTTTGCGGTGACCTGAAGGGACGGATACGCCGATGGGTTCTTGGTTGCTGAGCGCACTGTTGACTGCGGGCGCCTTGGTGGGCAACACCGCTTTTTGGGTGTGGCAGATCAACTGGCTCTACGGGACGCGCTATCGTGGCTGGTGGGTGACGCTCGTGCGTCAGATTCAGCAAGCCATGGTAGTAGGGGTGCCCGTGCTGTATCTGCTGGCGGGTGGCACGGAGCTTTATTCGCGTCCGGCGGGGATATTGCCGTGGTGGGCATGGGCCTATTTGGGATGTTGTTGGGTGCTGGGGCTGGTGTGCGTGCCGGTGCAAACAGTGCGGCGGTGGCTGCGCCGGCCGCCGGCACTCTTGCTCAGCAACCACACGGTCACCTGGGACTTGGCCCGCGAGCTTGCCGTTCCTTTGGCCGGGGAGGGCCGTCGAAGCTGGTACAGCCGCCTGCCTGGCAATCAGGTATTCGAAGTGGATTATTGCCACTGGCAGTTGCGACTGCCGCGGCTGCCTGTCTGCTGGGACGGACTGGAGATACTGCATCTGAGCGACTTGCACCTATGTGGGTGTCCGGCACGGGCGTTTTACGAAGAGGCGTTGTGTCGCGTCGCCGAGCCGCAGCCCGACTTGTTGGTGATCACAGGCGACCTGGTAGATAGCGACCGTCACAACCAGTGGCTGGTTCCCTTGCTGCAACCGCTGCAGGCGCGTCTCGGCAAATTCGCCGTACTGGGCAACCACGACTACGAACACGATGTGCGCGGAACCCTGCGGGAGTTGGAGCGCGCCGGCTACGAAGTGTTGAGCGGGCGGTCGGTGACACGGCTGTGGCACGGGTATGGTCTACGCCTCGTAGGCAACGAAGCGCCGTGGGGACCGGCGCCTGCCCGATGGGAAGCGGACGAGGCCTTTTGCCTAGTCTTGAGCCACTCCCCCGACAACTACAGGTGGGCACGTGCATTGGGCGCCGACTTAGTACTGTGCGGTCACAATCACGGCGGCCAGATATGCTTCCCTGGCATCGGACCGGTGCTGGTGCCCAGTCGTTACAGTCGCCGATACGATCAGGGCGTGTTTTTCGAACCGCCCACGGTGATGGTGGTCAATCGGGGGCTCGCCGGTACCTATCCGCTGCGCTACAATTGCCGCCCGCAAATCCTACGGCTCGTGCTGCGCACCGCGCACTCGCAGTGACGGAACCGGATGCACTGTTCAGGTGCCGATATCCATGGGCGCCCGACACAAAACGGTTAGCGTTCGTCACTAGGCTTCTCCAAGGCGACGATGATGCCGCCCAGACCCAGGAGGCGATGCCATCGGGTCCACCAGTACTCGCGGCGCCATAGGAGCCCGGCGGCAGCCGCCTGTTTTTGCAATTCGCTCCGCGAGGTGGTGCGGCAATGATAAAAGCGACTGCACACGGCGCCGGCCAACGTATTTTCCGTGGTCAGTACCAACAGTTTGCCCCCGGGAGTCAGTACCCGGGCCAGTTCCACCAGCCCGGCTATAGGGTCCAGTATATGTTCCAGCACCCAGCCGCAGACGATAGCGTCGAAGGTCCGGTCGGCAAAGGGCAGGCGCGTGATGTCGGCGACGACCAAGTGGGCCTGCCCGCTCTGGACCCGCGCGCGTGCGCGAGCCAGCATAGCTCGCGAAAAATCGCAGCCGACGACCACGGCATCCGGCGCCGCTTCGCGCAGCAGGAAACGTAAGTAGCGCCCGTTGCCGCACCCGGCGTCCAGGATGCGTCGTGCCCCGCGCACATCGAAGCCTTGCGCAGTGAACAGCCGGCCCGCGAGACTTTCATGGCCGGTCAAAAAGCCGGTCCAAGCGGTCAGCCAGCCCGCAGCACCGGCATAATGCTTTTGCACTTTGCGGCGGTACTCCTCGGGGGACAACGATCGCGGTGCCGCCGATTCGAGCAGCCGACGTATTCCCTGCGTCCTGTTCGCATCGTGCCTATCCATAGCGCTCAGTGCGTATGCTCGCCGGCGGAGTACCTACGCGCCGGCGATGGTGCGAGCGGCCGGCCTGTCCCGTGTCGCTTTTACCTATACGGGCACGAGGCTCGTTCGGCCTGTGGCTGGTGTGTGCGCTGCCGCGGCGCTTTTTACACCGAGATGCGCCGGACATAGACGACCCATTCGAGGACCAAGATAGCCAGTGCCAGGACCGCGACCCAGGGCCACCATTCCCGACGCTGCCGCCACAGGAGGCGTTGTTCTTGTTCCTGGCCGGTCGTGCGCGCATCGGGATAAGGAGCGATATCGCTCTCTTCCGGATCGAGCAAGGCGGCTCCGAAGTAATAATGTGTCGCATTGCCCCAGGTGGCTTCGTACAGGCCGATCCGGTCTATCGGCCCGAACAGCCAGGCGAAGCCTGGAGGGCGGGACAGCTGCTGAGGGGCACTGGGCTCGGGCTCGAGGCGCCGGATCGTCATGGTCTCCACGGGTTCGTCGGGATCCAGCTCGCGCACGACGCCGGTCCGAGTCGTCTGTTCGACCTCGCGATAACGCCCCAGTTGTGTGAGCACGTTGTCGAAAAAGAGCGGCAAGGTGCCCACCGGTTGCCGCGGCCAGTTGGTGTTCCATATCGGGCGCGCCTGCCCGGCAATCGGCACCACCAAAGGAAAGGTCAAGACCAAGTCCGTGAAGCGATTGCGCCCGAAGGCCCAGATGACCGGATGTTCCTGGGTTTCGACCAGCGCGCTGGCACGTTGTGGCAGCAGATCTTTGGGCAGAGCACGGGCTTCGCCGATGGCCAATCCCTGTAGAGTTTCGATGTGGCGGAAAAACGGATGCGACTGCAAAAACTCGCGCACCACCAGGTCTTTGACGACTGGGGCCTTGGCCCATAGCCCGGGGTGAAAAGGAGGCGCCGCCCCGATGAAGATCGTGTTGGCCTGCGGCATCTGCTCCAGAGTGGACGGAGCGACACGGTCGAAGATGACTATGTCCCACGCCTCTGATTGCACCGCCTGACGATAAGACGGACTGTCTTCGAAACCTTGGGTCGGGATATGCTCGACACGGATGCGTCCATCGTGCTGGAAAGCTTCCAAAAGCGCCTGCAAGATATCGTTGGCGTCGCCGATCCAGAGCACGCGGCCGCGGCGGACGGGTGCCAAACCCAGCCAGACTACGTTGTCCTCGGCCAGATCGTCTTGCCAGCGGTCTCCTCGGCGCGCATCCAGCAACTGCAACCGGATCCAACCACTGCCGGGGTCGTCTGTTTCGAAAGTTACCACCGGGTCCGGCACTGTGCCGCCGGGCGGACTGCGACTACCAGCCGACGGCGTCCCACGGCCCAAAAGGTGGATTGTTTTGATCTGCCGGTCCACGCGCGCGCCGCCGCGAAACGATTCCATGAGCACGGCGACTGCGCCCGGCAGCTCCTGTTCGCCATAATGGACCACACGCGCGACAAGTTCCAGCCGCCGCTTGCTTTCCTGCGAGCGACGCAGCGACGCGCCGACCAAGGCTACATTGGCGCTCGAACTACCGACCACCTCCCAAGCCACACGCACGCCGGCAGGTACAGAAGACGGCAGGGGATAGTTGCGATCGGTGAAAACCACGGCCAGCAGATCGCGCGGCGGACCGCTCTGGTCCTGTTGGCCGGCGGCCGATTGTGCCATGCCGGCCAGCAGATCCATCAGCGCGCCCACGCGCGTCGGCCGGTGCGTGGGCTCGATGCGATCTACGGCCCGGTGCAGCAATTCGGCTTGTGTCGTCCAGGATTGGACAATGCGGGCCTCGTCGCAAAAGCTCAGAATCTGCGCCTGGTCGCTACGATCCAGGGTGCCGATCGCTTCGTGCAAGCGACGACGCGCCGCCTCGAAACGGTTGGGCTTTTCGTTGCTCGCCAGCATGCTCGCTGAGTTGTCCAGAATAAAAACAAAACGCCGCCCCTGAGCCTCCCGATGGGTCGTCAGCCCTGCCAAAGCATACCCGAGCGCCAGCAGAAACAGCAACTGCAAAAACAATAGCAGATTGCGCCGCAACCACTGGAACAAGGCGTTGACTCGCAGATCTTCGATGCTCTTGCGCCACAAAAGCGTGCTCGACACGGGCACAATCTGGCGTCGCAGCTTCAAAAAGTACAGAAGAACCACCAACAAGAACACCAAAGCTAGGGACAACCAGGCCCCTAGACCCAGCGGCGACAGAATGGTCAGCGACCAGTGCGTCTCCAGATAATCGCGGGCCCAGGTCAATGCCAGAGCTAAAACTATCGCGGCGCCGAGCACGATAGCTGCGCCAAGGGAAAAGCTGATACTCGCCCACATCCGCCCCTGTGGACTACCTGGCATGATAGGCCCTCGGTCACGGCGACGCCCGAACTGGGGCATCTCTCTTTGTAGCTCGGACCTTTCCCGTATGCTAGGTCATTGTAAGGCCAAAGGCGCTACGGTGACACGGCAATCGGCGGACCGGTCCAATGCCCACCGGACAGCTCGTGGTGCCGCCCGTGCCATGACGCAGCGATACGCATAAACACGTTTGCCCTAGGCTGCTCGACTAAAAACACCTTCACCGTGCTCCAGTGGATCAGGCGGCAGCCAGCCCGAGCGCTGGCAGCGCAGGACGAACCCCTATGCTTCCGGTCTGCGCGGTTGAGCCTGGCCCGTCTGCCGTCGTGCCCATTTTTCCTCGGCATCGCTCGGACGGCCATAGATGGGTTCGGCGCGCCACAAGTCGTCACGCTCGCCGCGACAATAGCGCCGATAACCCAAGGCCACCAGCGCACCGATAGACGGGTCCCAATAGGACTGGTCCAGGATGGTGACCGATGCCGGTAGCTTGGGGCGATAGAGGCGTAGTCCGGGGCCGGTCACGGGCACGGGCGCGCGTGTCCGAAGCCATTCCTCGAGGGTCACGATACGCAAAGGCGAGAGCGCCACAGGGTCCTGTTCAGTCATGCGCCGATACAGCTGCGTATAAATGCGCTCCTGCTGGGCGTCCTCGACGATTTCCACCTCGGCGACGGGTACTGCCCAGGCGATGACCTGAAACGTGGGCACCGCCAGAAAAGCGCATCCGGTCGCGTAAGCGAACGTCATGGCAGAAATGAAGCCGACCCGCAGTCCTGTGTAGCTGCCCGGTCCGGCACTGATTACGACCGCGTCCACCGTGCCCGGCAGCCAGCCGCACTGCTGCAACAACTCGTTGACCGTGGGTGCCAGGTCGCGGGCGTGACGCCGACCAGGATCCAGGCGACGCTCCGCTTGTATCTGCATGCCTTCGGCGAGCGCCACGTGACCGGTAGCTCCAGAGGTATCCAGCGCCAGCAAACGCACCCGGGTCGTTGCCTCAAGGGCCATGCCGCGGCTTCCACACCAGGTATCCACGGAGCAGGTTCCATCCGACCAGCAGGATCGCTGCCAGCCAAAACATCCAGGCGCGCGGGTCATCGCTGCGCGGCTGACGCAGATGCGGGAAATAAAAGGCCAGTCCCACGGCTACGAGTAGCCAGAAAAGCGCCATGCCCCAACTCGTCCATACCCGCGCATTCATGATGCTGCCTGCCCCAGGCTCTGACCGGGCCTCGGTCGCCTGCCCCTGAGTGCGCCGCGATCCCTGCGCACCAGGCGGCTTTTCCCCGGGGCAGTGTGCTGAGCCGCCGTACCTACGACACGGTCTGTTTAGGACACTTGCACCTGGATTTCGTTGCCGACAATGCGCACCGGATAGCAGCCGATCTTCAGACGGGGATTGTTGACCCAGGTGCCGTCAGCTAGGCGGAAGCGCCAGCCATGCCAGGAGCATGTCACTACCCCGTCCTCTACGCTCCCCTCGGCCAAAGAGGCGCCCATATGCGGGCACACATCGTCTACGGCATAATACTGGCCTCCGTGGCAAAAGATGGCGATCAGCTTGCCCTCCACTTCGAAAACCCGTGCCTGGCCTTCCCCGATGTCCTCCGTACGTGCTACTGTGCGATACTCTGCCATCGTCCCCCCTGTGGTCGAAGCATCGTCTCCAAAGGCAGCTCCGGTGTGCCGGAGCTGCGACCGACAAGACCCATCTATCGGTTACTTGTAGCACTCCTAACCGACCTGGAAAACCCCCCGTTTAGGCGCCAAAAGCAAACCACCGGGTTCCACGCTCCCACCGACAAAGCGCCCGATATCCACCCTTTGCGTATCATCGTGGCCGCTGCGGTTGACCGCTCTCCTGCGCCTGGCGGGCGTCTTTTCCGCAACGGCTACAGGTCTTAAAATGTCGCTGCCTTCGGGTGCAACCGGATCGGTATGCAGCCAGCGGCGGGCCTCAGGGATAGGAGCGAGGAGGATAGGGATGAGCCATCCGAGTGCCACGATCGAAAGCGTGCTCAAAGAACGACGTGTCTTTGCGCCGCCGGCGGCTTTTGCCGAGCGGGCGCACATCCGCGGCATGGACGAGTATCGCCGCTTGTGGCAATGGGCCTACGAAGATCCCGAAGGCTTCTGGGCTTCGCAGGCGGAGTGCCTGCATTGGTTCACACGCTGGGACAAAGTCCTCGACTGGCAGGAGCCTTTTGCCAAGTGGTTCGTGGGCGGCAAGCTCAATGCAGCCTACAACTGCTTGGACCGGCATGTGCTCGCGGGCCGCGGCAACAAGGCGGCCTTGATCTGGGAAGGCGAGCCGGGCGACAGTCGTGTCTTGCGCTACCAAGATCTGCACCGCGAAGTATGCCGCTTCGCTCAGGTGTTGCGCCGTCTGGGAGTGCGCAGCGGCGATCGCGTCACTATTTATATGCCGCTCGTTCCCGAAGCGGTTATCGCCATGCTGGCCTGTGCCCGGATCGGGGCCACGCACAGTGTGGTTTTCGGCGGTTTTTCTGCCGATGCCCTAGCCGATCGCAACAACGACGCCCAGGCGCGTCTGCTCGTTACGGCCGACGGCGGCTGGCGCCGGGGCAAAGTCGTCCCCCTCAAACAGAATGCCGACGCCGCCCTGGAAAAATCCCCCACGGTCCAATCCTGTATCGTGCTCAATCGCTGCAACCAGCGCGTGGACATGAAGCCAGGCCGCGACTTCTGGTGGCACGAATTGATCCAAGATGCTCCGGCACGCGACGAACCGGAACCGCTCGACAGCGAACACCCGCTTTTTATCCTGTACACCAGCGGCTCGACCGGCAAACCCAAAGGGGTGCTCCATACCACGGGCGGGTACCTCGTGGGCACCGCCGTCAGCCATCGCTGGGTGTTCGACATCCGCGACGAAGACACCTATTGGTGCACAGCCGACATCGGCTGGGTCACCGGCCACAGCTACAGCGTCTACGGTCCTCTCGCCAACGGCACCAGCGTGGTCCTCTACGAAGGAGCCCCCAACTATCCCCGCGAGGATCGCTTCTGGGAGATCGTCGAAAAGTACCGGGTCACCGTTTTCTATACGGCGCCCACAGCCATCCGCTCGTTTATGCGTTGGGGCGATCACTGGCCTGCCCGACACGACCTTTCCAGTTTGCGGTTGCTCGGCACGGTCGGTGAGCCTATCAATCCCGAAGCCTGGATCTGGTATCATCGCGTCATCGGCGCCGAACGCTGCCCGATCGTGGACACCTGGTGGCAGACAGAGACCGGGATGATCCTCATTTCCCCGTTACCTGGAGCCACCCCGACCAAACCAGGGTCGTGTACCTTTCCCCTGCCCGGCGTGGTCGCTGACGTCGTGGACAAGCAGGGCAATTCGTTGCCCCCCAACCAGGGCGGCTACCTGGTCATCCGCAGACCTTGGCCTGCCATGTTGCGCACGATTTACGGTGACCCCGAACGGTATCGGCAGCAATACTGGAATCAGGTGCCCCATTGTTATTTCACTGCCGACGGGGCCCGTCGCGACGAAGAAGGATACTTCTGGGTCATGGGGCGCGTGGACGATGTCCTCAACGTCGCCGGCCACAGGCTGAGCACCATGGAAATCGAAAGCGCTTTGGTCAGTCATCCCAAAGTGGCCGAGGCAGCCGTCGTCGGCAAACCGGACGAGATCAAAGGGGAGGCCATCGCCTGCTTCGTTACTTTGCAGCAGGGCATCGTGCCCAGCGACGAGCTCGTGCGCGAATTGCGCGACCACGTCGCCCGGGAAATCGGCGCCATCGCCCGGCCTGACGATATCCGCTTCACCGACGCATTGCCGAAAACTCGCTCCGGTAAAATCATGCGCCGACTGCTCCGCGACATCGCCGCCGGCAGACAAAGTACCGGCGACATCACTACCCTGGAAGACTATTCCGTCTTGGCACACTTGCGCGAGGAAGAAGAATAAACCCAGCGTGCGGCGAGCGCCCTTGGCACCGACCCTTGCCCACTGGCAGTTCGCTAAACTCTGCCGCGCCTGGAAAACTTGCACGCCCCCGAGGGACACCGATCGCCGAAAGGCCCACGGACCGTCTCGGGTGTCGCCCCTCAGTTAGTGCATGAGTCAACGTGCCCTATCCAGGCGGCCTTTGGTGCACCGGCGTCTTTGGGCCCTCGGGTAGGCTGATAGCAAAGGAATGAGTAGAACACCGCTATGACTGCGGCTGCTTCGGCAACCACCTGGTGCCATCTCCGAGCCGCACGGGCATGGCTCGTACAAGACCCGTCCGCAGACGATATCGTTTTTCGCGCGGTTCCTGGACCGGAGCCGCCTGACGTCGCGGCTGAGGGTTCGCCGCTGTGGCTGATAGGCCTCATGATGTCGTTATTGGCATTGGCGGTGGCGGGATACTTGGCGCGGCGCTGGCGCAGACGAAGCGCTTCGCTCGGCGCGGATCCCTGGCACGCACTGGCCGAGCTGTTGGCTACCGAGCCACCTGCTGATGCAGCGCAATTTGCCGACCTGGCCGTGCAGCGCCTGCGTCGGGCACTCGACACCAGCCTGGGCTGCGAAACTGGGTCGCTCACTTCGCCGCAGCTGCTCGGGCTTTTGCAACGCCGGGCGGATCTTCCCGCATCGCTACTCGACTGCGTGGCGCGCACGCTCGACCATCTCGATCGCGTCCGCTTCGCACAAGCCCGCCTTACAAGAGACGACTACTTGCAGTGCCGCGACTGTCTTTTTGAGCTTTGCCAAAGACTCGGCTCGAGGGGCGTGCCCAGCCCGCGTTGAGCCACAAGGCAACAAAAAAGCCGGCGCTGCCTCGTCCGCGCCGGCTCGACCGGTTCGCTAGTTCCCCATCCGTGATTCGTTCAGCGGCGCTGCAATGCCATCAAAAGCCGCAGGATATACCAGAACAAAAGCACCACCGATGCGAACAGCGCCAGGCTGGCAGCCACGTGCTGATTCGTTCGGTAATGGTGCAGCACATTGGACGTGTCATAAAGGATATACCCCCCGGCGAGCAGTATCATCAGCGCTGAGAAGAGCACGCCCAACTGGAAGCCGGCGATGATGGCGGCCAGAATGGTCAAAAACGCCACCAGCGATGCCAGAAAGAGCGTGCCGCGTAAAAACGAAAAGTCCTTACCCGTCACGAATACGAACGTGGTCAGAGCAAGAAACAACCCCAGCGTAAGCAGCCCGGCGCTCAAAATCGTGCCCGGAAAGTAACGGTCCGCCACGTACAAAAGTGGCATGAAAAGTAGCGCCTCGGCGACCACGTACAACCCCAGCCCCACATATTGCATGGGCACCGGCATGTCCGATTGTGCCCACCGGTCCGCTGCCCAGGCCACCGCAATAAAGCAGCCCAATACCAACAACCAAGACCAGCGGCTGCTAGCCAAAAAAAACACGGATTGTTCGGCCACCGGCAAATTGAGCAGCAGCGCTTCTAGACCGACAAAGGCCACCAATGCCCCGGCCAAGTGGTTGTAGGTGCGGCGAATAAAAGCCACTCGCTCACTCGGCACCGCCTCCGCCGCAAGGGGATAAAACTCGGAATAGCTCATGGCATTCCTCCTGACTCGACGTTTTTCGTTCCTGCCAGATCTGACACCTGTGCAATTGTATTATCTTCGGGACACGGTGCAAGCGGAAAAACGAAGTCCCGCGCCGAGAAACCTGATCCTGCACGGTATCGCTTGGCAGAGCCAATTACGCTTTCAGAAGCAATCGGCTGCGCCAGCCGAGCCAGACCCCGGCGGCATAGATCACCAGCGCCAGCGTCGAAGGCTCGGGGATAGGCTGCGGCCCCCCGGTCGGAACGAACGTAGCACCAGTAGGCTTAGGAACGATTATTGGCCCGCCCCCACCTGAAGGAGTGATGGAATACACATTGGAGACACTTCCATTCGATGGGTTGATCGTGAAAACTGCCGGGTCATTGCTGTTGCCAATGAAGCCTAAACCGAACATGGGGTTGACCACAGCCAGACCGAAGACGTCGCGTACATCGTTCGCGCCCGACAAGAGTTGATTGGAGCCTAAAACCGATCCATTGTTCCGGTCCAACTGGAGCAAGTAATTGCGCGTCTTCGTCAGAGGATTGAAGTCCGACTGTTTGTAAGCCGTCAAGTACAAAGACGAGCCCGAAAAAACCAAATCGCCGGCGCTGAGGAAATTCTCGACACCAGATTGGTTCGGGTCATCCGCAAACGAGCCGAGCGGCAGCGCCGTGCCATTGGACTTGTCTACACTAAATAGATGGTAGAAGTTGCATCGTGTCGTCGCCGGCTGCGTAGAGATTGCCGGCTGCATCGAACTCCAATGCATTCGCATCTACTACCCGAAAGAGCCCGCCCGTAACAAACCCGAGTTGACCTACTGGACTTGCTAGCCCGGTGCTTGGAGCGATCGTGTATAGCCTATCGTCTGACGATATCCCGTAAAGAACATTGGTCGTTGGATCGAGAGCAATGTCGGTCATGACAACCGGATTGTCGGAGCTATCGTGCATACTGCTGAGAATAGTGGCGGTTCCATTGCTCGTGTCTACGGTCCAGAGTTTGCCAGTGTCGTCGCACATATAGATGAGTGGACCCGCCTGGACAGAAGAAAACCACACGCATGCTACCGTGAGCACAAGCGAGAACCGGTGCATGATGAAACCTCCCGGGCACCGCGACACGTACCAGGCTGTTCTTCGCTACCTAGGCACCTCCTTGCGCCTTAGAGGACATCACCTTATTTTCGTAAGTTCAAATTACGGGCCAAAATGTTGATCATATCACACTACGCTCTAACATATTTGTTGACAAGAGCTTGCACCGATACCGCTTCGCAGCACAATGCCGAGGTGTTAAGCAAAATGTTAACTTTTGGAAACATGGTGTTAACTTTTGGAAACATCTGTTAACACCCCAGGACGGGCATTTTTTCGCGGCGGCCGCAGCCCTGCGCACGTTCTGTTAACGCCGACAAGCCGTTTTTTGTCACATTTTGTCAACACATGGCGTCATGTACTCAGGGGGTGTGAATTGACGCACCGCCAGCGAGTTTTAGGAGTCCGTGAGTTTTTACATGGCGACAATGCATCGAGCGAAAGGCTGTATGCAATTAGACAACCGATGGTGAAGCAACCGATGAGCAAGCGTCTGTTCATTGCCGTGGCGACCAGACAAAACGTGGCGAACTTGCCGCCGATCCTCGAATACGGCGAGCCAGGCGATTATGTCGTCTGGCTCGAAAGCGAGGAGGCGCAAAGGCACAAGTGGGCCGAGTCCAGCCGCAGCTTGTTGACTTTGTTCGGTTTGCAAAGTCCGACTCGAATGAACAATTTGCTGGTCAAAGATGCCAACTGCCCTTGCGAAGTGGCAGCAGCTCTCGAGAAGCTGGCAGTGCAGTGCCGCGCTGAAAAATTGCGGCCGGTCCTGGTCTGCAACGGGGGCAAGAAGCTCACGCCGCTCGGTTTGGTCAAGGCCTTCCAGGACCTCAGTCCGGTGCTTTTGTACAGCGACGACATGCCTGCTGCGCTCCAGTGCTACGAAGATTTGCATGCTACGCCGCGCATCCTACCTTATCGCAAATGTCTTCTGGGGTTGAAAGAGATCCTCAAGCTGAATGGCTACACCTTGCACGAGCCGCCTGTGCTTTTGTGGTCTGTGCGCAATGGGGAAACGGTGCAGCGAACGGCCCCTGTGCAGCGACCGGCTGCGCGAGCCGAGAGCGCCCCGCCGCCGGTCGAGGTGCCTGATTTCTCGCAGGTGCGAGCGGTGCTGACCTGTGAGCGTATCGCCGGCTGGCTGCGGACCGTGGCTATGTTTTACGACTGCAAAAACCTCAACGAGCAGGTGTGGAAGAACTTATGGCACGCGACTGGCAACCTTGTGCAGGACTATTACGCGACAACCTGCGAACAAGCGGCGGCTGCCTTTTGTGATCTGTCCTACGATAAAGCCCACAGCCTGTGCTCCGCTGCATTCGACAAGTGGCGCAATCAGATGGAAAAACTCAAGAGCGAATATGCGGGGCCTAAGTCCGCGTGGCGGTCGTGTTATTCCGAGCAGACGGCTGCTGCCGTTTTCCAGGCGACGGTGGAGCTGATCGTTTCTGCCCTCGGCTGCGTGGCCGCCGGCACCTCCAAGTCCGGCCTCGAGTTGTCGAACGGCTACCAATTCGAGATTGCGGTGGGCGAGCGGGTGGCCCGCTGGATGGCGCAGCACCAGGGTGCTGACTGTGTTGCCGAAGTGTGGCGCAATGTCAAAGCGGCACGCATCGAGCAGCCGGAAACCGTAGTCATCGAGTGCGACGTCCTGGTAGTCTTGCGCAACGCCATTCTCTTGCATATCGAATGCAAGCTGGGGACCGTCGAGCGCAAGGATATAGATGCCCGCATCTTCAACTTGCAAAAGACCGGCTCGCGTTTGGCTCGCATGGCTATATGCGCGCCGCTGTACACTTGTCGCTACTTGCCGGACGATCCCGCATTCGTGGAGCAGCATCGGCTGCGGATGCGCGTGCAGGAGATTTTCGGCATAGATTTCCTTCCTTACACGGACCCAGATCAGCCCAGGCAATACCAGGTGGCCGTCAGCCCGGACATCCTCGAGACGCACATTTGTCCATCGTTCGAAGAGGCCTTGGCGACCTTTTTGCGTCCTTATGTCCCATCGGAGTGCCTCAACTGACTGGGTAGGGAACGCCGAACAGCTTGCCCACCGATTCTTTCCCTGACTGAGCACAAGATAAGCGCTACCAAAGACAGAGCACCCATACAGGGCAGCCAGCTCTGGAAGGCATCGGGTCGGCAGCCTGTGTCGGGTGCGCGCCAGTTTCCCGGTCTATGGCCTGGTCCGTAGCATGGCTCGATCCAGGGGAAGAAGGAACTTTTCCTGGTTGACGGCTGCGGAAGCAAGCATTAGCTTGACCACTGACGCTAAAGCGGCCTGCCGACAAGGGACCTGCCTCGGAGGAGTTGACATGCACACAAGCCGATGGATGGTGCTGATGGGGGTGGCAGTGGTTACGGCGGAAGTGTCGGCGCAGACCCCGCCGATCTTGCCCGAGCTACGACCAGCCGACGTGCGGTACACCCGGCGTCACCACTTGGATGATCCAAGCGATTTTGCGCCTGCGTACGGCACACGGCAAGAGTGGGAACGGCGTGCCGAGCGCCTGCGGGTGCAACTGCTGGTCGCCAACGGATTGTGGCCTATGCCGCCGCGAACTCCTTTGCGTCCGGTGATCCACGGGCGTATCGAGCGCGATGCATACACCATCGAAAAGGTGTTTTTTGCCAGTCTGCCTGGACATTATGTGTGTGGCAATCTCTACCGACCGAAGGCCATACGGGGTAAGGTGCCCGGGGTGCTCTGTCCGCACGGTCACTGGCCCAATGGGCGGTTTTTCGAGCGGAGCGAAGCGGAGGCCCAAAAAGAGATCGCCGCCGGCGCGGAAAAGACGCTGGAAGGAGCGCGCTATCCCTTGCAGGCGCGCTGTGCCATGCTGGCGCGCATGGGATGCGTGGTCTTTCATTACGATATGGTGGGCTATGCCGACAGCTATGCTCGTATCGGGAACCAGGATTGGCAAATCCCGCATCGAGCCGGATTTGCGGATGCGGAGGCCGAGCTGCGTCTGCAGAGCTTCATGGGCTTGCAGACCTGGAACAGTATTCGGGCACTGGATTTTTTGCTGAGCCTGCCCGAAGTGGACGCCGACAGGATCGCTGTGACCGGCTCCTCGGGAGGCGGTACACAAACCTTCATCCTGGCAGCCATGGACCCGCGTGTGCGCGTATCCTTTCCTGCGGTTATGGTGTCCATGAATATGCAAGGCGGATGCATCTGCGAAAACTGCTCGCATCTGCGCGTGGGCACCAACAACGTAGAAATAGCGGCGTTGGTGGCCCCGCGGCCCCAAGCTATGACCGGCGCCGACGATTGGACTCGCGACATAGAAACACGCGGCTTGCCACAGCTCAAGCAGATCTATCGGCTGTACGGTGCCGAGGAACTGGTGAACGCCAAATACTTTCCCTTCCCGCACAATTACAACCAGGTCAGTCGCGAGATGATGTACCAGTGGTTCAATCGTCATTTGCGTTTGGGATGGCCGGAACCGGTGAGGGAAAAGCCGTTTGTGCCTGTGGCGCCCAAAGAGTTGAGCGTCTTCGATGATCAGCATCCGCGACCAGGAGACGCCTGGGATGCTCAGCGAGTGCGGCGTTACTGGACGGAAACAGCTGCCGAGCAGATGCGGCACTTGCTCGAGGATCGCGAGCGCTACTGCCAGACCGTAGCAGCGGCCTGGAAAGTCATGGTCCACTCGGAAATGCCACGCCAAGTGCAGGAAACAGGCCCGGTAGTCAACGACCGAGGCGAAGGGTATCGGCTGAAACTAGCGCTGGTGACGCGTCCCGGCACGGGGGAGCAAGTACCGGTGGCCGTCGTCACTCCCGAGCAGGCTCGTCCACGCGGCACCGTGGTCTGGACGCACCCGCAAGGCAAAAGCAGCCTTTTTGTGGAGCCTGGTAAACTAGTCGCTCACGCCCGGCGGCTGCTCGAGCATAAGCTGGCCATCGTGGCTCCCGATCTATTTTTCACCGGTGAAGCCATGCCCAAGGACAAACCCAAGCTCTTCCCTGCGCAAGCGTACCATAAAGACATTCCTTTCGCCGGCTATGTGTATGGGTATAATCGCAGCATCCTGGCCGAGCGTGTGCACGATCTGCTCACGGTAATCAGGTACGCCGAACAGCTCCAGCACGGCAGCGTGTACCTGGTGGCCTTCGGCGACGCCGGGGCGTGGGCCTTACCGGCACGGGCCTTGGCCGGGGATGACGTGGCGCTGGCCGTGATAGATCTGGCCGGTTTCGATTTCGCTCAGGTACGCGAAGTGTACGATACGCGCATGGTTCCCGGGGCGCTCAAATACGGTGGCGTCGCAGGGCTATTGCCTTTGTGCAGGCAGACGGTGCTCGTGGATGCCCCGGAGCTGGCTGCGGAATATGTACGGGCGGCGCCAGCAGTACGCATCGAGCGCCGGCGACTGGAGCCTATGCACTTGGTGGAGCTTGTGTTGCAGCAGATGGGATGACCCTTTGCGCTGGGTTGGCGGAGCCACGCCCGTAAGCAAAGTCCATGCCGACTAGGGTCTTCGTGCGCGAGTTTTGTCGGGCGGCGCATTGCAGGACACCATGGCAAACGGTAGGCGTGTGGTGGTCATTACCGGAGTGACTCGTGGACTGGGCAAAGCCCTGGCGCTCGGCTTTGCGGCCCGCGGCCATATCGTAGCGGGGTGCGGACGGTCGCAGTCGGCATTGACGGTACTCGGGCAGCAGTTGCCGCCGCCCCATTGTTTGCGCATGGTAGATGTGGCCTGCGAACAGGCCGTGGCCGAGTGGGCACGCGAGGTGGTGGACCGGCTCGGGCCACCCGATTTGCTCGTCAACAATGCGGCCGTCATCCATCCCAATGCCCCGCTTTGGCGCATAGCTGCCGCGGATTTCGATGCAGTAATCGAGGTGAATGTCAAGGGGATCGCGCGGGTGATCCGGCACTTTGTGCCGGCGATGATCGCACGGGGTAGCGGCGTGATCGTTAATATGAGTTCCGGGTGGGGTCGGTCCACATCGCCGGAGGTCGCCGGTTACTGTGCCAGCAAGTGGGCCGTAGAGGGCTTGACGCGCGCTTTGGCGCAGGAATTGCCCCAGGGGATGGCGGCCATCCCGCTCAATCCCGGCATCATAGATACCGACATGTTGCGCTCGTGCTTCGGTCCGGCAGCGCATGCATATCCCGCGCCGGAGGTTTGGGCCGAGAAAGCGGTGCCGTTTTTGTTGGCTTTGGGTCCGCGGGACAATGGCCGCCCGCTGACGGTACCTGGTTTTTGAGGTCCCTTGTTCCGGCTCGTTTCTGGCCACTTGGAGCGGATCTCGAGACGGTGACACGAGGAAAACACAGCCGTGGCGCGCTACCGACGTGTGGTGATCGTGGGGGTGGGCTTGATCGGTGGATCGGTGGCGCTGGCCTTGCGCGCGCGCGCACTGGCGGAGCGGATCGTCGGTGTCGGGCGGGACAAGGCCAGTCTGCAGCAGGCTCTGGCCGCCGGCATCGTTGACGAGGCCGCTACCTCGGCGCAAGCGGCAGCCGAGGCCGACCTGGCGTGCATTTGCACGCCGGTGGAGCGCATAGCCGAACAAGTCGGTCTGCTTTTGGCCTCCGGTACCGAAGCGTGGATCACCGACGCGGGCAGCGTCAAGGCTCCGATTGTGCGTGCCGTCGAGGAACGCTGGCCGCATCGCCGACTTTTCGTCGGCAGTCATCCCCTGGCAGGTTCGGAAAAGCGGGGCGTCCAGCATGCCCGGGCCGACCTTTTCGAAGGCCGGGTGACCATCGTTACCCCGACTGAACACACCCCCGCGGCACTGGTCCAGGAAGCGACCCGCTTTTGGCAGGCATTGGGGGCACACGTCCGCTATGCCAGCCCGGAAGAGCACGACCGCATCGTGGCACTGACCAGTCATGTGCCACATGGGGTAGCGGCAGCATTGGCACGCATCTTGCCCGAGCACTACCGCAGTTATTGCGCCGGAGGGTGGCGCGATACCACCCGTATCGCTGCCGGCGACGCCTCCTTGTGGGCTGGCATCCTGCTCATGAATCGCCACAATGTCCTCGAGGCTTTGGATGCTTTCGACGAGTCGCTGCGGGCGTTCCGGCAGGCTCTGCAACGCGACGACCTTCCGGCGGTGGTGCAGTGGTTGGAGGAGGGCCGACAGAGTCGTGAGGCACTGGGAAGTTGAAGTCCACACGCGTGATCGCTCTTGGGACGACGAAGCACGTCGCGTCGAGGCACAGGCGCGGCTTCTGGGATTGCCGGCACTGACGGTGGAACGCAGTGCCCGCGTTTATCTGGTGAGCGAGTGCGACGAAGCCACGGTCCGCCGACTGGCCCACGAAGTACTGACGGACCACGCCATCGAGCGCTTTACGATCGTTCCCGCAGGCGATTGCCAAGTGACGGGCCTAGTGCTCACCGTCGTGTATCGTCCGGGTGTCATGGACCCGGTGGCCGCCAGCGTGCAGGAGGTGGCCAGCGTGCTCGGACTGCCCCTGGGAAGCGTGCGCACAGGTCGGCGTTACTATTTTGCGGCACACGTGGCCGAAGCGACCATCCGCGACTTGGCGACACGGGCGTTGGCCAACGAAGTCATCGAATTGATCTATTTCGGCGCGCTGCCGCGCCAGGTGTGGGCCGCTTGGGGCACTCCTTATCGTTTCCGCTTGGTCACAGTACCGCTGCGTTCTTTGGACGACGCCGGCTTGGAAGAGCTGAGTCAAAAGGGGCAGCTGTACCTCGGTTTGGCGGAAATGCAGACGCTGCGCGCCTATTACCAGCGTCTCGGACGCGACCCCACGGATATCGAATTGGAAACGTTCGCCCAGACCTGGTCCGAACATTGTTCTCACAAAACGCTCAAAGGGCCCATCGAGTTCACTGGGCCCGATGGCCGGACCCAGCGCTACGACAATCTGCTGCGGGAGACGATCTTCGCGGCGACGCGAGAAATCCGGCGCCGGCGTGGGCCGCTCGACTGGTGCGTGCGAGTTTTCGACGACAACGCCGGCATCGTCCGCTTCGACGACCGGTATCATGTGTGCTTCAAGGTCGAGACGCACAACCATCCGTCGGCCCTGGAGCCGTACGGCGGAGCGAGCACGGGCTTGGGAGGAGTCATCCGCGACGTGCTCGGGACCGGTTTGGGCGGACGCCCGGTGTGCAATCTGGACGTATTCTGCCTGGCCCCTCCGGATTGGCCTGGGCACGCACTTCCCAAAGGCGTGCTCCATCCCCGGCGCGTGCTGGCCGGCGTGGTGGCGGGCGTGCGCGATTATGGCAATCGCATGGGGATCCCCACGGTCGCCGGGGCTTTGTGTTTCCACGAGCGGTATTTGGCCAACCCCTTGGTTTTTTGCGGTACTGTAGGCATCCTGCCGGCGGATTGCGCCCACAAGGCACCTCAGCCGGGGGATCTGATCGTCGTGGTCGGCGGTCGCACGGGCCGTGACGGTATCCACGGGGCTACTTTTTCTTCGGCCCAGCTGACCCATCGCTCGGAAGAGGTGTCCGGCGGCGCCGTACAAATCGGCAACGCCATCATGGAAAAGAAAATGCTCGATGTGCTGCTCGTGGCACGCGACCGCAAACTGTACCACGCCATTACCGATTGCGGTGCCGGGGGTTTTTCCAGTGCCATTGGCGAAATGGCCGTCGGCCTCGGCGCCGAAGTGCACCTGGACCGTGCCCCGCTCAAATACCAGGGACTGTCGTATTGCGAAATCTGGATTTCCGAGTCGCAGGAACGCATGATCCTGGCGGTGCCGCCCGAGTCTTGGCCCGCTTTGCAGCGCGTCTGTGCCGAAGAAGATGTGGAGGCTACGGTGCTGGGAGAGTTCCAAAAAACCGGCCGCCTGCGCCTCTATTACCAAGGCCACCAAGTCGCCGATATAGACGTGCACTTTTTGCACGAGGGCCGGCCGCAGATCGCTCGTCGCGCTCATTGGCGGCCCGAGCACACACCCCTAGCCCCACCGGTGCCCGGCGCCGGTCGAACGCCGCGCACTACCCAAGAGTGGACCGACCTGCTGCACAGACTTTTGAGCGCGTGGGACATCTGTAGCAAAGAGTGG
This sequence comes from Gemmataceae bacterium, assembly GCA_040289265.1. Taxonomy (GTDB): domain Bacteria; phylum Planctomycetota; class Planctomycetia; order Gemmatales; family HRBIN36; genus PSKW01. The sequence goes on from PSKW01000006.1 coordinate 23,099, forward strand.
GTGATCCGGCAGTACGATCATGAGGTCCAAGGGGCTACCGTGCTCAAGCCCCTGGTAGGCGCTGACTGCTCCGGACCGAGCGATGCCGCCGTGATCTTACCCGTTTATGGATCCTACCGCGGGTTGGCGGTCGGCTGCGGGATCAAGCCCCGCTACGGCGACTTGGACCCCTACTGGATGGCTGCCAGCGCCATAGATGAAGCCTTGCGCAATGTGGTCGCCGTCGGTGCCGACCCGGAGCGTATCGCTTTGCTGGACAATTTTTGTTGGGGCAACACCGACCGTCCCGAAGTGCTCGGCAGTCTGGTGCGTGCGGCTCAGGCCTGTCACGATCTGGCGCTGGCGTTGGATACCCCTTTCATCAGCGGCAAGGATAGCCTCCATAACGAGTTCCACGCCGAGGAGATCCACGTAACTATTCCGCCGACGTTGCTCATAAGCGCTTTGGGTATCGTCGAGGACGCACGTCGCTGCGTCAGTATGGATTTCAAGCGTCCCGGCTCGGCGATTTATATTGTGGGGGTGACGCACGACGAATTGGGCGGCTCCACCTATGCCGCACTCGCCGGCAAGACCGGCAAAGTGCCCGAAGTGGATGCGGCGCAGGCGCGCAAGATATTCTGCGCGCTCCACGACGCTATAAAACAGGGGCTGCTTTTAGCCTGCCACGACTTGAGCGAAGGCGGACTGGCCGTAGCCTTGGCCGAAATGTGCATAGCCGGCAACTTGGGTGCCGAGGTGCGCATCGCTGTGTGCCGCGCGCCCGCGGTCTGGACCACTTCTGATCCGGAGGCCATCCTCTTCAGCGAAAGCAATTCGCGCTTCCTGATCGAGGTGGCGCGGGAACAGGCTCCTGAGTGGGAACGATGGGCCGCACGAACACTTGGGCACCTCTGGGCGCCGCTCGGCCAGGTGGTCGAGACACCGACCCTGAAGCTTTGGCTCGACGAAGAGCTCTTCCTGGACTCTGCAGTCAGCGACCTGAAGCGCGCCTGGCAGACTCCGCTAGGGTGGTGACACACCTGCGCCGGAGCGACTCCGGCTCGGGCATCCCTTTACGCAACCGTTTTCAATAGCTCTCGCACAGGCTTGCCTTCGGGGATCAGTTGGATAGGCCGGCCGTCGTGGGCCCGGTACCAGCGGTCGAGAGGAACGCCTAGGCAGTAGTAAATAGTCGCGGCGATATCCTGAGGCCGCACCGGCGTATCTACTACGTACTCGCCCAGCGCATTGGTGGCACCGACGATGCATCCGGTCTTGACTCCGCCGCCGCCCATGCACACTACACCGGCGGTGGCCCAATGGTCGCGTCCGGCAGAAGCATTGACTTTGGGAGTGCGCCCGAAATCGCCCATCCACACTACCAGCGTCGTGTCGAGCAAACCGCGCTCGTGCAAATCGTCGAGCAGAGCCGAGTAGCCCCGGTCCAGGCGCGGGAGCAACCGGTCCTTGAGACTGCGGAAGTTGTTCTGATGCGTGTCCCAGCCGCCGTCGGTAACCGTGACGAAATGCACGCCGGCTTCGATCAGCCTTCGCGCCAGGAGGCACGACTGACCGAACGAATTCATGCCATAAGCGTCGCGAACGCGCGGCGGCTCCCGGGTCAGATCGAAAGCCTGCTTGGCAGCGCGGGAGGTGACCAGGGAAAATGCTCGCTCGTAAAAGGCGTCGCGAGTCTGCACGGGGGCAGCCACGTGCTTTTCTACAGCCGCCTGGTACCGCTCCAGCTCAGCGAGCATACCGTGACGTCGTTCCACTCGGGCGGCATCCACGCCGGAAACCAAGTCAAGGTCGCGCACGCGGAAATCGGACCGACTGGGATCGCCCGTGACCTCGAAGGGGTTGTACTGGTCGCCTAAAAAGCCGGCGGTGCCGCCGTTGAACCGCCGGTCCACGTGCGAACCCAATTGCACGAACGGGAACATGCCGTTGCGATACCCGCGCTCTTTGGACACCACCGAGCCGTAGCAAGGGAAGGGCAGGCTCGGATTGAATTTGTGCCCCGACATCATCAAGTGGTCCGCATGGCCGTGGCTGCCATTTTGCGGGTCGTGTCCGCGAACGATGCTGAACTTGTCCAGACGGCGTGCCAGCCGCGGCAGGTGTTCGCTCAGCTTGACACCGGGCAAAACCGTATCCACCACGCCGAACTCACCGCGGATTTCTGCCGGGGCGTCCGGCTTGGGATCGAAGGTATCCAGATGACTGGGTCCGCCTTGCATCCACAGGAGGATGCAATTGACTTGCTTGCGCTGATGGGCGGGCAATTGCGCCTGGGCGCGTAGGTACTCAGGCAAAAGCAGCCCGAACGTAGCCAATCCACCCACTTGCAAGAATTGCCGGCGTGTCACACCGTCGCAGTCCCGACTGTGGCCCAGAGTCAGTCTCAACATGGCGAGGCCCCCCATTGCTCCTATGGCAGGTCGAACCACAAGGCAGGCTCCTCGGCACGACGCCGAGGCCGTTATCTATAGTTTCGGCAAATGGTTCTGGTTCGTCAAGGGAAAAAATTCGGGGGCACCGATGACTGCCGACTCGGCGAGGTACCGCAACGGGGCTTAGGGCGTCGTCCTGGACAGCGCCTCTTCGCACCAGATGGCGGCGTCCAGGAGCGCCGAGTCGCTGTGCCACGGGCCGACCAGCTGCACTCCCAGGGGCAATCCGTGTTCGGACAGCGCCGCCGGGATCGTCACGGCGGGGTGACCGCTGAGGCTCCAGGGTGCTTGGAACTCGGGCGAGCCGGTGGTGCTGGTATCGGGAGCGGCACCGTGCACGGCCGGTAGGACCAGGTAATCGGCTTCGGAAAAGCAAAAAGCGACCTGACGGCGCCAATGTGTCTGAAATGCGCGCGCCGCCACGTAATCCACAGCAGGCGCAGCCAACCCCTCTTCGAGAAGACCGCGCACACGAGGAGGATAATCGTCCGGATGAGCGGCAAGCCGGTGCCGATGCCAAGCTGCTGCCTCGACGGCCATGATGAGACGGTGCTGGCGCGGCACCTGATGGGCTTCGGCTGGAGCACGCACCTGCACGAGTGCGGCGCCCGCGTCGCTCCAGCAGCGACATGCGTCCGCCAGCGCCGCAGCCATATCGGGCGCTACCTGGTCGTCCAGGTAGCCCGTCAGATGCCCCAGTCGCACCCTCGGCGATCCGCCGAGCGAGGTGGGATCTTCCGCATAAGCAAGGCCCTGGAGCGCGCGCTGCACAGCCGACCAGGCGAGACGTAAGTCGCATGCCGTGCGTGCCAACAGGCCGACATGATCCAAACTGGGAGCCAGGGGGACCACGCCGGCAACAGGCCAGGTGCCGTAGGTGGGTTTGAACCCAGCCACGCCGCAATAACTGGCTGGCCGGACGATCGAGCCGCCGGTTTGCGAGCCGAGAGCCAAAAGGCACATGCCGCAAGCCACGGCTGCCGCCGAACCGCTACTCGACCCTCCTGGCGTGCGGCGGAAGTTCCACGGGTTGACAGTTACGGGAGGATCGAAGGAGGCATAGGCCGTGGTCACCGTCTTGCCGACGAGGACCGCTCCTGCCTGCCGCAAGGCAGCCACGACTGGGGCATCGGCGTCCGCTGTCTCTTGTGCCCATAGCCGCGAGCCGGCAGCCGTCGGCCAACCGCGCACATCGAAAATGTCCTTGACGCCTACTGGGATGCCGTGCAAAGGACCGCGCCACAGCCCGCGGGCCAGTTCCCGATCGAGCCGATCGGCCTGGCGGCGTGCCTCCTGCGCATCCACCAGTACCCACGCGCGCACGCAATGGTCCCACGCAGCAATTTGCTCCAGGCATCGCTCCACGAGCTGCCGGACACTCACCCGGCGTTCGACCAGCGCCCGGGCCGCCCCCAGCACTGTTGCCTCCTCGGCGGGCCTCAAAGACAAACCCGGCACGCCCGACGGCTCCGCATTCATGGCATTGCACGCTCCAGTAGTACCACCGACGTATCGTCGTGACGTCCCTGCCCGCCTGTGCTGGCGAAAGAGTCGTCGAAAAGCGCTTGCAGCGCCTGCTCCAAATCCAGGTCGCGCGTACGCCGCACGGTCCGCAACAATCCCTCTAAACCGTAGCTTGTAGACGTGTTGGCTTCGAACGCCTCTACCAGCCCGTCGGTATAAAGCACCAGGCGCATGTGCGGAGCCAGTGGAAGCGTATGGGTCTCGTAGCGGACGTCCGGATAGATGCCCAGAGGCAAGCCCGTTTGCGCATCGGCCCCGATCGGTTGCAGGCACTCGCGCTGGCGGTCATAGGCGATCGGCAGAGGATGCCCCGCCGAAGTCCATTGCAATTGATGCTCGTTCGGTTTGAGCACCGCGTAAAACAGAGTGATGAACCCTCCTTCTCCGTGGATGATGCTCTGCTCGCACAAGCGCCGATTGATTTCCTCCACGAACGACGCCGTGTCCTGATAGCGCTGCCCGCGGATCATGCGCACCAAGGTATGCATGGTCATGATGGACATGCAGGCTTTCATGCCATGCCCCGAGGCGTCGCCTACCAAGATCACGAGATTGTCGTCGGTCAGGGTAAAAACATCGTAGTAGTCCCCCCCGGCGAGGATGACGGGCTTGCCGCCGACCACATGAATCTGCGAAGGCTCGTAGCGGGCGCAAATCCGATAGCCGGGCGGGCATTGGATATTGCGCGGGATGATACTTTCCTGGAGTTTGCGCACCGCCTCGATTTCCTGCCGCAAACGGTCCGCCAGGGCCTTCTCGCGCTCGGCACGTACGGCGTCTATGACGCTTTCCAGAGTGGAGCGCACCAAAAAGATGAAATCGCCTTGCCGGTCGCGCAAAAGATACGAGCGCATACCATTGGTCAGATAACGGGCAATGTTGAATACGCTGCCCGCATCGCACACCCCTACCACCGGACAGTCGGGCAATTGCTCGCGAATGCGCTGGAAGACACGGTACACCTCTTCTTCCTGCCCGTTACCCAGCGCCATCAACACCGCATCCCAGGTGTTTTTTTGTGCCAGACGCAGCGCATCGTCGGCGGAGTGCGTTATCTGAGCTTCGTCATCGCCGACGTTGAGATACAACGACAAAAGCTCGGCTTCGGCTGGGTTATCCCAGGCGACCAGTACCCGCACGGCCCACCTCCTGTTTCACGGGTTTCTCATTCGCTTCCCTCATCGTATTGGACCGATCTGACGCCGAAAAGTTTCGGTCACCGTGTAACTACCCAGGGATGGCCCTGCCACGGTTGGCTCGACAGCGAGCAGACTTATTTCGCGAAAAAGCTTGCGAACTCCGGTTCTCATTGGTAGATTACGGACGAAACCGACTTTCGGTTCCATCGGTCTGCAACACGCGGGTGCGGACGGGGTCCACCGAGGGGCTTGATAGGTGGCACCGGAACAACGTCGCAAGTCAAGTTGGGCGGCCTTGTGCGTCGTCGCAGGGCCACAGGCGGGGTCGGTGTTTCTCCTCGATTCCCAATGTGAGTATCTGATAGGTCGGGACCGGAGTTGTGATCTCGTCCTGACGGACCCTTTCGTTTCCCGCCGGCATGCGACGATGGTCTGTCGCAAAGGAAATTGGTGGATAGAAGATGTGGGAAGCGCCGGCGGGACGTATGTCAACGACAAACAGGTGCGTCGCACCCAGCTGGCGCACGGCGATCTGGTGGCGCTGGGCCAGACGCAATGCCGTTTCGAAATCCGCAAAACTGCCGATGTACCTGGTCCCGCACGGGAAGAAGAGCCCAAGACACCGGTCGGAGAGGCGACGCCTGCGGATCGGTCGCAGGACACAGCGCGCACTCAGCTCCCGGTATCGGGAGCTGACCTGGAGCAGATGTGCGCTTTTCTAGACTCCTTGCGGGACGAGAGTCATATTCGCACAGTGCTCACGCGCTGCCTGATGTTTTTGCGCGATCGGACGGGAGCCGCCGTAGCTGGTTTCCTCGCTCTGGACGAAACCGGCTCTTTTGCCCCGCGTATCGTCGTGCCCGAAGGCCAGGGGTTCACGATACAGCTGAGCCGCAGTTTGACTCGGCAGGTGTTGGAGCGGCGCGCGACAGTTCGGCATCAGGTCAGCAAAGAAACAGATCCCGAAAGTCTTTTGGCCTTCGCAGACGCGATGTGTATTCCTTTGGTAGCACTAGCCGGCGAGGCCGAGTCGGCTCCCTTGCTGGGCGCTTTGCATCTGTACCGCTCGGACCGCTGTTTTAACGAGCGGGAAGTCTATGTGGCGGAAATCGTGGCACGCCACGTAGCCACGCACGTCAAGCTCTTGCGACTGGTGCAGCAGCTGCAAGCGGAAAATACTCGCTTGCGCGTCCAGGCGTCGTCCGCTCCCGAGTTGGTCGGCTCGAGCAAAGCCATGCAGGAGCTGCGCGCGGCCATCGCACGCGCGGCAGCTTCTCCGAGCACCGTGCTCATCCACGGGGAAAGCGGCGTCGGCAAGGAGCTGGTGGTCCAGGCAATGCATCGTCAGAGCGTTCGGTCGCAAGGACCGTTGGTGGTCGTCAATTGCGCCACCATCCAGCCGGCGCTGGCCGAGAGCATTCTGTTCGGCTGCAAAAAGGGCGCCTTTACCGGTGCCGACGCGGATCGTCCAGGCCTGATCCATGAGGCCGACGGGGGAATATTGTTCCTCGACGAGGTCGCCGAGCTGCCCTTGGAGTGCCAGGCAAAGCTATTGCGGGTGTTGGAGGGCAAACCGTTTTATCGTGTCGGGGGCACCGAACCGGAAATGGTGGATGTGCGCTTCGTCGCCGCCACCCACCGCGATCTGGAAAGCCAGGTCGCCTGCAAACGCTTTCGCGAAGATCTCTATTACCGGCTGAGCGTGTTGAAGATTCACGTGCCCCCTTTGCGCGAGCACCCCGAGGATATTGCGGAGCTGGTCGAGCATTATCTCGGGCTGATCTGCGTCAAAGTGGGTAGGACAGTGCGTCTTACGCCCCGAGCTATAGCGCAGTTGCAGCGTTATAGTTGGCCCGGCAACGTGCGGCAGTTGATCAATTATCTAGAGAGCTTGGTCATCACCGCCCCGGGCGAAGAGATAGACATAGATGCCTTGCCATCGCTGCCGACGGCAGCCAGGCAGGTTCTGCCTATGCCTTCGAGCTTGCGGCTGGATGCGCTGGAAACCTGGGCCATCCAGCGTGCTCTGGAGCAGTGCGAGGGACGGGTGAGCGAGGCGGCACGCTTGCTGGGTATCTCCCGCGATACCCTGTACCGCAAGATGCAGAGGCATGGCTTGACCCCGCCCTGAGCGGCGGGCCTATTCAGTGCGCGACAGGGCTAGGCGCACGAAGGCTTGCGCGAGCGCCTCGGCGTCGCGGTCCGCTTGTCGGCACGTTTCCTGCCAGGTTTGCGGGGAGCACGCGGGCGGACACGGTGCCGTCGCCACTTCCACGTATACCTTGGCTTTGGGTTCTGTCCCGCTCGGACGCAACACGATGCGCGTCTGGTTTTCCAGGGTGTACACCAAAACGTTCCTGGCGAGCCGGTCGGTAGCACCGCGGCAAGGACCGAGCCGGCTGTCTTCGCGCCGCAGATCCTCCCAGCGCTCCACCCGATGCCCGCCGATATCCTGCGGGGGTGTCGCGCGCAGGCTTTCCATCATGCGTTCCATGTGCTGACGTCCGTGCAGGCCCTGCATGGCCAGCGAGCGCAACACATGGGCGAAGTACCCGAAGCGGCGATAAATCCGCTCGAGATAGTCCAGGACCGTGCTCCCTTGACGCTTTTGCCACAGTGCCAGCTCGGCAAGCAACAAGGCCGCTCCCGCGGCGTCTTTGTCCCGGATTTCCGCTGTGATCAAAATGCCGTGACTCTCCTCACAGCCGATCACGAAATCTTCGGGCCTGGCACGGATATCTTGGTAGGCTCCTCGTTCTTCCAGATGACGCAGCACATCGGCAATGTATTTGAAGCCGACCAGCAAATCGTCCACCACCTGGCAGCCGAAATGACGGGCGATGCGACTGACCAAGCCAGTGGTCACTTCGGTCTTGATGACCACAGGCGAAGAGCTCAAACGGCCCCTCTGCTGCAATTGTTCGAGCTTGAAGTGGGTCAACAGCGCGGCGATTTGGTTGCCGGTCAAGTAATGCCATCCCGATGGGGAAGGGGCCATGGCCCCAAGGCGGTCGGCATCGGGGTCGCTAGCCAGAATCAAGTCCACCTGCCGGTATTGACCGGCCAGTTGCAGCGCTTCGTGCATGGAGCGCGGGTCTTCGGGATTGGCCGATTGGGTGTGCGGGAAAAGCCCATTGGGCTCCATCTGCGATTCCACCGGCACGACGCGATACTGGTGCCGTTCCAGCAGTTCCAGGACGGTAAACCGGCCGACACCGTGCAAAGGCGTGTAGACGATCAGCGACTCCAGAGGCCGTGCCGGACCGAGTAGCGATTGTCGGCTGTTCACCTCGATATAAGCGCGGTGGGTTTCCTCGTCGAGGAACTGGACCAAGCCCTGGCGCACGGCATCGGCAAAAGGCAGCCGCCGGATCTGGTCCACCTGCTCGACCAAGTCGGCCATGATCTGGTCCTCGGGGGGCACAGGCTGGCCTCCCAGCTCGTCGTAGAATTTACCCCCGTTGTCGTCCGGAGGATTGTGCGAGGCCGAAATATTGAGCCCGCCTTGGGCATGCAGGTGCCGGATCAAAAAGGACAGCTCCGGGGTCGCCAGATAGCGCGGGCACTCGGGGGCGAGCGTCCAGGCCTCGATACCGTTGGCCGCATACACCTCGATGGCCGCGTGCGCCAGATCGCGACTGGATAAATGCAATACCGGGTTGGGAAGCTGGGGATTGTACTGGCGGCCGACATCCTCGAAGCGCCGCACATCGTAGGCAACGACGACCCGAAGCCGGCGTGCTTCCGGGAAGCGCTGCTTGAGGTAGTGGCAGTGACCCTGGACCGACGCCGTCAACGTCCAGATGTTCATACGGTTGGGACCGATGCCGACCTGGCCTCGACGCCCGCCGGTGCCGAAGGGGAGGATTTGATAGAAGCGGTCTACCAGCCCATCCCACCGGCGCTGTTGCATGAGCCATACCAGTTGCGGCCGATAGGCGGCAAAAAGGGGATCCGTCAGCCACTGCCGCAAACGGACCCACGCCTGATGGCGTAGTTCCGGAGCCACCGCAACAGTGGCGAAGCCTGCCTGTGCTTCTTGCAAGAGTGCTTCGAGGTCGTCGCTCATGGGCTGCTCCTGTATGCCGGAGTGGTCCATCTACCGACGGAAGCCGCACGCCGCGGGCACGGACTATCAGGGACCCATTAGATTCAAGACGGCGGCGGTCATCGCCTGCACACCGGTTTTGATAGTCGGCTCGGGGATCGGATAGAAGCGGTCGGAGTGCAGCGAAGGTAGAGGCTCTCCGACCCGGGCGGCTTCCAGGATTTTTTGCGGAGCAATGGTGCCAAGGCGGAACATGCAAATAGGCACACCGGCACGTCCGTAGCGGCTGAAATCCTCGCCGCCCATGACGGGAGGCTTGCTGTGTACTCGATCCTCCCCCAGAACCGCTTTGAGGGCTGCGACCGTGCGCCGGGTCAGCGGGATATCGTTTTCCATGGCTGGGGTGAACTCGCCGGGGTCCACGTGCACTAGCGGAGCCGGTGCCCGGGCTCCTTGGGCGGCTGCTTTGGCTTTGCGCTCGATCGCTTCCAGCACCTGCTTGCGCGTGCTGTCTTTGAAAGTGCGCACCGTCAATTGCAGCTTGACTTCCGCAGGGATGATATTGTGCTTGCTGCCGCCGTGGATCGAGCCTACGGTGACCACCACAGGGTCGGTCGGGTCGGTCTCGCGGCTGACGATGGTTTGCAGGTCGAGGATGAGCTGGGCTGCTAGGACGATCGGGTCCACAGTGGTGTGCGGTGCCGAGCCGTGGCCGCCTCGACCGTACAGAGTGATGTCCACACTGTCCACGTTGGCCAGCGCCAAGCCTTCGGTATAGCCCACGTGGCCATAAGGCAAAAGCGAGTCGCAGTGCAAAGCCAAGGCGTAATCAGGCTTGGGGAAGCGCTTGAAAAGGCCGTCTTCCAACATCATGCGCGCGCCGGCGCCGCGCTCTTCGGCGGGCTGGGCAACGAACATGAGCGTGCCACGCCAGTGCTCCTTGAGCGCTACCAGCACGCGTGCTGTACCCACCCAGCATGCCATATGGACATCGTGACCGCAGGCGTGCATCACCCCCACTTCCTGCCCCGAGCGGTCGCGCACACGGACCTGACTGGCATAGGGTAAACCTGTGCGCTCGACGATGGGGAGCGCGTCCATATCGGTGCGCACCATGACGGTGGGACCGTCGCCGTTACGGAACAGGCAGACCAGCCCGTGGCCTCCGACTTTTTCCGTGACCTGGAAGCCGATTTGGCGCATCTCGACGGCCAGACGCGCCGCTGTTTTTTCTTCCTGGAACGACAGCTCCGGATGCCGGTGCAGGTGCTTGTAAAGCGCCTCCAGGTCGGGATAGTCGGCGCGCAGACGTTCTTCGACCGCACCTTTGAGAGTGACCACGCGGGTCAACGCTTCGTCGGCTCGGACCACGCAGCCGAAAACCATAGCACCGGCTACGACGGCCCAGTGGGTCAGGCGCTGCTTCATGACGTTCTCCTTTTCGGCGATGACCGGGCGGTGTGCTCCCCTCGTTCGTGCCACGATCGCCCCACGTCCCTGTAGCTTATCTATAATGCAAGCTCATGCGCGGAAGAAGAGTGGCAGGCTTGGTGATAGACATAGACGGGACGCTGGCGGATACTTTTCCGCATTTGTTCGCTAGTTTTCGGCATGCGGTGGCGCCCTGGGTGCGACGTGCGCCCAGCGATGCCGAGATCGTGGCTACCTTCGGTCCGCCGGAGCGGGGGTGTATCCAGGCCCTTTTGAGTCACGCGGAGCTGGCGCTGCCCCAGGCCCTAACGCATCTAGACGAAGCCGTGCAACGCTTCCACGCATACTATCGAGCGCATCACGACCGGGTGCGCTTGTTTCCCGGCGTGGCGGAGCTGCTGCGCGCGGTGCGTGCCGCCGGCCTCAAGGTGGCTATCTTTACCGGCAAGGGGCGCTCCTCGGCTGAGTATACTCTGCAGCGGCTGGGTATAAGCGATTACGACGGCCTGGTTGCCGGCGACGATGTGACGCATCCCAAACCCCATCCGGAAGGGATCCTGCGTGCTGCCCAGATGTTGGCACTGCCTGCGTCCGAGCTGGTGGTCGTGGGCGATCATCCTGCGGACATCGAGGCAGGTCGTCGGGCCGGTGCAGTCACGGCTGGTGCTTTGTGGGGCGCATTCGATGCGCACGCTGTCCTCGCAGCCCAGCCCGATTGGATCCTGCGATCTCCTGAGGAGCTGCTCGCCTTGCTCGCTCGGCCCGAATCCGGCCGGCAGCCGACGTCGTGAGTGCCACAGCCGTCAAGGCGCTGCCTGATCTTGTCCGGCGCCCACCGATTCCGGCTGATAAGGTATCTCGTCTTCGCCGAATTCAGGTGGCTCTTCGGTGAGCTTGACCAAATAAATGCCCAGTTCATAAAGCGCCACCATCGGCAGCCAGAGGAACATCAACGACCACATGTCTACCGACGGACTGACTACCGCCGCGAAGACCAGCATCACGAATATTGCCAGCCGCCTCTTGGTCGCGAAATCTTGGGCAGTGAAGATGCCGATTTTGCCCAGAAACATCATGACCAAAGGCGTCTGGAAGCACAAGCCGGTCACGACCGGCATGAGGATGGCGAACCAAAGCCACTCGTTGAGTCGTAAATCGGGTTCCAGTTGCATCCAGCGGTTGAATGCCAAAAGCGCTCGCAAAGCTGCGGGAATGATCCAGTATTGGCAAATCGCTACCCCTGCCAGAAACAGTCCGACGCTGAAAGGCAAATACACGTGGACGTAACGCTTTTCGTGGGGATACAATCCGGCAGCCACGAAAGCCCACAGCTGATAAAAGACCCAGGGGCTGGCCAGCACGAAGCCGGTCAGCAGGCATACCCAGATATAAACCATAAAGGCTTCCTGAGCGCTCAAAGTGGTCAGTTGGATGCGCTTGGTGATCAGCTCGAGCGGGCCATAGAAATGGTCCAGGAAATCGAGGGGGCGCAGACGGACCGTCAGAGTGGCCGTGGTTGTGTCTTCGGCGCTGTTGGCGGTTGCCTGGGCTTCTGGCTTTGGCTTTTTTTCTTGCCGACGCAGGTCGGGGTACTGCTGTTCCAGCAGGGTCTCGAGTTCTTCGATGTGCACCTCCAGGCGCAACGCTTGGGGCTGAGTCAGCTGCAACAGTGCCGGCGGCACGCGTCCGGATGCCAGTTCGCCATGCACCCGCCGCATCATGGGACTTTCCGCAGTGGTCGTTTTGCTGGCGAAAGTCTCGAAATGATAGTCCAAAAGCGCCTCTTCTACGGGCTTCTTGATGAAATCCACAACGTACGCGCCGATGAACAAACTGACGACAAAGGCCAGCAAAAAGCCCTTGGCAGCCCGCAAGAGGCATTGCCGCAATTCTTCCAGGTGGTCGCCGAAGGACATGCGCGTATCGGCGAACAGATCTTCGGGGTATTCATATTGCTTTCTCCGGGCCATGGCTGCGCGTTGTCTCCCTTCGTGGACACGGCTACTAGCTCGGTACGGAGGACATCGTATCATTTTATGCTCCCGAGACGCTAGCCAAACGTGGCATACGATTCGGGCCAGCGCTTGGGGCTCACAGATTGCGTGCTTTGAGCAAGGGCTTTCCCAAAACAGGGTCGCGATAAGTAAAAGGCCCAGGCGAAGTGTCTTTCCTCAAGCACCGCTGGTACATTTCCATTTTGGCGTCCAGGTCGTCGAGGTGATGCAGGATGAGGCACTCGGGAATGAGAGGCAGCCGCGGGGAGCCCCACTCGGGCAGCTCGAGATGGCTCAAGATAATGTGTTCCAGCAACTGCAGCGTCTCGGCATCCAGCTCGGGGATTTTTTGACCGGCGTCATGGACCAGTTTGTAGGCCAACAAGCAGCGTCCGAAAAGGCGCCCCGGCACCGTCACTTGCGTACTCGAACCGTCGGTCGTCAGCTCTTCGACGCGGCCTAGCTCGTGCAACATGGCCGCTGCCAGGACCAGGTCGGCATTGAGAGGCGGGCGTGCATCCGCATAAAAGTCCCGATAATACTGCACGACCAGGGAGCACAAGCGTGCCACCGACAAGACATGCTCCAGCCAACCGCCGTAAAAGGGGTAAAACTCGCGCGCCGAGGCAGGCATGCTTCTGAGCTTGTCGGCATACGTGTGCAAAAGCTCCACTACCAGGCGTTTCAGCCCGGCATGGCCTATGGCATGCTCCGCCAGGTCCATCAGCTCGCGGTACATCTTGTCCGGATCGTGGCGACTGGCTTCGAAAAGGATGGACGGGTCGAAGCCTTCCTTGTAGTCCCGGTCTTGGACCGGCCGGATCAGAAACAATTCCAATTGTGGGCCGAAACGCTCGTGCTCGTCGTACATCACTCGCAGCCGATAGCATCGGCCTTCTTGCCATTCCTGATCGCAAGGAGCGAACCATTGGCTGTTTGCCCAGACCATGCAGCTGGCGCTGCGGTGCCGGTCGCGAAAGCGGCAGGTATAGTACGGCTTGCCGTCTCGGGTTATGGCTTTCTCTTTTTCCTCGAGCAAGGCATATACATCGGCTATCTGGCCCGGCTTCAGTTGATGGAGCGCCAGCAGCGGGATATCCACTTGGTCGCCGGACATGTCGAGCATCTCCTTATACCGATCCTATGTAGGTGCCTGAGTGTAGAACCTCTCTGGCGGCGTACCAGCATTATGACGTGCCCGGCGGGGGATTTCCATAGGGGCGCGAAAATCCGACCCGGGAGCCGAACCTGTTCCTGCGCCGCCTTCGGCAGCCGAGCACTCCCCGTGCGGAGACGATGACCGAGACAGCGGGTCGGCGTCTCGGGAATGTTATGCCCAAAGGGCCAAAGTTTTGCTTGCAGATCAGCACCAGTGGCTATAATAAACGGGTAGTGCCGGGGGCGCAGTCGCCAAGAAGATGCCTCTGGGCGACAGCTATAGGAAAATGTACACTCACTTTTCCCGACTCGCATTGCTTCTGGACCTGGTGCCGTGACGGTACCGGAGCAAATGGCACAAGAGACCACAAGGACAGGCCCATGCCTGACACCATGACGATAGCGACAGGATCTGTTCTGCTCGATTTTCGTTTACCCAACGCGACGAGTTGGTTTTATGCCTCGCTTTTGTTGGCGATCACCCTCTTTTTCCGGTTCGGCAAGCCCTTGACCCTGCGCAACTGGGACCTGGTGATGCTGTATCTGTTGGTACCCGGGTTGCTTTTTTTGCGCGAGGCACGCGAGCTCAAGCACCAAGCAACCGAAGAACTCCAGCGTCACGTGGCGGCGGCTGCAGCACAACTGGCCCCGAGCGTCGGTGCAGGACCGCTGGCAGCCAGTCCGGCGTTGCAGATTCACGCCGCCATGGAAAACGCCCACCACAGCTCTTTCCTGGTTTTTCTTGGCTATTTGTTGCTCCTCACGGGCACCGCCTATTATTTGGGACGATGCCTCGTAGATGCAGCCATTGTGCGACGTCCGGCGTTTGTGACCAATGTCCACTCGGCGGGGATGGTCTTCTTGATCGTCTGCCTGGGCAGTATTCTGGTGGCCAAGAGTCTGCTACCGGTCCAGGATATGGCTCCGGCCGGCAGTTTGCGGAGCACCGTGGTGGAGCGGGCAACGGTGGCAGCTAGTCTGGCCGCGGAAAAGGTGCAACGCGACATGCTGGAAATTCCCGCCCCCAGGCTGGAGCAGATGCTGGAGCAAGTGCGCACCGGTCTGGCCCTGTGCTGTCACGCTTTGGTTGTCGCAGGTCTATACGTTATAGGCGCCTGGATTTTTCGCAACAACATCAGCGGGTTGGCTGCCTCGTTGCTGTACGTCTTGCTGCCCTATACGGCATATCACGTAAAAAGCTTGGAGCATGCCCTGCCAGCGGCGGTCCTGGTCGGAGCGCTCCTGTGCTACCGCTGGCCGACGGTCAGTGGTCTGGTACTGGGGATCGGTGCCAGCACCGTGTATTTTCCCGTGCTCCTACTGCCGATTTGGGCCAGTTTTTACTGGCGCCGTGGAATCGGTCGGTTCGTGACTGCCTTTTGTCTGCCAGTGTTGGCGGTGGTTTCCACACTCGCCTTCAAGGGAGAATTGGTAGACGAAGTGGTCGCGGCGATGCATTTGCCCGACTGGCGCGCCTGGGATTTGCGAGCTGTACCCTCCGGAGAAAGCGTATGGACCGGCATGCAATTGCACTACGCATATCGCGTGCCGATCTTTATCGGTTACTTGGTTTTGGTTTTTGCGGGAACTTTATGGCCGCGCCCGAAAAACCTTGCCCATCTTTTGGCGCTCAGTGCCGCCGTTATCTTAGGGGTGCAATTCTGGTACGGCGATGCAGGGGGCATCCACGTATTATGGTATCTGCCATTGCTCATCCTCATGACCGTGCGGCCCAGTCTAGTTGACCATGTGGCACCGATTATTGCACCCGATGACGATTGGATTTGGCAGCTTAAACGCCGACTGGGCAGTTTGTGGCGGCGTCGGCCCTTGCAGCGTGTCGAAGTGTGAGCGGTGGTCTCGACCAGGTGCAGTGTTCTCTTTGCGCTAAGTTCGACGGTCGCTACAGCCCGTAAAATCGTCAAATCCTGTGCTAATTATGCCGATTACACCATTGGGTCCGGCAGATGGGACTGGACCGAGGCTGCGGATTTGTTATAGAGTTCAAACAGGATGAGATGTGCCGGCGAAGAGGAAAAGCCGGTCGGCAGCGAAAAGGAGAACGGGAGTGAGGAATCTGGTTTTTATCGCTTTTCTGGCCCTGTTCGCTTTTGTCGTCGCCGGGTGGTTTCTCGACTGGTACCAGATCCGTGATTTCCATAGCGACAACGGCAAGCACCGGGTGCAGATCGAGGTGGATACTCAGAAAATAAAAGAGGATCTGTCACGCGGTCGCACGAAGTTGCAGGAAACCTGGGATCGGCTACGCGCCGGGGAAAAAGAGCATCGGCTGCCCGGTCCGGTGAGCCAGGTTGGTACACTGCCGGGCTCGTCCGAGCGCTAGCCGCTGGTACCCAGCAGCGTGAACAAACAGAGGATCCCGAGCGTTAGCCGCAAGAAGACATCGGGTCCTGAGCGAGCGAAACCGGTGACTAAAAAGCGCAAGTCGGCATCCGCTTCAGCCCGGCAAAAGGGCTGCTTCGACGACACGCAGGCGCTGCGCCAGCGTGCTCGTCGAGTCGTGCAGATCCTGGCCCAGCTGTACCCCGATGCCCGTTGCAGTTTGGAGTATCGCACGCCCCTGGAATTGCTGATCGCCACCATCCTTTCGGCTCAGTGCACGGACGAGCGGGTCAATCAGGTGACACCGGCGTTGTTCGAGCGCTTTCCCGATGCACAGGCCTATGCCGATGCCCGCCTGGAGGAATTGGAGGCGTATATCAAGCCCACCGGCTTTTATCGCAACAAGGCGCGGAGTATCCAGGCTTGTTGTCGCGTGCTGGTGGACCGATACGGAGGCGAGGTGCCGCGCACGCTGGAAGAATTGACGCAGTTGCCAGGCGTGGGACGCAAGACCGCCAACGTTGTCTTGGGCAACGTTTTCGGCATCCCCGGGATCGTGGTTGACACGCACGTCGCTCGCATCAGCCGGCGACTGGGCCTCACCTGCAACACCGATCGGGACAAGATCGAGCGCGATCTGATGGATGTGTTGCCCCGGGACCAGTGGGTCGCTTTTGGCCACCGGATGATTTACCACGGTCGTCGCATCTGCCGGGCGCGCAATCCCTTGTGCGCGCAATGCGCTCTCGAGAGCATCTGTCCTAAAATAGGAGTAAAATCGCGGGCGCCAAAAGCGTGAGCAATACGACCGAGATGCCCGAGATTGTGATCCGGTCGCCGAAATGCCATGAGAATCGCAGAGCTTTATGCACGTCCTGGTTTGACGATCTCTTTCGAGTTCTTTCCGCCCAAAAGCGACGAAGCCGAGACCGTTCTGTTCACGGGAACGCTGCCGGCGTTGAAACGACTCGGGCCCTCTTTTGTCTCCGTCACCTATGGCGCCGGCGGAAGTACGCGCGACAAAACCTTGCGCATGGTGGAGCGGATTCGCACCGAATTGGCCTTGGAGGCAATGGCCCATGTGACGTGTGTCGGGGCCAGTCGGGAGACGATGACTGAGATCCTCGACGAAGCGCGCCGTCGGCTTATCGGCAACATCTTGGCGTTGCGCGGCGATCCGCCGCGCGGTCAGACCCATTTCCTGCCTGCCGCCGACGGCTTTGCCTATGCAGTGGACTTGATCCGGTTTATCAAGGAGCGCTATTCCTTCTGTATCGGGGCTGCTTGCTATCCCGAAGGACATGTCGAGTGTCCAGATAAGACATTGGACTGGGACCGTACCGCGGCCAAAGTGGAAGCCGGTGCCGAATTTCTCATTAGCCAGCTCTTTTACGATGTCCAGGATTTTTTGACGATGCGTTCCTATTTGCACAAGCGGGGCGTAAACGTGCCGATCGTTCCGGGGATCCTGCCCTTTTTGAGCGCGGAGCAAATCCGTAGGTTTGCGGCGTTGTGCGGAGCCAAGCTGCCGCCCAGCGTGCAGGCCGGGATCGAGCGCTATGCGCACGACGACGAATCGGTACGGCTGTTCGGCATCGAAGTGTGCACACGGCTGTGCCAAGAGCTTTTGGCCGCCGGCGTGCCGGGCCTGCACTTCTATTGCCTGAACCGCTATCCCAGTGTAGCGCAAATTATGTACAATCTTGGGCTGGTAGCCGATGGGGCTTTGCTCCCGGGACACACAGCGTATGGCACGGGGTGACGAGCATTGTGCACTGAACGGCGCCGACGTGCCCAGGAGGCAGATCGAGCCACGGACGGTCCCTGCCAGCGGTGCCCCAAGCCGGATACCGGCGCAGACGGAAGGCACTGCGTCCCCATGCGCACGCAGCCTGGAAACGGATCTCGCCGACCAGGCGCGTCAGCTCGGCTTCGATCTGGTGGGCATTGCGTCGGCCAGCGCTCCGCCCGGGTGGCCGCGCTTACAAGCCTGGCTGGCTGCCGGCTACGCTGCCCAAATGAAGTATATGCACCACCCGGCGCGGGCCGATCCGCGTGCCGTCTTTGCCGAGGTCCGCAGTATCGTCGTCGTCGCCATCAGTTACAAACCCGCCGGGCATGAGCAGACGCAAGGCGCAGTGCCAGAGGGTGCCGAGCCGGCCCGCCCGCACGGACGCGTAGCCCGTTATGCCCAGGGGCTCGACTACCATCGGGTGCTAAAAAGCAAGTTGCACCAATTGCTCGATTGGCTCAAAGAAAGACGGCCGGAAACACAAGGCCGGGCGGTAGTGGATAGCGCGCCGCTGATGGAGCGGGACTATGCCCGTCTCGCCGGCCTGGGCTGGTTCGGCAAAAATACCATGCTGATCAACAAACGTCTGGGCAGCTACCTGCTTTTGGGCGCGCTCCTGGTCAATCTTGAGCTGCAACCGACAGGTGCCGTCGAGACGGACCATTGCGGCACGTGCACCCGGTGCCTGGAAGCCTGCCCCACCGGGGCATTGTTGGCACCCGGGGTGCTCGATAGTGGACGCTGTATCAGCTATCTGACTATCGAGCTGCGCGGGCCTGTGCCGGAACCATGGCGCGGCGCCCTGCATCAGTGGGTCTTCGGATGCGATATCTGCCAGGAGGTCTGTCCCTGGAATCGCAAAGCCCCCGCTGGCAAAGAGCCGGCGTTGCAGCCCCGACCGGAACTGACATCTTTGGATCTCCTCGAGCTGCTCGACATGAGTGACGCGGACTTTCGACGACGGTTCGGCCCCACGGCGCTGGAACGAGCTCGGCGCCGCGGACTGGTGCGTAACGCAGCCTATGTCCTGGGTACTTTGCAGTGCAGCGAGGCAATTCCTGCGTTGAGACGTCTGCAGGAAGACGATGACCCGGTGGTGCGCGATGCTGCCGGCTGGGCGCTCGCCCGCATCGCCGCGAACACCGCCACCGTAACGTCGTAGCAAATAACAAGTATCAGCGACCCGAGACGGGAGGCACGGAGAATGAAAGAGCAGCCCTGGAAACGCACGCCCAGATGACCGGCATGACCCGGCGGAGTGCGCCTCACGTCTTCCGTTTCTGTAAAAGTCTGGGAGGTAGCAAAATGAAATTGTTCTTGGACACGGCCGATGTGCAAGAGATCCGTCAGGCGGCCGATTGGGGCGTTCTCGACGGTGTCACCACCAATCCCACTCTGGTAGCCAAAAGCGGGCGTCCGCACCAGGAGGTGATCGAAGAAATCTGCCAGCTGGTAGATGGTCCGGTCAGTGCAGAAGTGGTGAGCGT
Source organism: Gemmataceae bacterium (assembly GCA_040289265.1). GTDB lineage: Bacteria > Planctomycetota > Planctomycetia > Gemmatales > HRBIN36 > PSKW01. Next base: position 42,450 of record PSKW01000006.1, read on the forward strand.
GGATGCCGAAGGCATCGTCGCCGAGGCGCGCGAGTTAGCTTCCATTCATCCCAACGTGGTGGTCAAAGTGCCGGCGATTCGCGAGGGACTCAAAGCAGTCCGGCGTCTCAGCGAGGAAGGCATCCGGTGCAACGTGACCCTGGTTTTTCAGCCGCTGCAAGCTTTGCTGGCAGCCAAGGTCGGTGCCTATTTCGTCAGTCCCTTCGTGGATCGTATGAATCGCGTGGGCGAAGAGGGGTTTCGGGTGGTGGAGCAGATCAAGCGCATCTTCGACCACTACCAGTTCGAGACGCAGATTCTAGTGGCCAGTGTGCGCAGTCCGCTGACCGTGCTGCAGGCAGCCTTGGCTGGGGCCGATGCCTGCACCATGCCTTTCGAGGTCTTGGCTATGTTGTACCAGCATCCGATGACCGACCTGGGTCTGGAGGCTTTCCTGAAGGACGCGGCACGCATCCCGGGCGGCGTCAGCGCCCCGGTCCATTGACGATTCTTGCCGAGTCGGTAACGTGCTAGAATTGAGCGATGATTTGCGTCAGCATCGGTCGTACACGGCACAAGATGGTCCTGGCAGAAATCCAGGAAGCGGCCAAGCGCGGGGCACAGTTGATCGAGTTGCGACTCGATTTTCTGGCGCGCGCGCCCGATTTCAAGCGCCTGCTGGCCGATAAACCCTGCCCCATGGTGGCTACCGCACGCCGCATTCAGGACGGCGGCCGCTGGGCACGCAGCGAGGAAGAGCGGCTCATGCTGTTGCGGCAGGCCATCGTCGGGGGCTTCGACTGGGTGGACCTGGAAACGGATATCGCCGAACGCATCCCCCGCTTCCGCCACGTCAAGCGCATCGTCAGTTACCACAACCTCCGCGAGTTCCCCGACGATCTCGAAGAAATCCATATGCGCATGAGCAATCAGGACGCCGACGTGATCAAACTGGCCGTGCGCGCGATGCATCCTGCGGACAATATCCGTGTGCTGGAACTGGTGCAGCGCAGTCGGCAGCCGACGGTCGCCTTTTGTGTCGGCGATTTGGGTACGCTCAGTCGCATCCTAGCGGGACGGTTCGGAGCGCCGTTCACTTACGCCGCGTTCAACAAAGAGCGGGGCATTGCTCCGGGCATCCTGTCTTTCGACGAGATGCGGGCCATTTATCGGTACGACCATATCACGCCGCGAACCCGCATTTTTGCCGTGATCGGCGATCCCGTGGCGCATAGCCTCAGTCCGGTGATCCACAACGGCGCCTTTCGCACCCTGGGTCTGGATTGCGTCTACCTGCCTGTGCGCATCCCCCGTGGTGACTTGGAAGAATCTTTGCAGGCATTGGACCGGCTGCCGGTGGAGGGGTACAGCGTCACCATCCCCCACAAAGAGGCCGCCGCCAGGCTGGCGCGGCAACGCGACAGTCGCGTAGATGCCATAGGTGCTGCCAATACCCTGGTGCGAGCGAGCGACGGAGGCTTTGCCGCATACAATACCGATGCGCCGGCGGCGGTGGAATCGTTGCTTTTTGCTCTGGCCCAGATCGAAGACCCGCCGAGAATCGCCGGCAAGTCGGTACTGATTTTAGGTGCGGGGGGAGCGGCCCGGGCGGTCGCTTTCGGATTGCATCAGGCCGGTGCCCTCCTGACGATCACCAATCGCACTCCGGAGCGGGCCCAAGAACTGGCGGCGGCGATCGGCTGCCGCGTCGTGGATTGGGCTGCGCGGCATGCGGTCACCGCCGACATCGTCGTCAATTGCACCTCCGTGGGCATGCATCCCCATGTGGACGAATCCCCGCTGCACGTCAGCTTTTTGCGTCCGGGCTTGGTGGTCTTCGACATCGTCTACAATCCGGAAAACACGCTCCTGGTGAAGCAGGCCCGCGAGCGGGGCTGCCACGTGTTGACCGGCGTGGACATGTTCGTGCGCCAGGCCCTGCTGCAGTTCAAGCACTTTACCGGCCAGGAGGCGCCGCGCGATCTTATGGAAAAGCTGGTGCGCCGCGCCTTGTCTCCGGTCAAGTGGAGCGAGGAAGAGTTCTTTGCCTGAACGGATCGTCTTGATCGGGCTGAGGGGCAGTGGCAAGAGCCTGGTCGCCGCTGAGTTGGGGCGCATCCTCGGCTGGCCGTGGACAGACTTGGATGCAGAGGTAGAAAAACAGAGCGGGCAGACGATCGCCCAGCTTTTCGCTCACGGTGAAGCCTACTTTCGCGAGTGCGAAACGCGTACCCTGAGCCACATTTGGCCGGGTCGCTATCGGATCTTGGCTGCCGGTGGGGGGACGGTCGTGCGTCAGGAAAATCGGGCCAGACTGCGCCAGGGAGCCCAGGTCGTCTGGCTCGCCGCGCAGCCGGCTACCTGTGCGGCGCGATTGGCAGCCGACTCCCTGACTGCAGTGCGCCGACCGGCTTTGACCTCTCTGGGCACGCACCGCGAGCTGGCCACCCTGGCTCTGACCCGCTTCCCCATGTATTGGCAGTGTGCCGACTGGGTGGTAGATACTACCTACCGCACTCCTGCAGAAGTAGCGGCAACGATCGTCCGCTGGCTGGCACTCGATTCGGTCGGCACTGCGCAGGAGCGCGACAGGCTCTGACCGCGACACGTGTGCGCGATCGGCAGGGACAGCTATGAACCTATTCGAAACCTCGATGCGACTGCTCGAGACCTTGGTGCGCGACTATCCGGCCGTGGCTACGCTGCTTGCCTTCGTTCTGGGTACCATCGTCGGAAGTTATCTGAACGTATGCATAGTCCGGCTGCCGTTACAAAAGAGCATCCTGTGGCCGGGATCGCGCTGTGCCGTTTGTTTGCAGAAGATACGCTGGTACGACAATGTGCCGCTGGTCAGCTATTGGGTGTTACGAGGACGCTGCCGGCAGTGCCGACAGTCTTTTTCCATGCGCTATTTTTGGATCGAGCTGCTGACCGGCGTACTGTTCGCCGGGCTGTTCGTGTGGATTGTAGTGTGGAACTCGCGCGCGCTCGGGGCGGAGCAGCCCTTCGAGCCGGCCCGGGGGATCAGCGCCGGTGCTCTGGTGCTCGTCTGGCTGCATGCGGTTACGCTGACGAGTCTCTTGCTGGTTGCTACGTTTACAGATCTCGATTATCGTGTTATCCCGCTGGGGCTGACCGTTGCCGGCACACTGCTCGGTATCCTTTGGGGTACTCTCTTGCCTTGGCCCTGGCCCTGGCCGGCGGAGGCACTGTTCCCCGCCGGCGTCATGACGCAGATGCGCTTCGGCGGCGCCGGAGTACCGGACCGCGACATCCTTCTGCTGCCTGCCGGCCTGTGGCGCTGGCCCGTATGGATGCCGACGCCGGACACTATGCCCCCCGGGGACTGGCGGCTCGGCTTGGCCACCGGTCTGGCAGGGGCTTTGGCCGGCGCCCTGGGTATGCGCCTGGTTCGTTCGGCATTCACCTGGGGTCTGGGCAAGGAAGCTTTGGGGCTGGGTGACGCCGACCTGATGATGATGATCGGTGCCTTTCTCGGCTGGCAGATGTTGGTCTTCACGCTCGTGTTCGCCGTCCTTATGGGCGTCATCTATGCGGTGTTTTTGATCGTGATTACGCAGGCAAGCGAGCTGGCCTTTGGCCCCTTCTTGGCTGGGGGCGCCTTGATCACCCTGGTGTTTTGCTACGACTTGGGCGCGGCGTTTCAAAAGCTCTTTTTCGACGGGCCGCTTTTGACGGCACTGGCTTTGCTCGTTCTGGCTCTGGGTCTGTTCGTATGCCTGTCGCTGCGTATGGTGCGGCTCATGGTAGCGGCGCCGCAGTGAACAAGCCGTCGGCGCTCCGACGAGCGACTGGTTTAGCGCCCCGGGCTTGGCCAGCGAAGAGCTCGAACGAGTGTGTCCCGCCCACTACCAGGATCGGGTGTCGCGGCACGATGCTTCGGTGGGTGGCCTGAGGCCCGCGTGGAGGACGCCGATAATTGCCATGATCGTGATCGTCAATTATGGCATGGGCAATGTGCGCAGTGTACAAAAGGCTTTCGAGCGCCTGGGCTACGAGGCGCAGGTGAGCGATAGCCCAGCGCTGATCGAACGGGCGACGCATCTCGTTTTGCCAGGCGTGGGAGCCTTTGCCGATGCCATGCACGAGCTGCACCGACGTCGGCTCATCGAGCCTTTGCGGCGCTACATCGCTAGCGGCCGGCCTTTTCTGGGCATTTGCCTGGGATTGCAGTTGCTCTTCGAAGCCAGCGAAGAAAACGGAGAACACATCGGTCTGGGCATTTTGCCAGGGCGGGTGGTGCGATTGCAGGCGGCTGGGCTCAAAATACCCCATATGGGGTGGAATCAGTTGCGCATCCTCAGGCCGGCGCCCATTTTTGCCAGTCTGCGGGAGCCGGCGTGGGTCTATTTCGTACACTCCTACTACGCGGTACCCACGGATAGCAGCGTGGTGGCTGCCGAGGCCGACTATCCGCAGCCGTTTGCGGCGGCGGTGTGGCGCGACCGGATCGTCGCCACCCAATTTCATCCGGAGAAGAGCCAGCGCGTGGGGCTGACGATGCTACACGATTTCGCCCGAATGGCATAGAATCATAGCTTTCTCCGACGGACGAGGGGACCGAAGGTCAACGATGTGGGTCATTCCGGCCATAGACCTGCGAGGCGGGCGCTGTGTCCGCTTGCGACAAGGAGATTTTACGCGGGAGACAGTATTTAGCGACGATCCGGTCGCCGTGGCGCGTCGCTGGGCACAGGCCGGGGCACCGCGGCTGCATCTGGTAGACCTGGACGGTGCGCGGCTCGGCCAGCCGGTGCACAGTGCCGTCATCGAAAGCATCGTCCGTGCCGTATCCATCCCCTGCCAGCTCGGCGGAGGCGTGCGCTCCACCGAGGCTCTCGAGCAGGCGTGGTCCTGGGGCATACACAGTGTGGTCATCGGCACGCGTGCTTTCGAGGACCCCGATTGGTTTCGCTGCCAGGCACGACGCTTTCCCGAGCGGTTGTGGCTCGGTCTGGATGTGCGCTCGGGGCGTGTCGCCGTCGCGGGCTGGCAGCGGCTCGGTGGCTCGGCTCTCGAGGCTGTAGCGGCTTTCGCCGCCGAGCCGCTGGCCGGCGTCATCGTTACCGATATCGAGCGCGATGGTATGCTCCAGGGGCCTGGCTGGGAATCCATACAACAAATACAATCCGTTTTCCCTGGCCGCGTCGTTTTGTCCGGAGGGATTGCCCGGTCGGAGGATATCGTGCGTGCCCGGCATATGGGATTGGCCGGGTGCATCATCGGCCGGGCGCTCTACGACGGGACCTTGACATTGACCGAAGCCCTGACGGCAGCTGCGCATCCCCTCGGCGCCGTCGGGGCTGGTGGGACGCACGAGGATGATTATGGCCAAGCGTAGTCCTGAGCACATTCGAAACGTAGCCCTGGTGGGTCATGCTTCCGCAGGCAAAACGTCACTGGTAGATGCCCTGTTGTATCGGGCCCAAGCCGTGGATCGTCGCGGCAGCGTCGAGGAAGGCACCAGCTATTGCGATTACGACGAAGAAGAAAAACGCCGCCGATTCACCATAGACTCCAAAATCATGCATCTGGAATGGCAGGGGCGCTATATCAATCTCTTGGACACGCCGGGCTATCCTGACTTTTTGGGGCAGGCCCTGTGCGCCCTGCAAGCCGTGGAAAACGTACTGGTCGTGGTCAATGCACCGGCAGGCGTCGAGGTCAACACCCGTCGGCTTTTCCACGAGGCTACGCGGCGCAAGCTGGCCCGCTTTTTCGTCATCAACAAATTGGACGCCGACAACATCGCTTTCGAGCGTGTGGTGCATGCCATCCAGGAGACGTTCGGCAAGGCGTGCGTTTTGCTCAACGCCCCTGTGGGCATCGGAGCGGAGTTTCGTGGCGTCGTGGATCTCCTGCAGCCGCCCAACGAGGTGCCGGCGGCATGCCCCGTGGACGTGCCGGCGGCCCACAGTCGGCTCGTGGACGCTATCGTCGAGGCCGACGAAGCGCTCATGGAGAAGTACCTAGGCGAAGGCAGCGTAACCCCCGCCGAATTGCGCCAGACACTCCCCAAGGCTCTGGCCGCAGGCACGCTCATCCCCATCGTATGCACATCGGCCAAAAAGGATATCGGCATCGGCGAACTGCTCGACCTCCTCGCCGACGTGGCATTGTCCCCGCTGCAGGGTCCGCCGCGTATCCTGCAGCGCTCCAGCGACGGCCAGGTGGAGGAAGTTCCGCTGACGGTCGCCGAAAACGGCGAGCCGATCGGCCAGGTGTTCAAAGTGATCAACGACAAATTCGTGGGCATCCTCAGTTACATCCGCCTGTTTTCCGGCAGGCTGTCGGGGGACAGTCCCCTGTACAATGCACGGACCGGACGCTCGTCGCGCACGGGCGGCTTTTTGGAGATCCAGGGAAAACAAAGTCGGCCGCTCGACGAGGCGGTCGCCGGCGATATTTTCGCTGTGGCCAAAGTCGAAGACCTGCGTTTGGGCGATACCGTAGGCATTTCCAGCTTGCCGGGACAAATGCCCATGCCGGCCTTTCCCACGCCCATGTATGGTTTGGCGGTCGAGCCCAAAAGCCGAGGCGACGAGCAAAAAATCTCCGGAGGTCTGGCCCGTATCGCCGAAGAGGATCCCACGTTCAAAGTCACCCGCGACCCGCAGACCAAAGAACTGGTCATCACCGGCATGAGCCAGCTCCATCTCGATGTCATCCAAAATCGGCTCAAGCGTCGCTACGATCTGGAAATCGTCACCAAAGAGCCCAAAATCCCTTATCGGGAGACGATCACCACCCAGGGCGAGGCCAGCCACCGGCACAAAAAGCAGACCGGCGGGCGCGGCCAGTTCGCCGAGGTCCACTTGCGCGTTTATCCTCTGCCGCGCGACCTGACCACCGAGGAACAAGTGCGCGAGCTGTTCATGAACAAAAGTCGCTTCCCGCAGATTCGCGAGGAATATTGCCGCTACGATCCGCAGTACAATTTCGCATTCGTGGATTGCATCGTCGGCGGCAGTATCCCCAATCAGTTCATTCCGGCTGTCTACAAGGGGTGCATGGAAGTTATGGAGCAAGGGGCGCTCGCCGGGTACCGCATGGAAGACATCGGCGTCGAGGTTTATTTCGGCAAGGACCACCCGGTGGACAGCTCCGAGGCCGCCTTCAAGACGGCTGCCCGGGTGGCTTTCAAGAATGCTGTGCTCGGTGCTCGCCCGGTACTGCTGGAGCCGATCGTGACCGTCGAGGTCACCGTGCCCTCGCGCTTTACGGGTGCCATCTTGGGCGACCTCAACACCCGGCGGGCACGCATCGAAAACCAGGAGGCTCTGCCCGGCGACATTCAGGTCATCCGCGCCAAAGTGCCTCTGGCCGAGGTGACCCGCTATGCCGCCCAGCTCGGCAGCCTGACTCAGGGCCAGGGCTCCTACAGTATGGAGTTCAGTCACTACGACCAGGTGCCCGGCAACATCCAGCAGCAGATCGTGGCACGCGCTGCCAAGGCCAAAGTGGAACAGGAAGAAGAATAGTCGGGAGACGACCGGCTGCACGGATGCATCCGACTGGGGCGTCCGTCTATGTTCGAGTGTCTGCGCATTCCGCGTTCGATCTATGACGCGATGATCGCCCATGCGCTGCGGCAACGACCGGCCGAGTGCGTGGGCTTGCTCGCCGGCAGTACCGATGGCACAGTGCGAGCGCGCTACGAACTGGTCAATGCCTCGGCCAGCCCTACGCGGTATTCGGCAGATGCGCGCAGTTTGTTGCAAGCAGAGCGGCAGCGCCGGCAGGATGGGCTGGAATTCTTAGCGATCTATCATTCACATCCGACCAGCGAACCTTGGCCCAGTCAAACCGATCTGGCCGAGAATTATTGGGGAACCAGCGTCATGCACCTCATCGTTTCGTTGCGGCTGACGCCCCCGCGCGTAGCTGCGTGGTGGCTGGAAGAACGGCATTACCGTCCCGGGCGCTTCGAGATCGTGCCGGGTTGATGGGGCCGCAATTCCCGTCAGGTCCTTGTCGCCGCGCGCACCCGCAGGGGATAAGGTACCGAAGCTGAAGGCTGTAGAAGCTGCTGCGGACCGGCGGTGTGGGGCGGGCTGTTGCCGGTGCTTGCCTCGGGACCGATCGCCGGGTATAAATGGATATGAGCATGTGATTATAGGAGCGTGGAGATGATCAGCCGGACGGCACAGCATGCGATACGCGCTTTGGTGGCGCTGGCGCGCGAGCCACGCGGTCGGTACGTAGGTGCGGCGCACGTGGCCCGCCAGATCGCTGCTCCGCGCAACTATCTGGGCAAACTGTTGCAGAATCTTGCCGACGTGGGGTTGCTCGAATCGCAGAAGGGCTTGGGCGGGGGTTTTCGGCTGGCTCGCGATCCTCAGCGCATTACGCTCCTGGACGTTGCCGAGCCTCTGGACCGGATCGAGCGGCGGACCGGGTGCATCCTCGGGAACGAAGAGTGCAACGACCAAGTCGGATGCGCCGTGCACCAGCGCTGGAAGCGCGTGCGCGCACGCTATTTGCAATTGCTCAGTCAGACCACGATCGCCGACCTGGCCTTCGAGCCCAAGCGGGCCGCTCGCCGGCCGCTCCGGTCCTCGTGAAACCGCTGTGAGCTGCATGCGCATCGCGATGGACCGGACGTTTCGGTGCGCCTTTAATAGGATAATCGCATGGGAAAATCTGTATTGGTCCGGAGGAGCGTGCGCGGCGGCAATCCAACGCCCGCCCAGTCGGCCTGCCCGACACAAGCGGCCCAGAAGCAGAAGATGTCCCCCCTGGACTAGGTCCGGGAGTCCGGCGCGGAGCGTCGGCTCCCGGACCGTTTGGACGCGATCGGACGTGCCATGAAATGGACGCTGGAACCGCGCGAACGAGCAGTCTATGCGCGCTACGCCCGTCTGGCTTTGCCGCGGCACACTTCCTACCCCAGCGTGCCGGTGTGGGATCAGCGCTTCAGCGCCGCGGCTTTGCGCGGTCACCTGGCTCCCCTGGCACGTGACGGTGCGCCGGTGTCGGTATACGTGCACGTGCCGTTTTGCGAGCGTTTGTGTTATTTTTGCGCCTGCACGCGGGAAATCGTCCCTCCGGCGCGGCGGCAGCGTGAGCGCCCGGTCCGCGACTACCTGGACCATCTGCGTCGTGAGGTGGATCTGTACCGCCGACTGCGCCGAACTTGGTCGGTGGCCCAGCTCCACTTCGGAGGCGGTTCCCCGACGTTCCTGGAGCCTGCCGAGCTCGAAGAACTGGTCGGCATTTTGCGCGAGGTGTTCGTCTTGCTGCCCGATGCCGAGTTCGCGGTGGAAATAGATCCCCGACACACGACCTCGGCCCATCTGCGCACTTTGGCCGCCGCAGGGGTCAATCGGCTCAGTCTGGGCATCCAGGATTTCGATGTTCGTGTGCAAACGCTGGTCAACCGCGTGCAGCCTTATCAGTTGGTGCGCGACGTGGTCGCCGAATGCCGGGGGCTGGGCTTTGCGGCGCTCAATTTCGATTTGATTTACGGGCTGCCTGCGCAGACGCCAGGTACTATGGCGCGCACGCTGGAACAGGTGCTGGCACTGCGTCCGGATCGGATTGCCTTTTATCGGCTGGCGGTCATCCCAGAAATGTTTCGCTGGCAAAACCGATTTGCTGCCGAGGATTTGCCGGACAGCGACACGCTTTTGGAGCTGTTCCTTCTTGCCGGGGCTACTTTGACCGCTGCCGGTTACGAGTTCATCGGCCTCGACCACTTCGCATTGCCCGAAGAAGCGCTGGCACGGGCCTATCGGCACGGGACTTTGCGGCGCAATTTCCAGGGGATGAGCACCGGCGCTGGCTTGCCCATCCTGGGCTTGGGCCCTTCGGCCATCAGTCAACTGCCGGTTTGTTATGCCCAGAACCACAAAACGAGCGCCGAATGGGCGCTCCATCTGACTCAGGGTTGGCCGATAGTCCGGGGTATAGAGCTCGACCGAGAAGATCGAGCGCGCCGCGAGGTCTTGCAGCACCTTTATTGTTACGGCCGGGTGGATCTTTCCCAGGTGGCTGCTGCCTTCGGCTTCGAGGCGGAAACCTTGTTCGCCGACGAGATAGCCCGGCTGGACGAATTGGTCGGTGACGGCCTGATAGATCGGGACGGGAACCAGTGGCGCTTGACCGAGCCCTTGGGGCGACTGCTGGTACGGGTGGTGGCGGCGGTTTTCGACCGCTATTTGCCGCCGCTGGCCTATCGGCAGGGGCTGCCGCCGCACATGGCCTCCCGAGTGGGATAGCAGTTGCGGCGATGCCCCCATCGAGCAGGTGCATCATGAAAACACCGGTAGCCTGGTCGGAACTGGCGCGCGTCAACGTCGAGGAAGTGTTCCACCGCTTCGGCAGTCGTATTGCCCGGGTAGCCAGGACCTGGGGAGCCAACGGCCCCGACGCCGAGGATGTCGCACAGGAAGTGCTCCTTTCGATCCTGCGCAACGCGCGCAGCTATCGGGGGCGGGCCAGTCTGTGGAGCTGGGTGTACCGTATTACCGTGAACGCGGCTTTACGCTTTCGGCAACGCAAAGCACGCCGGCGGGAATTGTCGCTGCAGTCCTTGGACGACGCTGCAGAACATTTGGCTGCACCAGACGACCCAGCTCGAGAAATCGAGCAACGCGAACAGCTGCAATCCCTGCGCGACGCCGTTGCCGGCCTGCCACCAGCTTATCGTGATGTCTATACCCTGGCAGCACTGGATGAAATGCCCTTGCGTCAGGTAGCCGGCCAGCTCCATCTGCACATTCCGGCGGTCAAAAGTCGGCTGCATCGTGCTCGGCGTCTGTTACGCACGAAACTGCAAGCACGGCACGCCGACTTTGCGCCATCCGGCAACGGTCAGCTTGCCGGCCCCGACCGAGAGCGAAGACCACATGCGGTGTACGAACACGTTCCGGTAGGCATCAATGGTTCATGAGCTCCGGCAGTAGGAGCGTCTTCGGCGATCGTATCGTGTCTCGACTGCACGACATGTGGCACAGGGCTTGGGTCGCGCCGCGTCGCCGGGTCAGGCAACGCCCTTGGTCCAGGGCAGCACGCGCAATTCTCCGGGCAGCGGAAAGCGGACATGCTCTTGACGCAGGGCGCGCACTTCTACTTCTGCACCGAACCGCTGCTCGAGGTAGGTCAATGCTTGCTGGACGATGTCCTCCGGCGCACTCGCTCCGGCGGTGATGAGCACGGTGGAAACTCCTTCCAGCCAGTCGTCGGCTATTTCCAGGTGGCTATCTATGAGGTAGGCCGGCTTGCCGCAGGCGCGTGCGATTTCTGCCAGCCTTTGGCTGTTGGAGCTGTTCTGGCTGCCGAACACCAAGACCACATCGGCCTGGGGCGCTAGCTCTTTGACCGCCTCTTGACGGTTCTGCGTGGCATAACAAATGTCGTCCTTGTTGGGTCCGACGATCTGCGGGAAACGCCGCCTCAGTGCCTCGATGATCTGCTGGGTGTCGTCTACGCTCAATGTGGTCTGAGTCAAATAGGCGACACGTGCATCACTGGGGAAGTCGAGCCGCTCGACATCTGCTACATCCTGCACCAGATGGATCGCCTCGGGGGCCTCGCCCATGGTGCCGACCACTTCGTCGTGCCCGGCGTGTCCGATAAGGACGATGTGGTATCCCTCGCGGGCAAAGCGTACCGCCTCCATATGCACTTTGGTGACCAAGGGGCAAGTGGCGTCAATTGCGTACAGACCGCGTCTTTGGGCCGTTTGCCGCACTTCCGGCGCTACGCCGTGGGCGCTATACAACACCACAGCCCCAGACGGCACCTGTTCCAGATCGTCTACGAACACCACGCCTCGGTCGCGGAACCGCTCGACAACGTGCCGGTTGTGGACGATTTCGTGGAACACGTAAATGGGCGGCCCGAAAAGCTCCAGGGCTTTTTCCAGACTGGCTATCGCCATGTTGACGCCCGCACAAAAGCCCCGCGGCTCCGCTAATAAAATTCGCATCGCTCGCTTCCCACGTCTGGAATCGCTCGGACGCTACGATCCCCGAAACTATCTTACTCCACCCGCCGATAACCGCATTGACACAGTGAAATAACTCACCTAGCTCTTTTGTGCCGCTTACCCGGCAGCAAACGCGGGAGTGTCGCACTTAATTGTGCGCCGAACGACGGCCAGAGGCAACCCTTATCCCGTCTTTTGCATAGGCTCACAACAAGCAAGGGCCGGCCTATAGCCGGGTCGAGAGATGCCAGTCGGACCTATTCTGTGAAGAGGGACAGGCACAGGAAATCGGATTGCGAGGAACGCCCAACCAGTTCGCTCTCCAGCGCGACGCAGCTGCACAATTGACAGGAAGATGCTACTATTGGACGGGCCATCTTGGCAGTTGTAACATAAGATGAGGAGTGCCAAAAATGCATGTAGCCGACTGCCGAGCGCTGCAAAAACGTGCAGTTATGGCAGTTACTTGCAGCGTTTCGGTAGGTACCGGACGCTGGGCGCTTGTGGGTTGAACGCTAACGCCTCTTGGATCGCTTTGCAATGCTGGCTTGGACCGGTGTGGAAAACACTTCCGGAGCAAGCTATCGGCGCCGGGCAGCAGTGGGTTACCGATTGCGAACAGGTGGGTTGACCTTCGCAAAGGTAATGGAGCCCAATCCATGAATGGAGAGCAAATAAGGGTCTTGGTCATAGACGACGAAGAGTCACATGCGCAGGCAGTGGCGGACAGCCTGGAGCGAGTGGGCTATGACTGCGAGGTGGCGACCAGTGGACAGGAAGGCCTTCGTCGTATCGAGAACGAGGATTTCGATGTCATCGTCACCGACCTGAAAATGGAGCCGGTGGATGGACTGGCGATCCTGCGCAAAGCCAAAGTAGAGCTGCCCGAGGCGGAAGTGGTGCTAATTACCGGTTACGGCGACATCAAGAGCGCAGTCGCAGCTATGCAGCTAGGGGCAGCTACCTATTTGACGAAGCCTGTGGATATCAACGAGCTGCGTACGGTGGTGGATCGTGTCGCCCAGAAACAGCGGCTGGCGCGAGCCAATCTGGAACTGCGGCGGCAGCTGGACGAGAAATTCGGTTTCGAGGGAGTGGTCGGCAACAGTCCGCAGATGCAGGCCATTATCGAAAAGCTCAAGCAGATTGCGCCGACCAACGCTTCGGTACTCATTCTCGGCGAGACCGGAACGGGCAAGGAACTGGTAGCCAAGGCAATCCACAACAACAGCCCCCGCAAAAACAAGCCCTTTGTCGCCCTGAATTGTACGGCGTTCAACGAGAATCTTTTGGAAGACGAGTTGTTCGGTCACGAGCCGGGGGCGTTCACGGGTGCCGACCGACTGCGCAAGGGTAAGTTCGAATATGCGAACGGGGGCACGCTGTTCCTCGACGAGGTGGGCGACATGCCGCTGTCGCTGCAAGCCAAGCTGCTGCGCGTCATCGAGGATGGGCAGGTCTTTCGCATAGGCGGCAACGAAGCCATACCGGTCAATGTGCGTATTGTCTCTGCCACCCATCGCGATCTGGAAGCATTGGTCGCCCGTGGAACTTTTCGGCAGGACCTTTATTACCGTCTCAAGGTGGTGACCATCAAGCTGCCTCCTTTGCGCGAGCGGCGCGAGGACATTTCCCTGCTGGCTTATCATTTCATGCGCGAGTTCGGTCAAAAAGAAAACAAAACTGTGACAGCCATTGCCGCGGAGGTGCGGCGCGCGTTGACCGCCTACAACTGGCCCGGCAACGTGCGCGAGCTGCGCAACCTCATCCAAAGCATGGTCGTGCACGATCGCGACGGCATCCTAGGACTGGACGACCTACCGGAAAGCGAGCCGATACGCCGGCTGCCCGAATTGTCGGCGGCACATTGGGATTGCCAGAGTCTGGTGGGCCAGCCTCTGGAAGTGGTCGAAAAATACTATATCCAACAAGCGCTGGAGTTGACGGGGGGCAATCGCAGCGAGGCGGCTCGGTTGCTGGGCATCGGGGAGCGTACCCTGTATCGCAAGATCAAGCAGTGGGGCTTGGACGGCAAGAGACGGAAGGCCCAGAAGAATGCTTCGGCCACTGCAGAAGGGGCTGGCGGATCATGAATAGGACGTCAGGTCAGGCAGTGGTACCGTCGGGTGCCGAGTTGCCGCCGCGCATACGCCTCCTCGACCCTGCCGTGGTGACACAGATTGCCGCCGGGGAGGTCATCGAAAGGCCTGCGAGCGTCGTCAAGGAGCTGGTGGAAAATGCCCTCGATGCCGGTGCGCGACGTGTGGATCTCGATTTGGAAACAGGCGGCCTGGAACTTATTCGGGTGGTAGACGACGGGTGCGGCATCCACCCGGACGATGTGCCTTTGGCGTTTCATAGCCACACTACGAGCAAACTGCGCAATGCCAGCGATTTGTTCCGCATCCATACGCTGGGCTTCCGCGGGGAAGCGTTGGCGGCGATCGGCAGCGTGGCGCATGTAGTGCTGCAGTCGCGTCCGGCGGCTCTGGACCAGGGGGCGGAGATCGTTTGCGAAGGCGGCCGCTTGTCGGCTCCCCGTCCCTGGAACGGGGCGGCTGGCACGCGGGTCGAGGTGCGCCGGCTCTTTTTCAACACTCCGGTACGCCGTCGCTTTCTGCGCTCACCAGCCACTGAAATGGGGCATGTCCTGGAAACGGTCACGCGCCTGGCTTTGGCCTACGAAGGCCTGCACCTAGCGCTGACCCATAACGGCCGACCGCTGCTGTCCGTTCCCGCAGCGGCGACAGTTCGCGAGCGCGTGAGTCTGTTTTTCGGCAGCGAGCTGGCCGCGGCCCTCGTGGCCGTCCAGGGTCGGTATCGGCGCATCTCCCTGGATGGCTTCGTGGCCGAACCGGCCTACGATCGGCCGCACCCGCGTATGCAATACTTCTTCGTCAACGGGCGCTATGTTCGCGATCGGGCCTTGACCCATGCCTTGCAAGAAGCATATCGCGGGCTGATCATGACCGGGCGCTATCCGGCGGCATTTTTGTTTTTGCACATGCCCCCGGAAGAGGTGGATGTCAATGTGCATCCCAGCAAAGTGGAAGTGCGCTTTCGTGATGCCCAGGCGGTCTATCGGCTGGTACTGGCCAGCGTGCGCGAAGGACTGCGCGAGACGGCACGTCCCGCGGCGCCTCTCGGTGCGGTCGGCCCCGGTATCCAGGTGCCCCCGGGGAGTGCCACTGGTCGTGCGGAAGGTTCGGTGGAGACGTGGACGCGTTTACCCACCGGGTACGATCGCCAGGAGCTCGGTCAGACCGCGGCGTCGGCTACGGCCAGCGTTTCCTCCGCTGAGGCTCCTGTGCCCCCGGCATCCGGCGACACGGCATCACCGTCTCCGGCAAGGAACACATCGCCGTCACAACGCCCTCTCCTCCAACCGCCGCCAGGACTCAAAGCCATGCAGCTACACAATGCCTATCTGGTCGCCGAGACGCCCGAAGGGATGCTGGTCATAGATCAGCACGCGCTGCACGAACGCATTTTGTACGAGGAGTGGAAAAGCAAGCTGCGCGACGGCAAGCTACCCGTGCAAAAGCTGCTGGTTCCCGAGCCGGTGGATCTGAGTGCAGCGCAGGCTGCGCTTATTTTGGGTTATCGGCAGGCCCTACACCAGGTGGGGCTTTTCGTCGAGGAATTCGGCGGGGCGACGGTACTTGTGACCGCCTATCCGGCGCTGGCGGCGCGGGTGCGGCCTGCCGAGCTGTTGCTGGCCGCTTTGGATCACCTCCAGAGCGCTGCCGGCACGTTGACCGAAGAGCAGTTGCTGGACCGTCTGCTCAAAGTGTTCGCTTGTCGTGCCGCTGTCAAAGCAGGCGATCCGCTCGCTCCGGAGGAAATCGAAGCCCTGCTGGCGCAACGGCACCTGGTCCACGATGCGCACCACTGTCCGCACGGCCGGCCGACTGCTTTGTTTTTCAGCAAGCAAGAACTGGACCGCCAGTTCCGACGCACCTGACATGCGAACCGGCTGCGTGTGCCGATCAGTCCAGTTCGAGCACCTTGTCAGGCTGCAAAGCCCTGCGGCCTGCATCCCATCGCGCGAGGATCACAAGCCGTGTGCTTTCTAAAGTCTGGCCCGCCGGCAGTACGAGCACTTTCCCCTGCTGCGAGGACAAGCCGGCTGCCTCGCTAGGGCCTCCGTTTAAGGTGGGAGAAATGGCTTGCCCCCGGCTCAGACGCAGCAAGTCGGCTTCGCCCACATGGATCGTCGGATAAGGCAGGCCGACGGCAACCGGCACAAGGGCTGCTCGGGCCCGCTCAGCGCTGTCGTCCCAGCGCACTGCCCGATCGCGAACGAAGGGGCCGATGCGAGTGCGCGTCAACTCGTCCAGGTAGGCACCGCAACCCAGCGCCTGTCCCAAATCGCGTGCCAGCGAGCGGATATACGTACCTTTGCCGCAACGCACCTCGATTTCCAGGGATGGATAGCAATAGTTGAGGCATTCGATGGCCTCGATGCGTACTCGGCGCGGCGTCAAAGCAGGCATCTGGCCGGATCGAGCGAGCGCGTAAGCTCGATGCCGCCCGGCGCGCACTGCCGAATAGGCAGGGGGCACTTGTTCGATCTCACCGACAAAACGGGCCAGGGTCGCCAGCACGCGATCCAAAGCAGGCGGCGTCACGTCGGGTACGGGCGTCTTTTCCCCTTCGGCATCGTCGGTCGTGCTGTACAAGCCTAACTGCAACCGGGCACGATACGTTTTCGTCAGCTCTTGATACTCCTCGATAAGCCGCGTGGCTTTGCCTAGGGCTATCAACAATACTCCTTGCGCCAGGGGATCGAGCGTGCCGGCGTGCCCGCAATGGACGCCGCGAAACCAAGTCTGGACCCTGTCCACGGCGTCGCGGGACGTAACTCCTACCGGTTTGTCGAAGGATAAGATGCCGTGTATAGGCACTGGTGGCGCTCCCGAAGTTGGATGTTGGCGGCGGACCAGGCTCAGGGTCGCTCGCGCTGACGCCGCACAGTCATTGTACGGCGGCCGCGCCGAAACTTGGCTCTGCCAGAGGCAAGCTCGGTACCGTGCCCCGGGGGTGGTTCCGGATTGGATGGCCGTTCGAGCCTACGCGCATCGCCCATGCTCAGCGGTGGCTCGAACAACGTGTGACAGGCCGCGAAAACAAATCGGTGCGCGTGTGGGGAGTGAAGCCGTCCAGGGAACAGGCCGCTTCGTACGCCTGCCAGCTCTCTGGTCCGAGGCAGGCCAGCTGCCGAAAAGGCACGGCGCCGCGGATGCGCCACAAAACGATACGCGTGGGATCAGGCGAGGAGACAATTTGGCAGTGAGGCAAAAGGGTTTGGGCCAATCGGGCTAACCGCTGGCCGGCGTCGCCATCCGGGCACAGGCACAGTGTGCGCTCGGCTTGGGCATCACCCTCGCTCAGTTCCAGGACCGGCTGCGCCTCGGCAAAGGCGCATTCCAGATCGGCAGCCGCTTGGGCTTCGTCGTGCAGGAGCAGAGTCGCCACATCGGGAAAACGCAGGGTTTCGCTCAGCATCTGCCGCGTTTCCGACTCGATCACTTTGCGGAGCTGCTCGAAAGCCGGCCCCGGTTGGTGGATCCAGGTCGCTAGCGGCCGACCGAGGCCGATCAGCGCCGCCTGGATCCGCTGGTCCAAGGTGAGCAAAAAGTCTGCCGGTAATTGATCGAGCGTTCGGCGCACCGCTTCGGACAGGGAGTGCCCTCCGCCGGGGAAAAGCAAACGGATGGTTTCGGCGGGCCAGAGGCACTGCTTGGCTTCGTCTTGCCGACACCGATCGCGTAGGTGCATCAGATGATGTCGGAAGAACCCGGCGTCACGCATGAGGTCAGTCACGCGACCCCGCAAGGATAAATATAGGCCGATGCGCCGCGCCAAAACGGGCCGTTCCAAACGGAGCTGCAGGAAAGCCTGGAGCACTTTGGGTAACTGAGTCATCAGGGACTGTCGTTCGGCGTTGCTAAGCTTGCCTCCCGCCAGGACGCGTTCGCACTCGCGGCACATTTTGTCCACAGCCGCCATGAGTTGGCGCACCTGGGTCGTGTCGGCCTCCAACTGCGTTTCCAATTGCTGGAGCCAGCTTTCGAGGATGGCAACTACCTGGCGGATGGCATCCTCCCACTGGGCGACACGTTCTCCCGGCCGCTCCAGCTCGCCGAGGAGCGCCTGGGTCAGCGCCTGGCACGCCTCGTGTGCGGCATGCTCTGCGACGCGAGTGGCTGCCTCGTGGAAAGGGATCGGCCGGGCAGTGGCCGTTTCGTCTGGAGGCCCTAGGAGTTCGTCGGCTCGCTGGAGCACGGCGCGCAGCGCCTCCGGATGGTACACACCGCTCGAGGGCACAAGCCCTTGTTCCAACCACTCGGACAGCATCGCCGACGGACTCGCTCCCAACAGAGTCGCTATCTGTTCGTTCCAGCGCTCGTGCAGCTCGTCCGGCGTCAGGCCCAATTGCGCCAGCAGGCCCTGAATGCGTGGCTCGACGGCCGGCTCTTTGTGACGCCTCTTGGTCGCCCAGAGGTCCAGAAGATGCCCGGTCAAAGTCAGTGCCAGGCGATCCAGAAACAGTTGCTGCGGAAAAAGAAAACACGTCCAGCCTACGGTGTAGGAAGGTAGCCGGAGTGTATCGGCAACCGAAGCAGTGGCATCCGGCTGATCCGGCGCGGAAGCGTTTTTGCAGCCCGTGCTACTCGAATGGCCCAAAGGCGAAAACGTCTCGTGATAAAGCCACCCTGCCACTTCGGCGGCACACCGTGAGGTATCGTCGGCGTGGACCGGTACGCTCCACAGGATCGTCCGGGTGACCGGCGGCGAGGCATCGCGATACGGCTCGGTGTGCGCCTCGTAACGTGCCACGAACTCCCGCTGCTCCGTCAGGAATTGTTCGAGCTCGATGAAAAAGGCACAGGTGTTGATTCGTTGCTGCGCTGCTGGGACACTGCTCGAATCCGGCACCAACAGGACCCCCACGGTTTCCTGGCGTGCAAAACCCAGCTCCAGGAGCACAGCCCGTGCCAGGTAGGCCATGTCCAAAAACATGCCGCTGCCCGTGCCTCCGTGCACCGAGGCCACGAGATAAACGCGGGGGACATTGGACCGCATTCCAAGTGGATGCGCCTGGAGCCGGATGCGCAGTCGCTCTTCGCACAGCTCCTGCAAATGCTTGCGCAAGCGACTGACGATAGCCCGATAGTTGTCTACCAAGGCAAGGCGGCCCAAGGCCCGCAGGCCCCCAGTGGTTTGATTGCGCGGGATGCGGTGCAACAAGCGTGTGTCGAGCCATTCTTCCACCGGAGGCATGCCTTCGCGGGTGCGCAAGTACCGTCCGGCACGCCCCAGCGCGGCATGGAAGCAGTCGTCGTAAGCCGACCGCGGCCCGCCGCGCGCATCGTCCACGTCAATGGCCAGGGTGCGCACAAAGGCAGTCGGTTCGCGATCGGGATGGTCCAGAGCGATCAAGTCCAGGTAGGCGTCCAGGATCAGGCGCGCTTGGCCCCCTAGAGCCACGACGAGTACCGGCGTGAGCGCGCCCGGGCCGGTGATTTCTTGCCGCACTGTGCCCGGGGGCAAGACGGTCGAGCGCGATCGGCGCATCAACCCGCCCGAGTCGGGCGCCAGCGTTACCTGGTCCATCAGTTCCGAAGTCAGCGGCGTAGGCACCGGCGTTGGATCGCCTGCCGATGGAGTCTCAGTCTTGGCTTTCCCCTCTGTTTCGACCAGCACGGTCGTGCGCCCTGCGTCTTGCAGTGCCTCTACCAGTGCCTGGCAACTGGGAAAACGTTTGGTGGGATCCTTTTGTAGGGCACGGGCAATGATCGGCCGGTCGTGTTCCGGAAGAGCTTGGAGATGGGGTGCCTCGCGCAGATGCTGGAGGATCAACTGGCGCGTACTCTGGCCGGTGAACGGGCGCTCTCCAGTGAGCAACTCCTGATAAACAATGGCCAGGCTATATTGGTCGCAGAAGCGACTGACCCAGCCGTCGAACGTTTCCGGGGCAGCATAAACGGGGGTCAGCCCGCCGGTGACCGAAGCCGAACGTCCCTCGAGGTCCTTGACCAGCCCGAAGTCGGCGACTTTGACATGTTGGTGCACCAGGAACAGATTCTGCGGCTTGACGTCCAAGTGTTGGAGATCGTAGTCCTGGTTCATCAAGTCCAACGCTTCTGCGGCTTCGCGCAGGTAGCGCAACAGCTCGGCCCGGGGGATACCCGGCAACTGTTGAGCGCGGCATTCCCGATAGCGATCCATCAAGTTCCGGTCGGCCAGCTCCATCACGATGATCAACTGTCCGTCTACGATGTCGAAGCGCTCCAGAGAGAGGATAAAGGGATGGCGTACCGACTTGACGCGGGACAAAGCCTTGAGCTCTTGTGTGGCTCTTTCAGCGGACGCATCTACGGTATCTATAGTGCCGTAAACGAATTTGATAGCTTTGAGCAAACCGCCGGGCGCTTCGGCTTTCCACACTTCACCGAAGCCGCCGACGCCTAGTCGCTCGATCAGTTTGTACCCAGGTAGGGGCTCAGCGCCCCGCTCGATCCGTACTGCCATGGGGATTGGATCCAGGAATCGCACACTGTCCTGCAACCCCACCATGCACGCGGTCTTCCGCGACAGACTCGGCAGGGCCTGACAAAACTTAGCTTTTTTCAGGCCTGCCTGCAAATCCATGTCTAAAATGATCGGCATAAGCAAGCTGGCTAGCTGCTTGCCTGGCAAGTGCTTTTTTCCGAAGGTGGGCTTTATGTCGCCGACTTGGTACCGTTTCTGGGCTGACTTCGTAGTAGTCCTTCACGCTGGCTATATCCTTTTTGTCCTCGCGGGACTGGCGCTTATCCTCCTCGGTTGGCCCCTGAAATGGCACTGGATACGCTCCATTTGGTTTCGTTCTCTGCATTTAGCGGCGATAGCAGTCGTAGTTGCCGAAAGCTTGCTGGACATAGAGTGCCCGCTGACGACTTGGGAGAAGGCCCTGAGAGATCGTGCCGGCGAGGCGTCGTACCCCGGGGACTTCATCGGGCATTGGGCTAACCAGTTGATCTTCTACGATGTTCCGGCGAGTTATTTCACGCCTATTTATTGTCTGGTGGGCGCTGCGGTGCTGGCGACTTTTATTTTCGTGCCCCCGCGGCTGAAAAGGAAAGAGCGAGTCGTAGTGAACCCAGAGAGCATCGTTTCGCCGCCGACGCAGTAACACGTTTTGTGCAAGTTCGTCCCACCTGAGACGTTTGCCTTACGAGACGATGGCAATGGTCATCGTCGGGAAGGGTGGCAAAATATGTCGCAATGTTTTGGTCCGCAAGAGCTTTTGATACAACTGTTGACGCAAGGCGGTCCGTATCCGGGCACCGGCTGGCCTAAACGCGCCAGCGACCGAGTCGAGGTCGAGCCGTACCAGCCTGGGCTTTTGTGGATAGATGCACACCAGGCGTGGCAGGATTGTTTGCTGCCTCTCGAAGCGTTGGCGCCTCAGGGAGTAACTTTTCCCGAGCCTCCCGAAGAGTGGGCCGGGTGGGTCAAGCAGGCTAGTGCCTTGGTGCAAATACCGTGTGCTGTGGGGTATTTTCCCGGTCTTCTCAGGGACTTGACCTTGCTTTTGCTGCCGTCGCGGCATACACCCCCCGCCGCCAGACGCGAATGTCCAGCGTTGCGGCACCTGGCTGAGCAGTACTTGCAAGACGATTATTGGGCAGGAGCGTTGACCATAGCTGGTCTGCTTCGCTGGCAAGGAGATCCTATGGCTGGGGCAATCGTTTCCGAAGCGCAGGAGCGGGCACCGGCAGTCTGGCAGCCGGCGATCCTCAACGAAAAGGCGGCGTGTCTCTGGGCCGAGGGCGCCGTGAACGAGGCTAGTTATCTATGGCAGACACATCCTTTATGCGATCACCCGGTGATTTGCTTCAATCGGCTGCTGTGCCAAGTCTTCGGCAGAGAGGCGGAGCACACGGTATCCCAGGAGACGGTACGGCAGGCGTGTCATGCGCCTGGTTCCTGGGGCCTGCTGGCTCAGTTGTACAAGCTCCTGCTTACGCCTGAGGTCTTGGCTGCAGCTATGCCTGCGGCAACGCAGTGAGCAGATGCCATTTTGGGGGGCCCATGGATTCTGTGACCGAGCGGGCACACGACTTTGCCGCGTTGTCCCTTGCCCGCAAAGCATAGCGCCCGCATTTCAGGGGCTGACTAGTAACAGATCCTGGGCAAGTTCTTGCCAGTTGACCTCGGAAAGCGCCAGGTAGAGCAAGTCGCGATAGACGCCCTCGACTTTGGGGAAATGGTAGCGGACGAAATCGTCGCGCATGCGTTTGGCGAGCTGCAGGGTGGTGGCCTCGTCCAGGGAGACTTTGCCCTGACGTACTTCGCGCGACTGGGCCAGCCCGGCTCGGATATCGGCGGCGATACGTCGCCAGCGCTGCAAGTTCTGCGGGTCGCCGAGGACCCAGTCGCTGACCGCCTTGGTCGTCCGGCTGCGCGGGCCCGGCTCGGTGTAGGAGCGGCGGCCCTGGCCGGTGGCTATGTGATCGCTCATGGGCACTTCGCCGGAGCTGGGAAGGGGAAAGACCGATCCGGCGCGGTCCGGTTTGGTCGAGGTGCCGGTGGAATCGAAATTGAACGGGTTGTTGAAATAGCGGGCGATCGCTTGCTTGATTTTCTGGTCCTGGGCCGTGATCCACATGACCAAAAAGAAGGCCATCATAGCGGTGACAAAATCGGCATAGGCCACTTTCCAGGCACCGCCACCTTTTCCAGCCATGTTGCCAGCCTCCTCCGAAGAGCTCCGGCTATGAGCCGCCGCTGGCGAGCAGTTCGCGCAGCTGATCGTGGCCAGGACGGCAATCGCTGGGCAAACCACGGAGAGCACGATTGACGACATCGCGAGGACCGGACTCGCGCACCAATTCTGCTGCCGCTCCGGCTACCGAGCGCAGCACGGCGATCTCTTGCTCCCCCAGAAGCTCCAGCTTGGCCGCCAGAGGTGCCACCAAGCCGTACGACAAAAGGATCCCCAAAAACGTGCCCACCAAGGCCGCCCCAACTTTGTGACCGATCTCTTCCACAGGGCCGTCAATGGCTTGCATGGTGATGACGATACCCAGGACCGCGGCGACGATGCCAAATCCGGGCAAACTGTCGGCAACCCGTATCAAGGCGCTCACCGCCTGATGGTGCTCGCGCTCCATGACGGCGATTTCCTCTTCCAGTTCTTTTTCCAGTTGCCCGGCTTCGATGCTTCCTTCGGCGGCGCGTCCCAGGGCACGACACACGAACTCGGTCAGATGATGATTGCCACTGACGCGCGAGAATTGCCGGAATACCTCGCTGTTCGCTGGGTCGGAGACGTGTTTTTCCAAAGCCAAAAGACCGTCGCGGCGTGCCATCCGCGCTAGTTGGAACAACAGGCCTAAAAGCTCGTTGCAGCACTCGCGCGTATACGGACTGCCTTTGATAGCCAGCAAAACGCCCCGAATCAGGTCTACCAAGACCCGCTTGGGAGACATGACGATGAGCGCCCCCAGAGCCGCACCGCCGATGGTTACTAACTCCGACGGGTGGATCAAAGCACCGACGTGTCCCCCGGTCATGGTAAAGCCAGTAAGGACCGCCCCCAAGACGACGACAATACCGACGATCGAAATCATAGCGTTGCCACCTCGCGTACGTTCGCTAAGGCGTTTCCGTCCCTCCCGACCGACAAGGCAGGTCCGCCTGACAAAGGCGGCGCTGGATGTAAACCGCTCAAGTTCCGCAAAAAGTGTAGCACACATCCTGGGCGGCATAACGAGCACGGACGTATAGGAAAGCAGAGCGGCATCGGGTACGTCGCGGCCTGCGCTGGACAAAAGCTTGCTGTGACCCGCAGGCGGTGCTAGATCTAACGCTATAATGCGTTGCGAGTTGTGGTCGTCGTGCGTAGGGGCCCGTGGCTCGCAAGCCGCAAACACCAGGAGTTATGCGCATGCTGAATCCAGAAACGGTCTGCACGGTCCGGTGGCGACGACGGTATGGGTTGTATGGATTGTGCGCACGGCAACGGCTGGCCGGCATGATCGCGGCGCTTTTGCTGCTGGTGCCTCTAGCGCTGGCCGACAGTGCCAAACTGGCGCGCGAGGCCGCAGCCGTCGAAGCACGCTTGCGCGCCGACGTCGGTTATCTCGCCAGTGACGCTTGCGAAGGCCGCGGCTTAGACACCAAAGGCATCCATGTGGCAGCTCAATACATCGCCGACGAGTTCAAAAGAGCCGGTCTGCGTGCTGCCTCGGGGCCGGACTATTACCAGCACTTCGCCATTACCGGGGGCGCCCGTCTGGGGACTGACAATGCCGTCGTGCTGCGCGGGCCTCTAGGACAGCGCATCGAGTTGAAACTGGGACAAGACTATTCGGTCGTCGCTTTGGGCGGCAAAGGCCGAGTCCATGCGCCGGTGGTATTCGCCGGCTACGGCATCAGTGCCAAAGATGCCGGCTACGACGATTACCAGCAGGTAGATGTCAGCGGCAAGGTGGTGATCGTGTTGCGGCAGCTGCCGCGCCACAACAATCCCGAAGCGAACAACTTCGACGCGCAGTTGGGCAATCGCCTGCGCAGTTTGCAAGAAAAGGCCGTGCAGGCGGCGCTGCGCAAAGCCGCCGCCATCGTGTTCGTCAACGACTATATCACGGCCGCGCAAAACCGGGACCAACTCATGGATTTCAACTATACGGCCCGCAGCGGCAACACCGTGGACCTGCCCGCCGTACATATCAAGCGCTCCTTCGTACGGCAGATGATGCAATCCACCCTGGGCGAGGACCTGGTGGACATCGAGCGGAGCATGGACCGCACGTTCGCGCCGCGCAGTACGCTTCTGGCAGGCTGGAGCGCCGAGATCCGCACCGACGTAGAGAGGCAAAAGCTGACGGCCAAAAACGTTATCGGAGTGATCGAGGGAACGGGTCCCCTGGCCGACGAAACGGTGGTCGTCGGCGCCCACTATGACCATTTGGGTTACGGCGGCCCTGGCAGTCTGGCACTGGGCGTGCGCGCGATCCACTATGGTGCCGACGACAATGCTTCCGGGACGGCTGTCTTGTTGGAGCTGGCGCGACGTTGTGCTGCCTGGGAGGCCACGCCCCGCCGCCGACTGGTGTTCATCGCTTTCTCCGGAGAAGAACGGGGATTGCTCGGCTCCGAACATTACTGCCGCCATCCTCTTTTCCCGCTCGATCGAACGGTGGCCATGGTCAACATGGACATGGTGGGCCGCCTGCGCGAGGACCGCTTGACCGTTTATGGCACGGGTACTGCCAAAGGATTTGCAGAACTGATAGATCGGCTCAACCAGCGTTATCAATTCAAGATCAGCAAGGTAGCCACCGGCTTTGGCCCGAGCGACCACTCTGCTTTTTACGGCCGCAACATTCCCGTGTTCCATTTCTTCACGGGCATGCACAACGAATACCACCGTCCCCAAGACAAGCCGGAGACCATCAATTTCGAGGGCATGAGACGCATCACGGATATGATCGAGGAATTGCTGCGGGAGTTGGCCACGCAGCCGCACAGGCCGGAGTACGTCAAGGTGCCTGGCGTCGCACAAGTAGGCGGTCCCCGCGGCCCGCGGCTGGGCATCCGACCGAGCTACAGCGACGAAGAGGATGGCGTGCTCATTGACGGCGTCATCGAAAACACCCCCGCCCATAAAGCTGGTTTGCGCCAAGGTGACCGTATCGTCGAGATCGCCGGCAAGCCGGTCAAAAACTTGACCGCTTATATGTCGCTCGTCGCCAATTACCGTCGCGGCGACAAAATCCCCCTGACCGTCTTGCGCCAGGGGCAGCGGGTGCAGATTGTCGTGGCCTTGGAGTGATCGTGGATCGCGCCGACCATCGGCAAGGAATTCCGCCGGCAGGCGGCGTCCCGATCCGATACGCCCCAGGTGCACAAAGGGATCCGAACCTAAGTACGTGCGAAACCGCACGCGGAAAAGAGGTGTCTAATAGTTAGGCTTGACTGCTCCCTGCCTCTTGCGCGTGTCGGCTGAGTGCTTTGGGCTCCGCGCGCGGAGCTTAGTTTTACTTTCCTTGGAGGCGTGCGCACTCTCCGAACTGCTGCGGCCTACCGACTACTGGATCGCGAGGAGACCTGCCATGTACGGATCGTTCAATCGGCGACGACTGCCGGGTCGGATACGTGCCCTGACGATGCTGGTTTTGTTCGTCGGGTTTTCTTGCATAGGGCTGAGCTACGCCCGACTGGCTGCCGACCGGGCACTGGCACAGGACCGGAGCGCAGACAAGCCGGTCAGTTTTATGGATCACATAGCCCCGCTACTGAAGGAGAATTGCTTCGCATGCCATGACGCCAAAAAACGCAAAGGAAAACTGGACCTGACGACTTTCGAGGGGCTGATGAAAGGCGGCGACCGCGGCGCAGCCGTCGTGCCCGGCAAGCCGGAAGAAAGTTTTTTGTGGACTCTGACTTCGGGGACCGAGTCTCCGGCCATGCCGCCTAAGGAGGCCGGCGGGCTCCTTCCCAAAGACAAAGTGGCATTGATCGAACGCTGGATCCGGCAGGGGGCCAAATACGACGGTCAATCGCCGACCGAAGATTTGGTCACGGCATTGCGGCGTCGCTGGCAACCGCCTATCCCCCCGGCGGCTTATCGGCTGCCACAGGCTATTCGTTCTCTGGTCTTTACCCCCGACGGAAAAAAGCTCATCGTCGGCGGCTACCACGAGCTGCTCGTGTGGGATCCGGGTACGGGTACATTGGAGGCACGGGTGCGCACCCGTGCCGAGCGTACCAATGCCATGGTGTGGCTGCGGGACGGTAAAACGCTGGCCGTCGCCGGAGGCCGCCCGGGCCAGGAGGGAGATGTCCGGCTTTATCGCTTCGACTGGCTGCGCAGGGGTACGGCGCCCCAGACATGGGATGGCACGCGCGCCCAAGCCGGTGTGCTGGTCCGCGAACTTTTGGAAACTGCCGATGAAGTCTTGTGCCTAGCTCTGTCTGCGGACGGCCGTCGTCTCGCCGCCGGCGGATGCGATCGCTCGATCCGCGTGTGGGATATGGACGCCGACGGCAAATTGCTAGGCACCATCGAAAACCATGCCGACTGGGTTCTCGGCCTGGCTTTTTCGCCCGATGGCAAATACTTGCTCAGCGCCAGTCGCGACAAGACGGCTAAGGTGTGGGACTTGACGGCCAACGAGGCACTCTTGACCATGCCGGCCCACCAAGCTGCCGTCTATACGGTGCTGGCGCGACCGGACGGCAAGATTGCCGCCTCTGCCGGCGAAGACAATCAGATCCGACTCTGGACCCTGAACAACGAGGGCAAAACGGTGCGCAATCTCTCGGGCCATAGCAAAGCCATCCTCAGACTGATGCACCACCCGTCCAAGCCGTGGCTGATATCGGCCGGTGCCGACAAGACCGTCCGTATTTGGGACGCGGAAAAAGGCCAGACGCTGCGTACGCTCGCCGGGCATCGAGACTGGGTTTTTGCTCTTGCGATCAGCCCCGACGCTAGTTTGCTGGCGAGCGGCAGCTACGACGGCGAAGTCCGTATTTGGCACATGACGGATGGCACTTTAGTCCGGTCGTTCATTGCGGCGCCGGGTGTCAAGTCGGCAGCCCGATGAAGTGCGCCGGATCGGCCATCGGGTCCGTGGGCGCCAGCACCGTTCAGCGCATGCACCGAGCGACCAGCGTCGGCCAAAACGCACACCGGGTCAGCGATGGCCAGCCAGCAGTTCTTCGGCCAGCGCCTGGGCATCGTACACTTTGCGCAATGCTTCCGTGATCGCCGCCGTGTGCACGGAAATGGCGCGCGCTTGTTCTTCGGTGTAGATGAAGTCGAGCACCAGGGAATAGATGTTGCCGTCGAAGATGAGTCCGACCACTTCGCCTTTGCGATTGACCACCGGCGAGCCAGAATTGCCGCCGATGATGTCGCAGGTGCTGACGAAGTTGAACGGCGTGTGCAGATTGAGCCGCTCTTTGCGCTCCATCCAGGATTTAGGAAGGACGAACGGCTCGCGGTAGCCGTGGGCGCGCGCATGCTCGTAGGCGCCTCCCAGGGTGGTCCAGGCCGGGATCTTTTTCCCGTTTTCTTCGTATCCCTTGACCACGCCGAAAGCCAGTCGCAGGGTGAACGTGGCATCGGGATACACATCCTGTCCATAGACGTCGAAGCGTGCCTGAGCCAGTTGGGCATAAGCCTGTCGCAAGGGCTCGTCTACCTGTTCCTCGTATTGCTTGCGCACTTGGCGTGCTGGGTCATCTACGAGCCAAGCCAGTTGGATCATGGGGTCGGTGCTCTCGCGCAGTGCCTGGACCCCGGCCTCGGCTAGTTGTTTGCGTACCGCCACGTCGCGCAGTTTGGTCCCCTGGACCAATTGGGCAGCTCGGGCCTGCGGCGACTGGCCTGCCAGAACCTTTTCGGCCAGGTGCACCAAGCGGCGGGCTTGCGCCGCCTGGCTGCCTTCCCCGGCAGCGACGCGGATGGTTTCATAGCGCTCGCGCGCCATCTCCAGAAACATGCTCAACGAGTCGGCCAGCTTGATGATTTCCAGGTCTTCGTAGATGGGGGCTTCGGAAAAGAGTTGCTGTTTGAGCGAGTCCAAAGCGGCCTCGTTGTATTCGCGCAAACGTTCGGGATTGGGCTTGGTCGTTTCCTCCGCCAGACGGATGAGTGTGCGGGCGATGCCGAAGAGCTCGCTGTTGAAAGCGGCGCCGACCTCCAGGAGATAATAGTCGCGCTGGAACGAGCGGTACGTTTCCAGGGTGGAGGCAATGCGTGTCCAAGCGTTGCCATAGCGCGCCTGCCTTTCGGGCCGAGCGGCCACAGCCCGGCGCAGGGCCTCTTCTTCGGCCTGCTTCTTACTCATGATCTGCGGGTCCATGAGCCCGGCGAGCATCCCCAGCCGGGCCTTGCGACTGTTTTGATACCCGAACAGTTCGTCTTGCGCGCGCCGGGCGTTTTCCAAACTGCGCTCGCTGTACGTGCGCAACAAGACTTCCCGGCGGCGAATCAGCTGCAAGCGTAGCGGCATGTCCAAATCGCGCAGAAACTGCAAGTGGGCCATGGTCCGCAGCCGATCGGTGCGGCCTGGGTGGCCGGACACGAACACCAACTCGCCTTCCTGCGGTCCCTGCTCGTTCCATTTGAGGTACTGCGGGATGCGTGCCGGCTTGCCGTTCTCGTAGACACGGAAAAAGCAGACGTCGAGGCAATAGCGCGGGTATTCGAAATTGTCCGGGTCGCCTCCGAAAAAGGCGATGTCTTTTTCGGGGGCAAAGACCAGCCGCACGTCGGTGTACTTCTTGAAACGATACAGATGGTATTGCCCGCCGTTGTACAACGTGACGACATCGCTGCGCAGTCCTGTTTTTTCCAAAGACTCCTTCTCGATGGTGTTCATGACGGCGCGGCGCGCGCGCTGGGCCTCGGCTGGGGACATGTCGGGTTTGACCGCCGCATTGACTCTGTCTGTGACGTCCTCGATGTCCATGAGCACGTTGAGTTCCAAATCGGGCGCTTTGATTTCCTGCTCCAGGGTGCGGGCGTAGAATCCTTCGACCAGATAGTTGCGTTCGGGGGTGCTGATCTTTTGCAGCATGTCGGCGCCGACGTGGTGATTGGTCATGACCAGGCCGTCTGCCGAGACGAACGAGCCGGACCCTCCGCTGTTGAAGCGCACACTGGCCCGCTGCAGATGGGTCAACCAGTCGGCGCTCGGCTCGAAGCCGTACCGCTCTTTGAGCAACTTGCGCGGTGGATGGTTGAACAGCCACATGCCTTCGTCAGCTCCTACCGGCCCGATGCACACAAGGGCCCAAGCGACGATGTGTATTCCACGTCCGGCTCGCATAGGTCTGGCCTCCTGTCTTGCGTGGGCCACGCGCACGCGCTCCGGCGCCACGCAGATGCGTTGCTGCCTTGCAGTTGTGTCGGGCTCGTGCCCAAAACCGGCGCGCGCTGGCTGGCCAACGTGCTGTTAACCTAGCTGTTTTCATAGTGTATTCCAAGCACCTAGCCTGCATTGTTTCCGGTGGGCGATCGGTCGGCTGCCGCACTGTTGTCCGAGCCTTTGAAGAGCTTGCCCATGCCCGTCAACAGCACGACGACGATCAGGACCGCGAACAAAAGCACAGCCAGAAGGTCCTTGCCCAAATCGGCACTCGAAAGGGCCGGTGCCATCCCCAAGAGGCGCAACAAGCCGATGACCAAACTGCCTAGCCCTTCGGCTAGATGCTGGGACCAAGCGGACCAATCCAGGCTCCTTTTGGCAGCCTCGGGCAAGAACTCCAAAAAAGCGACGACGACACCGGCCATGGACCCGCCGGCGACATATCCGGAAGCCAAAAGCACGCCGGGACTGGTTTCGGTGCGCTGGATGGCTTCGATCTCGGCGCGTGCGCGCGCTTCGGGATCGTCGCCGGCGGCGGCCAACTCGGCAGCCGTTTGTTTTTCCAGATAGCGGTCCACGCCCCAGCGGAGCAAGCCACCGATGAATATCGGCACCGAGAATTGGATCGGTACATAGACCCCCACGGCAAAGGGGAGCGAGGCCACACCACACAGTTCCAGGGTAATGGCGATCATGGCGCCGATGAGCACCAGGGTCCAGTTCAGTTTTTGTGTCAGGACGCCGTCAATAATGATCTTCATCACTTGGGTTTTGGGCGCATCGAAACGCGTCAGTTCGCGCGTGGGTGCGTCCGGGCTCGGCGCGGCGGGCAGAGTTTTCAGCTTGCCGCCGATGACCGGATCTTTGAGATAACTCACGCGGCGCGTTTCCGGGTCAATGAGGAAACGACCTTCGGGCGCTAGTCCTTCGGGCACTTTGACCAGTTCGCGACGATCGCCGCGGGCGACGCTGAACGCCTCCCGACGCGTATCGAAAACCAGATACTCTTTGTTCCCGTAGCGCTCGGTTTCGCCGATGGCTGTGCGCAGACGCTCCAGTTCCTCGGGGGTCAAGACCAGCACGTCCCCTCGGGCATCTTTGAGCAAATACTGCGGGTCGTCCGTATACACGGTGCCGGCAGCATTGAAGAGCAAGAGCGTGCCGCCTATGACCAAAGCCGAGACCAGGGCGCCTATGAGGATGGCATATTGCATCGAGCGCGGCGTGCCCCCTACCAGGAAACCGGTTTTGAGAGCTTGCGCGACCGTTCCCCCATTGGAGGCGGCGATGCACACCACCGCCGCCACCGAAAGGGCCAACACCCGTTCCTTCGGGCTGGTCATCCCCAGGGCCAAAAAGATGAGGCAGGTAATCATCAGGGTGGCAGTGGTCATGCCGGAAATGGGATTGGAGGTGGAGCCGATTTCCCCGGTCAGACGCGCCGAAACGGTGACGAACAAAAATCCGAAAAAGAGCACGAGTAACGCGCCCAGAATAGCGCTGATCGGTCCCACCTCCGGGACCAGAAAAGCTGCCAGCAGCCCGAGCAGCCCCAGGCTGCCCCAGAGCGCTACACGTAGGGACATGTCGTCGTCGGTACGGCGCACGCCGCCGCCCGGTCCGACTGTCCCGCTGCGCACCGTTGCCAGCCCGCTGCGCACCGATTTTACGATCAACGGCAAAGTCCGGCCCATGCTGATGATCCCGGCGGCAGCCACACACCCGGCACCCATATACAGCAAATAATTGTTGCGCAACTCGGAGATGCTCATCTCCCCGATCTTCTTTTCGCTACTGGGCGGGATGACCGTGGGGGCGTATTG
Organism: Gemmataceae bacterium; assembly: GCA_040289265.1. Lineage (GTDB taxonomy): Bacteria > Planctomycetota > Planctomycetia > Gemmatales > HRBIN36 > PSKW01. The sequence continues at coordinate 74,084 of PSKW01000006.1, forward strand.
GCCGACGAAGTAGATCGTCGGGATTATAACTAGGTAGCCCAGTACCGCACCCGCCATCATGATGCCGGCGGTACGCAAGCCAATGATGTAGCCGACGCCCAGAAGCTCCGAAGCCATGTCTCCGGCTAAAACTGCCGCCCGATTGATCCAGGCGATGGGGATCTGCACGGTTTCCTTGAGCATTTGGACCCCGATGGTGGCAAATTTGTGCACGAAGGCAATGGCGAAGCCGATGAAAACCGTAGCCCCGGTCATCCCTCCTTTCTCTCCCGAGATGAGCACCTGCGCCGCGGCAACTCCTTCGGGATAAAGCAAAGTGCCAGGCTGCCCCGGTCGGCCATGGAGCCGCACGATAAACGCCCGCCGCAGGGGAATCATGGCCAGGATGCCCAAAAGGCCGCCTAGTACCGACACCACCATGACCCGCGCCAAATCCATGTCGAAACCCAAAAAAAGAAGCGCCGGCATGGTGACACCCACGCCAAAGGCAATGGATTCGCCTGCCGAACCGCTGGTCACGACAATGTTGTTCTCCAGAATGGTGGCGCGTCGTAGACCGAACGCCCGCGATAGCCAGCGGAACAGAGTGATCGCCAGCACCGCGACTGGAATGGATGCCGACACCGTCATGCCGACTTTGAGCACCAAATACAGCGACGAGGCAGCAAAAATCAATCCCAGTGCTGTACCGGTCACCAGCGCCCCGAGCGTGAACTCGGGCAGCCTCTGCTCGTCGGGAACGAATGGCTTATGAGCTACCTGGCTTCGAGCGGGTTCTACAAGAGGCGTGGCCATGCTTTATCGGCTCCTTTCATCCAGCGAACTGCGTACCCATCCGGGATCGCGCCTAAAGGCTCACAGGCGTCCGTGAGCCGCCTCGCGCCGGTTGTTATAGCCCACCGGAAAACGCCTGTGTCGCGCCCGATCATCCGTGCCCTCTCGGTCTTCCCAAAAAGGGCAGCCTGCCATTGGCATTCCAGGGCGTAACGAGCGAGCGTCGCCCTTAGCATGTGCATTTTCTACGCACAAAGCAAGCCCCAAGTTGGCTGCCATCGGCGGCCGCGCATTGCCAAAGGCCCTGCGTCAGTCGAACGGAAGCGTTCAACCGAAAGTGAGTCGGCGCGTGGATCGCGATCGGCAGGCCTAAGCTAGCTTGTATTGTGCTTCGATAAGGGGTACAATAATAATTAGGGTGGACAAAATGCAGGGCTGGCACGGACCTACACATCTGATGTGCATTTTGGCGGTGCTGGCAGCTAGCACGCCACGGCTGGAGTGCATATGCGGCCAACCGACCAGCCGGCCCAGCGCTGTCGAGGTTCGCCTCGTGATCGGGCAGCCAGCCGAGACCTGCACATGTGCTGGATGCCGATCGGGAGAGCGATCGTGCTGCGGAGGCTGCCCCACGAACGACAAGACGGCGCCTATCGAAAAGTGCCGCAAAGACCTTCAGCTCCGCCACGTCTTAGCGCTTCCTCACGCGGCCAACGTCTCCATACCGCTACTCGGAGCAACGTTGGAATACTTGCCGGTACTAGCTGCTTGTCTGGATCGGAACTCGGTTCGCCTGGAAGCAGGCGCTACACTTCGGTGCGACATCCATCATAGTCCCCTAAGTCAGTCCGTGCGCCTCAATTTGTGACATTAGCGACACATCAATGGAGCCAAGGCAAATGCTCCGTTTGTGCCTTGGCTGTGCGTAGCTGAAGTCGAGTGGTTTCCATTCATTGCTCTGAGTCAGGAGCCGCTCTAGGCTGCGCCAGGCTCTGTCTATTCCTCACCTAAAACTGGTCGCCGTTACTGTCAGGAGGTCGGACGATGACGCAAGTGGACCATGGATCTGCCAGGCCCAACGAAACCGGTGCGTCGGGGGGAGCTGTTGCCGCTGCGGCTGGCCGTTCTCCTTCGCGTATCCGCTTAGCGCTCAACGTGTTGTGGGTGCGTATGCGCTTTATCTTGGTGCTCGTCGGCGTGGGCTTGGTTTTGGTATGGTGGGACACCCTCACCAATCTTTACGAAAAGTGGACACGTCCGCGGGTGGCCGTGGCTGCCACAGGGGAAGAGTATTTTTGCCCGATGCATCCCAATATCGTGCGCGATCGGCCTGACAAGTGTCCTTTGTGCGGCATGGAACTGTCCCCGCGCAAAAAAGTCGAGGGCCCGCTCGAGGCGCTCCCTCCAGGCGTATTGAGCCGTGTGCAATTGACACCGTATCGCGTGACCCTCGCCGGCATCACTACCGAGCCGGTCGCTTGGCGATCGTTGCAGCGCCAGATGCAGTTCGCCGGTTTCGTGGAATTCGACGAGACCAAGCTGGCGCGCCTGAGCAATCGCTTGCCAGGCCGCAGCCGCATCGAGCGCTTGCTGGTCAACGTCACAGGTCAGCCGGTACGTGCTGGAGAGCCGTTGGCATTGGTCTACAACGTCGAATACGGCGTGACTGTCCAAAACTTGCAGTATGCCCGACGTCGCGGCGACAAACAGGAAATCGAACGCTTGCTCCAACGGCTCAAATGGTGGGGAATCGGTGTCCAGGACGTGTCGTCTCTTTCCGAAGGCGAAGAGAGTCATCCCCTGGTGGTCGTCCGCGCGCCGCTGAGCGGTCATGTGCTGCGCAAATACATTCTCGAGGGGGACTATATCGAAGAGGGTGCGCGGCTTTTCGATGTCGCCGATCTGTCTACCGTCTGGATCGAGTCGCAAGTACCCGAATCGGATGCGGGATTGGTGCGACTGGGTCTGCCGATTCGGGCGACGACGCTGGTCTTTCCCGGACGTATCTTCACTGGCCACTTGAGCTTCATTCATCCTCATTTGGATGCGGCGACCCGCACGTTGCGCGTGCGCTTCGACGTGGCCAATCCTTTGCACGAGCTGCGTCCGGGGATGTACGCCACGGTCGAGGTGGCCGTACCGATGGCCGAGGTGCCCGGTGTGCGTGACTATTTGGAAAAGCAGGCTGCCTCGCTCGCCTGGCGCACACCGGATCCGGGCGCAGGCTTGCTCCCAGGGCCGCTAGACATCATGGGCTTGATCCAGACCGCATCCACCTGGAGCGCCGTGGCGCGTGGGTATGTCTTGGCCGTGCCGGAAGACGCGGTCGTGGACACCGGACGGGAACAGATCGTTTATCGCGAAGCGGCGCCCCACGTCTACGAAGGTGTGCGTGTGCAAGCCGGCCCGCGTGCCGAGGGATACGTGACGATTCTGGACGGTCTGCACCCGGGCGAGCGCATCGTAGTAGGCGGTGCCTTCCTCGTGGATGCCGAAAGTCGTTTGCAGCCGGCAGCCGGCGCCACCTATTTCGGTGCCTCGGGCTCACATGCTGGTCATGCGCCGCAAGCACTGCGGGCTACCCAGGATCGCACCGATCTAGAAGTCGAGAAAAACTTGAGCTTGCTGCCGGCGGCAGACCGAGAGCGTGCTCGCAAGCAACGGTTCTGTCCGATCAGTGGTAGCCCTCTGGGCAGCATGGGCAAGCCGGTGCGCATCCGCATCCTGGACGAGACCGTGTACCTGTGCTGCGACGGGTGCCGCGAGCAGGCATTGGCCGAGCCCGATAAAACCTGGCAGCAAGTACAGAAATTCCTGCAAGGAGCGGTCCCGGGGAAATAAGGTGCGCGGCTCGCACCTATCGCCCCGCGCGAACTGGGATGGGTTGCCGCATTCCCAGGACGACACGTTGGCCGATAGACCCGAGTGTGCGCAGTCAGAGGGTACGACTCATGGTCGAGCGCATTATCGAAGGATGTATTCGCAATCGCTGGCTGACCGTCGCCCTGGCCTTGTGCCTGACGGTGTGGGCTTTGTATGCCGTCCTGGACACGCCGATGGATGCCATCCCCGACCTGAGCGAGAACCAGGTGATCGTCTTCACCGATTGGCCGGGGCGCAGTCCACGGGAGATCGAAGATCAGATCACGTATCCTTTGACGCTGAAACTGCAAGGCTTGGCCGGCGTGCGCGTCATTCGCTCTTCTTCGGAGTTCAGTTTTTCGCTCATCACGATCATCTTCGAAGACGGCGTGGACTTTTACTTTGCGCGCGAGCGGGTGCTGGAGCGACTGACGCTGGCCAGTACTTTTTTGCCGCCTGGGGTGACGCCCTATTTGGCGTCGGATGCTACGGCACTGGGCCAGATCTTCTGGTACACCATCGAAGGCGAAGGCCTGACTTTGGAGCGTGCCTGGGCGCTGCAGCGTTTTTACATCGGCCCGGAACTGAATTCGGTGCCCGGCGTGGCCGAAGTGGCCGCGGTGGGAGGTATGCCCCGGGAATACCAGATAGACGTCCGTCCAGAAGTACTGCGCGCCTACGGGGTGACCTTGGGTGAACTGGTCGAGGCAGTGGCCCGCAGCAACCTCGCCGTGGGTGGGCGCGTCATCCAAAAGGCCGGCGCCGAGTATCTGGTCCGCAGCGTCGGCTGGATCGAAAGCGTTCGCGACATCGAAAACATCGTCGTGCGCGAAGTGGAAGGCACGCCCGTCCATGTCAAGGACGTAGCGCGCGTGCAACTCGGCCCGCAATTCCGCCGCGGCGTCTTCGAGAAAAACGGCAACGAAGTCGCCGGCGGCGTCGTCCTCATGCGCTATGGGGAAAACCCTTTGGAAGTGACCCGTCGGATCCGCGACAAAATCCAGCAACTGCAAAGCGGTCTGCCCCCTGGAGTGCGCATCGTACCGGCTTACGAGCGCACGCGGCTCATCTATGGGGCCATTGACACGCTCACCAAGGTCCTGTGGCACGAGATCGCTATCGCCGCCGCCGCGGTCGTCCTGGTCTTGTGGCATTTCCGCAGCGCCTTGCTCATCTGCCTGACCCTGCCGTTGTCGGTGTTGTTTTCTTTCTGGATGCTGTGGATCCTGCGCAAGCTGGGGATCGTGGACGTGCAAGTCAACATCATGTCGCTAGCGGGCATTGCCGTCTCCATCGGCATCCTGGTGGATCAAGCGGTGGTCATGGTGGAAAATGCCACCCACCGGCTCAAGGCCCATTTCGGCGAGCAGCGCGTGCGCGGCGATACCACCGAGCTGGTCGTCGCCGCCTGCCGTGTGGTAGGACGTCCCATCTTTTATTCGGTAATGATCGTGCTTTTGTCGTTTCTGCCGGTTTTCGCTTTGAGCGGACGCGAAGGCAAGTTGTTTCATCCGATGGCCTTTACCAAAAGCCTGGCCATGGTGGGCGTGGCCGTACTGTCGGTGACCTTGGTGCCGGCACTCATTCCCCTCATGGTACGCGGTCGTCTGCGCAGCGAAGAAGAAAGCTGGCTGGTGCGCACCCTGATCGGCATCTATCGGCCTGTGCTCGCTTGGGCGCTGGAACGACGCAATCTGGTGCTCTGGTCGTTCGCCGCGTTGCTGTTGCTGGCGGCGGGACTGTTCCCCATACCGGCGGTCTTGGGCATGGGCGCGTCCGAGTACGCCTGGCGCATCGCATTTTTGTTGGTGTATGCCGTGGTCGTGACCATTTCGGTCGCTTTGGTCATCGGGTGGTGGAACCAAATCCTGTCCCTGGTCACCTTGACAGCCGTGGCGCTCGTGGCCTGGCATTTCCCGCGTATCGGCGTAGCCTATATGCCGCCGTTGGACGAAGGGTCGCTCATGGACATGCCGGTCACCATTCCTCGGGCCAGTGTCGCCCAGGCGACCGACGATCTCAAAGCCCGCAACGCACTGTTGCGCAGTTTTCCCGAGGTGGAGTCGGTGGTCGGCAAGGCAGGACGTGCCGATACGCCCACCGATCCGGCGCCCATCGAGATGGTGGAAACGTTCGTCAATTTTCGTCCGCACGAGTTTTGGCCGCGACGCGTGTTGAAGTACGCCGATGCGCGGCGTCAGACGCGGGCTGTGCTGGCGGCACTGGAGCGCCAAGGATGGTTGGCTCGCGCCGAGCTCGAGTCGGACCGCGACGCCCTCGTCAGCGAGGCCACCATGTTCGCCTTGGAAGAGTTCGACCGCGCCCAGCGGCAGCTGGCCCTGGAACGGTTCCGCGAGATCGAACAGGCTTTGGAGCCTCTGCTGACGCGCCATGTCGTGGCACTCACCGTGCGCGCTATCGAAGCCAGTCCGCACCACGTCCAGGCGTCCGAGCCGCTGGAACGAGTGACCGAAGAAATCGTCGCTGAATTGACCCCTCGCTACGGCCCGTGGCTGGCACGACACCCAGCGTTGGAAGACGTACACAAGGTGATGGTGGCCACCGCGGAGCGACTGCGGGAACAGGGACACGCCCACGGCTCTTTGGCCGAGCTCCTCGATGTACGGCGGCAATCGCTGCGGCAATGGGTCCATTTGGCCGGGGAGTGGCTCTTGGGCTTGCCTACCTTGACCCCGGCGCAAATCGTTCTGGAATCCGTCGAGAAAAAGCGCCACGACTATTGGCGCAACCGGATGCACCTGATCAATGCCGAGCTTTTCGACCACGGCGTCGAAGCTTATACCTGGTCGGCGATCACGGCCCTGGCACGCGCTGCCCGTGCGCGGGGACTTGTGGCTCGAGCTCCTCGGGGACCCGTCTTGGAACAGGTACTGCAAGCCGAGGTATCTTCGCAGACTGCTCCCGAGTCGGCGTCTGTAGTGCAGGAAGTCCAGGAATTGCGCAGCAGGTTGGCTCAGGAGTTCGCCGGCTGGGTTTTGTTCTGGACCCGTCAAGGGGGCCGCAACGGCGATTTGCGCCAGGAATTGGACACCGTCGTGCAAGTGCCCGGTTGGAGCAACATCTGGACCATGCCGATCGCCAACCGGATAGACATGCTGTCCACGGGCATTCGCACCACCGTGGGTATCAAAGTCTTCGGCCCCGATTTGGCAACTATCGAGCATGTGGGACAGCAGATCGAGCAAGTGCTGCGCACCGTCCGCGGGGCCAAGGATGTCTTCGCCGAACGACCGACTATAAAAGGGTATCTGGAGATTGCCATCCGTCGGGAGCAGGCGGCGCGTTACGGCATCCGCATCGCAGACATTCAGGATACGATCGAAGCCGCTTTGGGAGGGCGTGTCGTCACCCAGACGGTCGAAGGACGGGAACGTTATCCCGTACGCATACGCTATGCCCGCGCCGCGCGCGAAGACGTGGAAGAGGTCAAACGACTGCTGGTCAGTCGGCCGATGCCGACGGTGACCGGAACTATGCCCGCCGAGACCGATACCGCTTCCGCGATGCACGAGACGCGTCCGAGCACCCTGGGCCGGGCAGGACGCGAAGCGCACCGGACGGCTCCGCCTCATGTGTTGGAACCGGCAACCCCCTTGCAAGTGCCTTTGGCCGAATTGGCCGATGTGCGTTTGGTTCCAGGCCCGGCAATGATCCGCAGCGAAAATGCGCGCCTGGTCAGTTACGTCACGCTCAACGTTTCTGCCGACCGCGACTTGGTAGGTTTTGTGGAAGAAGCGCGACGGGCGGTCTTGGAAAAAGTCCCACTCCCCGAAGGGGTCCACCTGGAGTGGAGCGGAGAATTCGAGCACCAAATGCGCGCTGCCCGTACTTTGCGTTTGGTCTTCCCGCTCACGCTCGCCATCATTTTTCTCATTCTGTATTTGACCTATTTCGATTTGATGGATGCCCTGCTGATCATGGCGGCGGTGCCCGAAGCCATCGCCGGAGGTATCTTTTTCCAGGTCCTTTTTCCGAAACTCATGCATGGATGGGATGCTGCGCCGGTAGATTTCAGTGTGGCGGTGTGGGTAGGCTATATCGCCGCGTTCGGCATGGCAACGGAAACCGGGATCATCATGGTGGTCTATCTTCGCGAGGCCATTGCCAAGCGAGGCGGCCTGGAGAACATCCGCTCCCTCGACGAACTCAAGGAAGCTGTGCTGGAAGGTGCCGTCCACCGGCTGCGTCCCAAACTGCTGACCGAGGGCACGTCTATTTTGGCTGTCGCCCCTATGCTGTGGGCCAGCGGTGTCGGCGCAGAAATCTTGTCCGCTATGGCCTTGCCCGTCCTGGGCGGCCTACTCATCGCCGACGAGGTGGTGGACATCTTCTTGCCCGTGCGCTTTTACTGGGTGCGGCGGCAGCGGTGGCTGAGATTGCAGGAGCAAAAAGCGCGGCACCAACCTGGAGCGTCGACCGAGGATACCGTGCAAGCCCAGAGCCAGCCCCCTAGCGCAACGCCGGATCAGCTTCCGCCGGGCCAACACCCGTGACCGGCGAGCTTGTGTGGCGCTCGCGAAGAAGTCGGCGCGAACCTTCACCGCTGTAGCGCACAGCGCCGGACAGTTACCCGACTACGGCGGGCACCGGGCGCGCGATCGCTGGGGGTGGCAGACGCCTGGGGCCGCGGGTATGCTCTGCCCATCGTGCGCCGATCAAGTAGCGTGACCGAGGATCTGCTCGACGAAGTCGAGGCCCACCAGTTCGCTGAACGCCCGCCGAAGCATTTGGTACACAGGACCGGGGCATGGGTACGCGTGGTCCTCGATGCGTCGTACCGGGGCAAGGCAGAATATGCTGTTGGACAAGAAGGCCTCCGAGCAAAGGCTCAGGTCGGCCTGCGTCAACGGTTTTTCGCAATAAGTCAGGCCGCAGGTCGTGCACAGGTCTCGGATCCGTTTTCGGCTCAGACCAGGCAGGATGACTTCTTGCGGGGGCGACACGACGGTGGCGCCGATCACGGCGTGGAAGTTGGCGAGGGCCGTTTCAGTGAGACGGCCCGTTTCGTCGAGCAAAAGCGCTAGCGCCTCCGGATCACGCCGGCGCACTTCGGTTTGCGCTATCCACCAATGGAGTCGGCTACGGTGTTTGATCGTCGGGGACAAACAGGCGCTGGGCACAGAGCGCACGCGCGGAATCAGCACCACGGCACCATAGCGCAGTAGGGGTACATAGCGGCGCCAGGGCAAAGGGTAGGTATGCATAAGCATGGTGGGCACAGAGGCAAGCGACGAGCGCGGTCCGGAATAATACTCAATGGGACCCGGGGTGGCAGCCAGGATCAGACACAGCTCTTCTTCGGCCGCCAACTCGTGGGCATTGCGAGACACTAGCTCTTGTGCCGTCTCGACGAGGTCATGGAACGAATACGGTACGGGGATGCATGCCAGCTCGGCACTGCGCAGAAATCGCTCGACATGGGCTTCGAGATCGAAAAGCCTGTGACGAAAAGTGCGGCACTGATCGGTTACCGTGGCGCCCCACACGAAGCCGGCATCGTCGAAGCCGATGTGGCATTCGCGGGCGGGCAGCCAAACACCGTTTTTCCAGGCCCATGGTTGCATACAGATGGCATAGCACGCGATAGGTCCGCGGCCAGCGTTCACGCGGCGCGAGCAGTGCCGCAGCCCTTGGCCGCTAGCAGCGGCACGAGCAGATCCAGCGTGCGCTGAGTGGCACCGGCATGGGACTGGACAAAGCAGCGCGCACGGGCGCCCAGGGTGCGACGATAGGCCGGATCGCTCAAAAGCCTACGGGTTACCTCTTCCCAATCGGCAGCATCGGCAACCTGCAAGGCGCCGCCGGCGGCCAGCAATCCTTGGGCAATATCCTGAAAATTCCAGACATGCGGGCCGAAGACAGGAGCGACGCCGAAAGCGGCAGGCTCGATCATATTCTGTCCGCCTCGATCAGCCAGGCTGCCGCCCACGAAGGCCACATCGGCAAGCCCCCAAAGCACACGCAACTCCCCGAGAGTATCCCACAAGACGACCTGCTCGGTGCCTGTCAAGGTCGTCGGGTGCTCACTGCGTCGCGCCCAGGTCAGTCCCATGGAACGGATCGAGCTGGCCACTTCCTCGAAGCGTTCGCGGTGCCGGGGCACGAGCACCAGTCGCAAGCCAGGATGGGACCGACGCAGCTTGGCGAATATACGCAGGGCCATGGCTTCTTCCGGCGCCTGGGTACTGCCCACGACCCATATGGTTTGACCCGGCCGGACTGCCAGCCAAGTGCGGAACTGGTGCAGTTTTTCGCAGTCGTTTGCCGAAGTGCCGCTGTCGAATTTGACCGAGCCGGTAACGTGGATGCGTGCCGGCGCAATCCCTAGTTGGGCGAAGCGACGGGCATAAGTCTCGTTCTGAGCTGCCACCAGGTGGACGGCGACCAGCGCTTCGCGCAGCCAGTGCCGCAGCGGAAAGTAGCGACGAAAACTGCGCTCGCTGAGCCGGGCATTGACGATGGCCACTGGGATCCCACGCCGACCCGCTTCCACAAGCAGGTTGGGCCACAATTCCAACTCCGCCAGGACCAGCAGCTCGGGGCGGACACGGTCGAGAGCGCGCCGAACTGCCCAGACGAAGTCGAACGGCCAGGGGATGACGGGCAAGTCGGCAAATTCCCGACGGGCCAGTTCCAGGCCGGTAGGCGTGGTGGCACTGACCACCTGTTGCCTGCCAGGAAAACGCTGCCCAAAGGCACGCACTAGGGGGCGCAAAAGCAGGATTTCGCCGACGCTGACCCCGTGCCACCACACAGCCGGGTCCTGGCTGCGCTCGACCTGCACGGCACCGGTGCACTTCTCGTACAAGCACCCGATCGGTTTACCGCGGCGCCGACGCACGTACAGCCAGGGGCTCAAGACGGCCGCTACGCCGACATAGCCCAGACTGAGTGCCCATTGCTTCCATGCCATACATAGCGTCCTTCGGGAGCGCCTGTGTCCGCAGCCGGCGTTCTGTCGGGCCGCGTCACTGGGTGCGACTGCGCATGCAGCACTGTTTGTATTTTTTGCCGCTGCCACAGGGGCAGGGATCGTTACGGCCGACGCGCACGCCGCGATTGCGGATCGTTTCCACTTTGCGCTGGGATTGGCTGCTTTCGATGGCTGCCTGCTGCTGCGCGCGGATCGAGCCTATGCTGTCGGTGCCGGCACTTTGCAAAGCCGAGACGGGCGCAGCGTGCACGGTTTCGGTGATGGTCCATAGACGCGGGGCCATGCTTTCCGCGGCTTCCTCCATGCGGAAGATGAGGTCGGTCACCCGCTCGGAGACGCCCTCCCACATGCTGTCGAACAGTTTCATGCCCTGCCGTTTGTATTCGCTCTTGGGATCCACTTGAGCATAGCCGACCAGACCGATACCCGCCCGCAAATGGTCCATGGCGTAGAGATGATCTTTCCAAGACGCATCCACGATACTGAGCAAAAGAGACCGTTCCAGCTTTTGCATTTCCGGGCGGTAGCGGTCGTCGAGCGCGTTGCACAATTTTTGCTGTACTGCGGCGCGATCGAGGCCGGCAAAATCCTCGGGCGTCCATTCCAGGCCCAGCTTTTCGTGAGCCCACACGGCTAATTGTTGCGCCTCCGCGATCGGCAAAGTATCGTGTTCCGCGAAGCAGTTGTGGATGACTTCCTCAAGGCGACGGATGGCTTCGGCCGGATAAGTGGCCCGCGATGCTTGCAAGAGGGCCTGTTTGAGTTCGGGACGCGGAGCGGTTTGGAAATCCTTGTCGTGTAGGAAAGCGGCAGCACCGGGGAAGCGGTGCAGCGCCCATTGGCGCAAGCCTTCGCGGTCGCAAAAACCGATCCCTGCGCCCGCTCGCTCCGGGAAAAAGCGCGCCAGTCCCACCTGTACCGGAAAGACGATGTCTTTTTCCAGATAAGTGTCCAAGATGCGGTCCCAAAGTTGTGCCGCGATTTCGTCTGGCTCGCGTTCGGCGAAATCGGCCGGTCGGACGTCGAGGCCGAATTTGTACTTGAGCCAATCGGCCAGTGCCTGCGCGCCGTAGTCGGGCTCGAAATACTTGCGCCCTTCGCTCAGGTCTATGGCCTCGATCAGTTGTTCGATGCGGGGCAAGAGGGTCTCGATAAGCTTCTCCAGGCCGATGGTGCGCAACTCGCCTCCGGTCATTTTCAGCCCGAAACGAGCGGCCAGGAATTGCGCTAAGCCTTTCCAATTGGGTTCGCTGTCGGCTTCCTGACTCTGGTCGGAGTTGCTGTATTCGGTCAGGGCTTCCTGGAGCACGTCCGGGGCCCGGCGCAAAGCGATATCGCGAGCCGTGAGGACCGCTTGCTCGAATGTAGCGCGACGGAAATCGCTGGCCTCCAGCTCGACCTGCAGGTGCTTGCTGGCGTACTCGGCGAAACATTCTGCCCCGTAATCTTCGTCGTAGTAACGACGCACGGCACGCTCGATTTGCTCGCGCAACATGCCGAGGATGAGCAAGCGGCAGTTGGTGCCTTCGAGGATGCACTGCCGGTAGCCGTAGACTTTTTTGCGCTGATAGTCCATGACTTCGTCATATTCGAGGAGGTGCTTGCGGATATCGAAGTTGCGTTCCTCGACGCGCTTTTGTGCCTTTTCGATCTGGCGCGTGACCATAGGGCTTTCGATGGACTGGCCTTCTTCCATGCCGACCCAGGTCAGCAGAGCGGCTACTTTTTCGCCTCCGAAAAGACGCATCAGGTCGTCTTGTAGGGACACATAGAAGCGACTGGAGCCGGGGTCGCCTTGCCGGCCGGCACGACCGCGCAGCTGGTTGTCTATGCGCCGGGCTTCGTGGCGTTCGGTACCGATGACGTGCAGGCCGCCCAATTCGGCGACTTTACGCCCTTCTTCTTTCAGATTTTCTTTGGCTTCGATCTCTTCGACGGTGCGTTTCCAGACGTCGGGGGGGACATCCAGACGAGTCGGATATTGGTGGCGCAATTTGGCCCAGGCGAGGAATTCGGCATTGCCGCCCAGGATGATATCGGTGCCGCGCCCGGCCATATTGGTGGCGATGGTCACAGCGCCCAGTCGTCCTGCTTGGGCGACGATTTCGGCTTCGCGGGCGGCATGTTCCGGTTTGGCATTGAGCAATTCGAAGCGGACGCCGCGCTTTTTGAGCATGTCGGCCAACTTTTCCGACTTTTCCACGCTGGTGGTTCCGACCAGGATGGGCCGTCCCGACTTGTGCACCTCGACGATTTCGTCCACGATAGCCTTCCATTTTTCCCGTTCGTAGCGGAAGACGACATCGGGATAGTTGGTGCGTCGCAGCGGGCGGTTGGTAGGGATGGCCACGACCTCCAGATGGTAGATTTTCCAAAACTCGTCGGCTTCGGTCATGGCCGTACCTGTCATGCCGGCGATTTTGCGATACAAGCGGAAGAAATTCTGGATGGTGATGGTGGCCAAGGTCTGAGTTTCTTCTTTGATGCGGACGCCTTCTTTGGCCTCGACCGCCTGGTGCAGTCCGTCGGACCACTGCCGCCCGATCATGAGCCGTCCCGTGAATTCGTCCACGATAATGACGCTCATTTCGCCTGTTTCCGGGTGAGGCATGACGACGTAGTGTTTGTCGCGTTTGTAGAGGTGATGGGCTTTGAGTGCCTGGTCTATCAGGTGGGGCCATTCCATATTGCCGGGGGTGTAAAAGCTGTCCACGCCGGCGAGCCGTTGTGCTTCGCGGATGCCTTCGTCGGTCAGGTGGCAGGTGTGCTCTTTTTCTTTGACCTCGAAATGGACACCGGGTTTGAGCTGGCGCGCGACGCGATCGGCCAAAAAGAAGCGGGTCGTATCGCCGAGCGCCGGGCCAGAAATGATGAGCGGCGTGCGCGCTTCGTCTATGAGGATATTGTCCACTTCGTCAATGATCGCATAGTTCAGTTCGCGTTGGCATTGCTGTTCGTAGACGCTGTACCGTGGGTCGCCCCAGCGGGCGGGTTTCATGTTGTCGCGTAAATAGTCGAAGCCGAATTCGCTGTTGGTGCCGTAGGTGATGTCGCAATCGTAGGCGCGTCGGCGTTGAGCTGGATCCATGTCCGATTGGATATACCCTGCGGTGACGCCCAAGCCCTGATAAATCGGGGTCATCCACTCGCAATCGCGTCGGGCAAGGTAATCGTTGACGGTCACGATATGGACCCCGCGGCCTTCCAGGCAGTTGAGGTAAGCCGGCAAGGTGGCGACCAGCGTTTTGCCTTCCCCGGTCGCCATCTCGGCAATTTTGCCCTGGTGCAAGACGATACCGCCCAGGATTTGCACGTCGAAATGCCGCATGTTTTTGAAGCGGCGGGCCGATTCGCGGCAGGCGGCAAAGGCTTCGGGCAGTATATCGTCGAGGGTGGCTCCCTGCCGCAGCCGCTCGCGGAATTGCGGCGTCAGTGCGCGCAGTTCGTCGTCGCTCAATGCCTGCATGCGCGGCTCGAGGTCGTTGATCCGGGCCAGAAGCGAGCCGGGCACGACCTCGTAGGGACGTTCCGGGTCACCGGTGATCCGCAGACCGAGCTTGCGCAGGTGCCGTTCGTTGCTCGAACCGAACAAACGGGTCAACAGCTGCAGGATGGCTTCCGACAAGGCGCTGAAAAAGTCGCCCAGCCGATCCCACAGGCTCAGTTCCATATCCAGCTTTTTTTCTTCTCCCATAGGGTTGACTCCCCTGGCATCGTCGGGAAGAGCGTCGTGCTAGTGCCGGGCTTGCCCAGTTTAGGCCGACCCCTCGTGCCGGTCAATAGAAGCAGTGGGCGAGCTGGAACCGAAACGAGTCGGCGCGCTCGCCCTAGTCTGGGCGTGCAAACCGTTCCCTTTTCCATTTTACCAACGAGTCGGCCAAATGCTCATGAAAACGAGCCAGGGCACGCGTCATCCCCAACAAATCAGACCTGTGGCCAGGGGGTTGAGTAGGTCGGGGTGGTGGGGCAGGATGCGCACGGCGTACCCGTGTTGTCCTGTGGTGCGGCAGGGGATATCGGCACGATATTCGTAGAGGCCATTGCCCGTGGCCTGGACCGGATGCATGGGCAGCGTTTCCGGGTGGGGGATGTCGCCCAGGGAGTCTACCAAGCCGTGGAACACCTGCACTTCGACATCTTCGGGATGTAGGTCGCCGAGATGGACGCGCGCCTGTACCTGCAGGGAATTGCCGACGCGCAGCGGGTCGCTGGCGCGTGCCTCGACGTGTTCGACGCGCACTTTGGACCAGTTGTCTTCGATACGCCGGCGCCAGGCATGCAGCTGGCGCGCCTGTTTGGCCCCGTCGGCAGTGAGCGTGGCAAAATGCCGGTGGGCCGGGAAATAGCAGCGCTCGGCGTATTCCTGGATCATGCGATTGGTATTGAAATAGCCGCAGATGGTGCGGATGGATCGCTTGACGCGCTGGACCCATTCGCGCGGCACGCCGTCGCTCCCGCGGGTGTAAAACAAAGGGACGATCTCTTCTTCGAGGAGGTCGTAAATGGCGCGACTTTCGACTTCGTCCTGGTAGCCGTAGTCGGTATATTCTTCGCCGGCGCCGATGGCCCAGCCGTTGTCGCCGCTGTACCCCTCGACCCACCAGCCGTCGAGGATGCTGAGGTTGAGGCCGCCGTTGGGCACCACTTTCATACCGCTGGTGCCGGATGCTTCCAGGGGCCGACGCGGATTGTTGAGCCAGACGTCCACGCCTTGGACGAGGTACCGGGCCAGGTTCATGTCGTAGTCTTCGACGAACACGATGCGCCTCCGGAATTCGGGACGTCGCGCCACATGGACGATTTCCTTGATCAGTTCCTTGCCTCCGTGGTCGCGGGGATGGGCTTTGCCGGCGAAGATGATCTGCACCGGGCGCTCTTTGTCGTTGATGATGCGCTGGAGCCGTTCCAGGTTGCGCAAGATGAGGGTGCCCCGCTTGTAGGTAGCGAATCGGCGAGCGAAGCCGATGGTCAGGGTTTCCGGATCGAGGGCTTCCTCGGCCCATTTGAGCTCGATCTGAGGGGCCCCGCGCCGACGCAGTTGTTGGATGAGTCGTCGTCGGACATAAGCTACCAATCGCTCGCGGCGCCGCTCGTGCGTACGCCACAGCTCGGCATCGGGAATGGCGTCTATGCGCTTCCACACGTCGTGGTCCGTAGGCCGTTCACGCCAGCGCGTACCCAGGTAGCGATCGTACAATTGCGTCATTTCCGGCGACAGCCAGCTCTGCGTATGGATGCCGTTGGTGATGGAAAAGATCGGCACTTCGCTTTCGGGCACGCTGGGCCACAAATTGCGCCACATGTGCCGCGCTACGCGTCCGTGCAGTTTACTGACGCCGTTGCTGGCACCGGCCAAGCGCAGCGCCAAAATGGTCATGCAGAAAGGCTCGTTGGGATCGTGCGGATTCTGCCGGCCCAAAGCCAGAATCTGCCCCCAATCCACCGGCACTTGTTGCAAATAGGGGGATAGATAGTGCTGCACCAGGTGCGGCGGGAACATGTCGTTGCCCGCAGGGACCGGCGTATGCGTGGTGAACACGTTGCCCGCGGCTACTACTTCGCGCGCTTCGGCAAACGACAGCCCGTGGGCAGTCATGAGCATGCGGATCCGCTCCAGCCCCAGAAAGGCCGAATGGCCCTCGTTCATATGGCACACCGTGGGGGGCAATCCCAGGGCATGCAGCGCGCGGATGCCGCCGATCCCCAGGATCATTTCCTGCCGCACGCGCATGTCCTGATCGCCCCCATAAAGCTGGCCCGTGATGCCCCGATCTTCGGGACTGTTCTGGGGCACATTGGTATCGAGCAGATACAGCGGCACGCGGCCTACTTGGATGCGCCAGATGCGTGCATACACCTCGCGCCCGGGAAACGGCACGGAGATCGTCAGGGGCTGACCCTGACTGTCCCATTCCGGAATCAGCGGCAAGTTGAAAAAGTCGTTTTCCGGGTAGAACTCTTGCTGCCAGCCGTCCTGATTGAGGTACTGGCGGAAATAGCCCAGCCGATACATCAGACTGACACCGCACAAGGGCAGGCCCAGATCGCTGGCGCTTTTGAGCGTATCCCCCGCCAGCACTCCCAAACCACCCGAATAGACCGGGATGCTTTCATGGATGCCGAACTCGGCAGAAAAGTAAGCGATGCGCAATTCGCTGGCGTCACAGATCGGCGCTTCGTGTGCGCCTGGCTTGCGCTGGCTCACTTCCCGATACCATGTCGAGCCGGCCAGATACTCGTCGAGCGCCGTGCATACCCGGTCCATATGGGCCAGGAAACCATCGTCTTGTTGCAGCTCGTCCAGTCGGCTCTGAGCGACTTGGCCCAGCAATTTGACCGGGCTGTGTTCGACCGTCTCGAAAAGCTCCGGATCTATGCGCCGGAAAAGAAAAACTGCGTCTGGGTTCCAGCTCCACCACAGATTGTAAGCCAATCGCTGGAGCGGCTGCAATCGCTCCGGAAGCTGGGGCAAAACCACGAACGTGCGCCAGCGACGATCGGTCATGGGTTCCTCCCTTTCGGGGACTTACACCCGCGGGCAGTCGCGAGCCGTCCCGCTAGGCAGACTCCTTCCTGCTATCCATAGCATAAAGCGACATCCTCCGTTTGCAATCCGGCCTGGAACGATCGGCAACGAACGCATCGCCTCCCCCTTATTATTGTTATGCCCAATACGTGCGGACTCGGCCGACACCTGCCGCGGGGTACGATAAACACCGAAGCGCCTAGGATTTTGATTGAGTTCGGCGGGCACAGCGGCGATAATGGCGCAAAGACCTGGGTTCGCCGCCGACATTCCGGTGCGAACGTCTTTTGTTGGGCAGCTAGCTCACGCAGGCCGGACATTTTATGTGGCACGACTTGTGGCATTTGATCACCCAATGGGTTCGGGACAATCCAGAACTCCTGGCGGCTTTCGTCTTGGGTGCACTGGCCGTCCTGTCTTTTGTTGTGGTGTGGCTCTGGAAAGGGGGACGTAGCCACCAGCCGATCGCGCCGGTCGTCGTCACCATACCTATGGCATCAGCCTCCGAGAGCTCGCCGAACCAGGCGATGCCGACTAGCGAATCGGGGCAGGCCACCGATCGGCTCCGCTGGAAATACAAGCTTTTGGTCAAAAGGTACAAAAGGTCCAAGCAGACCTGCACTCAATTGACAGAGCAACTGGAGCGGGAGCGCGCCGCCAGAGTGGACGAGGTTCACGAGCTCAAAACCCAGGTGCAACAAAAGGAACAGGAATTGGAGGCCCTGCGGACTCGTCTGCGTATCCTGGAAAATCGTGAAGGCGATGTCTTTTGGCAGTCACACGGGTTGCCTCGGGAGCCTGCGTTTGTTGCCAAATGGCACAGGAAGCAGCGTATCGTTTCGTTCCTCAATTTCAAAGGCGGTGTGGGGAAAACGACCATCGCCGCTTTCCTGGCAGCCGCTCTGGCAGAACAGGGCCGGCGCGTGCTGCTGCTCGACCTGGACTATCAGGGATCCTTGTCCGACCTCTGTGTGCAATCGCTCAGTGAGGTTTTCGAAAAAAGACTCTTGATTGACAACTTCCTGACGCGCAAGCAGCCCGATGCCAAAGCCCTTTTGGATCGCGCCACGGAAGTGCATTTACCGGGTGGATTTGCCAAGTGCAGTATCGTCGCCTCGTCGGATGATTTGCAGCAAGTCGAGACGCGACTGGAAAACCGCTGGCTGAGGGGCGTCGAAACGATGGATGTGCGGACCATACTGCTGTCTGCCCTGCACGATCCACGCATCGGCGAGCGCTTCGAGTTCGTCTTTTTGGATTGTCCGCCACGACAAACTCTGGCGTGTATCAATGCCTTGGTCTGTTCGGACTATGCGCTCGTGCCTACGCGGCTGGATAAGCTGTCGCTCAACGGTGCCTGCCGCGTATTGCGCACCTTGCGGATGCTGAAAAGCGCGGCGCCGGGAGAGACCCGCGCAGACACCTATGAGCCACCGCCGGCCCAGGGGACATTGGTCCATCCTCTGTGCCCGCAGCTCGAATTGTTGGGTCTCGTGATCAACTTTGCACGATGGTACCGCAAGCAGGAAGCCAAACTCATCCGATCCCAGGAGGAGGTAAAAGCCCGAATGCCGCACAGTACCGCCCAGGCTTGGGGCGAAGACGTACATGTTTTTTCGACCTACATTGCGGAGCGGGACGAGGCCGATAGGCTTCCATTGCGCGAGTTCAACCGACACGATGGTGCTGAATTCGCCGATGCATTCCGCGCATTGGCGGCCCAGGTTTTGGAAAGGGTTGCTCAGTATGAAGGTAGCTGCGCTGAGATTGTACCTTCGTGCATTGTCTCAGGCGCTCCACGCGTCCGGTAATGCCACATCGGCACGGGACCTGGAGTCGGTTGCCGAAACGCTGACCTACTTCGATGAAATGACCGTCGGGGAATGGGCGAATTTCCTGAGGCAGGCGTGGGAGTACCACCGCACAGGCTCGATTCCAGCAGCCAAAACCTATTCGCGTGCCACGAGTCGCCGGCTCGCTCTTGCCGACCTGGAGCATGAGATTGAGGAATTGCAACGGTATCAGGCACGCGTGGCGGACCCGAACTTCGATCGCGCACACCTGGAGACGTACCTCGAGGCTCTCGGCAAGCGTGTCAATCGCGAGGACCTGATCGCGTTGGCTGCACGTATGGGTTTGCCACGATACAAGACCAAGAAAGACGCCTTGGAAGCTCTGAAAAGGTATTTTTTCGAGCAACGTGCTTCTCTGGAGCGCAGCCAGCTTATCCGCGGCACGTGACCGCAGGGATTCGGGCCGCAAGCGGCTGGCGTTTTTCCCCGGGCAGTCTGCACCATGGGGGGTGCCTGCGAGAGCTGTACAGCCCCTCCTAGTCCGAATGCTCTTATCCGAGACACCGGTCGCGCTCTTTGGGGCCAGCGGACAGCACGAGAGGAGGGGGGCCTCATTGCCGCTGTAGCCCGATATGGGGCGCGCCCGAATGCATCATCGGGCCACGGGCGACCATGGGACAACCGCTAAGTTCAGATGATTTCGAAGCGACTCATGATGGCCAAGACGACCAGAGCGGCCAGGGTAGCCAGCGTGGCCAGCAGGACCAGTCCGGCCCCGGCGGCGACACCAATAGCTGCCGTCAGCCAGATGCCGGCGGCAGTGGTGAGCCCTTTGATCTGCCTTTCGGGGGCCAGCTTCAAGATGGTGCCGGCACCCAGAAAACCGATGCCGGCGGCGACTCCCTGGATCACCCGACTGATGTCCTCGACCCGCATGCCGAATTCGCGCGCCGAAAGTACGAACAAAGCTGCGCCTAAACTGACCAACATGTGGGTGCGCAATCCTGCGGCTTTGCGTTCGTACTCTCTTTGCAGGCCGATGATGCCGCCGAGCACCACGGCCAATACCAGGTCTCCCACCAGGCGCAAAAAGTGGGAGAGCCAGTCGTTATCCATCGGCATGGCACATCTCCGCACCGGTCTTGTGACAATCGGTTTTGCCCCGGCGACTGCCGGCAAATCGCCCGAGGGCTGGACCATGTCGCCCTTAACAATCATAACAGTCAAGGGCCATTTTCCCCAGCCGGCTCGCCGAGAAGAGGGATGAAGCATGAGCATCGAAAGTATGTTCCTTCGGGCGCGCAACTTTTTTGCCGAGCTGCAAAACGAGATCTGCCGCGAGCTGACGGCGGTGGATGGACAGGCATTCCGAGAAGACTTGTGGGAGCGTCCCGGCGGGGGCGGAGGGCGCACGCGCGTTTTGAGCGAGGGGGGCCTTTTCGAGAAAGCCGGTGTCAATTTCGCCGCCGTGCACGGCGAGTTCTCCGAAGACCTGGCCCGCACCATGCCCGGCCGAGCGCGCGACTTCCAGGCCACAGGCATATCGCTGGTGTTGCACCCGCGCAATCCGTTCGTACCCACGGTGCACGCCAATTTTCGCTTCCTGCGTCAGGGAACGGTTTGGTGGTTCGGCGGAGGAGCCGACTTGACTCCCTATTATCCTTTTCGCGAGGATGTGATCCACTTCCACCGCGTTTGGAAGCAGGTGTGCGCGCGATACCCGGCACCTGTGGACTACGTCCGTTTCAAGAAATGGTGCGACGAATATTTTTACCTACCCCATCGGCAAGAGCACCGGGGCGTCGGAGGCATCTTTTTCGATTATCTGCAAGGAGATTTCGCAGTGCTCATGGCCTTTGTCGAGGACGCCGGGCGGGCCTTTTTGCAGGCTTATCTGCCCATCGTGCACCGGCGCAAAGACACGCCTTATCAGGAAAAACATCGGCTTTGGCAACAGATCCGCCGCGGTCGGTACGTGGAGTTCAACTTGCTGTACGATCGTGGTACTCAATTCGGCCTGAAAACCGGCGGCCGCGTGGAGTCCATCCTGATGTCGTTGCCGCCGCTGGTGCGTTGGGTCTACGACTATCGTCCCGAACCGGGGTCACCGGAAGCGGACCTGTTGGATTACCTGCGCCCGCGTGATTGGGCGGATGAAGAAGCCGACGGAGCGGGAGTGCCGACGGCGAGCTGAGGACCAGCCGATGAGCCCTGTGGGGCGCTCGTGTCCCGACGACGGCCGAGGCGGCACGCCGCTCGGTGCCAGCATCAACCATCGGCATCGGTGCCGAGAGGCCGCCCCCAGCCGACACGGGCCGGGAAGCTCAGACGCTTCACTGGGTAGGGCAAATGGCAGCAGTCGGCTCGGGCGCGCCAGGACGCGTACGCACTAGCGGCAGGCCGGCAGCGCACCAAGCGCGGTAGCCACCCGCTAGGGAAAGCACGCGACTATACCCCATGCGTTGCAAGTTATACGCGGCCAGAGCCGAGCGATAGCCCCCGCCACAGTACAGGACTATCGGCGCGTCCAGCTGGGCAATGGTTTTTTCGATATCTCGCTCGATCACCCCCTTGCTCAAATGCAAGGCGCCTGGCAAGTGATCGCGCGCATACTCGCTCTCCTCCCGAACGTCTACGAGGTAGAACGGCACGCCGGCATCCAGCATTTCTTTGAGCTGGCACACCTCGATTTCGCGGATGTACGGCCGGACTTCGTTGACCAACTGTACAAAACGCGGCGAGTGTTGCTTCATGACCACCTCTGCGGATTGAAAACCAGCTTGGTCCGCTGGGGCACCGCGCCGCTTCAGTCGAGCAGGGTAGAATCTTTTTAGGAATCCGGCGGGCAAAAACCAGCGTGGTCGTCCGTGGTACGTGGCATGCAAGCCGGTGGCACAGGCGACTGTTGCCACGCACCGATGATCCGGACGCTGGTGCCGCAGCCGGCCCTATTTGGGAGGCTGCAGCGAGCTTTGCTGTACCCGATCCGATGGGCCCGACACAACCACCGGTCGGCCAAACCAGGTAAAAGCCAAAGCTGTGACCAGTACCAATCCCACCACGATGCCGATGCGTGCTTGGCGCGGCATGGGTTCCATCCTCGGGGGCGCGCTCCAGGTATATATCGGCGTCTTGGAATAGCAGGCTTACAACGGCTAGTCAGCGCCATCCGCTCCTGTGGGCCGAGGGCAACGGACCGATGCCGTCTGCAGCGGTCAAATCGGCATTGACAGGGATAGCGACTGCACTTAGTTTACCGAAGCTGGAATAGCCGGCAAAGGAATGCACACAGGAAAGCGTGGCTCAGGGAAGGGGGTCCTCTCATGGCTGCCAGCCAGGATTGCCAGTCCGTGCCGCTCTTCGATCTTCGTACCCAGTTTCGCGGCCTGGAGAAAAGTTTGGAAGAGGCAATCGTGCGCGTGCTGCAATCAGGCCACTACATCCTCGGGGAAGATGTAATGCGGCTGGAAGAGGAGGTGGCCCGATATTGCGGTGCGGCTTACGCGGTCGGTTGTGCCTCGGGGAGCGATGCGCTGCTATTGGCTTTCAAGGCTTTGGAGATCGGGGCAGGCGACGAGGTGTTGGTGCCGGCATTTACCTTTTTTGCCAGCGCGGCAGCGGTGGTGCGCGCCGGGGCCACGCCGGTCTTCGTAGACATAGATCCGGCCACGTACACCCTCGACCCGCATCAGGTGGAAAACAAGATAAACCAGCGCACACGCGCCATAGTTGCAGTGCACCTGTTCGGGCAATGCGCCGATATGGAGCCTTTGTGGCGCATCGCCGAGCGGCACAATCTGGTGATCGTCGAGGATGCCGCGCAAGCGCTGGGAGCTGAATACCAGGGCAAGCGCGCAGGCACGCTCGGTGCTCTGGCTTGCTTGAGTTTTTATCCCACGAAAAACCTGGGTGCCTGCGGCGACGCCGGCATGGTGGTGACCAACGATCCCGAATGGGCTGAACGGGTGGCAGCGCTGCGCGTCCACGGAACTGTGTCTCGCTACGAACATCGCTACCTCGGCTGGAACAGCCGACTGGATACTTTACAGGCAGCCATTCTGCGCGTCAAACTGCCCTGGCTCGATCGGTGGATTGACGCCCGTCAGGCGATCGCGCGGCGCTACGATGCGCTCATCGAGGAGTCCTATCTGGCGCATTTCCTGGTGCGGCCGACCGTGCGCCCCCACAGCCGGCATACGTTCAACCAGTACGTGGTGCGTGTTGCTGACGGCCGGCGCGATGCGCTCAAAGAACATCTGCGCACTCACGGCATCGGATGCGAAGTCTATTACCCCAAGCCGTTGCACTTGCAAGAGGCCTTTGCCTTTCTCGGCTACGGCCCTGGGGACTTTCCCGCCAGCGAAAAAGTCTGCCAAGAAGTTCTGGCCTTGCCTATGTTCCCCGAGCTGTCGTACCAAGCGCAAAAGCGTGTCATCCAGACCTGTGCTGGATATTTGCGCCAGCGCGCTCGGCTGGCTGCCTGAACGAGACCGGCTGCCTTCGGTCCCAGAATTCCTGGCGTCGAGCAAGGGTCGAGGAATACGCCGTCGCTGTCCGATCCGGGGCGCCTTGGGCAGCCGCTCCCTGTTCCAGAAAAGTAGGCTCTCGGCTTGCGCGTCGTATACTACCCTAGGCACCAGGAGGCTGATGACTGGCATGTAAACGTATATGGGATCGTTGACTCGGCATAAACGCCTTTAGCTATCGGAAATGTTCGGGCCAGCCATGACCTTGGAAGAATTTGCTCGAGTGGTGCGACAAGTGGTCACTAGCTTGCCTCAGGAGCTCAAGCGCCATTTGCACAATGTGGTCATAGATGTCGAAGAGGAACCGGATCCGGACATGCTGCGCTCGCTGGGCTTTACCGAGGAAGAAATCGCCGGGGGCGAAAGCGTCTACGGGCTGTTCGTGCCTATGCCTCTGCCATCGGACTGGAGTGCGGACGCAGTGGACGTGCACGAATTGCCGCAACGGATCGTCATTTTCAAGCGGCCGCTGGAGGAAGATTTCGACGACCGGCGCCAGCTCATGATCGAGATCCGCAAAACAGTGATCCATGAGCTGGCCCATCATTTCGGATATACGGATCGCGATCTGGAGCGCTTCGATGCCCATCCCAATCCATTCGGGGACGCCGTGCAAGATCCGCGGTCCGATGCCTGACATGCCGCAGTCGAAAGCATCTGGGCCCGTGGAGTGGATCGTTTGCCCCACGAACTTGGGTGTACTGTATTTGGCGGTCAACGAGCAGGGATTGCAAAGACTGACTTGGGGCGTCCGGCAGCGGGTGGTCTGCCATCGTGCCCGCCGGCAGCGGCCGCCCTGGCTTGCGCGCCTGTGTCGCTTGTTGCAAAGGTACGCTCGCGGCGAGCGCGTCAGCTTCGACGACATACCCGTGGACGTAAGCGGTTTACCCGCTTTTGCGCGGCGCGTGCTGGAGGCGGCGCGCCAGATCGCTTATGGGGAAGTAACGACCTATGGCGCTTTAGCGCGTCGGGTGGGGCAACCGGGTGCTGCCCGCGCTGTCGGACAGGCCTTGGCACATAACCCGGTGCCGATCGTCATCCCCTGCCACCGCGTGGTGCGTGCCGACGGCACCCTAGGAGGCTTTAGCGCCGCGCGCGGTATCACGAAGCGCCGCCTGCTCGCTCTGGAACAGGGGCAGCGTTCGGAGGCTCGAGGATCATATTGTCAATAAGCCGGGCACTGCCGATACGCACTGCCAGTGCCGCCAGAGCGCGCCGATCCAGCGTTTCGATCGGCTGCAAGGTGCGGGCATCCACTATTTCCGCGTATTCCACCTGCGCTTGGGGGACGGTGGCCAGGATTTCGTGCATCGCCTGACGCAAGCGAGCGACCTGACGCTCTCCGCCGCGTACCAGTTCTTCGGCCTTTTTCAATGCCCGATAGAGGCACGTAGCCTGCTGCCTCTCTGACGGGGATAAATAAGCGTTGCGGGAGCTCAAAGCCAGACCGTCCGGCTCGCGCACGGTAGGACAAATACGCAACTCCACGGGCACATCGAGATCGCGGACCATTTGCTCTATGATCCGTGCTTGTTGGGCGTCTTTTTGACCGAAATAAGCTAGGTCGGGCTGGGCGATGTTGAAGAGTTTGAGCACTACGGTCGCCACACCGCGAAAATGCCCCGGACGAAAGCGCCCGCACAGCACATCCTGGAGCCCATGGACCTCGACCCAGGTGGCATAATCCGGCGGATACATGGCCTCCACCGAAGGGGCGAACACCACATCCACGCCCCATTTCTGGCACAGCCGGCAATCTTCGGCAAAGGGCCGGGGGTAGCGGGCGTAGTCCTCACGCGGCCCGAATTGCGCCGGATTGACGAATACAGAGACGACCACCAGATCGCACTCCCGCCGGGCAGCACGGATCAAGCTCGCGTGCCCTTCGTGGAGAGCGCCCATGGTCGGTACCAAGCCAATCCTTCGGCCCTGGCGGCGCGCAGCCTGGACGATCGCTCTCAATTCTGCCACAGTGCTCACGACGCGCAGGGCCGATGCACCGGACTCCCCGCGCCGCTGCAAAAGCAGCTCCAGATACGAGCGTCTTTCCGACGGCCCGAGACCCCAGCGGCGGCTCAGTTCCAGCATAGTTTGCCGCAAAGCCGCAATGTCCTCTTCTCGCTCGGTGTGAGTTTCCATCTCCAGGTAGACGCCTAACCCTTCGACCAAGTCGAGAGCGGCGCGCATAATGTGGCCTTCGGAAGATTGCCCCTCGTAAACGGTGCGCGTCTTGCGCACCTCGGCGACTGGACGAAAACCGAGCGCCTGCAAGAAAGTGTCCGCCCGCGCATAGGTTTCAGGCGCCGCTTGCAGCTCCAACTCGATCTCTCGGCGCGTCTTGCTGTACGGGTCGAGTTTGGGCCCCTTGTAGGTTAGCAGGATTCTTCCCTCGCTCAGCCGGATACGCAACGCTTCGTCCGTCTCGGCGAAATCTCGGTCCGGCGCGTTGAAGTACCGATCGGTCTCCGTGAACGTGCGCGGCTCTGAAACGCTCCAAGAAGCCAGAGTGCGACGCAGCGACACTTCATCGGCCACCGGGAATTTCAACTCGACTTCGAACATGGAGCGGCCTCCGACAAGGCGTGCCCATGGCCGCGAGCACACGGTGCATGGCCCACGCGGGCCCGGTGTACTCGCCCTCGACTGATTTTATTTGTGTGCGGCAGCCGAGCTAAGTAGGGCAACCAGTCGGCCGCTGTGCAGGGATGTACAAACCCTGCAGCACCGACGAGCCTGCCGAAGGCCGAAAAGACCCGTATGCTATTTTTTCTGGAACACAACGAGTATCCGTTGCGACTAAAATGACACGGAGCTTCCTGTACTGGGAGGACATCGCTGGGGAGTGTGGACTGTGGATGCACCGATGAGCTTTTCGGTCAAAAGCGTACGGACGGTAGACCAGCCGATCAGTTTTTTCATGCAACAGGCGGTCGAGAATCCGCGGCTGATCAGTCTGGCAGCCGGGCTGGTAGACTACGACAGCCTGCCGGCGCACGAAGTGGAAGAAGCGGTGCGACAAGTCCTGGGCGACCCGCGCAGCGCTCAGGTAGCTCTGCAGTACGGTACCACACAGGGGTTGAGTGCTTTACGGCAGGTGCTTTTGGAACGCACGGCAGCGCTGGACCGGGTAACTCCTGCCGCCATGTCTTTGACGCCGGACGACTGCCTGATCACGACCGGCTCCCAACAACTGTTGTATTTGGTCAGTGAGGCGCTGTTGGATCCAGGCGACTTGGTCATCACGGCAGCGCCGTCGTACTTCGTCTATCAGGGCACGCTGCAAAGCATGGGTGTGCGGACCCTCAGCGTGCCCCAAGACGCCGACGGGATGCAGACCGATGCACTGGCCGATTTGCTCGCCTATGTGCAACGCCGGGGTGAATTGCCACGCTTGAAGCTCGTTTATGTGGTGGACTATTTCGACAATCCCACGGGCAGCACGCTGTCCCTGCCGCGTCGGGCGCACCTGTTGGAATTGGTCGAGCGCTACAGTCGGGATCATCGCCTGGTACTGGTGGAAGATGCCGCGTATCGCGAGTTGCGTTACGACGGCGACGATTTGCCGAGCATCAAAAGCCTGGACACGCGCAATGCCTATGTGGTCTTGGCTATGACCTTTTCCAAAGCCTGCGCGCCGGGGCTCAAGACCGGGTACGCCTTTGTGCCGCGCGACCTGCGCGAGCCGCTGTTGCGGCTCAAGGGCAATCACGACTTCGGCTCGAACAACTTTACGCAGCATGTAGTGCACCGGCTGGTCAAGAGCGGAGCCTATGATCGGCACGTCGCGGTGCTGCGCGAGGTATATCGTCGCAAACGCGATGCGCTGTGCAATGCATTGGAGCAAGCACTGGAGCCAGGTTGGCGCGTGCGCTGGGCTCGTCCCGCTGGGGGACTGTACGTGTGGTTGCGGCTGCCGGAGTGGGTAGAAACCGGTCCTGGTTCCCCCCTGGCGCGTGCTGCCTGGGACGAAGGAGTGCTTTATGTCCCAGGACAGTTCTGCTACCTCCCAGAGGAATCCAAGACAGTTCCGCGGCACGAAATCCGTCTGAGTTTCGGCGTCGGCACCCCGGCAGATTTGCGCGAGGGAGTTATGCGTCTGGCACGGGCGTGCAAAAAGGTGCTGGGCGCCGCAGCACAGGACGGATGCCCCACGCCGCTCGCTTCCCTGACCCGTCCCTGAGTCGGCTGCCCGTACCGCCCTGACGACTCATCGGCCAGAAGCACGTGCCTTCTCAGGTGCCGGCGTTGCGCCAGAAGTAGTACACAAGGGAAGCCAAAGCCAACAGGCCAAAAGCGACCGCCGCCCACAAATGTCGAGCCCATCGGCGATATCGCTCGTCGGCAGCGAATGCTTCGTGCGTCCAGGCTACATAGTCCTGGCTTTTGACGACCCGGTCGAAAACACCGGCAATGAAAGCCCGCTCCGGCTCGTCCGAACCGGTGGCTGCTAGATACAGGCCGCCGACCATGGGCAGTCCCTCGCGGTCTGCAAGCAGTCCGCGCGCTACGACGCGCGCGAGTTTGTCTTGCCGATCGCGGAACTCGCTCAGCAGATGAAAAAGCTGGGCATTGGCCCGCAAGGCTTGTGCATAGTCCTTGTCCGAGCTTTCCAATTTGAGGTAGCGATAAATCCACCCGGGAAGCAAAGACTGGCAGATCCAACGCACGCCTTCTTCGAGCATGGCCGGCACCCCGGCGGCTTGGACATCGGGGCAGAGCGGAAAACGCTGGCCGATACGATTCTGACGCAGGCTAGGATCGAAGCGGCCGATGAATTCGCGAAAGCCGGGAACGGTTTCTAGGTCTACCAAAACGCCGAAGATCGGGCAGCGCAGATGCCAAGTCCTACGGACGGTGCTCAGATCGGACTGTGCGCAAAAGACGGCCAAGTCGGCGAGCTCGTCGCTTTCGGTAGCAGCTACCGGGATCAACACCACGATGCCGTTGGCCGGGCACCAGGGACATCTTTGCCTGGCGATCAACTGGCACAAGTGAGCCAGTCGGGCACTGGTCCGCTCGACTTCCGCTTTGGTACGCAGCCAAGCCACCGAGGGACGCTTTTTGCGTCCCGCCTCGGCTTCTTCTTCGGCCATCAGCGAACGGATGCGCTGATGTTCTTGCTCCGAGAGCTCTCGGCCCTCCCTGCGTGCCTGGGCGAGAATGGCTTTGATTTCTTCGGCCCGGCCGGTAGGACGTTGGGTCTTGAACGGATCGTCTTCTTCGGCCGTTTGACCGCTAGGCTGCACTTGTCCGGAAAGCGCCAGTGCCAGTTGCCCGATGAGGCAGGTCGGCGCACAGGTAATGAAGATGGCCTCGCGATTGGCGAAGACTTTGACAGGCGCCCGCGCATGGACGGGAATGTTGCGTACCACCGTCCCAGGTAAACCTGCTTGAAAAAGGGCATCTAGGCCTGCAGCAGGCTGACCCAGCATCAAAAAGACCGGCAATTCGCTCACATCCAGTCCTTGCCGGCTCAGGGCGTTGAGCGCTTCTTGCCAAGCGCCGTCCACGTCCGGGAACGGCGAGGTTTCTTCCGCAGTCAATACCAAGTAAAGCCACCAGCTCAACCAGCTGAGCGCATAGAGGAGTAAAAACAGCAGCGGCAGCCAATAGGGTCGCAGTGCCAAGGGACCCCGGTTGAGCAGATCGCGGAAGTAGGTCTGATTGAGGTAATAAAGGCCCGCCAACACGCAGGCCAGCAGGATCAGGTGGACGGCCCAGCGCAAGCCTCGTCCCAGGGCGCTGAAATCCTTGGCTTCCGAAAAAAGAGGCAGGATCAGGCCGAGAAGTTTGCGCCAAAAGGACAGCAAACCGAAGACAGCCCGTTCCAAAAGATGCAGCAAGCCCATGGCTTCCCCTATCCCAAGCGGGCGATGAGCCAAGCCACCAAGCCGACCAACGTAGGAGCCAGGATCGAAAAGGCCACCAGCATGGCGCGCCGCAGCTGATCCCGACCGCGCAACGGGGGCACGTGCGTGGGCGGCTCCAATTCCGGCGGCAGACGCGGCTCGGCGGCTTGGCTTTTGCTGATGCGTGTCTGCGCGGCCTGCGCCCATTGCCGCAGGGCTTCTAGGTCGTGCCGTAAATCGCCGCGGAAGCCCAGCATGACACACAAATAGAACACTTCCAGTGCATCGGGTGTGGGCCGTGCCTCGGCACGACGCGCCTGCTCCCAGAACTTCCAGGCACGCTCGTTGATCCCGTACAGAGCCTCTTCCATTTTGCGTTCGTTCCACAGGGCCGACCAGGGGGTATCGAGGATGAATAGCTCGTCGAGCCAGCAGGCCAAGGCATAGCGGATACCGAGGAAACGATCGTCGGAAGCCGCACTACCGGGACGCAATCCGTCTGCCGATGGGGGATCGCCTCCGTAGTCGGGCCAGCGGCGTGCTTCTAGTTCCGAGCCGAGCAAGCCTTTGAAGGTGGCTTGTTCATGTTGGAAGTCATAGGTCTCGCCGCGCAAAAGTCCTTCGCGCACTCGGAGTGCGCGGCTCATGACGGCGTGGACCACCTGGGCCAGTTCTGGCTGCATCGGGGTCCTCCTGCGATCCAAGGAACGCCCGGACCGATTGGCTGACAACGGGCCGATCGCTCCACCTTGTGTCAACTGCTCCCCGTTGGGACCAGGTAGAGCGTGAACTGCAACGTGGTCGTGCGCCCCAAAGCCTTTATGGTCAACACCTTTTGTCCTTGGATGCTTCCCTGTATCAGGTTCTCGTTGAGCCGGATGGCCAAAGATAGCGTGCGCTGGACGTTTTGCCATTCTTCGGGATTGGCTTCGCGGCTGATTTGGAAGTAAATCAGCCCCGGAGCCACTGGCAGCGCCCGGGGCGGTCGTTGACTATGCGAAAACTTCAGGCCTGCTTGGCCCAGCCGAAAAATATCGTCCACGCGCTCCGAGCTGCCTACTTTCATGTCCAGGTAGCCGGGACGGGTCAAGATGCGGATGCATTCATCGGTGGTCAACTGGCTTTGCACCGTTTGAACGCCGATGAACATTTGCCAGGTCGGTTCCAGCCAAGCTGATTCCAGTTGCACTTGCATACGTAGGCCGGCACCCACGAAGTCGCGCGACCGGTACTCCGGCTCGATCACCAAATTGAGATAGGCATCTATGTATTTTTTGACTGCATAAAAGCAGGCAGCCAAATCGTCATGGTCGTAGCGGGGCAATTCCGGCGGCCGGCGCGTCGCGCCAAAGATAGCCAATTGCCCCACGATGCGCACGAGTTCCATATAAGCCAGCCACGGATGTACTCCCTGGGAAAAGACGAGCACACCCAAAGCGGCATAGGCCTCGTTGAGCTCGCGCAATTGACTGATAAGGATGACATCGCCAGGCGTTTGACTGTCCAGAGCTATCCCCCGACTGACCAGCTGGGTGGCGATGAGGTCAATTTTTTTGCCCATGCGATCGTAGATAGTCTGCAAGATATCTACTTGCAAGGGACGCCAGGTATCGCAGGACAAAAGCGGCGGAATATAATTGACGTCCAGTTCGGGCGTGGCTTCGGCGCGGGCCGACTTTTCCACGCGCGCGATGGGCAACAACTCGTAGCCGGAGCTATCTTCCTGAGACAGCAACAAGCGCACATTGAGCGACAAGAACTCGACCGGCTGGGGATTGACCCCCGTGTTGGCGTCTTCCAGCATTTGAGTATCGAGCTGGTACCGAGCCGTGTCGGTGCCAGCCGTGGTGGCGACATTGGCGCGCCCGAGCTGTTGCAGCGGGATCGCCAGGTACACCGTGACCCGGTCGCTTTTTTCAAAGGCAGGCCGCAAATCGAGCGCTGGCAGTGTGCGTTCTTCGGGGATGGCGATCAGCGTGCCGTCGCGCAGCCTGGCTTTGAGCGAGTGGACAACGAAGCGATAATTGGCCAGTGCTTCGGCATCCAGGTCTATCTCGCGCAAGCCCCAATTGTAGTGGTGATCCCAGCGGGCGCTGGTCGCCAATTGATAGGCCCAGTAGCGATGAGCGGCTTGGAAATGGTGCGGCCGCAAAAACATGCCTTCGTGCCAATAAACCGCTCGTATACTCATGACAACAAGCCTCGGGTCCTGGGGAACCAGATTCGGTCGGCATCCACCGTGGCACTAACGCCCGTGCCCCCTTAAAGTTAACATCATATGTTCGCGCCGGAGAGACGGAAGACGGTTTTTTGACGGCTCGGCACCGCCCTGGAGGCAACCGGATGCAGCAAGAACGCTACGATCCGTATCGGCTCACCGCCTCGGGTATCGAAGAGCCTCCCGGGTCCTTGTGCGCTGCCCTGATGCGCATCGGGCCGGGATTGATTCTGGCCGGCTCGATAGTCGGCACCGGCGAGCTGATCGCCACCACCCACATCGGTGCAAAAGTGGGCTTCGTTTTGCTCTGGCTCGTGCTCTTCAGTTGTTTCATCAAGGTGTTCGTGCAGATCGAGCTGGGCAGGAGCGCCATCGTTTCGGGCCAGACGACACTAGCCAGTCTGGACGGTGTGCCGCGTATCGGACCGCTTTTGACCTGGTGGTGGCTGGCCATGATGTTGGCGACGCAAATGCAAATAGGCGCCATGATCGGCAGTATCGGCCAAGCTGTGCACATGGGCATACCAGAGGTGGTACCCTTGTTGGATCGAGCGGTTGCCCGTGTGGTGCCGGGTCTGGCTGGCTCGTGGACCGCCCGACCGGAACTGCCGTGGGCTTTCCTGGTCACGTTGCTTACAGCAGGGCTCCTTGTATGGGGAACGTATCGGCTAGTCGAGCGCGTAAGTACTTTTCTAGTGGTCGTTTTTACCCTAGTGACCGTGCTTTGTGTAGTGCTGTTGCAGTGGACAGACTATCGCTTCGGCGTCGCAGAGATTGTGAGCGGCCTGACTTTCTCTTTTCCCCGCGAAGCCATTCTGCCGGCGTTTGCCATGTTCGGCATTACAGGAGTCGGGGCCTCGGAATTGGTCTCTTATCCCTACTGGTGCGTGGAAAAGGGGTATGCACGCTACGTCGGACCGCGGGACCTTTCGGGATGGTTGGTACGTGCTCGCGGCTGGGTGGGCGTCATGAAATTGGACGCCTGGGGGTGTATGGTCCTCTATACGACAGCGACTGTTTCTTTTTACCTGCTGGGTGCTGCTGTGCTTCACAGCTTCGGCGGCAAGGGGCTGCCCGACGATGTAGAAGGGATGATGCGTGCACTGGCGCGCATGTACGAACCAGTCTTGGGCAACACAGGGTCGGTCATGTTCATCGTTGCCGGCGCTTTTGCCGTGCTGTATTCGACCCTTTTTGCAGCCACGGCGGCCAACAGTCGTCTGTTGGCCGATTTCTTGCGTGTGCGCGGCTATGCGCGTATCCAGTCGCCGGAGGAACGGTTGTTCTGGGTGCGTTTTGCCTGTGTGCTGTTTTTGGCGCTCGGTCTGATACTTTATTGCGCGATGGGAAGCCCGCCTGCCATGGTTGTCATAGGGGGCTTCGCTCAGGCAGTCACACTGCCCATGTTGGCCGCTGTGGCTGTGTATTTGCGATACAGCTCCCAGGAGCCTGCCCTGGCCCCATCGCTTTGGGGGAGCATGCTCCTGTGGCTATCGTTTCTGGCCATGCTTCTAGCTGCCGGCGTGGTACTGGTAGATCAATTAGCCAAGCTGCTAGGCTGGTCACTGCCGAGCTAAAGCCCCCGTGTCGGCGCAGCCGCCATGGAGTTGCGCGCTACAAAGTCCAACCCCGGCGATACTCGCGACGGACATAAGCTTCTGCGTCCGGGCAATTTTTGACCTTGAGGTTCTCGGCGTCCCACTCCAAACGCATCTTGGCACGTATCGCTACATTGCCCAGCAGAATGAATTCGGTCAAGGGGCCAGCGTAATCAAAGTTGGACATAGCTTTGGGGCCGCCTTTGCAAGCCTGGACCCATTTGGCGTGGTGTACGGGCGAGCGCGGTAGTTTTTTGAGTGATCCAGTCAGTTCTTGGCTATGGCCGTCTTTGAGCAAGAAGATTCGTGCGCCATAGTCGTCAGGGGAAAAGAGCGTGCCGCGCTCACCGACCATGAGGCAGCCGGAATCGGACACCTTTTGCCCCTGGAAGAGTTCGTTCGGCGGCAACACGCGTTTGCCGTTGCGACTGCCTTCGTACCAAGTGAGCCGTACCGGCGGCATACCGTTGCGCTCTGGGAACTCGTAGCGCACGATGGCCCAGGTGGGATACGTCTCGTTGTTGAAAGCCGATGCTTCGGCCTCGATCGCTACGGGTGCTGTCAATTTGAGGGCCATATAGGGCAAATTGGCCGTGTGGCAGCCCATGTCTCCGAGGGCACCGGTGCCGAAATCCCACCAGCCGCGCCACCGGAAAGGAACATAAGCCGGATGGTAGGGCCGTTCCGGTGCCGGCCCGAGCCACAGGTCCCAGTGGAGTGTAGCCGGTACCGGAGGCGTGTCTTTTGGACGATCTATTCCTTGCGGCCAGATGGGACGGTTGGTCCACACGTGGACCTCGCGAATCGGGCCGACGATGCCATCTTGCACTGCCTCGACTCCTCGGCGCAGACCCTCGAAAGAGGTCCCCTGATTGCCCATTTGCGTGGCCACTTTCATGCGGGCTGCCGTTTCACGCATCACCCGTGCCTCGTAGACCGAATGGGTGAGCGGCTTTTCACAATAGACGTGTTTGCCCATTTTCATGGCCGTGACCGCCGCCACGGCATGGGTGTGGTCCGGCGTACTGACCACCACTGCATCAATACTCTTGCCCATTTCTTCGAGCATTTTGCGGAAATCGTTGTACTTTTTGGCTTGGGGGAAACGATTGAAGGCGTCGCGGGCACGCTCCTCGTCCACATCGCACAAGGCGACGATGTTTTCTCCCAGTCGCGCAATGTTGTTGAGATTGCTGCCGCCCTGGCCCCCGGCACCGATAAAAGCCACGTTGAGCTTGTCATTGGCTGACAAAGCCCGCGGGGCAAGGGAAGTACCCGCCCAGTATCCGACCCCAGTCGCTGCCACATAGTGCAGAAATTGACGTCTCGTCGTCTTCATCGTCATCCTCCTTGCTCGAGACGGCCTCCCTAGAAACCCATCCAACCTTGGTGCGCAATGCCTGACGACCTCGCCGGGTAGACCCTATAGGCTCGCCGCCGCCCTATAGGGCCTCTGCTTTTTAAGTTAAGCAAGCCGACCAGTGGATTGCAAGTAAAAAATTGCGGCAAATTTGATTTTCGAGCACGAGGCGCGGCGAAGCGCACCGCCGGTGGTTGCCTGGCACGACACGCCGCCGATCTCAGTTTTTGCCGGTACCTTTGGATTTACAGCGCTGGAGCGCCATAAGCGCAAAGGCGGTGCCATACTGCTGGTGGTAGTTGTAAAAGGGGTAGTCCCACCACGACCCGTCTTTTTCTTGGAGCTTGATCAAAAGTTGCGTCAAGTGAGCCTGAAAAAACGGCCTCTCTGCCGGCGGCAGTTGTTCGATGCATAGGGCGGCATAATAGTGGCCGAAGTAAAAAAAGTAGCCTGCGATGGCAAAAAAAGACTCGTGGGGGATGGTGGTCTTGCGGGCGACGGACAGCCATCCATTGCGCGCGAACAAACGGTGCAGCCATATGGTCAACACGCGGTCACTGATTTTGTCGTCGCCCCACAGACGCAGGGCGATATTGCAGGCTTGCGAGCGACCCAGGCTCCCGGCCGGACGATTGATAGGGTCCATGGGGCGGTATTTGAGATACTCGCCGTACAGGTAGCTAAAATCGCTTTTTCGCTGACGGATGATGGAGTCCACTGCCCGGCGCACCAGCCTTTCGGGAGGTGACAAGCCGATCTGTTTCGCTTCGTACAGGGCGACCAAGACGGCAGCAGTGGTAAAGCTGGTCGAGTCGCTGGCCGGCCGTTGCGTCCCTGCACGGAAGTCGTAATAGCCCCAGCCGCCGTCTACAGACTCGTAGCGTTCCAACATGCCGTACTGATGCCGAATCAGCTCGGCGATCTTGTGCCGTTGTGGATCGTCGGCGCTCCGGAGCCGGTAAAGACGAACCAGCGCCTGGATACCGTAGGCATGGGTCCACACATTGTAAATAGCATCGGGCGTGGCTCTACGAACGCGAGGCAGATGCTCGAGCAACCAAGTTTCGGCACGACGGATAGCCTGTTTGACCTCTGGGGTATCGCCGCCGCTCTCGATCAGGGCGCTAATACACAAAGCGGTAACGGCTGCTCGGAATGCATCGTGGGCTCCGGGGACGGGGGCATAAATCATCACGCCGCCGCGCAGTTGTGGACCGCCCCAGGAGCCGTCTTTGTTCTGGTCTTGGAGCAAAAAAGCCACTCCGCGACGTATTGCGGCTTCCAAGGCGTCCGCCGGCGGCATGTCCACCGCAGACGCCCGCACGGGCAGGTCCGCTTCTTCTGGAGCGGATCCGCTGTCGGCCACGGGCCTCAGGAAAACGCCCTGACGGGCACCGCTCGCTCCGTCCCAGAGTGTCGGGGTAGCTACAAGCATCACGCCCAGAGACAACAGCACGGGGACTGTACGGGACATGGCGCGGACTCCTATTGGCCGGCGGCGATGCGCTCCGGCTTTTTTTTCAACACTTCTTCCCCCTCTTTGAGCCCCTCGAGGATTTCGACTCGCTTGTCGGTTTTTTGGCCGATGCGCACAGGGCGGCGGGTCGCCGAGCCGCCGTCACCGACCACGTATACGTAGTGGTGATCTTCGTCCTGCTCGTCAGTGTGCACGTATTCGAGGGGTAAAGAGATGGCATCGGTACGGGTGTAGGTCGTCAACTTGGCCGAGCAGGCCATGCCGGGCATGAGGGAGCGCGTATCGCCCGACTGGATGGAGATGTGAGCCAGGAATTTACCCGGCACCATCGGCGCAGCAGAGACGCTTTCCAGCCGGCCTGCCAATCTCGTCTCGGGATAGCCGACTGGGGTCAAGCGTGCCGGACAACCGGAGCGAAGCTGGTGCAGGTCTTTTTCGTCCACTTCGGCCATGACATACAGGGAGTTCGTGGGCACGAGGGTCATGAGGACACGGTCGGGCGTCACTTGGCCCCCGGGAACCAGTTGTTGCCGCAACGTTTCAGCTTCCAGCCACTGGCCGTAGGCGAAACGACCGTAATACAAGACCCCGTCGCTCGGGGCGCGCACGGTCATCGCCTCGCGGTCTTGCCGCAGTTTGGCCAGCCGTTCGTCCGTTTTACGGTGGTCGAACTTCATTTTTTCCAAGGCCAGTTTACGCTGCTCGCTTTGCAAGTGCAGCGTGGCTTTGGCGCGGGCCAGGGCCAGAGCTGTCTTGTCGCTGTTCTCGCGCAGGGTAATATCGCGCCTGGGCAGAACGATCTTGAGCAGGTCGTCGCGTTCCTTTTCGGCGACCTTGAGATAAAACGCCGCCCGTTCCACATAATGGCGTTGCCGTTTGAGGATAATTTCTTCGGTTTCTTCGACGAGGTCGTCGGCTTTGTACATTTTTTCCAGTTGTTTCAGTTCTTCCTGAGCGTATTCCAGGTAATGCCGGGCGGCTTTGACATCTTGTTCCGCTATGGCCACGGCAAATGCGCGGTCCTCTTGCAAATAGCGTTGCAAATCTTCATCGGCCTGCTTTTTCGCACGCTCGGCGCTCGCCAGCTCCAGCGGCAGCAGTTGGTCCAGCACGGGAATTTCTTTTTCGGCCAGTTCTATAGCTACCGAGCTGAGTTTCTGGCTGACTTCTAGGTCGCGAATGGCTTCGCTGATCTTATCGCTGTCGAGTTGCAGGATGACATCCCCCTTTTTGACCCGGGCGCCGTGCGCGGCCACAGAACGTACCACTAACAGCTCGTCAGGAGACCTCGGCCAGGCGCTCATCTTCAGCGCGATGGGGATCACCTCGGCCGGCTGCAATACGCCCCGCACCGTCAACGAGATTTGGAAAGCTGCTCGCTCCACACGGATCGTATCCGGCCGGGGCCGGGCCTCGACTGTGTCCTTCTTTTTGGCTTCCGTTTGCGCCAGCCCCATAGAAAACGCGTAGGCGGCCGTCAGGCATACGCCCGCCAAGATCAGCCAGCGGACTGAAGGTGTTCTTTCGAACATTGTGACTCCCTTTCTGCACAACGGGTTTCGCGTAACGGCAGCAGCGTACAGTGTACTCACCAAGTCCTCGCACTCCTGGGTAGACAGAAGGCCCGGCTCTGTCCCCGGGGCGAGGTCGAGCTTATCGGTTAGTGTAGCGAAGCGCTATCACAGAGTACGAGTAGGCATGAAAAGATGCCGTACATCAGAGAACTCGGGCGATGAGGCACTTGAGGTAATTGGACTCGGGGCACGATACCCACACGGGGTGGTCCGGTGCCTGTCCGCGGCGTTCCAGCACTTGGATGATGCGCCGGTGCTTCATGCCTGTTTGCACGAGCAACTCGTCCAACATGTCCATAGTCACCAGGGCGGAACAACAGCACAGCACCAAAATCCCGTCGCTGTCCAGGAGTAGCAAAGCCAGGCTCAGCAAACGGCGATAGCCACGCAAAGCATCGGTCACGCCTTCTTGGCGTCGTGCGAATTTGGGAGGATCGAGAATGACCATGCCGAAGCGTTCGCCGCTGCGTACGGCCTGCTCCATCCACGTGAACACATCGGCCTGATGATAGGTCAGCTGGCTCAAGTGGTTGAGTTGGGCATTGCGCCGGGCCAACTTCAGTGCTGCCTCGGAAACGTCCACGCCGATCACTTCGCGCGCCCCGGCACGAGCGGCATGGAGGCCGAACCCGCCGCTGTAGCAAAAAGCGTCCAGCACACGACGGCCGCACGCCAAAGGACCGACCGCGCGCCGGTTGTCGCGCTGGTCCAAGTAGAATCCTGTTTTGTGCCCCTGGGCAATGTCTACGGCAAAAGCCAGCCCGTCTTCCTCGATCACGACCTCCGGCGGGGGCTCGCATCCCCAGATCGGTCCGTCCTGCAGCGGCAGCCCTTCCAGCTGGCCGATCCCTTTTTCCGTGCGCACATAAATGCCATCCGGGCTCAGCAACTCCACCAGCAGCTCGACGAACAGGTCGCGACGCTGGGCCATGGCCAAACTGGTGAATTGGACAACGAGCCAGCGGTCGTACTGATCCACGGTCAAGCCCGATAGGCCATCGCCTTCGCTGAACACTAAACGACAGGCTCGACGTGGACCGGTCAGCCGCAGAATATCGCGCCGCACATGCCAGGCTGCGAGCAGTTGTTGGCGGAAAAAAGAGCGATCCAGCGACTGCTCGTGCTGCCAGCTGTAAAGCCGGATGCGGATGCGGCTTTTGGAATTGTACAGTCCGTGAGCGATGAAATGCCCGCCGTGCGAATACACTTCGATTTCGGACCCGTCCTGCGGGTCGCCTTCGATGGCGGCGATGGCGCCGCTGAAGATCCACGGGTGCCGCGCGAAGAACGGCTTGGCCTTTTTGGGGAGCAAAATGGCTTTGGCCGGACTCATGGTTCCCTTCCAGGTGTCTTGCAGAGCTTTGGGGAAGTGGCCCAGCTACGAAGCGCGCTCGCGCGCCGCACGTGCCTCGTGCTCGACATTGACAAAATAAGCCAGGGTGCGCTCCAGTTCCCGCTTGTACATGCGGCCTTTGAGCAGAGAGCGCACGCGCAACAACAATTCCAGCTTGTTGATCGGCTTGGTGAGAAAATCGTCGGTTCCGGCTTCCACGGCCCGCTCGATATCGCTGGGCTGGTCCAGTGCCGTGACCATGAGCACCGCCGTGTCGCGGGTATCGGGATTGGCTCGCAAACGTTTGCAGACTTCGAAACCGCTGATGCGGGGCATCATGATATCCAGCAGGACCAGATCCGGATGCCATTCTTGCACCGCGCGCAGAGTCTGCTCGCCATCGGTGGCGGTGCGGATGTCGCAATCCAGTTCTGCCAAGTATGCCTCGAGCAATTCGACCCCCTGCGGATTGTCGTCGGCGATGAGTATTTTCGGCCGGTACGTCGGCTCGGCCATAGGAAGTCCTCCCGCTATCGGCTCGGCCCCCGAGACGAACTC
Source organism: Gemmataceae bacterium (assembly GCA_040289265.1). Taxonomy (GTDB): domain Bacteria; phylum Planctomycetota; class Planctomycetia; order Gemmatales; family HRBIN36; genus PSKW01. The sequence goes on from PSKW01000006.1 coordinate 113,487, forward strand.
ATTGGGGCGGTCCTACTGCCAGGGTCATCCATTCGGGACGCGCCAGCCATAGCAGCGTGCCTGCTCCTTTGTCCGGCGCGCCATCGAATTGGATGCACCCGATGCCGGCTTTGGCATAAACGCAACGCAGCTTGCGACTGCCGATCCACCACCCGGTCAATCGGCCCAGGTCGGGTTCGTGGCCGATCAAGGCCACTTGGGTCAGGGGCTGCTTGCGCAAAAACTTGGCGACTTGCTTCGGCTTACCGCCGGGTGCCAGAGCAGGACACTCGACGATCGGCACCCGGTCTGCCGATGCGGCCAGCGCCTGGTACAGAACCTCGGCCGTTTGTTGGGCGCGCAGCAGGGGACTGGTATACACGGCGTCGAGGGCAATGCCCAGACGCCGGAGCCAGTATCCCGCGCGCCGCGCTTGCTCTTTTCCCTCAGCGGTCAAGGAGCGGGCTGCATCGTCGCCAGGCAGCTCTTGCGCCGACACTGCTTCCGCATGTCGGATCAGATACACCAGCATAGCCCTTCCCCTGTCTGCGTGTTGTGCGCACAGGCAGTCAGGTGCAAGTACCACGGTGGCACCAGGCCTCGGATCTCGACAGGTTCGCCTTGTACACAATGTAGTGTCTACCAGCACGCAAAGAAAGGTGCGGTTGTGCCGGCGGCCGAACCGCGACCGCACAGCCTGCCATCTGTGTGCGTGCTGCACGCCCAAGCCGGTCGGTCACGCCAGTCGGTCCAATTCCTGAAGCCGACGATCGGCGTCGAAAAGGGGTGAGGGCAAAGCGCTGGCCAGCTGCAAGGCCTCGGCTTCGTCCAGCTCCGCGCGCGGACGCGCTTGGGCACGGAAGACCGGCAGACCTCTTTGCAGAGCTATTATTTCGCGGCGCGTCCGGCCTCGCGGCGCGTCCGGCCAAGGCTCCGGGTGCTCCTCCCAAATGAAAAAATAGGGCACTACGGCTTGTAGATAACGCCAATAAGCCGGATTGTCAGTTTGCACCACCAGCAGCCCGTCGGGTTCCAGAACCTGCCGCACTCGAGCCAGGAACTGGGGCGTGATCAGTCGGCGATGGATTTCTATAACGTTGTAATACGGCTGGGGATGATATATGTGCACTTCTCTGACACTCGCGGGCGCCAGCAAACGGGTCACCAGTTCGCGAGCATCGCCGACGGCAAAACGGATGTTCCGTAAGCCTCGCTGGTTGGCCCGTCGCACTGCGTAGCGGATAACCACCGGTAGTAGATCTATGCCCAAATGGTCCCAGTGCGGCCGCTCGATAGCGCTGCCAATGAGGAAGCGTCCGTTGCCGCATCCTAAGTCGAGGACCACAGGCGCGCGCCGCCCGAAAACATCCTCCCAGCGGATCGGCGCCTGAAGTGGCAGCTGTTTGAGCGCCGTCTTCGTCCACTGTTCGGGCGGCAGAATGGCGCCGGGGAAGGGCACGCCGAACTCCTCTTCGAACTCCCCGGCGACCGAAGAAATGCTCTTGCCTCGCCTGTTCATATCTCGTGACGCGCTGGACTAAAAGTTACCAGAGCTGCCTACGATACGGCCCGTGGTCTCCATGGCCTCTGGTCCCGAGTCTTCCCTGCTTCTGCGAAAGTTCGAGGTACCCGATCGGTAGCCATAGACCACGCGCTCAATCCATGCAGCAAGTCGTATCTCCTTTGGCGGCGATCGGACCACGTGGAACAACTTCTTGCGACTGCGCAGGCACTGGCGTCTCGGTGTTGACAAGGTCTATAAGTTGCCGCAGCCGACCGAGGCTTTTACGGTCGAAGTGGAAGCACAATCGCGGCATATGCGCCAGATGAGTATCATCGCTCTCGGCTGGCAGCGGCCCGCACTGATGGAACGTACCCGAAGCCAATATGTCCGCGAACTCGCTGCGGATCTTGTGCAGTAGCTCGTCGGGCAACGGATACTGCAACCGCAGGACCATCGAGTCGCCCACATAGCGCATGCTGTGGTAGACGCGGTAAAAACGCAGGATTTCCTCGACCGCTTCCTCGATAGATTGCGTGATCTTGAAAAGATGCACGTCCGCGGGCGAGATGTATCCCCGCGCCAGCAGGCAATGCTCGATGAACTCGTACCAGCGACTCCAATAATCTCCTCCTGGCTCGTCAATGAGGACGATAGGAAACATGTGGCTCTTGCCCGTCTGCACCAGGGTCAGGACCTCGAAGTTTTCGTCCTGAGTACCGAAGCCGCCTGGGAAAAATGCTACGGCATCCGACTCTTTCAAGAACATGAGCTTTCGCGTGAAGAAATACTTCAAATGCACCAGCTTGCCATCGTTGGCGATGATGGAATTGGCCACCTGCTCGAAGGGGAGCAGGATATTGATCCCGAAGCTGTTTTCCTTGCCGGCGCCTACGTGTCCTGCCTCCATGATCCCCCCGGCAGCCCCGGTCACGACCATAAAGCCATGGGCCGCCATGCGCCGAGCGAATTCGACGGCCATCCGATAGCATGGATGGATGCGTTCCATCCGCGCCGACCCAAAGATCGAAATCTTGCGCCGGTTGCGGTAGGGTGCGAACACCTTGAAGGCATAGCGCAATTCGCGCAAAGCCGTGCGCACCAGTTTCACATCCGCTCGGCTAGCATTGTCGCGCAGCAATTTATCAGCGGTCTCTTTGATCTGCTGCACCATCTCCTCGACGGTGAGCGGTCCTCTTTCTTCAGGCACAGGCCGCTCCGATCCGTCATGGACTGCCTGGAACGCATCGCGCATGTTCGTCGGCCCCTCCTGAGGCGTACTAGAACCGACAGGGGCTTGCTGGCGCTCTGAATCTCGCATGGCGACTCCTATCCAAATCGAACGTAAAGAGCTTGATAGACCTTCCATGCTCGCCCGGGACGGACCGGCGACGAACGGGTCTAGCCCAGGCGGTTGGCCCACTGCGTCAAATCTCGGCAAAAAGCAGACCGTCCGTCACGAGCCGAGCACCTAGTCTGATACGCATGTAAAGACTGCCAGTCAATTCTAGACCGCTTGGGCGTAAAAACTAGACAACCGGCGCTCTTTTTCGCGCCGCTGTCCACACTCTCAGGGCTTTGCGCTCTGAGACATCGGGGACAAGACGAAAGATAAGCAACTGACCGGCAGGGAGTTGGCCTTGCGCGTCAGGAACTTACGTGTGCCTGCAGTCAAGATCGTTCCGCTGACACACTCAACAAGCCTCTACATCTGGCTCCGGTCCGAACTAAAGCCCTTAAAGGGTGCTTTGTGCACATTTTTGCCCATTTTCTCCTGGCGTCACAACCGATCTTGTGCGATAATGTACAAACGTTCATAATGACCGTGCTGACATTGAACGGGCTAGAGTCTTTTAGAGGGCAGCATCCATGGTATGTCGTCATTGTCATGAGTCGGTCGTGTCGCGCCCGCGTGGACTATGTTGGCGGTGCTACTACACGCCTGGAGTGCGAGAACAGTATGCACCGAAAGGATTTACGCAGAGATTAGCCATCGGATTCCGCGATCCCCCTTTGCCAGAAAAGCCGACGCGGGCGCGGCCTGGCTCGCGCGCAAAGATTCGGGTGCTTGCCAAAAGAGCGGCTCGAGGGGTCCAGCTCTGGCATCCTCTCGATGTACGGCTAGAAGATTTGCCCGATTGATTACCCTTCTGCGTGAGCAGTGCTTGCTCCCGATGGTAGCACGCGGCACCAGACAGCTTTCAGATAGCGGCTTTCAGGGACGTGAACCAGGAACGGGTGATCGGCGGCTGCGCCGGTGATGCGGAACACTTGCAAATGACGACGTGCCTGTTGTGCCGCCCGGCGCAAGACACCCAGGAAGTCTTCTTCACTGACCAGCCCGGTGCATGAACAGGTTAGTAGGATACCGCCGGGGGATACCACCTGCATGGCCAGCCGATTCATATCGAGGTAATTGCGACACGCCTCTGCAAGGGACTCGCGACTGCGGGTCTGCTTGGACGGATCGAGCACCACCACGTCGTAGGTTTTGCCGTGAGCGATAGCGTCCCGCAGCCACGGGTATAGGTCCGCTTGGATGAAGCGCACGCGCGCGCCATTGAGACGCGCATTGGCTTGGGCAAGTGCTAGCGCCTGTTCGTCCAGGTCCAGGCCGGTCACTTCTGCTGCCTGGCCGAGCAAGGCGGCGTACAGTGCGAATGCACCTGAGTGGCAGCACAGGTCCAAGACGCGTTGGCCGCGACATAATTCGGCCAGTGCACGGCGATTGTCGCGCTGATCGAGAAAAAAGCCGGTTTTGTGCCGTGTCCCCGGCTGTACCTGAAAGCGAATCCCGTGCTCGCTGATCACGACCTGGCCCGGCGCGGTCGGTTCGCGGCAGTCGAACGATTCCTGCTTTTGCACGTGCTCTTCAGCGAACCAGTACAGCTGCGCCTCGGGGAAATGCTGCCGCAAAAGCTTCGCCAGCAGATCGCGCAGCCGATACATGCCGGCGGCATAGAACTCGACCACCAGCACATCGGCGTACCGGTCTACTACCAGCCCACTCAGACCGTCACCTTCGGCATGGACGACCCTGTAGGCATCGGTCACCCGGTCCAACTGCAGCAGGTCCCGGCGTAAGGCGAGTGCTTTTTGTAGCTGTCGTGCAAAAAAACTCTCGTCCAGGTGTTGGGCTGGATCTTCGGTCAACACACGCAAACGGATGCGCGAGTGGCCGTTGTAAAAGCCGCGGCCGACCCAGCGGCCAGTTCGATCCACAATATCCACGATGCTTCCAGGCGGCAGCCGCACGTCCGGCTTTTCGACCATTTTCTGGTAAATCCACGGGTGATGACTGCGGCGCTCGATCTTGAGCCTGACGACCGGATAGTGCCCCAAGCCAGGCGACGCGGTCTGTGTTTCTTGTGCGCTCATCGGTTTGTGTCATCCGGCGCTCGCGTGTCGCATGTCACAGAGCGCCCATGCCGAAAAAAACGTTCCTTTTGAGGAGACGATAGAACCAATAATCCTCGGGTATTTCGGCGCCTGGCAGATGCTGACTGTGCCGGGGCGTGCTAGCTCGCAGTTCTGCCAGCACATCCCGACCGCTATAGTCGCGGACGCCGTGCTTTGCGAAAAAATCCGCCAACTCGCGGGGAAATTCCAGGATCACGCATCCCTTGGTCCGTTCTGCGACGAAGCGCTGGAAGTCCCGCAAAAGCCGGCTGTTATTGATGGTGCGATAGACATCGCCCTGGTTATCGCGGACCTCGTCACAAGCCACGGATAGGGGCGGACACGGCTCGATACTACCTCGCGGGCCGATATGAAAGCCCAACCCCATAGCGGCTGGGCAAAAAGCCTCGCCTTCGGCCGTCCAATAACTGTCCACGATCAAAATGGGATGCCGACGTCTCAGAGCTAACAATCGGCGCCGGACTGCGACTAGCTCTTCGCGACTGAGCGCATATTCGGGATGGGGATCCGCTCCTACCGGCCGGTACACATAGTACCAAATATACATTGCCCCGCGCTCGATAAAGTACCGAACATAATCGTCGCTCAGCACTTCGTGCATATTGGGGCTAGTAATGGTGGTGGCGATGCCGAAGAGGATACCGGCTTTGTGCAAACGGGCTAAATTGGCAATGACGCTGTCGAAAACACCGGCCCCCCGTCGCTGATCGTTGTGGGCTTTCCATCCGTCGAGACTTACCAGCGGCGTTACGTTGCCCAGCCGCCGCAATCTGCGCACGGCGGCATCGTCGAAAAACATGCCATTGGTAATGGTTTGGAAGTAGCAATCGCGGTGGCGCTCGAAAATGCGCCAGATGTTTTTGTACAAGTACGGTTCGCCGCCCAGGAGGGTATAGTAGTAGGCACGCTGCTTTTTGCCGGCGGCGATGAGACGGTCCACATCCTGTAGCGACAGGAAATCGGCCCGGCCTTCTTTTTCGACCCAGCACCCGTGGCAGCGCAGGTTGCAGATGTTGGTCAGGGCGATGAACATGAACGGGGGATACAACTCCCCGCGGCGCAGACGTCGCCGATAAGCCCAAATGGCCAACATGCCTTTGGCCACCCATAGATGAGCTGCCCGTAGGGCCAGGTACGGGTCCAATTCCGTGAGCACGCGACGCGTTAGTTTCCAGAGCATACGACCATCCTAAGATCGGTTCGGCCAACCAGCAAGGGCGGCTAACGCCTGGCGGCTCAGAACGGCAAAAATCAGCGACGTGTCAGGAACGGCAGAGCAGTTCCCCGCGTGCGAGGTGCCACACTGGGCAAGATTTCCAAGGTGACGCCGAAGTTATTGCGCAGGGCCTCGTAATTGATCCCGATGCTCAGTTGCAGGTCTGAACCGATGCGCGTCAAGACCAGCGAGTTGCCCAGGCTGGTATTTTCTCCGAAATCGTAGCTGGTGGCCGCCGTCATGGCCCATTTGCTGCTGAAACGATACGTCGTGCTCAACAGAACAACGTCGCTCCCGACCGGATCCACAGTGCGGAAACCGAGATAGTATTGCAGCGACTCGGGACGCTCCAGGAACAGACCGATATTGAAGACCCTGGCGCCGTCGGGGAAGGGATCGAACCAGCCGCTGGAAAGGAGGCTGGTTCGGTCGCCTAGGTGCCAGGTATAGTCGTATTCGAACAGCGCCAGGGAATGACCGAAGTTATCCCGGGCGCTATCAGGGAACCAGGACAAACCGATGTCCAGCGTCATCCAATCGAGGATGTGCTCACGGCCGGGAAAGCCACGCTTGGTCTGCAACCTCTGATCCAGCCCCAGCCGCAGTACCTGCACGTCATCCACGGTATCGGCGGCGGTAGTGACCAATTTGCGGATGGCGTACAATTGCGGGTCGAAAACCGGGGAGTGGGCCAGCAGGTCAGCGCGGCGGCGTTCATCCCCGGTCAAAAACGGCAGTCGCTCGATGCGAAAAGCACGCAGGTCGCGACGTGCTTGGTCGGTAGCATCGTCGTCCAGCCGGTCCAACTCGGGCAGGGTGCGGAAATCGGTGTTCGACCGCACCAGACGGTAATCGAGCTCGACAACGATTTTGTGAGCCAAACCACGGAGGTTGAATAGGTCGCTCGTCACCTCCGGGTACACACGCCACAAGGGCAGACTGGCGCGTGCACCCCCGCCGCCGTAGAGCCTGAGTTGATCGTTTTTTTCCAGGGTCTCGGTATAATAGGCGACATCGAACAAAGCGTACGGCACAATCCGCAGCGGTCCCAGCGACAGCGGCCAGTCCCATTCTTGCCACAGATCGAGGCGTCCGGTTTCGACTTTGCCGGTGTACGGAAAATCGCTCGACGGGGGCAAGGAGCGAAGGCGTGCGAATTCGTCGAGGATCGGCGTTTCGACGAAGCCACGGGGTATGTCGCTGGTGGGCCGAAAAACGGCCCACCCGGCACTGCCATGGACGAACCAGGTGAGCTGGTCCCAAAGCGGCTGGCCGATCAGATACAAGTCGCCGCGCGGCAGCCATTCCGTTTCCGTGACCCAGCTGCGAATTCGCGGCTCGACGAGCAGCGACGCCGCCCAGTGGTCGCGCTGCCATTTGAGATAGGCATAGGTCTCCTGATTGGGTTCCTCTTCGAACTCGCGTCGGAAGAATTGTTCCAGGAAATTACGATCGCTCAGGTAGGATATTTGGCCGAGGAAAGTCCAATCGTCGCCTATTTCTTGCCGATGCCGTACCAGAGCACGTCCGCGGAAGTCTTTGGGTGCCTCGAAAGTGCGATTGCCGCCCAGGATGTCGCGGCCGGTGTCGTGGATGCCCCAGGCGCGGAGCGTGGACTCGTACGGTCCGGGCAACCCCAACAAATCTTGGCCGCGTGTGCGGAATTCGCTTCCCAGAGCCGGTCCACGTTTGCTCAAGAAGTCGGCATCCAGACGCCAGTGGCTATTCGGCGGCGCTTCCGCACCCAAAAGTTCGTACAGGTCCAGGTCGAAGAGCAATCCGACGCCGAAAACACGGTCCGAACGAAAGCGCACGCGGTCCAGCGGACCGAGGGGATCGCGCAAGTCTCCCTGGGCATAGGGAAGATAGAGGATGGGCACGTTTTCCACACGCAGCCACAGGTTTTCTCCTGTACCCCACAGGCGAGTCGTTTGTTCCGGCTGACCGGTCCGAGGATCGAGCACGGGACGCCCGAAAAGGCCGGTGCGCGGCTCGCGTTTTTCTTCTAGCGTAGCCAGTTCGGCGGTCACTTTGAGACCGGGATCGGAAGGCAGTCTGCTGGCGAAGAATTCGGCGTCGGTAGCCTCGAAGCGGCCTTGGGCCACCTGACGGATTTCACGGGCGCGCAGATAGACAGGTACCGCCAGCCCGCGCTGCTCGGCGATAACTTCTCCTTGTTCCAGTAACGCCGTATTGCGCGACAGATGGTAGTAGACGCGATCGGCACGGAGCAGACGTTCCGAACCGGTTTGCGCTCCCCGCAATGCGCGCTGTCGGATTTGGACATGTCCTTCCAAATACACCTCGATGTCCTCGCGGGTGGTCTGACCCGCTTCCAGACGAGAAAAAAACTGCTCGGCGTTGACGTTGCGCGTCCAGAGGACCGCCCGATCGGCCGAGATATCCACGAGACCAGGCCCTTCGGGGTCCTCGACGATCAGGGTTATGCCGCCCAGAAGGATCCAGGCATATTCGTTGGGGCCAATCTGTCGGATGTCCGCTTGCCACGGGGCGGCTCCGCGGGGCGCAATTTGCACACGTCTCGGTCGGTCGCCACGAGGCAGGCCGATCCCGGTAGGGCCGAGCGCCGCGGGTGCAGGTGGGGTAGGTCCCCCTTGGGGGACCACGTCGTGCAGTACGACCTGACGAATAGGTGCGAGTGCCGTCTGATCTTTCTTGTGCGGAGCTTGTGCGCGCAGCAAACGCTCGCGCTCGGCTAGCGCATGCCGATACCAAGTCTCTTCGGCAGCGTTGACGGCGCGCCGTTGTTTTTCCTGGATGCGCACATCGTTTTCTGTGGTCAGCGTTATGGCCAGCGCCTGCTGGTCGGCCATGCCCGGCGGGGGCACCTGCCCATTCACTTGCACGTGGCCCTCGCCGTACAGCTCTATTATCGGGCTCTTACGCGTCTCGGCGGGGGCCGTTATCCAGGCCACGGCTTGCTCCATGCGGGCGCGCCACAGGCCCTGTTCTATCTGTACCTGGCCACGGAGCCACAGCACCTGCACATTCCCTTCGCTCCAGGAGATAACCTCGTCGCAGGAAATGACCAGCGGTTTACGCACATCCGGGACAGGAGCTGTCTGCGCGGGGGGTAACGGTACGGATTGTGCAAATCCGCGTATAGCGAGACTTCCCGGCCCAGTCCCTATCAGTACGGCCCCTAGCGCTATGACTAGTGCTTGTCTTGGGGCTGGCATGACCCGTCTTTCATAACTAGAGCCTTTGGTCGTGAAAACGAGCGCTGGCTTATAGGCGCGCCCAGCGCCTGGGTCAAGCGGAAGCACAAAACAGGACCGACCGCGTTCGGACCGCCGCCGAGGATGGTCCATACGCGATATATGTGCCGTGCATATCATGACGCATGAAGCCTGAGAAGCTAGCGATACCGCGCGAAACAGGGGCCGGCAGGTTTTGCTCCTAGCACAGTAGGCGCAGGCGCCAAGAGGACTGTATGGCAGCTTTGCACATATCAACCCCGAGAACCGTGGAACCAAAGATTATAAGTGGCTTCCGTCAAGGCAAGAAAGGGGACAAAACATGGAAAAAGCGGCGACTTGGGGCGGCTGCGAAGTCTTTCTAGAGCGCGGAGATATCACCGAGTTGGAAGTAGATGCCATCGTCAATGCCGCCAATTCCGGCTTGCGCGGCGGCGGGGGAGTGGATGGGGCTATCCATCGCAAAGGTGGGCCGGCGATCGCCGAAGAATGCCGCCGTATTATCGCCGACCTAGGCCGTGTCCCAACCGGTCAGGCCGTCATAACCGGCGCAGGACGATTGCGTGCCCGCTATGTGATCCATGCCGTCGGCCCAGTGTACGGCACCGATCCACAGCACGAGGCAGAGCTTTTGGCTAGTGCCTATCGTCACAGCCTCGTTTTGGCGCGAGAGCACGGATTGCACAGCGTGGCATTTCCATGTATCAGTACCGGGGCTTATGGGTATCCTGCCGACCAGGCTTGTCAGATCGCTGTACGCACGGTGCGCGAAGAGTTGGAAAAGCATCGAGCGCCGAAGCGAGTTGTTTTTTGCACGTATACAGAAAGCGATCATAAGCTCTATCGCCGGGCGCTGGGCTTGGAACAGGAGTAGCAGAACGGCGCTTAGCACGAGAGTCGCGAACGGCTCGGCAATCGGTCTGGTCGAAACATGGCTGTCGCGGTATGATGCGCCGGTGCCAGGGAAGGGAGTGTGTTATGACAATTCACCCGACCGCGATAGTGGATCCGCGAGCGGAAATTGCCGAAGATGTAGAGATAGGCGCCTATGTAATAATCGAAGGCCCCGTACGCATCGGGCGTGGCTGCATCATCCGACCGCGCGCCCACCTCATCGGTCCGCTGACTCTGGGCGAGGGGAATCAGGTTTTCAGCAACGCCGTGCTCGGTGAACGCCCGCAGCATGTGAAATACCGTGACGAGCCGACCGGCGTGGAAATAGGCCAGCGCAACGTCTTTCGCGAGAACGTGACGGTCCACCGGGGGACCGCTGCCAGCTTCACCACACGCATAGGCGACGACAACTATTTCATGGTGGGCAGTCATGTGGCGCACGACTGTGTGGTGGGCAATCGCTGCATTTTTGCCAACGGTGCGGCGCTGGCGGGGCATTGCCACGTCGGCGACGGGGTGTTTCTCTCGGGCAATGCGGTCGTCCATCAATTCTGCCGCCTGGGGCGTTTGTCCATGCTCAGCGGTACCTCGGCCACGTCCAAAGACGTGCCGCCTTTCATCATTCAACAGGACATCAATCAGGTCGTGGGCATCAATGTCGTGGGGATGCGACGGGCCGGGCTGTCCGCAGAACAAATCCATGCCATCCGGCAGGTTTTTCATATCGTCTATTTGCAAGGCCTGAGTTTGCCCAACGCCTTGGCTCAGGTAGAGAAGGAACTGGGGCACGTGGACGTGGTGCGCGAGTTCGTGGAGTTCGTGCGTGCTTCGCAGCGGGGCATCAACAGCACCCGCGTCAAGCGCGAGGCGGCGTGAAAAACCTCCCCGCGCCCAGCCCATAGCGAGCCGCTTGGGGGTGCGTGTCCTTGTACAGGGCTGTCGGGCGAGGTTCCTGGGTGTGTGCGTCACTCGATCACCGGCGGGGGTACCCTGCCGGAGCGCGTCCAGCCCTTGCTGCCATGGCGTTCACGCTTGGCCCGCTCGCCCGGTGACTCCGCCAGCACGCGCAGACACTTGGCCGTGTTGGACACTTTGAAAACACCTACGGTTTTGCCGTTGCGGCTGGCAGCACTGCAATAGGCATAATCAATCGCGATGTGCTCTTGTGCCAGCACTTCGCACACTTGGGCTAAAGCGCCGGGCTGATTGCGCATCTCCACCAGTACCACCTCGTGCTCTTGGAACGGGACATTGAGGGCCTTCAAGGCTGTTTTGGCACGTTCCATGTCGTCGGGCACGAAGCGCAACACGCGATGATCGCGTGCATCGGCAACAGTAACGGCGGCCAAATTGACCTTTTCGCGTGCCAGTGCCCCCGTTACTTGCGCCAAGCGGCCGGGTTTGTTTTCCAGCAAAACCGTGAGCTGCTTCGTCGTCTGGGCCATAGCTCTCGCCCTTTCTTCTCAGATGCTCCCTGCGAATTGCCAAGCGGACCCACACCCGAAGAGCCTACTTGCTTCCGACGTTCCCCTGGCACCTCCTTTCTGCGCTCGGGCCGACATGGATAGACGCCTGAGCACATGCGTGTCTCAAGCGGATACCGACGCACTGCCCCGGGGCGCACAGCTCCCATGCCCGCGGCCCACTACCCGCGCCCAGCGGACCGCTCTTTCTGCCGCATGACCGTGCGCACGTGCTCCCTATCCATTCTAATCCCAAAAGACGGGCGCGTAAAACGACCTCCTCGACTCGGTCACTATTCTACCCACAGGGCGTTATCCGGTGGTAGAAGGTCTTTGCCGAAAGCCCCGTATGAGCCAGCGTGAATCCTAGGCGGCAGGGTATGGCGCGCCGAGCCGGCGAGCCTGGGCATAGGGTGGTTTTTGGCTTCGGGACCGCGACCGTTTAACCGAGGCCGTTTTGCAGGAATTGGATGAAGGCTTGCAGATCGTTGATTTTCCCCTCGTCGTAGACGCCGACCACGCGGATGGTACCGTCGGGCAAGGGACGCATGATCACGTACAAGGGCAGTTGTTCAGTGCCGAAGGCGTTGCGCTGGAAGCGCAGATGAGCTTCGGCATCGGCACGCGGCCGGCGACTGTCGCGCGCCACCTGCGCACGCATCCCGGGTGGGTAGAGAGCGAGCGGCACTTTGTCCGTGTACAGTTGCACCAGCACATAACGTCTGAGCAGGTCGCGCACGTCGCCGCGCGTGAACACGGTTTGTTCGTTGTAACGACAGTTGGTGCATGTCTCGCCGGTAAAATCAACGAACACGGGGCGATTTTGCAATCGGGCCTCGTCCAGGGCGGTCTTGAGCCGGCCTGTCCAGGGCAAGTCGCTCTGGCTGCTGCCTGGGTCGGGAAGCAAAAAGGCGTCTATCCAGGCAAAAACGGCACCTTTAGGACGCCATTTCGTCCCTTCGACCGACCCAGGAAATAGGCCCGGTAGCAAATAAAAGCCCAGGCTCAAAAAGGTCAGGCCGAAGAGCATACGCGGTACGCTGACATGCTCGAGCGGCGTGTCGTGCGGCAGCCGGTAGAGGCCTAGCAGATAGGCACCACATAGCAAGCTGAGTGCGATCCAAGTACCCAATACCAAATCGTAGGTCAAGAAAACCGGCTCGGGCAACAAGACCAGTTCGGTCATGCGGAAAAACTTGAACGCTGCCGCCAATTCCAAAAAGCCCATGACTACTTTCACCGCATTCATCCAGGAGCCACTACGCGGCAAGCGCCGTAAGAGCGTCGGGAACAGGGCCAGGATGAAAAACGGGCTAGCGAAAGTGGCGGCAAAAGCCAGACCGCCCAGGATTTGTTGCCACAAGGGACGCGACTGCACCGCCGTCCCTGCGAAGCCCCCGAGGAAGGGTGCCACGCACGTAAAACTGATGATCGTAAAAGTCAAGGCCATAAAGACCGTGCCATACAAGCCGCCGTGGCTTTCCTGGGAGGAAGTGAAGCGCGCCAGACTGCTGGGTAGACGGATTTCGTACATGCCCAACAGACTCAGGGCAAAAAAGACGAACAGCCCGCCCAGGACCAGGTTCATCAGCGGATGCACACTCAAGTTGCGGAAAAACTCGAGCAGGGTCACGGCGGCTAGCGCCAGCACGACCACGATGGTCAAGCAGTAGACCGACGCCATCGTCCAGGGCCGGTAGTGGGCTCGCTCGGATTGCTTCAAAAAGTAGCTGACGGTGATCGGGATCATCGGAAAAACGCAGGGCGTAATCAAAGAGAGTGCTCCCCACAGGACCCCAGCCAGCAGGAAAACGGTTAGATCGCTGTTTGACCCGATGCCGACACTGTCATGTCCCTGGAGACGGGCCAAAATCTCTGCGTACTCGGCATCCAGTTCGGCACCGCGGAGGGCGTTCGACTCGGAGCCGGGCACCTGGTGATCCAGCAGCTGCTCTTTGGGCTGCGGGTGAGAGGTGGGCCCCTTTCCTCCCGCGATCTTCAAAGGGGTGGTCAACTTGAGTGTTCTCGGGGGCAGACAGCCGCGGTCGTCGCAGACTTGCAATCGGACTTGTACAGTAACTTTGGTCTCGGCAGCAGCGATTCCATCGGGCACATGGAACGGCCATTCCCAGACCACTTCTCCTTCGTAGTATTGCAACTGGGTTATCTTCAAGGCTGGTTCGGGCTTGCTGCGAGGCGGCGGTTCGCGCAAAGTACCAGGCTGCAAGCCGCCTGCGTCAACGACTTGGAACTCGCTCACATAAGGCTCGGCGTTTATGTCCGCTTGGTGCGTGGGATACGTGTGCCATCCGGGAGCCAGCCGCAGTCGAAACTTCCATGCCGCCTGATGGCCTGGGGCGACCTGGGACGGCTCGAAGAACGCTTCGTACTGGGCGACGGCATCGAAAGAACGCCCGCCGCCTTTCTGCGACTGCGCTTTGTCGGCAGGCTGGAACAAGTCTTCCTGGGCCTGTGCCTGGTATACGATCACAACGGACCAGCTCATAAGAGCCAGCCCGAGGAACCATCGCGCGATATGCATCGCAGAAGCCCTCTGGTTTGGACGACATGCAGGTACCATGGCGTCTCGTATCCCTTTCGTTATAAGTCTATGCCTCGGGGCTAGCGGCCTAGCATATTTGTCCGGCGCATGTATCTATCATTACGGTTGTCTGGAAGCTGTGCTCATTTTTTTGTTGGGAAGTTGGTCAGCGAAAGCGTCGGGGCTTCTTCTGGCGAAGGAGTGACGGGCCCTCGCCAGATAAGGGATTGCATCACGCAAACCCCCTCAGCCGTGTCGCGGCAGGGATACCATATGCAGGCGATGCGCAAGGTGCTGGCTTTGGCAAGAGCGGCATCGTGCAGTCGGATGGTGAAGCGATCGGCAGGCGGCTGCTGCAGGATTTCCCGTTGCCAAACGACCTGATCTGCGGCATCGCGTGCCTCGGCTAGTATCCGTTGGGGGACCAGCGGATTGTGCTTCCAGCCGGTCTCGAGGCGTAGCTCGAAGTCGAGAACGATCACTCCTGCCGACGAGACCGGGACTCGTTCCAGGGTAACCTCCTGTGCCTGGGGCCATTCGAGTGCCGTAGCCGCTGCGACCTTCGGCGCATCCACCCCTTGTAGCTGGAGTGTCACCACCTTGCGCGTTTTCAGATCGGCCACGCGGATGGCGTGGTTGTTGGTGTCGGCGATATACAGTTTGCCGTCGGCGACGCTCAAGCCCGCCGGCTCGTCGAATCGGGGCGGATCGTCTTGCAGACCAGGCTGGCCGTCACCGAGCCAGGTTTGGCAGTGCCGAGTGACCGGATCGAGCAGCTTGATTTTGTTGTTATACGTGTCGGCGACGTACAGTTTGCCCGCATGCCAGGCGACGGCCAAGGGATGTTGCAGCCGGACCTGATCTCCGGTCCCATCTACGTCGCCGAACTCGAACAGGCCCAGGCCGACCAGGGTGCGCACCTCGTCGCGCGGGGGCAGTGCAATGGCCCGGATGGCACTGCTTTCGCTGTCAGCAACATAGAGCCAGGCACCGTCGCTGGTCAAGCCGCTGGGCTGCGCGAACATGCTTTGCGCCAGTGAACCATCTTCGATGTCTTCATACCCATTGCCCGCATAGGGGGCGAGGAGTTCCGCGTCGAGGTCGAGACGCCAGATCTGGTGGTGCCCGGCCATGGCAATGTACAGAGTGCGTTGGTGCAGCCAGAGATCCCACGGGCTATTGAGAGGAACCTGGCGCGCTGGCCCTCCGAGCCGCCGATTTTGACTTTGACGTCCCGTGCCGGCCACCGTTTCGATCTGCCTCTTTTTCAAATCGGCGCGCCGGATGACATGGTTCTTACGATCGGCGATGTACAGAAAATCGCCGGCCACGGCCAGGCCCTGGGGATCGTTGAACAGGGCGTCGTCGAAACTACCATCGCGATAACCCGGCGTGCCCGCCCCCAGAATGTCCAGCTTTTTCCCCTGCAAATCGGTGATCACGATCCGGTGATGACTGCTGTCGGCGATGAATAGACGTTGCGCCCGTGCATCGGCCAGCACCTTGCCGGGGAAAAGCAACGGGGACGAAAGGCGCACGCGATACTTGTCCAGGTGAAAATGCAACGGCTCCTCGTTGAGCGTTTTTTTGCGCCGGTGTATCTCGACCAGCCGGCCTATATGATGATCGAGCACCTGGTACACCCCTTCTCCCGAGATACTGCCATACAGGTATCCTTCGGGGTCGATCAGCCAAAAAGTCGGCCAGGCACGCACGCGATAAGCGTTCCAGATGCGATGGTGAGCGTCGTTGACCACCGGATGCTCGATGTGGTAGCGGAGGATGGCCTCGCGGATATTTTTGGAGTCTTTTTCGGTGTCGAATTTGGCGGAATGGACGCCGATAACGACCAGCTGCCGTGCGTACTTTTTTTCCAGTCTAGCCAGATCGGGCAGGACATGCATGCAATTGATGCAGCAATAGGTCCAGAAGTCGAGGAGGACGATTTTGCCGCGCAGATCGCGCAAACGCAGCGGTCCGGAGCAGTTGAGCCATTCGATCCCGCCTTCCAACTCGGGGGCGCGGATCCGCTCGCGCTCCAGGCTTTCGTCTTGTTCCGCATGGGATGCATGGTTCTCGGTCATCGTTGGATCCCTTTGCGATGAGGCGGCAGGCGTTTTGGCGCCGGCGTCCGCGCGCTCGTCGGGCGCCGGAGTTTCGCTGACGGAATCGGCTTGCGTGCCACGAACGGTATCGGTTTCCGCCTGTCGGGCTGGTGCATCAGGCTCGTTGCGCGCGGCAGAGGAGCCTCGTGCTTGTGCCAACATAGACGAGGACGGGGCCTCGCTGGCGGACCACCAGATGAGGCCAGCTATCAGGGCTATGCAAACGCTCGCTGCCGCCGCAATACGCCCGTACGACACATTCTTGCCGTGCGCCATGGGAGAATGTCCTGTGTGTGGGGCGTCCGTTCCTCCGGATGGCGTCCTATCCATATTCCACTCCTTGGACCGATTCGCACGCGCCGTTTCGATCCACCGGGTATTCGATCTAGATGCACATTACCTCACTGGCGCCCATTGGCTCGTCGGTTTGGCGCAGGTATTCCAAGCGCTCCTAGTCTTCCGAAGCGGCTGCTTTCGGCAGATACTGGTGCTTATGTCCAAGGGGGCTTTCCTCCAGCCCTCGCTTCGAGTTTGGCCGGGCCTAGGGGCGCACGGCAATCACCTAGCGCCTGAGGCCGAACTAGCGCACTTTGGGCGTTCACGGCACGTTGCCGGAGTCCGGGCTTATTTCCCATTGTAACGGATCGTCAGGTGTTGATAAAGGCTCACCTGCATCAAGGGGCCGCGTGCGACGGGCTCCAGAGGCAGACGGCGGTTGCATACCGGCCAGAGCCGGCCCGCCAGCGACTCGGCACCATAAGGCCGAGGGTAGGAGCGACAGCCGAACTGGCCGTCACGTATGGGATAAAGTGGTCTGTTTTTCGGGTGGTTCAGGAGCGGGGGCACATTGGACAGGGAGCCGGAGGATGAACTGACTGCCAAGATTGGGCTGACTGGTAACGAGGATATCGCCGCCGTGCTCGCGCAGGATCTTGTGACTGACAGCGAGGCCGAGGCCTGTGCCGCGGGCGCCTTTGGTGGACGTGAAAGGCTTGAACAGGTCGGGTAGACGCTCGGGGGGGATGCCTATGCCGTTGTCGGCGACCGAGATGCGCAGCCATTGGCCATCGGGCTCCACGGACGTACTGACTGTAAGAGTCGGGTTGGGCCGGCCTTCGAGAGCGTCGAGGCCGTTGGTCAAGATGTTCAGCAGGGCACGGTGCAAGCCTTCGGCATCGGCCTGGATCACGGGCAGCGAAGGGGCCAAGGTCAGCTCCAGGCGCACCCCCATTTCGCGGGCGCGCCCCTCGATCAATTCCAATGCATCGTGTACGACCGCGTTGAGGTCCGTGGGCGCAAAAGCCGGCTCGCGCTCTTTGGAATAGCTGAGCATATCCATGACCAAGTCGTAAATGCGCGCCTGGTTTTTTTCGACGATTTTCCAGCCTTGCAAAAGAAGGGTCTCGTTTTTCTCCTGGATACCCATTTTCAAGAGGTCACTGCCGCTGCGCAGGCCCTGGAGGATGTTTTTGATGTGATGGCTGATGGCGGCGATGGTTTGGCCGATGGCGGCGAGACGTTCCGCCTGGACCATGGCACGGTGGTAGCGCGTTTCTTCGAGGGCCAAGGCAGCTTGGTGGCCGATGGCCACAGCCAGAGCCAAGTGATCCTCGGTGAGCCGACGGCACGCGGTAGGCTCGTCGGATGCTGGGACTGCCGGAGCGCGCACGTCCAGATACAAGACGCCCAAAGTTTCGTGACGGCCTTTGATAGGCACACAAATGGCTTGGCGTACGCCGGTGCGCACCATGCTCTGGGCAGGCGCGAAACGGCCGTCTTGAGCCACATCCGACACTAGCACCCCCTGACCCTCGCGCAGCACATGTTCGGTGACGGTGCGCGAGATAGCGATTTGCTCCGCTCGATCGACGCCGCTGCGATAACGCACGACTTTCGGATGGAGTTCCCCGGTGCGCAGATCGCGCAGCATAATGCAGCCGCGATCCGCTTCGATAGATTGAAAGATCAAGTCCATGATGCGTTCGAGCAGCTGATCCGTATCGAGGATATGGCTGACGGCCTGAGTGGCCTGGTACATGACGCTGAGATTGGCTAGGGCCGTTTTGAGCCATTGGCCGGTCACTTTTTCCGGCTGGGACAAAAGGAGACTGCCTTCGCCCTGGCTGATGGTCTTGATGATGGCCGAGGGGATCTCGACTTCGCTTTGGGCGATCATGCGGATGCGGTCGGCGAGGTCGCCCATGGGGGCAGTGCCGGCAGGCTCGTGGGCCAGGTAGAGTAGCTCTGTCTGGCCGACCAAGATGTGATCGCCGGGACGCAAGTCGGTTTCGACTACCTTGCGCTGGTTGACGTACGTGCCGTTGGACGAGCCCAAATCCACGATCCGGTACCCAGTGGCGGTGCGCCGAAACTCGAGGTGCTTGCGCGATACTTCGCTATCGTGTAGGCGCACTACGTTGGTCGCGTCGCGGCCGAGAGACACCGTTGGCAAGTGCAACTCGAACCGCTTGCCTTCATCCGCTCCGCGCAGGACCAAAAGAGTGGCCATCGTTACGACTCCGGACTGGAAGCACGTGAGACCGCGGCGGTGCAGGCGGAGGCAGGTCGAGCTAGCACCCGCCTGCACCGGTCGCTTTGGCTCTCGCTCTAGCCACTGTTATTCTACATCGGCCTGGACGGAGCAGCCCGAAAGCTCAGGCTGCGCGCGAAAAGGGCGCACTACACCAACGGGGTCTGCCCTGGCACGGGAACCGGTGTCACCGGCGGAGCTGCGGTAATGCGCTCGGGCACCAGGTTCTGTTGCGAGTTCAGGGCCTGCTCCCAGGTGACTGCCTTGCCGGTGTAGGCCGCCATGCGGCCCATGACTACCGTCAGGGAACTTTCGGTGACGTTCTTGAGCTCGTTGATCGGTTTGCCAGCCCGAATACTCTCGATCAGGTCGGTGTGCTCCTGGACGTAGGGATTGGTCGCCCGGCGTGCCTGCTGCCGGTCTATCACCGGTTTGCCATTGATGACGAACTGGTTGACCTGGCAGGTGCCCTGGGTGCCTACCAGTGCCTCGGAGACGTTGCCTTCACAGTTATTGATCTGGCGGCACATGCTCAGGACATGCAAGCCGTGCGGGTACTCGTAGTCCACAGCGAAGAAGTTGTAGATATTGCCATCCTCGGCGGGGTCCTTGCAAGGACGGACGCGGCCGCCCATGCCGACGGCACGCTCGGGCCGCTGTCCGGTTGCCCAGTTGATCACGTCGAGATTGTGGACGTGTTGTTCGACGATGTGGTCGCCACTTAGCCACAAAAAGTGGTACCAGTTGTGGATCTGATAGTCGAGATCGCTCATACCCTGCTGACGCGGGCGGAACCAGATGTGGCCCTGATTCCAATAGCAGCGGGCTGCCACGATTCTGCCGATCGCCCCGTCGTGGATGCGCTTGATGGTTTCGATGTAGCCCAATTGATGACGTCGTTGCGTGCCGGCGGCGATGCCGAGCTTTTTTTCCAAAGCCTTTTCGTACACTTGCAAACACAGCCGGGCGCCGGGGCCATCCACGCACACCGGTTTTTCGGTGAAAATGTGTTTGCCGGCTTCGACAGCCGCCTGCAAATGATAGGGGCGAAAACCGGGTGGCGTAGCCAAGATGACATAGTCCACGCCGGCGTTGAGCACGTGTTTGTAGGCGTCCAAACCAGTGAAGCAGCGTTCTGGGGGGATGTCCACGGAGTTGCCCAGTTCGCGGACGGTTTGGTCCTCCTGGGCGAAGCGTATCAGGCGCTGCCGGCACGGCTCGACGCCGCGTCCTTCGTCGTTTTTGAAATAGTCGGCCAAAGCAACGATCTTGACGCCGCGGGCTGCTTGCAGGACGTTTTCAGCGGCACCCATGCCGCGTCCCCCGCAGCCGATCAGACCGACGCGGATGACATCGCTGCCGGCGGCATGGACAGCCGGCAAACCACCGGCGGCTGTCGCCAAAGCGCCCACCACCGTGGCCGTCGTCCCCAGAAACTCCCGTCGGGTCGGAGTTGTGCCCTGTCTGGTCTCGCTCATGTCTCGCTCCTTCCTTACTGCACCTAGGGGTAATTGTATTTACTGTCTTTAGTCACCTGGGAGCGCAAGTTTTTGAGGTTGTCCTGCTCCACCAAGGGGCGCACGATGCGGAAACCGACAAAAGTAGCCTCGGTCAGCCACCAAATACTTTGGGGGCGATTGGGGTCCTGGCGCAGCCATTCGCGGGTGCTCGGCCTGCGCGCCGCGCTGCGACAGGCCACGGCTTCGTCGTCCCAGGAGCCGCCGCGCACCACATGGGGAAAGCGCCGGTCGGTGGGTAGCAGTACCGGACCAGGCACCGCCATCTTCGGGTCGAAACGCGCATAAAACTTTTTGTCGTAATGGTCCAAACACCACTCAGCGACGTTGCCGTGCATATCGTATAAACCCCACGGATTGGGCTTTTTCTTACCCACCGGATGTGGCTTGCCGTCGGCATTGTCGAGATACCAAGCATACTCGCCCAAGTGCCCCGGATCGTCCCCGAAACTGTAAGCTGTCCGGGTACCGGCACGACAGGCGTATTCCCATTCGGCCTCGGTGGGTAGGCGGTACGTTTTGCCCGTCTTGAGCGACAGCCAGCGGCAGTATTCCATAGCGGCATGGTGCGTCATGCACAGCGCCGGATAGCCGTCGTGGCCGTAGCCGAAGGTCATGTCCGTATAAGGCGGGGTCGGTCGCGTCACTGCATCGGCTCCCAGTGCTGCCTCCTTCTTATCAGCTTCGCGCCCGCCGGCCCCTGTGTCAAGTGAAAAGGCAAAAACATCGTATTCGTTCCAGGTCACCTCGTATTTGCCCATCCAGAACGAGCCCACCTGCACCAGATGTTGGGGGCCTTCGTCGTCTTGTCGGCCCGGCTCGCTTTCGGGACTCCCCATGAGAAAAACGCCGCCTCGGATGGGCACCATCTCGAAACGTACCTTGGTTCCTGGAATAGTTTCGACATACGGCTTCATCTCCTCCGGTGTGAGTGCACTCACCGCTCCGCCGGTTCCCCCGTCCAGGGATAGCACGATCGCTAGCCCTATGGTCACGGCGATAAGACCTACGATGCGCATCGAGCCTCCTTTCCTTGGCGCCTGCTACGCTGCAAGCGTACACTGGTAACCCTATTGGCCAAACAAGGGCGAGTACAATAGTTACGGACTGCATGTGCTGGGCGCCGGTGGTCGTCAAGTTAGTCGTCGCCCTACAGGGACTTACGCAACATCATATGCCAAGCGACCCGAAAAGGACAACGAGCATGTGCTTTAGGCGAAGCGGTGCTGATTCATTCCCATGTCAAACTGTGCGCTCGGCGCTGACTCTGACGGCACTCCTCGTCGCAGCCGCCTTGCTCCCAGGAGATCCTTCGTCCGACCCGGTGCGTTTCGAGTACCAACGGCGGTACATGGGCACGTTGGCTCGCCTGGTGTTTTATGCTCGGTCGGAGCAGCTTGCTCGGCAGGCGGCCGAGGCGGCCTTCGAGCGCATCGCGCACCTCGATCGTGTCATGAGCGATTACCGCGAAGATAGCGAACTGTCCCGTCTCAACAGACTAGCCGGAACGGGGCCAGTACCGGTCAGTCGCGACCTGCTCGAAGTCCTCGTGCGCGCTCAAGAAGTGGCCCGCAAATCTCACGGCGTCTTCGATGTCACGTGCGGGCCGGTCGTCCAGCTATGGCGACGTGCTCGGCGGCAGCGGCAATTGCCCGACCCCAAGCGCCTCCAGTCAGCCTTGGACGCGGTGGATTATCGTCTGCTGCTGGTGGATCCGGCACACAGCAGCGTCGAATTGCGCAAGCCAGGCATGCGGCTCGATCTGGGCGGTATCGGCAAAGGATATGCCGCCGACCAGGCCGTGGGCGTCCTGAAAAAAGCTGGGTGCCCGCGGGCGCTAGTCGCTCTGGGAGGCGACATTGCGATCGGTGATCCCCCGCCGGGACAGCAAGGGTGGCGCATATTGGTCTGGCCCCTCGAAGGACTTGCCCAGGTGGGCATCCGCGAAAGCCAGCCGGGCGCAGATGCAGCAGACCGCGCGCCGCAGTCGGAGTCGGCACCGGAGCGTGCTTCCCGAAGGCCTCTGGTGATCTCGCTCGCTAACCTGGGCGTGTCTACTTCCGGAGATACAGAGCAATTCGTTGAAATAGACGGTCGCAGGTACTCGCATATCGTGGACCCGCGGACCGGGATAGGCGTAGTAGCGCGGCGCAGCGTGACGGTGATAGCCAGGGACGCTACGGCTTCGGACAGTCTGGCCACGGCAGTTTATGTCCTGGGCGCGGCCAAGGGTTTCGAGGTGTTGGCAGCTTTCGGCGCCGAGGGATATTTGGTCGAGCGTCTCGGCGACCGTCTGGTAGTCGAGAAAACGCGCAATTGGCCTGCCCAGGTGCCGGCGGTCTTGCCTTGACCGCGCCCGAGCGTGGCGCGCCCCCGTCATTCCCCCAGCACCGTAATCACCACTTGTCTTTGCCTTGCCCGTATGTCGCACTCCATCACGAAGATTTGTTGCCAGGTGCCCAACCGTGGCGAGCCATCGCTGATCGGCACGCTCAGCGACTGTCCCAACAAGGTCGCCTGCAAATGCGAGTGGCCATTGCCATCGTGCCAGGTTTGTTCGTGATGATACTCGCGGCTGGGGGGTATGAGCCGGTGCAAGAGCTGGGGCAGGTCTCGGCGCAAACCGGGTTCGAATTCGATGATGCCCACCGCCGCCGTACTGCCCACGACGAACACATGCGCTACGCCGATGCGCACGCCGGCGCGCTGGATCGCCTCCGCTACCCGCTCCGTCAGGTCGTGCATATCACCCGACCCAGCGGTATGGATCGTCACTGTCTCCTGATGCACCATCTGTGCCCTCCTGTGCCGTGCTCGCTGTCGTCTTGGCTCGATTCGTGGTACAATGGAGCAGGCCGACATCGTAACGCGAGGGTATCCTATGGACTGGGCACGCACCATGGTGCTGGGCGTGATGGCGGCGCTCTTCCTGGGTATCGCCGGCTTCCTCGGCTATCAATTCCAGCTGTGCCGCGATCTGCAGATGAGCGAAGATGCGCACGTACAGCGGCTGGAACAATTGTTGGCCGAACAAAATGAACAGGTGCAGCAGCTGCGACGCCGCCTCCAAGAACGCGACGCCCATATGGACAAACTCCAGTTGGAAGCAGAGCGGCTACGGAGCAATCTGGAGACGGCCCGCGACGAACTGGCGCGACTGCGGGCCGCACGGTCTGCAAGCCCGGCACCGGCTCGCCCGGCGACGCCCGCACCAGCCACGGCAGACCCGGCAGATCGTTCCGACCCGGCCCTGTGGATACCATCCGAACGGCGTTCGCAGCCTGCAGTGCAGCTCGAACTGGCCCGGACTTATGCTCAGTTAGCCCTCCTCTTGCATCACGCCGGTCAGACCGAACGCGCCCTGGGCTATTGCACGAAGGCACTGACAACCGTCGCAGCGCTCGTCGCCGACCCGGGCCTGGGCGACGAAGCGCGGCTCGAACAGGTACGCTGGCACAACAACCTCGGCCTGATGCAGCAAACGCTCTTGCGCTACGACAGCGCTGTGGAGCAATACCAGCTAGCCTTACAGGCACTGGAAGGCTTGCCAGAACACGCCAAGACCCCGGCTGGTCAGCACGAACTCGCTGGTATCCTCGCCAACCTGGCCGGCGCCCTTATGGAGCAACGCTACTTCCCACAGGCACAACAGTACGCCCAGCGGGCGGTCACATGTCAAATAGCGGCTGTACGCCAGCAGCCGACAGTCGTGCTCTTTCGACAAGCGCTGTTGCAACACGCCCTTGTGGCTGCCGAAGTGGGCACGCGCGCCCAGGACGCCCCTTTTGTCTTTGCGATCGCCCGCCAGTTGGCCGAGGCTGTGCCCGACGATGCCACAGGCTTGCGGCTGGCTGCCGGTCTGTGTGGGCGTGCCATCCACCTGGCCATCCAAGACCAGCAGGCCAGTCGCGAAGCCAATTTACTGCTGCGGCGCGATTGCGAAGATGCGGCACTGCGCTATCTGGACCGCGCTATCGCCTTGGGATATCGTGACCGGCAGGACCTCGAAAGCCACGCCGACTTCCGCTATCTGCGCACCCGACCCGGGTTCCGCGAGCTTTTGCGCAAGCTGCGTTCTTCTGCACCCTGGCCGCGTTGAGGCTGCCTGCGCCGCGGCACCTCGTTATCAGGCACTCGTAGCAGATACGGCCGACCAGCTGTTCCCTGCGCCGGAACTCTTTGCTCCGGCCTTGGGCACTGCCGCTGTCGGAATTGCTCGTATGTGCTTTTTGCAGCGACTGGCAGCGCACGCGGATGACCGTGCGCATCCCTAGTACTATACCAAGCCACGTGCGGGCGTACACAGGACACGAGTCAACGGAGCTGGTGGACACACAGGCAGGGCGGAGTCGTTATGGCACTCATACAAGCCAGTCCGCCGGGTGCTATCCAGCGGCTGCTGGAGCCTATCGGGCGCAATGTGCGTCAAGCCCGGCTGGACCGTCACGAGATAGCCGGTTCCCTGGGCGATCTCGGGACTTTCCTGCCGTTGCTCGTCGGTATGACGGCACAAAACGGGCTCGATTTTGCCACGGCTCTGTTTTTTGCGGGCTTTTTCAATGCGGTCACCGGACTGACCTTTTCCATCCCTATGGCGGTGCAGCCGATGAAAGCCATTGCAGCCGTGGCTTTGACCCAAGGTCTGACCGTGCCGCAGATTGTGGCTGCCGGCGCCTCGGTCAGCTTGTGCATTTTGCTCTTGGGCTTGAGCGGACTGGTTGACTGGGTCAATCGGCTGATCCCCAAAAGTGTCGTGCGGGGCCTACAGTTAGGCCTGGGGCTTTCTCTGCTGATCCGCGCTTTCGAGATGGCGCGCGATGCCCCGGGCTTTTTCGACTACGACAGCCAGGCAACTGCTTTACTGGCGGGACTGCTGACCCTGGCGCTCTTGTCTTCCACACGACTGCCGGCAGCCCTGGTGTTGCTCGTGATGGGCCTGTTGTTGGCGGGCCTGACGCATCCCCAGGCTTTAGCCGAGCTATCCTGGACCGTATGGTATCCGACCTGGCAGCCGCCGGGCTGGCAGGATTTCGTCCAGGCGTTTTTCCCGGCGACGCTGCCCCAACTCCCCTTGACTTTGCTCAATTCGGTTATTGCCGTCTGCGCTTTGTCGGTAGACTTGTTTCCCGAGCGGGCTGCCAGTCCGCGCAAAGTGGCCGTTTCGGTGGGACTGATGAATTTGGTCGGCTGCTGGTTCGGCGCTATGCCCATGTGTCACGGCGCAGGAGGCCTGGCCGGCCAGTATCGGTTCGGTGCTCGTACCAACGGCTCGATCTTGTTTCTTGGCACCGTAAAAATGCTCCTCGCTGTGTTTCTAGGCGTCTCGCTCTTAGCGCTGTGCCGTGTGTTTCCTCGAAGCATTCTCGCAGTCATGCTAGGCGTTGCCGGCCTGGAATTGGCCTTGGTGACCCGAGACCAAACCCGAAGGTCGGATGCCTTTGTGATGCTGGTCGTTGCCAGCGCGGCTTTAGGCCTCCGACATGTGGGCGTCGCCTTTTTGCTCGGCCTCGCAATCGCTTGGCTGGCACGCCTTTGCAAATGGGAAGCACTTTGACCATTCTGAACGACATGTGCGGCCCCAGATAGACACAAGCGCAGTGTGCTACGCTCATACTATCTGCGTCTGCCCGATAGCCTCGTCCAGGCTTTTCCGCAACCGATCATGGAGCTGCCACGCTTATCGTATCGGCAGGAAATCGGGGCGACTGGATTTGAACCAGCGACCTCTTGGTCCCGAACCAAGCGCTCTAAACCAAGCTGAGCTACGCCCCGCCTGACGATCCTCGTCCCTCTCCGGACCGTCCCAATCAATGGTAGTCTTTGAGGTCGCTTTGTCAATGGCGGCGCAGCTCAGGCTACTGCCCCACAGTGACCGCCGCACGGCTGACGCAACAACCCGTCCCATCGCGCGACACGTTACACCCTACGATGTGGCTGCCGTACACGCACTATAAGCTAACTAGGGCGGACTAGCCTAGCCGGATTCCTGATGTCCAACTATCCGCTGGTAGCGGCTTTCGGTGGAAGCTCGCCCTCGGTCACGTGGATTTGGATTGCGAGGACCATGCCCCCTCGATGATCCCTGGAATCAAAACCAGCAGGATTATAGCGATAGCATGTGGAAGGTTAAGGTTCACGATGCGGACCTCCCAGTCGGGATGACTCAACTTTGTCGCCAAGCAATTCACAATGGCTGGGATCGCCCAGGAATGCATGCTGTGGACCTCCCATTCCTTGCCAGGACGCTTCACCAGAACAAGGCAATATTCTGTATCCCATGTTGGGTCGCTCGGTGTGCTTTTCTTAACGCGGGGCTTGACGCCCGTTGGCTTGCGGGTTATGCCGTGACAAACACCTGTCGGAATTCTTCTCGGACCTGCCGCCAAGTGCTCCGGCACAGCGAGAAACCAGCCCGTCAGCAAAATCACTGTCCACGCCGTCACGAGGTATTTTTTCATAGCTCGATCCTCGGGAAAGAGGTTCCAGTATTTCGAACAGAACACGCAACTTTACACCTCATGATCATATGGCGCGCGATAACTACAGTTCTGACAAAACATGCCGAACGGAACGTCAGGCAGTTGGAAAAGCTTAGACAGTTGGTTTTTATATGGAGGCTATCAAAAGTCGTTAGGCTTGCTAGATGTCAGCGGCAGGCAAGTTCGAGGCTCCAGCTGTATTGAGTCGTCGCCTATCACACCGACCGCTCCATCCTAGCAGAGAGGCACGACTTGCTCAATTGCCTACCATTGCAGCGGAGTTTCTCGGTGCAGTGTGTCTCGCTCTGGACCAGGCTCGAAAGGCTGTCTACCCCGGCGCCGGCGAGTACGCCACGCGTGGGCAGATCGGTCCGGCTCATTCGCGTCAGAGCCGGGCAGCTCCCATGCGGCCTTCGGTTTTTGGGCAGGAGCTTTTGCGCATATGGCGGACATTTCTAGAACAGCTTACAATCGAACATAAGGTGGACCGATCGGCACAACCTACTGCGAAAGAGTTCAGTTATGGACAGCGCAGGACCTCGATGGTTTATTGTGCGCGAAAACAGCGAAGGGGGAGTGGAGGTAGAGTTTCTCAGCAGCCCGCACGTATATTGGCCGGCGACGATAATGCAAGAAGCGCCAGTTTCGAGGCTCGCAATGTCCGGGCGGTCAATCTGTTTGTGTGGCAAAGGCGCAACCTGGATGTACGCACATGTGGCGGCTACAGCACGCTTCGCCGGTGCGCGCTCTTTACAGGTCCGGCTTGCCGGCGCAGCGGGAACGTCCGAGGATTTGGAAGGCAGTTTCTGCAGGCTCGTACCCGGCGGGGACGACCGCTGGCTGATCAATGTTCATCTGCGGCCCCAGCCCTTTCTTTCGCCTGGGGCCATCGAGCGATTGATCGCGCCAGTGTTGGAAGAATTGGTGCGTCTCTGCCCGCGCGTTGTTTGCCTCACGGGCAAAGCCACTGTGGACGTATACGCGCGCTGTGCCTGGCAGGCGGTAACGGCTGGCTGCCAGCAACTTTATTGTTTGACTCCTACTAACGGTCTTTTGTTGGTATTCAGTGCCTCGGGGGAAGAACTAGGCGATCGCATCCCTCCGGATTGGTTGCGCGCGCTGGTGCCGCCGCCCGAGAAGACCTTGATCATTGGCATTATCGGCGATCCGAACTCGGGGAAATCGGTATTCGCACACGCTTTCTATGCCTACCTCGTTCACCGCTTGAAGGACCAGCGGCTGTGGCTCCTGGATTGTGACGGTCAGGCACCCACGGCGCCTTGGTATTTGAGCTTGGTTCAAAGCGGTTTGGTCGAACAGGCCCAGGCTATGCGCGAACAGATCAAGCGCGGCAGAGGATGGACGCCGCAAATGCAAGAGCATATCGCCCAGGTAGTGAAGCGAGCGCGGGATTTTTTCGAGGTGATAATTACTGATCTGCCCGGAGGGGACTTGAGCACAGATCCACCGCAACGTGTGCCAGCAGGACGCGAGCGCTTTTTTGCACAAACCGACGTATTGGTTTTGCTGGCACGCGACGGATTGCGAACCGAAGCAGCATGGCGACAGGCGCTGGCAGCCCACGGTCTGGCCCAGCGTATACGGGTGGTGCTTTTTTCGCAAGATCCGGACGCCGAACCGAAACTCGTCGCCGACGCAACCGACCAGACGGGTGTTTGCTACGGTCGGATCCAAGGCCTGAACCGCTCGCGTCCGACTTGGCAACTTGCCGAAATGTACGGCGAGGCTTTCGAACGCATCTGGAATGCCTTGGGCGTCAGCGTCGTCGTACGCAGCGATCCAGCATAGCGAAGTACATTTCTCGAATGCCTATCTCGACTAGCTTTTAGCTATTGCAGCGCGGCGTTGTGCAGTAGCATGTCCATTGACGGACACCTTCCATAAACACTGATCGCCAAGCAGTCCTCCGTCAATATTTCGAGCAATTATGGAAAGGCGAATTAGAACAATATGCCGTCGCATTATCCGAGTATTACAAAGAAAGCACACAAAGTGGCACAGCCAATTGTTTGGGAGCCTCACGCCATAGGTAGATAGCGAGAATGCTGCTGTGGGTTCCCAACGTCTGGATCGGTCCTGAGCCGAGAGCTTGACCGAAGAGGTGTGCCATGGCACGCTTGCCGTCAACCTCTCTGGCATACACGATCCAGCGTGTTGGGTCGCTCATGTGCGTAGTCTAGTCCGGAAGATCGCCCATCGTCCGATTTGACCTCACGCGAGCCATGCCTTACAGCTAATAGATTAGCCGGCTGTGCTCGCCGCCCAGCCCCCTTGTTAGTCGGCCTACCGGCTCGTTCCTGATACGCTAAAAATGCCGACGAGCAGAGAATGCTTCAGTACGAGGGCGGTACGTTAGCCGATAGGAGGGCAAGTACTGACCGAGTCCTTTTATGCCCAGACCGTTGCGAGCTTGGATAGCCGCTTTGACGCCCATCGGTAAATTACTCCAAGGAGCAGTATGCGCTGGTCTATCTACGATCTAGACGAAAGCGAAACTCACTCCCCCCGAAAACATCGGGCGGCGATCGCCTGCGTAGCAGGTGTCCTCCTGGGGGCAGCCGCTGGCTTGATCGGCGTCGGCGGGGGCGAATTTCGTATCCCGGTTCTCCTCTATGTGTTACGCCTGGGTGTCAAAAACGCAGCGGCGGTCAATTTGCTGGTCGGCCTGTTCACGGTAGTCCTGGCTTTTGCCAGGCGCTGGCAGATGTACCCGTGGTCGTTGGAGGAAGTCATGTTCGGCGCCGTCTTGGCCGCTGCATCCTTGTGCGGATCGCTTTTCGGGGCACTCATGGCCCATCGCGTCCCGGACCGCCCGCTACGTCGCGTGGTCATCGGCTACTTGCTCGTCGTCGGGATATGGATGATTTACGAGGCACAATGGCACCTGGAAATAGTCCTGGTCACACTGGAAGGAGCATGCCGCTATGTGCTGGCAGCCGGTGTGGCGGCGATCATCGGTTTCCTCAGCAGCGCCCTGGGTGTCGCCGGGGGCGAGATGCGCATTCCCGTGCTCATGTACGTTTTCGGGTACGACGTCAAAATGGCCGGCACGCTCAGCTTGCTGGCGTCCATCCCTACGGTGGGAGCAGGCGCCGCCACCTATCGCCGACTCGGACATATGCCCAATTGGGCCTTGACCCTCGCGGTCATCATGGGTACGGGGTCGCTGGTTGGAGTGCTGATCGGTACTTCGCTTTTGCCTTATACCGACCGGCGTCTGCTCAAAACGCTACTCGGCACGATCTTGCTCTTGGCCTCTTTGTTTCTGGCCTTCCCGGAACTACGGCATCGCTCACCGGCACCACCTGCCAGACAATGACCTACCTCGCTACCCGGCTTGCCCAAGTCGTGTGGCCCGAGCACCCGAAACCAGACACTGAGCAGTCCCTTGTGCGCCGCACAAGACTTGGATTCGACAAACCCAGTACCCCAAGAATCTAGCACCAAGATGATACGACCCGCATGTGCACCGACGCAGCAGCATGTGGACGAAATGGTGTGTGTATCTTCATCCCGCCGGAAGCGTCTATGGATTCCACCTACGAAGCGCTTCTGGCTGCTGGGGTTTGCGAGCTTGGCTCATAGTGAGTGAGCGGGTTGCTATAGTGAGCGTGCGTTCGCAGAGGGCCACACGTATCCCTCAGTGTATGGGCGTCTGCAATGGGATCGGCCGGCGGGTACGATCACGACGGGGTTCGTCACGCCGGGGCGCGGCAGATTCGATCGGAAACAAACCGCGGCGGGCACGGGTAGGGGCGGGTTCTGAACCCGCCCCTACTGCTGCCTGCAGGGTCGGTGTGTCCACGGAAATCGCTTCAGTCGGCTGGCAGCAGGTTGCCAACCCGCTGGTACTGCTGCCTGCAAGGAGTCCGATCATGGCCCGCGAACCGAGACGACCTCCCGCGACAACCCCCGAGCGCTCGCGCATCATGAAGGCGGTAGGCCGGCGCGGCACAGGACCGGAACGCTTGCTCCGCCAGGCCTTGCGCAAGCTCGGACTGCGCTTTGCGACCAACAGCCGCGATCTGCCCGGCAGTCCCGACATCGTCTTTAGAAACGCGCGACTCGCGATATTCGTACACGGCTGCTTTTGGCATCGGCATCGCGGTTGCTCGCGCACCACCATGCCGCGTTCCAACCGACAGTATTGGAGGCTCAAGTTCGCAGCCAATGTGCGACGGGATCGCCAAAAATTGTCTCAACTGGCCAAGATCGGCTGGCGTGCGCTCGTAGTATGGCAATGCCAGATCGAGGCCGATCCGGCTGCAGTTGCTTCCACTATCGAGTCGTTTCTCTGCCGAGCGCATCGTTCGGCGCCGGCGCCACCGGCGCATTCGGTAGGTAGCCAGTAGCGGGCATCGCTAGCTGCTTGCGACACTCGTCGTGCGCCACTGCTTTTCAAAGGCTCAGCGCTTGCTTTTGACGGCCTCCATGTCCGCGCGCATGGCGTAACAGTGTTTGCACGAGTTGGGGATGCCTCTCGGCGAGATTGTGTTGTTCGGCCGGGTCGTTTTCCAAGTCGAAAAGCCCGATGTCGGTGACGGCATCGCCTGTGAGAAGGCCTGGGAATTGGCTGGGGTGGGCCTGCTCGTAAGGGGCCAGGATGGTTACGCCGTCCGGACCGCGCGGGTCTTTGTAAGCAGCACCTGGCGGCAGAGGTTTGCGCGGCCCGCCGGGCGGCCCAAGGTGGAGCTTCCACCGACCGCTGCGCAAGGCCATCAACTGCTCCTGTCGGAAAAAGTAGAGGACCCGTTCGGGCAAGGGTTTATTGTCGGTGATGGCGGGCCACAAGTCGAGGCCATCGAGCGTTCGGTCCTTGGGCAACGGCACGCCGGCACGCAAGAGGATCGTTGTAAACAAGTCCGGCAGCATTGCAGGGGCAGCACTTACCCGACCCGGCGGGACAGTGCCCGGCATGGACACGAGGAGCGGCACGCGAATGCCGCCTTCCCAAGTGTTCCCTTTCATGCCGCGCAAGCCGCCTGTACTGCCGCCGTACCAGGGGCCGTTATCGCTGGTGAAAAAGAGCAACGTGCGGCGATCCACGCCAGTTCGCTGCAATTCTTCCACGATTTGGCCCACGCTCCAATCCAGTTCGGTCAACACATCGGCATAGAGCCCGGCGCCAGTGCGATGATAAAACGTTTCCGAGCACGCCAGGGGTTTGTGCGGCATCGCGTGAGCCAGATACAGGAAAAACGGACGGTCTTTGTTGTCGCGGATGAATTGCCTGGCCAGCATCGTGTAGCGCTGCGTCAAAGTGGCCTGGACCACGGGATACTCGATCATCTCGGCGTCACGATACAGCCGCACCGGTTTCATGTCGTTGCTGTAGGGGATACCGAAATAGCGCTGGAAACCGTGGCGTGTCGGCCAGAACTCGGGTCGGTGTCCAAGGTGCCATTTGCCGATGGCACACGTGACATAGCCTGCGTCGTGTAGCAGCCTGGCTAGCGTCAGCTCGCTCGTAGGCAATCCCAAACGGTCGAAACGATCCGTATCCTTGACCAGCGGATCGCCGGCGGGAACCGGATTCTGCACCAGTCCAGTGCGGAACGGATAACGGCCGGTCAGAAGCGAAGCGCGCGACGGCGCGCAATACGGATATGGAGCGTAAAAATCGCTGAAGCGCACACCCCCGGCGGCAAGCCGATCCAGATGGGGCGTCCGGTATCTCTTTTGCCCATAACAGCCCAAGTCGCCCCAGCCCAGATCGTCAGCCAGGACCACGACAATATTCGGCCGCTCGGCTTGCGCCAGCACCGGCCCAGCCGGTCCGGCGATCAAAAGCGCCCATACAAGACTGGAGCTTAGCGAACGCATCGCGGCGTCCTCCCTCGCGCACGGGTACACTGACGGCCCACTGGCTCGGTCCGTGCGCGGACGGTTGTCGCGTATCGAACTGTGGACCCCAGCCGATTATACCGCTAGGTGGCAGCCGTTGCGAGCGCCTGTGCGCCCAATTGTGCAGCCGCCAAGCAGGGGAGGAAGCGCGTCAGGCACTTGGCGAAGTGCCGTACCGCTACCGGTCGGCACGCACACCATGTGCCGTCGGTAAGCCCAGGGATGACGGTACGCTTGTCAGAAAGGGCGCCGCCCGACTTTAGCGACGCCCCTTGCCATCGGTATCCGGCCCGTTCACTTACAGCAGCCGCGAGGCTTGCGGCCGGCCTTGCAGCAATCCGGCGCTTCGGTAGTTGCTTTTTTGTCCGCAGACGCACCGCAAGTGCCGTCGTGTTGGCCCTGCTCGTGCGGGCAGCATGTGTCACAGGGCAACTCTTCGCCGCAGAGCGGACAGGGGTAGGTCTCTTCGCTCTGCTTAGCTTGTGCCGAGTTGAGCGGGCAACATTTTTCGCACGGCAGCACCTCGCCTGTCAAAGGACACACGTAGGAGCGACTCAGCGTGGTGGCCGCGATGAGACTGCCGATCGCCACCACCGGCAGGACCAGCAACGCGGCGTAGAGCCATCGTCTCCGGCTCAGCATGATACGACCCTCCTATGTACGGCTACCTCCACAATGCCCATGTAACTTCCCGCTGGAGGCTTGCGAGTGAGTTACCTTTTCACGCGCGCTGTATACCCCGCGTCACGTACCGCCTCGAGCAGGGCTTCCGGCTGAAAGGTGCTATCCGGTTGCCCGACCACCCGTGCTTCTTTTGTGCTGAAGTCCACGCTGGCATCGGCCACGCCTGGCACGCGCGCGAGCGCTTTTGCACGTGGACGGCACATGCCTCGCAGGTCATGCCTTCGATTTCCAGCACAATGTGCCGGCGATCCCCGTCGGTGGGAAGCGCGGTCGGATGGCTTGCTCCGAAGAATAGGCCGATCCAATGCGGGAACAGAGCAGAAATCAGAATGATCGCCGTGGCCACCCAGAGCATCAGCTGGTTGAGCTGCGACAGCCTCGAGCGCCGGTAGACGGCCTGACCGGCGGCGTCTTGCGTTTCACGAACACAGCAAGCATCCGTCGCAGACTCGGTGGCACAGCAGGCTGCGCCGTTAGGGGTCGGGGCTGGTTTGCCCCTCAGGCGCGCCCATGCTCGCCGGATGGCCGTCCGGTAACTGAAATACCAGGCAGCTCCCAGCAATAAAAAGGCCACCAGCAGCAAATACGGCCGGTAATGCTCGAAGAAACTGCCCACGCCGGCAGCCGAAAAGCCGAAAGCGATCAAAAGGAGAGGCAGCCAGCAACATGCGGATCCGAGAATCGCAGTAACGACGCCGCCAAGAGCCGCTAGGAAAGCTCCTAGAGCGCCCGGCGGTTTCTGTGCCAGCATGGCCCTAGTCGCTGCCGAGGGCTCCGGATCGCTGTGCGGTGGCCCGATGTCGTCGGTGGAGTGCCCAAGAAGTCGCGCCTGGGCTTCCTTGACAGCGCGGTGGACATTGCCCAGACAGCAAGAGCCTTGCGGGTTCATCGTTTCACAGCGGCAAAAGCCGAGTTGGACCAGCCGTTTGATCCGCTCCGGAACGGTCGTGCTTCCGGTCAAGTGCAACTCGCGTTCGATGTCGTCGGTACGCCAGTCGAAACAATAGCAAACCTGGCTCGGCCCCGTGGTCTGCTTTTGGCCCACAGGCACCCGCAGGTCCGAGCGGAGGAAGCGATGCGCTGGGTCGGTCTCGCTGAAGTATACGACATCGCAGCCGGGCGCAGCACAGAAACGGTACGATTCTTCGCGCACCTCGTCCACCAGTTCCGGGCGGACCGAACTGCGCACCGTTACCGAGCCGACCTGCTTCGTTTTGCCCGAACAGGCAGGACACATGTCGCGGACCGCCGTTCGCGTGGACATCCTTTGTCTCCTCATTCGAAAGGCCTTCCTGAAGCTTTTGAAGTCATGATACACCCTGTACCATAGTACCGGGTCAAGAGCACCTGTCGCATTTTTTACTTCGGCGGGAGGACTGGCTTTTACGGCTGCCTTCGAGCGACTCGATGATAGGGCAGCACGCGATGGGAGCGCTGCCTGGACACTCGTGGAGCAGTCTGGTCAGTGCGGTGCGCATGGCACGCAGGTCGCGGATTTTCCCCTCGATTTCGGCGATCTTGCGGCGGGCGAGCGCCGCCACATCGGCACACCTGGCCCGCGGCACTTCGCGCAGATCGAGTAATTCCTTGATTTCCCGCAGGGAAAAGCCCAAGTCCTGGGCACGCTTGATGAATTGCACCACGGCGACGGTGTGCGCAGGGTACTCGCGGTAGCCCGAAGGCCGGCGTGGCGGCACGGGCAAAAGTCCCCGCCTTTCGTAAAACCGCAGCGTCTGGATGTTCACTCCCGCTAGCCGTGCCAACTCCCCGGTGCGCAATCCTGCCATAACTTCACTCCTTACTTTGTCCGTTATCGGCCCAGTACTATGGCACCGAGTTAAGGGAAGCCTATACCGACGTGTGTCCTACGGCATGACGAGACATATCGAATCTGTTGCACGGGAGCTCGTCTCGCGGTCCGTAAGTGCATCTTGTTGACAAGTCGCTCGCTCATTGGTCTAATGTAGGTACAGATAGTGAGCGTCTGCGTGGCGTGGTGCTAACCGACAAAGGCTTTGTGTAGCCGTAGCGCGGCCTGCCGAGAATCAGGTGCCCAAGTGTGGGGTATGCGAAATGGCTGAATTCTTGCCGCTCATAGTGTTTCTTGTCATGATCGTTGTGGTTCTGTTTGCCATAGCTGCCATGGGCGAGCTGAACGCGTTCCTCGTCAGGCTTGGAAAGGCGCTTGGAAAGCGCCTGCTTCTTCTGCTCGGTGGTATGTTAATGGCGGGTGTACTCATAACCTTGCCGTTCTCCGTAGAAACCATGCAAAACTTCGTTTTCGCTTGCGCAGGCATTGCTGTATCAGGGGCTGTAATCCTGGGCGTCATTTCGGGTATATACAGCAGGCGACAGGTCAAACAGGCAAAGGATTGGCAGGAGGAATGTCGAAAGTATGCGCTTACGTGTAAACAATGTGGAACTGTTTTCTCCGCAATGCCCGTTGCAGATTCCGATACATGGTATCACTGTGAGCAGTGCGGACATCAATTCGCCGGTCCTTGGCATGGCTTGTGACCGATGTGGCGTGGCTGCAAATGCAAGCTCGAGGTGCTAACAGATGCTATAAGGTATGCGTGAGATTATGAGTTGGAATAGCGACACCAGCCAGCGTACATGCACGGGGTCACCATGTGCTACGCCGTTTTGTAAATAGTGGTACAGGCAAGTGCAGCCTGAGCCAATCGAGACATCGGGACAGATGGAAGACTTCTACGGTCAACACAAATAGAGTTGTGGCTCATGTTTTCCCATCGGACTGCTTAGGCTTGTGCTCTGGAAAGCGGCTGCAAAAGGGGCCCCTGTGCTGATGGTTTTTACAGCACCCCCTGCCTTTCAGCTCAGCAACATCGAGCTTCTCTGAGATCGGGATAGCTTAGGGAAGCCGAGACGAGCAAAGGAGTTGCAATTTCTACTCGAGGGGGCCTGCAAAATTGGCATCGGTGTTGCAGTTCCCGATGGCAAGTAACGTGTTGCGAGGGAGTGCTAGACCGACAGACACGATATAAGTAGTCACTAGGAGGCAACGCATGAAGCACGGCTATTTAATTGACATGGACGGAGTTCTTTATCGTGGCGACGAATGCATTCCTGGAGCGGATAAGTTCATCCGGCAGCTGCGCAGCCTAAACTTGCCATTTAGGTTACTGACGAACAACAGCCAGCGGACACGCCGCGATGTGGTGGCCAAGTTGGCGCGCTTAGGCATTGACGTGGAAGAGGAGCACATTTTTACCTCTGCCATGGCGACGGCGCGCTTCCTTGCCCAGCAGAAGCCCAAGGGCACTGCCTTTGTCATCGGCGAAGGCGGACTACTGACCGCCCTGCACATAAACGGGTACGTGATCGTGGACCAGGATCCCGATTATGTGGTGGTCGGGGAAGGTCGGATGTTGAGCTTTGAAATGATCGAGGCCGCTGTGCGCATGATCTTGGGCGGTGCCAAGCTGATCGCCACCAATCTCGACCCCAGTTGCCCAACAGCAGAGGGAACGCGTCCGGGCTGCGGAGCGTTGGTAGCCATGCTGGAAGCAGCCACGGGCGTCAAAGCTTTCAGCGTCGGTAAGCCTAGTCCGGTGATGATGCGCGCTGCCCGCAAGGAGCTGGGCTTGCGGACCGACGAAACGACCATGATCGGCGACACGATGGAGACCGATATCTTGGGCGGGGTGCAGCTGGGATTCCATACGATCCTCGTACTCAGCGGTGGTACGTTGCGTCAGGACCTGACCAAGTATCCCTACCAACCCGAGTTGGTGGTGGATTCGGTCGCCGAGCTGGCGCCGTTCTTGGAGCAGTCGCCAGGGCGGCCATTGTGGCAGTATTCCGGCTCCCACTAAGACACCCCACCCTCTTGAGCCTCCTCGAGCGCTCCTCAGCAGGTGAAAACGCTGGCGGTGCCGTTAGCCGACGCATGCCCTTTTTGCTTCGAGGGCGGTGGCCCTTCTGGGGGCGCTAGATTCCTGCGAGCGGACCAGGGTCCCCACGCGCACTCCCGTCGCCTTAGGAACCGTCTGGCCGAGCGCGTTTGTTTTCCATGTCTCGGTCACATCGGATACTGTCGCGCCCATTGGCGGTATCTGTGGGCTGCTGCGCCGCACGGGAGCTCGCCGTTCATTGACACGTTTGCCCAGACCGAGCTGTTTTTTGGAATGGTACCATGCGTTGTCCAGCCCCATGCGAGTCGCTTTGTCCCTGGCAAGCGGCACTGCTAGTAACCTACCAACGCAGGCCACGCCTGTTCACGCCAGCGGAAAATGTTCCACAAGGCGAGGTACGAGAGAATGAGCAAAATAAACAGATGGGTCAGATCTGCTATCCACATTGACTCGGGGAAGCCTTCCACCTGTTTTTTCTCCAGTGCCAGATAAGCGGGCCGCGACAGGACCCCTAACGACGCGACGTCCACCAGCACCGCCGTGCGTGACAGTTTTTCAGAGCTTTTAAGTTCTTCAGAGCTTTTAGCGGCAGTGAAGGGGTGCCGGAGTGTGATCCTCAGCGGGCGGAATGGCCTCGCATCAGTGTCATAGTGCAACGCCGAAACCCCTGTACCGAAAGCGCTGAGAAGCACCTGGGGCAAGATCAGGATCGGCAGCCAGCTGACTGCCGATTCTTCACTGTTGACCCATGCAGATACGGTCAAAGCCGCGCCTAGTGCGCCAATATAAGTCATCCACAGGATCGCCAACCAGTGGATCCAGCCGACATCCTGCCACTGTGGATCCAGCTCTTTCGGCAGAACGGGACGCAGCGCGATGGTAAGGACGGTACAAAACAAGAGTAGTTGCCCGATACCGACTGCTGCAAACACTGTCCATTTGCCGAGCAGGTAGGCTCCAGGCGATAATCCGGCCAGGCGGTCGCGGATGTACGGCCGGCGATCTCGAACCAGCTCCCGAATGGCGTTGTTCATCCCCAGCCAGCAGGCGACGACGACCGTGAAAAATAACAGACTGCTGATGCTACCGGGGTTGAATTGCGTCAAAGCGAGCAGCAAGGCAAGGACTAGGGGTTGAATCAACACAAAAGCGGCAAACCAGCGGTCCCGGCATATGGTCAGCAGCGACCGCACGACCACTGTCGCCCAGTCGCGAGCAAAAGTGCCGCCGGCATGACTGGCCACATAGTGCCGGAAAGAAGCGGAGAGCGGCCGGCGTTCTGCTGCCGTTCTCGGCGTTTCCGGGGCAGTGAAGTCACCTTGCTGGAGTTTTTCATAAAAGCTAGGGAAATCGCGGCAGCCGAAATGGGCCAGAAGCGTATGCGGCTCTCCGTAATAGGCAGCGGAAGCATGCTCGCACCCTGCACGCCGAGCCAGTACCAGTACACGATCGAACAGTAAAAGGTTGCCGGTCAAGTGGCTGGAGCAGATGACCGTGACGCCGCGTTGCCTGGCGATCTGCCGGAAGTAAGTCATCAAACCGGCCTCGGTGGCTGGATCGAGGCCGGAGGTGGGTTCGTCCAAAAAGAGCATCGCCGGCTGCCGCAATAGTTCCACCGCTACGCTCAGGCGTTTGCGCTGGCCACCGCTCAAGTAGCGGGCTTGCTTGTGCTGGTGTTCAGTCAGGCCGAGCAGAGTGAGAAGCTCGTCAATCTGCTCTTCCGAACTGTGCGTGCGCGAGGAGTTCGACAAACGGTAGGCAACGAACCTGAGATTTTCGCGCACGGTCAGCAAAGGATAGACGACATCGTCTTGCGGGATGAAGCCGCAGGTGCGCCAGTGCAACTCGAGATCACTGCGGTCGGACCAAATGTCCCGGTCATACGTGGCGTCGGTGGAGACGTGTCCCCCCAGCGGCGCGCGGATGCCCGCCAGAGCACGTAGCAGCATGGTTTTTCCCACACCGCTCGGTCCGAGCAGGCCGACGAACTCCCCCGGCGGCACGTCTAGGATTACCCCTTGCACAAGGATGCGCTGGCCCACCCCGATCGTCAGGCCTTGGGCTCGCAGCCCCAGCCCGCTCGCCTCGCCTACCCGGCGGAAACCGGTCTCTTCGTAGCGATAAGTCACGCGATTGCCAAATCGAATGTGATCGCCGAGACGCAAAGTGCATTGGCGGATGCGCTGCTCGTTGACGTACGTGCCGAATCGGCTATCCCGGTCTCTGAGGACAATGGTGCCCGCTTCGCGGCTCACCTGCGCGTGCAATCGGGAAACACTACCGTCACCTGCCTGCCAATCGGCGTCGTTGTCCCGTCCCACGACCAGCGGCAGCAGCTCTACCGGAACGAATTGCGGATCGCGACCCAACCCAGTCTTCATACGCCACGTCCCTACTATGCGCCGACTCCCTCACCGGAACCAATTCCAGGTCACCGAGCAGGCCCTAGGGCAGCATTTCGCACTTCTCATGACGCTTCATGTTGAGCGCTAGGACGTCCGTCGCCTAATCTAGCTTCTCACACTTATAGTAAATCTTCACCTTAGGGGTGGCCTGGAAACGGGCTTCCAAAAGCAGATGGTCGCGGGATGCTTGTTCAACAGCGAGGTCGGCCGTAAGTTCGCCCTCCTCGAAATGCCCCTTGTTGATGTTGTATTTGAGGAAACCCTCAATGCTGAGTGTTCCCTGTCGCAGCAGTCTTGCGTCGGTAGCGTTGACGGTAACCGTGCTTCGCAGAACACGCAGCCGGGCTATCCTTTCGGCGTTTGGCTGTGTTTCGTCTTTCTGCCGCAAGACGACGACTTTCCCTTGCGGTCGGGCGCGCCACGACGGAGGCAACAGGTCGGTGAATACATCACCGGGAACCTCCCACTGGTCACCAGGCTTGAAGTCCTTGTTGGGCATCAGGTAGGCATCCGTAACAATAGCCAGATTCATCAGCCAGTTTCGTTCCTCGTCGTTGAGTTTACAATCGACAGCCTCCAAATTTACAACTCCTTTACCATCCTCATACGTGATGCGCACTTTCTTCCCGTTCAGCGATTCCATCGCTGCTTTGAATTTGGTATTGTGTTCATTCACTCGTTGACGCACTGTTTCGGTCAGTACGGCTTCGGCCAACTCGGGCAGCACGACAGCTCGGGGGTCATTGAAAATCAAGACAAGAACGGGTCGCAAGAGCTGCTTTCCCATGAGCTGCACTTTCACTTCTTTGCTTTCCACCTTTACCATCTTGCACGAGTCGAAGCTGCGGCATTCTACCACGCGCTCGCCATTGTTGGACTCTATTGTCCGCCGTATCGAGGTCTCAGCTAGATAGGCAAGGTTGACCACTTCCTCCACGCCCCAATCTTTGTCGCGAACCACACCTTCCATGGCGACCCTGGAGTGAATGAGATACGTTTTACCTTCCTGTAAGACCTCGCGAATCCGATTCGGGTTGCCGATAAGAGGCGGCGGTGGAGCGGTCGGCGTTGTCGGGTTACTACCTTCGCCTGCGCTCGGCGACGCGCCTTCCTTGTCGCTCCGCCTGCTTGCCTGTTCGCCGCTCAGAAGAATCACGATGATCACCCCGGCGGCGACTAGAACCATGATCAAAAGCACTTGCGTAAACGTAATCGTGATTGCGCCACGGCATCGCCGTCCAGGCAGCGGGGAAGTATTCTCGTTCATGGCAACTTCTCCTGTTGCTTGGAAGAAATGGTCACCCGGCCATTACACTAGTCCTGATCCGTTCTAACTATATACCCCACGTTGCTCACATCTATTAGCAGCACGTAGGACCGCCCCCTGGAATCGCTGCTAGAGGCCCTCATTCTCGTCGTTGCCACACACGCACGGTCTGGTCCCCACTTCCCGAGGCCAGATAGCGGCCATCGGGACTGAAGGCGACGCTCCTGACCCAATCCGTGTGTCCCTGGAGCGTGCGCACGAATTCATAAGAGGCCATGGGACGCTGAGGTCGCTCGCTAGGTGCCGGTGGGCTAGCTGGTGCGTTTTTTCTGTCCTCAGGTGGTGCTGGTACGCTAGGCGGGTATTTAGGGGGTGCCGGTGCGCTAGCTGGTGCGTTTTTTCTGTCTACGACAGAGACCGTGAGAACTATGGCCAGCGCGAGCGCGGCAAACACACCGATCGCCAAAGGCCACCGAGTGCGCCGGCTCAGGTTGTGAAGCTGATCGAGCAGTTCCTCCCACGATTGAAACCGGCGTGCGGGATCGGGGTCGAGCATGCGGCGCAAAATCGCGTCCAGTCGTGCTGGGACTGTGTGGTTGCGTTCATGGATAGCCGGGAAGTTCCCCTGCGGCGGGACGCCGGCGAGCAGGTGGTAAAAGGTGGCAGCCAGGGCGTACTGGTCCGCTCGCCAGTCCACGTTACCGCCGCTCAACTGCTCCGGTGCACTGTACAGCAGACTGCCCATGCCAGCGGTGGTGGTGGGCGCCACGGTGCTGACGGAGCTCCGCCGCGTCCTCCGCCAGAAGCTCCGGGTGCCTGCGGACACCGTCGAAGAGATGGACGCCCTCTTGCGCCGGCACGCCGTGGTGGTGAACAACGCCCCCGCTCTCGCACTCAAGCTGCGTGACAAATCGGACGTGCCTGTTTTGGCAGAGGCCATCGCCGGTGGGGCCGACGTGCTCGTGACCGGCGAGCGCGATTTGCTCAACATCGCCGACAAGACCCTACTCCCTATCCTGACCCCGCGTGGGTTCTGGGAATGGCTTCGGGCGGCACCTGCGTCGGACGAGTAGCGCCTCCTAACGATGCGTATCAGCCGCGGCGCGTTTCTTGCGCCGTCGACTGGATGCGCTTGTTCGACAGCTCACCCTTCCTCGAAGTAGTCTGAATCAACGCGCTTGACGTGATAGGTGCGAGCCGTCGTGACGCCGACTTCGAAGTCGATCATGAGCTCAGCGAGCCGCCGGCCATCGATCAAAACAACCTTGGGATCGATGTGTTCAACATAGGCCGCCGCATCGGGCGAAAAGGAGCCGGTTGTGATGAACACACCCTTCTTGGCACGCTTCCCATGAAGCGCGCCCACGAACTTTTGGATCTCGGGTCGTCCGACGGATCCATCCCATCTCTTGGCCTGGAGATAGACGACGTCCAGCCCCAGCCGGTCCTCGCTGATCACACCGTCGATACCCTCATCAGCCGCCTTGCCGACAGCCTGCCCGGCGTCAGCGCGGGACCCCCCGTACCCCATCTTGAGCAGCAGCTCAACGACCAGCTTCTCGAAGAATTCAGGGGAACTGCCCTTCACTCGAGCCAGAACCTCGGACGCGAGGCTGACCTTCATCTTGGCGTATGCCGCCTCGAGAGCCTCCTCGGGTGTCTCCGCATCAGGAGCCTCTGGGATCGTCGGAGTAGACGGCACTTGAGCCTCGGTCTTCGCCGTGCGAAACTCGATGAACTCCGGATACTGCTCAAGGAACTTGATGTCGATCCGCGCGGGCGGCGCCTTCAGCACTTCACGACCGCGGTCCGAAATCAGAAAGTGACCGCGACGAGGCGACAGCAGCAGGCCCGCCTGCTCCAGGTAGACCTTTGCCCAGGCGACTCGGTTGGCGAAGCGAGACTGCCGCCCGCTGGGCAACCGCTCGTCTTGCTCGGCCTGCGTCAGTTTGAACTCAGATGCGAGCTGTGCCCGTGCGTCGGCAAGCGCGTGCTCCTGGCCATCCCCGGCGACTCGAAGCAGCGGAAGCATCAAGGATTGGAAATCAGGGACCCCCACGCTCACTCCTTTTCAGTCTGTCGAACGGTTTGCGCTTCAGCGGCGCGAGCGAAGCGAGCGTCCGCTGCAAGCGCTGGTTGTGCGTACAATGATATGATGTAGTACGGGCCATGTCAAGGCGCGAGCGAAGCGAGCGTCCGCTGCAAGCGCTGGTTGGGCGGAATATGGTCATTTGTTCGCGGCGAACCTGTCTTCAATGAAACGCTTGAAGGCCTCGCCGGTGGGCCGCAGGCTGCCATCCAGGTTGACTAATCCCCGTGCTCTCG
>PSKW01000001.1:0-1643 GCA_040289265.1 Gemmataceae bacterium
TGGCCCGAAGCCCCGGAGCCCTACCGGCTGGCCGCCGCCGTCGTGGCAGCGCTGGGGCTTTCCCTACGAGACCTTTTCCCCAGCGCTGGCGGCCCGATTCCTTTCACGGGCGGCCCGCCGAACTCGCCGACTTTCCCGTCGGCCCAGGCGGCCTTGGCCGAATTGGAAGCTCGGCGCGGGAAGTCCTCGGCGAGTTGGGAGTATCACGATGCGGCCGGCCACCCGGTGGGGCTGGTGGTGCGTTGGGACCTGCCCGGCGGGGGGAAGGACATCCGCCCCGTGTCGCGGCATGGCGACATCTGGCGCATCGGCGCGATGCCCGACCCGCGCCCGCTCTACGCGCTGCCAACCCTGAGGGCGGCCGATCGCGTCGTCGTGGTGGAGGGGGAGAAGGCGGCCGACGCGGCCCGCTGGTTGGGTTTTACCGCGACGACATCGGCCGGCGGCTCGCAAGCGCCGGGGAAGACCGACTGGCGGCCGTTGGCCGGTAAGGAAGTCTGGATTCTGCCGGACCACGACCGGCCCGGGCGGAAATACGCCGAGGCGGTGGCCGGCCTTCTGGCGCAGCTCGTGCCCGCCCCAAGGGTTCGCATCGTCGAGCTGCCCGGCCTACCTGCAGGAGGCGACATCGTGGACTGGATCGATGCCCACGGGGAGGCGGCCGAGCCCGACGGGATGCGGGCAGAGATCGAAGCACTGGCGGCGGAGGCGGAAGTCTTAGCCCAAAACAACGACACATGGCCTGACCTGGTGCCTCTTTGCCCGCATGATGTGCCGTCCTTTCCCACCCATACCATGCCGGGCTGGTTGCGCGCTTTCGTCGAAGCCGAGGCCCAGGCGACACAGACGCCGGCCGACCTGGCCGGGATGC
Source organism: Gemmataceae bacterium (assembly GCA_040289265.1). Classification (GTDB taxonomy): domain Bacteria; phylum Planctomycetota; class Planctomycetia; order Gemmatales; family HRBIN36; genus PSKW01. The sequence continues at coordinate 872 of PSKW01000001.1, forward strand.
TGACCCTCGCCGTCTTGGCCGTTTGTTGCCAAAAGAAGTGTGTTGTGCGAGTCCGAGACGGCTGGAGCGAGCCGCTCGCTCTCTACGTCGTTGTCGCTCTGCCGCCGGGCACTCGCAAGACGTCCGTTTTTCTGGAAGTAACCGCGCCGCTGGAAGCCTGGGAGCGGGCCGAGATCGAACGCCTAGCCCCCGAGGTGGCCGTGGCGCGATCCAAGCATCGGATCGCCGAGCAGCGATTGCAGGCGCTCCAGTCGAAGGCGGCAAAGGCTCAGCCTGACGAAGCGGCCGCGGCGACCGAGGAAGCCTCGCAGCTGGCTTGGGAGCTGGCGACGGCTCACGTTCCGGCGCTCCCCCGCCTTCTCGTGGACGACTGTACGCCCGAAGCCTTGGCCCGGCTGCTCGCTGAGCAGGGGGGCCGGCTTGGCGTCTTCAGTGACGAAGGCGACACTTTCGACTTGATGAGGGCTCGCTATGGCAACGCACCAAACTTCGGTGTGTATTTGCGGGCGCACTCCGGCAGCAACCTGCGGGTAGACCGAGTCGGCCGCGCGCCGGCCTTCATCGAAGCCCCGGCGCTCTCCATTGGGCTGGCCGTGCAGCCCGACGTGGTGCAGGGCTTGACTAAGGAACGGAGTCTGCGCGGGCGGGGCCTGCTGGCACGGTTCTTGTACAGCTGGCCGCCCCACTCGCTCGGCCAGCGGGACCCAGAGGCGCCCCCGCTCCCCGAGATGGTGCGGGCGGCCTACCACGCCGGGGTGGACCGGCTGCTGCG
>PSKW01000001.1:1734-785972 GCA_040289265.1 Gemmataceae bacterium
TCGAGCCGCAGCTGGGCGAGTCAGGGGAACTGGTGGCGATCGCGGATTGGGCGGCGAAGCTGGCGGGGGCGATTGTCCGTCTGGCCGGCCTCTTGCACTTGGCCGAACATGGCACCCTGGCCGACCCCTGGCAGCGGCCGATCGGGCTGCCGACGATGGAGGCGGCCGTTCGTATCGGCGAGTACTTGATCGCTCACGCCCGGTACACCTTCGCCGAGATGGGGGCTGATGGGAAGATTGCGGATGCCCGCTACCTGCTGCGCCGGATCGAGGACGCCGGCGTGACGACGTTCACCCGGCGGGACGCCTGGCGCTGGACGATGGGCCACTTCGCCACCGTCGAAGACCTGAAGCCCGCCCTGGAGACGCTCGGTGAGCACGGCTATATCCGAGAGCGCCCGGCCAAGGAACACCAGGGGCCGGGACGACGGCCAGGCCCGGCCTATGAAGTCAACCCGCTCTATTTTGGCAATTCTGGCAATTTTGGCAATGGCATAAGCACCCCGGAGGCTGGCAATTTAGGTAATTCAGGTAATGGTGTGGGCGCTGACCGGGAAGAAGCGAGAGGGGGCCAGAGTGATGGCCAAAATTGCCACAATTGCCAGAATTCCTCGTCCACGGTGGGGGACGCCTGGCGGCCGGCCAGCGGGGTAGCAAACCAATCCGAAGAAAGCGAACAGTGACAGCAAGTGGACCCGGACGACGTGGCCGAGCGCTGGGCGATTCAGCACGAGAACGACCCGCTCCCGCCCGGCGTGCTGGATTTTCCCTTCGGCGCGAATGCCCCCTGACAGATCGGGGCGGCCGGCCGACGCGGACGAAAGGAAGGTAAACCGTGGCAAGCATCACGAACGACCCCGGCGGCCGGCGGCGCATCCTGTTCGTCGCGCCGGACGAAAGCCGCAAGACGATCCGGCTGGGCAAGATCGACCGCAAGGGCGCGGAGAGTATCTGCCGGCACGTCGAAGCCCTGCTGGCCGCGAAGATCGGCGGGCAGCCTGTCCCCAGGGGCACGGCCGCCTGGTTGGCGGATATCGGCCCAGCACTCCGCGCCAAGCTGTCCCGCGCCGGGCTGGTCGAGGCCCCCCGACGGGCGCTACTTGGCGAGTTTTTGAAGGCCTTCATCCTCTCCCGCCCGGACGTGAAGCCCGCGACCCTGGAGGTCTGGCGGCAGCCCTGCCGCAACCTGACCGAGTTCTTCGGCGCGGACAAGCCCCTGCGCGACATCACGGCCGGCGACGCGGACCAGTTCAGGGCCTGGCTGCTGACCCGGGAGCTGGCCAGCGCCACCGTGGCCAAGCGCCTGTCGTTCGCCCGCACGTTCTTCCATGTCGCGCGCAAGCACAAGCTGATCGACGAGAACCCGTTCGCCGAGGTGAAGATTCCCACGGCCGACGCCAGCGGCCGCCGGCGGTTCATCGACCGCGCCGCGCTGGGGAAGCTGCTCGCCGCCGCGAACCCGGCCTGGCGGACTATCATCGCCCTGGCACGCCTGGGCGGCTTGCGCTGCCCGTCGGAGGTGCTGTCCCTGGAGTGGCGCCACATTGACTGGGAGAAGAACCGGGTCACGGTGCCCAGCCCCAAGACCGCCCGCTATGACGGCAAGGGGAGCCGGGTCATCCCGTTGTTCCCCGAGCTGAGGGCCTTTCTGGAAGAGGCGTTCGAGCTGGCCGAGCCGGGCCAGACGCACGTCGTCGGCGGGGATCACCTGGCGAAGGCGAACGGGCCGACGGGGTGGAAGAACTGCAACCTGCGGACGGCGTTCGGGAAGCTCGTGAGGCGGGCGGGGCTGGAGCCGTGGCCGCGCCTGTTCCACAACCTGCGGTCGAGCCGGGAAACCGAGCTGCTGGAGGAGTTCCCGGTTCACGTCGTGGCGGGGTGGATGGGGCACGACGCGAAGGTGAGTTTGAGGCACTACGCCCAGACGACCGAGGGCCACTTCGAGCGCGCCGCAGGCGGCGCAAAAAACGGCGCACCAGAGGCGCAAAACCCGGCGCAGCAGCCAGCCGTGGGGAATCGCAGGGAAGAGCAGCCGGACGCCGAAAATGAAGACGGGATAGCGGTTAACGCTTCTCCATGCGGTTCGCCGCGACATATTGCACAATCATTTAGCGGAGAGGGCGGGATTCGAACCCGCGAGCACCTTGCGGTGCTACCGGTTTTCGAGACCGGCCCGATCAGCCACTCCGGCACCTCTCCGATTACCTGACTGCTGCTTCCATTTTATGTCGAGGGTCATACTATCGGCTTGACTTGCCTGGGCGAGACCACCTGAACGCCCACCTGCACCGGATTCTGAACATGCCTAGGGCGCCGAGGACCTCGCTTTGCCGCCTGTGCTCCGCGTAAACCGGTGAGTATAATCCGGTTCACGTGGACGCGCACGAGTAATTCGCAGCACAACCGATGGCTAGCCGCACAAGGAAAAAAGAATATCTTGTGCTCTGCTTTGAAGGATGACGTTAAATACGACCAGTGTTCGATAACCCATTGCAGTTCTTACAGCAACCGACGAACTGCTGATAACCCCTGATAACGCACTAATTGACCCCTCGAAGGGTCACGGGATCATGTGTAGGCTGAGGGACGACTTCATATGAGAGTAACTGCATTGCTCGAGGCCGAATAGGCAATGCAACGGTGCGTGACACCGCATGCCTCGATGTCGCCTGCTGTTATGGAGAAGAGAGTGGTCCTTGCCTGGATGGCCGATTTCAGTCGCCGGTAACCGATAGGCGCGGTCTCTTTTAAGGCGACGCTGTTCGGGCTAGAGTCGTTCGCACCCAGTACCACAGGCCCGAAGACGCCGGAGATCTAATTGATCCGCTGCTCGACTTACGCGGTTCTTAAGCTAACCGAACAAGATGTCCAGAGAGGATTAAGACCGTGATCAGGCGTGCAGATGTCGCTGTACTGGGTGGCGGCTTCGGCGGTTGCTTGATGGCGCTCATTTTGAAGGCGCTCGGTCGTTCTGTCGTGCTTCTCGAAAGGGGCCGTCACCCGCGTTTCGCCATCGGCGAGTCGTCCACGCCTTTGGCCAATCTTCTTTTGGCGGATCTTGCTCGTCGCTACCGCCTGACGTGGTTATTGCCGTTCTGCAAATATGGTACCTGGATCGAGGCGTATCCAGCCGTCAATGTCGGTCCGAAACGGGGCTTCAGCTTTTTCAAGCACTATCCCTTTCGAGAGTTCTCCACCAATAGCGACCACGCCTGCGAGTTATTGGTAGCCGCCAATCCTTCCCGTGCGCAAGCAGATACCCACTGGTTTCGCGAGCATTTCGATCATTTTTTGTACCAGCAGGTGCTGGCAGCGGATGTGCCGGCCATGGACCAAGCCCAAATATGCCTGCGCAGGGATAGAGGCTGGCAAATCCAAGTCCGGCGCGGCGACGAGGAACACGTGTGGGCGGCAGATTTCGTGATAGATGCCACGGGAACCGGCGCCGCATTGGCTGAGACTTTGGGCTTGCGCCCCCAAAACGATCTTCTAACTGCCGCCTGGAGTGTCTATGGCCATTTCGTGGAAGTCGTTCCCTGGTCCGAGGTGCTCCACAGTTTGGGTGTTGATACGAGCGATTATCCGTTCCCCAGCCACGAGGCGGCACTCCATCATCTCCTCGATGAAGGGTGGATGTGGGTCTTACCCTTTCGGAATGGGATAACCAGCGCCGGCGTCATGTTCGACTGCTCGCGAGTCGGTCCGCAAGACGCCGATCCACGCACGACTTGGGAAAAAACCTTGGGGCGTTACCCATCGCTCAGACGGCAGTTTTGTTCGGCGCAAGCGGTCCGCCCGCTGGTGCAAACAGGACGTCTCCAACGTCGAATCGAGCTTGCATCCGGCGCCGGGTGGGCTATGCTGCCCCACACTGTTTACTTCGTGGACCCACTTTTCAGCACGGGTATTGCCCACACCTTGCTCTGTATCCATCGGCTGTCACAGATTTTCTCCGAATGCGCTTCGCTCCCCCCCGCGTCAGCGCTCGCAGATTATAACTATCTGCTCCAACAGGAATTGTGTTTCGTGGATAGGCTGGTTCGCTTGTGCTATCGGGCATTTGGTTGTTTTGCCGACTTTGTCGCCGTTGCTGTGATTTATTTTGCCGGCGCCATACACAGCGAGCGAGCTTTTGGCTCCGATGGCCGATTGGCGCACGGCTTCTTGGCAGCGGCTCACCCATGCATTCACCGGGCGCTAGCGCTCGCTGAAGCCCACATCGGATCCGGCTGTCCTATCGGTGGTGCTTTGCTCGAAAAGAGGACCAGCGCGGCAAGTTTGCTGACCGGCGTGGCTGATGCCATCGCTCCGATCAATACCGCCAAATTGGCCGATCCCCTGCGCCGCAACATGTATCCGTACTGACGGGCATACATCCCTAATGAACCGATCGGCTCAGCGCTTGCGTCGTCTCAAGTCCGTGCGCTTGAATTCTCATAGGTCCATAGTCGCCAGGTGTTGACCGTCCGGCGCTGTGCGATAGTTTTTATTCCAGGGTAATCGAGCTGGAGAGCGACATGTACGACTGGCAAGAGCTATTGCGTGCGGCATGGGAAGTCCTAGCGGCGAGTAGCCGTCTGGTGGTGGGACTTGTGGTGCTAGTACTTCAGTTCTTCTTTGCAGCAGTCTGGATTGGATGGTGGCTGCTGGCAGCGGACTGGCGCCGCCTGTGGCCTGTCCTCGGCAAGGGTGCCTGGGCACCTGTGGTATTGCTGATCCTTATCATCGGCTTAGCCTGGTCGGCTATCGTGCCCGCCGATTTCGTCGTCTTCGGCGTGGTCGTTATTCCTGTAGGTCTGGCTCAGCTATCAGCAGTAGCCGGATGGGTGGCCATAGCACTGTTTTGTGGGTGGTTACAGCGAGTTTGGGGGATCGAGCCGGCAGGCTTGGACTTCGAGTCTGTGGAACAGACTAGCCCAGGACATGCCCCAGAGGACCAAGGGCACCAGCCCATTGCTGGCCATTGAGTGCCCAAGCATGTCGCTTGCGAATCGCGGGGAACCGTGGATCCGCGAGCATCCGGGCTGTGCTAAAGATCGGCCGGAGAGCAAGGCAGCCGCAACCGCTGTGCGATGCTGGCCAAAAAGGTCTGTGTGTGAGTTTCTCAGCCGAGGCGGCAACCTTTTCGCCCAATCGCGGATAAGGTACAATAATTTAGCATATGTCACTATGGCAGGGTGCGCCACACCTTCGAAGGTTGGCAGTTGGCTCGCTGCGGCACTTGCCGGTGATTTCCCAGGGCCCGTAGCTCAACGGCAGAGCAGGGGACTCATAATCCCTTGGTTGCAGGTTCGAATCCTGCCGGGCCCACTGGCGTTACGGCCACACCCAAAACGATCCAGCCGCCGCCAGAGGAGCTGGCAATCCTAGCCTTATTGCCGTCGTAATACTGCCTGGGTCGCAATGACTGCTATAACTAATTTGTTTTCTCCGAGCAACCGTATCCGAAAAGGGCTTAGTTGTGCAGCGACGTGAATTTCTTAGAAATTTGCTCTGCTCTTTTTGCACTCCAGGCGGCGTTGCCGACTACAACACGGGTGCAACAACAACAATTTCACATGAGCTAACTATTATGACGGTGAAGGGTCCTGTGCGCATTTCCAAAATGGGGACGACTCTAGTACATGAGCACATATTGGTTGATTTCGTCGGTGCCGAACAATCTGGTCCGCACAGATACAATGCATCCGAAGTTATTCGAGTAGTCGAGCCATATTTAAAAGAAGCCCGAAAATGCGGCTGTTGTACTTTCCTCGAGTGCACGCCAGCGTATTTAGGCCGGGATCCAGTGCTCCTGGCGAAATTGGCGGAATTGACCGGCCTGAACATCGTAACCAACACCGGATACTATGCGGCAGGCATGGAGAAATATCTGCCGCGTCATGCTTTTTCCGAGAGTGCTGACCAGTTAGCCGCCTGCTGGCTGCGAGAATGGCGCGAAGGCATCGGCGCTACCGGTATCAAGCCAGGGTTCATCAAAATCGGTGTTGACGCAGGAGCGCTTTCGGCAATCGCTCGAAAGCTCGTGCAGGCGGCATGCCGCACTCATTTGCAAAGCGGCCTCACAATTGCCGCACATACGGGCAATGGAACAGCCGCGCTGGCGCAGCTCGAGGTGCTCGCGGACGAGGGTGTCCAGGGCTGCGCTTTCGTCTGGGTACACGCGCAGAACGAGCAAGACTCCCGCATACATGTGCGTGCTGCTCGTGCTGGGGCATGGATCGAATTCGACGGTATAGCACCTCAGACTATAGACCGACATATCCAGCTTGTGAACACGATGAAGGCTCACGGTTTATTACATCGCGTTCTTATTTCTCAGGACGCAGGCTGGTACCACGTCGGAGAGCCAGGAGGAGGTAAGTATAGGCCATATACTATGATATTCAACCAGTTCATTCCCGCTTTGAAAGCTGCTGGTGTGACCGAGGAAGAGATCCAGCAAATCATGGTGATCAATCCGCGCGAGGCATTTGCTTCGAGGGTGCGCCGATCGAAGTAATTGCGCCGCAAAGGAGCTTTACAGATCAATTATTGAAAACCGTGAACGTTGGCCGAGCTCGCGCTAATTCCCTATACCTCACCGAGCACCATTGTGCCAATCCTCAGGGGCATAAAACTGGCAGAACGATATGTTTAGCGAGCAAACGAAGCATAGTAGTACCGGCGCGGATACTACCCCAGAGCGTACCGCTGATCTTGCTTTGTCCTAAGCGTTTGCGGTAGCGGACTGGGACTTCGCGGATGCGCAGTCCCATGCGGGCGGCCTTGATTTGCATTTCCAACGTCCAGCCATAGCCCCGATCTTGCATCTGCAGCTGATCGAGCACGTTACGCCGTATCGCTCGGAAAGGCCCGAGGTCGGTGCAGGGAATACGAAAGTGCCGTCGTAGGATAGCAGAAATGAGCCGATTACCGAACAGACTGTGGCCGGGCATGGCTCCGTCCTCGCGGGTGCCGAGCAAGCGGCTGCCGATGACCAGGTCCGCTTCCCCGCGCACGATGGGCCACACAAGAAGCGGCATGTCCGACGGGCAATCGCTGTAATCCCCGTCGAGGAAGACGACGATATCGTGTGGCCCGAGAGCGAGCAGTCCGGCGTAGCAAGCGGCGCCGTAGCCTCGTTGCTCTTCTCGCACTACATGAGCGCCTAGCGTCTGTGCCACCTGCGCTGTTCTGTCGGTGGAGCCATTGTCAACGACCACGACTCGATCCACTTCAGGTGGAATTTCTGTGAGTACCAAAGGAAGAGCCGTCTCTTCGTTCAGCGCTGGGATAATAACTCCCACGCTGCAGCTCCCGAACGCCATGCACAAAGCCCTCGAGTGCGTCGTCGCCAACTTATATGCAAGTGTGTCCGTGGCTGTCTTTGATTGAATTTTTACTTCGGAGCCGGCGCTTTGCTCACCAGAAAAACTTAGGCAGCCGCGCACACAAGCAGTCGCATTGCTTTGTCTTTTCCAGAAACTCTGCTGGAAACAAATGGACAGCGTCTGTTGTAGGACGATAATAGGCGGTAGCAAAGCCGTTGGGACCCTCCGAAAATCCGAGATGGCCCACCAGCAGGAGGACCGCGAATGACTGCACGAAAAGTGACGCTGGCCGCGATGGCAACCTTAGTACTCTGGGCGAGTGCCTGGGTGGCGCAGCGAAACGAGCCAGCGGGCACCAGAATGATGCACGCCGCCACCAGGTTTTTAGCTGCTCTGACAGCAGAGCAGCGCCAGAAGGCCGTGTTTGCCTTCGATCACCCCGAGCGCTTCAACTGGCATTTCGTACCATTGGAGGATGCGCACAAGCGGCCGACGCGCAAGGGTTTGGCTTTTGAAGAAATGAACCAGGCGCAGCGGGAGTCAGCGTTGGCGCTGTTGCGTTCGGGAACCAGCTCCGCCGGGTATCGGGCAGCCACGACCATCATGAGCTTGGAAGCCATTTTGCACGAGTTGGAAAAAGGCAAGGGGCCGGTGCGCAATCCGGACTGGTACTTCGTGACCATTTTCGGCGATCCGTCCAAAGACGGCCCGTGGGGATGGCGTATCGAAGGACACCACCTATCGGTGAATTTCACCTTGCAAGGTGATAAAGTCATTGCAGCGACTCCGTGCTTTTTCGGCGCCAATCCAGCTACGGTCATGTACGGAGAACGTAAAGGACTTCGCACGCTGCCCTTGGCCGAAGATCTAGCACTGGAGCTTTTCCGTTCGCTGCAACCGGAGCAGCGTCGTGTGGCCTTGCAGTCCAAGCACTTTCCGGAGGTTAGTGGGCGCACGCGCCGGGCGCCGGTTTCGCAGCCTGTCGGATTGCCTGCTTCCCGAATGAGCGAAGCCCAGAGAGATCTCCTGCTGAAGTTGATCGCCGACTACACACAACGGCTGCCCGAGGACATTGCCACCTACGAGATGGCACGTATCCGCAAGGCGGGCATCGAGACCATCCATTTTGCCTTTGCCGGCGGGGAGCGATCCGGTGTGCCACATACCTATCGCATCCAAGGACCTACCTTCGTCATCGAGTTTCTCAATGTACAAAATGATTCTGCAGGTAATCCTGCTAATCACATACATAGCTGCTACAGAAGCTTGCCCAATGACTTCGGTCTGGAAAGCTAGCCAGGACTGACTGCTAAAACAGCAGCCTAGACCTTCATTATTACTGTTTCACCGCCGCATAGGGTTGTTCCTCGAAAGTAGTGCGGCCTATATAGATGCGCTGTTATGATTTGCGGTCATGATTTGGTGAAGGGTCTAGCCGAGGCGGGAGCCACCCATTTTTTATGGGTGCCCGATAGCGCAATGGGCCAGTGGGAAGAGGCGTTGCGAACGGGCCCTTTGCGTCTTGTTCGCGCTACGCGCGAGGGAGAGTCCATTGGCATCGCAGGCGGGTTGCTCCTGGGAGGTTTGCAGCCAGTCGTAGCTATGCAATGCACCGGCTTCTTCGAGGCCGGCGACGCCTTGCGCAATATCGTCCACGACTTGCACTTACCTCTGTTCGTCATCCTCGGCCTACGCAGTTACCAGGCCTATCGTAGCGGTCGAACGACAGATTCATGCCCGATTTTTGTCGAGCCTATCCTGTGTGCGTGGCGTCTGCCTTATGTAGTGCTCGATATACAACACACCGCAGGCGATATAGTAGATCATTACAAAAGAGCTTGGGCGGAACAGAAAGCATTTGTCGTATGCCTGCCCGAGTGAGACAACATTGACGTAAAAAATGACCAAGTGCAACAATCCAAAAAGGTAACCTATGGACCACAAGGCTGCCCTGGAAGTAATAGCTCTTCATCGGGGTGAACGCATAGTAATAAGCACTATGGGATCGGTAGGTGTGTGGTCGGAGGTATCACAGTCACCCCTCGATTTTGCTTATCTGCCATCGAGTATGGGACAGGGACCGGCGTTAGCTATGGGGTTGGCTTTGGCCCATCCGCAGAGAGGTGTTATCGCACTCGTCGGCGACGGAAGTCTATTGATGAACCTGGGAGTATTGGTGACAATAGCCGAACAAAAGCCACGGATGTATCTTGTTCTGATAGACAACGGCGCATACGAGATTACAGGCGGACAGCCTGTGCCCGGCGCCGGCGTCGTGGATTATACGATGATCGCAAAAGGGGCAGGGATCGCACGAACTTATCGTTTCGATACGCTGGAAAAGTGGATGGCTGGCTCGCAGGAAGCGCTGCACGGGCTGGGACCGGTCTTTATCTGGCTCAAAGTAGATTATAGGCCAGGTCAGGGTACCCCCCGGGCGCCTTTTCCCATGGACGAGCAGATTCGCAGGTTGCGCGTTGCCTTGGGCATTTCGCAATGAAATGCCCATGGGAAAGGACAGGATCATGCGTGCACTGCCCGGGTTTATTTTTTCTCTGAAGGGGTTGTCGAGGGTTCTCTACTGGCTTTTGTCTTGCCGTTTACGGAAAAAGATACATCTTTCGTAGCCGTGTTTCCGGCAACATCCTGCACGCGAAACATGAGGAGATGAAGCCCCGGCGATAGGTCTTTGAGTTGGATGCGCCAATCTTCCGAAGGAGTGTCACAAAGCCCGTCTATCGGAAAAACTGGGCGCCAAAGCCCACCATCTAGACTGTAAGAAGCACTTTCCAAACAAGAAAGGGCATCGGTGGCTCGTATAGACAAAGTGACACTGTCGCCTGTAACGACGGGTGCTTGCAGCTCCAAGGTAGGCGGCGTGTGATCTACGAGAAAAGTAGCGCTCTCGGCGGTGTTCTGCAGGGCTTCGGCTTCTCCCCAGATGCCACGATCGCTCGCCATGACACGAATTCGATAGACGCCATCGGGTAGCGTCGTGCTGTCCATTTCCAACTCGGATGCCGTCAATCGGTTGGCTAGGGTAATCCATTGGGACCAATCGGTGCGTCGTAAAGAAATGTGGAACTCGAGCGTGTCGCCGTTAGCATCCGACGCCTTCCATTTGAAGCGAAGCTTGCTAGGATCGTTGGCCACTTTTGTAGTGACTTCGATGCTCTCGATATGAGGAGGCATATTGATGGGGCCGTATCGCAGCTCGACCCAATGAACAAGTGGGCTCAGAACACCCTTGTCCGTTGTGAGTGTGAGGCGGTACTGGATATACCGACTATGAGGCAATCCGGTGATCTTACTACCAGGCTTGACAATCTCCGCGCTCCACTCGGTCCACGTGTCATCAGGCTCGGGGACATTGCCACAGCGAACCGCAGCGGTAACGAGCGTGCCCGTGGGCTGAGTTGCATACCAATTTATGCTTCCCCAGGTGCTGACGACACCGGCATCCAAAGGCGGCGAAACGACCGTGCCGCGTTTGGCGAAGCCGCCGTCGTCGAGATGCACAACTGTTGCGGGATCACTGGTCGCTACAAAGAGATTGGAACCGTGAGTCGCTAAAGCAGTGGCATGACGCGAATCCAAGCGTAACAGTTCCGTCGCAGCACGTGTCGAAGGTATGAATTCAATGACCGTGGCGGGGGTTCCCAGCCGCTATGTAGAGACGCTCGTCCAACGCAGCCAGCGACCAGAGAATGCCTTTGTATTTGTACAATTCGGTCGTGCGCCCCATAGAGTCGAGGGCATACAGTGCGTTGAATCCTGAGGTAACGGCAGCTTGTGGTTCTGGTGACGAGCCAGTGGAGACGTGTGCAGATCGCGGAAGAGGCAGGACCGGTATCTCGGGTGCAAGTGATCGGTCCGGTCTGGTGTCGGAGACGCCAGTTTGGGGTGCTCGGCTCAGCTGCTGTGAAGTAGCTTGACTGCGAGACCGCACTACCCGCATGTCGCGAGGGGCTCCTGTGGCAGCGTAAATGCGATCTTTAAGGATAATGACAGAGCGTATTTCGTTCTGTGGCGCTTCGAAGAGCACGTATCCTTGATTCGTCGCCGAAATGCGATAGACGCGGCCACGGTTTTCGGTCGCGGCATAAAGATCGCCAGAAGGTGAGAAAGCTAGGGCGAGAACATGCTCTTGGCGCGTATTATAATACGGCTTGACAGTGCCATCGGACGCGATTGTGTAAATAAGACCTCCCGGTCCTGTACCTGCAAAAAGAACGCTGCTATCGTGTTGACGCGACTCGACAAGGGTCCATATATATTCGGCGGGCAAACGGCACCATTCCTGTACTGCATGTGTCGGTGTAATCCTGATGAGTCGGCCTCCTGGACAGACGGCGGCAACGATCGTTCCATCGCCAAGGGGGGCAAGAGCCGTGACATGGGCGGCTTTGTCGTGAAACAGGGAAGTCCATTTGCCAGTCTTATTATAATGGAGGAGCATACCCGGCTGGCCGGTTCCGACGTAGATATGGTCGGCACCCCGAGGCGCGATTGCCCAAACGAATTCAGCCGTCAGATGCGGAAGCACGTGAGCCGGTCGTCCCAGAAACAAGGCGCCATCGGACCGGATCGCCGTATTGAAAAAAGTGGCGCGTGCAAAGTGCGCCGGCTGGTCGTGGCGCCAGGTCTTGACCGGCCCGGCTTGCGTGCAGGTGAGCAGGGTCACAAGGCTTGTGCAAGCGAGAGCAGTACGCATGGCTAAGAATCTCCGTCGGCGAGAGGCTGGCTCATCGTCTTTTCACTGTGAATTTGATGGTTTCCGATCCCTGGATGACGAAGCCGGTGGGCAGGCGAGCCGTAAGCGTCAGGGGCACAGTCTGTGCGCCGGCCCGGCGGTTGCCCGCCAACGCCTCGGCTATGCTGCCTGGCAGGCCAGAATAGTGCACGCCGTGGATCACTAGGGAATTACCAGGCAATGAAAGGCGTGCCACCAAATCTGTGCGCCGACTGTTGGTTATCAATCGCACACCGTCTAGCAGCGCTTTGCGATCGGTCGGATAGCGTAGTGCTGGGTTTTCGCCGATCGTCTGGCGGGCGTGGGTGACCCCGTCCACAATGGCAACCTGGTAGTTCCCATCGGGGAGGTCTTCGGGCAAGTACAGGACCATGCGACGCCGGACGATCTCGCCGCGGTAGGGCCGCAAATAGACGGTTATGAACAGAGGACTGCCAGGAGCGATTTCGTCGGCGTCGGCCCGGGCGCCGACCACTTCTGCACTTCGGCGTCCCTCTTGGACCCGCGTGGTGCAATCCATGCTTTTGATAATCACCGGCTCGAAAGCATGCACCGTAAGCGTTTGCAGCAGAGCGGCGACTTGGGAATAGAGGTTAGCAGCTGCCCGACTGCCTCCATATCCACTGCCTGCGAACAAGTCGGTCCAAACCAGGTCCGGCTCGCCGGCAATTTGCAAACGTAATTTGAGTTCTAGAGTGATGTCTTCCGGCAGTTCTCCTTCCAGATCGAGAGCGTTGCTCAAGCAGGTAAGGACCAATTGTGGCGTAAGGTTGCGGTGGCGTACGATGCCCACGTGGTAATGACGCGTCCGATCTTGGGTGCTCAACGCCACAGTCATATGCAGGGGCAAAAGGTCAGCCGGTTTGTCGAGCCACCCGGCGACGCCTGCTGTCGTGTCCTGGGTGATCGTCCCGATGGGACGTGCGGGCGAACCTAGTTTGAAACTCAAGCTATAACGAGGCAGTACTCCATGAACGTAGCCGCTCAACATGGGATACTCGCACTGTCCCAGTCCGAGAAAAGGATGGCCCCAGCCGTAGACGCGCTTGCCTTCGATGTGGGTTATGGTGCCCATGCCGGAGAGGTCAAAATCGCCGACGACCATGCCTATGGCCAGGGGCGCTCCTGGGGTGGGCGTGATTAACCGCTCGGCATCGCTCAAAGGCCCAGTGAGGGTGCCGCCCTGAACAGGCAATAGGCCATAACCCTTGAATGCATCGTTCAGCATGTGCAGGCTGCGCGCAGTAAAACCGCTGGCGGCTACTGGGGTCCGCAGCGGTACGAGCCATCCGCTTGCAGTGGTCACGCCGGCTGAACCACCCGAAACATCGCTGCCGCCCTCTCGCGGAAGACTCAGCCCTTTGGGAAAAGACGCTCCGGCTTTGCTCGTGGAGGCAACGGTGTCGGCCGCCTCGGCCATTTGTCTAAAGGGCGTAACGCCGGCTATCGGCTCTTTGCCAAAGGCCCAGGCGTAAGCGATGGCGCCGACCAGTTTCCCCTCGATATATACCGGACTTCCACTCATGCCAGCGATGACACCAGTGCGCTCGAGGTCGGATCCGGCTAACTTAACAAGAACTAGGTCGCGCCCTGGGCTGACGTTCTTCAAGACGCCGATGACTTCTACGTCGAACCTGTCGGCACGGGCGCCGCGAAAAGTAGTCAAACCATAACCTTTCATCCCCGGCACGAGGTCGTCCGGCAACCAAGAGGCTTTGATTGAATCTACTGGTAGGCCAGCCTGGGCCGAAGCCAAGATGCTGACTACAGCGCAAGTACTTTTAAGAAAAGCAATTGCGTAACTGAGGGAATACTTATGCATCACCTTTTCCCTGTTCTGTCTTTGAAGAAGTCCGTGCCTGGGACAGTAGTAATTCCTTATTTGGCAATGTGTTTCTTCCCTATTTACTAGCGAAGGCCGCCATGTTTTCGGACCGACGAATGGCAACTTGTCCAAGCGACCAGCGTAGAGGGAATCACCAGCTACTCGGCCCTGGGCTCTGCCACAAGGACGTTTTTCATAAACCGTTCAATTCTAAGACACTTCAGAGTTGTTTACAAGGCCGGAATGGCTAATAGCTTTTCTGTTTTACTTATGTTAATTATTTTAACACAAGTGATGTTGACTGTCAGCGACCAACACCAAGCCATTTAACGTGTGGGTCACAGCCGCAAAAGCCGGCTATGTCGCTCTTGGAGATGTCACAAGTATTTCTGTAACTTGCTTTTTGAAAATGATTTATGGCGTATCGGGAAGAGTGCCACATACACAGGCTGGACGAATTGCATCGTGCGTGGCGCGCAGGATGGGCACGGGTTATTGCGAGAGGAGGGACTCGAACCCTCACCCCTTTCGGGACTGGATCCTAAGTCCAGCGCGTCTGCCAATTCCGCCACTCTCGCCCCTTGCGACTTGAGCCGATCGAGGCGCACAATCCCATTCGGTCTGCCTGCAGACGATGCTGCGCCGCTTTTTTACAGCGGCTATTGTATACTACGCGTCTAAGGTTCACAGCTCTAGAGACAAACACCCGCGGTGATGGGTCTTTGGCCGTCCACACATCAAGGGCAACGCCGGTTCTCGAACTAGCTCAGAATCTGAACACGAACTGAGTATAGAAGAATTCGGCGTCTCCGCCGACGCCGGTTCGTTTGATGAAATTGCCAGGAGCAAAATGGCTGTAACCAAATTGCCAGTCGGTGTGTGGGTTGACGAGGATTTCAAGGACAAGATCGAGTTCGTGGCCGACATCCGTGCCTGCACGGCCTGTCGGATCGCGGCGAATCAGGACGCCGGCGGCGTTATACAGCCCGTCACGCTCCTCCTCCAGCCAGAATCGGTGGTACCAAGCGAGCAGCCGCACCTTTTCAAGGGGAGTCATGGTCAGCAAGATGTTGAGATCACGAATGTTCTGTCTGGCGACGATGTCCAGAAAACCAAAGTACTTGTGAGCTAAAGGAAAGAGCTGGTTGAATGTATTGAAGCGACCATCGTTGGGATCGTCGTCACCTGAGGCCCAATCGAAATAAATCCAAAGTTCCGGTTTGGCGCAGCAACTGGGAAAACGTCTACCGGCGCCTATGGTAAACATTCCGGCGATTCGGTCTAGATCGGCTTGGTGGCCCCATTGGACGGCAGCTTCTATTTCTCCGAGCCAATCCTGCCAAGTTCCTTTCCATCGGCCGCCCAGTGTGTAGACCTCGAAGTCGCCGAACGGGATGCGTCGTCCGGGGACGAGGTCGTCCGACTCCAAAAGGGCCAAAAAGTACGCGTCGTAGACCCATTCCGGCCTTGGTTTGAAGCTGGCGTACAAACCGCCGAACTGCCGGCTCTGGTCGCCGTGATCGAAATTGTTGACGTCAGGAATCACCGGGCGGCCCCAAAAGAAGTCCAAGCTGTAACGCGAAGCGCGCCATAGAACACGCACGGTTTCGTCAAAGGTGCGCCGGGTATTTCCCCAATCCAGAGGAGAAATCAAGCGTTGTTCGCCGAACAGCAATTCCTGTCGTCCGTAGCGTACGCTCACCGCGTGCTCACCATCCGTCCAAAGGAGGACTTCTCCGAAAATATTGAGCAAATCCCAGCGGTTTTCATCGATGACAAGAGGCGGCTCGTCTTCGTTGGCACTGCTGGCGTCAATACCTTCGACATAAAAGCGTATTACGTCCGCATACCAGGTGTCGGCATAAAGCCGTTCGCGGAACAGGTTATAGGTGTTGTTGTTTCCATTGAGCCGGCGGTTGTTTTCTACCTTGCCCTGCCAGCGGAATTCCCCGCCGATGTCGGTCACCAAATCACAAGCGGCAATCGGTCGCAGCCTTTTGAATACGTCGAAGGGGTCCTGCCAAGGATTGTCCGGCTGATCCAAGTAGCGAAAATCATTGTCGTAGAACACCGGCCTGTAGGGACGCGGGCGAGCAGGCGGCAGCGATGGGCTTTTCGACTCAGCCGCGACAGGCGTGGTCGCTGCCGGGAGGGCGATGGGGCTGGACAGTTGGTCGGGCAACGCGACTCCGTAAGGATCGGCTGGCTTATCTTTTTCAGACTGGCTTTCAGCGAATATATCGGGTGGGCAGGCCAGCGCCCAAAGAAGGGCAGCCAGGGAGAGCTCGATGAACGCCGCTTGCAAGCTCGATAATCTCGGCACCATAATCGTGACGCTCCTTTGGCGGGGTTTATCGAAACCAGGATCAGTCGTATTATCGGCAAGCGACGTTGTTTCCGGCAACACAAAGTGGACTGCCGTACAATCCGGTCGGTCAAAGTTGCAGGCTATTTCCAGGCGGTAAAATTCGTTGGGATGTAGCGGATATAATGCGCCATAGTGAAAGGGGGTCGCCTAAAGCCAAGCGTTGTAAGGGCTGGGCAAGTCCTCTACAATCTCTTTGTCATCTGCTTTCGGTCGAAGTATCCGGAAAACAAGCCCACCGGCTGAGCGCCGAGGACAGGCCAATACTGCACCAACTGAATGACGGGCGAACGATGGGCAAGACGCTTTACGACAAAATTTGGGAAGCACATACGGTGGCTGAGCTACCCACTGGCGAGACACTTATCTACATTGACCGGCACCTGGTGCACGAGGTAACCAGTCCGCAAGCATTCGACGGGCTGCGGTTAGCAGGTCGGCGTGTGCGACGACCGGATCTGACATTCGCGACAGCGGATCACAATGTGCCGACCGACCCACAGCGGGACTCGATTGCCGATCCGCTTTCGCGCGCTCAGGTGGAGACGCTGCGAAAAAACTGTGCCGAATTCGGTATCCGATATTTCGATCTGGGCAGCGGCTGGCAGGGCATAGTGCATGTCATCGGGCCGGAGCTGGGACTGACTCTGCCGGGCCAAACGGTAGTGTGCGGCGACAGCCATACGTCCACGCATGGGGCTTTCGGGTGCCTGGCGTTCGGCATCGGCACGAGCGAAGTGGAACATGTGTTGGCTACCCAGACGCTGTGCTGTGCCCGCTCGCGCACCTACAGTATTGCCATCACAGGCGAGCTGCCCCGACATGTGAGTGCCAAGGATATCATCCTGCGGATCATCCGTGGCATCGGCACGGGCGGCGCTACCGGATACGCCGTGGAATACCGCGGGCCGACGGTCGAAAAGCTGAGCATGGCCGGTCGCATGACCCTGTGCAATATGTCTATCGAGGCAGGCGCACGTGTAGGATTGATCGCCCCCGACGCCACGACATTCGATTACGTGCTGCGAGGAGACAGACCGTTCGTTCCGCGCGGCAAAGCCCTGGACAAGGCGCTGGATTATTGGCGCACTTTGCACACGGATGCGGATGCCGAGTTCGACAAGAGTTTGCATTTGGATGTCGGCGATCTGGCGCCGCAAGTGACTTGGGGGACGACGCCGGCCATGACCGCCGACGTCACTGGTCGAGTGCCCGAGCCGGATCAGGTGCCTTTTGTGCGGCCCGCGCAGGTGGAGCGAGCGTTGGCATACATGGGCTTGACGCCGGGAACGGCGATCCAAGACATCAGTGTGGACGTGGTGTTCATCGGATCGTGTACCAACGGCCGCATCGAGGACTTGCGGGCGGCGGCACACATACTGCGCGGTCGCAAGGTCGCGCCCGGCGTGCGCGTTTTGGTCGTCCCTGGATCCCAGCGCGTGCGTGCGCAGGCAGAAGCAGAAGGACTGGACCGCGTGTTCATCGCAGCAGGAGCCGAATGGCGCCAGTCCGGATGCAGTATGTGCCTGGGTATGAATCCCGATCAACTCAAACCGGGTCAACGCTCGGCCAGCACCAGCAACCGCAATTTCGAAGGACGTCAAGGGCTGGCGGGACGGACTCACTTGGTCAGCCCGGAGACGGCGGCCGCGACGGCTATCGCCGGGCATTTCGTGGATGTCCGCGAATT
Organism: Gemmataceae bacterium; assembly: GCA_040289265.1. GTDB lineage: Bacteria > Planctomycetota > Planctomycetia > Gemmatales > HRBIN36 > PSKW01. The sequence goes on from PSKW01000001.1 coordinate 19,681, forward strand.
CGAGCCGAACCCCTAAAGCTACTGCACAGGCGCTTGCTATGCCCTTTCCCCAATTCGACCGCCAGCAGCTGCTCCTTAAACCCCTTGCTCAACGGCAACACGATATGACCGTGGACCATTTGTTGCACGTGCTGCCGGAAGAAGGGACCTGGGAACATCCAGCTCTGGCCATCCTGGCGGAGCGCATAGTTGCAGCGCGTCGGCACGGAGCAGCGGTCATCCTCATGATGGGAGCGCATGTATTGCGGGCCGGGGTCGGCCCATACCTTATCGAGATGATGCGACACGGTTGGGTGACGCATATCGCCATGAACGGTGCCGGGCCGATACACGATTGGGAGCTGGCATTGATAGGCGCCACCACCGAAAGTGTAGCCCGCTACATTCGCACCGGCGAATTCGGCTTATGGGAAGAGACCGGTCGCATCAACGAGGCCATCGTCGCCGGCGTGGCCCAGGGTTTGGGCCTGGGCGAAGCCATCGGGCAAGCTATCCTCCACGGTCCATTCCCTTACAAGGACAAAAGCGTTTTAGCTGCGGCAGCCCGTCTGCAAGTACCGCTGACGGTCCATGTCGGCATCGGATACGACATCATTCACGAGCATCCCAATTGCGACGGCGCGGCCTTGGGGTTGGCTAGTTATCGCGATTTTTTGATATTTGCCGAATCGGTCCGGCGGCTGGAGCAAGGAGTGCTGCTCAATTGCGGCAGTGCCGTCATGGGGCCGGAAGTGTATCTGAAGGCCCTGGCCATGGCGCGCAATGTCGCCCATCGCCGTGGAGAGCGGATTTGCCATATTACCACTGCGGTATTCGACGTGTTGCCTCTGGAGGCCGATTGGCGTCAGGAAGCGCCGCGGCACGATCCGCGCTATTACTATCGCCCCTGGAAAACGATCCTAGTGCGCACGGTCGCCGACGGCGGGGAGAGCTTTTACATCCAGGGTCACCATCGGCAAACACTGCCGGCGCTTTATTGGCACGTGCACCGGCGCTCCGGAAGGGACTGACGGCCCAACGCCGCGGCGCAATGCTCGTGACTTATCGCATAAAGGCGCGCCATTTCAATCCGGCAGCAGATCGCGCACCATCTCCTTTTCTTCGAGCAATTCGCGCAGAGTCAGCTCGAACTTGTGGCGTCCGAAATCGTCCAGGTGCAAGCCTGGCACAACGTGGTACAGCCCGTCGCCTGGATTGCGGCAGGGGTAGCTGAACACAAGGCCTTCGGGCACGCCGTATTGGCCCTGAGAAACGATGGCGGCACTGACCCAGTCGTCGGCAGGGGTGGGGACGAGCAGACTTTTGATGTGGTCGAGCGCCGCATGGGCTGCGGAGAAAGCCGAACTGGAGCCGCGGGCCTTGATCACAGCGGCCCCGCGATTCTGGCACTGCGGCACGAAAACGTTCTCCAGCCACTGACGGTCGCTGATCACCTCCGTCGCCGGGCGGCCGCCGATCTTGGCATTGGTAAAGTCGGGGTATTGCGTATTGCTATGGTTACCCCAGATGGTCACACACGTGACGCGGTCCACGGACACCCCTGCTTTGCGCGCCAAAGCGGTGCGCGCGCGGTTGTGATCCAGCCGCGTCATGGCTGTCCAGCGCTCCGCCGGGATAGCGCGGCCATTGCGCCAAGCCACCAAACAGTTGGTATTGCAGGGATTGCCTACCACGACGATGCGCACATCGGATGCAGCGCACTCGGCTAGCGCCCGTCCTTGGCCGACGAAGATTTTGCCGTTGATGCCCAAAAGGTCTTTGCGCTCCATGCCCTGTTTGCGCGGGAAAGCACCTACCAGGAGCGCCCAATTGCAGCGGTCGAACGCTTTTCTCGGGTCATCGGTCAGGACGACGTCTTGTAACGTCGGGAAGCTGCAATCGTCCAGCTCCATGACGACCCCTTCCAGGATGGCCATGGCCTGGGGAATTTCCAGCAGCTGAAGAATCAGAGGCTGGTCCGGACCGAAAACCTCGCCCGACGCCAGACGGGGCAAAAGAGCATAGGCTACCTGGCCGGCGGCGCCTGTGACTGCTACGCGCAGAGCCGGTTTCATAGTGCTTCCTTTCGTCAAAAGAACGACCCCCACAAAGCACTCTGGCTGCCTTGTGCCAGGCGCGTACTATGGCAAGCCGCTGTACTTGTTGTAAGACTCCCTTGCGACATTGGCAGCAGTGGCGTCCTGTGTTCGAGCGGCTCTGGGCGTCGAGGCACAAAAAAGAAAGAGCACGGAACTCTTCCGTGCTCTCGATATCCTTGTCCGTGAAGCCTGCTCAACCGAGCAAAAGATTGGGCTCCCAGCCTACGCGTTCAGCGGAAGCGCGCAGTTTTTCCAAAGCGCGATTCTGGATCTGCCGCACGCGCTCTTTGCTGATGCGCAACAGATGGCCGATCTGCCGCAGACTGTGGGCGCCGTTGCCGGTCAAGCCGAAACGCAAATTGAGGACTTTGCGCTCGCGGGGGCGCAAGTTTTCCATGAGGAATTCCAGTGCCTCCTGGCGCTCGGAGTTCTCCTGTTGTACGTTGCTGTGGGTGTCGGGCATAGCCTCGGTGAGCTTGAAGTCGCTATCGTCGTCGAGCACGGCGTTGAGGGACACAGGGGTGCGGGTAGCTGTCTGCAAGTGGGTCAGGTGCTCGAGGCTGCTGCCCGTGCGTTTGGCCAGCTCTTGGGTTGTGGGGAGGTGTTTGCCGCCGTGGGCCAGAGCCTCGGACTCCTGCTGAAGTAGTCCTAGTTCTTGCAAGTGATGGGGAGACAGACTGACCAGGTGGCTTTGCCGGGCGACAGCGATCTGCAGGGTCTGACGAATCCACCAGGTGGCGTAGGTAGCCAATCGCGTACCGTGACTGACATCGAAGCGGTCAATAGCCTGCATCAAGCCGCACACAGCTTCCTGGAGCAAGTCGGCATAACTCAGTGCGTGGTGCCGGAAGCGCTTGGCCACGTGGGCTGCCAAACGAATATTGGCCGACGCCAGGCGATGCTTGTAGGTCACGTAGCGATCGTGGAGTTTGCGAATTTTTTGCACCTTGCGGGTTTCTTCGGTGCAGTGTTCGCGGATGAATTGCGCCATGGGCCACGGCTCCATGGGCGGACGGTAGCAACGCAGTTTGGGAAATTGCTGAATCAACGCCTTGACGAGGTCGCGCTTGCAATCCCAGAATTCCGCCAGTAGCCTGCGCTCTTCGTCAGGAGTGAGCAAATCAGAGGAATAAATCATTGTCGGCGTGCCTGGGACCTTCTTGCGCGTCAACGTACGGCGCTTGCGTCTCTTAGCCTTCATAGTGTCCTTTCCCTCGAGCCTCGGTTGCATTTAAACCGCCTCCGGAGCCACTGATCCGGCGCGGCTCAAGTCTGTCGAACCCGACGCAACACCAAAACCTCTTGGGCGTAACAGTCTGGCTCTGAGTTATCTTGCGCAAAGGTGTCAAGTTTCGGCTGCTGCGTAAATCCTCGCGACCACAACCCGTGGGCGATGAACCTCTCGATCCGTCAGCCGGGCAGCTTCCGTACTGCGCGTCCAGCTTCGAATGGCAGGACCCACGTTGCTTCAACCTTCCTAGTGGCGCGCAAGTGGGCGAACTGGAGAGGCACTTTAGGGCAAGACCTCAAGCGGCTGCCCCTGGTCGAACTCGCCTTCCCGGGACAAATTCGCATGTTTTTCGCAACTTACGGGTTACAATTCCAGTTCCGTGCACCTTCCCAGGTGTGGACACTTAATTGTAAAAACTACAAAAGCACATATCAAGACCCTATCTGGGAAAATTGAGCCATACGCTCCCAAGGTATTCTGCGAAAAGCTGTTAGGGAATTAGAATAGGTCAGGAAACTTGTGACATTTTTCACAATGTCATCTGTGCTGGGCACCCTTGCCGATAATTTTTCAGCTGCAAATCGTGCGGGATTTGTCAATTGGACAGTTTGGAGCACGGAAAAAAAGGCATGTATCAGTAGAAAAGCCTTCCCAAGGCCCAAGCAGCCAGCGCGGGTTGGCTTCCTAGGCCTGGTTTGGCACTGACCACGTAGGCAGCATTCGAGATCGAGTTGCTTTCACGGCGTTAAGTATTTCTCGTTGATCTGGCACTGAGCACGTATCGGCAGGGTGTTCAGCACATACCCAGCCTGGCGCTGTTTGCGGGCTGGCCACTGTCGCTGTTTGCGCCCTGGCTATCCTAGCTACTATTGTGGAAGAGAGAAATGACTGGGATTTCCAACGAGGCTGGCGCGGCTTGTGGTGGGTTTGACTGCGCTCACGCCAAGATCTTGCGTTTGAAAGCATTTCTGGGCGAAGGAGCGTATTTTTTCACCCCTGCGCGAGAGATCACAGTCGGCCGACATCCCAGCTGTGATCTGCATCTGGCGCACCCCAACGTCAGCCGAGTGCATTGCCGGCTGTATTTCGATGCCACCAGCGGGCAGTGGATGGTCGAGGATCTAGGTAGCTTGAACGGTACTTATGTCAACGGAAAGCCAGTCGGTAAGGCCCCTCTACACGCCGGCGATCGTTTAGGCGTGGCAACGTGCCTTTTCGAAGTGGAACTCGTCGAGAGCATGGGCGTGGAGCAAGCGGACAACGGGCATGCTCGACATACGCTCCAGCAGATCGCTCAGGCGCTGCAGGGCACGAACCTGTCACGGGCAGCCTAGCTAGGAGGCAGGTCGTCGAGGACCTCGATGCGCGTCAGCGGGCCGGGGACGATACTGGACAGCTCGCCATTGTCCTTGACAATGTGGACCGCAGGCACGGCAAAGATATCGTCCTGGGCCCGCTCGGTGGTCAGGCCCGTGACGAGAACCTTGACATCGCGGACGGTACCGACGATCTCCGCCTGCCACTGCCGCTTACCCACCCGGATCGTATGTACGATACGTACTCGCTGTCCAGGACGCAGCTCTTCTGGGTAACGGACCGGTCGGGACATGCAAGCTCACTCCTCTGTCTTGCGCCCCAGTTTGTTGCCACGGACCAGGGCGATGCGTCCGGTCCGTGCCAGTTCCAGAATGCCATAAGGACGCATCAGCTCGATGAAGGCCTCGATTTTGCGTTCTTGACCGCTGATTTCGATCATCAAGGTGTCTACGCCTACGTCCACCACGCGTCCGCGAAACATCTCCACGATCTGCAGTATTTCCACGCGCTTGTAAGGAGGCGCATGGATTTTGATGAGCATCAAATCGCGCTCGACGTAGTCTTCACTGCTGATATCTTGGACGCTGACGACGGTGACGATCTTTTCGAGTTGTTTGCGCACTTGCTCGAGGGTGGCATCGTCGCCGGTTACGACGAAAGTCATGCGCGACAGATTGGGGTCTTCGGTCTCGCCGACCGCAAGGCTGTCAATATTGAAGCCGCGCGAGGCCAGCATACCGGAAATGTGAGCCAAGACCCCAGGCTGGTTCTGTACCAGCGCCGAAAGCACGTGCCGCATCGCTTTTTGTTCCATGTTTCCTTACCCGATCACCTGGCACTGCCACCCACGGCGTCAGCGCCACATGGCTCGCCCGGACTGACGTTCTCGCCCAGGTCTAGGCCAGGCCAGAACGTCATCGTTAGCGGGCGTGGTTCGGACAGCTTATTTTAGACTGCCCAACATGTCTCGGATTTTGCTGACCAAGATTTGCTCGGTCTCTCCGGCAAAGCGTCCCGGCAAGCCATAATAAACAAGGTTGTAGTCGGCCTCGTAGCCGCCCTCGATGAGGATGCGTGCCGAAGGAACATAGGCGAAGACATCGTTGCAATACCCGGCGACCCATAGGGTGTGACCAGCATATTCGCGTTTGAGGCGCAAAGCATAGTCTACGACGACTTCTCCACCTAGGGCGATAAAAGTCAGCCGGTCGCCCAATTTCCAGATCTGCACCGGGCAGGGGTAAGAAGTCGGAAGCTTGCCTTCTCGATCCAGGTGTGCCAACATGCGTTCGGCGAAACGACGCTGAAAGACGTCTTTGTGTTTTCTCCTCTCCTCCAGTTCGGCGCGCGTGGGCAGTCGTGTCAAAGGCAAATCCACGTGGGCATAGAGGGCCCGAAGCGGACCGGCCACAACTATGCCGGGCGTGCGGCAGGCCTTGGAGACCGCACCTGCCAGCTCCAGACCGTGCTGACGTGCCAGGTCCAAAGTGCCTCGCGGTGCCGGATTGGCGTCGGCGCCGCACCCGGTCACGAACAGGGCCGTACAGCCGGGAAAGGCCCGTTCGACGAAGTCCTGGGCAAAACCGGCCCAATCGCCGCTGATACGGTAATAATTGCCCCCCAGCGTCGTACAGTGGCAGGCGTACCCGAAAAGCAACGCCAAAGGCTGGCCGTCTTTTTTGGTGGCTCGCAGCACGGGCACTTCGTGGTCCACAGGTCCGAACGGGTTTTCGCCGAACTGCGTACCGGCGGCGGAGAAAACGCGCCGATTCATGGCAAAACCGGCCTCGCCACGATGATAAGCCAGCGTGACCTCTACCAGCTCGGAGCAAGCCTGCCGGGCAGCGCGGAAGCACTGCTCTTCGAGATAGCGCGTATATTCTTCGACGGTCGCAAGTTCCTGGCCTCGTAGATCGAACATGCCGATCAGATTTCCGGCGATCACCGGGCCTGTATGGGTATGACTGGCCGCGAAAACGATGCATTCCCGTGGCACGCGCAATTCCTCGCCAATGCGCTGAGCGATGCGGTCCGACACCTCCCGGGGAAAACCGATGATATCGGCGCACAGCCACAACAGGGTAGTGTGCCCCTGCATGTCGCGCAGGGCCAGTGCCTTGACCTGCAACGGATGGTCCACGCCTTCCGACGGCCTTTGCCTGCTGGCGTATCCGGCCATCCAAATCGGCTTGCGCGGCGTGATGTCGGCGCGACCGACGCCCGCTAGATACTGATCGGCTCGTGCTGTCGCGGTCACCCAAGTCAGCGCTGAAGCAGCGAGAACAAAGCAGCGAAGATGCATCGGCAAGCCCTCGCAATTCCACTCCTGACGACCTTCGACGTTGATCATACGACTGGACGCCGCGGCGATCCACTGAGAACCTGTTCCGCCTGGACAACGGCGCGCTCGGTCGGTCGAAAGCGGACTTCCGAAGGTATGCCTGTTGCGTGGTGGACGCGAAGAGGCGTGCGCATGGCTGGCATGGGCCACCTCGCCGGAGTAATCTATACGCGGACCCGCCGCTTGGGATTCATGCACGGTCGCCAACTGGACCGAATGGACAAGACCGGCAGGGGGCCTTGTGCCTCTGTTGTCGCAATATGCCACCTGGAGAGCGAGGGAGCGGGCAGATGCTTACGGCGCTGTTGGGACTGTGTCTGGCGATCAAAGCGAGCGAACAACCAGGTTTGCCGCGCGGTTTCCCTGAGCCCCTACCGCCGGCGCAAGCGCTACAAAGCCTGCGCGTCGTCGCGGGGTTCGTGGTCGAGCAAGTCGCTGCCGAGCCATTGGTCCAAGATCCAGTAGCGCTGACCTGGGACGAGCAAGGCCGGCTTTTTGTCGTGGAAATGGGAGACTATCCGAACGGACCGCCGGGGGGACGGATCAAGTTGCTATGGGATAACGACGGCGACGGAGTAATGGATCGGGCTGTGGTGTTTGCGGAGGACTTGCCTTTTCCCACGGGAGCCTTTCCTTGGCGCGGAGGCCTCTTGGTCACCGCCGCGCCTCATATTTGGTACCTTCGGGATACGGATGGCGACGGTCGGGCCGACGAGCGACGCATACTGTACAGCGGATTTCACGAAGGCAATCAGCAGCATCGGGTCAACGGCCTGTGCTGGGGCATGGACAATTGGATCTACGGTGCCAACGGAGATAGCGGTGGGCAAGTTTCCTCGGCGGTGGCGCCGCAGCATCCTGCGGTGCGTATCAACGGCCGCGATTTTCGCATTCGGCCAGACCGAGGTCTGATCGAACCGGTCTCGGGGATGTCGCAATTCGGGCACACATTCGACCGTTGGGGGCGACGCTTTTTGTGCAACAATAGGCAACACATTTACATGCCCGTGCTGCCCGAGGTGTACCTCAGCAGGAGTCCAGATTATGCGCCGCGCCAGGTAGTGACGCCGATAGCCGATTATGGCCACACAGGCGCGCGCGTTTATCCAATCAGCCCGGTGCAAGAGCGTTTCAACGATTATGATCATGTCGGCTCTTTCACCTCCGCCTGCGGGCTACATATCTACCGCGGCGGGTTGTTCCCGGCACCGTTTGCCGAGGCCGCTTTTGTGTGCGAACCGGTGCACAATTTGGTCCACGCCTGCCGTTTGCGCGACGAGGGGGTAGTGGTCAGGGCAACGCGCCTTCTGGATAACCAAGAGTTTCTGGCTGCGACCGACCCTTGGTTCAGGCCCGTTTTTCTGGCAACGGGATCCGATGGAGCTCTTTACGTCGCCGATTTTTACCGGGCGGTGATCGAGCATCCCCAGTGGATTCCCCCGGAAGTGCAAAAGCGTCTGAATCTGAAAGCCGGCGCGGACCGTGGACGGATTTACCGCATCTATCCGCGCACGCGTACACCGGAGCGCGTGCGATCGTTGGCTGATATGTCTGCTGCGCAGCTGGTTCAGGAACTGCGGAGCACCAACGGCTGGCGTGTGGAAACGGCAGCCCGGCTTCTCTTCGAGCGGCAAGACAAAAGTGCCGTTCCCGCGTTGATCGAGGCTTTGCGGGACGATCAGCCGCAGGTACGCCTGCGGGCTTTATGGGCGCTGGATGGCTTGGGAGCCCTCGAGCGGCATCATGTGCTCCAGGCCCTCCGAGACCCGATGCCACGCATTCGGGAACATGCACTGGTTCTGGCCGAGACATGGTTACCCGAGGGCGGACAGATTCTCGAGCGTGTGCAAGCCCTGGCAGACGATCCCGATGCGCGGGTACGTTTTCAGTTGGCTCTTAGCTTGTGGCCCTGCGACGCCGAGCGGGTCGCGCCGATTCTGGCACGGATCGCATGGCGCAGCGGCGACGATCCCTGGATCCGCACGGCGCTACTGGTGACCGGCAGTCGTGCGCCCGTGCCGTTCTTGCGCCACGTCCTGGAAAACACCGGGCAGCGTTCCGATTCGGACTCCGTGCGCCAGGTGCGCGAGGCATTGGTGGAGGAAATCGGCGCCGTCCTGGCAACCCGCTACCGTGCCGATGAATTGCGGGCTGCTGCACAGCGCATGGTGTCGGCGTCTCCACCCGAGGAGTTACACTTGGCCTTTTTCAAGGGTTTGGCCAGGGGCATGCTGGTGCGGGGCAAACGGCTCGAAGAGTGGCTGGGTACCGATCCCGCTGCAGCTGCGGCCCGGGACACGATCACGCGCACGGCGGAGCGCGCCAGCGGTGCCGCACTCGATGCCCGGGTGCCTTTGGACAGACGCGTCGCAGCCTTGCGATTGCTTCTTTTCGTTCCTTCGGAGCGGGCGACAGAGCTCGTGCAGAAAGTACTGCAGCCAGAACAGCCGTTGGAACTCCAGCTCGAAGCACTGCGCCTGGTCGGTGCCCGGGACGAGCTGCTTATGCTCCGGTTGCCCCTCCAGGTCTGGCCCGAACTGGCGCCGGCGGTCCAACGCGAAGCGCTGGAGATGCTTTTCCGCCGAGCTGATCGTTTGCCTCTGGTTGTCGAAGCCTTGAAAACCGGCCAGATCAAAGGGAGCGATCTGGATGCCTCCCGCAGGCAGCGGTTATTGGAAAGTGTATCGGATACAGACCGTGCCGCGCTCGAAAAGCTTTTGGGAAGCAGCTCGGTAGAGCGTCGCGCGGTGCTGGCGAGCTATCGCCAAGCGCTGCACCGGCCCCCGGACCTGGTGCGTGGGCATCGGCTGTTCACGCAACACTGCGCTACTTGCCACCAGCTCCATGGCGAGGGTAAACAGGTCGGACCCAGCCTGCACGATGTGGCCCAGCGGACGCCGGAAGCGTTGTTGGAAGACATCCTCGATCCCAACGCGGTCGTAGCACCCGGATACGCCAATTACTTGGTGGAAACGCGCGACGGCCGCATTGTGACAGGCATCGTGGCCCAGGAATCTTCCTCGCACCTGGTGCTGCGCCGGGCTGAAGGCGTCGAAGATGTCGTCCTGCGCAAAGACATCGCCCAACTGCGCTCGACGGGTACATCCCTCATGCCTGAAGGATTGGAAAAAACGCTGAGTCCACAAGACGTCGCCGACATCATCGAGTACTTGCGCAATTCCAGACCAGGGCAATGAAAATTGGGATATGCGCGAGCCGATTGCTTTGGGCCGATGCGCCGACGTGGCACCGTGGCGGCTGCCGAACTGTCACCAGGACTTTCGCACAAGCCTGCGCCGATCCTATGGCCACGGCTCCCAGGCGCCCCAGCGCTCCAGGTATCGTTTCAAAAAAGGCTTCTGCTCCGCCTGGTGCACGAGCCAGGAGCGTGCCTCGTCAATGAGCGTCTGCTCTTGCTCCAGTGTGCACCTGCCGCACAGCACTTGGGTACGGAGGAAGACAAAGTAGGTGTCGAGTACATCGAAGCAACAGTATTCGGCAATTTCGCGGACCCGGCCCTGGCGGTACAGGGCATACACGTCGGCGCCGGTCAGATCCATTTTCCCCGGCTTGCCCAACAGCTTGGAAAACAGATGCAAGCCGCCATGCACCTGGATAGCCCCGTAGTTGCTGAGTAGGTCCAAAAGATCTATGTGAGACGAGTTGAAGCGACGACGCCATTTGGCTTCGCTCCCGAAATAGTGAGGCAGAGCCAAACCGTAGCGAAACGCCGCCAATTCCAACAGCGGCAGATCGAAACGACGCCCGTTGAAGCTGACCAAGAAGGCCTCGCCGTAGTGGGCCAAGCCGGCCCAGAACGACTCGACCATGGCACGCGGGCGGAAGTGTGGCTCGTCAAGGAGCCTGAGGGCCTGGAGCCGCATATCGCTACCCACACGAGCGACACATATGGCCACGGGAATTTGGAAGGATACCGGCAGAAAATCGGATACCCCCTCGGTTCGGCGCAGCTGCTCTTGACGAGCGCGCTCGACCGCTTCGTCCGGGTCGTTTTCCAGCTCCGGATATTTCACTTTGGCCAAAAGCCGCCCATCGGGTATGCTTTCCGTGTCGAAAACCAGATAGGCGGCTTTCACCGGCTCGGAGCTAGCAGGTTTTTCGCTCATCGCCTAGGCCAACCGATAACAGGCGTACACGGGGGATTGGGTCGAGGAGCTTAGCCCCTGATGGGGGCACTCGATCGTCCGATCTTCCTTTCCTCAGGGACAGTGCGGTCGTATTGTTCCAATGCTTCTTCCAGCTTTTTAGCTTTCTCGACGAACTCCTCGACACCCGACTTTTTGTAAGCCTGAACCAAATCGCGCGCGTATTTGCCTGCCCCCGCCCAGCGGTAGGTCTCCTTGAGCAGCAAGTCCCGGTAGACTGCTTCCAACATTTTTCGGTAGAACAGGTCCACTTTGTCAGTCAGCTCGGGATCGGCTGGTTGCCACTTGTTGGCAAGAATGATACGGTTGATCCCCACGGCACTGATATGGGCCTGGACGCTAATGGCGCTGTCGTCAGCTAGCTGCTCGATGGTATTCAGCACCTGCAGCCAGCGGCTGCGCTCTTGCCGGCAATCGCGCTGAACCAACACGGTGTGCGTCGTGTAACTTTCCAATTCTTTGAGGAGCAGGGGCAGGTCCTTTTTGTGCGGCTTTTCGACCCAGTCCCAATACCGCTTGAACAGGTCTTGTTCTTCGTCTACATTCAGGCCGACGGTCCGGATGGCTTGCAGCGTCTTGACCAACTGGTGGTCGGTCATGTTGGGATCGAGGATGCCGGCGTCGGGGAGACTAGCCCGGATGATCTGTAGTGCCCGCAAAAAGCGCTCATAGGCCTCGGCCTTTTTTTTCTTGTGCCACAGGTACGCGCCCGAGGCGATGGACAAATCCCGCAGCGACTCGACAGCGATCGAACCCGAACCTTTGGCGACCGCTTCGGCGATCAACTTGTCTGCGGGAGCGAGCACCTCGCGGTACAGGTGGTCGTTGGCTTCTTGGGCACGGCCTTGAGGATAGCTCGTCAAGATGCTGTGATAAGCTGCTAAAGCTTGCTTGTTTCGAGCACTGCCGACCGACAGCCGAGCTTTTTCCAAAAGCACGGTTCTATAAAGAGCCGGCGCGTCCGAGCGAAAGGAAGCAAGATCGCCGATAGAGATTTTTTCCAGCCATTCTCGGCCGGCTTTGGTGTGTGTCGGGTCGTTCGAGTGGTAGCGTGCCAGTTGCCCGATCAGATTGATCAAGGTCGGTTCCGGTTCACCACGGCCAGAGTCGGAAGAGAGGCCCGTGTACAGAGTCCACCAGCGGGCGACCTGGTCGGCAGGCACATCCAGTGTGGCGAAAAAAGCTCGGCTGTCCGGAGAGACGGCGCCTGTAATGGCTCGGGCCAAGACGTCGCGGGCACGGCGCTTGCGTGTCTCGGTCAGCCATTCGGTTCCCGAGGAACTGCCAGCACTCCATGCAGCCATTAGGTATTGAGCGGCTTCGGCCCATTTGCCGGCCTCCGCAGAATACAGTGCCGAAACGTAGGCCGGATAGCCGGTGTTTTTTAGCCGCAGAGCTTCTTCGGCAGCTGCTAGTCCGACGCCAGGGTCGTGTTTGTTGTGCAAGAAGACTTCGGCGCCAAAAGCGAGCAAAGTGACATGGACATGCCGGCGATCGAGCGCCAGACACTCCTTGGCCAGAGGCAAAGCCGATCGTTCGTCGAAGCGCAGGATCCAATAGCGTTCTACTCGCTGGAGCAATACATGGGCATACAGCCGGGCCAGCTCGTCGTCTGTGCGCGCCGCGAGGGCCAGCCGACCTGCCAGTTGGGCCAACTCTTCGTCGGTTGCTCGGGGATCGTCGGCAGCGATGGCGGCTTGAGCACGCATCAATTCCATTCGCTCCCGCGGTGTGTTGACCAGCCGCTGAGCTTTTTGCAGTTCTGCGCGTGCCTGCTCGAAACGTCGCGTCTGCCGCAAACACTGTGCCCGCGTCAGCCGCAGCAGCAACGTGTCACCGGGCGGATAAACAGCCATATACAACCCGGTGACGATCAACAAACCTTCCTGTGCGTCCTGTAAGCGTGACAAACGCGGGTCGCCGGCCACCCGCTCGCAGATGGAACCAATACCCTGCAAGCTCTGCTTACCCCATAGCGTGACCAAATCTGTTGGCAAGCGCACTAGGCGCACGAATTCCCTGCCGGAGATAGGCGGAGGTCGCGGAGGAATAACGTCGCGCGATCCATCTTTAGTACCTTGCTGCTCATGCTTGTCGCCAGTCCCAGGCTGTGTCCCGCTGGTTGACGCAACCGTCGGCGTGGAAGGAGGACTGCTTCTCGAGGGAGAAACCACGTCGGGCGCGGGTCGAAAGTAATACAAAGCGCCGATCAAAATAAGAGTGGCCAGAGCGCCGGCAGGTAACAAGTAAACCCAATTGGGTCGAGCGGGACCTGGCGACTCACCGGACCAAGGAACATAGGCAGGCTGCGGTTGCGCCGCTTCCATGCCGATGCCCGAAGGCTTTCGGGGCGGTAAAGTTTCTGTCATTTCCCGTTGGCTTTGGTCGCCTGAGAGAGGAGTTTCTTTACCGGATTCGGGAGTAACCGCTGCTGGGACATGCTCCGCCGAAGCTGGCTTGGGAGTTTGCGCCTGTGCTGCAGCAAAGAAACGCCGCGTCTGTCCTGAGTCGGGCGTTTTGGCCAGATCGAAGCCCGTTTCGGGTTTGGCCCCGGCGCTAGAGCTAACCCTGCTGGGCAAGGCGCTGCCGACTGTAGAAAGACCAGCCTCGATGCCCAGGATGGCCCGTTTCAAGTCGTAGACCATCGCAGTGCAGGTCGGATAGCGAGCTAGCGGGTCGAGTGCGGTGGCCCGGCGGATGATCGGTCGCTCCGCCTCGGGCAGACGGGACAGATCGAGGATGCCACGGGATTGCTCGTAGACGATAGCCGCAGGCGTTTCTCCTTTGAAAGGCAAGTACCCGGTGCGCAATTCGACATAGGTGATAGCCAAGGAGTATTGATCGCTGCTGGCAGCTGGCTGGCCGGCGAGGGCTTCTGGCGCCTCGTAGGCAGGCGTGCCCCAGGCGGCTGTGCTTCGCGCCGCCGCTGTGACCACTCGGGCCAGGCCATAATCGCACACCTGCACAGCGTCCCCGACGATCATGATGTTTTGAGGTTTGATGTCGCGGTGCAAAATGGAGCGCTGCGGATCGTTCAAGTAGTCAATGGCTTTGGCTGCCTCTTCCATGTAGCGGAGCAACTCTTCCGGCGGGATGCCTTCGAGCGCTTGGGCGCGGCACTCCTGTAGCCGCTGCTTGAGATTTTTGTCACCCAGCCCCATGGCTAGGATGAGCTCGGCCGGTCGGGCAGTGAGCGGCTCGCCGCTGGACAACCGCTCCATCTCGGCATTGTCCAGAATGTGGCCCCTGTCGTCGCGCACCCAGATGGCCATGATGGGAACCAGATTGGGGTGCCGCATGCGCTTCATCAGCTGTATGGCGCGCAGCTCTTTCAGGCCCTGCGTGTTCTCCAAACTGAGTATTTTGATGGCGACTTCCGTGCCGCCTGGCGCTTCGGCCTGCCAGACCTGGCCAAATCCGCCCTGGCCGAGGAATTTTTGCAGGCGGTAGCCCGGGATGATCTCAACCCCGGGGACATAAAACATTTGCGCGCCGCTCATTGCCTGATCCCGAGGACATGGTCCTTATGTCTGTGCCTGCCACCCGTTCACAATCATGACATTATTCTAGTGCGAAATCAAAGGCAAAGAAAGTACAGAACCTTTTTAGCTCTCATTTGTATCCGTCCTCGCACAAGCACGGACGCATCCCAGTGCTAAACGTCCGGTGAGCAACGGAGGTGGCAGCCAGGTCTGCCAGCCATCCTCGAGCGGCCGACTGTTGTGCTGCCCTAGGCCTGTAACGACTAGCCTCTTTATGCCGAGGAAATCATTCCCTTTTGCCAGGCGTAGAGCAATAGACCGACGATGGTCTTGCCGTCCTCGATCGTGCCGGTGCGAATCAAATCCAGAGCTTGTTCGAAGGGGATCGGCCAAGTTTCTATTTCCTCGTCGGCATCGAGCTGCCGCGGACCTGGGCGAAGGCCTTCTGCAACAAAGAGGTACATTTTTTCGGTCAGGATCCCAGGCGACGGGTAGAACTCGATGACAGGATACACATGCTCGGCATCGTATCCAGTTTCTTCAGCCAATTCGCGCTTGGCGGCGACGATGGGAATCTCTCCAGGTTCCAGTGTGCCTGCGGGCAATTCGACGAGCGTCTTGTTCACTGCAGGACGGTGCTGGCGCAGAAGGCAGACCTTGCCGTCTGCCAAAACAGGGACGATCACCACGGCACCTGGTACCTGCACCGTTTCCCGTAGCACTTTCCCGTGCGCTGTCGTGATTTCTTCGACGATCAATGTCACTTTTTTACCGCTATAGATCGTCTGTCGCTGTCGTCGTTCGGCTGCGCTCATGGCTTTACCAGTCCCTTGCCGGCGCACGTCTCCCCATCGCTTGTAGGCGACAGCACCGGGTGATAATTCTTACACTTGGCCATAAGGCAGTATAGCCGCTGCGGCGTGAAGCGGGATCGGTAAGGAAACAGGACCCCTATCGGACGGGATGGTAAGTGCGAGGTCACTAGGGCGCCAGCTCGTGGCGGATGTCCTGGCGTTGGTCCGATGGGCGCATGAGCGTGCGTACCCCTCGACTCGGAAGCCTGTACGCCGTAGGGGTTTGCAGGAGATGGGGACATGAACGAAGTTGCACAAGCGGATCCCTGGTTTCAAGACCTGTTTGCAGAGCGCATTGGCGGCGCCCAATACGGCAAAGGTAGCTCCATTTACAAGTTCGAAAAGATCAAGCGGGCCAAACGGGCCGCTTTGGCAGCGCATCCGGAACGGCCTTTGCTCGATTTCGGCATCGGCGAAAACGACGATATGGCAGATCCCATCGTTCGTGAAACCCTCAAACGCGAAGTGGACAAGCTGGAAAACCGCGGATACGCCGACAACGGCATCCAGGAATTCAAAGATGCAGCGGCTGCCTTTATGAAGCGAGTGTTTGGGGTGGACCTAGATCCTGTCCGGGAAGTGAATCATGCGATCGGCTCGAAGCCGGCACTAGCCATGCTGCCCGCGGTGTTTATCAATCCGGGAGACATTACCTTGATGACCGTGCCAGGGTATCCAGTGGCCGGCACCCACACGCGGTATTACGGCGGCAGGGTCTATCCGCTGCCGTTGGTGGAGGAAAACGGGTTTTTGCCGGACCTGGACACAATTCCTTCGGAGGTCCTCGAGCGGGCAAAGCTCCTGGTTTTGAATTATCCGAACAGTCCGACGGGTGCAGTAGCAACGCCGGAGTTTTATCGGCGCGTGGTCGAGTTCGCTTTGCGGCATCGGATCGTCGTCATCCAAGATGCGGCGCATATTTTGCTGACTTATCAGGGGCCCCCGCTGAGCTTTTTACAAATCGAGGGCGCCAAAGAAGTCGGGGTCGAGGTGCATTCGCTGTCCAAAGGATACAACATGATCGGCTGGCGCATGGCCTTTGTCGCCGGTCATGCCAAGATCGTGCAGGCCTTTGCCGACGTGAAAGACAATTGCGATTCGGGTCAGTTCAAGGCCATCCAATGGGCAGCCATTACGGCACTGCAACATGACGAGATTTTCCAGCGTACTCGCGAGAAATACCGGCGTCGTTTAGAAAAGTTGGTAGCGGCGCTCGGACGTGTCGGCTTTCGCACACGCATGCCAGGTGGGACTTATTTCCTGTATGTTCGGGCGCCGCGACGTGCTGCGGGCCGAACCTTCGGCACGGCCGAGGAGTTCGCCCATTTTTTGATAACCGAGCACTCGATTTGTTGCGTGCCTTGGGACGACGCCGGACCTTACTTGCGCTTTTCCGTGACGTATCGAGCTGCTGACGAGGCAGAAGAGGACGCCCTCATGGAAGAGACGGTGCGCCGGTTGAGCCGGCTGGAGATGCAATTCTGATCGGCGCGTCATTGCCGCGGCGCCGGTTTCTTCTCGGAGCTTTTTCCAGGTGCATCGCGAGAACCCGGCGGCAAAGGGGGCCGCGTTTCTGCGGGGCCGGGCCGAATCCGGCCGCCTGGACCGAGCATTTGCCGACTCAATTGGCGTACGCTTTCAGGCACTGTGACGCCTTGAGCCTGCCCGTTGCGTTCGTTGTATTCGATGGCCAGACGCACCAAGCGTCGCAACTCGACCGATTCCATGATGCGCACAAACAAAGGGGAGAACCGATGAATGCTCTGCATCCATTTCTCGAAAGCCTGGTTCGACTCCTCCGGGCGGTCGCGGAAAGCCAGCACCAGCGCATACCCCAACAAGCCCACCGACGCATAGGCCTCGACTTTGCTGTGCATTTGCTCTTGGCAAAACCGCTCCGCCCGCTGCAGTGCGTCGGGGAGGGTGCCGCGACTGCGCAAGTAGAGCACCAACAAGTCCACGCGATATTGGGTGCCGTGACGCACTTTCTCGGAATCTCTGCCAGGTTCGGCAGACAGCTCGACTAGCTTGAGCAGTGCCGCCTCCTGTTCGGAGAACGTGCCCAGCACCGACTGGACGATGGGATTTTCCAGCTTGTCGTCCGCAGCCGGCTCTTCTTCGGGCTGCAAAACCACTCCGAGCAGCATCCCTATGCAGAGTGCCACAGCAGCGGCGGCTGCAGTGAGGGTGACGGGCCAGTAACGCCTGAGCCATCCGCGAGCAGCGCCGGACGGTGCCGGCACAGGTACAATCTTGGCCTCGGTTTCCTCGTATCCTGCCGCAGCCGTTGCAGGGTCTGTTTGGCTCTCGCTCACGGTCTTGAGATCCGCGAGCAACTCGCGGGCACTTTGGTAGCGATCTTCGGGGCGCTTGGCCATCAGGCGCAGGACGATGGCCTCCAGTGCTTCGGGGATTTCCGGTCGCAATTGTCGCAGTGCAATAGGTTGGGTTTGCACATGATGCAGGGCAACCACGAAAGCGTTTTCACCGCTGAAAGGGGGCTGTCCCGTCAAGAGATGGTAGCAGGTGACGCCCAGCGAATACAGGTCGGAACGATGATCTACAGGCCGTCCTTCGACCTGCTCGGGACTCATGTACAAAGGAGTGCCCATAGTGACGCCGGTTTGAGTCAAATGAAGTTCTTGACGTTCGGCCAGGACGCGTGCCAGGCCGAAGTCGGTGACCTTCGCTTCGCCGCGTCGCGTCACCAGGATATTTTCTGGCTTGATGTCCCGATGGACGATGCCCAATTCTCCGGCGCGGGCCAAGGCCGATGCCACCTGACGCATAATACTGAGTGCTACGGGCACAGCAGGCGGCCCTTTGCGCACCAAATATTCCTTGAGGTTTTTCCCCTCGACATACTCGAGTGCCATGTACAAGTTGCCGCTTTCCTCGCCGATGGCGTAGACCTGCACTATGTTGGGGTGATTCAAGCGGGCCACAGCCCTGGCTTCGGACTCGAAACGTTTGCGATAGGTGGCATTGTCGGCCAGGTCGCGCCGCAGGATTTTCAAAGCCACGCGCCTGTGCAGCGAGATTTGTTCCGCGAGATAGACCTGTCCCATGCCCCCTGCGCCGAGGAGACGCAAAAGCAAAAACTCTCCCAGCCGACTACCGCTGAGGTCTACCCGTTCGGCTTGCGGGGTGGCTGCTTTTTCCGCACCGATGTCGCGCAGGTGGTCCGGCATGGTACCCTGCCTCCTGGCACGTGTTCGGCTCGTTGAGCCAAGCCTAACTTATTTATAAAGCCCACGTCGTGAAAAAGTCATGATGGGAGGGTAGGGCCTACCGCCTCTACAGGCTATACAGGATCGTGCGCTTGCGTCGAGACAGGTATGCTTTCAGGGGCCGATGCCGAGCGGGTTGAGTATTCACGATCCGTCCATGGCTTGCTCTTCCCGCAAGTCTGTGATGAACATGTGGCCTGGTTTGTGAGTGATCATCGAGGGCGGTCGCGCAGCCAGAGCGACTGCTTGAGGCGTCACGCCGCAGGCCCAGAACACAGGTACTTCACCAGGGTAAATGGGTACGGGATCGCCGTAATCAGGCCTACTCAAGTCGGCGATTCCCAAAGCTGCTGGGTCGCCGATATGGATCGGTGCCCCATGGGCACGCCGATAACGTTCGGTAATGCGTGTCGCTCGTTCAGCCTGCTCCGGTGTCATCGGTCGCATGGATACCACCAAAGGGCCCGCGAACGGGCCGGCGGGAATGCAGGCGATGCGCGTGCGATACATCGGTACGTTGACATTGCATTGCAGATGCCGCACAGGGATGCCGGCAGCCAAAAGGGCGCGCTCGAAAGTGAAGGAACAACCGAGCAAAAAGGCGACCGAGTCGTTGCGCCAGTAGGCAGCCAGGTCGTGTGGCTGGGCCACCAACTGGCCGTATTCGTACACGCAGTAAGCCGGCAAGTCGGTTCGCACATCGGCACCGGGCGCACTTTGGGTCGGGTGCGGGGACCCAGGCGCGGTTTTTTCCAGGAGCGGGCACGCCTTGGGGTTCAATTGACAAAAGCGCTCGAAATCGTCGGCCAAGTCGCGCGGTAGGACTACCAAGTTGGCTTGCACGTAGCCAGGGGCTAGACCGGCTGTCGGGAGACGCCAGCCGCCTTGCCGAATGAGCAGCCGGACCTGGGCCGCACTCAAGTGCTGCATCTGGCTGGTCATCGCGGATGGCATGTGAAAAGTTGCTCCTGCAGTGCCGTCATCACTGCTGCGTGAACCGACCAGGGTAAGCCGTCCACAGACCATTCCCTGCGCCCGGTCACGCCGTCTACCAGACGAGCCCGCTGCACGACTTCGTGCCACAGGCGGCATTCCGCATCGGCATCTAGCAAATCGTGCGCTGCTTGACCGGTCAGACAAGCTAAACCGGTTGCCAAGGCATAGGCACCCCAGTTGCTAACTCCGCTGACGATGGTATAGTCAGTAGCCACATGGCAGGCGAGGCAGCCGCCCAGCGGTACACGATCGGCGATGATTTCCCAGGGGATCTTGCCCATGCCGATTTCGTTGCCGCCGTCGCCGAGGCCGACTGTGAATGCCGCACAGGAGCCCCCGACAGCGGACAGCCAGCGTTCTACGGGACACAGAGGTACGTCGAGGATTTCGCCGCGCATGTTGTGCAATTTGAGCCAGTGTACGGAGGCCACTTCTTCGAGGAAGCGCTCGGCGGGCGCAGGGCCGGTACGTTTTTGCATGGCCAATGTTTCCACACTGTGTGCCGGCCCGGGGCGCTCGATGAACACCACACTATGCGCCTGGCGGAACCAATCCGGGGGATCCATGCACGCAGGGGACAGCGCTTGCAAGGCAATGCCCGCAGGGCGTCCCAGGATCTCCAGAGCCACGGTCAACGGCTCGAGCACGAATTGCTCGCCGGCCAAGATGACCCGGTGACCACAACGGACCAGCATGCGCGCCAGCACGATGGCACCCGGTGGACCGTCCGTTTCTGCGCAACCTGAGCGCGGTATGTAAAACCCGGTCACGATGACCACGCTGGCCTGCTGTAAGCTGGCCAGTGCACGGCAGGCATCGGCAAAATCGCTCTGACAGGCACTGAATAAACTCTGATCTGCCTGGCGTGCCAGTCCCCGGCCGCCTGGGTCTTGTGCCACGAGAGCATAGAGTCGGTCCAGCACGAACTGATCGGCCACATTATCGTTATATTGGCTCAATGCAGGCAGGCTGCCACACTTTCCCAGCGGCTCATTGATCGTCCTTGTTTTTCGCGGGCTGAGTTTTCTCCTGGACGACAGGCACCCCGAGGCTTTGGAAACGCAGCCACGTACGCGGCGCCGGCACCGATAGTTCGATAGGTGTTTTTTTGGTGGGATGGAGAAAACGCAGAGCGTGAGCGTGCAGGGCGATCCCCCCGGTGAAAGGGAGTCGCGAGCCATAACGGCGGTCGCCGACTATCGGCATACCCCGATGGGCCACTTGCAGTCGTAGCTGGTGCTTGCGTCCGGTATGGGGAATGAGCTCCAGCCAAGATAGGCCCTCGGCGCTGGCCAGTAGCCGATAATCCACCGCGGCGTATTGGGCGCCAGGCGTCTCGGCCGTCACTATGTGCATTGCACCGGTATGCTTGTTTTTGACGAGCCAATCTTCCCAGCGTCCTGCGACCGTCTGCGTGCGTCCTTCGACGATGGCCCAATATCGCTTGACGACTTCACCTTCGCGGAACTGGCCTGCCAGCCGACTGGCGGCTCGAGACGTGCGCGCGAAGACGATGACGCCGCTCACCGGTCGGTCCAGTCGGTGCACGATGCCTAGATAGACATTGCCCGGCTTGTTGTATTTGACCTTGATGTAGTGACGGACCAGCTGGTCCAAGGGAGTGCCGACCTTCGGTCCGCCTGCTGTGGCCACGCCGGCGGGCTTGTATACCGCTATGACTTGGTTGTCTTCGTAGATCACGTCGAGATCGGTCATGGCTCCAGGTTTTCTCCGAGTTTATGCAGGCATCCGCCGCCGGGCTGGATGGCGCACGCAGGCTCTTGTGCGCCCCATAGACGCGAGAAGTCAGGCGGCGGTGGGCCGTAGGCGGCTTGGCTTCCACCAAGTGATCGGCAGCCACGTGACGATCAGTAGGCAGCAGCCTACTGGAAGCACGTCGCCCCACAAAACGTAGAGGCTCCGGCGCTTGTCCAGCGGTACTTGGCCGACTACGACGGCGGGCCGGGCTTTGGAGTCGGTCCAGCTGCTCCCTGGCAGGGCTACTACTGCGCCGTTGCCGTCAATAATACAGGATATCCCCATGTTCACGGCGCGCACGAGCGCCCGACGACATTCGATCGCCCGAAAACGCGCTGTCGCCAAATGCTGTTCGTGTTCTTCGGTGCCGCGGAACCAGCCGTCGTTGCTGATATTGACGAGAAAATCCGGCCCCGGCTGCTGCCGCAAAAAACGTGGCGCCAAATGCGGGACCGTGTCCTCGTAACAAATGAGTACTGAAAACCGACAGCTCCCGAGATCGAAAACGGTATAAGTCGCTCCTGGCTCGATACCGTAGTCCCCCTCGTATGGGCTCAGCCGCCGTAGTATAGGCAGCGTCTCTGCCCATGGGATATACTCGCCGAAGGGGATGCGAAACATTTTGTCGTATCGGCCGCGGATCTTGCCCATGGCGTCCACCAAAACCGCCGAATTGTAGCTGACTGGCCCGCGACTTTCCAGGACGTAGGCCTGGACGCCCAGCAACTGGGGCACCGGCCAGCGTTTCGCAAGCCGAGCTAAGATCTTTTCGAGGATGGCTGTCTCTTCTTGCCATCGAGCCAGTTCCGACTTTGTCAGGTCGTTGCCGGCGGAACCTTGGCCTATGTCCCGAGGCACGGCGATTTCCACCCAGGGATCTACCCAACTCGTTTCCGACCAGATAACCAAATCCGGCTGGGGCTGCATGTGGCAGGCCTCATCCGCCAGCGCAAAAAAATGCTGGCGAATCTTGGCCAGTGCCGTCTCGTCATTGCGCACGTCTTGTGGCAGGTTGCCCTGCAACAGGGCCAGCCGCGGCCCGGTGGCCCAACAGCCGGTAGCGATCCGGATGCCTCCGTAGGTCATAGCGGCAATGGTGACTAGAAGGGCCCAAACAAAACTCGGTTGTCGCAGACTCAGCCGCCATAGAGCCTTCGGTCGCCACTTGTGCTCTCCCGCGCACGCACTCCAAGTAGCGACCAGTTCGTAAATGGCTACGTTGCCCATAACTACAACAAAACTCACGCCATAGACGCCGAAAAGGTCCGCGACTTGGGTCAACCACAGGTAGTCATGTTGGGAATGACCGAGGAAGTACCAAGGAAAGCCGATATCTATCCTTGCGCGCACCCACTCTAGGGCGGTCCAAATGCTCGGCGCCGAGACATACAAAGGCATCCGGTAGCGGCCGAGCAGCCGCGCTAAACCCATAAAAATGGGAAACTGCAGGGAAAAGCAAAAGGCTAAAGCCAGCCACGCAAAGAGCATCGGCTCACTGGCAACTCGGATCCATTGTAGCGCAGGCACACAAAACAGCAGGCCCATGAGCCAGCTGGCTCCCAAGCCGACCCAAAGACGGACACGCGTCAGCAACAAAAGCGGTACGAGGGCAATCCAACCCAAAAAACCGAGATCGACCGGGAAGAAACTGGCATAGAGAAGCATAGCGCCCGCCAGAGCCGCACTCCAGGGCCACCACTTCACATACGGAGCTTGTTCGCCCGACCCGGGAAAAACACGTGCCTGGCTTGTCATCCTAGCTCCTAATGGTCTCAAGGCTCCGAGGACTATGGGGCACGATACCGCTCCCTGAGCCGACATACCAGCCCGAAAGTCCTCCCGGCAGCCATCGCGTGCCGAGGCCACTCTATTTCATGGGCACGGCTCGTACGCCGCAAGATCGTCTTCCAAAGGGAAGACGGACAAGATCTGGCCCGGCTGGATCTGGTGCTCCCCAGGGGGAATCAGAGCAAAGCAGTTGGCCTCGGTCATTGTCCGCAGATCGGGAGAACCTTGCCACGGAAGCAGTTGCACCTGCCACGAGCTATCGTGGCGCATCAAGCGTGCTGGGTGATAAGTCGGTCGGTCGGTGCGGATATGCAGACTATGGATCGCGGGCACGGCTATTTTCAGAGGCAACACCGGTTTTTTCCCCATGAGTTTGCGCAAAGCAGGGCGTACTAGCAGGTGGAAACCAGCGAGTGTGCTCACCGGGTTGCCGGGCAGACCGAAGACCGCCGTCTGCCCGTGTGTGCCGAAAAGCAACGGCTTGCCTGGTTTGAGCGCGAGCTTGTGGAAGTGGATGTGCACGCCGAGCAGGCGCAAAGCGTCAGGGACAAGGTCGAGCCGGCCCGCAGACACGCCGCCGCTGACGAGCAATACATCCGCTTGCAGTCCTTGCATCAAAAGCGGATGCAGGCTGTCGCTCCGGTCGCGGGCGATCCCTAGGTATCGTGGCAGGCCGCCTGCACGGGCAACGGCCATGGTCAGATAGGTGCCGTTGCTGTTACGGATCTGCCCGCTCCCCGGCGTCATTGCCGGTTCCACCAGTTCGTCGCCGGTGGATACGATGGCCACTACGGGCTGCCGTATGGTCAGCACGTGGATACGTCCGACCGTGGCCAGCACAGCCATAGCCGCAGGCGTAAGCACATGGCCTGAAAGCAGCACCTTCTGACCACGTTGGATTTCTTGCCCGCGGCGAAAAATGTTGCAGCCGGGCTGAACCGGCCGCCGCACGCGGATGTGCGGCCCGACCGATTCGCAGTCCTCGTGCATTACCACCGCGTCTGCACCTTCGGGGATGGCGGCACCTGTCATCACACGGAGCGCCTGACCGGGCAAAATGCCCGTCGCTTCCTTCTGCCCGGCCACCACTTCGCCGACTACTTGCAGCCGAGCATCGCCGGATGAACAGTCCGAGCTGCGCACCGCATAGCCATCCACCAGCGATTTGTCGAAGGGAGGCGAGTCAATATCGGCGACGACGTCTTCTGCCAGGACCGATCCGAGTGCCGCGGTGGTCACGGCGGTCGGCGTCGCAGACAGCTGCCCCACTCGATCCAGTACCACTTTCTGCGCTTCTTCGACCGAGAGCATGGTGCGCATAGATTTCACCCTGCCAACGTGTCGCTCATCGCGTTCGCTATCCGAGGGTCGGAGCGCCAGGGCCACGGGTTCGCTGTCCGTGACCTGTGCCATATGCCGCGTTTTGGCTGGAGGCGCTCATAGTATTTGCCCAAGCCGGGTTCACAATGCGCCCTCGTCGGATCGCGGCTCACTTGGGAACCGTGGCCGGTTGAATCTGCAAAAAATTGTGCAAAATCCGCGGTCCTTCCAGGGTCAGGAAGCTCTCTGGGTGAAACTGGACGCCATGCAGAGGCCAGACTTTATGACGCACGCCCATGATTTCGCCCTCGTCGGTCCAGGCGCTGATTTCGAAGTCGGGATGGTTCCAAGTGGCTCGCTCGATCACCAGGCTATGATAACGGGTGGCCTCGAAGGGATTGGCGACATCGGCGAAAATGCCGCGGCCGTCATGATGGATGAGCGAAGTTTTCCCATGCATGATCCTATAGTTCCGGACGATTCGGCCGCCGAAGACGTGGCCGATGCACTGATGGCCTAGGCATACCCCCAGGATAGGGAGGCGCGGCGCAAAATGCTGGATGACATCGTTGGAGACGCCTGCCTCGCGCGGCGTACACGGTCCTGGAGACACGATGATCCGTTCCGGGCGCAAGCGCTCGATTTCTGCAACGCTGATGCGATCGTTGCGGTAAACTCGGATATCCAGCCGGGGATCCAATTCGCCCAGGCGCTGCACCAGGTTGTAGGTGAAGCTATCGTAATTGTCTATGACCAAAATCATAGCCTAGGGCCCTACGGGTAGGTTTGGGATTCTTCGCCCCTGAGGCTGCTCTCGTGTAGAATTGTATCAACGCGGGGATAAGAAAGCCTTCGGGAAAGCGACAGGAAAAGCCGCCTGTATGCGGGGGGAACAAGAGCTTATGGAGTTGACGACGATCGAGACGCGGCTGGAACGGACCCGTTCGCACGATGCAGCGTGGGAAAACGGTTTCCCGGCCACGGCGAACGCGCGGGCAGGGGAGTTGCCTTTTGCCCCGTATCGGCACTTGGACGAAAAGGAATTGATCGAGCGTGCGCGTGTCGCCCGTAACCGCCTAGGCACAGCACTACTGATCCTCGGCCATCATTACCAGCGTGACGAAGTTATTGCCTTTGCAGATTTGCGCGGCGACAGTCTCAAGCTGGCCAGTCTGGCTGCGGCCAACCGCGATTGTCAGTACATTGTTTTTTGCGGCGTGCACTTTATGGCCGAAACCGCCGACATCCTCACTGCGGACGATGTGGTCGTCATCCTTCCCGACCTGGGCGCCGGGTGCAGCATGGCCGATATGGCCGATCTGGACTCGGTGGAGAACTGCTGGCAGGAACTAGGCAGTCTGTTCGCCGAGGAAGATGTCATGCCGGTGACGTACATCAACTCGGCGGCGTCTCTCAAGGCCTTTTGTGCTCGGCATGGGGGCATAGTGTGCACGTCGAGTAACTCGCGTGCAGTATTGGAGTGGGCGTTCGCGCGCCGACCGCGGGTGCTCTTTTTCCCTGACGAGCATCTGGGCAGAAACACCGGCAAACGGATGGGCATATCCCTCGACGAAATGGTGGTATGGGATCCTACTCGGCCTCTGGGTGGTAACGACGAGCAAGCACTGCGTCGCGCCAGGATGATCCTTTGGAAGGGATACTGCAGCGTGCACCAGATGTTCCGGCCAGCCCATGTCCACTACTTCCGCCAGCGTTTTCCAGGGATCCGCATTCTCGTGCATCCCGAGTGTTCGATGGAGGTGGTGGATCAGGCGGATCTGGTAGGTTCGACCGAATGCATTATTCGCTCGGTCGAGCAGGCCCCCCCTGGAACGCAATGGGCCATCGGGACCGAGTTGCACCTGGTGCAGCGCCTCAAAAAGGAACACCCAGAACAGGAAATCCACTTCCTGTCCACTACGATTTGCATGTGCAGTACCATGTACCGCATAGATCTGCCGCACTTGTGTTGGGCACTGGAAAACCTGGCACAGGGGACGGTGGTCAACCAAATACGGGTGCCGGAATCGGTCGCCCACTGGGCACGTATAGCACTGCAGCGCATGTTGGAAGTGCGGTGATCGGGTTGCGGCGGGCGCCTGGCCGAAGCCAGGTGGTCGGCACAGTCGGGCATCGCTGCGCCGAGGGCGATCACAAGGGCGAGGGAGGTCAACGTGGCACGACGGTATCCTCACTGGCTCGTCCTGGCAATGGCCTTTCCCTTATGGTGCGACGCCCCTATCTATGGTCAGCCGAAACCTATCCAGGAGGAGGAAGAGTCGCCGGCACAAGGCCAGGTCGCCAAATCCAGGATTGGCTTGGTGGAGGGCAGCATCAATCTCGCCGAGCAGGCGAAAAACGAAAAAGATGCGAACCTCAAACGCGTGCTGGAAGAGTTCGTCACCCCCTACGATCTGGTGTCGCTGCGTCAGGGCCAGACGTTACGCGTGGCTCTCCTGAGAAACCGCTTCGATCCCAACAGATCGTTGTCCGTCGAGGTGTTGCCGGGTCAGCGTGCCAAGGAGGGCCGCCGGAGTCTCGATCCGGAAGAGATTGCCTCGGTGAGCTACTACGAGGAGCGGGCTCTGCAGCGAGTACGAGAGCTTTTGCAAAAGGTACCCGTTCCCGGCGTCGGCGTCGAACTGAACGAGGCACAGCGCCGGACCTTGCAGGTGTGCTACATGGTCTTGGCGGACGTGTTGCGCAGGCATCGGGAAGCCATCCAAAAGAAGGAACGGCAGGGGACCGAGTGGCAAAAAGTCGAGGTCAATTTGCGGGCTGCACTGGCCGATGTGCAGGTGCGCTATCTGCGCGACCTTATCGGCACCCGGCAATATGAAGCGGCACGGGTGTATGCCGATCGGGTTTACCGCGAAAGCGGCGCCTCGCGGGCGGTCCAGGAGTCTCTGGACTACCTCTATGTGTCCCTGGCCCGCAATGCCCTGGACAGCGGCAACTTGCGCTCGGCGCGTGAGTACATCGAAATATTGCAAAAGACCTACACGCGCGAGCTTTCTGCAGATGCCCGGGGGATCTTCAAGAGTTTGGAAGACCAGGCGCGTGCCTTGTTGGAGTCGGCACGACGCCTGGCCGCCGAGAAAAAGTACGGCTCGGCGCTGCGCGAGCTCTTCCGTGCCGAAGATGCGTACCCGATTTTGCCAGGTCTGCGAGAGTTTCGCAGCAGCTTGCAAAAGCAGTATCCCTTGCTGCGCATAGGCATCCGACAGCTCCCGCAGCAGATGTCTCCCGTGACAGCACTGTCGGATATCGAAGGAGCGGCAGCCCGGCTCTTGTTCGATTATGTGATCGAACCCGTTGCCCCGCCGGGCGCCGAGGAAGGCTACGCAAGCCACCTGCTACTTTATCCTCCGCGGCTCTCTGGAGATAGCTGGGAGTTGGTGCTCGTGCCGGACCTAAAATGGTCCGACGGCAGTCCCGTGACCCCGGCGGATGTTACTCGCAGCTTTGAATTGATTACCGATCCGCGCTCACCTCTCTATCAGCCGACACTGGCAGAATTGGTGCAGCTGCGCGTGTCGGGCGAGCATCGTCTTTTGTTTCAATTCACGCGCGCCGTGGCAGATCCGGCCAGCGTCCTCATGTTCCCTCTCTTGCCCGCACGGCATTTTCCGCCCCAGAATCATCCGCGCAACTTGGTTTTCGGCAGTCAACCAGTCGGTTCGGGACCATACCTCTTTGCCGGTCAGGATGGGCAGGAATGGGTGTTCCAAGCCAACCCGCATTATCGTCGGCCGCATGCTTCCCAACCGGCGATTGTGGAAATCCGGCTGGTACCGTATCGGGACTTCATCGAAGCGCGCGACGATTTGACAGCCGGGCGGATCTTGATGCTTTTCGATGTCACTGCCCGCGAAGCCGAGACCTTTACGACCAGCAGCGTCAAAGTGGTGACGCCGACGCGGCCGCGGGAAGCGCGTCGTCCTTACTTCGCCAATCCGCGCATTTACTTCCTGGCACTGAACCATACCAAACCGGCGTTGCGCACGGAGGAGTTCCGCCGGGCCTTGGGCTTGGCTATCAACAGAGACGAGCTGCTGCGCGCTTATTTCCGCGGCAAGGACCAATCGGTCCATCAGCCGTTGACCGGTCCTTTTCCGGTGGGCAGTTGGGCTTCTGACGACAACCTGGAGTGGCCGCGCACGTCGCTTCACAACCCAGCTCAGAGCCGACAGCTTTTGGACAAGGTCAGAGCGCACATGGGTGCTTTGCCCAGACTCACCATCCTGTGTCCGGACGATGACCACGCAGGGGCGCGGGCGTGCCGTCGCATCGCCGAGGATTGGACCAAATTGGGGGTGCAGTCCGAAGTGCAGTTGTTGCCGCGCCAGCAGCTGGCTGCCGAGCTAGCCAAACCCAAGCCCGACTACGATGTGGCCTATTGGTCCTATGTCTTCGACAACGAAGCCCTTTCTCTGTGGCCCTTGCTCGATCCGCGAGGCCTGGGCGAAGCCGGGCGGAATTACCTCGGCTACACCGGCGACGGCGAGCTCGAAGGCATCCTGCAAAACATCCACACGCGCCGTGAATTCGCTTATGTCCAGCGCGAATGCTTCAAGTTGCACGAACTCTTTGCCCAGAAAATGGTGTTCATCCCACTGTGGCAGCTGGATCGTTTCGTAGCCTTCCACCCCAGTCTGCGCTACACGCGACTGCATCCGCTTTATGTTTTTCACGAGCCCGAAGTGTGGCGGATCCAGGAAAATCCCTAGCGTACCAGGCACTCGGCGCTGGCGCCACAGCTGGGCGTGCGCTCCGCTGCCGTTCTATCGTAGCTGGCCTATTCCATGGACGCTCCTGTGGCCGCCTGGGCTCGGCCTATGCTGATTGCCGATAACGTTTTTCCCAGAATTGGGGATAGTAAAGGACCTTTTGCACGGGAATTTCTCCTGGCTGCAGTCGAGCCAGGATGGCGGCGATACGCTCGCCGGCGTGCCCGTCGCCGTAGAGATAATCGGGAGGATAACGACCCATGGCCACCTGCCGACGCACCGCCGAAACGATCTGTTCCGTATCGTAGTCCACATCCACGACGTTGCGCCCTCGCTCGCGTGCCTGCTGACGACTGCCGATATTGACCGCAGGCGTACCTAGAAAAGCGCCCTCGCGGATGGCAGAACTGCTGTTGCCGATCATGCACGCCGCATGACGCATGAGCACGAGAAAGTCTTCGGGAGAGAAATTGCGGTAAAAATGGATGTAGTTCGGGTTTTTGTGCTCGCGGAACTGACGTATGCCTTTGGCGATTTCGTCGCTGCCGGCGTCGGCATTGGGCCAGAGCATGATGGTGGGCATGCGCAAAATGTCCAAGGCGCGCAAAGTCGCCTGGATTTGCTCTAGCCCCCGTGGGTACTCCGTGGTCACGGGATGCTGCAATACCAGGAGGTAAGGCTGCCGCAAGTCCAGAGCCGCACCCGTGCCCCCATAGCGCCGGACCACTTCCTGCGGAGATTGCTCGAGATCGGTGAGCAGGATCAGATCTATCGCCGGACATCCCGTCAGAAAGACCCAGCGCGGATCTTCGCCCATGAGCAACAAGCGCTGCCTGGCGATCTCCGTCGCCGGAAAGTGAATATGCGCAAGCTTGGTGATGGCATGACGTACGCTTTCGTCTATACTGCCGGTGACCTCACCCCCCTGGGTGTGGGCGACTGGGATGTTCATGTAGCTGGCAGCGACGGCAGTAGCCAGGGTCTCGAAACGATCCGCCACCGTGACGACCACATCAGGACGCAGGTTTTCGAACAGAGTCGCCAGCTCGATAATGGCCAATCCGGTGGATTTAGCCATGGTGGTGGGGGTCTCCCCCTCGATCAAAAAGTGGACTTTGGCCGCTGGCACGAAGCCGTCTTTTTCGATCACCTCGACGGCGTTGCCGAAGCGATGCAACAAGGCACTGGCGCCTACGATGAGCTGCAGGTGGACGCGCGCTTGCTGACGCAACGCAAAAAGGACGCTCTTGATACGCGCGTAATTGGCACGACTGGCCACGACGACCGCCACTTTGATCATGGTTGTCCTCGTCCTGTTCAACCTGCCCATCGTTTTTTCAGGGCGTGATAATAGGGCCGCAGACGATGGCGCCAGCGATGCCAATGGGTGTGCAAAGTGGCCCGCCAGGGACGATCGGGCAAGGCGCGCAGCCTACCGACGACGTCGGCGTAGGTGCAAGACGGTGCTTCGACGACCGGGCCGATGCGCGCCAGAAAGCGCACATGCAGGGTCGGCACTCCCAGCCGCGCGCGGGTCTGCCGCTCTCGGTCGGACAGTTGGGCGTCGCACTCCCAAGTCTTCTCCACGATCTCGAGCCCGCTCACTTCCATCATCCCCCGCAGGGTCGCCGGTACGAACATATACGGGTGGTCAATCTGGATCGCATGACACAGCGCCCCTTTGTAGCGCAGGACCTGGAAAAAATCCTGGCACTCCAGGAAAAAGTACCCCTGGGACGAAAGGGCAGCGCGAACTTTTTGTGCCACCCGGCGGGGATGGAGCAGGTGGTTGAACGACTGCGAACAGACCACCAGGTCGAAATGCCCTATCGCCTCCTCGGCGAGTTGTTCGAACAGACCGCACACCGTGGGCACGCCGTGTTCGTTGGCGTACCCTGCTTCTTCCGGTCCCGGTTCGATTCCGAGCACGTCGGCACCCAAAGCGTCGCGCAGACCAGCCAGCAGGCCGCCGGCACTCGAGCCGATCTCCAAGATGCGCCGGGGCCGCACGCCGTGCCGTTGCAAGTACGCAGCCAACCAACTGCTGCGTCGGTATTGTCCTCGATACAGCTGCTCGGGATCGGCGACCAGGTCGGTACCGTGGTAGGCAGCCATTTGCCGGCGATACTCTTCTGCGTAGTAGCGGGCGTACCAGAGCGCCGACATGCGAGGACAAATATAAAGCAGTCCGCAGATGCGACAGATGACGGTTTGCACGGGCAAACCGTTGCGGTCGCGCTGTGCGATCGCTTCCGCGTCGCTTGCGCCGCACAGTGCGCACGGCACCTCCTCGTATTCAGCTCGAGCGTAGGGAAAACGTGCGCGCCGTCTTGGCAGCCACCCGGGGCGCCACGACCACGGCTCGGTCAGAGTGTGGCGGGTCATCGGTTATCCCCCCATCGGCCGACATAAAACGATTTGAGTTGCAGCACTTGATGACTCAGCTGCGGTTGTGCTTCGCCGAGCAGTTCCGGGAAGCGCCTGAGCAGATTTTCGTGCGCTCGGGGTTCGGCAGCGGCCTCCACCAGTTCGCGCAGTCCGCGCACGTCCACCGAAACGGGTGCGTCTTTGGTCTTCAGCCGACGATCCAGAATAAAATGCCGCTCTAGCCAATCGGCACCCAAGGCTATAGCCGCCAGCGAGGCACGGAGGTCGTCTCCTGCCGAATGATCGCTCAGGCCGACTTCGGGTACGTACCGACGCAACCACAGCATCCGACGCAGGTGATAATAGCCATCCACCAGAGGATAGATGCAGTGCAGCAACACAAGAGGCGTACCGGCGGCACGCACTGCGGCGACGCTGGCTTCGATTTCTTCCTGGTCGCTCATGCCGGTCGAAAGGACGATTTTCTTGGCTACCGGAGCCAGTTTTTGCAAGAGCCGCAGACTGCCGCAGTCGGGACTGGCGACTTTGACAAAATCCAAACCCAGAGACGCAACGAAGTCCACTCGCTCCACATCGAACACGGTCGTCGCCCACCCGATGCCGGCACGCCGGGCGATCTCCAGCAAGCGATGGTGATCGTCGTCACTCAGTTCGAAGGGCGCCATGTGTTCGGCTTGACCGCGCCGATTCTTGACAGCTTGCCACGACTGGAACTTGATATAGTCGGCTCCGGCCTCGGCGGCGGCGTGAATCATGTCCTCCTGGAGTTTGCGGTCGCCCAGATGATTGGCACAAGCCTCGGCGATGATCCGCGTGCGACGGACTGTCTGCTTGCCGGCAGGTGCGCCGACATCTGCCCGCGGTTGCACTCGCAGGGGATCCGAAACCGCTGGACTATGTGCCGTCATGCTATTGTTCCCTATGACTAATGCCGGCCGACAAACACTCTGTACACGGTCGGCTCAGGTCGTAGCGCCTAGGCGCACCGAGCGCCAAACGGGGATCGGTACCGGCCAGGAGTACCAAGTGCCCACGCGCATAGGCGCCTAGCGTTTCCATCACCGAGCGTAGGCACGCGGCATCCAGCCCGCTCAGCATGTTGTCCAGCAGGAGCACATCGGGTTGCCGAATCAATGCCCGCGCTAGGGCCAACCTCTGCACCTGTCCAATGGACAATTCGACCTGCCCCTGCCCTAAAGGCAACTCCAGTGTCGGGTGGGTGCAAGGCAAATCGCGCAGCAGATTCACACGCTCCAGCGCAGCCAGGAGCTGGGAATCATTTACCGGAGCAGCTGTACCTAGAAGCAGATTGTCCCGTAGCGAACCGGGCACGACGATCGGCGGCCAGCCCAATAGCATCACGGCCTGGGCCAGCTCTTCTTCGGGCCAATCGCGCACATCGAGGCCGTTCAATTCGACTTGTCCGTGCTGGATGGGGAGCAACCCAGCGATGGTATGTAGCAAGGCAGATCCCAGTTCGGCAGACGACGCGTACAGCCAGTGGACGCAGCCCGGTTCTAGAGTGATCGTCAACGGCCCGCCGGGCCAACCGTTGACGGGCCGCCATACAAGATCGCGGCACACGATACTCCGTATCGGGCGGGGCGGCTTGACGCCAGGCCGATTTGCCGGCGGTGACGGGTGTGCCTGGAGCAGCCATAGGCCGGCGGTCGCTTGGGCCAGCGTCCATTGTTCCAGCAGCCCGACCGTATTGCCCAGCAATGTCTGATGCAGCACCAACAGGCTGGCCAACTGGGATACCGAGCAAGCATTGTGGGCTGCGAGATAGCTCCCCGCCCCGACCACGCAGAAGAATACACCGGTTCCCAGTAAAGCACACACAAGTTTGCCGCTGGCCTCGTGCTGTTGCTGCGCGCGGCGTGCGGCAGCGCGCTGTCCCAGTGCGCGGCGAAAGCGCGACAGCCAGTGTCCCTGGGCCGCTTCGATGGCGGTCTCGTCGAGCCGTGTAAGGCTTGCCAGCAGTTGGCGGTGAAGCTCTCCCTCGCTCGCCCACACGCGCGCGGCCGCTTGCATACGCTGTTGTGTCATCAGCGCCCCAGAGCCCCACGCCGTCACGCAGCCGAGGACAACGACCGTGCCCAGGACTGGGTGGATCCAGAACGCACCAAGAGCCGTCAACGCGATCGTCACGAACGTTTGCAAACAGGTCAGGACGAGTCGCACCGAACGGCCCGCCAATTTGGGTCCGGAACGCAGTAAATAGGCCGCATGGCCACCGTCCACCCCAGCATGACGCTTGTCCACCAGTTCGCGCAGCGGCTTTTGCATGAGCACCACAGTCGCCTCGTGCTCGCGGGCATAGATCAGCCGCATGCCGAGATATTGGGCTGCATAAGTGCCGGTCCATGCCGAGACGGTGGCCACGAAATAGAGGGCACAAGTGTCACTGTCTGCCATGGCGCTGTCCACGAGCCGCTCCAGCGCAGTGAAACGCAACGTGCTGAGGGCACCTATCACCAAGGCACCGAACAGTGTCGCGTATATCAGTTGCGGCCAGGAGCGGCCCAGCTCTTCGAGTAATGACCAGGCCGGCCATGTACCCGAGCGAAAAAGCTGCTCGCCCTCGATCTCCAGGCTGTCGGCGACTAGCGTTGGCACGACAAAAAGCCTCACGGCTTCCAGATGCATCAGGCAGCGTACTTGCGATCGGCATCGGTTGCAGGTGCGCCGCTCGGTATCGCTTGTTCCGGATGGGACGCCGCGTGTTCTAAGCGCCGATCCACAAGCCAGAATACCCGATCGCATAGGGCCAGCGTGCCGGGCCTATGGCTGATCAGCAGCGTCAACCGGTGCTCTGCCCCTCGCTTCACTGCTGCCGCAAAGTCTTGTTCTTCCTCCGGTGTAGCGCATCCAGTGGGCTCGTCGAAAACAATGAGGTCGCATCGGCGACCGTCGCAATCGTGCGTCGAGCAGGACGCCCCTGCTTCCAGCCCCTGACGCTGGGACACGTAAGCCACCCGTTGCCAGTAGGACAAACGGTTGATGTCACTCAGCGGCACGCCGTTCACCCGAACGACGCCCCCGGTGGGATCGAGCAAGCCGAGAATGATCCGTATCAAAGTGGTCTTGCCCGTACCTGAAGCGCCGGCGATGCCCACTATTTCGCCAGTGCGGATGGATAGATTCACCTTTTCGAGCACGGGCTGTCCGTTGCGGTCCAACGAAAGGTTCTGAACATCCAGACGCTCGATGCGGTCGAGCGCAGGCAAAAGGTGTTGGCGCTCCAAGAATCGCCAGCCGCGGCCGGCTAGGCGTACGAGATCGTCCAATTTGAGCCATCGGATGTGCAGGCCGCCCAACAGACGCAACGCCTGTCCCATGGGTTCCAGACTGAAAAGCAAGCCGGCAAAGACGGTTACGGTCAGCGAGAGGCTTGCCCCTCGCGCCAGCGCGCACAGCATCAGGATAGCCAGGATGCTTACGGCTCCGGTGCCCAAGAGCATTTGCGTCCCCGCCTGCAGATACACCACCTGCCGACCGTGGTGGGCCATCACGTTACACCACTGTTCCATTTCCATCAAGGCTGTTTGGCGTAGTCTTAGATGCCGCAGGTCCCGCAAGTTCGCCAACATGTGCAAAAAGCGGTCGAGCGCTTGCACATCTCGGTGCATCTCCTGCCGCAGGATTCTACGTACTCGCGCCTGCCGACAAGCCGTCCACAGCACTAGTGGAGCCAGGAGCACTAGCCCGAGCGAACTCAACCAAGGCGCTTTTGACCAGACTGCGGCCCAAAGTCCTACCAGCGTACAAGCTTTCTGCGTCAACCCTAGAGTCGTAGCCAATAGCGTCTCGACCGTGGCCTGCAATTTCTCCGCCTGGACCAGAACAGTTCCGACCGTGCTACCGCACGTGCCAGCCGACGTGTCTGCAAATGGGGCAAATGGCAATCCTTGCAATAGATGCTCGAAGACGCGACCGCTGACACGCAAGCCGATAATGCATTGGAGACGATCTGCCACGACTTCCAGCAGCGTGGCGCTGATACAGCCGGCAGCGAACTGAAGCACAGCCTGCGATACTACAGCCTGCCACACGGTAGGCGCCTTGTGTAATGAAGCCACAAAGTCGTGAACTGCAAGCACCATCGCCGCAAGGCAGAAACTTTTGGCCAGCAAAGCGCCCGCGAACATCACCAGGGAAGGCCAGAGCTCGACAAATGCCCCTGACAAAAGCCGGCGAGCACTTACATAGTCCTCCCGGGGCGACATAGAGCTGGCCCTCTCTTGGTCATGCCCCGGAGGATATCTTTCCATCATTGGCCTCGTTTGTCAGCCACGTTGCAATGTATTTTCCTGCTGGCGCTGCAGTGTCTAACAAAACGTACAATCGCTCGGCCGAGACGTGCGGATGCACATCCATCGGCAAACGGATCGTAAAGGGAATAAAGCTGCCGTCTATACTCGCTATCTCGGGCACGGTTCGACAAATAGTCATTGATGCATCGGATCAATTCAGCTTCATTGTAACAAATGCGGACAGCCTTCGATTGCGTTACGGGGCGATAATGCGGAAGGTCATAGTAACCGACGATGTCACACTTGTGATTGGGACTGCAGTGAAACGCAACATTTATTACAGGTTTGTCGAATGCACATGCCTCCAATGTCACGGTGGAGGCCAAATTGATGACTACATCGCTGCACGCTAGAGTCAAGCTATACTTGTCCATATCCCAAGGAGTTGGCGCGTAATCGAGAATGGCTGAATTACCGGATGTGGCGCGCAAGTACTCACCGGGCATGTCCACATGTACGTGAGAATACTGCTGGAGTGCGCGGTAGTTGTCGAAACGGTCCTGAGGATGCAGGCGGACGAGCAGTTGGCACGGCTGCTGGAAGACGTTGTCGCGCACCATGGTGGCAAGCAAACGAGCGTAGGCCGCACTGTGAGGACAAGTAGATGCAGGGACGCTGGTGTAGGTGAGAAGCCGTCGGTGTACATCGAGTCCTAGGCGCCGGAAAAATTGTGTCCGATCCTGCTCGGTCCAGCGGCGAAAATGTCGGTCAAAGCTGGGTGGTCCGGTAATATCAATTGAGTCGCTTCGGAAATCATGAAAGCGTGTGGCTTCGCGGGCCATCAAGGGACTCCAGGCGGATAGCCTGGCGATACCCCTTGCCAAAGGGCCCTTGGTCGTAAGGTTGTCCCAGGAAGGCACGATGCCATACATGGGTATGCGCAGACGATACGCAGCGCGCGCCACAGGTATCTCCGGCAGCTTGAGGCCGGCACTGCCGAGAACAACTACAGTAGGTGCAAGAGACCGCAGAATACGTATCCAATACTCTATCGGCAAAAAGAACTCGATGCGCTCCAATAGAGGTCCAATACCAGGCACGCATCCGATGAGCTTGGCCAACGGTCTATGGAACCAGTAGCGTTTAGGCTCGATGGTTCGTAGGCGGGAATAAAGCACATCATGATAGTCCGATAGGCTACGCATGCGCCATAGCTCTTGTTTCAAGTACTGGAGATGCCGATCGGCAAAGGTAAGATGTTCAGCGGGCCAATCGAGCACATAGAGCGAAGAGTTTCGCGGACACTTTTCTTGCAAAGCCTTGTGAAGATAGCGAGGACGAGGAGTCAAGAAATGCCACTCGATTCCTTGGCCTTCCAACAGTGCATCGAGTAGAGAAGTATGAAGCAGAATGGCAGCGTGGCTGCCGTCCGGTACAGTGAAGAGAACTTTGATCGGGGACGATTTGGCCGGGGGCTTGGTCAGCGGATACAGTACATGCTCGGAAACGCCATTGCAAGAAAACAGGTTCCTTGTCCTGTGTTGCCTCATAGTGTCCGCTTGTGTATGCTGGGACCGGCACCTGCTACCATACACAGCCAGGGAAAGCCGATCATGCAGAAAAGTTTGCCGATCCCGGCTGCATCGTAGCATGGCGCGCTGGCAAGGATTTACGCCGCCAGCCGATTTTCCAAGTGCTGAAACTCCGACGCGTACCCCAGGTGGTGATAAAGCGTCTCGGTAAGCTGGAAGTCAAACTCGTCGTCAATGCTGGCCAGTCCGCTTTCGCGAGGCAGGTGCAGCGGCAAGGTACGCGCACCAAAAAGTTGTCCACGCTCGACCAGCGTGCGACGCAGCAGATAGAGGGCGCCATTTTCCTGGTATATTGGCGCTATGTCCTGCTTGCGTGTGCCAGGGACATAGTCAGGGTGATACCAGCCATGCTGGTCCAAGTGCCCAGCCTTCAAATGCAGGGTAGTAACGCTGACAGCGGCATCGGCGTCATAGGCGAGAAATCGTTCGATAGCCTTTTCGATATCATGGACGCGGCGCAGTGGACAAGTGGGCTGCAAGAGTGCCACGTACGGAGACGCTACCCCACGCTCTGCCAGCCACGACACAGCATGCTGCAAGGCGGCAATGGTTGGCGACTCATCGGTTGCTAGCTGGGATGGCCTGGTGATCGGCAAAGCGCCCCAATGCCTTGCGCAGGCTAGGATGTCCTCGGCGTCGGAAGTTACATAGACGCCGCCGATAGACGGACAGGCGCGTGCAACGAGAATGCTGTAGGCCAAAAGAGGTCGTCCTCCGAGCGTGCGCAAGTTTTTTCCTGGCAGCCTCTTCGAACCGCCCCGCGCAGGGATGATCGCTACGAATGGTCCTCCACTACATCCAGGCATAGCATGTCGCCTCCGTTCGCTTTGCCCTAGGGTGTAAGAAACCTGCTCAAGGAGCCAAGAGCTTAAAGGATCGGCGCAAGATGCGTCAAGTCCAACGCGATACCGGCGTAGGTAAATGGCATGTGCACAACGAAGGATAGCAAGACTCAGTGTGGCCGCTGCACCACAAGGCACGTGCCATCACTGAGCGGAATCAAAAGGGATGTGTTCAGCGGCGCCGGGCTGCCGGTGGGTGCCAAAGGCCCAGGCAAGGTTGTTCTCTCCAATACCTTGCCATTCCTGGGATCGAGGTAGATCAGTTCGCCATTAAGGCACGTCAGGACCAGGGCACTGGGTAGTGTCAAAGGTGGCCCTGCCGGACCGGGCGGTGGAATATCGAAGGTCCAAACAGGTTTTTCCTCATGGGGTGCAAAGACTTGGAGTTGCGAACGAACTACCACGCCTATTCGATCGCCGACGCGAAAGGGCCCAAAAGTAGCGGGTGCCCCGAGGGAAAATTGTCGGTGCACCAGAACCCGTTCGAGGGAAGCCAGGCATAGGATGTGATCGGTCGTAACGACGGCCACGTAGGTATCGTTTTGCCAG
This sequence comes from Gemmataceae bacterium, assembly GCA_040289265.1. Lineage (GTDB taxonomy): Bacteria > Planctomycetota > Planctomycetia > Gemmatales > HRBIN36 > PSKW01. Next base: position 58,599 of record PSKW01000001.1, read on the forward strand.
GGTAGCGGCAATAAGGGGGAGGCAACGTCCGCCGGCAATTCCACGGACCCAGCCGCTTGCGGGACCCAGGATCCGGGTGCCGATCGCCGCCAGCGCTGTAAAGTCCGGCCGCCATCCGATACCATCAACTCAGTGCTGCCGATCATGGTTGCCCGGCAAACAGTGTGAGCGCTACGACGAGCCCGCAGCCATGGATGGGGCCTGGGCTGCACTTGTGTTTCGCTCCAGGGCAAGTCGTAAAAGCTTCCATCGCGCAGGAAAACGATCAGACCGTTGTCGGTGACAGCTGGTTCACCTGCAGGCTCTGCCGGTAAGGGATGCTTGGTAGAAAGCATTTTCCCGGTTCTGTCTTGCCGTTCGACGAGCAATTCTCGACTCGTGTCGAGATAGGTAACACGCGTTAGGTAGCCTTGGGACGGGTCAAAGGAAAACCAGACCCAAGACGTATTATGCACAGGGGGCGTCCACGTCTCCACTGACACCGGCCGATCGGCCGATGCAGCCAAAAGTGTGCTCGACGCGCGCAAAAAACCGCCGTTACTTTCGACCAATATTACCTCGTTATCTCCGGGAAGGAGCTTAGTGGTAGGCGAAAGCCCGAGCTGTCGCTGCCAAATGATTCTGCCCGAACTGGTATCCAATCCTGTGCATACAACCTGATCCTTGTTGACTTGTGTTACCAAGTAGACGTAGGGATGCTCGGGATCAGGCGCCTGCGGCCCGTGCAAGGCCGAGCCAAGGTAAGGGATCGGCTGTACATCATGGGCAGTGACTGTCTGTCTATAATAATCTACGTGCAGTCGGCGCAACAAGCCGCCTGACAGTATCCACCAGTGTCGTATGTCACGTCCCACCACCACGTTGCGCAATCCGACACCAGCGGACTGGGAAGAGCTTTCCTTGGCCGCTGGCACGAGCATGGGCTTAACCAGCGGGAACACCTCGCGATCGCGGCTACCGCTCCCACGCCGCACGGCAAACAGTGCCAGCAACTGACGATCGGTGATAAACGCGAGTATTTCTCCGTCGAAATAGGGCGGCTGCGTGGCCCAGCCCTGTACGTTGTACTCCGCCAGCGTTTGTAGGCCCGAGTCAGTCGTAGGCAGTCGAAAGGCTCGCACCCGCATCATCTGGAGCTCGGCAGACTCCAACAGCAAAAGTACGTCGCCTATCAGAAGTGGAGGCGCCAGCAAGCTCCCGGCAGTGTGCTCTGTATAGTGAACGGCGACACACTCGCGCCGATCTATATCGAGAACGAATACGCGCCGGTGATCCCCAGCAACCAGCAACTGGCGCTTGCGGGGATCGAAGCTACCACCCACCGTGATTTTCTGCCCGATTTCATAAATGCCAGTCGGCTTGCCACCGGCTAGTTCCAACTCGTGCACACGGCCGTCGGTCGCAAATAAGTAGATGCGTCCGGCAGCGACGATGGGCTGTGCCTGGCACATGGCGCCGCAATCGTAGTGCCACAGTAATTTGCCGTCTTGTACTTGCACTGCCGAATAGATGGTACGCTGTCCGTCGGAAAAGGGGATGAGGAGCGCTTCCGGCTGTGCGGGCGTAGCCGGTAAACGTGTCGGCAGTCCTTGAACATCTGGCCCAACTTCTCGCGACCATAGGATAGTGCCGTCGGCAGCTGCCAGGGCGTACAGCCGGCCACGAGCTACGGCAATGACAATCCCCTGTGCTCGAACTGGGCCACCTTGTACAAGCGGGGCGAAAACCAGCGCGGGTCGCGAGACCTCTGGCGGCGGAGATTTCGATGCCGATGACGCCGCAGCAGGCACGTACCGGATCCATTTCACTTCATTCTCGCGGAACGTGGCAATGCGTGCCTGCAACTCTTTGTCGCCGGCAAAATCTGGATACTGGATCACCAATTCTTGCAGTAAATGCTCAGCCTTATCTACAGCTCCCGGAGTCTTCTCTTTGAAGAAATCATCGAAGGCGGTCAGTACTTTCTTCTTTGCCTGCTGAGCTGCCACAGCACGCTGTGCCTTGCCCAGGCGCGCCTTCAGGTCCTCGAGTCGCTTGAGAGCTGCCTCGTGGTCTGGAACAGTAGAGGCTAGATCGTCACAAAGCTTGAGGATCTCCTCGGCTTGCTTGAGAGCTTCGGGATCGTAGCGGCGCTCCGCTTCGCTGCTGGCAGCTTGGGAGACGTTCGCTAGCGCCTCCCATACCTCGCTTCTTCGCTCACGATAGTAGGTCTTGTCGCGATGTTTTTTGAGAAAAGCTTGTAGCTTGCTGTAGACCGTGGGCACATCCACAGCGCTGCCCTGAGCGGCAGCCCGTATTTCGAGCCACTCGCTCATGAACCGGTACAGGGGTTCGTTACTGCTGTTAGGAAACTGAGCAGCCAGATCATTGAAAGCTTGCTGTGCTTGGGTCAGTTTGCCTTCTTGCACCAGCTTGTGTGCGCGCTCGGCGAGGATCGCTTCGTTGGATCGGCGTACTGAAAAAGCATAGATGGCGGCAGCGAGCGTAGCTGCGACTGCCAAAGCGATAAAAAGCAGCATGACTCGCGTCACAGTGCGGGCGCGTGACGGAGCGGTCTCCGGAGCCAGATCCACGACCGGTATCGCGGCGGAGGCCGATGTTTCTTCGTAACCGCTGGTCGCGTACAACCCTCCATGATCGGGCAGTGCCGCAGCCCCAGGCGGCGCAAACGCTTCAGATCTGCTTTCATAAGTCCCTGCTACTGGTGGGGGAACTGCTTGAGCCGGTGGCGGTTCCTTTTGCCAGTCCACCACTTCTGCCGGTGCCACCGCCGCCGGTCCAGCCGGTGGCGCGGACGGCTCAGGTGTCTGTGCCTTGGTTGCCGGGCTGCCCGCTTCCTGCACTACCATGGAAGCTTCTGCTCGGAACGCCTGCCGGCAGCCGGCATGTGGGCAGCGCATTTTCCGACCAAGATACTCTTCCAAAACCTTCACTTGCTTGCCACAGTGTGGACAACAGATGATCTGGATGGCCACGACTGCCCTCGCTATATGCTTCTGCCAACCGATCCAGGTAACGGAGGCAAGCACCCCTTGCCGAAATTGCCGGGTTCACGCTGCCCAGCTCGTGCCCCCAAACACCATCAGCGGTAACTGGTTGGCACCTTGTTGGTGCACTGGTGGTGCTATCTAAGCGCGCGATGCGTCGCCGTCACCGTGCAATTGCGCATCTGAGCACTGAATCCCAAAACGCTCGTCTACCGACTGAGCGGCCTGATCCTTTGTAAGCTATGGTAGCAACTACCGCGACTGGGTTCAAATCTTTATGCCACAGGTAAAACCGTCCGGCAAAGTCTTGGCTTCCAGCAAGCGTTTCGCAGCCGCCGAAATCAGTAATTCCGTCACAGCCCGCAAACTCATAGCTGTTTGTGTAAAGGTTTTGACCGGCACATCCGATACCAGACACAAGCCTGTGAAAACGCAGAAAAAAAGTAGACAGATTCTATGCGACTACCAGGAGGAAGCAACGGCGGGTGCGAAATGGCTCATGGGCTCAGCAGACAAAGGCTAGCGGAATCGCTCGGGACGGGCGGGCATAGCGGAGAAAGCTTATGAGGGACCGAAGGCCAGTAGAGCCGAAAAGGGCCGTCCGGCGAAGCAGAAAAAGGCATGCAGTATGGCCACTGCTGGTGGTTTTGGGAACTGCCCTCTGGCTGAATAGCGCGCCGGTGTGGGCGCAAGGTGTGCCGCGAGGCACGGTCGTTGCGCAAACACCCGCTGAACGCCCCTCTGCGCCGCAGTTGTCCTTGGAGAAGCCGGATGGGGAAGGAGGCAAGTCCGCCGCGGCGGTCAAGCCCGCTCCTGCTGCTGCGCCGATGCCGCAAAAGCTCAATCCCTTGGTGCGCAACCCCCGGCTACAGCAATTGGGGAGCGGCCCGTTGCCGATCGGGACTACGCCGCGACCGTCGGCAGAAACGATCAAAGAGTATTCCAAATACGTCGAGCGATTCGTAGATCCGGAAAACACCCTCGATTTGGTCGAGGGTCGCACGCGTTTGATGATCCTCAAGGAGCGACCGTTCCGTGTGCAGATTGCCGACGAAACCGTGGCCACTTTGTCATTCGTATCGCGCGACGCGCCACGTGAATTGGCCCTACTGGGTGTTCGCACCGGGACGACTACGCTGCATTTGTGGTTCGGCGACGAGACCAATCCCGCCAAGCAGCGCATCCTCAGTTATTTGGTCCGCGTGTTGCCCGATCCAGAAGCCAAAGAGCGTTTGGAGCGTGCCTACCAAGCCCTGGAAGAAGAGATCAATCGTGCTTTTCCCGACAGTTACGTGCATTTATTCCTGGTCGGCGATAAACTGGTGGTCACCGGGCAGGCCAAAGACATTGCCGAGGCCACGCAAATCTTACGGGTCATCCGTGCCAATGCGCCTGTGCCCGAAGCGGCACAAGTCCCCGTCAATCAGGTCAATGTAACGCTGCAACCCGGGCCAGACGGATTGCCGCCTCAGGGCTTGGAGAACTTCCTGCTGTCCGGCGGGCCCAACATCATCAACTTGCTGCGTGTCCCCGGCGAGCAACAAGTCAGTCTGCGCGTCGTGGTTGCCGAAGTCAACCGGGCAGCAGCCAGGAGCATAGGCCTCAACTTCACTTTGCGCAACAACGAAGGGCTCACGTATTTTGCCAACAATACGGGGAGCATCGCCACGGGAGGAGTTACAGGTGGCTTCGGCGGCTTGGGCGGCTTCAGCGTCTTCAATCTGCAGGGACAAGCCGGAGTAGCCGGCGGCCTGGGGGGCTTCAACAACCTGCCCGCAGCCCTCGATAATGGCCAAGTACAACTAGCCATCAGCGCACTCCGAACGCTCAACTATGCTCGTTCCCTGGCTGAGCCGGTCCTGGTCACCATGAATGGCCAAACGGCAACGTTTCAGGCGGGCGGCGCTTTTCCCGTACCGGTCGTTACCGGTTTCACGGCGGCTGGCTTGCAGGGCGTGTCCTTCTTTCCCTTCGGAGTCCAATTGAGCTTCACGCCTTATGTCACGGACAAAGATCGCATCCGACTGACTATAGCCGCCGAGGTGAGCACGCGTGATTTGCAGACGGGGGTAACCTTTATCGGCAGCGCGGCAGTGCCCAGCCTGATCACGCGGAATTTCTTCACGACGGTGGAGTTGCGAGAAGGTCAAACGTTAGCGGTGGCGGGACTCATTCAAACCAATATAGGCGCCGATGCCACACGGGTGCCTTTCTTCGGCGATCTGCCGATCGTCGGTCGGCTCGCCGCGTTCGATCGCACTACGGCCGGCGAACAAGAGCTGATCGTCTTGATCACCCCGGAGCTGGTACATCCCATGGAACCGGAAGAAGTGCCGCCGTTGCCTGGATCCGATCTGTTCGAGCCAGGCGACCTGGAATTCTATCTGTTGGGCCGTTTGGAGAGCCGCCGCAGCTATGACTATCGCACGCCAGTTATGACGGACCTGCACCGTATGAAAAGCTATCGTCGCTGCGAGCAGATTTATATCGTGGGTCCGCACGGCCATTCGGATGGCCGATATTGAGGGCTTGAGGACACGAGGGAGACCCATGGCAAAAGCAAGCGCATCCGCGGCCGCCTGGTGGGCGGGCCTGATCCTGGCGGGTTTGGCCGGCTGCCACACGACGCATCCCTGGTGCGTGGACAACTGCTCCGATGTACCTCCGGGGGCTTTGCCCGCACCTGCTGGCACCTATGTGCGCGAGTTTCAAAACGTTCAGGCCGGCAAGGCAGAAATGGACGACTTCGTCATCTATAAACACGAGTGGTACATGGGCGGCAAGGACCTGGGACCTTATGGGCTGTACCACTTGGATCAGATCGCCAGACGTCTGCCGGAGGTGCCGTTTCCGGTCATGATCCAGGCTCATGCCGATCCGGAATTGAACGAAGCGCGTCGGCAAACGGTCATCGCGCAGCTGGCTATGCGTGGCATCCAGGACGCCCAGGAGCGCGTAGTCGTCGGATATCCAGCCGCCGAGGGGCTCTACGGCGAAGAAGCCGAATGGATGTACGAGCAAATGATTGCGCCGCGTCCATGGTTCCCCTTCTACTGGACGTATGGCAGGCAGGGCTTTTTCGATCGCTTCCGGTCCTATTGGCCCAGCTGGCGACCCTGGTCGTTCTGAAAAAGCTCCCACCTTGCGTCCGGCGATCGTCGGCGAGGCAGGATCGGGACAGAGGCATAGCACATGCATAAACGCGTCAGTCAGGCTGGCATCTACGTAGTTGGCTTGGCTCTGGCGAGTGCTTCCTTGGGCGGATGTAGCAGTTTGACTTCGTCCCAGTGGGCGCAGTGGAAGCCCCCGCCCCTAGAGATGCCTGTCGCCTCCAACACGCGCAAGGCACAAGAGTTGGAATTGCCTCCGCACGAGGCGGCCCGTGCTTGCCTAAAAACCGCCGAACTGCTGGAGCAAAACGGCCATGAAATAGAGGCCATTTACCAATACGAACGTGCGCGCCACTACGATCCGCGACTGACCCACGTAGCCCGGCGATTGGCTGTCTTGTACGATCGGCAGGGGGACCATGCGCGCGCCGCCCACGAGTACAAAAAAGCTTTGGAACTCGAGCCCAATAACGTCGAGTTGCTCAACGACTACGGCTATTTCCAGTACCAACGTGGAGATTGGCAGGAAGCCGAGAAATGGTTGCGCAAGGCCCTGCACGTCAATCCTCGCTACGAGCGCGCTTGGGTCAATCTGGGCATGACGCTGGCCATGCAGGGCCGCTACGCGGAGAGCTACGAAGCCTTTGTCAAAGCGGTTACGCCGGCCCAGGCACATGCCAACCTGGGCTTTCTTTTGACAACGCAGGGCAAATGGGAAGAGGCCAAAGCGGCCTATCGCAAAGCATTGAGCTTGGAGCCGGGATTGCAAATTGCCGCCGGCGCTCTGGCGAAACTGGAAGAAGCCGAACGCATGCCCCCCAAGCCTCGAGAGCAAAACGCCAATCCTCTGCTGCAAAAGCCGGGTACGTCATTACCCTCGCGTAATCGTCCGGAACCTGGCAGGGCACACCCTGGAGACCGGCGAGGCAAAAGCACTGCGGAAATGCCCAGACCTGGCAATCTGGTCAGACCGGTGTCTCACGACTCGACGCATGCTCCGTCGGAACAGGCAGCGCCGCCGGTCGGTGCAGCGGCGGATATTTCCTTCGAATGACCACCAAAAAGCCTCGTCGAGTTCCTTGGAACGAGAAAGGCTCGCCGACTGCCGGGCCGCTCGCCGAACCCGTCGCCGGCACCTGCAAGCGTTTGTCAGTTGCTCAGGTATCAGGGCGAACAGTCTGGACTGTACAGGCGAGTCGTTCCCGCAGGTGCTCGACGCTTCGTGCCCACTGACTTGGGCGCCAATCACAGTAGCAACCTGCGACTTCGGTAAGCAAAAAGGGCACTCCGAGCAAAAAGTGCGAGTGCCCCTGTCAAGGTAGTTCAGAGCTGCACCCGTTGGCTGCATCGCGTTGCTGGGCTAAGTGTGCAGCTGCCAGCCGGCGCGCGGCTGCCGGAACAGTAGCGCATTGGCTTCCCCATCCTCGTGCACGAACCGTTTATCCACGATGTTGTAGCCACGGTAGCAGCGTTCGTTTTGTCCATCCCAGTAGATTTTGCGCTTGAGTTTGTAGCTGATATTGGCCAGATGGCAGGTATTGGTGGCATAGTGCATGTCTTCGATATCCGAGGCGCATTTCTCTTCGCGGTGGCGCAAGCAATGGAGGAAATTCTGCACATGGGCGAAGTGTTGCTCCGATCCGCCATGACGTTCTTGTTTGCCGTCCGGGAAGGTGACCACCCATCCGCTGCGATCGAGGGTGAGGGTGCCGTTGGTACCGACGAATTCCATGCCGTGGGTGCGACCGCCGAAGCCGCCGTGGACCCGTCCGCGCCGGACCGTGTAGATGTGCGTAAAATCGGGGTATTCGTAGGTCACGTCCAAAGTGTCCGGGGTATCGCTGTTGTCTTTCATTTCATGTTTGCCGCCGCAGGCGGAGACTGCCAGCGGCCAACGCACGTTCATAGCCCAGAGAACGATGTCGTTCAGATGCACGCCCCAGTCGTTGCATAGGCCGTTGCCATAATCGAAAAACCAGCGGAAATTGCCGTGGAAGCGCGCGGCATTGAACGGACGCTTGGGCGCAGGCCCGAGCCACAGGTCGTAATTGACGCCTGCCGGCGGCTGCTCCTGGTCCGGGGGATTGCCGCATCCTTCGGGAGGGGTATTGTTCGTTATCCAGGTGCGGCACAAATAGACTTTGCCTAGTTTGCCCGAGCGCACATATTCGACTGCGTCTTTGAAATGCTGTCCGGAGCGCTGTTGGGTACCGATCTGGCAGACCCGTTTCTGCTTGCGGACGGCGTTGACCATCGCCCGCCCTTCGACGATGTTGTGCGAAATCGGCTTCTCACAGTAGACGTCCACTCCCTGGCCGTTACGCCCGGCGTGACAGGCGTGGATCAAGGCATAAGCATGGTGGTGATCCGGAGTGGCGATGATCACTGCATCCAGGTCTTTGCGTTCGTCGAGCATTTTGCGATAGTCTTCGTACATTTTGATGTTGCTGGTACGGCGGCCAGCTTTTTCGAGGATGCGTAACGAGTTGCCGTACTGTCGCTCGTCTACATCGCACAAGGCGATGACTTCGAAATCGGGCAAGCGAACGAAATCGGCCAGGTTGGCGTTGCCCATACCGCCGCAACCGATCAGAGCCACGGCGATACGGTCGTTGGCTGCCACGCGCTGGTTCTCCTGAGCTAGAGCTGTCGCTGCCCACACGCCCGCCGCTGTCGTCAAAAACTCTCTTCGGTCCATCGTGTCTCTCCTTGTCGTATGCCGCTGGTCGGTAGGTCCTCTTGTCGTTATGTGTTGCACGCAACTGTCAGGCATGTGCCGCTACGGCAGGGTCCATGCTCGGCTTCTAGTCTGCCTTTAGATTACCTAGTATCGGGCAGAGAAGCCAGACGCAAATTGCGGAAACTCAAGTGGGTCGTGGGGTCGTGCCCTTGAAGACTGATGCAACCGCGGCCGGTATATTTGCCCTGCCGGGCGTTATTGGCAGGCGGTCGGGTGTCTTCGAAGTCGGCGGTTTGAAAGCCGTTCACCCAAGTAGCCAGGTGACTGCCTGCTGCAACGATAGTCATGGTAAACCATTCGTTGTCGTTGCTGACGACCCGACGGGCCGGTTGGCGATTGTAAATGCCCCCCGTGCCGAAATCTACCGGACGATTGCGGTCGTCGCGTTCCCATTGGTTGCGGATTTGGGCTTCGTAACCGCTCCAGAATTGCCCGGGCAAGGCACGGAAGAAAACCCCGCTATTGAGATGCCTGCCGTGGGTTTTGATTTCCAGCTGCAACACGAAATCGGCCCACTGGTCCACGGTCTGCAGATCGCCCGGACCATTGCGCACCGTCAATTCCCCTTGGTCGTTGACGGCGAACACGGAGCGTGCCTGATCGGATGCGACGACGCGCCAGCCGGTCAGGTCTTTGCCGTTGAAAATGGGCTGTAGTCCGAGAGGACGCACGTTGAACTTGCGGATACGGATCGTTTCTCCGCCGTCCTTGTGCAGCCGCAGGCCGATCGGTCCGCCGCCTATGCGTGCCTGAACCTTGTAAACCAACCGATCGGCTTCAAAGGAGATCTCCGACGAAGCTTCCGGCTCGGTGACGGGCGCCGGCTCTACACGGCCGCGCATCACCTGCCATCCTTCGCCGCTCGACGCCGACCCGGCAGCGAGACTTTGCGAGCCGGTAAAAAACTCCAAACTGCAGGCCTCGCCGTCAATGGTGTCGTGCTCGAGTTCGAATTCGAAAGCGCCGAGGCGAGTCGTACAGGTGGCAGTCGCTTTTTGGTCGCTGCTCCATTCCAGGACCCCGTCGTGTATTTTGACGTCCCCGGGGATGTGCCAGCCGAATTTGCTTTCGCCGTCGAAAAGCATGATCCAGCCTTGGGCTATCTGTTGTGGCGCAAGCTTGGCCATCGTGCTGCCGGTCTGTATGGAACCGGCGGCGAAATTCCCCGGGCAGCACACCTGTGCCGTCGAAACTATCCCTCCCACGATCCACAGCGCACCTAGCACGATCCTAGTCATGGCGGCCACCTCCTCCTGATCGTTTAGGCCCCTAGCCATCGGGACCCTTCCTATCCGTTTCGTCCCACGAACCCTTTTTCCGTGCACTGTCGCGAACCAGCGCGTGCTAGTGAGTATGTCGCCATCATAGCCGATAGCCGGGACCGATCAAAGGGGCTAGTGGTCCTTATCGCGCCCACGTGCAGCGGGCCGGAGCATGGACCGGGAGAGCCGCGCGCGCTAGGTCCAATAGACGGAGCACACATGGCAAAGGCTGGGCTAGTTCGCATTCCGCAGATCCCAGGGGATAGGTCGCTCGCGGCGATCGAGTGCGCCGTCGGGCCTGCTCGAAGTCGGTGGGCCTGTCGGTGCCACGCCGGAAACGCGAATCTCCTCCCTGGCACCGAAGTTGTAAATACGCAACTCCCAGATGCGCCACTGGCCGGTGCGATCCTTGAAATAGGTCACCTCCAATTGAAAGAGTTGGTTGACGATTTCGAAACCGCCGAAGGTGCCGCTGGCTTTGCCCAAACACCGGCAGCGCCAGCCGCTGCCGCGTGCGGTCTTCTCGATCTGAAAGCCCCATACGACGATCTCGCGCGGGGTGACCCGCGGCAGCCAACGCCGTGCCAAATCCATGAGTTGCTTTTTGTCCAGTCCTTGGAAAATGCTGGACGACTCGTCGGAAAACAGACGTTCGAGGCGGGCCATGTCTCCCGCCTGAGCAGCGGCAGCCAGTTCCTGCGTCAATTCTTGGACATACTCCCGATCGGTAACGACCAGCCAGTCCACGAAAAACACCAGAGCGGCTGCTGCCACGGCGGCCAGGGACCACAGATAATACCGCACCAGCCCAGTCGCGTAGCCGGCAATTGCCAGGGCCAACGTGACCACTGCCAACATGGCGTATATCGGCGTCGGATCCTCGGTGATCCAGGTCATGCGGTGGGGCTTTCACTTGCACGCGCTTGCCGAATCGGCCAGCCGAAGGCTGCGGCGTCGCCCAATGCTTCTTCGATGCGCAGCAATTCGTTGTATTTGGCTACGCGGTCGGTGCGACTGACGGATCCAGTTTTGATCTGTCCCGCGTTGACGGCCACAGCCAAATGGGCGATGGTCACGTCTTCAGTTTCGCCGCTGCGATGACTGACGACTATGGCAAAACCATGACGCTTGGCCAGCTCGATGGTCTGCAGTGTTTCCGTCAAGGTGCCGATTTGGTTGGCTTTGACAAGGATCGCGTTGCCCGCTCGGGCTGCGATACCGCGACGCAGTCGCTGCGGATTGGTGACGAACAGATCGTCGCCGACCAGCTGCACTTGCTCTCCGAGCCGTCGTGTCAGCAGCGTCCAGCCGGACCAATCGTCCTCGGCCAGGCCGTCCTCGATGGAAAATATGGGCCAGCGCTGGCACCACTGTTCCCATAGCTCGACCAGCTCCTCCGTCGAGGCGATCCGATGCGGATCGCTCTTGAAAAAGCAATACCCTTGCCGCTTTGTGGCGGCGGCGGCGTTGTACAGCTCCGAGGCAGCAGGGTCGAGGGCGAAAACCACATGTTCGCCCAATGTGTAGCCGGCGCGTTCGACGGCCAAAGCGAGCAGCTCCAAAGCTTCTTCGTTGGTTTTCAGGTTCGGGGCAAACCCGCCTTCGTCGCCGACCGTCGTGGCCAAGCTGCGGGATTTCAAGACGTCGCGCAGCGTGTGGAATACTTCGGCACCGATGCGTAGCGCTTCGGCAAACGTCGGCGCGCCTCGGGGCACGATCATGAACTCTTGAAAATCGAGATTGTTGTCGGCGTGTTTACCGCCGTTGATGACGTTCATCAAAGGCACCGGCAAGATGTGGGCGTGTGTACCGCCCAGGTAGCGATAAAGCGGCAGCCCACAGGCACGAGCGGCTGCATGAGCTACAGCCAGCGAGACGCCCAAAAGGGCATTGGCTCCGTAGCGCGACTTGTTGGGTGTGCCATCCAAGCCGATCAATGTGCGGTCAATGGCCTCTTGCGCGAACGGGTCCTTTCCGACGAGGGCAGGACCGAGGATATCCCGCACATGGCGCACAGCTCCGAGGACGCCTTTGCCTTTGTAACGGGCCTTGTCGCCGTCACGCCATTCGAGGGCTTCGTGCTCGCCGGTGCTGGCACCGCTGGGCACAGCAGCACGCCCCACGATGCCGCCGGTCAAGTGCACCTCCACTTCGACCGTCGGCTGGCCACGACTGTCCAGTATTTCGCGCGCCTGGATTTTTTCGATAGTTACTGCCATGGTCGGACCATAGTCGCTCGGGCTTGTCCTTGTGAATCGGAGCCTAGCGCAAGTCGCAAGCTCCGGTTTTTGCTCACGCTATTGTAGGTAGGTCGAGACGAGGTGGAAAAGCCTCGCGACGTGCCCCCGTATCGAAGCAGCCCGATGAGAGAAATCAGCAGGAGCAAACTGCTGGGATCGGCGCTGTGCCAGGCTGGCTGCCGAGCAATCGAGCGGCCTAGCAAACGGCTCGTCTTCGTACCGGATGACTACGGTGTGCATCCGCACATCATGCGCGGCCGCGACAGGGGAGGCACTAAGGTACCTGCTGGTCAAAAGGTGGTGGAACCGGCTCGGCAGGCTCGGTGCCCTGTGGCATCCCGGACGGTATCGAAGGAACGGCGGGAACCAGGGGCAGGGCCGGCGGATCTGCAGCGCTCGGCATGTCGGCGGGCCCTCGCGTCGCCGAGGGATCTTCTTCTGCGAGCGTCGCAGGCCAGCCGATCGGAATCGAACGGGCACGCTCCCGGATATGGGCGCTGGCCCGCGCCTGCGCCGAGGCGGGGATAGGTCCCTCTACAATGCTGACGTTGTCGTGTTCCAGAATCGTCCCCTTCTGGCGCTCGAATTCTGCTAGGGCAATATTGTAATCGCATATGGCAAAGTGCTCGTCGCGCAAAGCGTCCGCCCAGTTGCGCTGTGCCTCCAACAGCACATCCACGGTCTGTTTGCCCGCCAGAAAGAGCTGGTACATGCTCTCCAATTGCGTGGCGGCTGCTTCCCGACGGGCACGCTGGATGCGGATCAGCTCGTAAGCTTGCACCAGCTCGCGGTAACTCCGCTGCAACGACAAAAGCACCTTTTGCTCTTGATCTTGCAAGAGAGTCACACGCTGAGCCAATTGCAGCTTGGCGCGGCGCACCTCGGCGTGCGCTTCGCGATACCCCAGGGGAATGTCCAGGCGCAGCCCCAGCGTCCAGTCGTTGAAGTCGTTCTGCGACAGGCCCTTCAAAGCGTTGGCCGGCGAGTCGCCGTCGAGCCGCGACCCGATCGCATTGATGTCATAGGTGGCAAAGGCACGCAGATCGGGTAACAACGCGTCTTTTTCGCGCAGCACGGCCAGATATGCAGCCTGGACTTCTTTGCGCGCCTGCAGCAACTCGGGCCGCCGGTTCATGGCCTGCTGCACCGACATGGCCCAATCGGGTTTGTAGGGTGCCACGGTAGGCTGGTCTACCGGAATCAAACGGGTACCGTCTTCAGCAGGCAAGCCGATCAGATAGCGCAAGCGGCGCTCGGCTTCCAGCACACCCAGTCGCGCCGTACCCTGACCCAAGGCTTGCAATCGCTGCGCCCGAAAGAGCTGAAATTGCTGCTCGATTTGCGCCACATCTTGGATGGGCACTTGACCTGCTTCGTATTTGCGCTTCACGACCTGCCAGGCAGCATGAGCCTGCCTCATGCCCATCTCGCGGCTATACAGGTCCCAATAGGCGCAATAAAGCTCCCAGTATGCTTCCTCGACGCTCAGCAGCAGGTCTTGCACACGTCGCTCGAATTCCAGTTGTTGTTCGTCATTGAACAATCGGGCGATCAAAATCCCGGGCACACGGCCGCCGGTCGCAAAAGGCGTGCGGATACTGCCCGGATGCGAGTTGCGCAGCTGATTGATTTGTACCCCGAACCCCTGCAAAAGCGGCTGCTCGAAGGAGAATTCCAGCCGGGGTGTATAAGCAGGGTTGACTCGCCCGATACGTGCGTTGATATTGGAAAAGTCGTAGTCGGTGCGGAAGGTGATGCCTGCCACGCCGCCGGTCGGCAACGGCTTGAGCAACTGTGTTTGGAACTGAGCTTGGTCCCGTTGCAAGGTCGCTTCCCGACCGAAAAAGACAGCCTGCAAAGCTTGTGGCTCGTCGGTCTTGCTCCAGGTCATGCTCGTTTGCCACCGGGCATCGAATTTGGCCAGCGCGATCTCGATGTCGAGTGCGGCCACGGCTGGATCGTAAGCGAAGACGCGTATGCTATCGGTAAGGTTGCTAGCAGGCGCGCCACGCACCGTCGGGCTGAGGCTCGAGCGCCGCGATCCGGTTCGGTCGAAAAACTCTCCCGTCCTACCGTTTTCCAAAGCCAGGGCTATGCACTCAGCTAACGTTATCGGCCGCTGTTTCCCCTCGGGACTGAGAACGGTCGTTACATCGCCGGCGTCGCCTGCTGTTGCCAATTCCAGATCCCCGGGTTTCCCCTGCGATTCCAAATCGAGAAGCCCTTTCCCATATACCGCAGGAGATGGATCAGGTAGCACTGTCGTTTGGCGGCATCCGGCTAGAGTGCAAATCGTCACGATAAGGAGCCAAGCGTTCGTGCTGCAATTGCCCCTACTAGGCTCTTGTTTGCATCTTGAGTTCACGGGCTTGCCCCACTTTGGCATGACACGTCCTCGCCCCAGGCTGTGTGCCGTGCAGCTACGCAACGCACGGAGCACAAACAAGGGCTAACGGTTTTATCGGCACTATCGGATATGCCGTGCACACAAAAAATGCCGCCTCAACTCGGCCAAAAAAAGGGACCAATGTAGCGAGGCTAAGCCGACGAAGGGGTACAAGTTAACGCAAGCTTTGCAAAATTTTTACATCCCCTAAATCTTGCCCAGGCGGTCGAGGTTTCGTACATTCACCAACATGAGTGAACAAGCGCTTCGACCGCGCAAATCGGTTCCAGGCCCGGTTGGACCGACCTGGATGCGCAATTGGCTGGAAAGACACCAGCACCCGGCCAATTTTTACATCCACGTGCTCTGCGGTATCCCATTGACTTTGTTGGCCTTGCCGCTGTTTTTGTGGAACTATTGGCTGGTGGGCGGACTGGTATTCGTCCTGGGCTACGCTTTGCAATTTCTCGGACACGCCATTGAAGGCAATGACGCCGGCGAGATCATTCTCCTAAAGCGTGCGCTCGGGTTGCCTTACGTGGCTGTAGCCCCGCGAGGGCGTGCATGAAACGTATTCAGAAGCAACAAAGCCGGCCTAATCAGCTGCTTGACCGTTTGCTTACATCGCTTGTCTAGTTATGTTTTGCCCTACATCTGCTCGACTGTGCGTATACCGAGAAGCTCCAAACCTCTCTGGATGATACGCGCGGTGGCGTCGCATAAAAGCAACCGGCTAGCCCGACGGGCCGGCTCTGCCCGCAAGATAGGGCAAGTTTGGTAGAAGCCGCTGTACGCTGTAGCCAGGTCCCA
The DNA here is from genome assembly GCA_040289265.1 of Gemmataceae bacterium. Classification (GTDB taxonomy): domain Bacteria; phylum Planctomycetota; class Planctomycetia; order Gemmatales; family HRBIN36; genus PSKW01. The sequence continues at coordinate 74,134 of PSKW01000001.1, forward strand.
CAGGTAGGCCGTGATGAAGTGAGGTTTGAACTCGGCGGCGGCGTTCTCGAGTGCTTCCGGAAAGCGCAGAAGCATCAGCGCCAGATGCCGCTCTTCTTGCGTCTCCAGCGTAATATCAGGCAGCTGCAAACGCAATGCGGCAATGTCTATTTCCCCCTTGCGGAACACGCTCTGCACGCGGGCATAGGCGTACTGCATATAGGCGGCGGTGTTGCCGTCCATCGCGAGCATTTTGTCCCAGTTGAACACGTAATCGCTGGTCCGGTTTTGCGACAGGTCGGCATATTTGACGGCACCTATGCCGACGGCCTCTGCTATGACAGCACGTTGGGCCTCGGGAAGGTGCGGACTGTTGGCGTCCACGACTGACCTGGCCCGGCGCACTGCCTCGTCCAGCAATTGTGCAAGCTCCACAGCGCCGCCTTCGCGGGTCTTTATCGGCCGGTGGTCGGCTCCCAGCACCGCGCCGAACGCGATGTGCTCCAGCTGCACCCGGTCCCATCCCCAGCGTCGGGCTATGGCAAAGAGTTGCTTGAAATGCAGCGTTTGCCGGGCATCCACAACGTACAAAATGGCATGCGGCTGGAACTGTTCCACTCGATAGCGGATGGTGGCCAGATCGGTGGTCATGTACGTGTACGCGCCGTCGCGTTTGCGGATGAGTGCCGGCGGCTCTCGGTCGTTGAGGAACACCACTACTGCCCCTTCGCTATAGGTGGCGATGCCTTTTTGTAGCAGGTCCTCGACCACTGCCGGCAACATCGGTTGGTAAAAGCTCTCTCCCAGGGTGTAGTCGAAATGGATGTCGAGTCGCTGGTAGATGGGCTGCAATTCTGCCAGGCACCAGGGCATCATCATATGCCACAGGCGCAGGTTTTCTGGGTCGCCGGCGTGCAAGCGGGCGGTTTCCTTGCGGCATGCTTCGGCCACCGGGTTGGCCGCTTCTTCTTCCTCGTCCTCGCTGCCGCCGGCCTCGCGGATTTTTTGCCGCACCAAAACGTACAGCCTGGCCATTTCGCGCACAGGATCTTTTTGCAGTGCCTGTTCGTCGCGGAAATGTTTGTACCCATACAAGAGCATGCCGAACTGGGTGCCCCAATCGCCCAAATGATTGTCGGTGATGACTTCGTGCCCCAGAAACCGTAGCAAACGCGTCAAGGCGTCCCCGAGAATGGTACTGCGCAAGTGGCCGACATGCATCGGCTTGGCCACGTTGGGCGAGCTAAAATCAATGACCCAGCGACGGGGAGTGGACACCGGGGGTACGCCCAGCCGCTCGTCGCCGGCCAGGGTCCGCACCTGGCGCGCCAGAAAGTCCGATCGGAAGCGAAAATTGATGAAGCCAGGCCCTGCCACCTCGGGTGGCATCAGGGCTTCAGATGCCACCAGTTTGCTTACAATCTCGCGTGCTAACTCGTGCGGTTTGCGTCCCAGCGTACGCGCCAAAGGCATGCAAAAATTGGCCTGATAATCGCCGAAACGATGGTCACGTGCCGGCTGCACCATCGCCAGGTAGGACGCAATGTCATCCGTGTATTGGCCGATCACGGGACGTAGTTGCTCGCGCAGCCAGGCAAGCAAGTTCATGATCCGTATCCTCGTGAGTGCCTCGCGCTTCCAGCACTTGTGGTGCACCTGCCCAAACGGTACCTACCCGCTCGGCGGCGCACGGGCCAGTGCAAACCCGTAGGCGATTGCCCCCTTGGTTTAGCGTGACAGGCGCCGAGCCGCAAGAGGATCGGCGAGGTGCTGTCTGGGCCGCCTGAACACCCGATTGTGCATCAACCCATTCCACTTCTAGCTGTGACTTTTCTGTATCTGCAGGATGCGGTGTCCTAGGCGGCGCAGGACTTCCTCATCGCTGGGATAAGAACATGGCAAAGCTGGACGCAAAGGAATGGGCACGTCGTCCATCCGATAGACCGTCCCGCCTACGTGGATGCCATAGACAGCGGTGGTGATAGCCACGGTGGCCTGCCTCATGGTGGGTGTATCTTTCGGATCCAGCGCGATATAGGGAATGCGTGCCAAATGTTCGCGCGCCGGCTGGCAAAAGTTGGCGAGCGGATCGGAAGCGACGATCAGAGCCGCATCGGCTTCGCCTCGCGCCAGCGTATCGGCAGTGGTAAATTCCCCCGGATTGAAGCGGGGGTAGCCGCGATGCAGACTGACACCGAACGGGTAGCCCGTTTGCCAGCTGACGACATTGTCGGCGCCAGTGACATTGCCGTGACCGCGCATCGGCTTGATATAGAACTTGGTATACTCGTTGAGATCGCGGGCTAGCGCCAAGGCTGCTTCGACATTCAGGTGCTTGCCTCGCGTCATGGACAGGCCCATGCCGAAAAAGAGCACGCCGAAACGGCAGCTTTTCATGCGCGTCGCCAGGTCGCTCCACTGTTCCAAGGAAATACCGGTTTCCTCGGCGATGGCGGGAGAAACAGATCGGCCACGGACCAGCGCCCGCAAAGCCCACAGGGCTTCGAAGTCTTTGCGGGGCCGAATCTGCAAGAAAATATCGGCCGCCGGCGCGCTTTTGCTTCGTCGCACATCCACCAACACTACCGTGCGATCCTTGCGGCCGCGGGGCACGAACTCGCCTTTAGGCATGGTCGAGTAGCGCGTCATGTGCCGGGGGTGTGACTCGGCAGGATTCGACCCCCAAAAAATCACCAGATCCGCACGGTTTTTGACTTCTCCTAGCGAACAAGTCACTTCCCCGATCCCCTGAAAGGCCATCCCCGAAGGACCGTGACAGACGGACGTGGTCGTGTCAATGCATCCGCCGATGTAGTCGGCGATGGCCACCGCATACCGCTGTGCCTCGCACGTGGTGTCGGATAGCCCATAGACCACCGGATAACGCGCGTTGACCAAGATTCGAGCCGCTCGCTCGATCGCTTCGTCCAAGCTCGCTGGTCGTCCCTCGATTCGAGCAACCGGACCGCTCGGCGTATCGTGATGCAAAAACCATGCTTTCCCCAGCACACACGCGTTTTTTGCCTCGCGGATGTGCCCGTTTTCGACCTTGAGCGTGATGTCGTCACATACACATCCGCAAAATGTGCAGGTGGCGTCTTCCACTATGGAGAACAGTCCTTCACTCATGGTTGCGCCCCCCTGGTCGAAATCGGTCCTACGCAGACCTCATGGACACTCTACGGCACGATGACTTCCACGTCGAGGCCCTTGCTATCCGGCATACCGGTGGCGTGCGTGGCCGCGCCCATGAGCTGGGACGACGCTTCGCCGTAGGCCATAAACAAGACTCCAGAAGGCAACTCTTCCGGCCTGGCCGCCTGACAGACCACCTCCACTTGTCCCCAGTTCGAGCGCAGCAGGATCTTTTGCCCGCTTTTTATCCCCAGTTGCGCCATGTCGTGCGGACACATCCACACCGTTTGCACCTCTTCAAGATAGGCGGCCGACCATTTCCCCTCGTTCAAACTGGTGCCCTGGCGTGTGGTCCGACCGGCAATAAGCACAAACTGCTGCACCATACCCCTTGCACTCCGAATCGCCGCTGGATGGCTGCCCAGAGGATGATATCGCCGCACCTCGCCACTGGCAGCGACCGACCTATGCCTCATATATGGGATCTCTAGCTCCTGCAAGCCACTCGCTCATAGGGCAAGGTTAGCCTTTGATGATCGGCTCGTGCGGCAAGGTGAAAAATTTTTCCACTTTTTTCTTGACAATGCATTTTCCCCGAGTATTGTTAAAGCCTAGTGAGGACATGGATTGCGTAATCGAGAACTCGTTCATTTATCCTTGCAGGCTTAGCCTGGGACGTGCATAAACATCAGCAAACATTGGGAGTTGTTTTCGGGAGGTTCATCCCCATATTGTCGTGGGGCGGTAGGTTTTTCGTGGTTCCTTTTCAAGGAGGTGTTGCCATGATGAAGCGCTTGTCGAGGCGCAGGGCGTTCACCCTGATCGAGTTGTTGGTGGTGATCGCCATTATTGCAATCCTGGTGGGATTGCTCCTCCCGGCCGTGCAAAAGGTCCGGGAAGCAGCGAGCCGCATTCGCTGCGCGAACAACCTCAGTCAGTTGGGCAAGGCGGCGCACAATTACGAGTCCACCTACAAGAAGTTGCCGCCGGGGTACTGGGGGCCCATTCGGTGCCAGATCATCCTGGGCGAAATGAATGTGGTTCCTCATCAGGCCTTCAACTGGAACTATCAGCATGTGGGCTGTCTGGCCGCCCTTTTGCCGTATGTCGAGCAGGACAATATTTACAAGCTAATTTGGTCCACGGCGACGTTTGCGCAGGAGCGGTGGAACACCAAGTTTCCTGGACCTGCCCAGAGTTGCACGACCAACCCGTGGTGGACCGATCCGGCGACGTGGAAGATGGCCCAGGCCAGGATATCCACGTTTGTCTGTCCGAGCGACAATCCGTACGAGTCCACTACTGGGACGTTCGTGACGCTCAACAGCGACGGGGAGAGGCTGACGCTCACAGGCGGGTACTATCCCAATCCCACGGGTTCGATCATTGGCCGGACCAATTATGTGGGTGTGGCTGGGACGATTCCTTTTGGCCACTGGTTTTATGGGACTTGGGATGGGATCTTCATGAACCGAGGTGGGCCGAGCTTCGAGCCGTACAGCTTGGGGCAAATTACGTCGCGAGACGGGACGGCGCACACGCTGATGTTCGGCGAGGCTTTGGGCGGCCGGAGTATGGGCAATCGCGACTATTCGTACTCCTGGATGGGGTGCGGTGCGCTGCCCACAGCTTGGGGCTTGCCCATTGCTACAGCCCAGAATCCCTTCGGTGACGGCTGGTACCATTTTGGCAGCAAGCACGGGGCATCGGTGCAGTTTTGCTATGCCGATGGCTCGGTGCGCGGTATGCGCCGTGGTGCCACTAGTGCGTTCTTTGTGAACGACTGGTATGTCTTCCAGGAGATGGCAGGGGTCAAGGACGGTGGTCGCAGAGATCGCAGCCACCTGGAAGATTGATCGCTGTGCTCGGGCCTCGGGCCAATGAACAAAATCGAGGGCGAACCTTTTTGGGTTCGCCCTTTTCTTTTTCTTTGCAGGCCAGGCCATAGCATGCTACACATATAGTATCACTGGCCACGTCGTATCGGCATGCCAAAAAGAAGAATCTCCCCCAGAAAACACTTTTCGGCCTATTGCCTGGTTCGTAAACTACAGTCGTGTGTTGGCTGTGCGCTAGGGATTGGGACTGACCTACGTCGGGTAGCCGACTACCATAGTTTGTAGCGCAGTATTGGCAACTGTAAGGAAAGGAGCCGAAGGAATGAGGAAGTTGTGGCTTGGTTCAGTGCTGGTATCGCTGGGACTGGTTCTAGGGTGTGGTGGCCAATCGGGTCTGCCCAAGAAAACGGAGCCTCCCCCTAAGGAGACCGCAGGGAAAGAAGCCACGGCGCCTGCGATTCCTCCGCCGCCAGGGGACAAGACCGGAGAAAAGAAGTAAGCGGCGGGCAGTCGCAATTGTTCGATTCGAAGGAGCCGGCTCCATGCCGGCCCCTTTTATTTTCCGACCAGGCGGTCGCGCAGGGTTTCGATAGCCCTGGCGCGTTGTTCCGCTGCAGCTGTCGGGTCGTAGGCAGGCAATTTCTGCCCGGGCGGCACCAGAAAGCGCAGGTTCAGAAAGGCAAGCTCGCGCACAATGAGCCGGTCATGGTTCATCTGGCGCAGCAGCCAATCGTATACGGTGGGATCCGCTTCCGGAAAGCCACGGAGCAGTTCCAGCAACAGGCCGATCTCATCCGACGAATAGTCGGCACGTGCCAAAGCCTCGCGCAGGGGTCTATCGTTGTCTTCGCGCAGCGCCAGGAAATACCAAAGGGAAACGATCGCATCCATACGCACTTCGATGCGCGGTGAATCGAAGGCTTCGATCAGCGGACGCAAATGGCCGATGCATGCCGAGGAGAACAGTGCCTGGCGTCTTTCCAGGGGTTTGCCTTGGGTGATAGCCTCTTCCAGGGCGATACGCAGCCAGCCTGTTTCTTTTTCCGCTGGAAAAAGAGGTTGCCCCTTGGAGGTAAGTTTGTCCACGATGCGCCTGTGGAATGCGGCGAGAGTCGAGCGGATTTCGTCGGGCGCCCGCAGGGGTTGCAAAATCCAGGTGACTGGTTCGCGCAATTCCAGAGGAGGCGCCGGTTCGGCGGGCAGCGACGAATCCCAGGGGATCAAATAGCCGGGCGCTATCCGCTCATGCTTGTGCGTACGTTTGACGAGCACCTCCCCTCCCGAAGTGAGCACGGCGAAGCGTACGGCGGGTATCCAGCGGGTGCGCTGCCTGCGGTCCACGGAGCGGATCGTCTCGACGCCGATCCGGGATGTCGGCTGGATCAGTTTGATCTGCCATTCTTGGCCCGCACAGCGTAAGCGTATGTCCAGCTCTTTTTCCGGTCGTCGGCTGATCACTACTCGGCCGCGATGGACCGTTACGTCCAGAAACTGCTCGGATGCCTGGTGGAGGGTGACCGAGGTATCGAGCAAGTTGTTCAAAGACATCTCGGGCAAATTGCCTGTCAATTCCAATCGGTGTCGGCCTTCCACTTCGAGCACGCCGCGATACCCCGGCAACGTAACGAGGGTATCGCCGGCGTACACGGGAGCGTCGGGGGTAAGCAGAACGAACGAGTCCGGGGCAATCTGACGCAACGTAAGTGCCTCTTTGAAGCTGCTCGCCGGATAGCGCGCTAGGACCTCGGGGCCCTTTTCCGGCGGCTGCGCTCGCGGAACTTGCACCGCAGGAGCGGGTCGCTCGGGTGGCTGGGCAGGAACAGCCGCGTGTGGTTGTATTTCGCCCAGAGCGAGAAACAAACCGTCTGGGTAAGCAGGACGAGTGGCCAACGTTCCCGCCAGCTGCAAATGAAGGCCGAGGGGTAGGTCCCAGACTCGCTCCGAGGGTGCTGGGAGCGGCGAAGCCGGCTCCTGTGCTGCCTGCTGTGGCTTGGGGGCAGCTGCCTGGCCTGGCTCGGTCGCTAAGGGCACGGGAGTTTTGCCCAATTCAGGCGAACGACTCGGTTTGCCGGTCGAGTGAGCCAGATACAGACTGGTACCCAGTGCCAATAACAGGAGCAGCGCCAAAGCAGTAGCCAGCCAGTTGCCTCGGCTCCCCTGTTGGCCGATGCGCTGTCCCATGAGCAGGATTTCGTCGAGACTGTCGGTGCGGATTTCGGGGGGCGCAGGCTCTGCTGCGGCAAAGCTCGGCGGCCGACGGCCTGGCAGGACTTCCCGACCGCGGAACACTTCGTACATGCGCCGATAGGCCGTGGGAGGCACTTCGGCAGGTTCGGTCAGGATCAGGCTCAGTATCTGATGGCAGGCTGCCACTTCGGCCAGGTGCACATCCGATTCCAAGCATACCCGCTCGAATTCCGCAACCTCGTCGCTGGGCAGAATATTGTCCAGGTATTCGGCTACAGTGTTGGGATCGCTGGCCGGCTCAGTGGGCGCGGTCAGGTCGGGCGTAGTCAGCCGGCGTCTGCGCGTCACCCGGCGTACACGCTCGATCAACTCCTGCGCGGCCGCACTTTCGGTTACCTTTTGGCCGATCACCCGCGTGTCGTTGGGATCGAGGGCATCGTCCAGATAGGCGAGCAACGTACGCAATGTCAACCGCATAGTTGGCTCCCTTCGGTATTGGGTATCGAATACCCGCGGCGCGCTGCGCCCGTCCCCTTTACTATTAGTGACCCGAGCGCAGCCTTTTCGTACACCATTTGACGCGCATTCGAGCCAGTGCGCCGCGCGGATAACCTATCCGCGCCATGCTCGTGAACGAGAGCACAAAGAGCAGCCGGGAAACCTGCCGCAGATGCGTACATCACAGGACCGGACCCAAAGACCAAGGAGCGAACTCCTCCTCTCCTACGCCTTGGAGTTCGCTTTTAGTCTTTTTGCCGCTGGCCACTTCGAGCAGCGAGCGGAAGATGTCTTCACCGACTTCGGGCAACGTGGCGCCTTCTAGGATGCGGCCGGCATTGATATCCATGTCGTCCTGCATATGCTCGAACAGCAGCGAGTTGGTGGCGATCTTCAGGCAGGGCACGGGTTTGCACCCATACACCGAACCGCGTCCGGTGGTAAAGGCGAGGATATTGGCACCGCCGGCAACCAGTCCCGTCATGGATACCGGATCGTATCCCGGCGTGTCCATAACGACCAGCCCGCGAGCACGAATCGGCTCGGCATAGCGCACGACGTCCACCAACGCGCTAGTGCCTGCTTTGGCGATGGCGCCCAAGGACTTTTCGTAAATGGTGGTGATCCCGCCTTCCTTGTTGCCGGGCGTGGGGTTGTTGTCGAGCTGTGCGCCGAACAGAGAAACATACCACTCCCACCAACGTATTCTTTCCAGGAGTTTTTCTGCCACCTGTGGCGTTACGGCTCGGCGTGTGAGGAGATGCTCGGCCCCGTAAATCTCCGGAGTTTCTGCCAGCACTACCGTACCTCCCTGAGCAACGAGCAGATCAGCAGCATAGCCTAAAGCAGGATTGCCGGTGATGCCGCTGTATCCATCCGATCCGCCGCATTGCGTGCCCAGGATCAATGCCGAGGCGGGAGCACGGACGCGATGGCAGTAGTTGACTCGCGGCAGCAGCTCGGCTACGGCGCGTACACCGGCCTCGATCGTGCGACCGATTCCGCCGCACCCTTGGATGGTCAGGACGTGTACCGGCCGACCCGACAGATGTTGCCCCTGGAGGAGATGCAGAGCCTGGGCGATTTCGCACCCCAGGCCCACGACTACGCATGCAGCCACGTTGGCATGGCCAGCGAAGCCAGCTAGTGTGCGCTCCAGCTGATCATGGTCCGGCCCCTCGAACTGCATCCCGCAGCCGGATTTATGCGTCAACGGCAAGACGCCATCCACCTGCGGATACCGCCGCAGGATGCCGCTTTCCTGCACCCGCGCGGCAATGTACTTGGATGTGCTCGCCGAACAATTGACCGTACTGACTACTGCTATGTAATTGCGAGTCCCGTAGCGTCCGTCACCACGGCTATAACCGAGGAAATAGTGTCGGTGCTCTGCCGTACGGGATGCTGGCACTTGCGAAGAGGAGGCGTAGTCCCTTTCAAAACGCTCAGCACGCACGTTGTGCGTGTGCACATGTTCTCCTGGTACGATCCGGCGAGGAGCAAAACCGATCACCTCTCCATACTTGCGGATTGGCTCTTGGGGCCCGATTTCTGCCAATGCCAGCTTATGTCCAGGCGGTATATCTGCGGCTACGGTGATGTCGCCGCAACTGGCACTGAGCACCATGCCTGCTGGTAGTCTGCGCAAGGCCACCGCGACGTTGTCCTCGGGCCGCAAACGTAATGCTACACGCGCAAGCTCGATTTTGCTCATGGATCTGTTCTCACCACATCCGCTATTGAAGAGGGTGCATCACCCAGGGCGGAAGAGTTCCAGAAAACACCACAGACATAGTCAGCGATGAAGCGCCCCTCGCGGGTCAAGGCCACTGCCTGCCCAGTATCGGTTACCAGTCCGCGGGTTGTCATCCGGACAATTGCCCGCCGGCAAAGCCTATCCAAGTCGAAGCCCGTGCGCAGACGAAAATCGGCGCGCAGGATGCCTTGACACCGACGCAATTGCAGCATCGCTGTCTCCCGCGCGCGCTCGATCGGAGTCAGCTCTTCGGTGGTTTGCGTCGGGTCAAGCCCAGCCTCGAGCCGTTCGATGTACGTGTGCAAGCTGCGCGTATTGACTTGACGCCGGCCATGCACGTAGCGGGCGGCGCCTAAGCCGACGCCGAAATAGGCATCGTTGGCCCAATAAACCTCGTTATGTCGGCATCGGTACCCCGCTCGAGCAAAATTGGAGATCTCATACTGCTCGAATCCATAACGCTGGAGCAGATCCATAGCCAGGGCATACATGTCACGTTCGAGGCCTTCGTCCAGGGGTACTACCCGTCCCGCGCGCATGCTTTTCCAGAGGCGCGTGCCCTTCTCGTACGTAAGTCCATATGTAGACACATGTTGCACTCCGAGCGCACAGGCTTGATGCAGATCCTGCTCCCATTGTCCGAGACTTTGACTGGGCACGCCGAAAATAAGGTCTACCGACACATTGGGAATAACGCGAACCAGACGATAGACGCCCTCCATGACTAGAGCAGGGTCATGATCGCGTTCCAGAAATCGCAAAAGATGTGGCTGGAAAGATTGCACGCCGACGCTGACCCGGTTGATCCCTTTCTCGGCTAGTAGGCAGATCTTTTCAGTTGTCAGATCGCCAGGATTGGCCTCGATAGACCACTCGGCGTCGCCGTCGGGTGGAAACCAGTGACGTACGAGGTCGAGGAGCCGTTCGAGATCGGGTGGGTCGAGGAGGGTGGGTGTGCCACCGCCTATAAAAACCGAACGGACCGGCTGCTGGCTGCCGAGTCTGGCCAGCTCCTTTTGAAGCGCCAGTAGATAAGCATGGACCAGGTCTTTTCGCGCAACTACAACCGCAAAATCGCAGTACCAGCAACGATGAGCGCAAAATGGGATGTGCACGTAGGCGGCACGGGGATATTCCCAGGGAGGCAAAAGACTGGCTTGTGGGCTGTCGGTGTTATAGATTGCCGATAATGCGCCGATTGTCGTTGCCGAAGTGGGCATTTTCAAAGAAAATCCTAAAAACGGAAATTGGTCACGGCACAATCCCGGATCATTATAGCCACGGCGGACAAAAAAGAGGATGCGAAGATGACACAAGCAGAGCGCTGGGCGACGCGACTGGGCTTGGTATTGGCCATGGCAGGCAACGCCGTCGGCCTGGGTAACTTTTTGCGCTTTCCCGCCCAGGCGGCCAAGAACGGCGGGGGCGCCTTTATGATCCCCTATGTCGTGGCCCTCATCCTCATGGGGCTTCCCCTCATGTGGGTAGAGTGGACCATGGGCCGCTACGGAGGGCACTTCGGCCACCACTCTTGTCCCGGCATTTTTCAGTCCATGGGCCGGAGCCGGTTTTGGAAATATTTCGGCGCCCTCAGCCTGTGGTCGTGCTTGGTCATCGCCGCCTATTATCTCTATGTCGAGTCGTGGTGCATGGTTTACTGCCTCAATTCCCTCGTCTATGGCTTCCAGGGCATGAACGTTGATCAAGTCCGAGGTTTTTACGATTGGCTGACCGGACAGCGAGACTACGAGCTACTAGCTATCAGTGGGTGGGGTATGTTCTTCTTCGCCCTCTGTGTAGTGGTCAATATTTATATCCTCTCGCGTGGCTTAGCCAAAGGGATAGAGTTGACCTCCAAAATAGGTATGCCATTGTTGATTCTTTTCGGTGCAGTTTTGGCGGTACGCGGGTTAATGATCAACCAGGAATTAGATCCTGAAGCCAAGGCTAGTCCCTTCACCGGATTGAATTATGTCTGGGAGCCCAAATGGAACCAGTTGGGTGACGCTTCGGTATGGCTAGCAGCCGCCGGGCAGATTTTTTTTACTCTGTCACTTGGCATGGGTTCCATACACTGTTATGCGTCCTATTTACGCGAAAAAGACGATGTGGCATTGGCAGGCGCGACGACAGCCTTCACCAACGAGTTTTGCGAAGTGATTCTCGGCGGCACCATACTTATTCCTATTGCGACAGCTTATTTGGGCCTGGCCGGTGTGCAGGAATATACACAGGGAGGTTCCGGCTTCGGCTTGGGATTTTTCGTGTTTCCGACTTTGTTCAACAAATGGGGGGCATTTGCGCCACTAGCCGGCTTTTTGTGGTTCGGCCTTCTCTTTTTCGCTGCCATTACCAGCTCCTTAGCGATGGGACAGCCGATTATGGCATTCTTGCAGCAGGAATACGGCTACACCCGGTCGCGCAGCGCTCTGGCTTTCGGCGGGCTGGTTCTGGTCCTGGCAGTACCCGTTGCTGTACTGCACCAGAACAGCTTTTTCGATGAATTCGACTACTGGGCGGGGACGGTGATGCTGGTGGTCTTCGCCTTATTGGAAACGATTCTCTTTGCGTGGGTTTTCGGGATGGAACGTGGCTGGAACGAGCTCAACAAGGGAGCAGAACTGTGGATACCTAAAGTCTTTTATTATATCATAAAATACGTGACTCCTCTTATCCTCATACTTATACTCATTGCTTACGTCGCCGAGCCGCAAGGTGGCTGGCATTCTGTTCGTGCGCACAATTGGACTTCTTGGGAATTCAGTAGTGGAAGTATGATCGGCAAAATACTTCATAAAGATTTGGATGAACGACTACATAAAGCCCTCGACGAGAACCAACAAAAGGATGAAGATAAAAGAGTAGATCCAGAAAAGATTCGCTCCTTTTATGCTGAGCTGAGGTGGTGGAGGAACGTAGATAGAATAACTATGGTCGCTACGTTCGTTTTCTTTGCCGTGCTCGTGTATTATGCGTGGAGAAGGCGAGAAATCAGGGAGGCAGGCATATGACGTGGCAGGCACTAGTGTTCATGGTATTAGTGTGGGCGTTTATTATTGTTATGACTTGCTATTGCTTTTACAAGCTGCTGACCTCGGACCGGGAGTGGGAATGAGGTGCGAAGGCCATAGTCTGCTGCGGCGAGGAAGTCTCGTATGGGGATAGCGGTTGATTTGGTGTGATTGGATCGTGAAAGCCAGCGGGGTGGGAGTATATAGGCATGACTGAACCGGAGCGTCAGGCACCGGGATTTCAGCGCCAGCTAGGACTTTTCGACGCTACTATGCTGGTGGCCGGTACTATGATCGGTTCCGGCATTTTTGCTGTCGCCGGCTACATGGCGCGCGACGTAGGCGCGGCTGGCTGGTTTGTCCTGGCCTGGATACTGACCGGCATCATGACGTTGGCGGGTGCTTTATGCTATGCGGAGCTAGCGAGCAAAATGCCGCACGCCGGCGGGCAGTATGTCTTTTTGCGCGAATCGCTGGGACCCACGGCTGCTTTTCTGTACGGTTGGGCCGTCTTTTTGGTCATTCAAACTGGGTCCATAGCGGCAGTGTGCGTAGTTTTTGCCTCTTATTTAGGCGAGCTTTTTCCTCTTTTGGGTGCCGAGAACGTGCTCTTTCAGCCAGGCTGGGTGCTGCATGTGACCGTGCCTGTTCCTGGATCGGAGCAGTGGGCCTCCGTGTATGGGCCGAAGCCATTTACCATCAACGCCAGCCAGATCGTGGCGCTCGTGGTGACGTTGCTTTTGACCTGGGCCAACTGCCTGGGAGTGCGAATGGGGAAGTGGATCCAGAATTTTTTTACGATCGGCAAGACCACGGCACTGGTCGTGCTCTTGGTTATCGGTTTGACCGTGGCTGCCGAAGACCGACTGCTACGTGCCAATTTTGCTCATCTATGGGCGGATATCGAGAGAACTCCCACTTATGCCAATATCTCGGCGCGGCTGTCCGCCGGCTTTTGGGGCTGCTCCCTTTTGGTTTTGGCGGCGACTATGACTTACTCGCTGTTCGCAGCAGACGCCTGGAACAATGTGACTTACACCGCCGAGGAGGTGCACGAGCCCAAGCGTACGGTCCCCCTATCGCTGATCTTGGGCACCGGGTTGGTCGTGGTGCTGTACTGGTTGACCAATATCGGATATGTGGCGTCGTTGAGTATGGATCAGATCGCCAAGGCGCCGGACAATCGCGTGGCTGCGGAAGTAGTGCGCAAAGTTTGGCCGCATCTTGGGGTCTCGTTCCTTTCTGTGGCAATCATGGTATCCACTTTCGGATGTGCCAACGGCATGATCCTCATGGGGGCGCGCTTGTATTACGCCATGGCCCGCGATGGGCTGTTTTTTGCCAGTGCCGGCCAGCTCAATCGTCATAAGGTACCTGGCGTCGCTCTGTGGATGCAAGGAATCTGGGCCGGGCTGCTCATTTTCAGCGGCTCTTACGACGAGTTGCTGGAATACGCCATGTTCGCGGCGCTATTGTTTTACGTGTTGACAGTGATTGGTTTGTGCCGACTGCGGAGCCAAAATAGCACCACGCACGCGCATTTCTCGGTCCCAGGTTATCCCTGGCTGCCCCTAGGATATTTAGCGATGTGTGTCTTCGTCATGGCAGGGTTGGTGGTGGTCAAACCCATTTACAGCGGCGCCGGCTTGCTTTTGATCCTCGCCGGGTGGCCGGTCTACTACTATTGGCGGGGCAAAGCTAGCGTAACAGCAAGGTGACATTGCCGATTCCATGATCAGCTTGCGAGAGCATTATCAGTGACTAGCTCCAGTGTACCTGCCTACCGTTTCAGCAAGACCAAGGTTGTCGCGACGGTCGGACCTGCTTCGGAAAGCGAAGAGCAACTGCGTGCGCTGGTACAGGCGGGCGTGGATGTTTTTCGACTCAATACAGCCCATGGCACTAGCGACTGGCATCGTGCCGTGGTAGCCAGGCTGCGGCAAGTCGAGAACGAAGTGGGCCGGCCGGTAGGCATTTTGATGGATTTGGCGGGTCCCAAATTGCGCATCGGCCAACTGGCCCATGACCCGCTGGTGCTGCGTCGCGGCGATCGGGTGCGCCTGGTTGCGTCCGAGCGCGCGGTCGGGCCGATGGACCTGCCGATCAGCCCACCCGAATTGCTCCAGTCCCTGCAGACAGGCGATCAGGTGCTCATAGCCGATGGTACCGTGACCTTGCGCGTCGTCGAAAGCGGACCGCAAGTTATCGTCGAGGCGACCGGCGAAGGGGAAATCCGCTCGCGGCAGGGCTTCAATATCCCTCATGCTCCCACTCATCTTACGGCTTTGACCGAAGCCGATCGCAACGTGGTCGCTCGGGTTGCAGATTGGCCGGTAGATTTTTTCGGACTTAGTTTCGTGCGCAGCGCCGAAGACATACAGGCTCTGCGCCAGTTGCTCGAGGCCGCAGGGAGCTGCGCGCAGATAGTGGCCAAGATCGAGAAGGCCGAGGCACTGGGCAGACTGGACGAAATCCTCGCGACGGCGGACGCAATCATGGTGGCGCGCGGCGATCTGGGTATCGAAATCCCTATCGCCGAGGTACCGGTTTCGCAAAAGCGTATCATTGCGGCATGCAACCGGCGTGGCCTGCCGGTCATCACGGCAACACAGATGTTGGAATCCATGCGGACCAACCGCCGGCCCACGCGGGCCGAGGCCAGCGATGTAGCCAACGCCATCTTGGATGGTAGCGATGCCGTCATGCTTTCTGCAGAAACTGCGGTGGGTGCGTTTCCGGTCGAGGCGGTGCAAGTGATGCACGAAATTGCGCAAGCCACAGAAGCACATTGGCGCGAGTATCATCCCTGGCCTGCTCGCAGGTGGCGTTTGCCTTCGGTTCAGGCCGAGGACCACTTGGCGGCATCGGTTCGTGCTGCCGGGGAATTGGCAGATGCTGTGCAGGCCCGTTTCGTGGTGGCGGTGACGTCCGGCGGACATACGGCTTTGGCTCTTTCCAGCTCCAGACTAGCTACGCCTATCCTGGGCATTACCGATAACCTGACCACGGCGCGCCGCATGGCCTTGTTCTGGGGTGTCTTGCCTGTCTTTATGCAAGTACCGCGTCGGGTGACTGAGTACGTGCAGGCGGTCGAATCCTGGTTGCTGGAACACCACCAGGCGCGTCGCGGGGAGCGCCTGGTTTTCGTGTTCGGATCCCACTGGGCTGAGTCTGCTCAAAACGTTATTATTGTCCGCGAGATCGGGTCAGCGGTGCACCAAAAGGGTTCGGTCGTCGCATGAGAGGCGCTTGTATTGCTCAAGCCTGCGGCACGCCTGCCGTGGATTTTTACGGCCATCCGGGAGATGCGGACTGCAAGCCGGAAAAGAAGCCCCAGCCGTAGCTGGGCCGCGAGTACAAGCAGGCTAAAAAGGAGCAGCCATGGAGGCAAAAAAGACTTGGTCGGTGGCGTTCGCTGCTTGCCTTATTGTCATGGGGGCGCTTGTCCCCGGAGTGGGGTTGCAAGAAGTCTTCCAGCTGCACGAGGACGTGGTTTTCGGCAAGGGTGGCCAGGAGCAGCTCAAGCTCGATATAGCCGTACCCACCGGCGGCAAAGGGCCCTATCCGGCGATTGTGTTGGTTCACGGCGGGGGTTGGAAGTTCGGCAGCTACAAGGACTTTTCGCGCAAAGGGATCGAGGCGGTGCAGTTGGTGGCCCGTCGCGGTTACGTTGCGGTCAGTCCTCAGTATCGGCTTGCGCCCAAGTATCGGTTCCCGTCGCAAGTGCACGACGTCAAATGTGCTGTGCGCTGGCTGAGAGCCCATGCCGCCCGATACCAGGTGGACCCGCAGCGCATCGGCGCCGTCGGTTTTTCTGCTGGGGGACATTTGGTATGTATGTTGGGCGTGACTACGCCAGAAGACGGGTTGGAAGGCGAGGGTGATTTGACCGTCGAGGCCAAACAGCAGTCGAGTGCGGTTCAGGCGGTTGTCAGCTTTTTCGGACCCACTGACTTGACCACCGGCGACTGGGAAAAAAATGTGGAACCACTTTTGCTCGACTTTCTCGGGGGTCCACTCCAGGAAAAACGCGAGCAGTATGTCAAAGCGTCGCCTCTGACGTATGTACGTCGAGGACGCACGTATCCGCCGTTTTTGTTTTTCCACGGCACGGCGGACAAAATTGTGCATTACGACCAGTCCGTCAAGATGCACAAAGCGCTGGGCGACTTGGGCGTACGCTCTCAGCTAGTCACAATGGAAGGGGATGGACACGGCTGGACCGGCGAGAAACTGGCCAAAACCGTGGAAACGATGCTGAAGTTCTTCGACGACACACTACGCCAGAACAGATGAGGCGGAGGGCAGAGTATGTGGCGTTAGAGCCTTGTATTTTGGCTGACAGCCGCATTAGCTGTGTGGATGCACGGTTGCCACGGCGATGACGATGTGCGGATACCGGCACCGGTCGAACTGCGTTGACCGCTCTGCGCAGCCTGCAGCGGCGAACTTTGTGCGCACGAAAGTCCTTTTAGCGTCCGAGCGGAGGGCCGGCGGCCTTGGTGCGGACAAGGCGTGTATGCTGGGCCGAACGGGCATCTGGTTATTGTTTCATTGCGACACCGTTTGCACTTGATCGGGGGCCAGGATGGCCTGCTGGCAGGCGGACTGGTCGTAATCTTTGAACAGCTTGTATTCGAAGCTGTCCACGAGTGCCAGCCAGCTGGCTTCGATGATGTTTTCGCTGACGCCCACCGTCCCCCAGAGGGCATCTTTATCTTGTGACTCGACGATGACGCGCACGCGGGCGGCAGTTCCCGCGCCGGCATTGACCACGCGGACCTTGTAGTCTACCAGATGCATTTCAGCCAGCCGCGGGTAAAACGTATACAGGGCCTTGCGCAACGCCGCATCGAGGGCGTTGACGGGGCCATCTCCTTCGCTGACCGTGTGTTGCACGCTGTCACGGATACGCACTTTGACCGTAGCTTCGGTAATAGTCTGGCCTTGGGCATTGGTCTCCACGGTGACATGGTAGGACAGTCTTTCGAACCAGGGGCGGTAAATGCCCGCCACTTTGCGCACGAGGAGCTCGAAAGAAGCTTCGGCGGCTTCGAACTCGTACCCTTCATGTTCCAATAGGCAGAGCTTGTCCAGGATGCGCTTGGCTAATTGGCGATCCTGCGCCAAACGCAAACGCGTGGTCTTTGCCAATATGCTGGATTGGCCGGCCAGTTCACTAATGAGGATGCGTCTTTCATTGCCGACCAGGGCAGGGTCAATGTGCTCGTAGGTGACGGTGTTTTTGTTGACTGCATGTACGTGCATGCCGCCTTTATGGGCGAAAGCGCTTTGACCGACGTAAGGCTGATTGGCCCGCGGAGTCAAGTTGGCAATTTCGTAAACGTGCCTGGAAACTTCAGTGAGCAGCTGCAAGCCGCCTGGGCGCAGCACATCGTGGTGTTTTTTGAGAGCCAGATTGGCGATCACACTGACCAAGTCGGCATTGCCGCAGCGCTCGCCGATACCGTTGATAGTTCCCTGCACCTGGGTGACGCCGTGATCCACGGCGGCCAATGTGTTGGCTGTGGCCAAGTCGCCGTCGTTGTGGCAGTGGATACCGAGCGGGACGTCCACCACCTCGCGGGCACGAGTCACGTAATGAGCGATTTGCTCTGGCAGACTGCCGCCGTTGGTATCGCAGAGAATGATCCAGGCGGCGCCGCCGCGTTGCGCAGCCCGCAGCGTTTCCAGAGCATAGGCCAAGTTGTTGCGACAGCCGTCGAAAAAGTGTTCGGCATCGTAGAAAACAGTGCGTCCGGCAGCACGCAAAAAGGCTACCGATTCCTCGATCATGCGCAAGTTCTCTTCTGCTGATACGCCCAGTACCTGGGAAACGTGTAAATCCCAGCTTTTGCCCACGATGGTCACGACAGGCGTCTGCGCGGCCAGGAGGGCTTTCATGCCGACATCGTTGTCTACCGAGCAGCCTCTTCGGCGGGTCATGCCGAAGGCGCACAGCCGTGCGTGCCGTAGCGGGATCTGTTGCATGGCGGCAAAGTAATCGGCGTCTTTAGGATTGGACAGCGGATACCCCCCCTCGATATAGTCCACGCCCAAATCGTCGAGCTTGCGGGTGATGCTGATTTTGTCATGCAGCGAAAAGTGGATGCCTTCTCCCTGGCTGCCGTCGCGCAGTGTGGTGTCGTAGATGTATATCTTCGCCATCGCTTACGTACTCCGGTTCAATAGCGTGACTGCCGGCAATCGTTCAGGGCAAAAGAAAACGGCCCTGGCTCAGCAGCTCAGGGCCGGAGTCGAGACGTCCCAAACAGGCGCCGGCCCTATGTGGGCCGGATAATCCCTCCGGTCGTTCTTCGAGTCACTGCCATATTTCCCCTCGTGGATATTTTCCGGACATTGAACAATTACGACTTGATCAGCCCGACGTCAATTGGCACAGTCAGGTCCAGCGCAGGCACTGCACGAATTTATCGCGGCACAAAAAGGAACTTTAATTTCAAGTGCAAGTCAGCCGGCTGGGTTGCGTATAATCACTAGGGGGCCGGAGCAGATTGTTTCATCAGAACGGGAGGTCATCTAATGTGGCGGGCAGTCAGCAAGCTGGCGGTGGGCATAGCAGTCGTTGCGGTGTTCGCGGTTTCGACCGTGGCCGGCTTGGCAGATCAGAAAAGAGACAGCGGAGGGCGGGCAGGCGGGCCAGGGCGTAGTTCTAACTCGAGGCCAGAGGCTAAATCGGGTGGCGCGGGATTGGCTTCCCAGCTGGCAAAACCGCAGCGCCCGTCAGCAAATGCTTCCAGTCCTGCTGTCGCTCACCCCAGCCCTACGCGCCCGGGGAGCAATGACGCGGTTTTAGCCCAGCACTTGGGCCATCGTCATTCGGGCGACCATCACCACCACCATCACCCGCACGTTCACTATCATCCGTCTCTGTACGGCCCGGCATTTTACTCGTGGTACTACTTCCCGTACTACCGCACGCCGACATTCAGCTTCGGGATTTATGTCGGGCCGCGTTATCGCTACTATTACGATCCTTATTATGACCCTTTCATCTATCGTTACCCGTACCTGTATTACGAATCGCCGCGGTATATCATCGTCGAGCGACAGCCGGGGCTGGATCCGCGGGATATGGATGAGGGAGCCGCGCGATATCGAGTATACCGCGGTAGCACGGACTACGCTCCCAGCACCGAGGCGCGCATCCGTGTGCTGCTTCCCGTCGAAGATGCGCTCGTCTTTTTCGAAGGCGTACAAACCCAGCAGCAAGGCAAAGAGCGGCTGTTCGTTTCCCCGCCTCTCGAGCCTGGGCGCAAGTTCACCTATTCCATCAAGGCCCAGTGGAAAGAAGGCGACAAGCCAGTGGAGCGCGAAAAACAAATCGAGGTCGAGGCGGGCATGGTCGTCATAGTGGACTTTACCCGCTGAGCATGCCTGCCAGTTGGGCAAAGACGCGGAACGGGGAAGCGTAGAAGGGTCTGTGTTCGAGGCTATACGCACCAGGCGTCTGCAAGTGCGGGCGCGTGCCGTGTAAGTGCACAAAAGCCCGTGCGATCGGAGCCCCCCGCAGATAGTAACGTGGCGTGATGCAATGCGCGGCGCACACGGATCGGCTCCTTTCCGACCTCGGAGGCTCTTGTTGAGCGCCCAGTGCCTTCTACAATCTTTGCATGCGCTCGTTGCATTTTGACTGCTTCAGCGGCATCAGTGGCGACATGACCCTGGGCGCGTTGGTGAGCGCCGGCGTGCCTCTGGAGGTTGTGCAGTCGGGTCTGGATAAACTCCATCTCGGGATCACTGTACGCTGCCAACCGGTCAAGCGCGCCGGATTCGCCGCTTTGGCGGTGTCCATCGAGGCGGCGGCCAGCTCCGCAGCGCGATATTACGTGGACATCGAGCGTTTGCTCGAAGCCAGCGAACTTGCTCCGGGTGCGAAACGTTTGGGGCAAGCTATATTCCATCGGTTGGCACAGGCCGAAGCCATAGTCCACGGTGTGCCGGTCGAGCGTGTGCATTTTCACGAAGTCGGTGCTCTCGACAGCATCGGCGATATCGTAGGCACTGCCATCGCTCTCGATTGGCTGGGTATCGAACGGTACACTGCGCGCCCGGTGCCCGTCGGCCACGGAACCATTCAAAGCGCGCACGGGTTGCTGCCCGTACCCGCGCCGGCTACCGCAGAACTTCTCAAAGGCGTACCCTTGGCCCAGACGCCGATCCGCGGCGAATTGACTACGCCGACCGGAGCCGCAATCCTGACCACAGTGGTCCAGGAATGGATCGAGCAGCCGTCGCTGCGGATCACGGCGATCGGCTACGGTGCCGGCAGCAAGGACTTGGTCGAGCAGCCTAACGTCTTGCGCATCTTTGTCGGCGAGGGGCCTTTTGCACCTGCCCAAGATATCGTTTGGCAGTTGGAAACCAATTTGGACGATGCACCAGGGGAAGTGGTTGGCTACACACTGGCGCGCCTTTTGGAACTCGGGGCGCTCGACGTCTGGGCCACCCCCGTCGTCATGAAGAAAAGCAGGCCTGGGGTGGTCCTGTGCGTTTTGGTACCTGAGGCCTTGCGCGAGCAAGCCGAGGAAGTGATCTTTCGCGAGACCGGTACGCTCGGTATCCGGCGTTTGCAGGTCTACCGCACGAAGCTGATGCGCCAACGAGCGACAGTCCATACCCCCTGGGGACCGGTTGCGGGCCAGATAGTCCAGCGCGGGCCGACGGCTGAATTTGCGCCGGAATACGACGATTGCGCTCGCGTAGCCCGAGAGCATAGGCTGCCGTTTTCGCGAGTCTACGAGGAGGCTAAGCGCGCATTCGACATGTCATCGCGTTGAGCAACGGAGGGCCAACCGTGCCAGCCAGGGACGGTTATCTGCTGGGCATTTATTCGGCGATCCTCGTGGTTTGGGTCATCCGCGGCCTACTGGTTTATCGAGGCAGGCGACGACTGCCCGTGTTGCATACCGGCCAGTGCTCGCTACCTGAACCGTCGCCGTTGGTCAGTGTCGTCGTGCCGGCGCGTAACGAAAGAGAGAATATCGCGGAAGTGATACACACTCTGCTCGCCCAGACCTATTCGCCCTTAGAAATCGTGGTCGTGGACGACCGCAGTGGCGATGGCACCGGCGAGCTGGCCGAACGCTTGGCCACGGCCGATGAGCGGGTTCAGGTGCTCCGTGTGCACCACTTGCCGCCGGGGTGGACGGGTAAAACCCATGCACTGGCCTATGGGGCAAATCGAGCGCGTGGCTCTTGGCTTCTGTTCGTGGACGCCGACACTAGGCATCACCCGCACCATGTGCGCACACTGCTGCAGTACGCAGTGGGCGAGCGTGCCGATTTGGTGAGCATTTTGCCGAGGTTGGCGCTCGGTAGTTTCTGGGAGCGGGTGGTCCAACCTTATGCAGCAGTGCTACTCATGACGCTTTTCCGGCCACAGAAAGTCAACGATGATCGCTGGCGCGGGCATGCCTTTGCCAACGGACAATGCCTGCTCATTCGACGTGACGTATACGACCAAGTCGGCGGCCACGCCGCCGTGCGTCAGTGTTTCGTAGAAGACATAGCTCTGGCGCGGGCAGTCAAACGTGCAGGCGGACGTGTCCGAGTCGTAGCCGCGCCCGATCTGATGACCACGCGCATGTATACTTCTTTGAGCGGTATCGTTGACGGCTGGGCACGCATCTTCTATGCAGCTACCGACCGGCGGCTATCGGCTTTGTTGGCCCTCATGACAGGCATTTGCCTGTTTTCGTTGACTGCTCCTGTTGGACTGGCCCTCGCCTCAGTGCTTGCGGTTACTGGCAACCCCGCTGCACTGGTAGGCTTGGGATTGGCCGCCGTGCATCATCTGCTCATCGTGACGGTCATGTGGCCCATGTACCGCTTGGCACGGTGCGCTCCCTGGACGCTGCTCTTTTATCCCTTGGCGTGTCTCGTCGGCTTGCGGATCCTGTGGCAGGCGACCAAGCTATGCTTTACGCATCGCGTCGTATGGCGCGGCACCGCTTACGATGTCGAGCTGTTTCAGCGGGCGGCTTGAATGGTTTCGGCAACCCGCCGTCACACCGTGGGCCGTTGTGTATCGGTGAGTCAGGTCGTTTCCACTTCGAAGATACACTCGATTTCGACAGCCATGTCGGCTGGCAGCGAGGAAGCGCCCACCGCGCTGCGCACACCGATGCCTGCATCCTTACCGAAAACTTCCGCCATCAATTCGGAAAAGCCATTGATCACCTGCGGGTGGTCAGTGAAATCGGGGATGCAGTTGACTAGTCCCAATGTTTTGACTAGGCGTTTGACTTTGTCGAGCGAACCCAATGTGTTGCGCACGGTGCTCAGGATAGCCAGCCCAGTTTGGCGAGCTGCCAGTTTGCCTTGTTCGACGTTCAGTTCTCGTCCCAATTTGCCGGTGATAAGAGTGCCATCACGGCGCAGCGGACCGTGGCCGGCAAGGTAAAGCAGGGATCCCACCAGGAGTGCCGGCCGGTAGACTGCCACCGGCTTGGGAGGTGGAGGTAGTTCCAGGTGCAATTCCTTGAGTCGTTCCTCTGGCCGCGCGTAGGATTGCATGTTCGGCTACCCTCCGGGTTGCAAGTCTGTTATGCGGCGGATGTCAGGGCGCGGTGCGTTCCGTCCTTGTCTGCGGCGACTCTTCCCAGGCGCGCACATTGCGCCACCGCGTATTCGGGGCGCTGCCGAACCTGTTCGGCGATGCGCCAGATGTATTCGCCGAGAATGCCCAAGCTGAGCAACTGCACACCTCCGAGGATGAACAACACCCATGTCGAAAAACTCCACGCGAACAAGCCCGAGAGACAACCGGCAGCCCACAGTGCCGCCGCCATCAGTGTTATCATTCCGAAAACAGTCGCCAGGCGCAAGGGGATCGGTGTGAAAGCCACGAATGCGTCGGCGGCCGAGCGCAAGCGACGAGCGAAGGTCCATTTGCTACGACCTGCCCGCCTGGCCTGTCTTCGATAAGGGACCAAGGCCGCCGGATAGCCCAAATAAATGATCGAGTAGTACGGCAGGTTGCATCGCTCCGGCATGGCCAGCAATTCGTCACGCACCTTGCGACTGATCAAAAAGGTATCCACACCCCCCGCCGGCAGGCTAGGTAAAGCGATCCTGCGGAAAAGAGCATAGAAACATCTTGCCCACAAGGACTTGAAAAACGGGTCTTCGCGGCTTTGCCTGACTCCCCATACGACTTGGTACCCTTTGCGGAAGGCTTGCCAAAAGGCAGGAAGCATTTCCGGTGGATCTTGCAAATCGGCGCTCAGGGCAGCGAAAGCATCGCCTGCTGCGTATTTCAAGCCGGCCTTCAATGCAGGATGGGAACCCCAGTTGCGGGAAAGACGCAGGAGCACTACGCGCTCGTCGCCGGCCGCCACCTGTTCTAAAACTGCACTGCCTTCGTCTGTCGAGCCATCGTCTACGAAAACCATTTCCAGACACACGTCGCTAGCCATTAGGGCTGCCGTCGAGCAGAGCCGCTGGTATAGCTCCGGCAGGTTTTGCTTTTCGTTGTGAAAAGGAATGACGACCGAAAGGATCGCTTGACTCACTTCGATGGCCCTCCTTGGTCCGATCTAGCTTAAACCGCCCATTTCCGGCTATCCTCGGACTGCCTTTACCGAACTCGCGCTTTGCCACCGTCCAGAGCGTCATGCATCTGCGAGCTATAGAACATGGCCAGCGTCCTAGAGGCGCCACGGCATAGCAAGGCTCGACAACAAATGCTCCCCATTGCTTAGTTGCTTGGCGCCGAAGACACACCTGGCCTTGTGTCACAGCAAGGTATTGCTCTAATAAGGACACACTTGTTGCGGAGTTTGCGATATGGCACAAGATATTATCATACTCGGCACTGGAGGCAATGCGATTGACATCGCAGAGGCAGTGGAGTCGAACGGGGCAAAATACCGCGTCTGCGGGTTTTTGGATGACTGCGCCGAATTGCACGGGCGCCGCATCGGCGATTGGCGTATCCTCGGTCCACTCAGTCTGGCGCCGAGCTTTGCGGATGCCCTTTTCGTCAATGGTATAGGCAGCCCGCTCAATTTTTGGCGCAAGCCAGAAATCATCGCCAAGACTGGACTGAGCGCGGAGCGGTTTGCCACGGTGGTGCATCGGCAGGCGTGGGTGTCGCCTAGCGCTCGGCTAGGACGAGGCGTAGCCGTCCTGGCTCAAGCCTCGGTGTGTGCGCGTGCAGTGCTGGGCGATCATGTCATCGTGTTACCGAACGCCGTCGTTTCTCACGATGATTTCATCGGTGACTATTGCTGTATTGCTTCGGGTGCTTGTCTGTCTGGCAATGTCAGCGTAGGCCGGTGCAGTTATATCGGGGCACGGGCCGCGGTACGCGGATATGTGCGTCTGGGAGAGCAGGTGTTGGTCGGTATGGGTGCCGTAGTAGTCAAGGACGTGTCCGACAATCAGGTGGTGGTCGGGACCCCGGCACGGTTCTTACGACCAGTATTGGCGGCATGATGCCGGTGCCGCGTCGGCGCTATAAAAAGGTCCATATGGAATGGCCGAAGATTTATCCTGTCCGCCAGCTCGTTCACCAGCCGGAGATTTCCGATCCGGCCAGTGCCGTTCGCGAAGAGATACTGCAATCGCGTTTGCGGCACCGGTTGCGACCGGGCAGCCGGGTAGCTGTAGCCGTCGGCAGTCGCGGCATTAGCCAGATTTCGGTATTGGTCCGCAGTGTGGTAGCGACTCTGCAGGAGTTGGGATATCGGCCCTTTATCGTAGCGGCGATGGGCAGCCACGGCGGGGCCACTGCCGAGGGCCAGCGTCAGATTCTGGCCAGCTACGGGATCACCGAATCGGCTCTGGGCGTGCCCGTCCAAACCGACATGGCAGTCGTCGAGCTGGGCAAAAACTCTTGGGGCGAGCCAGTCTACTGGGATCGCAACGCTTACCAAGCCGATGGCGTGGTCGCGATCGGCCGTGTCAAGCTCCACACCGACTTCAGCGGTCCGTATCAAAGCGGATTGGTCAAGATGCTGGTCATCGGCTTGGGCAAACGGGAAGGTGCCGCCACGCACCACCAGTATGGCGTCCGCGGCCTGCGCGATATGATCCCAGAATCGGCCAAAGTGGTGCTGGCACGTACCCATTTTGTGCTGGGCTTGGCTTGCATCGAGAACGCCCGCGATAAACTGGCCGTGATCCGTGCCGTCGAACCCGAGGATTTGCTGGCGGTCGAGCCCCAACTACTGCAGCTGGCTCGTGACTACATGGCCCGCATTCCTTTCGCCCAGCTGGATCTGCTGGTCGTCGGAGAATTGGGTAAGAATTACAGCGGTACGGGCATGGATGTCCATGTTCTGGGCCGGCAGATGGTCGAGGGCGAACCCGATGAATTGCGTCCGCGGATCACGCGTATTTGTGTCCTCGATTTGGCTCCCGAAAGTCATGGCAACGCTACCGGTGTCGGGCTGGCTGATTTGACCACCGCCAAAGTCCTGGCTAAGATGGACGCCCAGGTCTCCCATGTCAACTCATTGACGTCGTGCTTCTTACTGCGATCGAAGATTCCTATTGATTTGCCCACGGACCGTGAGTGTATTGCCACGGGATTGAAAACGTGCTGGCAGCCGCGTATCGAGAAGGTTCGCATGGCTCTGATTCCCAACACACTCGAGCTAGGCTTGCTTTGGGTGAGCCAGGCGTTGGCTGAGGAAGCCAAAGGCCGCCACGATTTGGAGCTGATCGGCGAACCGCGACCGATGCCTTTCGACCAGGCCGGCAATCTCCTCCAGGAAGAGCTCTTTCCCGACTCTTGGCGCGCCCGGCGAAATCAAACGCTGCGCTTGTAACTTGTTTCAAGAATTGATCTTGCATGCTTTCACAAATTATTCGGCAACCTCTTGCTTCCGTCGGCGCTCTGACTTATGATGGTACAGCAACCTGAGGCACGGTGAAGGATGTATATTTTCGCGCAGGTATTTTTAGGTTTATCGAAGCGTAGCGGTCTTTAGGAGGGGAACAGGGCATGAGTACGGACATTACCCTACCGCAAAGGGTAAAGGAGCCGAAAGCAGAACGGAAATTGAAGTTTCAGCCGCCGTACCATGTGGTGCTCCTCAACGATGACGACCACACCTACGAATACGTCATTCGCATGCTTGGCCAGCTTTTCGGCTATTCGGAGCAAAAGGCCTATCTGATTGCCCGCGAAGTGGACACAACGGGGCGTGCCATTGTGGACACCACCACACGCGAGCGAGCCGAGTTCAAACGGGACCAGATCTTGGCTTTTGGCCCTGATCCTCTGTTGCCGCGGTCCAAAGGCTCTATGACCGCGATTGTCGAGCCAGCCGAGAACCCAGGCGAGTGAGCTTACACCTGCGGCAACGAATGCTCAACGGCCCCCGGTATACCGAGCCAGTGCGGGTTCTATTTATCAGGCAGTCTGAGCGGTGCCTAGGAGGGGCCCCCCGGCCGAGGTGCACCCATCGGCACAAGAGGGAGGGCGAATGACTAGCGAGGGGGGCGTAGATCCCAAAGTCGCACAGTCCGGTCTACGCTACTGGAAATGAGGACACCTTCGCTGCTGGCGATCGCCACGTCGGTTACCCAGGATTCGTGTCCTTCGAGCGCTTTGACGAGTTGTCCGTTACCGACGTTCCATAAGCGCACGCCCCTGTCCTTGCTTGCCGACACTAGAGTTTGGCCGTCTGGCAGAAAGGCCAGGGCGGTTACAGAACTGCCGTGCGCAGGCGCAAAAGTGCGGATAAGATTGCCATCCCCCGTGTTGTAGAGGCGTATCATGCCGTCGGTTCCGGCGGCAGCAAGCGATTTTCCATCGGGGGAAAAGGCCAGGGCCAGAACGAAGTTGAGTTTGTCTTTGTCGCTGGGCGGGAGGGCAGGGATATCGCGCGGCTTGTCCGCCGACGCGGGCCGCCAAAGTTTTATGAGCCCGTCGTACGAAGCGGAAGCCAGGAATTGACCGTCGGAGCTCCAGGCCAGAGCTACCACCCAATCGGCATGGCCTGCTAATTTGCCGATGGGCGCGTTTTTCTGCAGGTCGAGCAGGGCGATGGTCGGTTCGTCGCCGGCGATAGCCAAAACGGGTGCCTGCGGTGACTCGCGCGCTGCTCGTATCGGTCCTGAAAACGACCAAGTCTGGACGGGTTGCCAAGTGGCGTCGTCCCAGACTACGACACGGCCGTCCACGCCTGCGGACACCGGCCGAGATTTCCACTCCAGTGCCAGAACTGGGCCTCGATGGGCAGGCCAACTTGCCCGGAGATGGGTACCCAATCTCGTCCCGAGGACGGTTGGCCGGTCCAAAAGGGTGAGTGTTCCGTTGTCGGCACCGACGAGTACGCGCTGGGAGCGGGAATGCCAGGCAAGGCAGAAGCAAGGCCCTGCGGATACCTCCAACGCGGCTATGGGACGCGCCTGTGCGGGTTGCAAAGGCAGGCTCGGGGGAGACTGGCTAAAAGCCGCGACGCCAGCCCAGCCTATCAGCATCCCGATGGCCAGTGTGATCGCCAGCCAACCCGGCTGCCAGAGCCTACGCTCCTCGACTGTGCTCCCGCAGGTGCATTCCAGGATCACAGCCGGCACCGATTGCATGCGCTGATACTCCGCCCGCTATTTGCCGGTCTGCTGCACGCGACGCGCCGATTTGATGATCACATCGCGCACCGGCACATTTTGAAAGCTGCCGAACGTCCGCGTTTCCACTTTGCGGATCTTGTCCACGACGTCCATCCCCTCGATGACCCGCCCGAACACGCAATACCCTACACCGTCGCGGGCGTTGCTCTTGTCGAGGAACTTGTTGTCCACGACATTGATGTAAAACTGTGCGGTGGCGCTATCGGGATCTGACGTCCTGGCCATAGCGATAGTGCCCCGCTCGTTGGACAGTCCGTTGGCAGACTCGTTTTTAATCGGGGGCCGGGTCTTTTTCTCTTTCATTCCAGGTTCGTAGCCGCCTCCCTGGACCATGAAGTTGTCAATCACCCGATGAAAAATAGTGCCGTCGTAAAACTTGTCGTCCACGTACTGGAGGAAGTTTTTGACGGTGATGGGCGCCTGAGCTTCGAACAGTTCGATCTTGATCGTGCCCAAACTGGTTTCCATAACGACCACGGGGTTTTTACCTCCTTTTTCTTGAGCGACCGAGTAGACAACCGGTTCTAGCATACAAGCTAGCCCGAGAACGAGCACGAGTCGTACTCTTTGCATATATGGGTCCTTTCGCAATACTCCCCGTTGACGCCGTGTGCGTCTTATCTTAGTAACGCGCCTATTATGAGTCTCTAAGAGAAGTGCACCTGCGCGTTATCTCTTGAGCGGGCAAGCGTTTTCCCATTCGGCTGAAACTTGGGATGTGCTGAGTGGATTTGCGCAGTAGCTGGGTTAAGTAAGTGGTGAGTGGCGCACAGAGGTTGACCCGAGCTGGATCGCTTGCAACCGCTATTAGGTGCCGGAGCGGAAAGCTGCCGGCAGTGTGGCCAGCGCTACGAGCAGTGCAGGCCAACACGGGCTGTGACCGCCGACGAAAGCCAACGGGCAGGCGCTCAGCAAGCCGACCGAGATGTTGACAGAGCGATTGTAGGGGGCCCTGTTTTCTTTTCGCGTTGTCAGCGGGCGGGGGTCAAGATACGCAAGATGGCGGCAGCTGCCGCCTGCCGTACTTCAGGATCCGGGTCGTGCAAAGCTGCCTGGAGTGCTGGCAAAGCACTTTGTGCGTGACTGCCCAGTGCGGCCAGAGCACCTGGTACGAGTCGGCGCACCCGCGCTTCGCGGGCCTGGAGTGTTTTGACGAGTGCTGGAACAGCAGGGGCGGCGTCGGGGCCGATAACCGCTAGGGCGTTGAGTACCGATGTCTGCAAGGGGGCATCGTCGGACGCCAGGGCCTTGGTCAAGTGGGGCACAGCGATGCGCGCATCTGTGCCGAAAGCACCGATGGCCTCAGCGGCGGCATAGCGTACATCTCCATCGGGATCGTCCAGCAACCTTGCCAGCCGCTCGACGGTAGCTGGGGGATGTGCCGAGCCGATGCGCCCGAGCGTGCGCGCTGCGGACCAGCGAACAAAAGCGTTGCCATCGGTCAAAAGATCTTCCACGGCCGAAGCAGCCGCCCGCCCTTTAGTACCGTAAATCTCCAATGCTTCCAGAGCGGCCAGGCGCACAGTGGCATTGCCCGACTTGACGGCTTCTACCAAACCGGGCAAAACATCCAGGAGGAAACGCTGCACGTACTCCGTCGCCTGGCGGCCGAATGGGCCCATCTGCGGATCGAGTAACCAGCCGCGGGGCATTTGGGGGCGGCCGCTGACAATGTCCGGGCGAGGATCTATTAGCCGCGCCCACTCTTCGATGGCCAGACACGTCATCTGCTGGATTTCCGCAGGGCCTGTGCTCAACAGCTGCCTTACGCTTGGGGCGCTTGTCTGTAGCCCTTCGCACAGTTGCACCAGTGATAAAGCCGCTGCTTTGCCGGCTTCGGTATCGGGCGTAATACTCAGCCAGGTAAGCTGGACAGGTATAAGCTGTAACGCCTTGAGCGAATCGGTGGTTACGCGCCGGTCCTTGTCGGCCAAAGCACGTGCCAGCACGGGCAATACTTGGGGCAAATCTTCCAATAGCCAATAGCGCACAGCTATGCCTGTACGCCCTTGGACCTCTCGCGATCTATCTACGTACACCGCCAGCGCTTGGGCGACCGCTCGTCGGGTGGATGGGTCAGGACTTTGCAGTGCGGCATCCCAGACGGGCCGGGCGACGTGGCCAGGCGCGCGCACTTGGGCCAGCGCTATATACGCCGCTTCTCGCACTGCTGGATCGTCTCCCTGGGTCAAACGCACGAGTGCCGGTGCCGATTGCCGAGCTGTCACCAGTGCTTCTTCCATGCCAGGTGCCGGCACGGGAGGTCGCAATAGTTCGTGCAACAAGGTAGCCATTGCGAGTTGACGAGCTGGCTCCACACTCGATAAGGTCGCTTGCACCTCTTGCGCAGTGGGAATGCGTACTTGTCCGTATGCCAGTGAGCCATGGGCTATGTGGCATGTGCAGAACACCGAAATGGTAACCAGGGTCCGCAAAAAGTAAGCGCCACGATCGCTTTGCATCGCTCTCACCGTTGCACCTCGGCGTTCTCGTAAGCTCGGACTGGCCTCATAAGACGGTCTCGGCCAGACGGGCCTCCTTCCGGCCCCACGTCACACGGGCGTCACTGACTAGTTTATCGTCGCGAGGATCCGCTGGACAACGGCCAATACTCGAGCCGCCGGTCAGGCCCTGCAGCCTGGGACCGTGGTGGAGTTGCTAAATTCCGTACAATCGGCACAAACCCGCAATTGACCTTTTCCCAAACAGCGACTGTGCGGATAATCAGTAAAAAGGGGCGGAACCGACGCCGAGCTTTTGCGCAGAGGCACGGACCAGGAGATGTATTTGATCGAGAATTTGTGGCCATACGCGGCGATCGTGGCGACACTCTTTTTCACCGGCATCGGCTTACCGCCGTTGCCGGAGGAAGCGGGCATAGCGGCGGCGGCGATCGCCGCTATGCATCCCGAGATCCATTGGTGGCTGGCTTGGCCAGCGTGCATCGCTGGTATTCTGGGTGCCGATTTGGTCCTCTATGCCGCCGGGCGTCTCGGGCGTGAACGTCTTTTCCACCTGCGCCCCATCCGCGGGCTGCTGTCCGATGACCAGCGCAGTCGCATCGAAGCGGGTTTTCATCGGCACGGTGTCTGGATCCTGTTGACGGCGCGTTTGTTGCCCGGTCTGCGGACCGCTGTTTTTATGGTGGCTGGAGCGGCGCGCTTTCCGTTTGCCCGTTTTATCCTCGCGGATGGCGTCTTCGCTGTTTTCGGCGTCGGCTTTTTCTTTTTCGGTACGTACTTTTTCGCCGAAGCCTTTCGCCGCTGGCTGCAAGGCGTACACGAAGCACAAAACTGGCTGATGGTGCTCCTATTGCCGTCCTTGTTGATGGTTCTTGCCTACCGACTGATCCGTTACTGGCGAACCCGTGACGTTGAAAAAGAACTCGAGCCGCCTTTGCTGAATCGGTTGCCACACTTGGGACACATGAGCGATCGGCAAACCGAAGACGACCAAAAAACGGTGCCGCTGTCCCAGTCGAAAGCCTTGCAGTAGATTCCTGAGCGAACCGAGTCAGGTAGACGTTGCGGCGCTCTTGTGCTTCCTTCAGTCCCACTTGAGGTTCATCAAGTATTCGTGCAGGGCCGACTCCAGTCGGTGCAGAGGCATATTAGCGAATTGTGCCAACGCCGCTTCTGGATCCGTGCCACGGGAGAGGGAATCCAAGTAGCGGTCCATGAGGGCAGTTGCCAGCAGCTTCTTTTCGAAGACCAAATAGTGCGCTAGCGCCCAGGAGGTGAGGAAGTAGCGGTCGGCGATGTGGGCCTCCGAGGCGTGGGCCACCTGGAACTGCTGGCCGCCGCAACGCACCAGCTCGGCCAGCGGAACCAACTGTCCCTTGCGAAGCGCTTGCCGCGCCTCTGCCAAGCGCGGCGGATCTATACGCCCGACGTGCAGTTCTCCCGTCTCCACGTAAGCCGACTCGAAGACCTGCGCTAATCCTTCATTGAGCCAGCGTGGCACGGGCCTTTCGTAGGAGGGATAGACATACAGTTCCAGCCAGGCATGAAATGCTTCATGGTAGAGGGTCTGATGCAGGCGCTGCGCGGTTCGCTCCAGGACCTGACGATTCTGGGCGTTGACCAGGTCTATTCTCTGGCGCGCCTGCCGCAAAGGCGCCAGCAAATCCGCCGGCGGTTTGCGCCCGAAGTGCTCTTGCAACAGCTTCTCTTGCTTGTGGATCCGCGCCAGCAACTCGGCGTGTTGCTGACGGATACGCTGCCACTCTTCTTCCAGCCGTTCGATATCGGAGGCTACGGCAATTTGATTGCGTCGCGGATCGAAGCAGGCAGGATTGAGAATGTTCAAGCCCTGTTCGCGCAAGACTGCCTGGTATTCGGGCAAGGTGCGATAAATGACTATATGCAACTGATCCGCGGGCTGACGCCGACGCGGCAATGCCGTATCGAAGGCCTGAAACAACTCCTGCAAACGCACCACCAGCCGGCGCACGAGATCTTCGCGCGCGTTGGAGGTCAGGAGGAAATAGGGGCCCTGATACTGCCAGCCGGGCGTGTCGGCTGCCCATTTGATTCGCGTAAGCGTCAGCTTTTTCATCTGCTCCGCTTCAATGTGCGCGCGGCGGGTCAGTTCCGTGAGTTTGGCAGCCAAGGCTGTGCGATCCTGTTCTGGCAGTCGCTCCAGTCGCAAGACTTCGCGTGACTGCAAAGACAGATCCTGGACCAGGGTGCGTTTGCCGGGGCGTCTCTGCACCCAGCGGAAACTTATCTCTGTGGGCGACTCCGAAAGCACCAGGCCTTCCAGGACTTCGCCGTGGGACAGGTAAATGCGCTCCATTTTCCACGGCTCTGCTGTAACAAGCCCAGGCGGATCGCCGCCGAGAGCCACGCATAGGCCCACCAAACTGATGGCAAGGCATGCATCCATCATCGCCTGCTTCCCCACGGGGACGTCTATCGGGCTTAACCCGGTCCGGATCGGCTGTCTATCAATAGCTTATGATAGTCCGATCGAGCGAGTACCGCCAACGACGGACTGCCGAGGTACGACGGACGCCAGCAAATAGCGACCGTTGGCAAGGGCCGAGCCAATCCGAAATCTGCATCTGCAGGCGGTGGCGGGCCTGGAACGGTCCGCAGATCGCCTGGCAAACTGAGCAGCGACGGGGGACGGCATGTATATTTTGGGACTCGATGTAGGGACATCGGCTGTCAAAGCCGGCGTGATAGACACGGACACGCTGGAGTGCGTAGTTGGACCAGCGCGGCGATCGTATTCATTGGAGCGTGATACCACCGACCAGGCCACTCTGGCCCCCGCGGTCGTTTGGGAGGCGCTCGGCCAAGCGGCACGCGAGGTCACGCGGCAGTGCTCGGTCCGAGGGGTCGGTTTGTCTTGTCTGACGCCTGCTTTGATCCTATTGGACAGAGCGTTCCGGCCCCTGGTGCCTTTTTGTACACATCTCGACCGGCGCTCGCGGCCCGTAGCAGCGCGCATATGGCACGAAGTCGGGGAAGAGTTCCTGCAAACTACTGGGAACCGCCCCCTGCCAGGCGGCATATCGGCAGTGGTTTATCGCTGGCTGAGCGAGCAAGACCCGCTTCTGGCACGCCATGTGGCGCATTATTGGCACATGAACAGCTGGCTGGGCCACCGATTGACCGGCCACACCGGCTTCGATCCGGGAAATGCCACGTTTTCCGGCTTGATGGACTTGCGGCGCCAGTGCTGGAGCGAGCGTTGGCTGACGTATTTCGGCGTGTGTCAAGAATGGCTCCCTCCCATTTACGATGGCCGGTACTCGCTCGGCCTGTTGCTCGAAGAGTCGGCGCGTCATTTGGGTACGGAGCCAGGAGTGCCCGTCAAGCTGGGATTGCCAGACACTAGCTCTGCCTGGCTGGCTGTAGATTTGCGTGCCGACGAGATGTTGCATGTCGTAGGTACAACCCAAGTGATGGCGGTCCATGCTGCCGCTCTGCGGCCGGCGCCGAACCGCTTGACGCGCTGGCTGGGTACGCAGGACCGGCTCATCTGGGTGGTCCACAATCCCGTGGGCGGTGCGGCACTAGAATGGATTCGTCAACTGTGCTTTTCCGAGATAGCCGCAGAGCAGTTTTACGGTGAGGTCTTGAGCGAAGCGCTCCAACGCAAAACGGACGTGCGACTGGACCCGCCTTATCTGGGCGGCGACCGACTGGAAATCGAGCCGCGTTATGCCGGCTTGCAGGGCTTGACCTTGGCCACGGATAGATGGGACCTTTTGGCGGCTCTCCTCGACGCCATCCGCCGGCATCACCTGGCAGCCCTGGAAGCGCTGGAGGTTGCCTGGGACAGTCGTCATATACCGGCGGATTGTTCGGAACGAGCACTGTCGCCGTCATCCTCCGTCCCTAGAATGCTGCGCCAAGTCTATCTAACCGGCGGCGGCGCCGATGTCGTTCGTAGGATTATCCCAGGGTACGATACACCACGGGTACGTCGCATCGAGGAGGCTTCGCTGCGCGGTACAGGCGCGTTGTTTCGTACCGGTCAGGAACGGACGGCTCGGGAAACAACTGTTCCATCCTAGAAGGATGTACCGGCATCAACGGTCGCAGTGCCGGACCGAAATGGACGACCATTTGACCCGGCGACGACAAGATGGCGGCGCTCGATGCAGTTGTGCTAGTGTGTTATCTCGCAGGCATAGTGGCCTTGGGAAGTGCTTTCGGCAGCCGGCAAAAGGATGCGCGCAGTTACTTCCTAGCCGATCACGACGTTTCGTGGCTGCTGATTCTGCTATCTATTGTGGCCACCGAGACCAGCACGATGACCTTTTTGAGCGTCCCCGCTCTGGTATTGGACGACCGTATAGGTCATCTGGGCTTTTTGCAAGTGGCGGTCGGTTTTATCGTCGGCCGTTGGATCGTAGCGCTCTGGCTGCTGCCCTCGTTTTTTCAAGGCGGGCTGCAGACGGCATACGAGTTGCTACGAGCCGCCTACGGGCCTGTGGTCCAGCGCGTGGCATCGGGATTGTTTTTGGTCACCCGCACGGTCGCCGATGGACTGCGCCTCTACTTGGCGGCGATCGTCGTACAAGAATTGACCGGCCTGTCCGGACCGGCCTCCGTTTGGATCATGGGCGGGATGACGTTCGTGTATACGGTTTTTGGAGGCATGCGAGCGGTCGTGTGGACCGATGCGCTGCAGCTGCTTCTCTATTTGGCGGCCGCCTTGCTCAGTTTGTTCGTGCTAGTAGACGGGTTGCCCGGAGGCTGGCAGCAAATGCTGGAGTTAGCGCAGAGCGGCGGCCGCAATCGCATCTTCAACCTGTCTTTCGATTGGCACGATCCCTATACCCTTTGGGTGGGCTTGCTGGGAGGGGCCTTTTTCAGTATGGCGAGTCATGGTGCAGACCATCTCATGGTCCAGCGCTACCTGTCCAGCCGCTCTTTGCGACACGCCCAAATGGCTTTAGCTACCAGCGGGCTGATAGTCTTTGCCCAATTTGCCTTGTTTTTGACCATCGGCTTGGGCCTGTACGGCTGGGGGGAACTGGGACTGGCCGAGTTGGCCAATGCCAAGCCCGATCAAGCCTATGCGCGCTTTATTGTGCTCTGTCTGCCGCCTGGAGTACGAGGCCTGATCGTCGCTGGCTTGATGGCAGCGGCCATGTCTACTTTGAGTTCCTCGTGGAATAGTTCTGCGCACGCCCTGTATAGCGACTTTTTGAGCCCCTGGCTCCAGGGAAGGTCTTCCGAATTGCTTTGGGCACGGCTCTTGACAGCGATGTTTGCACTGTTGCAAGGCACGATCGCTTTGCTCAGTTTGAGTGTAACAGAGGGACGGCCTGTGGTGGAGCAAGCCCTTACCATCGCCGGTATGACGACGGGAGTTCTGTTAGGGGTTTTTGCGCTGCACCTGATGCACTGGCGTGGACCTGCGCTGGCGGTGCTCTGGGGCCTGGTGTGCGGTTCGGCCGTCCTCGCAGCCGTTTGGATGCTAGGGTATCTCTGGCCCCAGTGCAGCATAGCTTGGCCCCTGTATCCCGTGATCGGCGCTACTGCTACGGCTCTGGGCACTTGGCTCGTGCACCAGGTGTTTGTCGCCTGCAAGCGACTGGCACGTGGCGACTGAGCACAGAGCTCCAATAACGGAAAACACGGCACCTATGACAGGGGAAGAGCAAAGTCTGGAGCGATTGGAAACCGAGGCCGTTCATCCCGATTCGTTGCGGCTGGACGACCTAACCCCGCTGGAATTGGTCGAGCTGATGAATCGCGAGGATGCGCGCATCGCTCCGGCGGTGGCTGACCAGTTGCCGGTTATTGCACAAGCAGTCGAGCTGATTGCCGAGCGCTTGGCCCACGGCGGGCGTTTGCTCTACTTGGGCGCCGGCACTTCGGGCCGACTGGGTGTGCTGGATGCTGCCGAGTGTCCGCCCACTTTCAATACGCCCCCGGAAATGGTCATCGGTCTGATCGCCGGCGGCGATGCTGCATTGCGTCGCGCCGTGGAAGGGGCCGAAGATCGTGCCGATCTAGCCAGAGCCGATCTGCACCGCGTCGGCGTCACGTCCCAGGATGTCGTCGTGGGCATAGCCTCGAGCGGGCGCACGCCGTATGTGCTGGCGGGTCTCGACTTGGCCCGCCAGCTCGGGGCTGCGACCATCGGTATCGTGTGCACTCCAGATGCTCGGCTTGCTGCGTGCAGCGACCTGCTGATAACCCTGCGGGTAGGTCCGGAAGTGCTGGCGGGCTCGACGCGCCTCAAAGCCGGTACCGCCACCAAAATGGTGCTCAATATGCTCAGCACCGGCGCCATGGTGCGCTTGGGTAAAACATTCGGCAATCTGATGGTGGACCTGAAGGCGACCAATACGAAGTTGCGCGCTCGGGCTGTGCGTATTGTCCGACGCCTGACTGGGTTGGACGCCGGCCAGGCACAGGCTCTTCTCGATGCATGCGACGGCGAAGTCAAAACGGCCGTGGTGGCGCACCTAGGCCGGATGCCACCCGCAGAAGCACGCCAAAGACTTCAAGCGAGCCGTGGACATGTGCGCCGGGCACTGGACAACACGGCACAGCACTGGCAGCCTTGGCTCGATTTTCTCGGTTCGCAGGTGTGCCTGGGCATAGATGGCGGAGGGAGCAAAACGAAGGCTTTTTTGGCTGTCCCCACCGATGTCTGGCAGAAGTCCGGTCTTGCTGCACCCGGCACCGATCGTGTTGCTCAAATCGGCGGGGAGCAGTGGACAATACTAGGCCAGGGGCAAGCTGGCCCATCGAACCCATTGGATGTGGGCTTCGAGCGTGCCTTGCGTCATGTGGACGCCGCAGTCCAACATGCTTTCCACGACGCCGGCTTGCCGCGGGCACCTGTTCGTTCGGCCTGTCTCGGCATTGCCGGCGCCGCGCGCAAGGAGGTGCACGAACAGATCTTGGGCTGGGCACGACGCAGTCATCTGGCTCACCGAGTGAACGTGGTACCGGACGTGGATCTGGTTTTCGCTGCCGGCGGGCGCGATGTCGCCGTCGCTGTAATCGCCGGCACCGGCGCTATTGTCGTGGGCCAAAAAGGCAACGACCGTGTCCGCGTAGGCGGATGGGGCTCGTTTTTGAGCGACGATGGCAGCGCCTATGACTTGGCACGCCAGGCCCTGCGTGCCGTGATGCACGCGCATGACGGTCTACAAGAAAGCACTTCCTTGACCGCAAGTTTGCTGCAAGCTACCGGCGTCAGTTCACCCAGGGAGTGGGTGTTGCGATTTGCCGGCTCGGAGCCTACCCACCGCAGCGCCATCGCCGCTTTGGCTCCACTGGTGATCGAAGAATCGTGCCGCGGAGACGCGGTGGCACGGCAGATCGTCGTACGGGGTACTCGCCAATTAGCACGCGCCGTGGCTGCCGTCGCGCAAAAACTGCAGCTGTCTCCCACGTCTTGCACCATTCTGCTTGCCGGCGGCTTGCTGACACACTCGGACCATTATCGGGCCTTGCTTTTCGCAGCGCTCGCAGAGCTGGGCCTGACCGATTGTTCGGCTGTTACTATCGAGTTTCCAGCCTTGGGCGCTTTGCATCTGGCTTGGCGCACATGCGGCAAGTCGGCATAAAAGCGACGCCGATTGCCCTCCGTCATGGGTGCGTCGTTCAAAAAAGCACGTCCGAAGGGAGTGTAAACAGTGTTAACTTTTGGAAACACCGATGTTTCCAAAAGTTTACACTTTTGGCTAGTCGCCTCTCGGAAAGCCTCCAGCGGCATGGGCTTTATTGAACCGCTTGGAACAAGGCCGTTGTGTCGTAACATATTGTCATCCTATGTCTTATGTGCGACGCACGGAAAAGGGCCACAGAATTTACAAATTTTTTTCTTGCCAATGGCATCGTATCTGCAGATAATCTGGGTTGGCCTATCGGAACAGAGAGAAGACTCGCCTTTCCATCCGGAACAGAGAAGGAGGCGCAACACAGCGCATCTGGGCCGTGTATGCCGCGATGGCGGTGACACTGCCTGGGTGTTGTCGGTGCGCCAGGCGGGGCTGGGCAAAGCCAAGCCACCTAAAGCTCCCCCTTCATTGGCTTTCCCGTGCCGAGCGGAGTAGCGAGGAGCTTGACCAGCGCCGCGGTGAAATGGTCCGCTCCTGCAATCGCGATTATCCAGGTGATTTTGCGCGGGAAATGGCAAGTGCAGCGTTGTGCTTGCAAGGTCTTGACACGGGACCGCTCCAGGTTCTCCCCGGGAGATGCTACTTGAGCGGTCCTCGGAAAGGAAGGGCCAGGGCCTATGTTGTTTCATCCCCTTGCCGTATTGCAGCGGTCTTTGTTCCGGTCCACGGGTCGTAAGTGGGGCAAAGCGACTAGCTCGCGGAGGCAAGTCCTCCGGCGTGCGCACCTGCGAGTGGAATCGCTGGAAGACCGTGTGGTGCCGTCGGCGCTGCCGCCTTCGGTTTCGAGTCCTGTCAACGTCAGTCCGCCGGAGTTGCGCGGTTCGGCTACGTTCAATGAGCTCCAACCGGTCATAGCCATCAACCCACTCGACCCGGACAAAATGGTGGCGGTTTTTGTGGTGCACGCCGAGAATGCTGCCACGACTTCCCTAGGGGGGCTCTATAGTACCAATGGCGGCAGGTCGTGGGACATTTTCAGCATTAAAGGGCCTTTGCCGGATCCTTTGCGCCCGACCAACAACCCGCAGCAGCCGTTCAATGACTTCCAGCAGGTGACATTTCCCAGCGTGGCTTTCGATAGGCAGAATAACTTCTATGTCCTTTCCACACAACATGCGCCAGGCTACGGGAGTGGTATTGTAGTATTGGACAAGTATAATTTCGCTGGACCTACACCTAAGCAGGTGCCGCTACCTAATGGCGTGGGCCGTCCGCTGTACCCGGCCACTGGCTCTAAAGTGCTTTACGCCTGGGCTACCACGGGTAATGTCAACGCCGATCCGGTCTTCTCACCTACGCTTGTGGTTGACAATACGGTTCCATCCTTTACGGATCCAGACACGGGTGAACAGATTGTCAATCCCTTCGCGGGTACGATCTATGTAGCTTGGACAACGAACGCGGCGGGACCGTCACAGACTTCGCCTCCGCCAGGCCGGTTCAATCCCAACAACATCCAGGTCCTGGCGTCATCCGACGGCGGCAACACCTTTTCTACTCCGCGGCAGATTAACGACAGTCAAGGGCCTTACGATGGCGGCCTACGCAATAATTCGCCGCTGCGGACTACCTCGCCTCGCATGGTGGTAGGACAGGGCACTTTCGACAACCGGGTCATTCCTGGCCAATTAATAGTAGCCTGGAACGCGTT
The DNA here is from genome assembly GCA_040289265.1 of Gemmataceae bacterium. Classification (GTDB taxonomy): domain Bacteria; phylum Planctomycetota; class Planctomycetia; order Gemmatales; family HRBIN36; genus PSKW01. Next base: position 113,903 of record PSKW01000001.1, read on the forward strand.
TACATCGCCCCCACCACCCGATGCACCATTCTACGCAATCATCGCCGACCGGATCTTCGACGGCGGTTCCAGCGCATCCAACACGTTGGCTCCGGATAATGGGACTCTCACAGATGCCATTGATCCAGGTGGTGGCGCGCCGCACATTCCGGGTGTCACGAGGTTCCAGCTAGCAGTTCCGGCGGGGGTTGACTTCACCCAGGTTGGCGACGTGGATGTGTCCATTGCTCTGTTACATCCGGCACTGGATACGTTACAAATCCGCCTCATTGCTCCTAACGGAACAGCGTTGACCCTTGTCCAAAATCGCACCGACAATGCTGGCAATACTAGGGATGCCGGCATTTCAGGGGCCAATTTGGGAACTATCGTCAACACCAACGTGACACCCAATGCTGTGTTTCCAGTGGGCACGGTCTTCGATTCGCAGGCGGCGCGTTCCATTCGCGATGGAGCATTTTCGGCGCCTTTCATCGGACGGTTCCGCCCAGAAGTCGGTTCCCTAAACGTCTTCAACGGCATCACGCGCAACGCGATCAATGGCCTTATTGGCGGCGGAGTTTGGACGCTAGAGATCACCGATTTTCGCCAAGGCAACCAGGGCACGCTCATCAACTGGTCGTTGACTTTCCGAGACCGCTTGACGCCCGACCCGCGGGGCGACCAGATTGCAGCGGTTACGACCGTCGCCGGCGATTTGGTTCCGCCAGTTCAATCGTATCCTCTGGGCGGCCCTTCGGTACCTGCGTCTCCGGTCATAGGCATTGGCCCTGAGTTTTCCCTGGCTATGGACAATACACTGGGCTCGTTCAGTCCTTTCCAGGGGCGCATCTATCTAGCGTACGTGGATCGCGACAATCAGACCCCCGGCAATCCGGCTGACAACACAGACATTTTCCTGACGACTCTGGATAGCTGGGACGACGGCTATTTGGTGGGCTGGAACCTGCCGGTGATGGTCAACGATGACTGGGCACAGTTCGATGGCTACAGCGAGAGTTATGCTTCGCTTAGCCCGCCGGTCAGACAAGGCCGTGCCCAATTCCAGCCGGCGATCGCTGTGGACAATTACTCCGGTGCTTTGGTGGTCACTTTCTACGATGCCCGTCAGGATGCCGATCGCGGGCGGCTGATCCGCGTGCTCACTTATTCGCTGGATGGGGGGATAACTTTTTCTCCGCAGACATTCGTCAACACGCCGAACGCAGTTTTCGATGCCACCACGTTCCAGACGGTTTATTTGGACGCCATCACGGATACACAATCGAACATTTTCGGCGTGCGTGACAATATGTTCACCTACGGCTATCGTCAGGATGTGGCGGTACTGAACGGGCGTGTGTATCCGATCTGGTCCGGCAACTTGGACGGTGGCATCAACAATGGTGACACGAGGATTTTGAGTCGCCTGGACGTATTCGTAGGCCAGGCAACGATACCTGCCGGACCGCGCGTCATCGCCAGCACGATGGGGGAGGTGCACGAATTCACTATTGACGGAGTGACCTTCAACAACACATTCGCTCCGGACGGCACGCGGCTGGCGACGGCTTTTGTGGTAGAGTTCGATCGGCATGTAGATCCCTCCAGCTTCGGACCGGAGGATGTGCGTGTCGTATTTCGCAAGTCGAACGTCCCTGCGAACCTGCCAGGCGTGGATTTGCCTGTAGCCAGTGTGCAGCCTTTGAATTCCGATCGCTTCGGAGCCACGCGCTTTTTGGTCCGCTTCGATCCGACCGAAGCCTTGGTGCAAACCGGCACGTACGTGGGTACGTACAGCTATTCTGTCGGTCCCAATATCCGCGATCGTATCCGGGTGGCAGTGCCGATCGGCAATCGGTTGGCGGTGGGGGCGTGGATGGACCAGGATTTCAACGCCCTGGTGGCCGAGTTCCCCAACGATATTTATCGCACGCCGGCACCGGTCACGGCGACACAGTCGTTGTTTCAGCCGCCTTACGATCCCACCACCCTGCCGTTGATCGTGCCTGGGCCAAAAGTAGTGTCCACCCGGGCCGTGGGCGGCACCGGCTCGGTGGACAATTTGGTCCTCAATAGGACGGTCAGCGCTCTAGATGTGGTCTTTGACCGCGATATGGATCAGCTCAGCTTCACGCCCGATGATATCGTGCGTTTTGTCGGCCCAGCTGGATTGATCGGACCGCGACGTCCTTTCCCGTCCACCTCAGGCGCACTCGCTATACCCGACAACACGGGCCAGCCCTTGCGGGCGACCATTGATATTGCCGATTCGTTCCGCATTGCCGACGTGAACGTCATGTTCAATATCGCCCACGGACGTGTCGGAGATTTGACAGCTTGGTTGGTGGCGCCGGACGGCACCCGGGTGCTTTTGTTCTCGCACGTGGGCGGGACGGGGGCCAATTTCGCCAATACGGAACTCGACGACAGTGCTGCCACGCGCATCGAGGACGGTACGGCGCCGTTTGCCGGCGTTTTCCGGCCCACGCAAGCTTTGAGCGCGTTCAACGGCAAGGACGTGCGCGGCACTTGGACTCTGGAAATCTTGGACGACACCGGCGGGGTAGCGGGGCAGCTGAACAACTGGACGCTGATCGTGACGCCGGAGTTCCGTATCGAGCCCAATCCGCCTGGCACGCCGAATGCGCAAGCACGGCGCGCGTTCCGCATCCATTTCCCGACGCAATCGTTGCCGGGGACGTATACGCTGGTCTTCGGTCCGGACATCCGCTCCGATCGCGGCGACGCCATGGACACGAACGCCAACGCCGGATTGGATATCACCCGTGGTGTAGACCCGGGCGGGCGCACGACGAGCGTATCCTATGACTCGCCCAACGTTCCCGTGGTCATTCCCGACAATACCACGGTCACCTCTACGATCAACATCACCGATGATTTCGTCATTCAGGACGTAACTGTTACCCTCAATATCCGGCACACCAACGATCCGGATTTGGAGGTGACCCTGATAGACCCGACGGGCACGCGGGTGCTGCTGTTCCGCAACGTGGGTCAGACGGGCAGTCGCCAGGACTTCACCAACACGATCTTGGACGACGCGGCGAGGACGCCCATCCAAAACGGCAGTCCACCTTTCACGGGCCGGTTCAATCCACAATTGCCGCTGGCACAGTTGCGCAATCGTCCGGTGCGGGGCACCTGGACCTTGGAGATCAAGGACACTGCCGCCGGCAATACCGGAACGCTCCTGAGCTGGCGGCTGACTTTCAAAAAAGGAGACCCGGGGACGGGTCTGGGGGAGCCGGTCGCCGATCAGGCTACCGTGAGTTTCCGCATTTTTACCATGGACGGAACTAATTTGTTGTCGCACCAGGTTTGGACGCCGGTCGGGCCTGCAGGGATTCGGCCTGATTTCAACCAGGGACTCAATGCCGAGAGCGCTGGGCGCATCAATGCCGTGGCGGTGGATCCCTCCGATCCGAGCGGCAATACGGTGTACATAGCCGCCGCTTCGGGTGGTGTATGGAAGACGACCAATTTCTTGACCCTCGCCGCCACCGGTCCGGCGTGGGTACCGCTGACGGACTTTGGACCCAGCTTGGGACTGCACATCGGCGCGCTGGCCGTGGGCGGTCGCGACGGCAATCCGACCCGCTCCCTGGTCATCGCCGGCACAGGCGACGGCAACTTGCTCAATAGCGGTACCCGCAACAACAATCCGGCAGACTTCCCGTCGAACTTCGTCAGTATCGGCTTGGGTTTTCTGGTTTCTCCCGACGGAGGCGCCACTTGGCAGCTGTACGACAGCACCGTCAACGTTGACAGCAATGGCAATTATCTGCCTTTGGATTCGCCTTTGCGCGACCATGCGTTCGCCGGCACCACGGTGTACAAAATCGTGATAGATCCGCAGCCCACGCCGTCCGGCGAGTTCATCGTCTACGCCGCAGTGAGCGATAACACCAGCAGCGGCCGGGGGGGAATATATCGCAGCTTCAATTCGGGAAAAACCTGGCAACGGGTGCTGGCCGGTCAGGCGACCGATGTCTTGCTCGATCCGGTGAGCAAAGATGCTACCTCCGGGCAGCTGCAATTTGTATATGCCGGTATACGCGGACGGGGGGTGTTTTTCAGCCCCAACCAAGGAGGACGCTGGGATCCGATGCCCGGTGGTATCGGGCGTCCCTTGCTGCAGGACGAAGCCGGTAATCCAATCCCAATCGGTGCCTCGGGAACGCCCAATGGGAACCAAGGTCGCATCGTACTGGCCAAGCCGGCGCCGACGGGCAACCCCTTGCGCGATCTGCTCCAACAGGGCTGGCTCTATGTATTGGTGGCTCAGCCGGGAGGCGGCTACGGCCAGAGCGGCGGCCAGGTCGTCGGACTATTTGTCACCAAAGATTTCGGTCAGAACTGGACCCAGGTGCAAATTCCCGCCTTCGGGCCGTTCAATTCACAATACGTTATTCCCACCAACAACGAAGCAGAGCGCGACTACGAGTTGTTCGGTCGGCAGACGCCGCGCGGGGCGCCGTTCGGACAAGGCAATTACGATATCGCCCTAGCGGTTGACCCCAATAATCCCAATGTGCTCTACTTGGGCGGTACGCGCGAGTTCGGGCCGACGGGGTTTATCCGCATAGACCTCACTGGGCTGCACGATGCGTACGCCTTCTATCAGGACCACGACGGGCACGATGGCGCCGTGGTCATACGCAACCCCTATCTTGCGCCTTTCTTTATTCCGCCTTACGATCCGGTGGTGACACCGGTAATCAACATGATCACCGATCCTGCCAATCCCTTCCTTGTGGACGCGACGGTCTTCGTGACCAACACCGTACAGATCGTCAACACCGGCGCCCACGTCAAATGGATCCCCCTGGACAACTTGGGCGCCCGCGATCACAATGTGATGAATCCTTTCCCGCTCGAATACGATGGTTCTACGACCAATGTGCACCAGATCGTAACCTATCGCGACCCGCTTACCGGCCAGACGCGCATGCTGATCGCCAACGATCAGGGCGTTTATAGCGCTATGGTTTATACGGCGACCGGTGAAACCAACCGCCCGAAACTGATCAATATAGATCCGCGCAATGGCCGCATGATCATGAGCATCGGCAACGTCGCCGACATGAGTTTGCCGGGCGGCAATGTGCAGATCGTCAACGGCAGTCGCAACGGCAATCTGCAGATTGCGCAGATGTTTTACGGGGCGTCGCAGCCTTCGAGTCTGGCGGCGGCGATCTCGGTGGTCCGCGGCATGTTCTACGGCATGACGCTGGACAACGGTTTCCCGCAGTCCGACTCCAATGTGCTCAACAACGGCAACGTCACCTGGGCGAGTCTGTCGCGGGCGCAAGCCGCTGTGGCGCCGTACGGTAGCGGTGCCGGGGTGGCCACCGACCAGACCGGCTCCGGCACGGTCTATCAATACAAGTGGCCGGCTTACGGTGGTCGCCGTACCGACTTTTTCCAGGTCAACAATATCGGGCGCACCCAGGGCTTGATCCAGGCGACGCAACCCGGCGATGTGCCGGATCCGGCTCAATGGCCGTTTACCCGCGGACTCAATTTCGCGGTCAATCCCTTGAGCGGCGATCAGATCATGATCAGTTCTGCCTCGGGCCGAGTCTTTATGACGGAAAACCAGGGACGCTTCTGGTTCGTGATCGCGCAGCCTGCCGATGTGGGCGGCAGTCACGCCGAAGCGCTGGCCTTCGCCGCACCGGACCCCAACGGCCCAGGCGGCCAGTTCGACCTCAATAATTTCCTGTACGTCGGCACCCTGGCAGGCCGCATCTTCGTCACCTTCACCGGGGGATCCGGCGCAGGCGGTAGCAACGCTTGGATAGATATTTCCACAGGCCTGGATGGTTCGCCGGTGCGTGCGATCGTGCCCAACCCGACGCCGGGCAGCTTCGAGGCTTATGCCGTGACGGAGCAAGGCGTTTACCACCTGGTGAGCGCTCAGGAAGCAGCCGCCAATCCGGGCAATCCAACCTTCGGCTGGCAGAATATCACCGGCAATCTGTTTTCCATTACCATGCCGGCGTTCGGCGACCCGCGGCAGACTGCTCCACGCTTGCGATTCCTCACATCGCTGGCCGTGGACTGGCGCTATGTGTTGCCGGACAATCTCCAGGCCGGGCTCAATAACCCCCCGACGGCGGATGAACGGCAGACCCATCCGATCCTGTATGTCGGTGGGCTGGGGGGCGTGTTCCGCTCGCTCGACGATGGGCGCAGCTGGCACTTGTTCCCCAATACCCAGGTGGATGGCGCGCCGCAGGACGGCGGCTATTTACCCAATACCATCGTCACCGATCTCGATCTGGCGCTCGGAAACATCAACCCGACCACGGGCCGTCCGAACCAGAACAATTCCGGGACCGATGTGCTTTTGGCGACCACGTTCGGCCGCGGCTCGTTTGCCATTCGCGTGTCACCGATCGTGTTCCCCAACGAATTGATTCCTGGTGTGCTGCGGCTCAGTCCGACGCAGCCGCCGCCGGATGGCAGCGATTCCGGCCTGGATCGCAATGACCGGATTACCAATGTCACGCGGCCGGTCATCGAGGGCATGAGCGAGCAAAGTGCCTTCGGGAACACCGTGCGCATCCGACTTTTCGAGACCAATAACCCCAGTGTGGACATCGGCACGGGCCAGACGGATGCTTTCGGCCGGTTTGCCGTCCAGGTCAACCCAGGCGTCTATCGCAACGACGGAACGACGGACGGCGTCAAAGTCATCGGTGTCCAGGCGATCGATGCAGCCGGCGTGCGCGGCAATATCGCCACTTTGACCTTTACGCTGGACACCATTCCGCCCGCGGCGCCGCGCGTGGTCGGCATCATCACCGACACGGGCCGTTCCAACAGCGACGGCATTACCAACGACCGCACCTTGTTCATCTTCGGCACCGCCGAGCCCAATACGCAAGTGCGTCTCACACTCCAGGGCGTAGGCGAAATCGGCCGGGTGTTCGCTGACGCTTCCGGCAACTGGATCGTGGATTACACCGGTACAGCCCTGGCAGATGGCACCTACGTGTTCACTGCGGTCGCCGTAGACCTGGCCGGCAATATCAGCCCGGTGTCGGCACCGTTTACGGTGGTAGTGGACACGGTGGTGTCGCCTCTGCCTGCGCTGGACTTGCAGGCCGGCAGCGATTCGGGCGTGTCCAATACCGACAATATCACCCAGTATTCGCGCCTGGTATTCGACGGTGTGGCGGAGCCGTTAGCCTTCGTAGAGATCTTCGACGGCACCACCCTCGTAGATTCTTTCACCCAAGGGACGGGCACTACTTTCACGCGCACGCTCGACTTTACCGAAGGCGTGCATGATCTGACAGTACGTACGACCGATGTGGCGGGCAACGTGGCGGTGTCGTCCGTATTGACGGTGGACATCCGCTTGCCGCGGGTCACCATCGCCGCCACCGATGCCATCGCCAGCGAAGAAGGTCCCGATCCGGGTATCTTCACGGTGACGCGCTCGGGCGACCCGGTCGCTTTCGATACCACACAGGCTCTGACAGTAACCTACACGCTCAGCGGCACCGCCACCAACGGCGTGGATTATCAAGCACTATCCGGTACGGTGATCATTCCTGCTGGCGCCAGTTCTACCGCCATAGTGGTCGTGCCCATAGACGACACGCTGGTCGAAGGAACCGAGACCGTCACAGCGACGGTACAAAGTACTGCTCATTACGTGGCCGGCGTACCCAATAGCGCCACCATAGATATTCGCGACAACGACGTCCTGGTCTCGGTATTGGCCGATGTGCCCGATGCATTCGAACAAGGACGTGTACCTGGTGTCTTCAAGTTCATCCGCGGCAACGACCCCTTGCTGCGGCAATTGACGGTCTTCTATTCCTTGTCCGGCACGGCCGACAACGGCGTGGATTACAACAGCTTGTCCGGCAGCATTACCTTCCCGGACGGGGTGGATACCGTCTTTTTGCAGGTGGTACCGATAGACGATCTCTTGGTCGAGCCGGACGAAACGGTGATGCTGACGATTACGCCCAACCCGGCATATGAGATAGGAGTGCCCAATACCGCCACGGTCACCATCCACGACAATGATGTACCGCGCATCGTCGTCCAGGCGACCGTAACCGACGCTGTCGAAGAGTCCGGGCAGCAAGGGGTGTTCACTTTTACGCGACTGGACGACTTGGTGCTGGCTCCGGTAACTGTCTATTACACAGTATCGGGAACGGCCACGGCGGGTAGCGACTATGTGCCGCTCAGTGGCTCGGTAACGATCGGAGCTGGCCAAACCACGGCTACCGTCAACGTTGTTCCGATAGACGATCGCATCGTCGAGGGGATCGAAACGGTCATCGTCACCATAGATCCCTCGGCGAATTACCGGGTAGGCACGCCTGCATCGGCAACTGTGCGAATACTCGAGGGGGACATCCCGCTGGTGAGTGTGACGGCAACTTCCCCCACCGCCCACGAGGAGGACCTGGTGCCCGGAGTCTTTACGATCACCAGGTCCCTCGATACGGTCTTGGCACCGTTGACGGTCTTTTACAGTCTGGACGGCACGGCCATTGCTGGTTTGGACTACCAGACCTTGACAGGCAGCGTCACGTTGCCGGCAGGGGCCACCAGTGCGAACGTAGTCATCACTCCGATTGACGATCAGGTCGCCGAAGTGGACGAAACGGTAATCTTGCGACTGACGCCCAATCCCAACTACGTGCTGTTGCCGCCGGATTCAGCAACGGTCGTGCTCAAAGACAACGACCAATTCTTCTTTCCCTTCAACGATCCCACCGACATCATCGGCGTCGGCAACCTGCAGCCCGGATCCAACACCAAAGAAGTCATCCTACTGAACACGGATACGCGCCCCGGCAAGAAAGCGATCTTGGCGTTCGACCCGACCAATGGGCAAGTGGTTGTGCGCTACAATCATCCCACTGGCAACTTTGCCGGGTGGGTAGACCCGAGCGATCGCACCCTGTTCGGCGACGTGGATGGGGATGGCGTCGCGGAGATGATTCAATTCAACCGGCCTGCAAGCTCCGGAGCGCCATTGACCGGCCCTGCCATACGCATCGTGGATATCGTCACCGGGGCCACCAAAAAACTGATCCGTTACGAAGATCCTGTGGGCAACACCACCTACGCCCAGGTTCTGGCAGGCCTCGTGGATCCGGAAGACGTGGTGCTGGTAGGTCGGTTCACGCAGGATCGGCGCGTGGCAGGCACGCACCTAGAGGCATTGTTCTTCAATCGCACCAGTCTGGAAGACGGCAAGATTGCCTTGCGTACGCTGGATCTGGTGACCGGCCAGGTGACTTTCACTTCCCTGCACGACGGCAACATATTCGGCGGCTGGGTGGATCCCGCCGATGAGTATGTGGTGTTCGACAGCAATAACGACGGCTTCGAAGACCTGGCCATAGTCAATCGGGTGCCCAATCCGCAAGATTTCCGCACCACCGACAAAGGATTCGTCGGTCTGGTCTCCATCCATACTTTGCCCGGCGCCGAACGTTTCATGCCGTATCGCGGCTTCTATCGCTTCTTTGCCTGGAACGCCGGCGACCCCGATGTATTCCCCGGCTACGACGAACTGGACGACCACGCCACGGGCGGCATCGTCATCAATAACAGCATCTCCGTGCCGGTCATGCTCTTGGTCAACTCCAGCAGTCGGGTCCAGGCTGCTTATGCCGTACTCGAACCACTGCCTTTGACCCCGGGTGTTCCGGACGCTTTCAGGATTATCAGCACTGTATTCCACAATCCGTCCAATGCCGGTTCTTTCGATCCGGACGATACATTCATGATGGCTGACTTCGACGGTGACGGCGTGGATGAAGTGGCATCGTACAATCGGAGCGACCCGCCTTTCTTCCGCGTGTTCCATGCGATGTTCGGTTTCTTGATCAGCCAGATTCCGCCCGGTGCAGGCGGCACCGCCGGGTTCAGTGCCGTGCGCGATCCAGTTGCCGCCGCCGTAGCTGCAGGCGATCCGCTGCTTTTCGGCCACCAGGACGAAGATGTGACCGCCGCATTATCGGAGGCGCGAGAGGCTCGCTCCGAGGCGCCGAATGCCCTCGCTGCCGATACGAGCGGCCAGAATGAGCACGTCAGCGGCCTGGGTGCACCCAAGAAGAGCAAAAGGCTCTTCCGCACCGAGGCGTTGGACGCATTGTTCAGTGACGAGACACTTTTCCCCGGGCTCGTCCCTATGCTGGAGGTGTAAGCTCTAGGAACTGCTCGACGACCCAAAAGCTAACGTGGAGACGTGGGCGCGCGTAATTCCAGGGTTCGCGCTATTTCGACGACCTGCGGCTCCAAGGCGGCTGACGACCTTGCCGGCAAACGAGCCACGAAGATTGCCGATCGCTGGCCCTGGCTTAGACGCAGATAAAGCAGTACCGAGGCGGCGCCTTCCATCTGCACGTGCCAGGCCAGACGGTCCGCCTGAGCCACAGCCAAGTACCGAGCAGGCTCGAAATGCTCTATGCGCGCCCCTTTGCTTTTGAGCCAGGCGTCTACTTGCGACTGCAGCTGAGCAACTGTGGGCACATCGCGGGTTGGCAACAGGGTGATACGCAAGCCGGCACCTTCCGGTTCGTGCAGGACGACTTGTCGGTCTTCTGCTTTGCGCACAGTCCAGCGCCGCGGATAGACAAAACGTAAGCCCAGCGCCGGTTCGTCGAACAGCAGTCGAGTATTGAATTCGTCCGGCTCCGAACGCAAGTGCGCCAAGGCGCGGTCGTTGAGCTCTTCAGGGCAGGCGCAAGGGACGCAGGTAAGTGTGAAGACCCCCGAGACGTGCCCGTGGATTCTGCCGTCTTTGCTTGCCGGAATGGTCTGTTGGGCATTGAGCGACAAATATGCTATAGAATGACGTTCCAGGTCGAAAAAAAGATGGCCAGTGAGTTGGTGCTGACCTGGTCCATCTTCGGATAGGCCAGCGACCCGCCCATTGAGGCTGATTTGTGCCATGGGCTTGCCGTCCTGGACCAACACCCGCTGCAGCGTACAGCGCACTTGGCCCTCGGTGATCTTTTCCAAGTCGGTCAGTTCGCGCACCGCGTCGGCGTTGGCTATCCACGACTCGCCTGCTGCGGCATTACGATCGGGCAATAGGCCCGCTAGAGCTGGATAGAAAACATCGGTCCGCACCATGTCAATTTCGCCCCAAGTAAGCGGGCCGTCAGGACTGAAAGGGACCTCTTCGTGCTCTTTGCGGACAACGATTAGACGCCGCACCTGCGAGCGCAACATTCCCTCTTGAACTTGCCGGTCCAAATTGCGCCGATACTTCAAGATGCGGTACAAGCGTATGGTCCGGGGAACGGAGCCGTCCGACGCCACGTCCAACAGACGCTCCTCATAGTCGGCAGAGCTTTCGCCACGGAAAACTATTTGCCTTTCGATTGCGTCTGAATTAGGGCGGGGCACAGGTAAAGTGCCTTCGAGACGGCTCTCGACCCTGATGCGGTAGCAGGCGCCTTTGGACAGTCGGATTTTCAGAGGATAGTCTTGGCTTGTCGTGGTTTGGGCGAGGACACCAGCCGATGGTGCACCCGTAGCCAAGAGAATCAGGAGCGATAACAAGGTAGGTCGGCTCATCCAAAGTGCATCCGTTGAAATTGTTCACTGCCGCCTTAATTCTACCACATAAGGTTGAGAGGCAAGCCCAAGAAGCTGTTGCGCGATAGCACCGCGTTCGTTTGGTCAACGACCGCCGGTCTTGATGCGTTTAGCAACGCTCGGGCATGGGATGGTGTTCCAAACAGTTGTAAATCTGTCAAAATGTTCAGTACCGGCGCGAGGGTTTACGCAGGGGACGATCGTGTTCGGCGCGACAAAGGCTTGGCTCCACAACATATTGTCGAGTAAGAGATTAGCGGCTCATTTAAGCGTAGTTCTGCGATTTTTTAAGGGTTCTTTCACAGTGGCACGGGTTATGCTCATCAGTTGCAAGGGCTAAGTCCAGGGAGCGAATAACCTAGAGCTAGACGCAGAGCTTAGGCGACAGAAAACCACCGGGTCTTCGGAAAACTGAACTTGAGCCTCGCTACGAAATAAATTGCCCCGCTGTGCGTCTAAAAGGATGTAGCTGGAGTTTGCGCTGGAAGCGGAGGGTGTTTAACACACCGTCGCGGCGTTGTAATTGAAGCAAGGCACGAAAAGTGGGCGGGCGCCAACTGACAGCGCCTTGCAGAATTAGGTGGCCGTTTCGAGCGATGGATGTTTTTAATGGAACCACCGCCGCGTGTCAGGTGTTTAACGACACTAGGGATAGCCAAAGTGTGTATTATCTAGTTTTACCGATTGGTTGTTTGTACGACGGTCACTGAGCTGAACAGAGAGCCAAATTAATCTTCATCGGCGGGAAAAGGAAAAAAAATGAACTTTTTTGTAACGATTTTTGTTTTCGAGCGTATTAAACTAGAGAGGCCCTTCGTCTGGCTCTGGGGATAGAGTCTACGGAGGTCCAAACAGAATTCGGCATTTTGTCGTAAGATGTTGACAGACAACTGACTGGCAGTTGAAATGGATGCTGGCGCCGGCTGCATTTGCCGAGCGATCGCCAGATGAGCTGCTGCGTCAGAGACACATGGGTTTCGGCTTGCGGAGTAGCGATGGCAGGGTACTCGATCAAAGCGATCAAAGAGTTGAAGGACCAACTGGTTCGCTTTGCACCAGTCGAGAGGCTCATCGAGGAGCTCGATCGGGCGGAGAGACTCTATGCAGAAATCAAGCCCGATAAGGAGTACCCGTACCAGTACGTCTGTTACCGGGTTACTGGGTACCGCCCGGATTCGTACCCAGAGTTGGTGATCAGCGGTAAAGAACTCGAGCACAACCTGGCGCTGTTGATTCATGATCTGGGTGAGCGTGTGCCGGCGGTGCCTGTGGAAAAGATGCCGGAGCCTGTGTTGACCTTGGAGCAGGTCAGCCGGGATTACAACGTCTCGACCAAGACGATATCGCGCTGGCGGGACTTGGGTCTAGTCACCCGTATGGTGGTCTGCCAAGGTCGGCGTCGGCTCGGTATCCGGCAGTCGTTGTGGCAACGTTTCCTGGATCGCAACCGTGCCGTTGTGAGTCGCGGCAGTCGCTTTTCGCAGCTGTCGGACGAAGAACGGGAAAAGATCATTGCGTGGGCGCGCCGTATGGCGCGTGTGGCTCCGGATCGGTTCACGGAGATATGCCGCCGGATTGCCCGCCGCCTGGGACGGTCGCCGGAGACTATTCGCTATACCATCAAGAGGCACGACGAGATGTATCCCAACGAGGCTATATTCCCCTACTTGCATCGTCCTCTGGGCGATGCCGATAAGACGGCCATCTTCGATCAATACCAGCGTGGTACGCCCATCGAGACGCTGGCCAAGCGGTACCACCGTGCGCGTACTACAGTGTACCGCGTGATCAATGAAATCCGCGCCCGGCGGCTGTTGTCCAAGCCGCTCGATTACATCTACCATCCGTCTTTCGATGACCCGCGGATGGAACAGGAGATTCTGGCGCCTATGCCAGGCGAGGCTGCTTATCAGGCAGCGCGCGAGCGTAGCCGTGGCTCCGCACCCAAGGATTTGCCGCCGGAGCTGGCGTCTCTTTATGAGATACCTCTGCTGACTCGCGAACAGGAAGCGCATCTGTTCCGGCAGATGAATTATCTCAAGTACAAGGCCTACCGGCTGCGGGAGCGCATAGATCCCACGCGGGCACGGGCCAGCGATCTGGATCGTCTGGAAGAGCTCATGAGAATGGCCCAGGCGGTCAAGGACCGATTGATCAGTGCCAACATGCGGCTGGTAGTGTCCATTGTCAAGCGCCATGCCGGCCCGGGCGATAATTTCTTCGAGTTGCTCAGCGACGGCAACGTGTCCCTGATGCGTGCCGTGGAGAAATTTGACTTCTCTCGCGGTAACAAGTTCAGCACCTATGCCACCTGGGCGATCATGAAGAACTTCGCCCGGAGCATCCCGGAAGAACGCCATCGTCGTGCTCGCTTCCTCACTGGGCAGGAAGAGGTTTTCGAAAGCGCTGCCGATGTACGTTCGGACGAGACCGAGCAGGTGCTGACGGCGGAGCGCGCCGAGGAGGAAGTCAATCGGCTGCTCAGTCATTTGGACGAGCGCGAGCGCTTGATCATCAAGCTCCGTCACGGACTGGGTGCCGATCATCGGCATACCCTCGAAGAGGTGGGCCGTGAACTCGGCATTACCAAAGAGCGCGTACGCCAGCTGGAAGCGCGCACTATGAGCAAGCTGCGCACTCTTATCGCCGCGGGCCAGAGCGAGCTTTCGTGATCGGCTGCTTCTCTCCCACAATACCTGAGAAGCCCCGCCGCCTAAGAAAGCTCGCCCACGGCAAAGGCAACGCAGATCAACCTGGGCGGGCGTAAAAAGCCTGCCCGGGTTGTTTCTTTTAGCAGAGCCTTTTGGCTGAACTCGAATGGTAGCGCCACATGCCCTTTTGGCAACACTCTTGCAGGCGCGCGCCTACCGCTACTATCCGAGCGGGCACTCGTTCAAGGCGCGTTATGCTCCCGAGTGTCGTCCGCAGGCGTGCTCGGCGACGACAGACCGTAGATTTGCGCGCTGGTGAACTGCACGGGGACGACCGTCGTCGTCCACACTTGCCTTTTCTTGCCCTGGAAAACTATTTCTTCGCGACCCTTGCGAAGGTGGACCCGCCATACGAGTGGCGTCGGCTCTTGCTTGTTTGCCACATGCTGGCGCAGCAATCCCGGCAGGTCATCCTCCTCGCGGGTAGCTACAAAAGTCAGCAGACTGTCTCCCGGGCGCAGTCCGTGACATAACTGCCCGCGCACCACTTCGTGATGCGGATTGTCCACCGGCCCGAAGAAGCGACGTTTGTCCCATTCGAGATACGTGTACGCCATTTGTGACCGGTTGAAAGACGGGTCCATGGGATGAAAGAAGTAGCCAGCGCGACCATGTCGCTGAGAAATATTCTCCAGGCGCAGATAAAGCACCAGCGACTCTCTAGTGGCGTGGTACTCCTTGATGCCCCGGTAAAAATCGAATACCAGCGGCTCGCAGGTCACCTTCAAAGGCGTGACCCGCAGGTCGCCTATGTCGCGGGTGGCGCCCAGAGGAAGCGGTTCGATACCGCCGATTTCCTGCTGCGGATCCACCATGCGCCGGCGTCTGCCCTCGTCCAGCTCCTCATACAATCCCTGGTCGGCAAGACTGGCCAGAGGGTGAATCCCGCGATCGAGGGAGCGCATATAAAAGAACACTGCCAGGACGGTGATGGTAAACGTGTACGGCAGCAAGATGGCCAGCCACCACACGGCTTTCGAAATATGCCGCCTCTTCGGCTTGGGCGCAGACATGGCAAGTTGTGCGGGGGCAGTCGTCTGGCCGGGAATCTCGGCGCCGCCTGCGTCAGCGAACAGTGAGTCCAAAGCCGTCCCTTCGCGTGTTTCTCCCGGCTCGTTGGCTGCCTGTACCACATTGGATGCAGCTCCTAGATCCTCAGGACATGGGCTGTGGGATAAGGCGTCGCCGGGCTGTTCGTGGTCAACTGGTGCATGACTGCATAGCACGGCGTCGGGTCGTGGCTCAGCTTCTTCCGATCCGCGGTCTAGCCCGGATGCTTCCGTAGCTTGATCGTGGGGAGTATCGCCGCTATCTGTCGGCACGAACGATGGGGAATCGGATGTGCACTCATGACAACTTGCACCGGCATGTGCAGGCAAAAGAGTGCCGCAAGCAGGGCAGCGTGAGTCATCCATGTTCGTAGCGGTGGCCCACGTTACGCCACAGGCTGGGCATGTCATTTCGGCACGCTGTTCGTGCATCGGATACTACCCTTGTTAGCCAAACGGTACCAGTCTATCGCAGCCAGCTCAGGCCATATAAGTTGCATCTGCTCCGCCGGGCGGTGACGGACCAGGGCCAGGATAGGTATGCCCAATCGCGTAAGTTCCTGCTGGACAGTTAGTTCGGCAAGTGTATGTGTCGGTGGATCGGCTTCGTTGAGTAGAACACCGATCCATGGCAGCCTACGTCGCAAAATAGCCTCGGTCGTCAGTAGCGTGTGATTGAGGGTACCGAGCCGTGTGCGGGCGACGACGAGTATGGGCAATTGCAAGTCATGGGCCAGATCGGCTACCGAGGCTTGCTCGGTCAAGGGGCACAGCAAACCGCCGATGCCTTCCACAAGCAGGATATCACAGTGACTGGACCAGCGCCGGACGGCGTCGAGGATGTCGTCGAGCGACAGAGAACGACCGGCGTGACGTGCTGCCACGCTTGGGGCACATGGCTCCGCGAAAACATAAGGGGTTATCTCGTGCAAACGGTCGGCTAGTCCGCTGGCCTGTGCGAGCAGCACGGTATCGGAGCTAAGGAGCAGACCATTTTGCCATTGGGCGCCGGTGGCCACAGGCTTGCACACTCCCACGCGATAGCCGCGCTCACGCAGACAGCGGGCTATGGCTGCAGCAATGACCGTTTTCCCGACGCCGGTATCGGTGCCTGTAATAAAAAGTCCGCGCATGCTGGCTCGAGCGTCTGGGCGAGCATTTTATTTTTCGGTAACCTCCTCAATCGCATTGTAAGTCACATCGCACAGCCAGTCCAACAGATGCTCGGGCATCGCAGGAGCTGGGAAAAGGACGACGACATCCCCCAGCGGTCGCAGCAGCACGCCACGGGCGCGGGCGGCATGGCATACCTGCCAGCCCATTTGTTGCTCGGGCGGATAAGGGTGCCGCGTAGCTTTGTCGGCTACCAGCTCGATGCCGGCGATCAGCCCACACTGCCGCACCTCGCCCACGTGCTTCAGTGTGGCCATACGCTGCAGATGTTTTTGCAGGATCTGCACCTTGTGTGGCAGAGCCTGCAAAAGGCCCGAACGTTCGATGAGATCGAGGTTAGCCAGCGCCACGGAGGCCGCTAGCGGATTACCGGTGTAGGTGTGGCCATGATAAAACGTGCGTTGTTCTTCGGGACGGCCCAGAAAAGCGCCATAGATCTCATCGGTCGTCAGAGTGGCAGCCAGCGGCAGATAGCCGCCGGTCAGCCCTTTGGCAAGGCAAAGGAAATCGGGAGTGACTTGTTCCTGCTCGCAAGCAAAAAGTGTTCCGGTGCGGCCAAATCCTGTGGCGACTTCGTCCGCTATCAAGAGGACATCGAGACGACGTGTCACTTCGCGGATGCGCCGCAAAGCCCCAGGCGGGAAAAGGATCATACCCGCCGCACACTGGATTAGCGGTTCGATGACGACTGCCGCTAACTCTCGATGGTGCGCTTCGATCAGGCCCAGCGCTTCTTCTACGCACGCTTCTCGGCAGGTGCTCCGTTCCAGTCCGAGCGGACACCGATAACAGTACGGACTAGGAGCCCGATAGACGGGAAAGAGGAGCGGGGCGAACAGAGCATGGAAACGTGGCACGCCGCCGACGCTGACGTCCCCCAGGGTATCGCCATGGTAGGCGCCGGCCCAAGCCAGGTACTTGGTCTTTTGCGGCTGCGGGTGAGCGCGCTGCCGGTAATATTGGAAAGCCATCTTGAGGGCTATTTCCACGGACGTGGCCCCGTCGTCGGAAAAAAATACGTGGGTCAATCCTGGAGGCGCTACTTGCACCAGCCGGCGAGCCAGCATGATAGCCGGAATATGAGTCAGCCCCAGCAAGGTGCTGTGTGCCACCTTGTCGAGCTGGTCCACAAGAGCCTGATCGAGCTCCGGCACGCGATGGCCGTGTACGTTGCACCAGAGCGAAGAAATGCCATCTAGGTACCGTCGGCCGCAGGCGTCGTACAGCCAGAATCCCTCCGCGCGCTCTATAATGATCGGCTCGCTTGCCGCGTAGACCTGCATCTGCGTAAAAGGATGCCACAGGTGATCCACATCCCATCGGCGCAACTGCTCTAGGTCTTGCATGGTGCTAATGTTGAGCCAATAGTGTTTGCCGCCAGACTCGGACCGGGGCGCCTCGTCCAGCGTTGAAGTAAACCGCCGCACTTCCTTGGACTACGGCGATCTCCAAATAACCTGAACTGGAGATCAAAGAGATCGCTTCCCCGGGAGCAGCTTCGCCATAAGTGGCTACATGCCGAGTCACTGCCTGCCCGCCTACCGTAACCTTGACTGGTCCTTCTGCTGGCAGTGCCGCACCGGGTATGCTGGTAATCAGATTGCCGAAATCGTCCACGAACCATACTTCGCCACACAGGCGCAGCCCTTCGTCCACAAAGGACGGCGGCTGTATCGTTTGCCAACTGGACACCCGTGGTCCTAACAAGTCCGGAGCCAGACCCAGCGACAAAAAGCCGGCTACAGGCGCCAAAACATCGCGACCGTGAAAAGTGCGGCTCACTTCAGCTCGCCACCAGGCCCGATGCTCCAGACGCACAACTCGCCGGATCGCCGTTGCTTCGCACAACGTCCACACTCCGTTGTCCGGCGCGAGTATTCTTTGCTCTCCCAGCTCCACGTAAAGCAAAGCACGACCAGTCCCGACACCGGGGTCTACGACTACCACGTGTAAACTCCCTGGAGGAAAGTACTTCAACGCTTCGCGTAGAAAAAAGGCGGCGTGGGTAATGTCCTGCGGCGGTATATCATGACTCAAGTCCACAATGCGAGCCTGGGGATTGATGGACAGGATGACCCCTTTCATCGCCGCCACGTATGGCGACCGCGTCCCGAAATCGGTCGTCAAGGTGACCAGACGATCCATCGGTCGGTAACTCCGCTCACCGACTACCGGGCGCCGGCAGCCGATCCCATTCTACGACCACGCACCTTTCTTCGCCCGAGGCAAGCTGGATCCTTGTACGCTCTTGCAGCCCGCTGTCGGGATGCTCCGCGAGCAGGTCATAAGTGCCCGGAGGTACTTTTCGAATGGCGAATCTTCCTCGCTCGTCGGTGACCGCGCAGTACCTATGGGACGTCACGTAAACCCAGGACCGCATCCAGGGATGCAGGGAACAGCCGATGGCGATCGGTCGGGATTGATTGCGAAAACGCACACGGATCGGCTGCCCCGGAGCAGCGATCGCGTTGAAGCGATTGGCCGGGGCCGCGCTTTCCGCCTGCACGCTGTGGTTGACGTTGTCACTGTTTTCGAAACGTACTTCTTGCCCTTCCACGGCAAAAACTACCCGCGGACTGAAGCGCCAATCTTTCTGATCTATGACCACGGGGGCCAGCGTGCCGACCGAGCTTTTGGGTAGCTCCCCTTTGAGCCACACCCCCACGTGACGCAACCCTTTGGTTTTGGCATCTACGTCGAGCAGCGACTCGCGCAGTACAGAGCCATCATTGGTAACGATATCGCGGGGCGGGGGAAGCGGGCCTGTATAACGCACCTGTCCCGTGATATGACCAGGAGCCGGCTCCCAGGATGGTTCTGCGGCTGCGAGCGTGCTCAGGATAAGTGCAGCCAGTGCCATAGTTTTGGCAGCCAGTGCGGATGGCGCCCGAGTGCAACGAGCGCCCAGGGGCTTGACTCCGGCCATGCAATCCCTCCACAAGGCAAACTGCCGCCGACGGTGCGTCCCGCCGTAATGTTTGTCCGCTAAAGGGAACCCTTGCGCATAGTTCTATGAGGCAGCCTGTACCGTGTGCACTGCGGCGTTTTTGTCTGCGGCTGCGATCGCTTGTAATTACTGCTGCTTTTCGGATAATAGCGGCGAGGTCCGAGACCAGTACCCCGTGGAGTCGTAATCATGGCGGTGACCAATCTGACGCAACGTGGCCGGCCGTGCTATATTGCGACGCCTTTGGCCCGAGATCCGGAGCGGGAGCCGATGGTTGTCGTCGGACTGCACGGGTCCGAGGCGATTTCCAGGCCTTTTCAGTTCACGGTCGAGCTGCTGGCGGCCGCCGATTTCACAATTCCCTTCGACAAATTGCTCGGCGAAAAGATGGTCGTGACGCTCGAATACGCTGCGCAAGACAAGAAAACCGCCAAGAGGTTTTTCAACGGCGTGTGCGATAGCATTGTCGAGGGGCAGCGCGACCGAAACTTCGTCACTTTTACCTTGCGACTTGTGCCCTCTTTTGCGCTGCTGGCACACCGCGTCTGCAGCCGCATTTTTATGGGCAAATCGGTGCCGGAAATTTTGGACAAGGTTTTACAAGGCTTGGATGTCGTTTTCGAGCTCAAAGGGCGTTATCCCAAGCGGGAATACTGCGTCCAGTACCACGAGTCGGATTTTCATTTTGCTTCGCGCCTGATGGAAGAGGAAGGCATCTTTTACTTCTTCCGCCACAGTGCGCAGGGGCACAAGATGGTGGTAGCCGACAGCGCGGCAAGCCACGAGTTCCTCGAACCGCGCGAGTTGTTCCAGGTCGGTGTCGAATACGCCCACGAACAACCCTTCATCCGCTCCTGGGCCAAGTCGCAGGCCATACGCAGCGGCAAGGTAACTGTGTGGGACAATCACTTCCAGCTGCCTTACAAGCATCTCGAAGCCGATAAAACGGTTCAGGATCGGACCCAAGTCGGCAAGGTGTCGCACGCGTTGAGTAATGCCTTGTCGCAAGCCTTGGAGATTTATTGTTTTCCGGGCCGTTTTGCCCATTGGTTCGACGACGTGGATCCCGGCGGCAGCTACAAGCCAGGTGCCACTTCTGCTTTGTTTACGGAAAACAAGCGCGTGGCGGAGCTGCGCATGCAGCAGGAAACGGCCCAAGCCGTGCAAATCACCGGCACCAGCGAATGTCGGCATCTGTGCGCCGGCTACAAATTCGAGCACGGAGGGTTTTGTGACTTTACCGAAAAGGATTGCGCGCACAAAGGCGTGTACGTATTGACGGAAGTCATTCACTCCTTCAGGCACGCGGGCGGCATCATATCGGGCGGCCAAGCGCCGCAGTACAACAACACCTTCAACTGTATTCCTGTCTCCATACCGTTCCGGCCGCCGGCGGTGACACCCAAGCCGACGATTCAAGGATATCAGTTGGCAACGGTCGTTGGCCCGAAGGATGAAGAGATTTTTACGGATCGTTTCGGCCGAGTCAAAGTGCAATTCCATTGGCATCGCGAAGGCAAACAAGATCCGGGCAGTTCGTGTTGGCTGCGCGTCGCCACGCTGTGGGCAGGCAAGAACTGGGGCACAGTTTTTATTCCGCGTGTCGGCCACGAGGTCGTCGTCGGCTTCGAAGAAGGGGATCCCGATCGACCGATCATTCTGGGCAGTGTATACAACGCCGACAACATGCCTCCTTACACCTTGCCGGACAACAAAACCCAGTCGGGGATCAAGACACGATCGTCCTTGAAAGGTTCGCCGAACAACTTCAATGAGCTGCGTTTCGAAGACAAAAAAGGAGCCGAAGAAATCGTGCTGCACGCAGAGCGGAATCTGTCCACGTCGGTAGAGGCCGACGAAGCCCATTTTGTGGGCGGCAGTCGTACCACCGTCATCAAGAAAGACGAGACCGTCACGATCGAGGAGGGCGATCGCCACGTGAAGATCCAAAAGGGTGACGACAACTTGATTGTCTCGCAAGGAAAGCGCACAGTCCTAGTCAGTAAAGGCGATCATGTATTGGTTGTGGAAAAAGGTGACGTGGTTATCGAAGCCCAGGCGGGGCAGGTCACGATCAAGGCGGCCAAAAAGATCACCCTCGCAGTAGGCGGCGCCACCATCGAGCTATCGCCCGCAGCCGTAGATATCAACGCCCCGACGATCAATATCAAAGGCGGCATGGTAAAAATCAACAGCTAGGAGATAACTTGTGCCCGCAGCAGCCCGTGTCGGCGACATGCATGCCTGCCCGATGGTCAATCCTAATGCCAGTCCTCATACGGGCGGACCGATCATGCCAGCCGGCTGTCCTACAGTACTCATCGGCGGTATGCCGGCTGCTCGGGCCAGCGATCTGGCCTTTTGTGCCGGGCCGCCCGATGCCATTGCCACTGGGTGTCCTACTGTTCTCATCGGCTACCTCCAGGCGGCACGTCAAGGAGACCCAACGCTTCATGGGGGCGTCATAACTGTGGGTTGCCCCACCGTGCAAATCGGTATGGCAGCGCCGGCGCCAGCCGCGGCGTCCGGCCCGGTCGTCATTGGCAACATGAATGGCATGGACATCGTCAGGATGCCCGATGGCACCATCAAGGTCGGTAATGGTATTGTCATCCAGGGCGATCCAGCATTTCAGTCGGCTGTTCTCAAAGACCTCGGCATCATCGCCGGGACGCCGACCGGACAAAAACTCCTGAGCTCGATTGACAAAAGCGGCAAAACGGTGACCATCCGCAAGACCGACGACGGTAATACCGAGAATGCCGACCATTTCAACGACGGCTTGCTCAAAAAAGACGGTACGCCGGGCAAAGGGAGCAACGCCACGGTTGATTTCAACCCGGCCAAGACCCATATCGGCGACGGCAGTGAACCTTGGATGAAACGACCGACGGCTGTGGGACTGGCGCATGAGCTGATCCATGCAGCCCACGATATGAATGGGACCACGGAATACGACTACAGCGACCCCAACAAATCGCCACAAAATTACGAGCTCCAAGCTGTCGGACTGAAAGGTACCAAGGACGGCAACCCGGTGGATTATTCCGGTAACGACTTCACCGAAAACAAAATACGCAGCGATCTCGGCGAGCCTGAGCGGCCTAGGTACTGATGTATCGGAAGCGAGGCGTCGGAACTATCGGCACATGGACCGTCTGGCCCTTATGCGTGGCCCTGGCATGCAGCCGATCGGTCCCTGATGGAGTTATGCACATGAGCGGTATGGCATTAACGGTCGCTTTCGAAGCGCGCCTGACCATGAAGACACCCCAGCAATTACACGTGTCGTACCGTTTGCAGAACAAAACCAATGGCGATCTGTGTGTTTTCGACAGACTGTATCGCACGCAGCCGTCCGGCGAACGGATCATGGACGAAAACATGGCCTACATCCTCTTTGAAAAGCAAGTCACTCTGCATATCACCCGATCGGTCATCAGGATCCCCGATGGCTTGAAGGTCGAGTATCCGGAAGTGCCTTATGCACGCCTGCTTGCTGCCGGTGCCACGCTCGAAGCGAGTTTCCTCCTGGCTGTACCGGTCGTCGAAGTCCACCCCTACCTGGAGCCCTTGATGTCCGACCGCGCCAAGGAACGATCTTGCAAAAGCGTCTATTTTTCTCTGGGAATTGCGCCGAAAAAACCCGACCTGAACCTACGCGAGTTGACGGCTGTTGGCAAGGGCATCTACGCGGCCGATTACGGCCCAGCCCTGATGCTGCAGCAGGTCCTGAAAAGTTCCCCGGTGGCTATGCCGCTGACGGCTTTGATACACGATCCCCGTCCGAAATGGCTGCCAGATTGACCAAGGGTCGCGGCAGGGTCGGGCGACTGTCCTCGGAGCATGGGCTGCTCGGGCCGTCAGCTCGATAGGCTCGCAGCGCAATTATCCAAGCCTGGACGTTAAGTTTGCCGATTTTACTGAACAGAGACAGGCGAGCGCGCGTACAGTCTGGCGAGGGGGCCACGGCTCGAAATGTCTAGCATTTAGCATTTTTGTCTGCAAAAGCGCTTGCAATTCGCTCCCGAGCCGACGAAAATACCAGCTGTCGCCTGTTGGGTAATCGAGTTAGCAAATAACCTATTTTGCGCAATGCCCCAGTTAGTGCGCAAAATGCAACCTGTTCGATTCACCGATGGCTCGCACCGATCTGGCCTCGGAGTCTGCACCTGATTGTTCCAGGTGCGACCGAGGGGATAACGACGCTCCTCCAGGCACCGGCCTCTCGTTCGCGAACGGTTCCGACGGCAAGCAACCGCCAAGCGACCGCGCACCGTTTCCGCTGTTGCATCTGTTGCAGGGATACCAGCTAGCGGCGGATGGTCTCCTGCACTCTTTGGCGCCGTACGAGGCCCAAGATTTGGACGAAGTGCAGCGATGGATCGTAGCCCGGGCACTGGCTTGCCGCGATGTATTCCTGATCTGCGGTGTCGCCGCGACCGGCAAAACACGACTGGCCATCGAAATAGCCCGGGCGCTGGCGCACCGGGGCGAGCGCATCTTGCTCGTCGGCGGCTCGCAGGACCACATAGACCGTCTGGACGCGGCGCTGCAAGCCTGTCGCGTCGCTTACGCCCGTTTGTTCGACGAAGAAGCTGCACAAGATCGCGCTCGAGCCGATTGTCCCGCCATCCCGTACCATTTGGTCCGCCGATGTTTTTCTTTGCGCAAAGCTTCGCGACTGCTGATCGAGCGCCAAGGCCTGCTGCTGCGGCTTTTGGAATGGACCAAGGAAAACGAACAGCAACGGCTCCGGCTGATACGCGAGGCCGAATGCACCCAGGAACAATTGCGTCAGGAACGAAGACGCCTAGAAGAGGAATTGCGCCCGAAACTGCAATTGTTGGAAGCCGAACAATCCGGTCGTTTTTACACGTTGCGGTATTGGAAGGCACTGATGGCCGGTGACCTGGCTGGCCAAGTGGCCGCCTACCGTGCGCGTCTTGCAAGTGTGGAAGAGACTTTGCGCCGCGTCCAAGCTGATTTGGCACTGCTCCGGGAGCCTCAGCACGCGAGGGCATCGGCAGCCGATGCGCGTCGCCTACCGGAGCACGTCGCCGAAACGCTCGCACGCCTGGCGCAGATAGATCTTCTTCTCGACGCGTGCGTCCAGGGATCGGTGCCCACACGAAACGTTCCTTCGGCGTCGAGATGGCTCGAAAACCGAGCCACGCTGGACAGCGCTTGCTTGTCGGATGTGCTCGATGCACACCGTGCCGATGTACAGAGCATAGCGCAGGAGTTGCAAGAAGCAGAAACGCTCCTGGCGCAACAGACGCCGAATGTCGTTTATACACCGCCTGACGCTGGCGTGGACCGTTATTCGCTGGTAGTGTCGGATGCGCTGGCGGCTACCAAGCTGCCGTCCGACTCGTTCACGATAGCGATCCTCGACGGTGCCGAACGAGTGTCCCTATCCGTCGGCTGCGCTTTGGCGTCGCGGAGCAAGCGGTGGATCGTTCTTGCAGACCCTGCGCTGTGGGGAAACGGCGCGCACAGGGTCCCTGGGTGCAGTAACAAGCTGGATACGCAACAGCCGAGTATAGCCGAGATACTGGCTGCCCGACTGTTGCCGGCAGAAAAATCTTATGCCGAGTGGGTACGCGGCGAACACGACATCCGCTGCCGCTTTTGCGCTTTGGATAGGTCCGTGCCGCGCCGGATCGAGATCGAAGCACTAGCCGATGCTCCCGAGGTGCAGCTGCACATCGCGGTCAGTGAGCGCGGGGAGGCGTCTTTGTCGGAGGTCGTTTTTCCTAGACGCCGCTTTACGATCGCCCGCGCCAAGCGGCTCCTCTTCGAGCACTTGGGCGAAATCCCTTTGTGCCGGGTGCCCGCCTTGCCAGGTTGGATAGCGACTGCGGACGGCTATCGTTGCGTGCTCGATAGCCGCGGGCTAGCCAGCTGTGAGGGAGTGACCTATCCGAACGGCATCGTAGAGCATGTGTGTTGGATGACTGTGGCCGATGGCCGAGCGGCTACCGAAAAGGCGATCACCTGGGCCTTCGATTTCCCGCGGGCGCATGGCTGGACATTGCAACAAGCCCAGGATTGGCTGCACCAGCACACAACGTGTGCATGGGCCAAGCCGTCGCGCACAGCGTGGTTGCGAACCCGGTACGAAGGGACTGCCGAGCTCAATACGTGCCTGGAATATTTGCTACCTGGGGGGCTGGTGACGGCGGCGACTGTAGCCGATCCCACAGCTCGCGAGCGAGCGACGTGCCCAAACGGCCCTCTGGTGTGGCTCGATCCTTGCGCCACTGGAGCAGCCTCGTCGGGCAAGAAAAGGCACGGGAAAAACGCGCCTAGCCGTGCGGGGGGCATGGGTCGAACAGTTCATCTAGATGATTGGTCCCATCGGGCGCGGTTGGCACCCGAATGGCAGGTGCATCTGCCCCTAAACGGCCGGGTACATGTGGCAGAGGCGCAGTTCATCGTTGCTTGGTTGGGTCGAGCTGTCAGTAAGTGGTCGGCCATGAGCCAGGGTCTGGTCGCAGTGACGTCGTTGGAGCCTGCTCAGGCGCAGCTGATCGAGTGTTTATGGCGTGAACGAGCGCCGGTCTCAGCGGTCGGATCGCTAGCCATCGGGCCTGTAGACCGATTGCCCCGGGCCGCCGACGTCGTCGTCGTGAGCTTGTGTCAGGACGCACGAGACCGCGTGACGGGATGGGCGAGCGTGGAGCATTGGCTCAGGATCCTTTTGTGTGCCCGACGCCGGATCGTGTTCGTCGGCGATTGGCAAGCCGGGCGAAGACGGGCCCACTGGCATGGTGCTGTCCCGGGTCAATCGGCTCAGGAACAAAAGTGGGAGCAGGCTTTCCTCGTGCGGCTGATGCATTTTCTGAGGCAGCCTGTGGCAGAAAACCAAGTCGCAAGCACACTTCTGGTGGATTAAAACAGGCGGGACAGATGTCAATTTTTTTTAACTTCACTATGCGCTTGCAGCAAACTGGCCCTGAGCTAAAACTAACAGAAAAACTGCCTTGGGCGTCCAGGATTGGCACCTTAGAGGGATCGCGTATGTACTCGGCAAGCGCCCTAGCGCGAGTTTACCGCAATGGGCTTTTCGGCGGCTGCGGCGCGTTGTGCGGCTGGGCTTGCTTCAATGTCTACGTGGATACGAGTTGGCCATGGTGGCTCAAGGCGCTGGTAGCAGGAGGTCTCGTAGGACTGGCCTTGGGGTTTTTCACTGTAGCCGCAGAGGCAATTCTGGACCGTGCCTGGGTGCGCCTGTTCCGGCAGGCCAACGTCGGCGTCGTTCTGGGCGGTTTGGGGGGTGCGCTCGGTACCTGGTTCGGCGAGTGGATCAACCTTGCCGTGCAAGCGATCGGTATAGACCGCTGGCGCGTCCTTGCGGCGATTGTCGGACGTGGTTTAGGCTGGGCCCTGCTGGGTGCTGCCATCGGTGTTTCTGTCGGTTTGGCCCACGGGGTGGCCGCGCGGTCGAGTAGAAAAACCTGGTACGGCACGGTCGGAGGCATCCTAGGCGGGCTGGTCGGCGGTCTGGCCTTCGCCGGGCTCCTCGAGTGGTGGCACAAGGAGTTTACTAGCTATATCTGGGGGCAAGGGATCGGGCTGATCGTTCTCGGCTTTTGCATAGGAGGATTCATCGCCCTGGTCGAGGAGGTTTTCAAGCCAGCCGCCCTCAAGGTCGTGCGCGGCTGGCAAGAAGGGCGCGAGTTTTCCCTTTTGAGGGACGTCGTCGTGCTCGGGCGGGCCGAGATGTGCGACATTTTGCTTTTGCGGGATATGAAGATCGCCCGGCAGCATGCACGCATCGAGCGCAGCGGAGACAGGTTTTTTTTGGTGCGCGAACAAGGTCAGCCGGAATGGACTCGGGTCAATGCCCGGCTGGTCGAGGATCGGGTCCCTATCCACCCCGAGGAGCGGATCGAAATAGGGGACACGGTGCTGAAATTGATAGTCAAAAAGACCGGCTTGGCCCAAGCGAAAGACTGAGTGGACCTGCAGGCGTCCGCTGGCGCTAGGCACAGTCTAGACAATGCACGCCCGTGCCTTATGACAAGCGCCGCCGAGGCATCGAGGTGGTACCGATGGCTCAGGAGGTCGGTAACTGGAGCCGCACTCTGCAATGTCCGCGGTGTAGCCGATCGAATCCGTCCATGGCCCGCTATTGTTTTTTCGACGGCACTGACTTGCGCGGCGGACCACCCCAACCTGTGGTTTGGCCTCGGGAACTGGTTTTTCCATCGGGTAAGCGCTGCCGTAGCGCCGCCGACTTCGTGCGTGTTTGCACCGAAGAATGGGCCGCGGCGCGCGAACTCTTGCGCAAGGGATATCTGCGCGAGTACTTCGCGAGCCTAGGGCGCAGCG
The DNA here is from genome assembly GCA_040289265.1 of Gemmataceae bacterium. Taxonomy (GTDB): domain Bacteria; phylum Planctomycetota; class Planctomycetia; order Gemmatales; family HRBIN36; genus PSKW01. The sequence continues at coordinate 141,718 of PSKW01000001.1, forward strand.
ATTTGGCTTTGGCCGCCCGCGAAGCTAGTCAACAAAACGACCTCGACCTAGCCCTCGATACCCTTCTGGAAAAAGTAGCCGGCGCAGAACCTGCTGAACCCCGGTTGCGGCTGGAGCCACGCCGATTCGATTTGGGCCGCGTGAGCAGCCGCGACCTACGCACGTTGAAAGTCACTGTGCGCAATGCCGGCGTGCGCTTGCTCCGAGGGCGCGTCCAGGCAGAATCGCTCGGCTGGCTGCGACTGGCCGACGGCACCACCGAAAAGGAGTTCGCCACGCCCACTAATCTCGACGTGAATTTCGTCGTGGACACACGCTCCCTGAGCGCGGGACATGTGTACCGTGGATGCCTGCGCTTTATCAGCAACGGCGGCGCCTTCGAAATACCTGTGCACTTCGAACTTCCGGTAATCCCCTTTCCCTATGCTCCGTTCGATGGCATCGTCGCCCCGATGGAGCTGGCCAAGGCAATTCGCAAAGCACCAGAACAGGCTGTCCCCCTTTTCGAGAAGGGCCTGGTCCGGAGCTGGTACGAGCAGAACGGGTGGAAATACCCTGTCGCTGACGCCGTGGCTCCAGGACTGGCGGCTGTGCAGCAATTCTTCGAGGCACTGGGTTTGGTCAGCGCACCCGTGGTGACGCTGCTCGATACTCGTTTCGAGTTGGCTTTGCCCGAAGGAGAAAGCCAAGAGATTGTATGGCAATTGCAGTCGGAACCGGCGCGGTGGATTTATGCCACGCTAGCATCCGATGCCGATTGGCTGCAGCCGCGGGCGCAAGCCGTCAGTGGACCAGGGCGCGCACAGGCCGTGTATGCAGTTCAGGCGCCTGCTCGCTGTGCCGGAACCCGATTGGAAGGGCATGCGCATATGCGCGTGAATGGCGGCCGAGTACTTTGCGGTACCGTGGCGCTCGAAGTTCGGGCCATGCCTGGCTTGAGCTTAGCCGAAATAAGCCGTGCAGCCCTCGTCGCCGGGGGTGTTCTTTTTTCTCTCCGGACGATCCTGGCGTTACTCGAGGCTCGAGAAGGAGGTTGGCACTCTTTCGGGGCTCTCGAATACAACCCTGCGGGCTATTGGATGCCTCATGTGTCGGCACTCTTGGCTTTGGTCTTCGGCTATTGTCTCTGGCGTTATTTACGCTGGCAGGCGCAACGCTCTCAAGAATCGCTCCGTATCGTCAGCTGTGTTTTCAGCGTAGTTGCAGCGGGACTGATGGGTGCTGTCGGCTCGATCCTTTTGTGCTTGAGCAGTGAACGTCTCGTTGCGTTGGTGCTTCCTTCGGATTGGCCCTTGATGGCACCCGTGAGTTGGGGGCTGCTGGGTATAGTGCTCGCTGTGCTAACCTCGCTCGTGCGGCCCGGAGTCGTGCGCAGTCTTATGACGACTCGGCCGGCGGTGCGCCTCGGTGCACGTGTGCCTTGACGCGCCCGAAAAAGGCGAGCTAGAATGATTACGCGGGTGTCAGCGATCAGTAGGAGGCGTAGATCGGCTCGATAGCGCGGCAAAACCGAGGGGCGATGCAGGTGACTTACGTGGACGCCTGGGTGCGCACCGGGCGCTTACCACGCCTGAGGAGGAGATCGCCCTGATGGCTTGGCTGCACATTGTGCAAGGTTTGGGTGAACCACAATGGCGCGAGTTGCGCGAGCGAACGATCCTGGGTCGCAATCCTGATTGCGATATTATCATTCCCGAAAGTACTGTCAGTCGGTTGCACGCCCAAATTGTCCAAGAGGGCACCACCTACTATGTCGAGGAGCTCAAAGCGCGCAACCCTACCTTCGTCAACGATCAACGGCTCGCCGGCCGCATCGCTCTGAAAGAGGGCGACGAGATCCGTATTGCTCAGTTCGTCGGCCGCTTTTATCTTTCCAAACCTGTAGAAGGCCTGACCCAGATCGAGCTGAAAGACGACGAGGATAACGTCTTCTCCACGGTTACCAAGGAGACCTGCAGTGCCTTTTCTTTCCAGACCCAGCCGACGGAGCGATTGCGGATCTTGCTGGAAATCACCAATGCCTTATCGCAGACGCTAGAGCTCGACAAGCTCCTGCCCAAAGTACTGGAGCAGCTTTTTCAGGTCTATCGGCAAGCAGACCGTGGATTCATTGTGCTGGTCGAGCCGCAGAGCAGACGGCTGATCGTCAAAGCCAGCAAGTTCCGCAGACCCCGTGACGAACAACATGACCGTCCCAGTCGGAAAATCATTGCCCATTGCGTGGAGACAGGGCAGGCGGTATTGAGCGAGGACGCCCTCACGGACCAGCGTTTTGCCATGTCGGAGAGCATCTCCGATCTGCGCATTCGCTCGGTCATGTCGGCGCCGCTGAAAACGTCGGAGGGGCAGGTGTTCGGTGTCATCCAACTGGATACCCAGGACCGGCTAAAACGCTTCTCCGAGGACGATTTGAGCCTGCTGGTGGCGGTGAGCAATCAAGCTGCCGTCGCTCTGGAAAACGCCCGGCTCCACGACGAACTGGTCGCCCGCAAGCGGGTGGAGCATGAGCTGGAAATAGCTCGTCAGGTGCAAAAGCAGTTCTTGCCCTCCCAGGTTCCCCAAGTGCCGGGCTATGCCTTTTACGCGCTGTACGAGCCGGCGCGGACAGTGAGCGGCGATTTTTACTCCTTTGTCGGTTTGCCCGAGCAAAAGCTGGCCCTTGTCATCGGCGATGTCGCCGGCAAGGGTATTCCGGCGGCCCTGCTGATGGCGCGTCTCAGTGCGCAAGTGCCTTATGCCCTTTTGTCCGAAGCAGACCCCGCCGCGTCAGTGGAACTGCTCAATCGCTTGCTGTGCCAGGGGAGCAGCTCGGAACGCTTCGTAACCCTGTGCCTGGTGGTCCTGGATTCTTGTGCGTCGCGCTTGACGGTCGTCAACGCAGGCCATCAGGCGCCTTTGTTGTGGCGCTGGGGTTCTCCGGAGGTGGAAGAGCTGGGTACCGATCTGTCCGGGCTGCCGCTGGGCGTGGACGATGCTTTTAGCTATGCTGCCTTCGAGGCCGACCTGGGGCGCGGCGACGGCCTGCTGTTGTACACCGACGGCGTCATAGACGCCGTCAACGCCGCAGAGACGCCCTTTGGACTGGAGCGCCTCAAAAGCGTGATCGCAGAAAAGTGCAGCGGTGGACCGATGGACGTGGGTCCGTGGGTGCAGGCTGCTGTACGTCGCCATATCGGCAATCACGCCCAGCACGACGATATTACGCTGGTGTGTTTGGGACGTGACCCGGCGTCTGGCTCTGTCGTGGATACGGTGACGCCCTCGCAACTGTGAGCTTGGTTCGAATCGAGCGATCGAGACATGTTCCATGCCCGAGTTCTTGTACACTCGCTGGGATCCGACGCAAGAGCAGGCCTTGTCAGCCGAGCAAGCTTTTGACCACCTCGCGGATTATCTCCTGCAGCACGGGGAGTCCTTGTTGCGCCATCTGGAAACGCTCTCCGAGGAAGAGAACGACATCCTGGCGAGGTTGGTCCGTCGAGGATACCTGGAAAGAGATGCCCAAGGCCGGCTGCAGATAACTCCCCGCGGCATCTTGCGCGTGCAAGACAAAGCTTTGGCAGAGCTTTTCCACCTGCGGCGGGCTAGCTCTTTCGGCACCCATACGCTGCAGCACAAAGGACCGGGCGTGGATTGTTCCGAGGACTTGCGAGCGTTCCGATACGGCGATCCCCCGGCCCATGTGTGCAGACACGAATCTTTGAAAAACGCCTTGTTGCGCTCGGGGCCGCGTCTGCCTGTGCGCCTGATCGAAGACGATTTGGTCGTTCATGAAACCGAACGGCAAACCAACTGCGCCACGGTGCTTCTTTTGGACATGAGCGGTTCTATGGGACGGTACGGCAAGTTCTATCGGGCGCGTCAGGTGGCATTGGCTCTTGCTGCACTGACGCGCAGCCACTTTCCCCAGGACTCCTTTCAGGCCATCGGTTTTTACACCTTTGCCACGCCGCTGAGCGAGAGGCAGCTCCTTCTGGCCCGACCTCGTCCCGTGACGCTATTCGATAGTCGCGTTTATTTGCGCTTTCCTCTGGAGGAGCGCCCGCGGCGGCATGTTCCCGAGCATTTCACCAACATCCAGGCGGGTCTCAAACTCGCGCGCCACTGGCTGCGCAAGTCCTCGGCTGCCAACAAACAAATCGTTTGTATAACCGATGGCGAGCCGACCGCTCATCTCGAGGGCCGGGATCTGGTATTGGTATACCCGCCCAGTCGCCGTACGGCCGAGCACACGCTCCAGGAGGCAGCTCGCTGCCGCGCCGAAGGTATCTCCTTGAGCCTTTTTGCACTGGTAGAAGACTATTTTTATCTCGGTCTAGTCCATTTTGTCAAAGACATGGCGCGGGTCGCTCAGGGAGTAGCCATTTATTGCGACGCCGCCGAGTTGGGGCACTATGTGCTGGAAAGCTTCTTACAGGGCAGGTATCGCCGGCGACCGCTGACCTAAAGCGAACCGGTGGCAAGATGCAACGTCTGGCCAATATGGCTTCGCCGGGTTTCGCATGGTACTCCTTGCCTCGTTCGGTCGCCGGTCTGCATCTGTCCAGCCGGTATATGGGTCGCACCTGTGTCGTACAATAGCGGTAGTTCATCCTGAGACGGGCTAAGCGAAAGCTGTTTCGAAAACCGACCGTACCACCTGGGTAGGGGTGGGTGGATCATGGGTCCGGGACTGCAGTTTTGGCCGATGTACTGGATAACATGCCTGGCTTGGGCAGCCACGCTCGCTTATGCGTTGCCTGGGGTGACCGTGGCACTGGCCGAGAGCAATACCAGTATCGAACAGCAAGTCGCTCGGATCCGCCGCTCGATAGCGGATAAAGACTATGCGGCGGCACGCAGTCGCTGCGATTGGTTGTTGGAGCAACATCCGCTGGCGCCGGAGCTACGGGCACTGCGCCTTTTTGTAGCCTGGCAGGAGAAGGCCGACGACAGCCTGTTGGCGGAGCTCGACGAAATCATCCGACTGTATCCTTCGTGTGCCGAAGCCTATCTGGTGCGGGGTGAGATGCGCGGGGCGCGGCGGATGCTGGATTTGGCGATCCGCGATGCCAGCCGTTGCCTCGACCTGGCGCCTGCACATCCGCGGGCTTATGCGGTGCGCGGTCAACTTTATGAGCAGGCCAGCCAGTGGGGCCAGGCTTACGAAGATTTCAGCCAACATATGCAGCGCTTTCCGGATGACATGGCCATCCTGGCCAGGCGTGGCATCGTCGCCTACAAGCTGGGGCAAACCCAGAGGGCCAAAGACGACTTGACGCGGGCTTTGGCTGCGGGCGTGCGCGATGCCACTGCCTACGTCACGCGCGGACGCATTTTCGAAGCCGAAAAGGACTACGCACGTGCCGAAGAGGACTACTCCCAGGCGCTGAAACTGGACGCCCAGCACGCCGATGCACGCGTCCGCCGTGGTGTCCTTTATTACCTGCAGAAACGTTACGAAGACGCCATCGCAGACTTGTCACAGGCTTTGGTCCTTCGGAGTCAGGATATCGAGGCGCTGGAATATCGCGGCCTGTCGCGCTTGATGCTGGGGGACGCCGATGCCGCGGCCAGCGATTTTCAAATACTCGTGCGTTTTCGCAGTTTCATGCCGCGCTATCAGGTACTCTATGCGCGGGCTTTGCTGGAACTGGGCCGCACCGACGAAGCCATGAGCCGCTTGACGGATGTGATCGGGAAACACCCCAGCTCTTGGGATGCTCTCGACGCTCTGTACTACCGTGGCATGCTCCATGTGCAGCTCGACCAGCACCAAGCAGCCATCAAGGATTTCACCGACGCTCTGGAGCGTGTCCAGGATTTCGCTCCCCTGTATATTGCCCGGGCGGCAGCTTACCGCAACGCTGGCCAGATGGACCTGGCACAAAAAGATCTGGACACGGCGCGCCAAAAAGATGCGAAATTGCCGAGTGTTTATGCCGAGCAGGCTTACCTCTATCGCGTGCTGGGTAAAAACCCAGAGGCTTTGCGAGCCCTCGAGCAGGCGTTAGCGCTCGATAATCAACATTTCACTTCGCTCGTTCACCGTGGCGGCTTGCTGGCCGAGATGGGCAAGTTCTCGGCTGCGGCCCAGGATTTCGATAAAGCAGCTCATGTCGTGCCCAAATCCGCCAAGCATCCAGCTCGTGCTTATTGCCAAGCTCTGGCATCCGTCTACCGAGGCGACGTAGATGGCGCCTTGGCTTTCTTGGAAAAAGAGTTGGCCCCTCGCGCCAAAGATAAAAACTGGCTGTACGATGCTGCCTGCGTCTATGCTCTGACGGCCGATTACCTAGCGCGCACATCTCCTCAGGACCCGCGCGTCGCATCCTGCACGGACAAGGCTTTTCAGCTTCTTGCACAATGTTTACACCAGGGCTATCGCCATTGGTCGCATATGGACCAGGATCCGGACCTCAAACGGCTGCGTGCCGATCGCCGATACCAGGATTTGAAAAAGTCTGTTCCGTCCGGCAAAAAGAAATAAGGTTCGCTTACAATCCCAGCCGGCATGCCCAGCCGGCCTGTTAGATCGTGTCCCTATCGGTCGCTACAATACTGGGCACAAAGTACGACGCAGAAACTATGATCGCCGTGTCGGAATATGGCGGAGAACCTAGGCAGCCTCAGCCCGGAGCAATGGACGGACCTCCAGAATCGCTTGGATCGTTTCGAGCAAGCCTGGAGCCAGGCGGACTCCGTAGACCTCGATCCCTTTTTGCCACCTCCTGACGTGGCTTGGCGCCGTCTGGCCTTCGAAGAATTCGTCAAAACCGACCTAGAAATTCGCTGGCGAAAAGGCCAAATAGTAGGTCTCGAGTTTTATTGCGATCGCTATCCCGAGCTGGGTGATCTTTCTGGTCTGTCTCCCGAACTCATTTACGAGGAGTATCGCATCCGCCAGATGTTCGGCGACCGACCACAGTTGGAAACCTATCAGACGCGTTTTCCCGAGCAATACGATCGGCTGGTGCACCTCGTGCACGACGAGTCGCCGCTGTCTCGACAGGTATCGCGGCGCCGCGGCGCTTCCGCCCGATCGGACATAGTACCTGCGTCGCCGATGCCCAAGCCTGCGGGTGTGACTCCTGGCGTCTTGCCTGTGGGCGGCGGCTATCGGCTACTGCAACGTATCGGCGCCGGGGGCTTCGGGGAGGTCTGGCGCGCGGAGGCCCCGGGGGGTATCGAAGTCGCCGTGAAAATCATTTTTCGCTCTACCGACCAAGAAGAAGCTCGTCGCGAACTCGAAGCACTCGAATTGATCAAGCGCTTACGGCACCCTTTTCTTTTGCAAATCCAGGCTTATTGGGCGCTCCAGGATAGATTGGTCATTGTCATGGATCTGGCCGAGGGCAACTTGCGCGACAGGCTGGGTGATTGCCTCAGGCAGGGACTGCCTGGCATACCGCCCGCGGAGTTGCTGTGCTATTGCCGGGAAGCCGCCGAAGCGCTCGATTACCTGCACAGCGAACGCTTGCAGCATCGCGACATCAAACCCGATAACATCCTTTTGCTCAAGCGTCACGCACGCGTGGCCGATTTCGGTCTGGCACGTGTCCTGGAAACGCAGCGCTTGGCTACCGTGTCCGGCTCCGGGACGCCGGCGTACATGGCTCCCGAGGTTTGGCGCGGCAAAGCCAGTCCCCACAGCGACCAGTACAGTTTTGCCTGCACGTATGCCGAGTTACGGCTTTGTCGTCGGCTTTTCCCTAGCTCCGACTTGATGCAAGCCATGCGCGAACATCTTGAAGGCACTCCCGATTTGGGTTCTTTGCCCCCAGCAGAACAAGAAGTATTGCTGAAAGCTCTGGCCAAGCACCCGCGGGATCGGTTTCCCAGCTGCAGCGATTTCGTCAACGCCTTGGAAAAAGCCTTGGCCTCTTCCACGTCTGTATCGGCGTTACACCGGCGTGCGATTCCTGATGCGGCTGACGCCACCACTCTGTTAGAAACTCCAGCCTATTTCCCGTGGCCATTCGTGTGGACCATTGTGGGATCTTTAATCTTGCTGGCTCTGATCGTCTGGGCGGCACTGGCCTTTGTGGGCCACTGAGGGCAAGACAGGCTAGCGTCATACGCAATTGTGTCGCTGGGCTGACCTAACGGCGCATGCCCGTCTCGCTCCTGTCTCCTGTGGCATGTCAGCCGAACCTGTAAGAGTCGGTGTGTGTTTTGCCCCCTGGCTGCTAGGGATCCGTTCGGTCCCGTGTCGAGCGCCCGGGGAGTGCAGAAGTCACCATCAGTAGTAGAGCTAGTATTTTTCGCCCTCTTTAATCAATTTTTCACCGATCTCTGGCTAACATTTCAAAGTGGTCGGGGGTTTAATGGGATAGGTGTCAGCGCGGGGAAACCTGTCTGCAAAGGGTTTCGGCTGACACGGTGAGTGTATTTTGCAGCTTTTTGGAAGGAGGGTGGGAAGATGCGTGCACTGGTGTGGACGGCATGTGCAGCCGCTCTGACTATGTTGGTGGCTGAGCCGCTCTGGGCGCAACAACAACGGCAACAGCGGCAGCCTGGCAGGGGAGGCTTGCGCCAGCCTGGAGGTTTCGGCTTTGGCTTTGGAGCCGGTGCCGGCTTGCTCATGTATCTCGGCCAGGAATCGGTCCAGAAAGAGCTGAAAATGACCGAAGAGCAAGTGTCCAAGGTCCGCGATCTACAACAGAAGCAACGGGCTGCCTTCAAGGAGGCGTTCAATCTTTCTCCAGAAGAGCGTCGGCAGAAAATGCGCGAACTCACCGAGTCTAATACCAAAGCTCTCGCCGAGATCCTCAAACCCGAACAGCTCAAGCGCCTCAAACAGATCAACTACCAGCTTGCGCCTTTGGGTGGCGTCCTCAGCGATCCCGAAGTGCAAAAGGAATTGAACCTCTCGGATGAACAAAAGGAAAAAATCAGGGCCATCCAACAGGATGCTGCTCAGGCTATGCGCGAACTTTTCCAGCCAGGCGGCGACCCCAACGAGACACGCCGTAAAATCGAAGAATTCCGCAAGTCTACCGATCAGAAGCTGATGAACCTGCTCACGGATGCACAGAAAAACAAGCTCAATGAGCTTAAAGGTGAGCCGTTCAAGGGCGAGATCCGCTTCAGACCGCCTGGAGGCGGCCAGGGTCGGCCTCCAGCCACTGGCATCGGTTAAGCCCGCTGCCTGGCCTAGGCAGAACAATCGCACGACAGCGAGCCGCCCCTATCGGCTCAGGGGCGGCTTTTTGCTTTTCCTCTGCTTCCACCGAGCTTAGGCCCGCGTCCGTTGCGTGAATTCACGACCGATCTTTGTTTTCGGCCACGTCTTCCGTATCATGAACATGGCGACCTTTGACAGGCTGGCCGCCTACTTCTCCTGCGTCTGGGAGTTGCACATGCCAGTGATTGGTGCCGACGAACTGAGGCATAAAACCGCGGGGTTGTTTTGCTCCCTCGGTGTACCTCCGGAAGATGCGGCGCATGTCGCTGAACTTCTGGTCGAAGCCAACCTCTGCGGCCACGATTCGCATGGCGTCATCCGTATCCCTCAGTATGCGCGCTTCATACGTCAGGGCCAGATACAGCCTGGTTCGACTTTGGAAGTGACCGTGGATTGCCCAGCAGTGGCGGTTGTGGATGGCAGAATGAATCTGGGCGCCGTCACCATGTTGCGGGTGCTCGATATGGCTCGGCACAGGGCAGATCGTGCCGGAGCGTATACCATCTTCGTACGCAATTGCCATCATGTCGGCCGACTCGGAGCGTACACGAGTCGTGCAGCCCGCGCCGGGTATGCCAGCATGATGGCGGTCAACTCTCCTGGCAGCCGCTGTGTGGCCCCCTGGGGCGGGATTGACCGCCGGCTCGGGACCAACCCTCTTTCCCTGGCCGTGCCCGCGCCTGAGTTTCCTCTGGTACTCGACATGACCACGAGCGTGGTGGCCGAAGGCAAGATACGTGTGCACTATCATGAAGGCCGACCGCTGCCCGAAGGCTGGATCATAGATGCCGAGGGCAATCCCACAACCGATGCCCGAGCATTTTATGCCCAGCCGCCAGGAGCATTGCTCCCTTTGGGCGGCCACGTCGGATACAAAGGCTTCGGCCTAGCGCTATTGCTCGACATCTTCTGTGGTGTGCTCAGCGGTATGGGGTGCCTGCGGCCCGATTTGACCGCCGGCCAGAACGGTGTCTGGCTGACTCTGTTCCGCCTCGGTGCTTGGGTATCGCGTCCCTTTTTCCTAGAAGAAGTACAGAAACTGTGCGACTGGATTCGTTCCTCCCGTCGGCAAGGCGGCGTCGCGGAAATCTTGCTGCCGGGAGAATGGGAAGCACGCACCATGCGCGAGCGCCTACGGCACGGTATTTACATCCCAGAAGAAACCTGGCGCCAGATTCTGGCTGTCGCCAGTGAGGTCGGTTATTCGTGGTAAGGACTCTCCATACACATTGGCTATCCAACGGCCACCGATAGGTCCAAACTGAGGCCGCTGTCGAGCAAGTTGCTCTGAAGGAACGGAATGTTGGATTATTTCTGGCCCGAATCGTTATCGCTGCTTGCGATCTTGGATGTGATGATCGTTCTAGTTGGCATACCTTGGATTCTGGCGATCAAGAGAGATTCTACAGCTGCAGTAGCATGGAGCTTGCTGGTTATCCTTGTGCCCATATTGGGGTTTCTGCTTTTTGTCGTCTTCGGCTATAACTATGTATATAGACCGATTCGCCGTAAAAAACGACATCGTGTGAGTTATCGTGTTAGAAATCCAGCTCATGATGACCGGTCGGAGCGAGCAGAATGTGAAAATACATGGAACTGCCTCGGTGACCTGGCCACCCGTCTCGGAGCGTTTCCTGTTTGCGGCGGCAACCGCGTGAAACTATATCATGATGGACCTCTGGCATTCGACGACTTGTTCGAGTCATGCAGCCAGGCGCGTCATCACATCCATCTCGAATACTTCATCGTCCAGCCTGATTCTACCGGCCGCCGACTTTTGGATATACTGACACAAAAGGCACGCGAGGGAGTGGAAGTACGGCTGCTCTACGATGCCATCGGTTCGTTGCACTTGCGCAAACGCCTGCTGAAGCCGCTCTTGAAGGCGGGCGGCAAGGCCACTGCTTTCTTTACTCTCAATCCTTTGCGACGACGTATGCAAGTCAATCTGCGCAACCATCGGAAGATCGCCGTCATTGACGGGCGCGTCGCCTTCACAGGCGGATTGAATATCGGCGACGAGTATCTCGGTAAACATCCGACCTTCGGGTACTGGCGCGATACGCACATGCGTATCGAAGGCCCAGCCGTGGCGGCCCTGCAACGCATTTTTATCGAAGACTGGGATTTTGCCTATGAAGAGGCAATTCGTGGGCCTGCCTATTATCCTGAGCCGGATGCTAACGGCGACATGGTGCTGCAAATTCTCGAATCGGGGCCCGACCAGGATGTCAATGTCATCAGGGAAACTTTGTTCGCCGCTATTACACTAGTTCGCAAAAGGCTCTGGATAAGCACGCCTTACTTTGTCCCCGATAGCAGCATCTTGGACGCTTTGCGCTTGGCGGGCAGAATGGGAGTAGACGTAAAAATCATCGTCCCCAAATGGCCGGACCATTGGCTGCCTTATTATGCAGCCAGGTATTACTTCGACGAAATGCTCCGTTGCGGCTTGCGCATTTACGAGTACAAAAAGGGCATGATGCATGCCAAAGTGATCATGGCAGATAGCAGTTGGGCGACGGTAGGATCCGCCAATCTCGACAATCGCAGTCTACGACTCAACTTCGAGGTCAACTGTGTAGTGCACTCGGCGCCTATGATCGCCGAATTGGAAAAAGTATTCCTCGAAGACTTGAGCCACTGCGAAAGGCTCGACGCTAGAACTTTTGCTCAGCGCGGCTGGCGCCAGAGACTGCTGGAAAACGGTTGCCGGTTGTTTTCGCCCATGCTGTGAAAGGGCGCGCTTTCTCGGTTGAGACGCCAGGAGCAAGGATCCGATATGCGCGGACCACGGTCAGATGCACGACGGAGGCGGTCGGTATGGATATTCCGAAAACTCTGGGCGAGCTAAAGGCGAGCGGGTACCGAGTGAAAAGCGTAAAAGAGGAAATGCGCGACAACCTTATACAGATGATGAAGGAAGGCGTCCCGTTCCTGGAAGGCATCGTCGGGTACGACGATACGGTCATCCCAGAATTGCAGAATGCTATCCTTTCCAAACACGACATCCTCTTGCTCGGTCTGCGGGGCCAAGCAAAAACCAAGATCTTACGGCAACTGGTGCGTCTACTGGACGAACAGATTCCTATCGTGCAGGGGAGCGAGGTCAACGACAATCCTTACCAGCCTATCAGCAAATACGGTCGCGATCTTTTGGCAAAGCACGGCGATCGAATGCCGATCGAATGGATTGGACGCGACAGACGCTATCAAGAAAAACTAGCCACACCGGATGTAACCATCGCTGACTTGATAGGGGATGTGGACATCGTCAAGCATGCCGAAGGGCGTTATCTATCCGACGAACTGACTATACATTATGGACTTGTTCCCCGAACCAATCGCGGTATTTTTTGCATCAATGAGTTACCCGACCTAGCCCCTCGGGTGCAGGTCGGTCTTTTCAATGTGTTGGAAGAACGTGACATACAGATCCGTGGTTATGCTGTCAGATTGCCTTTGGACATGTGCCTCGTCTTCAGTGCCAATCCAGAGGATTACACGAGCCGCGGTAGGATCGTCACACCTCTGAAAGATCGCATCGGTTCAGTGATCCGAACACATTATCCGCGCACGCGTCAGCAGGGAATCGAGATTATGGTACAGCAGGCCTGGTTGCGACGAGACAGTCACGGACTATATGTCCCTCGCTATATCTATGAGATCGTCGAAGAAACGGTGCGATTGGCGCGGGCGCATCCGGCGGTCAATCAACACTCGGGAGTCAGTGTACGTTTTTCCATCAGCGGTTCGGAGAACGTGGTTAGCAATGCCGAGCGGCGCGCCATCCTATTGGCAGAATATCCCGCCGTGCCTCGTATCAGCGACCTGGATGCCATGCTGGCGAGCGGCCGTGGCAAGATCGAATTGGCTCTTGTCGAAGAACTCGAGCAGGAAGATGCGGTGTTGGTAAAACTGATCGCAGCCGCCGTCAAGAGTGTTTTCGAACACTATGCCGAGCCTAAGGAGCTGCGCGAGGTGGTGGAATGGTTCGAGGCAGGCAACAGCTTTCGCACGGGAGACCGGCTGCCAGCGAAAGTATATGTCGAGCAATACCAGCAATGTGCTCCAGTACAAAGCGCAACAGCAATTATCGGCGAGAGAATGGGTCTGAAGATCGGAGAATTACAGCCGCCGGCGCTGGCAAGCTTGATCGAATTTCTTCTGGAAGGACTGCATGTAAATAACCGTCTCAGCAAACAACGAAAGGAAAACCAGACTACCTACAGACGGTAACGGCAGTTTTGTGAGTACGGTGCGAAAACTGTGTATGGTAGTTCGTCGCTCCCGGTCGAGTAGAGTTGATAGACCCTCAGGTCGGTAGTTGCAGTCTTCAATTGCTGCGTCCAATCAGTCCCAGTGCTTTGCCTGTCCGTGCGAAGGCATCCAAGGCAATTTGGATGTGTTCCGAAGTATGGGCGGCACTCGCCTGAAGGCGAATACGTGCTTGTCCCTGAGGCACCACGGGATAACTGAAGCCGACGACATAGATGCCTTCTTCGAACAAGAGGTGTGCCATGCGCACGGCGAGGGAGGCGTCGCCGATCATGACGGGAACGATCGGATGGTTTCCCTCTTTCAAAGTAAAGCCCAGTTGTCGCAGACCCTGGCGCAGCCGGGCAGCATTCTCATGGAGCCTCTGGCGCAGCTGGGCACCGACTGGACCAGCAACGAGTTCCAGCGCAGCGAGGGCCGCCGTGCAAACGAAAGGGGGTACGGAATTGGAAAACAAATAAGGACGAGAGCGTTGCCGCAAATAGTCTATGACCGCTCGACGAGCAGCCGTGAAGCCGCCTACGGCACCGCCGAGGGCTTTGCCCAAAGTGCTGGTGACGATATCTACTCGGTCCAGCACGCCGAAGACCTCTGCGGTGCCTTTGCCTGACTCCCCGAGAATACCGGTGGCGTGACTGTCGTCCACCATGACCCAGGCGCGGTAGCGATCCGCCAACTCGCAAATATCCGGTAGACGGGCTAAGTCTCCGTCCATGGAAAAAACTCCGTCGGTGGCGATCAAGCGAAATCGTGCCGCCTGACTGTCGCGCAACGCCGACTCCAGATCGGCCATGTCGGCATGGCGGAAGCGCCGGCGTTGCGCCTTGCACAGTCGGATGCCATCTATGATGCTGGCATGATTGAGTTCGTCGCTGAGGATGACGTCTTGGTCGGATAACAGCGTCTCGAACAGGCCTGTATTGGCATCGAAGCAGGAGGTGTAGAGGATGGCATCCTCTTTGTGCAAGAAGTGCGCGAGGGCTTGTTCCAATTGTTTGTGGGGGGTTTGCGTGCCACAAATGAATCGCACAGAGGCCAGTCCGTAGCCGAAACAGGCGAGCCCCTCGCGAGCAGCCTGTACGAGTGCAGGATGGTTCGCTAACCCGAGGTAATTGTTGGCACAGAAATTGAGGAGCCGTCGCCCGGCAACGGTGATTTCCGCTCCTTGCGGACCTTCGATCACGCGCTCTTCCTTCCACAGTCCACTGTGGCGGATTTCCCCAAGCTGAGCCTGGAGATGCTCGACAAACAACGGTGGTTGCAACATACGGATACTCCTCGAGCTGTCAAGGCACCAAGATGACTTTGCCGCACTGACCCGTTTGTATGAGGTCGAAGCCCTTTTTGAACTCTTTGAGCGGAAAACGGTGCGTTACGATCGGCTGGATATTGAGTCCGGCGCGAAACAGACCGCTGAGCCGATACCAGGTATCGAACAAGCGGCGGCCGGTGATGCCGTAGACGCGAACGCCTTTGAAGATGATATCGTTGGCCAGATCGAGCTCGACACGCTGTGAGGGGATGCCGAAGAGGACGACGCGGCCCGCGTTTTTCACAGTAGCGAAGCACAGTTTGACTGCCTGCGGATGGCCGGACATTTCCAGAGCCGCGTCCACGCCTTCGCCTGCAGTCAGGTCGAGCACCGTTTCCGGATGAGCACGCTCGGCTTCGAGGACGACCGATGCACCGACTTGCTGGGCAAGACCGAGCCGATAGGGACTGACGTCCGTGGCAATGATGGTAGCGGCGCCAGCCGTGCGTGCGACCGCTATAGCGAACAGCCCGGTGGGACCACAACCGGTCACGAGCAGGTTGTGTCCGGTCACATCCTCGCTGAGTACGGCGTGGACGGAGTTGCCCAGTGGCTCTTGCAGGCATGCCCATTCCGCCGGCACACCGCTATGCGTGCGCCAGCAAACCGCTTCGGGCAATGCCACGTACTCGGCAAATGATCCATCCCGATCCACGCCGAGGATACGATAGTCACGGCACACATGGGCATTGCCGGTGCGGCACTGGAAGCATTTGCCACACGTAATATGCGACTCGGCGGCGACGAGATCACCTGGTCGTAAGGTGGTGACCGCCCGTCCCACTGCCACGACTTCTCCATACATTTCATGACCCAAAATCCGCGGCGGCCGGATACGGCTTTGTGCCCAAGCATCCCAGCGGTAAATGTGATAATCGGTGCCGCATAAAGAGGTGGCACGCACCCGCACGACCACTTCGTTCGGCCCAGGCATGGGATCCGGGGCGTCAATGTAGTCCAAACCTGGCTCCGCAGACGTCTTGGCCACGGCCTTCATGAAACTACAACCTCCTTAGCCCGATCGGCAGGCTACGGAACATTATAAGCCCGCGAAGCCCGCGTCATTAGGTTTTCTAGCTCTTCAGCTTTACGGCCAGTGCAGGTAGCGGTGGAGGAGCTTGGCACGCCGCGCCAAAAGAACCTGGAGCACATAGTCGGCATCTTGGGGATAGGAAAACTGCGCCAGACGGACTACGGTACGGACCTGTTCTTCGCTGAGTTGCGCTAGCCGGGCAGCTGCCCAGCGGAGATCTGCCTCGGTTGCTTCGTTGAAGGCAAAGTTGGGGTAAAAAGGGACCCACCTGTCCGGATCGAAGTTGTCGGAAAAGCAGCCCACAGCAGGACTATATTGCATTTCGTCGCATGCCCAAGGCCTCGGAAGAAGAGCAGCCCGGCGCAGCGGAGACAGGAGCGCCTCTTCTGGCTTCCATAGATAGGTCCAGCCCAGACGCGCCATTTTGGGCCGGAACGTGAAGCTTCCCAGACTGGCGCCGAAGTCCCAGATATAATAGGCGTAAACTCCGGGCATCGTTTCTGAAAGTCCCGTGTTTTGATCCGTTTGGTCTACGTTGTGGATCCAGGCGGCAAAAAGTCGGACAGCTCTTATCTCGCGCCGATGCTTGAAAGTCCGGTATTTCCAGCCTCCCCGAACGTTTTGTACAGCTATAGTTGCCACTGCTCGCCGCCCGTCCAGTCGAGGGTCGCCGGTTCCATGAATTGTGCAGATCGCAGTCTTCGGAACGCGATAACCTAGAATGCGAAAGAGTGTGGAGCCGATGAATTCTGCCGACGTATTCATCTCCGGGTTGAACGGAGGATCGAACACGAATATATACTCTATTCCGCGTTCGTCGCAGCCAAAAAATCCTTCTGCAGTCCCGCCCTTTTTAGGCCTGGTCTTGGTGATCTTGCCGCGAGGTCTAATGTATTCTACTTCCGAAGCGAGATAGTCAGGTGTATAAGACGTGATGTCTGTGTTCGTAAAGAACGTCGAATTGGGCACATTGCCACTAGGTAGCACATTGGTGGCTGGAGGAGGCTCGCCGGTACTTAGCAGCGCCCATGTCCTGCGTAGATCCAGCTTTTCTCGTAACATCCAGTACGTATGGTTGTAGATGGCTTGCCACGGGAAGTCATGGGCATCCGCGATGCCGATCAAGAAAGATGGCCAATCCACGTCTCTATGCGCCAGGTAGGCTCGAAGGACATCCCGCTCCGAGGAGTTGGCAACGCCGTCGTGATCGAGGAGCAAGGTGCGTAGTCGAGCAATTGCTCGAACACATTCACTCTCGAAAAGATCACGGTGAGATGCAGAAACCGTATAAACCCATGCTGGGTTGGGTATAGGAACACTCTCAGCAAAGACCCCGCAACTTTCCGCGAAGAGAAATACTGATATGGTCCACTGCAACATGCGTGCAAGTATCTGCCACATAGGCTTGTGCATAATGATTTCCTCGTCTTTTGGCCCTTTGCACTTTTAGCCCAGACGCCCCATGCAAGTTGATCGCTCGTTCATCCAGTGAGCGAGTGCAACGCAGCCACGGACAATAACCAAACAAAGACAAAAATGAGCAGCAAGAAAAGATATTCCGTGGAAGAAACCGTGCAGTGCAAGAAATGGCAGAAATATATGGATAGTGCAGCTGCGCAGCTGCCTAGGCGGGTTCCGAAGCCCTCCGCTAGTAAGTTGAACGAATACTTGTATCTATGTGGAAGACGCTCGTAAATTGACTCTCGCATATTTTTGTTTAGGCTGTTACCGAGCGAGGAATCGCAGAGGCGCACGAGCAAGAGGGAGAAAGGATTGTTGGCCAAGAGAGCCAGCATTATGGCTATTCCAATAGCTAAAGGCATTACGTAAAGCCCAATGAGAGGCGTGGATGATAGGAGGGACAAGGAGCGCGATTCGTATTGTAATATGAGCATGAGTATGCTGTTGGCTATATAATAGCTGCCAAAGGCCTCGGTCAAAAGCGGCAGCTGGCTATTGCAGATGCGGTCCATTTGCCATTTGAAATAGTAATCTATGGCTACGCCGACGAAGGCGGTAGTAGCGGCGATTGCTGTCCAGAAGGTGGCGAAGAGAACGGGGTGACGAGGAAACTCGCCCCAGGGAAAGTCGCGACGGAAAGGGCCGGTAAAAAGTAGCCTTTGGCCACAGAGGCTTGGAGAAGGAAGCGGTTGATTTCTTCGATCCGAGGCGAGCAGGCCGACGACGAGAATCACGCACACGACAGTGGGTAGGACGGCGCAGTGGGGTAGCACATGCACGAGAAGGCCGCCCAACAGGCCGCCTAAAATGCCTGCTGTGGTCAGTCCCGAGCAGTGCAATTGCGGGCGCGGATAGCGGCAATGGTAGCGAGCCCAGAACTGTTGGGGTAGGAGGAAGGCGATAGATTCCGCTGTGATGTAGGTGGGGGCGCTCGAAAGACAGTCGGACATAGCACTTTGGCTACCTGCAACCGAAGACAAAACAAGAGCAAGAGATGCTGCAATAGTTTGTGCGGTGAATGTCGCTCGGCGATGCATATCGCAAAGATAGAAGCAACAAGTTAGTCCGAGGAGGATAAGTTGAGTGTAGCATGTTACTTTAGCAAGATCGCCGACATTGAACTGTGCGAGGAATGTAGCCGAAGCTGTGGAGCGATTGAGTACAATAGCAGTGATCAGCAAGAAAAGCTGAACGTGTGGGGTATAGTCACGAAAGCGGTGAATTTCGAGACGTCGCGTCAGTGCTTCTACAAGATATCTTCCGCTGCTTGTGACTTTTCGGGAAGATTGGATACGCAGAGGTTTTCGGACACGGCATGGCATGTCTCTTTTTTCGGCCACGCGGAGATGAGCCGATCAGGAAAACATCGGCGGCTGTCTGTAACATAGAAACAAACAGTCGTGTGCCAAACAAATGGGCGTTCTCGAGGGCAGCCGACGTCGGTAATCGAGGTCGGTGCTATGATTATTTGGGTGGCTCGGACTCGAGAAATGCGAAAAGATCGGCAATTTCTTGCAACGTCAAATCGTCGAGCAGTTTTTCGGGCATGGGCGAGATGGTCGAGGCCACCATTTCCGCGACGTCTTCCTTTTTCAGGGTAACTTTGCTGCCATCGCTTTGCAGGACTATCAAAGTGTCACCTTGGGGAGCGGCCAAGCCGCTGAGAGTAAGTCCTTGTTTGGTGACGATGGTACTGCCCCGATATTGATCGCTGATGGCTTTCGACGGGTAGAGGAGCGATTCGAGTACATCTGCGCGTTTGAAGCGGCTTTTCAGGGTAGTGAGATCGGGTCCCAGACCTTCGCCCAGATTGCCGAATTTATGGCATTTGATGCAGTTAGCCTTTTCGAAAACGACTCTGCCGCGGGCGGGGTCGCCGTTCTTGCCGTTCGGGTTTTTTTCTAGATAAGACAAGAGTTCGTCGAATTTCCATTTAGATTGGCCAGCGAGACTGGCAAGGTTGGGAAGAGGGGGCTCTTTGGGAAAAGTCTGGGAGAACCAGCGGGCAAAAGCCTGCAACTCTTCACGGCAGTCCTGGTCGTCGGTGGCGAAGCGTTTGCCCGTCCATTTGCGCAGCAGGCGCACCACTTTGATTTGTTCTCTTTCGGGTAGGCGGGTTGCCGCCAAGAGCAAGTCTCGGTAAGGCTGGGCCTCTTCGCTTTTCGGCTCCTGGGACATGGGCGGACGTTGGGGCATGCGCAGAAGGACACTAATAACCTGGCTTACGACAATAGGCGAAGAAGACTTCAGCCCTCGGACTAGATAGGGCCAGTCGTCTTGTGCAGCTCGATTGATCAGAGCGCGCACGACCATTTCGAACCGATCGGGATCGAGATCGGCTATATGTCGCAATGCGCGCGAGACTTCTTGTCCTTCCATGCGGCTGAGCGCCGATATGACCGCCTCGCGGAGTTCAAAAGTTTTGGCGGCTGGTTCGGCCTTCATAAGCTGTTCGTATGTCGCTGCCAAAAAGGCTGCTTGCGGCAAACGATCCGGGGCAGCAACGGTCAAGAGAACGGCTAGGGCATGGGGCATTTCCAGGGGATTTCGGAGGAAAGCGATCAGGTCTTCTCGACTGAACACAGGGTAGAGATCGCGGAGAATGTTCTCCAGATAAGGGACAAAACTATATCCGCCGGTCCAGTTCTTTGTATCCTCGAACCAGGAAAGTAGTAGGCGCTTTTCCTCTACAGACCAACCTTGGTGCAATAGACGCAGGCAGTAAAAGTAATGGATTTGCTGGGGGCGAGACGAGCTGGACCGCAGAGCTTGGAGCAGAGCGGCATGGACAGGTTGTTCGAGCATTTTTTCGCGTGCGAACCATGTTAGAAGAATCGCCAGCTCACGACTGACGAAGTCGTCTCGGTGCGGAAACAATTCATAGCACCTATGGGCTATGTCGTGTATCGCTTGCGGTCGAGCCCGGGTATGCAGGAGCAGGAGTTGGACGACGCGCAGATAATTCAAAAGCTGGTCGCGCTCTCCGGGCAGGGGCATCGTAGCCAGGCGTTTATACAAAGGCTCGGCGTAAGGCTCGGCCCTATCGTGTTTGCACAGGGCGACGATGCCTTCGAAAAATGTGGTGACATCCGGCTCGCTCGTCAGACGATCGGCCCAGCGGGGGGGCTCGATGCGTTCGAGGACCAAGCGTGCGGCGGTACGCAGGAAGCGGTCCTGGCTGCCGAGCAGTGGCCAGATGCTAGCGACCGGCGGCTCGATACCGGCTCGGATCGAAGCTTCGCAGGCATGACGCTGAACCAGCGCATCGGAGTCGGCCAGAGCGTGCACAAGGATGTCGCGCGCACTTCGGTCGTGGCGGACACCCAGGAAGAACAGAGCGCTAGCTCGTACCTGCGGGTCGGGATCTGTGGCCAAGCGTGCGAGGAATTCGTGGTCCGGGGCTAGACCGGTCGCCTGGAGCGCAGTCAGGCCTTTACTGCGGGCAATGCCAGGCAGGTTCGTAGCAAGACAAAGCCGTTGCATTTCCTCATGGAATCGGCGGTTAGCGCGCGCCTCTTGGGTCAATTGAGCTCGAGTCCACGGGGAAAGCAGTTGAGCCAATCGCTCGGCGGGATGGGGCTGTTTATAGACGATGCGGTATACACCGCCCTGGGTCCCGCGACCGCCGAGGGTGAAGTACAGGCCGCCTTCAGGACCGACTGCGATGTCGGTGACGTTCATGGGGGCGCCCGTGCAAAAGCGCTCTGCCTGGGCCTTGTAACTTGCACCCTGGCGCGTCAGATGCACTGCATAAATTACGCCAAGCGCCCAATCGGCGAGGTAGAGTGTGCGGTAGCGAGCCGGAAAAGCATGATGGTCGTACCATTCCACGCCTACTGGGGAACCGCGTCCCGTATCGTAGATCCCTGGCAAGGTGTCGAGATAATAGGGCGGCAGATTCGACGAACCGGTGCGCCAGCCGAATTCGGCACCGGGAATAACATGACAGATGCGCACCGGACGATACCAGGGGAGTCCCTCGTCCCATTCCATATCACTGTCGAAGGTAAACAGTTCTCCCCAGGGCGTGAAGGCGGCGTCGTACTGATTGCGGAAGCCAGCGGCGATCAAACTCATGTGCTGGCCCTGATGGTCCAGACGCCAAATAGTGCCGCCCGGAGCAGTGATATTGGCCGCGTGTCCGCGGGCGTCGTTTTGCCTGGGCAAGAGCACATCTTCGGTGCTACCAGGCTGGAATTGGCCTGGGCCCATGCGACCGGTGGGCCATCGGAGGAGCGGCGAATTGGCCGCCAGCCGCTCGGGATTGGCTTCAGGACGTGCCACATCGGGTCCTATTTGGCACCAGGCGTGATTACCCACGACCAGGTACAGCCAATCGTCCGGGCCGTGGAGGATTGCATGCGGTCCGTGTTCGCCCATGCCGCCGGCGAAGCGATGGACCAGGCGGACTTCGTCCGTGCGGTCGTCGCCGTCGGTGTCGCGGCAGCGGTATAAACCGGTGCCCTGAGGGCCGTCACCGACCAGCCATAGGGCATCGCGCACCCAACACATGCCCTGGCAGTTGCGCACCTGCTCACAATAAGGTTTGATGGATTGCAGCACGCCCTCTTGGTCCGGCGAGGTGCACAGCAGGATTGGCCCGCGTTCCAGAGACACCAACAACCGTCCGCGGGCGTCGAAGCATAGGTTGATCAGGGAAAAAGGCAAGTCCTGGGGCAAATGCGCGCGCGGAGGATCGGACGGGACCACTACTTCTACCCGGAAGCCGGGGGGCACGTGGAAGCGCTCTTGACTGCCTGCCTGCCATTGCAGGTCGCGCCACGGTCCTGTTCGCGCGTAACTGCCGAGTACTCGGGCGTCTTTCCAGGCAGAGTCGTCAAAGTCTAAACTTTGCCATCCAGGGATCTCCTTATCGGCAACTTTCCAGGTATGGTCGCTCATGACCGCCAGCTTGGACTGGCCATTGGGCACATAGCCCAGGCGAACCAAGAGTCCGGCGGGACCGGAATGGTTGACCGCGCGGACGGCGATCACGTTCTTGCCATGCCGCAGCAGTTTGCGCACGTCGTAGCGATCCACGTGGCGCCAGTTGTGCCCGCGTCCGACTTCCTGGCCGTTGATCCAGACCGTGTATGCGTCGTCTGCGACGATGTCCAACTCGGCTTCGTCCACGACGATTTGGAACGGACGGTCAATGTAAAAGGTTTTGCGGAAAAAGCGCGCGCCAGGAGGAGCCGAACGAGCAGGATGCTCCCCGCTCTCTGGGTACCAAATCCACAGGAGCGAGCCGCCTTGCTGACCGCGGATCGCCGCCAAGTCAGCCCAGGCGATCAATGCCAGCACGATTGCCAAACTGACGAGCCACCGACGCATCATAATCCCCCTCCGGCGGTTTCTCTTGGGGCGTCAAGGCAGGATACAGCCTGCCGCACGCCTGCCAAATAGACTATGCGCTTATGCTGTTGGGTGCAATAATCGGGCTGGGCGGCCAAAGGGAGGTCCATCATAGTCGGCTGGCGCAGGCCAGAGCAGCCGGACACAAGCCGTCGCCAAGCAGCGCTAGTTACGTATACGGGAAGTCGCTTTGTGCACAAGGGGGGATAAATCCAACTGGCTAGTGCGCTGCCAGGCTTCGACAGTGCCTATGGGATACCAGAAGGTGGCCGGAACGACGGCCAAAGGTTGTCGCTGGGCCAATTGAGTCACGTAGTCCGTGATTTCGTACTCGCCGCGCGGTGAAAGGGCGATCTCGATATCGAAAACCCGGTAGGGCAGGCAGTAGGCGCCTATGTTGGCAAGGTGCCGGCCAGAGAGCTGCGGTTTTTCCACTAGTCGGTCCAAGGTGCCGTCCAGGCGCGTAAAAACCACGCCGTAGAGCCAGGGTGTGTCCACTGGATATGCCAGCATAGCTGCTTCATACTGCGCCAACGCCCCGAGATCAGCTGCGGCGTACAGGTCGTCGCCATTCAGTACCAGGAAGCGCGAGCTTTCCACATAAGGTTGGCATGTTTTCAAAGCGTCCCCGGTGCCTCGTGGTTGAGCCTGATGCACCGCCATGTAAACGCGACCATCGTTGCGAGCTTGTATAAACTTTTCGATGCGATCGGCTAAATAACTGACCACAACCAACACACGCCGCACCTGTCGAGGCAGAGCATCGAGGATCCAATCGAGGATCGGTCTGCCCTGGACAGGCAAGAGCGGCTTGGGCGTTTCCAAAGTGTGCGGTCGCAAGCGTTTACCAAGTCCAGCAGCTAATACGATCGCGTCCATCTTTTCCGAGGCTCGCCATGCCTTGTTCTGTTTGACGCCCATAAAGTGCCGGCGTTGGCATCACATCTTGGTACCGGTCATGAAAGCATAGTACAGCCGGTGCATACGGCAAGTTCCAATGCCGCTGGGGGTGTCTTTTGACCAATTTGCCAGTTTTGTTGGATTTGCTTATTTAGCCTGGTCGAAGAAAAGACTGCCAGCAGGGACAAGCGCCCGAGCCCGGCGATGGGCCCAGGCTGCCTTGCGCCGAGGCAGAATCAGGATGGTTCTGCGCGGGCCAGTGACAGGTCTCAGCGATGGCCGCAGTGCCGGGACCTGGCCTGCACCTGGTCCGTCTGGCTGCTAGTAGAGGAGCAAGCGAGGGAAGGACGGCACTCATGCGTCGAGTACTGTGGGTAACAGTAGCTGTGGCTTTTCTAGGGATCGTCGGCTGCCATCATCACTGCTGCAGCGATGGGGCAGGAGTTTACGCGGCGCCGAGTGTTCCAGCCGCACCGGAAAGCAGGCCCGAACCGATCAAGAAGCTACCGCAACCTCACGAAGGAAAGGGGGCTGCAGCGCTGGAATAGACGGGAGACTCGTTTTCGACTGCCGCATCGGGTCGGGTCCCGGGATATACCCTAGAGGGGCGCATGGGTATCTCGGGCCCGGCCTAGGTGCGACCGTCGTGCTGGTGATAGAGATCGGCGTCGCCGCGACCGCCGCGCGCCGACCAAGCCGGGGCGAGAATGCCAGGCTCCAGCACAGGACGGTGAGTTTCGTGTTTAGCGAGTTCTAGAAAACGTTCTTGCGAACGTACTTTGGGCTGGTTTTCGGGACTTCGGCGGCGATAGCTACCGTCGGGCATCATTTCCCAGGCTTTGACGTTGTCGGCCAGGCACAGAGCCAGTACTTCTTCGACCAGGCGTTTTTTGAGATCTTCCTGTTCGATGGGGAATACCACTTCGACGCGCCGTTTCAAATTGCGGTCCATCCAATCGGCGGAGCCGATGAAAACCTCCGGGTTGCCGCCCCCGCCGAAGTAAAAAACGCGGCTATGCTCCAAAAACCGGTCGAGAATGGAAATCACGCGGATGCGGTCGCTGACCCCGGGAACTCCGGGACGCAGGCAACAGATGCCGCGGCAAATCAGGTCTATCTCGACGCCGGCTTGACTGGCCCGATAGAGCGCTTTCATAACGGCCGGTTCGACGATGGCATTGACTTTGGCGATAATGCGCCCGCCCAATCCTTGCTGCTGGAAAGCGATTTCTCGCTCGATACGCTCGAGGAAAAACTGCAGCATATGGGTCGGCGCGACGATCAACTTGCGCCAGCGGGGCGCTTCGCTGTACCCTGTCAGGTAATTGAACAGAGCCGAGACGTCTTCGCCGAAATCATCGCGGCAGGTGAAAAAGCCCAAGTCGGTGTACACACGAGCAGTTTGCGGATTGTAATTGCCCGTGGACAGATGCACGTAACGGCGCAGTCCGTCTTCTTCCTGACGTACCACCAGGGCGACTTTGCAATGGGTTTTTAGCATGACGAAACCGAACACCACGTGTACACCCGATTGTTCGAGTTCCTTGGCCCAGCGAATATTCCATTCTTCGTCCATGCGTGCTTTCAACTCGACGAGTACAGTGACCTGTTTGCCGCGATCGGCTGCCTCCTGCAAGGCCCGGATGATGGGCGAGTCCGTGCCTGCGCGGTAGAGGGTCATTTTGATAGCCAGAACGCGTTCGTCGGCAGCAGCCGATTCGATAAAGTCCACGACATGGCTGAAGGATTCGTAGGGATGGTGCACGAGGATATCGCGGGCGCGGATCGCTGCCCAGATATTGGGAGCACGGGTGAACTCAGCTACCGGCTGGGGAACAAACGGAGCATCGCGCAGTGTTTCGTAGCCCGGTAATTCGTAAAGTGCCGTCATGCCGGAAAGATCGAGCGGGCCCGGCAGCCGATAAACGTCTTGGTCGTCCAAATCGAAAACTTGCTCGAGGAATTCGATAAGTACACTGGGAAGGGAAGCCTCGACGTCGAGCCGCACAGGTGCGCTGCGCCGGCGACGCTTGAGCTCCTCTTCGATGGTCTTGAGCAGGTCTTCCACTGCTTCATCTTCCAGTTCGTATTCGCGGTCGCGCAAAATGCGGAAGGCACCGGACGCCACTACCTCCATGCCCAGAAAAAGCTCGGGCAAATACATGCGCACCACTTCTTCCAAAAAGACGAAGGCAGAGCCGCTATCGCAGGGTAGTTCAACCAGACGCGGGACCACCGGGGGCACTTGCACCACGGCAAACAAAGGCTCGGGCACGTCTCGGCGTCTGAGCAGGACCACAAGATTGAGCGAGCGATTGGGCAATTGAGGAAACGGGTGTCCGGGGTCTATCGCCAAAGGCGTCAGCACCGGATAAATCCGCTTGCGAAACCAAGCTGCCAAGAAGCGGCGATCGCTTTCCGTGAGCTTTGCCTCGGTTAGGATATGCACGCCTTGCCCCTGCAGCGCGGGCAACAAGTCGCGATGGAAAACGCGGTATTGCTCCTCGAGCAGTTCCAGCGTGCGACGGCGAATCTGCCGCAGCTGTTCCAAGAGCGGCATGCGGTCGGCGTCCCAGCCGGCCCGCACGCCGGCGTGCAACTTTTGCAGGATCCCGCCGACCCGGACCATGAAAAACTCGTCCAAATTGGCAGCAAAAATCGCCGAAAATTTGATCCGCTCCAACAGGGGCACAGTTGGGTCTTGGGCCTCGGCCAGTACGCGGCGGTTGAACTCCAGCCAGCTCAACTCGCGGTTGAGATACAACTGCGGGTCGTCGAGTGCGATCTGGGACGCAGTCCGATGGGCTATGATCATAGCGTTTCTCCCGCCGGAGGACCTGCGCAGGGGCCTGCCGGGCAAATATAATTGTACCTCCGGCAAACAGACGAAGCCACCGGCATGGAATGCACCGGCGTAACCGGAACGACTGCGATTGGAGGCCGATGCTGGTCAGGGGAGAGCGACCATGGAACATATGCGACTGATCGAGGAATACCTAGCCGGGCCCGACCTACTGCGCCGGGCGGTAGCCGATATGACGCGCCAGCAGCTGCAAGCGCGACCGATCCCCAACAAGTGGAGTACCATCGAAGTGGTGGCTCATATAGCGGACTTCGAGCCGATTTTTGCCGATCGCATGAAACGAGTCATCGCCGAAGATCGTCCCACGTTATTGGCGGCCGACCACGAGCGGTTTATCGCCCGTTTGGCATGCCAGGAGCGCGACGTCGAAGAAGAGCTAGCCGTCGTCGAATGGACGCGACGACACATGGCACGTATCCTCCGGCACTTGACGCCGGAAGATTTCGAGCGCGTCGGAATTCACAGCCAGACAGGCCCGAAAACGTTGCGGCAATTGTTGACGACGATCACGGCACACATTCCCCACCACGTACGGTTCATCAACGATAAGCGGTTGGCACTAGGGTTGCCAGCGGTACCGGTGCCTTGACCGAGCCCCGGATGGATGGGGGCCAAGGCCGAGATGGGTTCAGGCACTGGTCCCATTGGTGCGGGGCCGAGCGATTTCCTTGATGCGTATGGCGAAACGGTCGTCTACCACGACGACCTCGCCGCGCGCTAGCAATACTCCCTGGACGTACAAGTCCACCGGGTCGGATACCGGCCTTTGCAGTTCGAGGACCGAGCCGATGCCGAGTTGGACGACTTGGCCGATAGGAATTTGCACGCGGCCAAGCTCCGCCGTTACCGTCACTTTGACGTCGAGGAGCCGATCCAGCCCGGTAATGGATTGGGACGGCGTGCCAGCCGGAACTTCAGCGAATTCGGCGGCGTGTGCCACCACTTCGGTAGCGACGGCGCCCGCGGCTGTAGTGCCGGGCGGATTGGTTTCGATCTGGGGCTGGTGGCTCATGTTCACGACTCCTCGAAGGTTGCGATTTGCACGGCTTGCTGGTTACCGATACGCCCTGGCCAGCAATTCCATTTCCAAAGGCCGCCGATGAGCGTGCGCAGCGGTTCGCCCAGCTTTTGATCCAAGACGACCACGTCGCCTGGTTGTAGCTGCGCCAGCTGCGACAAAGGCAAGGCTATTCGGCCCAGTTCCACCGTGATTTCCACAGGCGCCTCCCGCAGAACCCCCTCGATATGCCGCCGCAGGTCGCCATCCGCCCGACTCGGTCCCTGCATCTGCGATTGTACAAGCAATTGGTTCATGCCCTGGTGCGGAAAATACCAGTGCCAGGAACCAGCGCCGGCGGGCACTCGGACCACGAATTCTGCTTGAATGACACGCTGGTCCGGCGGAAACAGCTTCGTATAGCGGGGATACTCTTCACGATCGCCCAAAGTCAGCGTCACGGCGCCTGCTTCGGGCCAACGCTCTTGGAACAAGGGCAGCAACATGTGCCCCAGAAAATAGTCCGTCAGGTTTTTTTCGACGATGGTAAACTCGCGATCCTGATCCAAAGCAGGATTGGCTTCACCTAGAAGCCCGCTGATGATGGCCAGCAGCAGCGGTCGGGGAAACACCAGCAAGGTCGGAACTTCGTGCAAGAGTACTCGGTGGGCGATGGCGCTGTCGCCTACAGCAGCTAGGGCCTCGCGCGGTAGAGCAATGACCAGCGGTCGCAATTCGAGGGTGGGTACGAAAGCCAGCTCTTTGGCCCAGCGGTCGCCTGCCGTGGCACAGGCAGCCCGAAACCACTCGGCAAGCCGGTGCTCCAGGTTGCCGGCCAACCGCCCAGGTTGTCGAAAATCATAAGGCTCGACTCTCATTGCACTACGAATTCCTCGAAAAGCACGTCCACCACCAGAAGTTCGACGGTCATCGGATCGTGGCTCAACAGCCGATTGAAGTATTCGGCTATCTCACGACGCAGTCGGTTGACATTGGCCGTGCCACTGACTTCCTGGGGGGTCTTGTCCGATAGATAGGCAATGAGCCAGTTTTTCAACACCACCCGCTTTTTGTTGACCAGTTCGCTGACTTCTTTTTCGCTTTCTTCTTCGACCGCCAGGACGATTTTTGCCTTCAAGTAGCGCGCCAGTCTTTCATCGGCGAGGTTGACGACGACATCGCCGAAGGTGATATAGGTGTGTCTGCCCGATTTTTTTGCCTTGTGGGCGGCTTCCGAATGGCCGGCGGGACGCCCGAGGAGTACCATAGGCAGGGCAAAGCCCGCAGCTATGGCGACGATTGCGATCAGAACGAGCACGATCAGTCCTTTTTTCCCCATCTTGACACCGCTTGCTGGGCCCTATTGATCGAGCCTTCTGCGACTCCCAGCTCGATAGCACGGCGCAGCTGTGTTCGTCCGACACGAGCAGACAACCGGAGGCTTAAAGCGGACGTCCCCGGCAACGGCGTACGCCGCACGCCACAGGCTCTCTTGTTCCTTTATTCGGCCTGCGCAAGTTACTACCTTGAAGACTAAGCCCGTTGCCGTGGGGGAAGAGTGAAGGAAAACCGGCGCGGCTACTTTTTGGCAGCTCCGGATTGGCCGGCAGGGGTAGTAGATTTTTTGATACTGCGCAATTTCTCCAGGAGCTGTGCGGCAGTGCCCTCCGGAAGTTCTGCCAATACCTTGGCAGCCTGACGTTCGCGCATCAAACTGAGCAGATTTGCCGCCATGTCCATATTACCGTTGGCCGCCAAATGGCCGATAATCTTGGCAGCGTTTTCCGGAGCCATGGACTCGAACATGGTGGCGGTTTTTTTCAAGTTTTCGCGTTCGATGGCCTCCAGCTCGCGCAAACGGCTGGCAAGCTTTTCTAGGTCTTTTTGCATCTGCTCTTTTTCAGCCAGGAACGCTCGATGCTTTTTTTCCAGTGCTGCAGCCTGCTCGGCCAATGCCTTGGATTCTTCCAAGATCTGTTTGCGGTATTTGCCCAGCTCTTCGCGCTCGAGCTTGAGATCGTGCCAGATGACATCCAGCTGCTTGCTACGGTTTTCGAGTTCTATTTCTCGGTCCTTGAGGCTCTTGAGTCGTTCCCTGAGACGCAAGACCAACTGGGCGCCTTCTTCGTAAGGGTTGGCGCTGGGGACATACCCTGCCGATCCCTTTTCGAGGGCATCATGAGTCCCCGCCGCATTCTTGTTTTGGTCGTTTGCCTCGGCTTGTTGTGTTTCCGCTTCGCCCGTAGGCGGCTGGGTATGATTGATCCACCACCACGAGCCAGCGGCAGAAAGACCGAAAAGCACCAACCCGACGCCTATATAAATGAGCAACTTTTTCATCAACCCGCTCCTCGAGCACGGTCACTTACAAGTCGCGCGGCGCATCGTAACGCCGGACGATCCAATCCAGAAGATCAGTCCACGCAGCCCGGCGCGCTTTTTTGTCGTGTAGCCGACGCTGCTGTCGGCGCATGATCTCCAATATTTCTTTCTGGATCGTTCGCTGTTTGCGTTCCTCCTCCGCACGCGCGTATTCGGTCAACGCTTCGCGGATTTGTACCTGGCACTGGTCCAGCCGATCTTGGATGGCAAAAGCCTGTCGGGCGGTAACTAGGCACAAAGCCGGCGTGCACACGCCAGGCGACAACGGTGCCATGCTTGCCAGTTGCTGCGCGTACGCCGCGCGGATT
Source organism: Gemmataceae bacterium (assembly GCA_040289265.1). Classification (GTDB taxonomy): domain Bacteria; phylum Planctomycetota; class Planctomycetia; order Gemmatales; family HRBIN36; genus PSKW01. The sequence goes on from PSKW01000001.1 coordinate 171,773, forward strand.
TGCCCCAGGTGCAGCAGTGTAGCGGCAGCGCGTGCTTGATCCAATTCCGCCATGCGTTGCCGTCGCGCCCGCAAACGCCACAGCGCTTGTAAACGGAAGCGGAATTTCTTCATAGATCGAATCGCCTTCGTTCGAAAACTGCAAAGGATGCCGAGAAAATGCCGGGCCGATGTCAGCGTCAATACGGCCATTGGCCGGCAATGCTTTGCAAAGCCTGCACAGTCTGCCCAAAGTGACTGTATTCGCCCAGCTCTTGTCTGAGAAAGCTCATGAGCTGAGGCGCCAATTCCAAAGCCTTGTCCACCTGGGGGTTGGTACCTTTGACGTAGGCTCCTATGCGCACCAACTCCTCCATCTCGTTGAGTACGGCCAGCAGCGAGCGGACCTGCCTGGCGGCTTGCAAATGTTCCGGAGCGGCGACATCCGTCATAAGACGACTGACGCTTTGTGCAATATCTATCGCCGGGAAGTGGCCGCGCTCGGCTAATTTACGGCTCAACACGATGTGCCCGTCGAGCAGAGCGCGTGATGCATCGGCGATGGGTTCTTCCATTTCGTCTCCCTCGACGAGCACGGTGACGATTCCCGTGATGCTCCCATGGGAGTCGTTACCCAGTTGCTCGAGCAGGGAAGCGAGCAGCTGAAAAACGCTGGGAGTATAGCCGCGCGCGCTGGGAGGCTCCCCCAAGGCCAGTCCTAATTCGCGCTGGGCCATGGCCAGTCTGGTGAGGCTATCGAGCATGAACAATACATGCCGGCCCATGCGTCGGAACGTATCGGCGATGGTCACGGCGGTTTGGGCGGCTCGGACGCGCATGAGTGCCGATTCGTCGCTGGTGGCGACCACCACAACGGCACGTTGCCGGCCCGACCCCAGGCAATCCTCCAAGAAAGGACCTACTTCGCGTCCCCGTTCGCCGATCAAAGCCAGTACGACTCGGTCTGCTTGTGCGCCGCGGGCGATCTGGCCCAAAAGCGTGCTTTTGCCCACGCCGCTGCCGGCGAATATCCCCACACGCTGGCCTTTGCCGCAAGTGATGAGTCCATCAATGGCGCGCTGCCCGGTGACCAGCGGTTCCGCGATGCGATGCCGCTCTAGCGGGCTGGGTGTTACCGAGCGCACCAGTCGTTTGGGACACGCCAGGGGAGCCGGTTGCCCATCTATCGGCTCGCCCAAGCCATTGAGCACCCGGCCCAAAAGCCGGTCGCCCACAGGCACTTTTAGTCCGTGGCTGATGCGACGCACTTCCAGCCCAGGGCGCAAATCCTCTACCGTCTGGTAGCTGACTACCTGGGCCTGGCCGCGGCTGAAGCCCAGGACTTCGGCATCCACGAAGCCGCCGTGCGGCCGCATGACACGACAGCGGTCGCCGACCGCCGCCAACAGATGGCAGCCGAGCATCATGCCCGTGACGCTACGCAGTCTGCCGGCGGTCTGGAAAACGTCGCAAGAGGCGATCTCCTGCTTGAGCTTTTCGACGTTCAATCTCAGCATCCAACAGCACTCCACGCAGATGTTCGCGCAGCGCGTCGAGCTGATGGTGCAAAAGGCCGGCGACCGAAAGTTCGCCGCTTAGCACGACACAGTCGCCGCGACGGAGCTGGGCGTCCGCCTGCAATTGGCATTTGCCCAGGTGCTGCATGGCGTCGGTCTTTTGCAACAGCTCGCAGTCCAAAGGATGCAAGCGAATCACGATCCCTTGGCGCACTCCGAGCCTCTCGATGGCAGCCTGGATCATGGGAACCAGAGGGAGTTGGCCCGCTTCGGCACGGTCCTGGAGTACGCGTGCCGCTACAGCCACGGCCAGCTCGATCGCCAGCTGTTGCATTTCCTCCAACCGCTGGCGCTGTTGACTTTCCAACTGCGCCAGCCTGTCGCCCAGGCTTTGCAATAGCGTCACCAGCTGCTGTGACTCGGCGATCTCCTGGGACGAACCAGCGGGCACAGCCTCCGGCGGGGACTTAGGACGGTCAGCAGCCGGGGACACCTCCGCTGGCGGATGCACCGCCGTGCCAGCCGCGTCCCGTTGCAGTTTCCAGCTGCATCGTCCTTGCTGTACGGCCAACCGGATCCACATGCTTTCCCCTTAGGTCTCGCGGATGACCAATTGCCCCTCCTGATCCAGGCGTTGGATCACCGCCACGATACTTTTGCGGGCCTCGTCAATCTGCGCCTGAGAAACCGAGCCGAGGAATTCCATCTCTTCGCGTAAGTTGTCCTGGGCGCGGCGCGACAGGTTTTTCATGACCTTGTCTCTGATGACCTCGGCAGCGTTTTTCAACGCCAACGCCAAAGTTTTGGAATCTATCTCCGTGAGGAGCTTCTGCATGGAGCGGTCCTCGATCAATTCCAAGTCCTCGAAGCGGTACAGTTGGTCGCGGATACGCGCGGCTGCTTCGGCATCCTGCTGCTCCAAGGCGGCCAGGATTTCGCGCCGGTCATCCCGTTCCAACTTGCGCAGCATAGCTGCCAGTCGTGCCAGCCGCGCTTCGCGGTCAGCGCTGTCGCTGCTGTCGCTCAGCGCCTTAGCTTTTTGCAGGAGTGCCAGGACGATTTTGCGCAACAATTCTTCGCTAGCCGGCATGGGACGGCCCAGACGTATGGTAATCTCTTTGCGCAATTCCGGAGGAAACTTGCGCAAAAGCAATCCGGCGCGCTCCGGACTCATGTTGCCGAGAACGACCGTCTGGGTCAGCAGACTCTCGCCCTGGAGCACTTGCACCAGGCTGGCCGGATCCCATCGCTCCAGCGCAGCCCGCGGATCTTCCTGGGCCAGAGTTTCGCGAGGAGTGCGTAGCGATGGTTTTTTCCGCACCGGCACGGGCTCGTCGGTATCGGCGTCTTGGTCGTCGTGCTTCCTTTCCGCGTCTGGTTCTTCTCGCGCTGCGGGCGGAGTCGCCGGCGTATTGGATGCGCTAACGCCCGCTCCAAGGACACGCCCGAATTCTTGCATGACCTGTCGCAATAAAGCCTGATAATAGGGCGCGTGGCGCAGGTTTTCGAGCCGTTCCATAAGCCGCTGAGCCAGACGGGGCTCCAACCGGCCGAGCACCTTTTGCGTGATTTCGGGACTGAGCACGCTGAGGATGGTGGCGGCTTTTTCTTCACCGGTCACAGTAGTCGGCAAAGGGATGATCCCGTTCGTGTCGGTCATGGGTCGCCTTCCAACTTCTGGGCATCATCGCGGTCGGCGTCCTGATCAACTATAGCACGCTGCTTTACGCCGCTGCCTTCCTTTCCGACGTCTCCTGCGCGAGCCACAACTTGATCAGTTGGGCCACTGCTTCCGGATCGCGCTCCGCGGCTGCGACCACCTGGCTGACGTTTTCCTGCGGTTCCGTCGGCGTCGCGCGTGTTGGACGCAAGCGCCTGAGAATCAGCACAGCCAGCAGAAATACCACCAACGCTACAATGCCCAAAGATACCTGGCGTGCCAGAAGCGCATAGTGTTGCCATTTTTGCACTTCCAGCACCTGCTGATCCAGCCCCTGCCAGGCAGCGTTGGGCTCGAGCTTGACTTGGGTGACTTTGATCTGATCCCGTCCTGTCTTGAACCCCACTGCTTGTTTGACGATCTCTTCGACTTCCTGAGGCGGTATGACCGGTTTTTTGTCCTCTCCGGGCGCGGCCAGGTCTACCAGTGCGGCTATGGACAGCCGCTCGATCGTGCCCACGGCATCTTCCAGTTCCTGGATGGATTTGGAAACGGCGTAAGCGGTTTCTACGGTCTCTTCTTGACTGTTCTGGGTGGGACTGGGAGCTGGAGCACCTCCGGGACGGCCAAGGTTGCTGGTAGTTCCGGCAGGTCCGCGTGCCACGGGCGCTGACTGGTTGGACTTGCTGCTGGTGACCTTTTCCGAAGTCACCACGCGGTCTTCCGGACTGTAGGTCTCGCGTTTCTCGCGCGTCTTCTTGAAATTGATTTCTGCGGTGACACGCACGATGGCTCGACCCGGACCCAGGACCTGTGCCAGCATAGCTTCTGCTTTGGAAGCCAGATAGTTTTCCAGATCGCGCTGGTAATCGAGTTGCGTAGCCATGGCGGCGGTGCCTTCTTCTGCTCGGCTTTCGAACAGGACGCGACCCTGGGAATCTACGAGCGTCACCTGATCCGGGCTGAGCCCCTCGACGCTGCGTGCGACCAGCGCGACGATCCCGGCGGCGGTGCTGCGATTCAAGGTAGCGCCCGGCTTGAGCTTGAGCATGACGCTCGCCGTGGGTGGCTTCTGTTCGCGCACGAAGGGAGTCGGCTCGGGCCGACTGAGATGTACCCGCGCAAAAGCGATCGGCTCCAGCTGCATGATCGTCCGCGCTATCTCTACCTGCAGAGCGCGCGTGTAGTTGACGTGCTGCAGGAAGGGGCTCAGTCCCAAAGGAGATTCGTCGAGCACCTCGAAGCCTTTGCCGCCGCGCGATGGCAATCCCTCTGCCATCATTTCCAAGCGTAGCTGCTGTACTTTGTCGGAGGGAACGAGTATGGCCGTACCGCCAGCTGCCAACTTATAGCTTACGCTCTTGGATTGCAGCTTCCCCGTTATCGCCGCAGCATCTTCGGCTGACAGTTCAGAGAAAAGCACGCGATATTCCGGTTGCGCCAGCCACCAGCCGAGTCCTAAAACCATGCCTGTACTGATCAACGCCAGGGAGGAAAAGACTATCCGCTGGATCCAGCTGAGTCCTTGCCAGACAGACAGTACTTGCTGATAGAATCTTCTCATCGGTCACGTTGAAACCGGGTGTTGTTTCCGTTATCTACGTGTCTACTGCCGTGCTATCTGGCCAGCCTTATCATACCTGCATGCGCATGATCTCTTGATAAGCCTCGGTCAGCTTGTTGCGCACCTCTACCAACAGTCTCAGGCTCAAGTCGGCTTGAGCGATCGTCAAAAGGACATTGTGTATGTTGTCGGTTTGTCCGGTGACCAATTGCTTGATCGCTTCTTCCGACTGCGCATGATACGCCTGTGCGTGCTCGATCAACTGGTGCACTATTTTCTCGAACGGCAGTGCAGGGGATGGGCGGGACGTTTCTGCCTGGGAAACGCCCGCTGCCCCCGAGGGCGGCCATGAGATCGGTTGAATACCCATGACTGCACCTGCTGCGCTTGGATCGCCCTTCGACTGCTTTATGCTTGACGCAGGATGCTCAGCGACTGCTCGACCATTTGCTTAAAGGATTGCAAGACCTTCAAGTTCGCCTCGTAGGCGCGTGTACTGGTGATCAGATTGATCATTTCCATAGGCAGACTCACATTGGGCATGGTGACGAAACCACTGCTATCCGCATGGGGATGAGCAGGATTGTAGATGCGCGGCATTTCCGAGGGGTCTTCCGCCAAGCCCACAACCCGGACGCCTCCCGGTTTGGCCAGATTGCGCACTCCTTTGCCGACCTGATTCATGACAGCTTCGAACACCACGTCTAAGCGACGATACGGTCCGCCGCTAGGCATTCGTGTGGTATAAGCATTGGCAATATTGTTGGCAATAACCTCCATTCGATAGCGCTCGGCCGCTAGTCCAGAAGAGCTGATATTGGCTATAGAAAACATCTCGTCGAAGGTCATAGTTGCCCCTCGATCACGACTCCTTCCGCGTTTATCTACCAGTTATAGCAGTTCGGGTTGTGGCCACTCGGCTAGCAAGTATCTGCATGTAAAGCTGATACAGCAGCGCATTTTTGCTGAGCCGACCTATTTCTTCGTCCAGATCCACGTTATTCCCGTCCACCCGGCCTGGCGTGGCATGGTCCGTGAGCACAGCCGGCTTGGATGCATAAGGGTTTCCCGAGGAAGACAGGGCTCTAGCCAGACTTTGTTCGAAAGTGACGTATTTTCTGAGATAGCCAGGCGTGTTGATATTGGCGATATTGTCCGCCAGCACTCGGTGGCGGAGCAAGGCCACGTCTAGCATTTTAGTTAGCAGCTCAGCTTGTGGTATATGGACACCCATATTGCCCGTATCGTCCGTTTTTTAGGAAGGCTTTAAATAATCGTGTTGTGATGCCTAGGTTATCCATTTTACCGGCATGAGTCAGGGAGGTCGTTCCTGAAATGCTTCGGTACAATGGCAACAAAAAGCAAACGAGCAATTCATATTGCTGCGTTTCGCAAGCGGCTAAAGATGTGGTAACGTAAATAGAGTAGCGCCAGCCCGGCAATCACTCCTCCTGCGTCAATGAAAAAATCAGTGACGGATGCGTAACGGTAACGGGTGAATGTTTGGTGGATTTCGTCCGAGGCGGCCCACAGGAGCATGATAACGAGCACCGTACATGCTCTCGGCCAACTCCATGCTCGAGGGTGGGAACGCCTACATGCCCTGTGTAAAAACCAAGTGAGGAGGATATATTCCACGGCATGAGCTACTTTGCGCAGAATAAAATCGGAGTTACGGATTCGTTCCGAAGTGTGCTCTGTAGCTACCCAGCCGAATAACCAGGCAAGGTACGACTGCGTTACGTGGGCGGCGAACCAGTCGGTAGATAACAAAAAGCTCACTGTAAAAGCTGCCAAAGCCGGTAACTCGAAGCGTAAAAACACCTTCAGCCGAACACAGGAAATGCAGGCGAAAATGCCACTGCGTATACTATGGCCCATGGATTGTAGAGTCTATCACATCTGGGAAAGCTGGGCGATGTTTGCGCGCAATAATTCCAGCTGTTGTTCCAGGTCTTTCTCCTGATTGCGGAATTGGGTGACCACGTCCGGCGGCGCTTTATGCACGAAGTCGGGATTGCTCAAGCGAGCACGGACACTCTGCAATAGCTTTTCCTTTTCGAGCTTTTGTTTAGAAAGGCGCTTGAGTTCTGCGGGGATATCTATCAGATCCGCCAGGTCTACATACAGTTCGAATCGGTTATGTACGGCTGTGGCGGCTTGCCTGGGCCGCGGCACCTGCGGCCCGAACGATTGCTTGGCTGTTTTAGCCAGCAAGCCGATGTACGAAGATAACGCTTCCAATGATTGCGCCGATTCGTTATCGGTACGCACATAAATATCTACCGACTGGCGGTCGTCAATGCGGAAGTCGTTGCGGATCGAGCGGATCGAGCGCACCAGGTCTTGCATCAGTTGGATATTGGCCTCGATGGTCGGGTCTCGATAGGACTGCGGGAAAGATGGCCAGGGAGCAATGGTTACGCTTTCTGGTGCGGATCGAGGCTTGGGAACACCTCGTTGTGGCGCCGCCTGAGCCAGGGCTTGCCATATGGATTCGGTGACAAACGGCATGAGTGGATGCAGAAGTTTGACGATGGCTTCCAACACGGCGACCAAGATATTTTGCGCCAGCACCTTGCTTTGTGGATCTCGCAGCCTGGCCTTGGCCATTTCTATGTACCAATCGCAAAATTCGGACCAGGTGAAGTCATAAAGAACGCGAGCCGCTTCGCTGAGCTGATAAGTGTCCAGCAGATGAGTCGTTTGGTCTATGGCATAGGTTAGGCGGCTGAGTATCCAGCGGTCTTCGACCGGAAGCGTGGAATGATCGAGTGGGACGGGAGCGTAATCATCCAGGTTGAGCAATAAAAAGCGGGCGGCATTCCACAGTTTGTTGGCGAAATTGCGACCGAGCTCGAATTTTTCGGACGCCAGTCGGGCGGTGGGCAATTCGGGGTCTTCTTCGGGCCAGGGACCGCCTGGGCGAAAAGGTTGTTTGCAATGGGGGCAAACGATGCGGCGGGTGCGCATATTGAGGTGTTCTTGCTTTTGCGGTACCAAATGCGAGCAATGCGGACACACATGGGACACAGGCATGCGGGCGTCTTGGGTTTCGGTAGCCATGTGGACGAGGGTGAATCGCAAGGCATCGGTGCCGTAGATTTCGATGATATCCAGCGGATCCACGCCGTTGCCCTTGGATTTGCTCATGGTTTCTCCGAAGCCATCGAGGATTTTCGTGTGGATGTAGACGTGGCGGAAGGGGATCTGCCCGCAGTTGAAAAGGCCCATCATGACCATGCGGGCTACCCAAAGGGTGATGATGTCGCGGCTGGTGACCAGTACTGAAGTCGGGTAATAGTAACCCAGGTCGGCTGTTCGATCGGGCCAGCCGAACACTTCGTGGGGCCACAGGGCAGAGCTGAACCAAGTGTCCAAAACGTCGGGGTCCTGCACCAGCGGCACATCCTCGGCGGCCGCGGTAAAGCTATCGTCCAGGGAACAGATCAGCCACTGGTCAGAGGTTTCGTCGTAGGTCCAGGCGATATCCGAGCGCTGCCCGAACCGGCGTCGTAGGGTTTCTGCCTCGGTGCGGGCATACCAAACGGGTATGCGGTGTCCCCACCACAGTTGCCGGCTGATGCACCAGTCGCGTTTTTCTCGCAGCCAATCGAGATAGGTGCGGGCGTAACGCTCCGGGTAAAAGCGAATGTGTCCCTGTTCGACGGCGTCCATGGCCTTTTGGGCCAGGTCCGCCATGCGCACGAACCATTGATCCGACAGATACGGCTCGATGGGGGTCTTGCTGCGATCACTGTGGGCGAGATCTATGTCACGGTCTTCCACTCGGTCCAGCAAGCCCAAAGCGGCCATGTCTTCCACAACCCGGCGACGCGCTTCGTAGCGGTCCAGTCCTGCATAGCGGCCGCCGTGCGCGTTGATCGTCCCATCCGGATTAAGGATGTTGATCATGGGCAACCCGTGGCGCAGTGCGCATTGATAATCGTTCGGGTCGTGGGCCGGCGTCACCTTGACCGCACCAGTCCCCAATGCCGGATCCACCAAGATGGCATCGGCGATGATGGGGATGTCGCGTTCGACGAGCGGAATACGCACCCGGCGGCCGATCAGATGCCGGTAGCGTGGGTCGTCGGGATGAACGGCGACGGCGGTATCGCCGAGCATAGTTTCCGGTCGAGTCGTCGAAAACGCTATGTGCTCGTCGCTGCCGACCACGGGATAGCGGAATGTCCAGAAGTGGCCCTTGACTGTTTCGTGAAAGACTTCGTCGTCGGCCACGGCGGTCTGCAGGGTAGTGTCCCAGTTGACCAAACGTTTGCCGCGGTAGATCAAGCCCGCCTGGAACAGGCGAAAGAACGTGTGGCGCACAGCGCGCGAGCAAATGGGGTCGAGGGTGAAACGCGTGCGGCGCCAATCACAGCTGCAGCCTAGTTGCCGCAACTGCCCGAGGATGCGCGCCTCGTACTTGTCTTTCCAGGCCCAGATACGACGCACCAATTCCTCACGGCCCAGATCGTGGCGCGTTTTGCCTTCTTGCTGGTAGATGAGCCGTTCCACCACCGCCTGCGTAGCGATGCCGGCGTGGTCGGTTCCCGGTACCCACAACGCGTTGTATCCCTGCATGCGTTTCCAGCGCACCAGCACGTCCTGCAGCGTATTGTTGATGGCGTGGCCCAAGTGGAGGGCGCCGGTGACATTGGGCGGAGGAATCACGATGCAAAAAGCCGGCCGACGCGGATCGGGATCGCTCTGGAAGAAGCCCTTTTCTTCCCAGTAGGCGCGCCATTTGTTCTCAACTTCTGCGGGTTGATACTGCCTGGCCAATTCGACCCTCATATCACCTCCTTGCTGTGTCGAACTGTTGCGGGAGACTTCCCGCTCCCTGCCTTTTCGCTGCGCCGGTCCGCTGTCTCCCGACGAGCTTCTGTACACGGTCCATTGTACAGGACAAGGCGGGCCTCAAAAGGCACCGGTACGGGAGCGCTAGGGAAGTGCTGAGCCTCTGCCCTGTTGGGACGAGTAATCGGTCCAGGTCACTGCTGCTTTTTGGGCTTTTTGCTCTGCTCTTAAGCTCCGAGGAGGAAGCACAGCGAGGGAGGGCTACATTCAAGGTGTCTTGTCGCCATCGATGGGAGGCGCTTCAGTCTGTGGGGCGGCGAGTTTTTCGTAAAAATGGCGCACCACATTCATCTGCGCCGGTGCCAAGCGTTGCTGGCGCAGGGCCTCGACTGCTTGCTCGCGTATTTCAGCAAGCTCCTGCCGCGATGGAGCACGCACTGGAGGATCGGATGCTTTGCCTGGGCGAGGCTGGACGGGCCCCAGACCACTTCGATATGAGCGTCCCTTCGAGGCCTCTCCGCGCAGACGTTGGTCGGTACTGGCGGTGTCAGTAGCTTCGTCGGGTCGCAGGCCACCTGCAATAGGACCACTGCCTGCGCCTCCTACCTGGCCGAGTGCATAGGTGGAAACGTCCGCCTGGTCCTTGGCTGAAGCTGATGCCCCCTTTTTGCTTCGCGCCGCAACTGCGGCATTGGGTTTACCGCATCAGCCAAATCCTTCGCGCAACTCGTCGAGGTCTTCGATAGCTTGCACCAAATGTTTTGCTTCGGTAACGCCGGCGTTGTATGCCTCCAGCAATTCGTCCAGATCGTCCAGGGCCTCGGCGAACGAAGAACCGGAGTCCGAGCCGGCTATGGATTGGGACCATTTACGCAGTGTGGCGGTCTTTTTTTTCTGCTCCTCCAGCCTGGCCAGCTCTTGCTGCCGGACTTCCGGATCGAGGGGCTTGTCAGCGAGTTCTTTTTCCTTGGAATCGAAATCGGTGAGCTTTTCGATTTCCTCGGCCAAGTGCTTGAGTTCGTTTTCGATGTTCTTGCGCTCTTGTTCTTGCAGGCCAGGATCTTTGAGCCGCTGTTGTAAGTCTTTGAGTGCCTGGCGTGCCTTGTCGAACTGGCCGGATGCCAGCGCCTGCTGCAAATTGGAGGTTTTCTGCGCCGATTCGCGAGCTCGTTCAGCGGCCTGTTGCAACAAGCGTCGCTGTTCCGACTGGCCGCGCAAGGCATCTTGCCGCTGGCCGATTTTTTCCGACGCGCGGGTAATTTCTTCGATGACTTTCTGCAATTGTGCCTTGTCCTTGACCGTCTCGGCAGATCGTTCGAGACGATCGAGGGCGGCCTGGATCTCAGCAAAGTCCTGTGCTTTCGTTTGGGCCACAAACTGGCGGCGCTCGATATTGTGTTTTTTGAAGCGCGTTAGATCCACTTCGGGGATCTTTTCGGTGACTGAGCCAGACGCCGATTCTTGGCTCGAGTCGAAAGCTCTGGGCGGCGGCTGAAAGTAAATGGCCAAAACCAATACTGTCGGCCCCAGGATCAGAAGCTGCCACCATCGGGGCGGGGTGATCGGTATCGCTGTGACTAGGTCCATGCGGTCCGTCCATTCTTCGAGCTGGCGCGCGAAAGCTCCGGCGGCGGCGGTTTGCAAATCGTCGGGCCGCAAGAAACACGCTGTCGTCAGTCTATCTTCCAGACCGCAAGCCCTGTCTATTTGCCGAGCCAGGCGAATGTCAGTGGGTGCAGTCCCGAGTACATGGATGGTCAGGCCCGTCAGGGTAATGGCTACACCTGCAAAAACCACCCAGGGTCAGTCGAGAGCATAAGTGGAACACACTGGCGGGACAACGAGCGCCATAGCTGCTACGAAGCAGCCGAAGGCAGTCCACCCTGGCACCAGATGCAGACATCTGGCCAAGATCCAGCGCCGGCGAGCTGCTGTGACGACGCGTCTGCACCGTGCCAAGATATCAGCGTCCACTGGTATCTTCTCCTTTTACCCGCCTACCCGTGCCTGGAATAATCAGGCTGGCCGAATTGATCTTTGGAATCCAGGCCCGACGAGCAGTATAGCCGAGACAGTTTGTGTTTTCAACAGGTGTGGCAAAGTCGAGCACTCGGTCGGCACACTTCAGTTGGACGAGATGCGTGTCAGCCGACGCATGACGATGCTGGCGTTTTGGCCGCCGAAGCCGAAGCTATTGGAGAGCGCCACCTGCACGCGCATCTCACGGGCAGCGTTGGGCACGTAATCCAGGTCGCATTGAGGATCAGGATGCCGATAGTTGATGGTGGGGGGTAGCAGTCCGTCTCTCAAGGTCAGAGCCATGGCAGCGGCCTCGACCGCACCCGCGGCTCCGATGAGGTGGCCGATCATGGATTTGATCGAGCTGAGGGGGATCCTGCGGGCGCGCTCGCCGAAGACTTGCTTGACGGCGTTGGTCTCCATCAGATCGTTGAGGCGCGTGCTGGTCCCGTGGGCGTTGATGTAGTCCACGTCCTGCGGATCCATACGGGCTTCTTGCAGGGCCCAGCGCATGGCTCGTGCGGCACCTTTGCCCGTGGGATCGGGTTTGGTAATGCCATAAGCATCGAAACTACTGCCGTAGCCACATACTTCTGCATAGATAGTGGCGCCACGTCGGCGCGCATGCTCCAGCTCTTCGAGGACCAGGACGGCGGCACCTTCGCCGAGGACGAAGCCATCGCGCTCAGCGTCGAAAGGACGTGAAACCTCCTGAGGCGGTCGCTGGGCTCGGCTCAATGCTCCCAGGGCAGTATAAGCCAGCAAAAGCAAGGGATCGATCCGGCTATCGGCGCCCCCTGCCAGCATAATGTCGGCGTCTCCACGACTGATCAAGCGAAACGCCTCCCCCACCGCCTGGGTACCCGCGGCACATGCTGTGGTGATGGTGTTGTTGGGTCCCTGGGCATTGAAAATGATCGAAATGTGCGCGGCAACCATGTTGGGCAAGTATTTGAGTACCCACAGAGGCATCAACGACTCGGCCCCGCACTCGCCCAGACGTGCGGCATCGAACTCGCCGCTTGCAGTTAAGGCGCGTTGGATGCAGCGCGATACTTCGGGCAAATCGAGCGGCACTATGCCTGTGCCCATGGTGACGCCGAAGCGCTCGGGATCCAGGCGATCGAGTTCCAGACCGGCGTCGGCAATGGCCAGCGCAGCTGCACCCACGCCGAAACGCATCGCCCGTCCCATGATCTTCAAGCTCTTCCGATGAGCCGCTGGAACGTAGGGCGTAACATCGAAATCTTTGACCTCCGCGGCAATACGCACTGGGTGCCGTTGGGCGTTGAACAAGGTGATCGGCCCCACGCCGCTCACCCCTTCGACACAGGCTTTCCAAAACGTATCTTTGCCGATGCCGTTGGGCGCAACCACTCCGAGGCCCGTGACGACCACTCGCCGGTGCATACTCTGCCCCCGTGTCGGCTTGAGCTGGACGGCTTCACGCCACGGTAACAGCCAAACCGAATGCTCGCTGCTTCGGTCGGCTTGCCACCGGAACAAAGCAGTTCGGGACTAGAAAGCAAAACTTGCCGGCGAGGTGACGACCCTTGCCCCACCGGTCGAGTCCCAACAACTATCCCAGCCTGCGCCTCTGTGGACTTCCATGCTCACAGATTGCGCTTTTTTCTCACTCACACTAAATTTACACGAGTCAAAGTGCTACTTCAATAACCTGAAATGATTCTATTGCTCAGGAGCGACACAGTCGGCACCGAAAGGGCCGCTTATACCTTTCTGGACAGGTCGCCTACCTGTCTCTCGGGGGCGCTGGGGTAAGCCGCGCTTCCAAAGTTATCCCAGCGCCGCGTCCGCCTAACTCTGCGCGAATGTATTTCCGCGGGTAGCCATATTCTTGATCAAATATCACAAATGTGTACAGAGTAACATCTTGTGTCGAATCAGTCCTTTCGGCGTCCATCTGCAGCACGTCAAAAAGTCCTTCCACGGTCCAATAGGAAGCCTTGGAGAGCGGCTTGAATGGCAACCCGTTGTGATAAGCTTCGACAAGACGTCCGTCCCTAACTTTCAAATCGTATTTTCCTTCCGTGCTTCCGGTGACACTGACGCTGAAATCGTAGTCTTTTAGGGCACGGCTGGCCCATGTCGAGCGTGCGCGCTCTAGTTTTTCTCTGGTCAGCCGATGCGCGGAGTTGTACAAATAGAGGATCGCCCAGACGATTGCCAGAATTATCAATCCTATGCAGATCAGGTAAATTGTCCATTTTTTCAGCATAAGAAGCACCGACAGGTGTTGACCGTGTGCATTGCAGCCCAGTGCAAGGCACATGGGTTTAATTGGCTATGATTGCCCACAATGCACAACAAGTGCGCTAGCGCAATGAAGGCGTTAGGGCATCAGCCGACCTAACGAACTTAAAACTCTGTCTTGCAGGACGCGCAAGCCTGAGCTCAATCGCTGCCAAAACTCGCGGGTTTTTCAGGTCCGCAGTGCTCCGGGTAACCCGAATCAATCGGCGGGCCGATTGTCACAAGTCTGTGTGCAAAAATAGTTTGTGTTAATCTATCGTTTCGGCCTTAGGGATCACGACGACGCCTTGTTCGGTCACGGTGAAACCCCGACGTTTGTCTTCTTCGAGGTCGTAACCGATTCTAGCGCCAGGCGGGAGTTTGACGCCTTTGTCAATGATGGCGCGTCGAATCCGACAGTGCCGGCCCACTTCAACCCAGTCGAAAAGGATCGAATCCTCGACCAAGGCGTAGCTATTGACGCGCACGCCTGGGGACAGAATGCTTCGTCGGACGTGGCCGCCACTAATGATACATCCCTGGCATACCATGCTATCGAGAGCCTCGCCACGGCGGATGTCAGGCCCTAGGCCTTCGTCGCTAAAAACGAATTTCGGGGGCGGCAGCTGGGGCTGCCATGTGCGAATCGGCCAGTCGCGGTCGTAAAGGTTCAGAACTGGGTCCACGGCGATCAGGTCCATGTTGGCCTGGTAATAAGCATCGAGGGTGCCGACGTCCCGCCAGTAGGGGGTGGCTTTACGGTTTCTGTCCCGGAAGCGGAAGGCATGGACTCGGTACTTGCCAATCATGGCAGGGATGATGTTCTTGCCGAAATCGTGGTCGCTATCCGACCGTGTGGCGTCTTGGCACAGCAGCTCGAACATAAGCCGTGCCGTGAACACATAGATGCCCATCGAGGCGAGGCAGGCATCGGACTGACCAGGAATGGTCGGGGGGTCGCGCGGCTTTTCCTCGAAAGCCACGACGCGGTCCTTGTCGTCTACTTGCATGATGCCAAAACTGGAAGCCTCTCGACGGGGGACGGCGATGCACCCGATTGTCAGATCGGCACCGCGATCTATATGTTCGCGCACCATCTCCGAATAGTCCATCTTGTAGATGTGGTCGCCGGCGAGGATCAGCACATACTTCGGGTTTTCCTTTTCGATGGTGTAGATGTTTTGATAGATCGCGTCGGCGGTGCCTTTATACCAGTGCTCGTCAATGCGTTGCTGCGGGGGCAGGATTTCGATGAATTCGCCCAGATCTCGGGTGAAGATGTTCCATCCTTTGAGGATGTGCAAGTCGAGGCTGCGGGCTTTGTACTGGGTCAGCACAAAAATCTGGCGCAAATTGCTGTTGATGCAGTTGGACAAGGTGAAATCAATGATGCGATACAGGCCGCCGAAAGGTACGGCGGGTTTGGCCCGGTCGCGTGTCAAAGGCTCGAGCCGCGTGCCACGGCCCCCAGCAAGGATGACGGTCAGCACTCCTTTCATGTGGTTCGGCCTCCTTCGCCGAGTCCTTTTAGCACTTGGGTCAGCGCCACTAGTAGTTGCCCACAAGCCACTCGGTCGCGACGGTCTTGGTCAGCTCCAGGTACCCGACCTCGGTGGCTGCTTGCATTCATGGGGCCTGCGAAACTCCGGCCCGATGCGTATTAGACCCAGTGAACCGACCTACTGCAAGAGGCCAGCTTCACCCCTTTTTTTCTAAAAGTGACCGCTCTTGCAACAAGCCGGCGGCATACTGCACCAGATCGCCGCGTCGCAAAGCCACTTCGACGAACGGGCGGAACGTACCCAGCTTATCGCACATTTCTGCCAGCGATGGACAGCGCAAAAAACGCGGATCGGCATGAGCCAACCAGCGCTCGAAGCCCTGTACCGCTTCTTGGAAACGTCCCAGTTGCCACAAGAGATTGACGAGCGCCTCGGCTGCCGGTCCGCGCTCGGCTTCGGGTAAAGCCTCTAGCTTTGCGCGAAAATGTGCCAGCGCCTCTTCCACACACTCCCCGGCTAGGGCTTTCAGATACGTCGCATAGTCTCGGTAACGGTCTTCGAACGGCGGTTCGCTTTGCATTTGAAAACGAGGATTGAGCCGCTCGCCGTAGGCACACAATTCGATGCTCAGGTGCAGTTCCGGACACGGGCGCAAATGAACACTGAACTGTACGACCGATGCCAAGTGCGACACATCCACATGGTAAAAATCGTCCTCGAACAACCACGGGCGGTCGGCAATCAATTCGGGGACAGAGTGGGTGTCGGGCGGCTGTCCCTCGCGTCTCGCGATATCGGCCTTGAGACGCGTCACCAGCTCCTCGTGAAGCGCACGCACCAGCCTCTGCAGGCAATACTGCCGCACGTCGGCGTCCGTTGGCAAACCTTGGCTCAGAGTGGTGATGGCGTTACAGATCCCGTAGCGATCCAGAACCCAGTCGAAAGCTCGTCTGGGATTGGCTCCCTCGTGCCAACCGATCTCGATCAATTGCTGGATACTTTCGCCGTCTTGCGGCTCGAAGGTTTCCAGTGCCCGACGGACTGGCTCCGGCTCGCCGATCATCCGAAAATAGTACCAAGCCGAGGGGATATCCGATGCGGCGAGAAATAGTTCTCCCACGGTTCGAGCGGCCTGGCGAACTGCTTCTTCGTAGGCCTGTTGCACGACCTCCGGATAAGTTTCCAGCGGCTGCAAAGCCAGCGGCGGCAAGCCCAAGTGCAGTCGTTCACGCAAGAGCAAAGCATAAAACAGTCCGTGATACTCCTTGCGTCGCTTCAGCTCTTGGCATAGCTCTTCCAGCATGTACTCCGGTCCGGCGCTTGCCAGCGTGTTTTCCAGGACTTCATAAATGCTCGTCATCGGTACCTCTCCAGGCGTCTAGGTCCTTCATTATCCTATAGCCAGGCAGTGTGCGCTACGGCTCCTAAGCCATCCGGGGATAAGAGGCAAGCTTGCAGATCCGCCGAAAAGCCTTGTCCGGCTTAGCGCCTAGGCAGACCGTTGTCCCGGCGACCGCAGCACCACAGCGACGATACGCGTGGGCATGCGGTGCTTCGAGCCAGATTCCTGTTAACCTGCGCGATGGTGCCCCTAGGGTCAGGCGCCGGATAGCCGGACTTGCCCGAACGGCTCTCCGACGATAAGAATTAGATGGTCCGAATGGGGCCGTAGCTCAATTGGTTAGAGCATCGGACTGTCGATCCGAAGGTTGCGGGTTCGAGTCCCGTCGGCCTCGCTGCCAAGGAAAGCCCTGTCAGCCCGTCGCGCGTCTATTCGGGGTGCTTCGCAAAAAAGGAGTTGAAACACTTCCTGTTTTCTTCTTACCTCGACCGATGCGCCACTCGATCGAAAGCTTCTGCGCTGTTGCACTGGGACCACTTCATTGGAAAGATGTGGAAGGACAGCGGCAGAGACTCGTCGGGAGCAATAGCGAGCCGCCTGGCAGTGCCTTTCAGTGGGCGTTGCAGGATTCGAACCTGCGACTTCTGGTGTGTAAGACCAGCGCTCTGGCCACTGAGCTAAACGCCCCGGTCGCATCGGACGACACTTTGCTCGGCTATGCCTAACAGTGCACTTCAATCAATCTTTGGCCCGCCGCGAGCAATCCCGACCCACGATACACGGCGTGTTTCAGTGATTTCTTAATGTTTTCGTAATGTTGTCGCTTTAATATTGTGGCGAGGCACCGCCGTGGGGCAAGAGGGGTACATGTATGCAATGGCAGTAGGGCATATATGCAGTCACGATGCAGAGCAAGACACACTGGCGAAGCATCGTGAGGTGCGCGGAAGCTGTTGTACCTGGGGAAAGTTCAGGCTGGTATAATGATGCTGGGCGGTTTGGGAAGCGAGCACACGCAAACGAGGAAGAGTATGGATTCGAGGCCGGAAACACTGGAGACAGAGCTGGCGGAACGGGTACGGTCGCTACGTATAGCGGAGCATCGGGAGACAGTTCCGAGGCGCTTTGCCTGGCTGCCGTGGTCGCTCGCCGCGGCTCTAGCGCTGGTCTGTGCGTATTTGGCATACGACCGGCTGACGCCGACGCGCGAATCAGCTTCGGACGATAAGCCTGTTCCGGCGCGGGATGCGTCCACCGGCAAAGTGACTGCTGCCTCGGAGGCCGTGGCCTCATCGGGCGAAGTCGCCCTGGAGGCCAAAGGATACGTCATCCCCGTGCACCAGATTCAGGTCAGCCCCAAGGTCGCAGGCATGGTCATGAAGATTTACTTCGAAGAAGGCAAGCGCGTGCAAAAGGGGGATATATTAGCTGAGTTGGAGACGACCGAGTATCTGGCAGACTACGAGCGCGCCCGAGCAAATGTGCAGGCGGCACGCCAGAGACTGGAAGAGCTGGAGCGGGGCAACCGGCCAGAAGAAATCAAACAGGCTGCAGCCGCTCTGCGCGAAGCCGAAGAGATGCTGGCTCAATTGCAAGACGAATACAACCGCATCCGGCAGTCGGGCCGGGCTACGTCTCCGGACGAGACCGTCCGCGTGGAGAGTCGGCTGCGCCAGGCAGAGTTCAAGGTGGAACAGCTGCGTCAGGCTTATCGCATCATGGTCGAAGGACCGCGCAAGGAAAAGATCGAGGCCGCGCGACACGAACTGGCCGCTGCTGAAGCAGATCTCGTCAAGGCCAAGTGGCGCCTGGACAATTGCGTCGTGCGCGCCCCAGTCAGTGGAACCATCCTGACCAAAAAGGCCGAAGAAGGCAATATCGTCAACCCCGTGGCTTTCAACGTATCCGCCAGTCTGTGTGAGATGGCCGACCTATCCGACTTGGAGGTCGAGTTGAGCATCCAGGAGCGGGACATAGCTCGGGTCTACAAAGGCCAAGCGTGCCGCATTCGTCCCGAGGCTTTTCCGGAGCGGATTTATAAAGGATATGTGTCGCGGTTGATGCCGATCGCCGATCGGGCCAAGGGCGCCATTCCGGTGCGTGTCAAAGTCGAAGTCCCGCGCGACGAGGAAGGAGTATACCTCAAGCCGGAGATGGGGGCGATCGTCACCTTCTTGAAAAAGCCCGATAGCACGGGTCGCCAGCCGTAAGCATTCGTCAAGCGTCCGCCATTCTGTTTAACGTATTCGGTTTTGTTGGGGCAAAAAGTAATTTCTTAGGGACTGGAGAGGGGGGCTGTACGAGTGAAATACTTGCAGCATGGCGGCGAATAACCGGTTGTCGCAATGCTCAGTCGGTTGTAGCGATGCAGATGCGCCATGCAGATGCACGAACTAAGCAGAAGCGCCAAGGCAATAGGAGATTGCATGGGACAGCAAGCACTGGTCCGCGTATACGATGTGCACAAGTACTTCCGTCGAGGCGGAGAGCAAATTGACGTTTTGAACGGTCTGACGTTGGAAGTGCCGCCTGGTCAATTTTTAGCACTCATGGGGCCGAGTGGTTCGGGCAAGACGACGCTGCTCAATTTGATCGCCGGGCTGGACAAGCCTTCCGCTGGAGAAATCTGGGTGGGAGATGTCAAGGTGTCCGCCTTGAGCGAGAGCCAACTAGCTCGCTGGCGCACGCGCAATGTAGGCTTTATTTTCCAGTTTTACCATTTGCTACCGGTGCTGACGGCGTACGAGAATGTGGAGTTGCCGCTGCTGTTGTTGCCTATGTCGGCAGCCGAGAGACGACGGCAGGTGTTGACCGCATTGGACCTGGTGGGTCTGTCGGACCGCCTGTACTATCGTCCTGGGCAGCTATCCGGCGGCCAGCAGCAACGGGTCGGTATTGCGCGCGCCATCGTCACCGATCCGACGATCGTGGTTGCCGACGAGCCGACAGGCGACCTGGATGCCAAGTCGGCCAAAGAGATTCTCGACCTCATGGTCGAGTTACAGCGAGCACTCGACAAGACCATCATTATGGTCACCCACGATATACGGGCTGCCGAGCGGGCACAGCGCGTACTGCACCTGGACAAGGGCCGCCTTGTGGAAGACGGGCCAATGCCAGTGCCCAGAAGCGTACCGGTGACCGACCGTAGCACGCCGTAACGGTGGGGCAGGCTATACGGAGACCAAAGCATGTTTTTCAAGCTGTTTCTCTTGATGTTGAAAAACCTGCGGCGGCATCTACTGCGCACGAGCCTGACAGCGGTCGCCACCATGGTGCTCGTGTTCGTGGTGATCCTGGTATGGTCCATTTTGTATTTCCTGGATGTGGTGACCCAGGAGCGCGCCAAAGACTTGAAAGCCATCGTGACCGAGCGCTGGCAGATACCGAGCCAGATGCCGTTTTCGTATGCGGACAGCTTGAGCCGAGGCGCCGCCTCCAAGCCGGACGATATCGTTCCCGACGATTCCATGACCTGGCAATTCTACGGCGGCACGCTCGATCCCAACAAACGCACCCGTGAAAACCTCATCTTCTTCTTTGCCATGGAGCCGAAAAAGCTGCGCACGATGATGGATGACCTGGATACCCTCGATCCGGAACTGATACGCAAAATGGAACAGAACAAGCGCGGCGTCATTGTCGGCCAGGAGCGACTCAAAGCGCTCAACAAACAAGTGGGCGAGCGGTTTACGGTCAGCAGTTTGAATTACAAAGGCATTGATTTGGAATTCGAGATCGTAGGTGTTTTTCCCCAGGGGCGCTATGACCAGAGTGCGGTCATGAATCGGGACTATCTCAACGATGCGCTCGACGATTACTACCGCAAGCGGGGCGTGCGCCATCCTATGCACGATCGCACCTTGAACCTGGTGTGGCTGAAGGTGCCGGACTCGCGCGCCTTTGCCCGGGTGGCCGAGCAAATCATGACGTCCGGGCTGTACACGCAGCCCGCGGTCAAATGCGAAACGGCGGCCTCCGGCATCTCCACTTGGCTCGATGCCTATCGGGACTTGATTTGGGGCATGCGCTGGTTGCTGTCGCCGGCGGTTTTGGTGACCATGGCCTTGGTCGTGGCCAACACCATCAGTATCAGCGTGCGCGAACGGCTGACCGAACTGGCAGTCATGAAAGTGCTCGGCTATCGTCCGTGGCATTTGCTGGTGCTGGTATTGGGCGAGGCCTTGCTGGTGGGCGGGCTCAGCGGTGCGGCAAGCGCGGGTCTTACTTTTTGGGTCATCAATCACGTGTTCGGCGGGCTCAAGTTTCCCATCGCCTTTTTTCCCGAGTTTCTCGTTCCGCGCGCGTCTTTGTGGTGGGGGCCCGTGCTGGGTGCAGCGACGGCCGTCGCTGGCAGCATCTTGCCTGCCTGGACAGCCCGCGCGGTGCGCGTTTCCGAAGTGTTCGCCAAAGTGGCATGATCGGCTGCCCGTGCCTTGGCAGTAGCCGAGGCCAACTGTGGAGCTAGCGGCTTGGCCGATGCAAGACCAGGAGAAAAGCTCGTTTATGAACTCGGTATTGCCGGAATGGGTCTATCAGGCGTCGCCGGCGGCGATGGCGCTGCTTGTGCTCGTGGCCCTGCTGGTATTCCGCAAAGTGCCCCTGCGCTACAACATGCGCAATGTGCTCGTGCGCTGGCGCGTGACCGTCCTCACCGCATCGGCTTTCGCTTTGATCGTGGCCCTGCTGACGGTGATGCTGGCTTTCGTCAATGGTATGTATCGGCTGACCGAGGGGAGCGGGCAGTCGGGCAATGTCATCGTGCTCTCGGACGGAGCTACCGACGAATTGTTCAGCAACCTGAGTTACAGTGACACCAGCAATATCGAGCAGGAGCCTGGGGTCGAGCGCGACGAAGAGGGGCGTGCCTTGTGCAGTCGGGAGGTGTACATCATCGTCAATCAGCCGGTGCCCAACGCGCCGCCTGGTCGGCCCAAGCGGCGCTTCGTTCAGGTCCGCGGTGTGGACGACCCGCGGCTGGCAGCGCGCGTGCACGGCCTGAGCCTGATCGAAGGGCAATGGTTCTCCGAAGCCGGCGTGGAAGAATTGCCCAGCGCCGATGGCCGTGTCGGCCAGCAGGTGATCCAGGCCATTCTCGGCGAGGCAGTCGCCGTGGAGCTGGCCAAGGGCTTGTACGACAAGCCGCGCTTGGAGGTGGGCGATCTCTTCGAGCTCGGCCCGCGCACATGGAAAGTCGTGGGCATTTTGGGCCCGGGGAGTTCGACCTTCGGCTCGGAGATCTGGGGCAAGTTCCAAGTCGTGGGCCCTCTGTTCGGCAAAGAGCGCTACACCTCGATCGTGTTGCGAACAGCCGATTTGGACAGCGCCCGACGGCTGGCCGAGCACCTCACCAAGAACTTCAAACAAGCTGCCGTGCAAGCGCAGCCTGAATGGGACTATTACAAGAAACTCAATGCCACCAACGAACAATTCCTGGTGTCCATCATGTTCGTGGCGGCGGTCATGGCCGTGGGTGGGGTATTCAGCATCATGAATACCATGTTCGCCGCCATCAGTCAGCGCATCAAGGACATAGGCGTGTTGCGGGTGCTAGGCTACTCGCGCTGGCAGATCTTGGCGTCGTTTTTCCTGGAGTCGCTCCTCTTGGCGCTGGCCGGTGGTCTCGTGGGTTGCGCGGTCGGCTCCTTGGCCGATGGTTGGACAGCCAGCAGCATCGTCAGTAGCGGGCAGGGCGGCGGCAAAACCGTGATCCTGCGCTTGGTCGTGGACGTGCGGACGCTGGCCGTCGGTCTGACGTTCAGTCTCGTGATGGGGGCTGTGGGCGGGATCCTGCCGGCGGTCTCGGCCATGCGGATACGCATTCTGGATGCTCTGCGCTAGCCAAAAATGTAGTGGTCGGTTGCACGGTCTGGAACCAGTCGCCCAGGGCTGCCAGTGCCTGCCGTACCTCGGCCACGGAGCTGCGCGGAGGCAGGGGCTCGCCGAAAATGACGCGGATGCGCCGCAGGGCGCGCGCGCTGACAGGTTCTTGCAGTTTATGACTCAACGTACCGCAGTACACAGGCACGACCGGGGCGTGCGTAGCGTTTTCGATGATGCGCTCTACGAGCATCTTAGCCGGCGGCGAAGTCGAATCGGGAGCGCTGATCGCCACGAGCTTTTCTTCTTGCAGCGCCTGTGCGGCGGCGCGATAGGCGGCCTCGTACTCCTCCGCCGATGAGACGCCCGGTTTCAAAACGATCAGGCTTGTGCGTCGGGCCAGAAAGCGCAGCAGTGCCGTCGGTTCGTCGTCTGCTTCCTCCTCGATCAATATGAACTGCATGTGCCGGTCCGTAGCGGCCAGCACATGCATGCTGTCCTGAAAGCGATGGCAATTGGTAACCAAAACAGCCGCTCCTTCGGCGGGCAAATGCTTGATACCGACGACGCGAATGTGATAGCGTCCGTAGGAGCGCAGCCACAAAAGGGAGCGGATGAAAAAGTCCGGCAATTTGCGGCACAGCAGCATGAGAATGCCCAGCGTCATCAGGCTGGCGGCGAAGAACAGATAGCGAGGCACCTGTTCCAGGTCGTAAGCGGGTTCGGCCGGCAGTTCAGCGGGTCGCAGTTCCAGATACTCGCGCTGGCCCAATTCGTATCGGCTGATGACCACACGGTCGCCCGGCTGCAGACGGGTGAACAGCCCGCGCTTGCGCACCACGATCACGGCATCGTTGGACAAATACGTGTCCCACCCGAACCAGTCTTCCTCAGCCTCCGGATCCGGCATGGCCTGTGCCACAGGGCCGCGCCGATACGACACACCATCGTCCGCTACCACGACAAAACTCCATGGGCGCCCTTGCCGATAGCTGAGCTCGACCAGCTTCCCTTCGGCGATGGCTTGTTGCTCTAGCGGGTAGGCCAGACCGGTTCGTTTGGCCAACATTTCTAGGCCGAAAAACAGAACCGAGGCGACGATGGCACCCGTGACATTGATGAAATTGCTGGTGGCTACCAGATCGCCTTTGCTGGTCTTCGGCGCTCGATGTTGGAGCAGCGTATACAGCGGCACGATGTAAAACCCTGCGCAAAAGCCTATGACGGTGATGCAAATGACCAGAGGCACGGCGCCGTTCATGGCTAGACCAGCCCCCGCAGTCGCTAAGATCATGCCCACGGCCCCTATGGGAACCAAGCCCAACTCGACTTTGTGCCCCGACAAGTAGCCCGCCAGTGGACTGCCTATACCGATGCCCAGACCGACAAACGCAACCACCAGACTGGTTTTGAATTCGGTCCAGTGATGGGCTTCGCCGTGCATGTACACTGTGGCCCGCATGAAAGCCACCATGAAAGTGAAAAAGGCAATGCCTAAAACGGCCAGAGCCAGTGGGCGCGACCGCCACAGCATGTGCAAATTGCGGCCTAGGGGAGTCAGCGGATTCCAGGGAAAAGGTCGCGTCGGGTTGGCCGGCGGTACCCACTGGATCAGAAAACTGGCTGCCGTACCCACTAGGGCCAGCCCGAAAAGCAGTACCCCGATCCAGTACTCAGCCCCTGAAAAGACGAACGACAGGATCCCGCCGCTCACCGTGCCCAGGATCACCGCCAGAAAAGAAGTGGACTCCAGGATGCCGTTGCCTTTGGACAAAAGTGCGGGCGACAAGATCTCGGGCATGACGCCATACTTGGCCGGCACAAAGAAGGCGCTGTGAGTCCCCATGAGGAACACCGACGCCAAGACTAGCCAAGGACCGAGCGCGTGGTTGTGCCCCGTGCCCAGGTAAAAGCCGAGCAAGGCGACGCCGGTGATGACCAGTTCGCTGGCTTTCCAGAAGATGAGCGACGCCTGTTTGGTGAACCGGTCGGCAAGGTACCCGGCGAGCGTGCAAAACAGCGCCCACGGGAGGTAAAACAGAATCGGCATGAGGGTGATCGCCTGGGCTTCGGTCAGCGTATCGCTGCGGATGGCATAAAACATGGCGGCAGCATGAATGCACTGGTCATTGAAAGCCGCCAGAAACTGTGCCACGATCAAGCCGATAAACGTGCGATTGCGCAGGCTATCGTAAGGACGAAACGTCGGAGATGCGCTCATGGGTTATCCTGCTTTCGGCTGCCGCTCGGGACGCAGCTGGCGCACGATCTTGCCCGCCTGCCACATTTCACTATCGGCAATGGCTTGCAATTCCTTTTCCAGTTCTTGCCGATAGTCGGGCCGGCTGTTGGCCTCCAGCACCCGTTTGGTCTCTTCTCCGCGCGCCACTCTGTCGTACAGCTCTTCGAAAAGCGGTTTGACGGCGTCACGGAAACGCAGATACCAGTCGAGCGCCCCGCGCTGAGCGGTCGTCGAGCAGTTCGCATACATCCAGTCCATACCGTTCTCGGCGATCAGTGGGTACAAGCTCTGCGTCGCCTCCTCCACCGTTTCGTTGAAGGCTTCGGACGGGGAGTGCCCATGTGCGCGCAGCACTTCGTATTGGGCCAGCCACAATCCATAAATAGCCCCCATAAGGACGCCGCGCTCGCCCACGAGATCGCTGATGACCTCCTTTTCAAAGGTAGTTTCAAATAGGTAGCCTGAGCCGATAGCTATACCCAGTGCCAGGCAGCGATCGAGTGCACGTCCGGTGTAATCTTGATAAACGGCATAACTGGCATTGATGCCACGTCCCTCCAAGAAGTGACGCCGCACGGTCGTCCCCGATCCCTTGGGAGCCACGAGGATCACGTCAATATCCGCAGGTGGCACGACACCGGTTTGGTCGCGAAAGATGATGCTGAAGCCGTGGGAAAAGTACAACGCCTTGCCGCGGGTCAGGTGAGGCTCGATCCGCGGCCACTGTTCTTTTTGGCCAGCATCGGAAAGTAAGTATTGGACGATCGTCCCGCGCGCGGCAGCTTCTTCCAGCGGGAACAAGGTCACTCCCGGTTGCCACCCGTCCTGCACGGCCAGATCCCAACTGCGAGTATTTTCGCGCTGGCCGATGATGACATGTACGCCGTTGTCCCGCATGTTGAGGGATTGGCCACGCCCTTGCACTCCGTAGCCCAGGACGGCTACTGTTTCCTGCCCGAGGATGGAACGGATGCGCTCCGGGGGATAATCGTTGCGTTCGACCACCTTTTCGGTAACGTCGCCGATACGAATCGTGCGCATGG
Source organism: Gemmataceae bacterium (assembly GCA_040289265.1). GTDB lineage: Bacteria > Planctomycetota > Planctomycetia > Gemmatales > HRBIN36 > PSKW01. The sequence continues at coordinate 197,516 of PSKW01000001.1, forward strand.
ACTTTTCCCCAGTCTTGCGGTACTGACGCTGTGCCTCGTGCTGTGCTGCCACCCAGCAGGCGCCCACTTCCGCCGTGCCCGGTGGTGCTCAGGCCGATACTGTCACCTGATTGTACGAGTCCGGAAAGTGATCAACCAGTCCATCGCCGTCGTCTGCAGTCACGGGACCACGCCGCGCCGGTTGCCGGCGGGCGCCTCGACCCCACCGCGGATAAGGCATCGGTGTTCTCACTGACACGCCTTCAAAAAAGCGATAAGGTCGGAAAGTTCCTGGATCGTGAGGACTTGATCCAGCCCTGTGGGCATGATGGACACTTTGCTGGGCTGGATGTCCTCGATGTCAGCGCGCGATATGCGCACTGTCTGATCGGCGCCGGTCGCCAAAACGATTTCTTCCGGCGTTTCGCTCTGGATCAGACCGTTGAAAACACGCCCGTCTTGCAACAGCACCACAATCGGCTCGTAACTGCGCACAAAGCTGGCGCTGGGAAAAAGGATAGATTCCAGCAAGTCTCGCTCGGAGCGGACTTTGCCGATATGGGTTAGATCGGGCCCGATGCGACCGCCCAGGTAGCCGATGGCGTGACAGGAAATGCAGCCGGCTTTGGGGCTGTTGAAGACAGCCTGACCACGGCGCACATCCCCTGGCTTGAGGCTGCCCAGCACATGCTCCAAACGTGCCTGCTGTGCTGCTAGATCGCTGTGGATTTCCTGGAGCAACTCCTGGACCTGTCGTTGGATGCCGGGGCCGAAATGGGCGGTATTGCGTTTCACCGCGTCCGGCCTTAGCGCAGAGCGCAAGGGGGATGAGCGCAAAGCGTCGAGTAATTTGCTCCCTACCGAGTCGTTTTTGCATTGGGCGAAGCAGTCCAACAAACGCTCGAGTTCCAAAGGCCCGGCGAGATGCAAAGCCTGGGCTAGTTCGATCAGTTGGGCATCGGTAAGTCGGCTGCGATTCAAAGCAGCCACGCAGGCGCTCCGCACATGCACGGGATGCTGGGGTCGCAAATGTTCCAGAAGCAGGTGCAACATGGGGTCGGAGATCGGAACCTGGTCCCCAGGCATGGCCGCCAGAGCTTGCACGCGCAGGGATACCGGGCGCGCCTGGTCCGCCATGACGGACAAAAGCCCGTCTCGGACCAGTGCCATATGTTGCTGGGGTACGGGCAGGGAGCGCAAAGCTGCTAGCGCTAACTGGGCGTCGTCGCCGCTGTCCTCACGGACAATGGCCGTGAGTGTTTCCAGCCAGCGCGTCGGCGGCCGACGCACAGAGGCACTGGCCATGGCCCGCAAGCCCAGCCGACGGGCTAGCCCGCGAGTGGGGTCTGTGCCTGCCAGATCGGCGATCAGGTCTTGAACAGCGGGAGCACGCGCGTAGCGCGCCAGAAGCGTCGCCAGGGCCCCCGTCTCTTTGTCGTCGCGTGCTTGGGACACGCGGCGCTTGAGCTCCTCGACCAGCATTGCACCCCACTCCGGGTGCCGGCCAGCGATCCACCAGGCGGTCTCGCGCAGAGCGTCGTCGGCATCGTGCAAAGCCGGCAAAAGCTGATCAGCAGCCAAAGGGCGACCTGGCATCTGATCGAGCGCCACCAAAACCGCTCGGCGTACCCGGGGATGATGATGCTTCGTTGCCGCTTGCAGGGGCTCTGCTCGACCTATCTCGATCAAAGCGTAAATGAGCGAGTGTTCGAGGATGCGGTCGGCGGCGCTTTCCAATGCGTGCAGCAGGGCCGGAACGGCAGCTGCATCCCCCAGCCGCCCCAACGCCTCGGCAACCGGTCGTTGGGTAGCCGGATCGGCCTGATGCAGCAAAGCCGACAAGTGTTTCACCGCTTCGCGGTCGCGCCATAGGCCTGCGACGTGTGCCGCTGCACGCACTACGTCGGGGTGCTTGTCGCTTAGGGCGATGCGCACGGCCTGTCGTGCTTCCTTTCCGGCAATGCGTGCCAGAGCCCAAACGGCACTCAGCCGCACTGCAGGATCACTGTGCTGCTCGAGGCAGCGCAGTAGTGCCGGCACGCTTTCAGTGCCGCGGTGGCCCAATACCTCTATGGCGCGCTCGCGCACTGCCCAGCGCGCATTGCCCAGCAGCGCGATCAACCGGTCAGGGGGCAGATCGTTCCAGGGTATCCTCTTGCCGCGGGGATCGTCTGGGTGCGGCATGCCTTTTTTGCGGATGCGATAAATGGCGCCTAGTACATCCGGCTTTACCAGTTGCGAGGTCGGACAGCACAGCTTGTACCATCCGCCGGTGTCCACCACCAGCAAACTGCCGTCGGCATCCTCGATGATGTCGGTGGGGTGGAAATCCTGGCTGTCCGAAACAAGAAAATCGCTGTCCAGGCACTGAAAGCTGGCGCCGGCGGGTAACAGCACGTGGCGCATGACTTTACGCATGTTGAACAGCGCAGAAAAAAGGTTGTGTCGCCACTCCGGACCGAAGGCGCCCGACTCGTACAGGCACAAGCCAGCACACGCCGCCGGACCCAAATGTGTCAGCACCGGCATGAGATCCGGTCCGGTCCACGGGTGCTCGTAGATCACGTCGTGGTCCTTACCGTAAATGCCGCCGTAAACGATATGGATAAGCCCATCGCGACGACCGCCCCCCGGGTGCTGCAAAAACGTCGAGGTGATGATTCGTTCGCCGTGCGGCAGAAAGACCACATCCACTGGGTTGTCCATACCCCCGGTCATAACCGGTTCGACAGCACTGGAAACGATGGCACCTGTGGCGCTGTCGCGCGGAGCTTGCCGTGGAGCACGGAAAACGTGTGCTGCTCGCGTGGACCAGACGCTACCGTTGGCTCGCTGATAGTCTTGCTTGGCAAAGGCGCCCTTACACCAATAGATCCAACCGTCGCGTCCCAGATAGGGCCCGTGCAAATCGTTCGCGCAGCCGGTCAACGTCTTGCCTTGGAACCACTCCTCCCGGCGATCGGCAACACCGTCACCGTCCGTGTCGGTCAGCTTCCAGATGCTGGGCGGAGCCGCTACATACAGCGAGCCATCCAGCCACATGGTCCCTTCGGGAAACATCATGCGATCAGCATAAACAGTTTGCCGATCGAAGCGACCGTCCCCATCGGTATCTTCCAGCCGCACGATGCGATGGGGCTTTTGTTGCAATTGGACTTCGACCTTGTCGTTGGAGCCTGACGAGTCTGCTACATAAAGCCGGCCTGCTTCGTCGAAGGCTGCCGTTATGGGACGCAGCACCAGAGGCGGTGCCGCCACGACCTCGATTTCGAACCCTTCCGGAAGTGTGAAGGTCTGTCCGTTGAGCCGAACCGAGTACATTTTGACGGATCGCCCAAAAGCGTTTTTTTCAGAGGACGCGCTTTGTCCGTTCGATCGAGACCATTCCAGTGAGCCTGCAGCGAAGAAAGCCGTAAAGCCTACTAGAAATGCGGCAACCCTTCGCATAACTCCCCCTGTTTACCAAAGACACCTTGTGTCTCGGCGGCTGCATCAGCTCGTCTCGGGCATCGTACTACGGATATGTATTATGACCGGCGCCGATGCACACGGCAAGGCTTCAGTAATAACGCTCATGGGCGGGGTGCGGGAAAGAGATCTGGGGGAAGCATCAGGTCGCCAGAAGTCACTGAAAGGCTTGCACTTGATTCCGAGACGTGAATTTCGCGAATCCTCTTGACGCGACGGGCCTGCTTGTTACAATCTGCGTTGGCTGTTTACGTCTTCTTCTCTGTTCCGGCCCCGCTGCTTTTCGCTTAGCTGAAAGGCGGCGGGGTTTTTTCCCTACAACAAGTTTAGCACATTGCCCCGCCTAGTGCTCGATGCGTGTAACCTGGGCGAACCGATCGTCATAGGGTGCACACGCCTACCCGGGCTGCGACGCGGACACCTTGACAAGTTCCTCAGGTTCCAATCGAAGTAGGGCTGATCTTATGCGAACCGGCTGAGCTTCATCGGATCGAGTAGAACATGCTTGATCCGTAACCTCTGCCAAGTGTAGCAGATATGCAGGCGGCCGTCTTGGCCTTGGATAATGCTCGGGTAAGAAAATTCGCCTGGAGCTGTTTCCAGGTCGAGCACTTTACGCCAAGTCTGTCCTTCGTCTTTGGAAACGGCGATACTGAGCGGCGAGCGACCGCGGGTGGTAGGGTTGTACACCAGTACCAACAGGCCTTCGCCAGTGCGGACCAGGTCTATACCGCTATTGGGATTGGGCAATTCGGTGGGCTGCGCCGGCGTCCATGTTTCCCCGGCGTCACGCGACTCGGATCGGCAAATGCGTCCTATTTGACGCGATCGGCACAGCATCACTATGCGTCCGTCGGCGCACCGGTATAACGTGGGCTGGATGATGCCATAGGGCTGCCCCGGTACAATTATCGGTCCGATGCGTCGAAATGACTGGCCGTCGTCTTGGGACTTCTCGATCCAGCACGCCCAGGCGCGATAACATTCTACCGAGGTGCCCGCTACGATAGTCCCGTCCTGGAGTTGGATGGGCTTGTTCTTGATCGGGCCGAGAATGCCCGCCGGATAAAGATGCGGGGCAGTCCAAGTCGAGCCCCCATCGTGGGAAAAGCGCACCCAGCCGGACCAGGACATGGGATTGGCGCCTGCTTTGTAAAAAAGCATGAGTTTGCCGGAACTGCTGCGGAAGAGGACCGGATTCCAGCAGGGCACGCTTTTTTCCTCGGCGACCACTTCGGGCAGCGACCACCCGGTTGCGTCACGACATGACAACCAGATACGCACGTCCTGCTGGCCTTCTCCGCTTCCTCCGAACCACGCCGCCAGCAATTTCCCAGGCTCCGCCTCAGCGATTGTCGAGGCGTGGCAGGAGCGAAACGGTGCCTTGTCAAAGATGAACTCGCTCTCCATGCTCGAGTCTCCATCCGGTGTGTGCGGGGTACTCTTGGCCGATCCTCAGCTTCCATATCGGTGTTTGTTCATCCCGTTCGGCGCGCGGTGGCGGCAGCAGAAGCACTTTGCCTTTTCGCTAACTCGGCAAGGTCTTCTGGATACAGGCGACGTACCCTCTGTGCCGAGAAGTAATCTACGAGCCGGGGAAACCATCTGCTGGCGAGCACAAAGAGCTTGCCCTGCCAGGTGAGCACGAGCTCGTTTTTCCCTCGTTTCATGGCACGCAGCGTAGCCTGTGCTACCGCCTCGGGGGACAACGAGCGCATATGGTCCATAGGCGCCCGCGCTTTGTGTTCGAGCATGTTTTCGGCGAAGCGGGTCGCCGTCAATCCTGGGCTAACTACCAGAACGTCAATACCGAAGCGTACCAATTCTGCCCGCAACGCCTCGCTCAAGCCTTGTAAAGCGAATTTGCTGGCGGAGTATTCGCTGCGCGCCGGAACTGCGCGCTTGCCGACGATCGAAGAAATATTGACGATCAGAGGCTGATTGCCGGCGCGTAGGAGAGGGAAGGCTTCGCGGATCAGCTCCGCCGGCGCGAAAAAATTGACTTCCATAATGCGGCGCAATCGCTCGGGAGAGGCTTCGACGAAATGACCGGTGGCACCGACACCGGCGTTGTTGATCAAAATGTCCAAGCCGCCGAAGCGGCTTTGGCACACAGCGAGCATTTGACGGCGAGCGTTCGCGTCGGTGACGTCGCCGGCTACGGTTGCCACTTGGGCGCCGAGCGCTTGTACCTCTCGTGCTACTTGGTCCAACAAATCCGCTGTGCGGGCAGTGAGGACCAACCGGCAGCCTTCGCGGGCCGTGGCTAGCGCGAGAGCACGCCCGATTCCTTGAGATGCACCGGTGATCAGCACTCTTTTATCTTTCAACTCGCGCCGGTTACCCATTCGGCTTTCCCTCCGCGTTGTTCGTTCCAGGTGCGTCGCCAAACGTGTGCGTCGTATGCCGTTTCCTCACGGTCGAGGGCAAGGGTCTGACCGTCGGCTTATCCAGGCAGCGCTCCGAGTTGACAGTTCCTCGATGCGGAGTCATAGCCCGAACTCCCTCATGGTCTGCCCATAAATCCCGAAGATCGAGAGGTAAAGTTTGAAGATGGCGAAGATGATCATGGCGGCGATCGAGCCCCAGACGATCCACCCCAGGACTTGCATCCAGAAACTCAGGCCCCGTGCAGCCCGGTCGAAGTAATGCTCAGCCTGTTTTTGCATCACTTCGGCGACCGAGCCCGATACTTCAGCGGTTTCCATGATCGCCAGGAATTCCCTGGGAAAAAGAGCGGTTGTCCGCAATGCATCGGTCAACGACTCGCCTCGACGGATTGCCTCGGCGGCTTTCTTGAACGATTGGGCAAACGCCTGGTTGCCTGTCGCTTCCAGACTTACGCGCAATGCGGGCAGGATCGGCATCCCCGCTTCTTGAGCCATAGCAAGGCCGGCGGCAAAACGCGACAGCGCGAAATCTCGCGGCACGCTCCCCAGCATGGGCACCTGGAGCATCAGCGCATCGAAAGCACTGGAGTTCTCGGCTGCTCGTCGCCCGTATTTGAGAAACAGGATCGGCAGCCCAATGATGATTGCCAGGGCTATCCAAAAGCTCAACACTCCTGTGAAACCCTTCAGGTCGAAAAGTGTGACATCCGGGATGTGGGGTAACACCGCGCGAAGCATGATCAGTATGCTGATGACGACGACGGCGATCGTGAACTGTACGATCGGCCAGATCAGCTGACTACGCAAACGGGCACGCAATTGCCGACGCAATTCAAAATACCGTTCCAGCTCGCCCAAAACCTCGACCAGTCGGCCGGTTTGCTCTCCGGCCCCGCACAGCGATACCATGAGCGCGGGAAAAAGCGGCTGCTCCGCTTCCATTGCGTCGTAGAGCGTATCTCCTTCGGCTACAGCTCGTGCCATACGTTTGCTGGCAGCCCGCAATGCCAAGGGGCCGGACTGGCCCAGTTGTTTGAGGGCTTGCACCATCGTCAACCCGGCGTCCAGCAGATGATGCAGGCTGCGGCAGAACTCGACCAGTGCCGCGTCGCCGGCTCGTTTGCCGAACAGCTTCTGCAAAGGGTCGAGTCCCGCCGACCTGGATACTTGGCTCATCGTGCGTCTCCGCGTCTATCGAAATCCATCCTAACCTCGACGGGCTTTGGGTTCCAGTCGCTACTTGTAAGAGGAGCTGGATCCATAGTCAGTGACCGATCGTTTGCAACGTCTGCCGGTGCGTAAGCTCCCAGCGCCTGATTGTCGGAACGTCATTGGACGGCAGGCTGTGCATCTTCCATCGGCGGCAATTCCAGGCATACTATTTCCCGGTTATCGCGCAGATACAGCCGGCGACCCACCAACGCCGGCGTGCACCAGACACGGCCCGTGTGAAAGACTTGCATCTGACCGTGCAGGCGGAAACCTTCCGGAGAGGCATCGGCGACACTGAGCTGACCGTCTTCGCTCAAACTGATGAGGAGGTTGCCAGACACGATCACGGTGCCCTTGACGAGGTCGCGGGTAAACCATTTTTCTTGGCCGGTAGCCATTTCGATGCATTTGAGGATGCCGACGCCGCCGAAGCCGGATACATCGAACCCGAACAGGTAGCCGCGGTGCAGCACACACGAAGCGTGATGGTTGCGCATTAGTTTGCGTCGGCGTACATAGACGGGTTGGACTTGCTGCCTCGGTGCGGAGCCTGTGACGCGCAGCAAAGCGCAACCGGCGTCGTAATCGGAGGAAATAAACACGTAATCGCCGGCCACGATGGGCGTGGCTATGTTGCAATCGAACTCAGTTTCCCAGGGGTAGTACCAGAGAGGTTGGCCCGTCTTTTCCTCCAAACCTGCCACACCGCGGGCGGTAAAGACTATCACCTGCGGGACGCCGCCGCAGTTCGCTGCTACAGGGGAGCTGTATCCGTTGGGGTCGTCCAGTGCGCGCCACAGGATGTTTCCGGTTTCTTTGTGAAAAGCTACGACGCTGCTGCCACGTGCTCCGGGCTGGACGATGACCTTGTCGCCGACAACGAGCGGCGAAGATGCAAAACCCCAACGCGGCACGGGTGCCTGGAAACTGTCGCGCAGAGATACCCGCCACAATAAACGGGCTTGCGGTTCCTCTTGTGCCGCGTCCAAGCATAAAAACTCGCCAGTCGCTCCCAAGACGTAGAGACGGCCTGCGTGCCACAACGGCGTCGCACGTGGCCCGTCTCGATAATCGAGATCTGCATAGTCTACCGCATACCGGTATTCCCAAAGCTTCTTGCCATCGGCGGCGGCGAGGCAAACCACCGCCTCGAAGGTGTTCCCATTTTCTTGGAGCAAGGCCGTTGCGTAGACTTTGTCTCCGACGACGATGACCGACGAGTAGCCTCCGCCGAGTGGTTTGCGCCAGACGACTCGCGGCGGGTGCTTGTCCCAAGCTGTACCGAAAGCAACTGCTTGCGCAATGCCCGACCGGCCCGGACCGCGCCAGCCTGGCCATCCATCGGCAGGCACCTCCATGGCCTGCTGGATGTGCCCCTTGATCTCGATAAGCTCTCGTTCAGGCACGGTATAGTCCGTTTGAAACATCAACTTGAAAGAGGCCCAATACTGGTAAATCACCCACCCGGCTGGTGCAACAAGCAGCGCGCCGATCAAAAAGGGCCAAAGGACGCGAGATTTCTGCTTCCGCAGGGCGCCTATAATGCCCGTCAGCGCCAGGGCTAAGCCTAGCCCCAAAACAGCGAGTACTGCAATCCTCAGCCAGGTTACGTCCATAGGCTATTCTCCTTCGGTAGTACGCACCTGGCGCGACAAGCCAGTACAACCGGTATGGTTTGCACAGTCAGTGTCGTTTGCGTTTGTGCGGTCCCAGTTCGCCAGGGCTTCTGTTGCAGCACCGATCGCGCCCACATACAGTATAGTTAGGAGCAACGATGCGAAAGAACGGGGGCAGTGGCTAGATGCCGCCTTGCGGCGGTCATCGCGCGCTGGGAGTCACTGCCCTCTTTGCTTTGTATGCGGACGATGTGTATCGGCCCACGATAGATTCGCAATGCTGAACCTGCCATATTGCCATCGAGTCAGGCGCGCCTTAATCTAAGCCTGCGCATCGAAGTGGTTTGTACTTGAACAGCGCCGCACGATCATGAAAGCGCCTGCGTAGGTTGGGGAATCATCAATAACCTGCGGACCGCTTGACTGGCCCCATGTTGGCGCTGCTGTCCGCTGCACATAGGCGGCTCTGGGATGTACCGTGGAAACGATTTCTTTGGCGTAAGGGGGTGAAATATGGGAGGAATTCGACCGCGCACGAAACGCGCCCGCAAATTGAAACAGCTGCGCTGTCCTAAGTGCCGCAAGTTGATCGCTCCATACCGCAAGCGATGCAAGAGGTGCCATGCAGTGCAGCCGAAGGTGCGAGCTTGATCCGGCTGCCTGATTTCGGAGCGCGGCGAGTACCAGGGTGAATTTGTGCCTACCGGGATACATGCGGCGTCAGTAGGCCAGGACCGTTCTGCTTACGATGTCTGCGATTCACGAATGATCGCCCTATTTTTCCTTTGGCTTTGCTTCGTGCTGGGGTAAAATAATGACAGCCAGCCGAAAATATGGTCACCCTGCAGCACGCGGCGAAGGCGGCTAGGCCATAAAAAAAACGCCCTACGCGGAGCGTTTGGAACACGCAGAATTTAGGCGAGCGGACAGTGAGTTTGCGACAAGGGGTTTTACCATGAGGGCAGCGAGCCTAGTAGTGGCGTCAGGGATCTTTTTAACTCTGACTTGTATGGCTCAGACGGACTCAATAATGGGTGCCCCCTACGCAGACTCGCCTGCAAGCTCCACAGCACCTACGGCGAGTGACCCGGCCGATGCTGGCTCTAGTTCTACGACCGAGGCCAAGATTGCGGCTTTGGTGGAAAAGCTGGGCAGCCGCAATTTCCGTGAGCGCGAAGAAGCAAGTGCCGAGTTGGAACGACTGGGAGGGCGTCAAGTCGTTGCTGGGTTGCGACGGGCGTTGCGCCACGAGGACGCAGAGGTGCGCCGGCGGGCCGAGGCTTTGCTGCGCATCGTGGAGCGCAGACTCCAGCTCGATGAATTCTTGCAACCCACTTTGATCACCGGTACCTGGTCCGATACGAGCGTCGCCCAAATACTAGACGACATTGCCAGAGCCGCCGAGTGCGCTATTGAGGTGCCAGAAACGATCAAAGCCGGCGGCAAAACTCTCACCCTTTCGGTCCAGCGCAAGCCGCTCTGGGAGGTCTTGGACGATATTTGCGCCCGTGCTGGGCTCTCTCTGGCAGTTTATAGCGAGCCGGATCCCAATCTCAGCAGTGTTCGCATCCGCGAGGTGGTAACCAACCGCATTACGGTTCCCAATGCTTTGCCTGGCAAAATGCGCATAGCGATCCGGGAGGGTAAAGCGCCTCGGGGGGCAATATGCTATTGCGGCGCTATACGGATGAGACTGGAGCCGGCATCTCTGACGGGCCTGGATAGAAGCATTGTCAGTTACCAGCTGGAAATCTTACCGGAGCCAAAACTCGCATGGTGGGGCTGGCAGGGGGTGCGGATTGATGCCGCCTTGGATAGTCAGGGACAGTCGCTAGCGGAGGTGGCCCGCAATGGACTGGCAAGCAATAGCCCGTCGCCGCTATTACCTCAGGTTCCCCAGCAAATTGTCGTTCGCAACGTAAACAACCGCGTCGTCATTCAGGGGCAGGTTTTTATCGCTGGTAACGTTCCTGGCGAAATGCCTATCGTGCAAACCAGCCACCCTGTCTTCCAGTTGCAACGCGGCGAGGTTGCCGCAGATTCGCTGCGGCTGCTCAAAGGCGTGGTCTTCGGGCGTGTCCAGACTTCGCCGGAGCCTGTGGTAGTCATTGACAACATACTTGCAGCCAAGCCGGGCTTGTACAAGGGGATAGACGAGGCATCCGTCAATCTTTTAGAAGTGGTCCCCCAGGAGGAAGGCGACGTTCGCTTGCGATTGAGGTTGACGCCGCCGGCCAGCTTGCAGAACAGCGGCTTGGTCTTCTATGACATCCGCACCCAGCGCAACATTACCATAGGGCAAAGGCTGGAGCTACTGGACGAGAAAGGTCAACCTTTCCAACTCGTGCGTGAAAACTTTACCCGCGTCTTCAACAATGGACAATTCTCCGAGGAGTTGCACGTGCTGTTCCGGGCTCGCGAGCAGCAACCGCGAGCGCACAAACTGGTTTTTCGCGCCTCGAGAATTCTTTGCGCCGAATTGCCTTTCGAATTCAAAGACATACCGCTGAGTGCGGCGCCTTAGCGCTTTGCTCATTCGGCATTTCACCGAATCGTCGCCTGGAGCCATCACCCCGTGACACTGTGGTTCGCGCCTGATATTTATGTCCAGGCGGAATTGTCTAGCCGTATCTCTTGGCGACCTCATAAAATGCCGTTGCATTTGGCTCTTTCCTAATGTCTGCGATGCATATGTCGGCCCGGGTAGACCATTTTCCGGTGCTGACATTCGCTTGGGAGCATTTGGAAAAAGTCTGTGCAACCATAAAGGAGCGCCTATCGCTGCCGAATTAACTGATGGAGCTAGTGCAAACGCAACGCTGTTCTGTTCCCGATGAGAGTTCAGACAGGAGGAAAGTCCGATGCTGACACGAAAGGTAATTGGGAGCGCGATCCTTGTGCTGCTGGCCGGTTTGCCGTTGCGAGCACAGGACAGTGTGCTGCACCGTGTGCCCGGCGACGCCTCCGTGGTGGTGCACATTCGAGGCTTCGAGAATACCAAGAACAGGTTGCTCGCTTTGACGCGCAACGCCCTGGGGGATTTGGCGGTAAATGTCGTGCCGGCGATCGAACAAGGAATCGAACAAGCTCTCGATGGTCGCAAGCTGGACGGCCTCGAGCCTGCTGGGTCTTGCTTGATCGCTATGAAGTCTTTTTCTAGCAATCCCCTGCCGGCGGTCATAATCGCCAAGGCGCGCGATGCCGATCAATTCGCCAAGAGCTTTTTCAGGCCTGGCGAACTAGCCCCGGGCAAAGGACCCATCAGGGAGGCACAAATAGCCGGCATGAGCTTGTATTACACTGCGCGCCAGGGGTATGTATACCTTGCGACTTCGAGGCAGTGGTTGGAAGAGTGTCTCAAAGGCCCTGCAGACGGTGGCCTGGCTAAGTCCATTTCTCAGCCGGCTGCCGAAAGGCTTCTCAAATCCGATCTGGCCGTATACTGCAATTTGGAGCACCTCAAAAAAGAGTTCGCCGAACAGCTCAAAGAACTGAAAAAATTGATGGAGGGCATACCGGTATCGGCGCCCGATGAGGCAACTCGTAAGGTTTTGCAGGGTGTTCTGGACACCGTTGTGCGCGCAGTGGACGACAGCCAGGCGGCTCTTTTGTCGGTAGACTTCGAGCCTGACGGTTTGGCCGTACACGCGGGCGTGCGCTTCAAGGCCGACAGTTTGACTAGCGGCTTTCTCAAACGGCAGAAGCAGTCAAGTATCAAGTCGGTCGCCCAGCTGCCCCGAGGAATGCTTTTTTATGCGTCCTATCTTCTGTCCGACGACCTCTACGAATTCGTGCAGGCATTCACTGCCGGAGCGCCAGGTGGCAAAGATTTGACTCAGGCAACCCGAAAGATGTTGAAAGCTGGGCCAGGGGAGGCTATGTCGGCCTTCACGTTCGCGGGTGGCCTGGCAGGCATACAGATAGAGGAATTTGCCGACCCAGAGCAGGGACTACAGGCGAGTCTGGAAATGCTTCGTTCGACTGCTGGCAAGGTCGAGCAAACTGGGATCAAAAGCGTGCAGGTGCGCGAGCGAGCTCGCCGCGTAGGTGCTATTACTTTTCACGAGGTCGCCATGGAACTGGATATCGCTGGCATGCTATCTCAGGAGCAGGTCGGTGGCGTCCCTGGCCTGGACAAAGCGGTCGAGAACTTCGTGCGCGGGCTTTTGGGCGGAGACCGGATCACTGCCTGGATGGGCATCCACGAGAAACGAGTGATGACGGTCTATGCGCCTCGTTGGGCAGAGGCCGAAAAATTGGTTCAGGATTACCTCGACGGTAAGACGCCGTTGCGCACAGCCGCTGGTTACAAGCTGCTGAGCAAACACCTGCCGGAGCAAGGCACTGTGTACGTGGTCATTGATTCGCCCCGTTTGGCTGGTTGGCTAGCAGGCATAATGGGCGAGTTCATGAAAGCTTTCGGCGCCCCAGGACAGGTCAAGCCTGTAAAGCTACGCGATGACGGAGACTTCATCGGCCTGGTCTTGGGTCTCAAGCCGGAAGTGTTCACTTTCGATTTGTGGATACCGGCGACGACGGTGCGCGATTTCCGGGACGCATTCGGTCCCTTGATCCCTGTGTTCCAGCAGGGCGGTGCCGGGATCGGCGCTGGCCGTTGAAGTTTTGCAAGGTTGGGACAGACACGCGGCGCGCTGGGCTTGTGTCCGGCGCGCCTTTTTGTTGCGAACCCCCGGTGTCATCGGGAAGGTTCATTCGTCGAGCGCTTCCAGCGCTTCGAGGTCGCCGTTCATCCAGGCCAGACAACGAACCCACTGCTGAGGTGAACCGGGCCAGATGCACCCGAGAAGCCTGGGAAAGCGACAACCCGGCTGGGGATGCAGATGTGCGGGCACTCCATCGAGAAATAACACGGCCAAGATGCCTGCGCACACACTGCGGAGTACATCGGTACCGACGCCTAAGGCAGTGCACGGCATCCACGGGCCGTCGAGACAATCGCGGAGCCGGTTTTGCAACAGGCGCAGGACGAAACCGTTGCGCATTCCGCCGCCGGACAGGACTACGCGCGCAGGCGGCTGACGCCCAGCCAGAAGCTCACGCAGCTTATCGGCGAAGCGCTCTACCGCGCAATGTGTCGCCGTACACAAGAGGTCGTGGGCCTGCCAGGCATGCAGTTGCGTCTGGGCGGTCAAATGCTTAGCCAGTCGTTCGGCAGCAGCGCTCAGTGCTAGTCCGGCCATGCGCGTGGAGGACACTGCGTAGGAACGGATCTGTTCTGCCACGTCAGGGACATATCTTCCTTGGACTGCGAAGCGACCGCCTGCGTCGCATTCTTCGCGGCCGCCGGATAGTGTACGGACCAGCGCGTCTACAAGCGCCATACCAGGGGAGGTGACGGCACCCAAAGCATCCGGTCCGGGTTCAGGGGGGATATAAACTGCCTGGAATGCAGTGCCCAGGTGCAGCAACAGCGTCGGCCCTTCTGCGGCATGGAACAAAGGCCACAGAGCCAGCACAGGCATGTAGCCGCCGTGGGGGTCGTGGACTATCAGATCAGCGACGACGGCGGTGCCTGTCTGCTCGGCGATAAGTCCTGGATCGCCTAAAGCAAGGTGGCACTGCGTTCCGTCTTCCGTCTCCGCATCGAGATACGGTTGCAGGCAGCCGATACAAAAAAGGTCGTGCAGACTTTGCGATGCCTGGTCTGCAATTTGGCAGGCTGCGTCGGCCAAGGCTTGCCCGATGGCCCGATGAACGATGGCCACCCGTTGTGTCGCGAGCATCTGCTGGCGCGCGTCGTGGAAAAACTGCCGGATGTCAGTAGGGCAGGGGAATACCTGACTGTGGCACACGCGCAGGGAGAGATCCAGCGCTTGCCCTGCGACTTCTACGAGCGCAGCCTTGATGGCGTGCCCGGTCGAGGCCATAGCAAGGCCAATCACGCGCCGGGTGCATGGTTCCTGGACCATGGTGTATTCGGTCCTGATAGCGTTGTCTGGCGCCAGAGGCCGCCGGTCCTTTGGGCCCGTAGTGTCGTACCGCTTGCCCGCCTGCTGGGTTGCACTCGTTGCTTATGCCGCCATGGGCAAAACGGCTTCCTGCCGTCCGCAAGCGGCAACGAAAGCATCGAAGAGTTGTTTGTCCAGCGCCGATGCTGTCTCCGAATAAGGATGCCATTGGACGCCTAGGCAAAACCACTGGGCATCTTCTGCTTCGAAAGCCTCGATCAGCCCGTCCGGGGCACGTGCGCACACCCGAAAGAGGCTAGCCAGTTCGCGGATTCCCTGATGATGATAGCTGTTGACCAGATGCTCGGGGGTACCGTAGATCCGTTCCAGGTGCGTTCCTGGCTCGATCAGGATGAGATGGCGGTGCGGCCCGCCGCCCGGATCGCGGTGGCTCAACGAGCGGGGCATCTCTTCAGGAAGGTGCATGTACAGCGTGCCACCGGCCAATGCATTGAGCTGGAGCATGCTGGTGGAAACCGCTAGGACCGGTATGCGGCGTTGCAAAACCAGCTTGCACCATAGCAAGTCCAGCTCGGCGCGTCTGGGCGGCATCGCATGCACCGCCGGATGAGGAGGCAATCCTAGACGTTTAGGATCCACGTCGAAAAGCGAACCTGCCAGCAGTAGTCCATCCAGCCGATCCAGCAGATCCTCGGCTTCTTTTTCTTTGAATACAGGGGGGATGATCAAAGGCACGCCGCCGGCGGCATGGACAGCTTCTGCGTAGCCGGCGTGCAAGCGGTGTACGGCCCCATTTTGCTTTCCCGGGGGGATGTAATCACACGTGATTCCGATAACCGGTCGCAGGTGATGCGGTAGCGGCACGTGAATCCTCCTTGATCCTTTCAGTCCTCGAACCTTCCGTGCAGGACCGCCAGCCGTCTGTGTCAGCTGGGACAGGTGTCAATATATGCAATCGCCGAGGGCCGTTGCAAGATGATTTTTTCAAGTTGGCCTTGCCGAGGGCCGCGCCTGTGCCGATCGTGCCAACCTCGCAAAGCTGGTGCTTTTCCAAATTCTTCAAGTGCCATAAGACGAAAACTGCCTCGAAAACAGAAAAGGGCAATGCACCATGCGTTGTCCGGTTACTGGTCGCGGTGATAAACTTTTATTGTGCGCTAGCATGGTGTCGTGCGCGGGCGGGCACCGGGTCGTTCACGCACTTGGGT
The DNA here is from genome assembly GCA_040289265.1 of Gemmataceae bacterium. Classification (GTDB taxonomy): domain Bacteria; phylum Planctomycetota; class Planctomycetia; order Gemmatales; family HRBIN36; genus PSKW01. The sequence goes on from PSKW01000001.1 coordinate 213,319, forward strand.
GCCTCGTAGGAAGTTGCAGCCGCCGCTGGCGCAGGGGCGTGTGGACTGCTGGCGCAGGAGTCAAAGGATCGGGGTTGCAAAAGCATTGTCTTCGGGTCGTGACTACAAGCTGACGCAGGCTGCCGATGCTCCCTGGAAAGGCACCCGCTTGCAGGCGTATCTGCTGGGCGAGGTTCCCTTCGAACGGGCGCTAGAATGGCAGCGCCGACTCGGCGGCGAGGTGGCCGCGGGGGGAGCGCCTGCGGTCCTGTTGTGCGAACACGCGCGGCTCATTACCGTAGGCCGGCATGGCAGTCGCGGCCACATTTTTATGGAAGAAGACGAAATCGCCGCGCGCGGGTGGGATCTTTGTTGGGTCGGTCGCGGTGGCGGCGCGTGGCTGCACAGTCCGGGGCAATTGGTCGTTGACTTACTCGTGCCGCTCGAGCCAACTCGGCCTGCTCTCGGCTTGGTCCTAGAGCTTGTGCGTGAAGTGTTGTTGGCCACTGCCGAGCACTTGGGCATCCGTTGCGAACGCGATCGGCCGGGCTTCGACGTCTGGGCGGGAAACCGTCCGCTAGCCTGTGTCGGCCTGGGCGTGCGCAACTGGGTGACCTGCCACGGTGCCATACTCAATATCAACCCCGACCTGTTCATGTACCGCAAGGTGCGCTGCGGGGCCAATTGTCCGACCATGACTTCGCTGGAGCGTCAGCGTCACGGTCCGGTGCGGCCCAGTCAGGCGCGCCAGGTGTTTTTGGAGCACCTGGTGCGTATGTTCGGTTTCGCCGATATGGCTGTGTACTCCGATCACCCGATTTTTACCCGAAAAGCGAGTAGCTATGCAGAAACTACCGCTCATCCACGTGTCTGAAGACCGGCCGCGGCGGTTGCCGCCTTGGCTGAAAAAGCCTTTGCCGCGTGGCAACGAAGATTTTCTGACGCAGCGGACACTGCGGGATTTGCGATTGGAGACGGTATGCGAAAACGCGCGCTGCCCCAATCGGGCCGAATGTTACAGCCGGCGCACGGCGACCTTTATGATTCTTGGAAACATTTGCACACGCCCGTGCGGCTTCTGCGCCGTGCGGCGGGGTCGTCCGGAGCCGCCGCCGGCCGACGAACCGGAGCGCCTGGCAGAGGCGGTCAGCCGGTTGGGCTTACGCCATGTGGTTTTGACATCGGTCACGCGTGACGATTTGCCCGATGGTGGTGCCGAGCATTTTTACCGCTGTATTACGCTGATCCGGCAAAAGACCGGCGCACGCATCGAAGTGCTGACGCCGGACTTCTTGGGAAATCTTGCCGCCTTGGAGCGCGTGCTCGAGGCTCGACCAAACGTGTTCAACCACAATGTGGAGACTGTCCCCCGGCTGTACCGACGGGTGCGCGGCAAAGCCGATTATAACCGGAGCCTATCCCTCTTGCAGTATGCCAAAAAAACGCTCCCCGAAATGGTCACCAAAAGTGGCTTGATGTTGGGTCTGGGCGAAACCATCGAGGAGCTTCTGGCAGTGTTGGCGGATTTGCGGAGCGTGGGCTGCGACGCCCTGACGTTGGGACAGTACCTAGCTCCTGGCCCGAGCTATCTGCCGGTCCACCGGTATGTGCCGCCGGAGGAATTCGCGGCATGGGGCCAGTGGGCGCGCGCCTTGGGTTTTCGCTATGTCGCCAGCGGGCCGTTTGTGCGCTCCAGTTATCATGCCGACGAGGTGTTCGCGCATGTTGATCGAAGTGACCATGCCTGAATTGGACTTGCCGGCGGGTGCCGACTGGCGTCTGTCCGCCTGGTTCGTGAGCGAGGGGGAGGTAGTGTACGAAGCCGAACCGTTGGTGGAGATCATGCTCCCTGCTGCCGCGCTGGAATTACCTGCACCTATTACCGGTCGGCTGGCTCGCATAGATGTGTACCCCGACGACCCAGTGCGACCTGGTCAGGTTCTCGGACTCATCGAAGTGTGCTCCGAGGTGCTCCGCACGCACAGCGGCGCAGCCGACGGGCTGTGAGAACAGGTCATGCCTTCCGCATGGTTCATAGCTATTGACGGCGTGGACGGAGCGGGCAAAACCACCCAATGCCAGCTTTTGGCCGAATGGTTGACGGCTCGCGGATACCCCACTGTGCAATGCCGTGATCCAGGCACCACGGTCGTCGGAGAGCAGATTCGTCAGTGGGTGCTGCATCCGCCGAGTCCTTTGTCGGTGCGCACGGAGATGCTCCTCTATATGGCTAGTCGCTCGCAACTGGTGGAAGAAATCGTGGTGCCTGCCTTGCGCAGCGGGCGTTCGGTGGTCAGCGACCGCTACTTGTTGGCCAATGTAGTCTACCAGGGCTACGGCGCCGGTCTGGATCCAGCGACCATCTGGTACGTCGGACGCATCGCTACCGGGGACGTGCTCCCCGACCTGACGTTGGTGCTGGACCTAGATGTGGCTGTAGCCGCTCGCCGCAAGCAGAAATGGACCGACCGCATCGAAGAGCGCGGTGTCGAATTTTTAGAGCGGGTGCGGCAAGGATATCTGTCGGAGGCGCGGGCGCAACCGCAGCGCATTCGGGTGATCCATGCCGAAGGCTCCCCCGAAGACGTTCACCGACGCGTATGCGCCGAGGTGCAGCATGTCCTGGGACTGGGCGGGACACCGGAGCGTTCATGAAGCCTTCGCCAGAGCGGCACGACGACGGCGCCTGGCGCACGCTTATTTGTTCGTAGGGCCATCGGGGGTCGGAAAGCTTGCAGTGGCCAAGGTTCTGGCGCAAACGCTGCTCTGTGCCGCGCCACTGCCTGACTTCAGCCCATGCGGCCAATGCGACTCGTGTAGGCACATGGCGCACGACACGCACCCGGACTTTCACTACTTTGGGTTGCCTCCCGATCGGCACGAGTTTCCTATCGCTCAGGTGCAGGATGTCGTCCGGCGCCTGGGGTTGAAGCCGTTGCAGGGACCGTACAAAATCGTGGTCCTGGACGACGCCGACACCCTGAGCGACGAGGCAGCCAATGCCTTGTTGAAGACGCTCGAAGAGCCACCACCCGCGTCGCTCCTGATATTGTTGGGCGCCAGCACGGACCATTTTCTGGCCACTATTCTTTCTCGCTGCCAAATCGTGCGCTTCGACCGGCTGCCGGTCGAGTTTATCGCACGCCGGTTGCTCGACGAAGGCGTTGTGTCCGACAGAGACCGGGCGTGGGAGATAGCCGAAGAAGCGGCGGGAAGTCTTGAGCGCGCCCAAAAACTTGCCCAAGTGGACCTGAAGCAATTGCAGTCCCGGATGTACCAGGCTTTGGACAGCCCAGACAAGGTTTTGGAGCTGGCCAAGTTGGGCAACGAGTTCGCTGACTCGGGCAGCGATTCTGCAGACAAACGCGACCGCGCCAGGTATTTTCTGGAATTGCTTGTGCACCTTTTGGATAAGGCTTTGCACAGTGCACTGGCTGGGCAGTCGCCTGCGCATCAGACCGGTGGGCAGCCCGATATTGCGACCCGCCTGGCTACACGACTGCAAGTGTCACACCTGATAGATCTGCTCGACACGTGCCTGGATGCGGAAATGTATATAGACCGCCGGGTCCAGATCGGGTTAGTCTTGGATGCGCTGGCTGTGGAGTTGGCCACACGTCTCGGGCCCTAGCATGCCGAGGACTCGGCAGCGCAGCGGGACCTGTATCCACCTGCCCTCGGTCAACCGATCTTGACAGCCGGGCGGAGCTTGCCTATGGCGACCCGCCATGAGAGAACGATGGAGCATACTCGTGGTGATGGTAACGGCCAGCAGTTTGGCCGGGTGTAGCACAGCACCTATTGCGGATCTGCTGGACTGGTGGCGGCCTTCGCATGCAGATACGGGTCGTCTGCCGGCCACCGTTTTGCCGCCGGTGCCGGCAGCTCCGGCTGGCCTTGCTGTGCCAGGAACGAAGACATTGCCCGAGCCGCCGCCGCCTGAGCCCCCCGTCGGCTGGCGTTGACGGCACGCCGAACGGACTAGACCACGAGCGCGCTGACCGGCACAGATAGGCAACGACACGGCATCACGCCACGACGGCTACGGTACGGCGGATACGCTCCAGCACGTTTTCTTTTTGCCACGTTTTCCAGAACTGCCTGAACGTTTTCGTCTGCTCTTTGGCTTGGGCTGCGAAAAGCCGCCGAAGGTAGAGGCAGCCAGGTCGGCACTTTTTCGCAAAAGATCGGGCATAATGCTGGGACGCTTGGGTAAATTCCTGCACGAACCGGAGTGCCATCTGGGTGTCGTTCAAGGCGCCCAGGATTTCTTGCATCGTCCCGACCCGCGCATAAAGCTGAGCGATCCACACGGGCGGATAGCACCCAGCGAAGACTTCCATAGCATAGCGCAAGTGTTTGCCCGCAACCCGCAGAGCGTGGAGCTGCTCCGGTCGTCGCAGGTCGCCTGCGGCGGCTTGCTGCACCTCGCTGACAAAAAGTGGCACCTGCTTTTGTGCCCAGGCACCCAAGGTCTGCCGCGCGGAAGCATAAGAATGCGCCCGGCTTAGACGCTTGTGTACCTTTTCCAATGTGGAGGAGAGGTCCTCCCGTAAGGATACCAATGCTTGCTGGCACATGTGCCGCCGGGCTATGCAATAGCCGGCGATCGCGTAGATGCCCGGTGCGCATGGGGCATTGGGCTGGACGGTATCCAAGCGCGCCAGGAAAACATCCAGATCGCGTATCGAGCCGGCACAGCGTCTCGTCTGACGCAGCACATTGCGCGCTTTGCGATAAAGATCGGCATCCAGCAAGGGGCCGAAAACCCCCAGGGCCGCAGTAGCCCGACGGGTCGCCACGCGCAAATCGTGCACATCTTCTGGATTTTTTCCCGGCTTTTCCACCGCTTTGGACAGATAGTGCCGAACGCTTTGCAGGCGCCTGGCGAGCACTGTCGAGGCGGCCTGCCCGAGTGACGTCGTTGCCGTCAAATCTGTGAAGAATTTGTCGTCCGACATCTTGCTTCGCCTACAATACGCTGCATCGAACTGCGTCTTATACCTGCCGATCGCTACCACGATTGTGTCTGTTAGGACGTCGTTGACTAGTTGTGCGCCAAAAAAACCGACTGTGGAGATAAACGTCACTTGTGCTCTTCGTTCGACGTTCGTGTGACGGCTGGGCTTGCCGGCCCCGCGAAGAGAGCGGCCACATCAGCGAACTGGGCCGGATGCTCTGCCAGCGACACGGCGGCACGGCATTGCTCGATAAGGTCTTGTACTAACTTCCGTTCGCGTTGCAGTGTCTCCGTTGTGCGTGCCAAAATAGGCTCGAAGATCTGTTCGAAACTCGCACCTAACGCCTGGGCCGCTCGGCATGAAACGTCGCCGCGTACACTGTCCCACGCCGCTGGAAAGAAACGCATCAGGATCGCGTAAAGACACAACGAGCACACGACGAATACTGTGCCTGGCAACAAGATCAGGCTCCACAATGAGATGGAGCCATCGGCGGCGAACGTTCGATAGATCAGGAAAAAAAGTGTCACCAGTGCCAAGGTCCAGGGCGCCCAAGTGCCTATCCAAAGGAGAGCCGATTGCGACCAACTGCGCGGACCGGCCGTGACGCGCCAGGTAGGTTTGATGGCGTGCATTTGCTGCCGCATGGCGGCGGAAACGGTTCGCTGCCAGTCTTGCCCCAATTCTTCGAAGGCTTGGGCCATAGGACGTGCTGGATAGCCTGCTTCTGCCGCCAAGATGACGAGTCGCTGAGGTATGGCCGCCAGTCGCAAGGTCAGTTGCGCTTCCGTAGCCACGTCGCTAAGCCAGTCCAACAAGGCGGGGAAAGCGTCCTGGGTAGCCGGTGCCCCGGCAGGCTTCAGCACGCCGGTCAATCCACGATGCCAGCGCCGGAAGCTCGCCATTTTGTTGCGAAGTGCGCCCAAAGCTGCCACAAGGGCCAATCCGCCGTGCAAATGCGAACGCATTTCGGCGGCCAATTGTGCGTTGATCCCGTCTGCACGACTGTCCAAAAAGTGCAGAAGCAAAGTGGTCAGCTGCTCGGCTTGTGTGCGCCATTCATCATGCCACGCGCGGCGGATCCGGTCCAGGAGGTGTTCGACCGCCGGCGGCTGCACGCTGGTCAACAGTTCGCTCAGGCGCCGCAGCAAAAGAATAACCCCCTGGGCTTTGATGGCAGCGATTTCGCGGTCCGTGAGCAGGTGGTGCAGCCACTCTTCGAGACGGTGGAACTCCTCGCCGGGGGGCAGTGAAGTAGACGACACACGGGCATCGGCCCATGCTGCCGCGCACGTACGGAAAATCAACGGCTCGTCAAAACCATGCGCCCGCAGGTCGCGCTCCAGGTCTTCATCGGGCCGCCGACCCGTCGCACTCTGGCCGTGGACGCACCGATCCCACTTGTTGAGGACAAAAGCGAACGCCCGGCGGCGTCTTTGGCTCAAGAGCAATTCCCAGCCCAGCCGATCGTGGTATTTTTCCTGCGAGCCCACGTACAGCACGACATCGGCAGCCGGAAGGATCGCTTGCAGTTTGTGACGATTGGCCTCCTCCTGACTATCGAGGTCGGGAGCATCTACGATGATTTTTTGCCTCAACTCGGGACGACTGTGGCGGACGACGCGACATTGCCTGAGGCGCTCGTCCAAGTCGTCGTCGGCGACCGACTCGTGGCAGTATACGAGCGGTTCGCGCGTCGTCGGTCGTACCAGGGACGATTCAGCAATGGGCGCACGTGCCAGAGCGTTCAACAAGGTGGATTTGCCCACCCCGGTTCCCCCCATCAACACGATGAGCAAAAGCGGCTTTTCTTGGGATAGACAAGCAGCCGCACGCTGCAGGTCCCCTGCTATTTGATCCAACTCCTGACGCGCCCCCTGGTGGAAAGCGATGTACGCGGAAGACTCGAGCCAGTTCTTCAGAGCGCACGCTAACCGTTCCAGCTTGGGGACCAAAGCTTCGGTCAGCGATGGAGAGCGGTTGATAGCACCGATGCCGGTCATCGAGACTACTCTGATACGTCTTTTGCGGCTCCAGGACACCTGGGGGTCGTAGCTCCTGCTATCCTGTGGCAGCAGGTGGCGCAGCAGCGTCTAGCGGCCAGGTTTCCAACTGGCGGCGGGCGTCAGGCAGTCGAGCGCCGATAGCCGCTGCCGTTTTCAGAGATTCTACCTCGCGGATGGGCCATTGTACCAATGTTTCCGTAAGCGGATCGGATAGAACGGTTTGCAACAGCTCCAGTTGCCGGCGGCGCGCTTTTTCGCGTTCGGCGTTGACGTACTGCTCGCCCATCAGTTCGACCAGCTCTTGTACCAGCGGAGGAATGATGAACGGCCAAGCCAAATCCCAGACATTGAGGCCCATAAATGCGACTACGCCGGCTACGCTGCCGGCCTCGATCGTGAATTTGAGGCCGCGGAGACTATTGAGCGCCAAGGGATTTTTGGCCAGTTCCTCGTGAATACTGCGGGCCAGAGCCTCGACTGCCTGCGATTGCTCGCGAGCGAACTGGGACAACAGACGCTCGAAATCTTCGGCCAATTTGCGACGCCATGCCCCTTGCAGCTCCTCGCGCACACGGACCCATAGAGGATGATCGGCCTGGCGCCGCAGTGCCTCGTGCAGCAGAAGATCTAGCCAGGCAGCGAATGCGGGCCGGAGCGTAGTTTCCTCGGGAAGATGCACTGCTGGGGCGGACCTGGCCCAACCGAGCAGGCTTTTTAGCGAGCGCCACGGCAGCCGCAGGATACGCATTACGTGGCTCAGGCCTGGTATCTCCAGCAGCTCGACCAGCCTGGCCATAGATTCATTGAAACGCGGAAAGTTCTCCTGGCTCAGGTATTCGCGACGAAAGCGCTCTTCGAATTGGCTGCGGCCGGCTGCGACCACCTGGTGCCATTGCGACAGCACCGACAGCTCGTCGGCGACCACTGCTTGGGCTGTGGCCAGAGCCGCGGATACGAAAGACCGCTCCTGTCGCTGTTTTTGCCCACGCAGGGAAGGCAATGGGTCTGCTAACGTCAGCAGAACGCTGTGCAGCTGGTGCGTAATCTGCGGAGCCAGTTCAGGACGACCGAGGACCTCAGGCGCCAGATGCGGTAAGGGTAGGCACGGGATCCCATCGGCTTGCGCACTCAGAGCAGCCAGTACTTTTTCGCGGTAGAGCGAACACAGATGCTGCGCGTCTTCGGGACGCATCTTGGTCAAGCATACCACGAGCCGTTTGCCTGCTTCCACGAGGAGTTTCAAGAAGGTATTGGGGATTTCATCGTTGTACCGCTCGTCCGAGGCGACAAAAACGACTATATCGGCCAAGCCCAGAATCTCGATCAGTCGCTGGACATACCCTTGCGCCTGCCAGGTGGTCATATCGGGACAGTCCCACAACATGACGCGCTGCAAAAGAACCCCTTCTGCGTCGGCGGGCGTGCGTACCTGGTAAATATCCGCGTCATGATCGGCAGGGACATGCCCCGCGTGATACTGCAGACGCTGCCCGAACAGATGCCGGCACCAACTTTCTTGGCTGACTCGAGCGGAGACATATACAATCGGATGCCGTGTGTAGCCGGCCTGGGGGTTGGTCTCAGCCACGGCACGACCGATGCACAAGTTGGTCACGGTACTTTTACCGCTCCCGGCGCCGCCTATGACAGCGACCAAAGCTATCGGTGGCAAACAGGCCGATGCAGCGCAACGGAAGCTGTGACGTGCGATGGCCGCCGCCAAACTGAGTCGCAGGCACGTTTCAGGCGACCGACCCTGAGCTTGAGCCCGCCTGGCCAGCCAACTCAGGTCTTGAGCCATCTGCTCGAACATTTGCTCGGCCGATACGTTTTCGTGCACCGTTGCAACCCTGGGGCAATGTCGTATCGCAGTACTCGGCGGTCTTTTTCTTTGGGGTAGTTTCCTGCCGCCGCACGCATACGGAAGCCATAAAAGTGCTCGATCGAAATCTTCGCTGGTGCCCGACGATAGCCCCAAGGCATTATAACTGGCACATGCAAAGGTGTACAATCGCGACAACGAGGCCCGGGCCTATGCGTGGGCAGTGCGGATAAGCCGATCCGGAGCGAAAGGCTCGAGCGGGATGCTGGTTTTTTGCCCGGTGAGGAGCTCGGTCATGACCTGTGCGGTCGCTGGGGAAAGCGTGACACCGGAACGGAAATGTCCTGCTGCTACGTACAAGTTGTCGAAGCCGGGCACTTGGCCCAGGATAGGTCGGCCGTCGGGGCTGCCTGGCCTGAGGCCTGCCCAGGCTTTTTCGACGTGAGCTTGGCCGAGCGCCGGTATCAGCCGGAGCGCGAAATCGAGTAAATGGCCGACCGCCAGGGCCGTGGTACGCTTGTCGAACCCGACCCGTTCCTCGGTGGAACCTACCAGGATGCGTCCGTCGGGACGTGGCACGAGGTATTCTTTGCCTGCCATAATGATACGCTGTACGATACGTCCCACACCGGCCAGCAAGACGATCTGGCCGCGAACAGGATGGATACCACTGACCAATCCTAGGGGGATAAGCAATTCGTCGGACCAGGCGCCACCTGCCAGAAGGAAGTGGGCGCCGAACACAGGCCCGCCAGGACACTGTGCGGCGACGATGCGCCCGCCCTGACGCTGGTAGTCGTAGACGGGAGCCCCTGGGACCAGATGCACGCCTTGCGAAACGCAGGCAGCAGCCAGTGCTTTCAAATGCCGCGGATTGCGCACTTGTGCCAGATCGGGCAAATAGATGGCACCGAACACATCCGTGGCTAGCGCCGGCTCCAAACGGTGCACCGCGGCGGCATCGAGGACCTCGCAGCGGATATCCTCCCCGGCTTCTTCGGCTTCGTCAATTTCCAGACGGCGCTTGGCCAATTGCTCGGGCGTACGCCTGACTTCCAGCCCACCGCAGCGACAATACCCATTGTCCACGCCGGTTTTTTCGCGCAGCTCTGCCGACAATTCGGGAAAGAGGACGGCACTGCGCGCACGCAACTGACCCAGGGGCGTGGTGGCACGCTTGGGATTGCCTGGCGAAATGATCCCTGCCCCGGCCCACGAGGATTCGCTGCCGATCTCCCCTCGTTCCAGTACGACGACGCGCACCCCCTGGCGGCTCAGATAGTACGCCGTCGTCAGACCGATAATCCCTCCGCCGACGATAACGACATCTGCTGTGCGACTCATCCGGTTCACCAGGCTGGAGCAGCGGCACAGGCGTGCTTGTGGCTCCGAAACGCGCTGGACGCGCCGCGCCCGATGTCAGCGCCTGCGCTCGCCGGGGCGTCCTTTGACCTCGGCCGTGGCCTGGGGCTCGACGGCTGCAGCGACCACTCCTGTGAGCTTGTCGCCGCGGGCGAATCGGCGCACATTCTCGATCCATATTTGCCAGGGTTCTAGCTCTTCTGCTTTAAGAAAGACGCCGCTGGAGGTGAGCGTGATACCGCGCTGCCAGGCTAAATCGCCGAGCGAAACCAATCGGGTGGCACTGTCCAAATGGATCCATTTGAGTTTTTTGCCTTTCGTGATGAGCTCAGCCCCGGCGAAGCCCAGGACAGCATCGGCATCTGCGCTTGCAGCTACCGCTTCGGCATAAGTGCGCACCGGCAATACATATACTCCCGGTGCCATGCTGCGCAATTCAGCAAGTCGTGCCGGACTCAAGTAGGGCACCACGATGCGCTGCGGCTGCTGCCACCCGGGTGTACCGCGCCAATAGCTCGGCCCCTCGGGTCGGTCGAGCTGTGCCCCCAGCGTGCTGTGATCTATTTTGCCGGTCAGCTCTTTGTATACGTGTTCGATATTGTCGCGATTGAGACGAGCTTCCTTGCCGGTCCATCGCACATACCAGGGCATATCCACCGATTGGACGATGTCATCGAGCGACTTGCCGCCGGCGATACCTTTTTGCACTTGCTCGCGCAACTCGACGAAATAGCGTTTCTGTAGGGCGAGCACTTCTCGGCCCGCGATGGGACCGTGGCCAGGGCAGATCCAGCGGATGGCGAGTTTTTCCATGCGTTCCAAGCCGCGGATCCAACTGGCCGTATCGCTGTGACCCATGAAATTGAAGGCACCGTTGACGCAGGCATCACCGGTGCACAGGATACGATGCCGCGGCATATAGGCTACCGCATCGCCGGCGGTGTGCATATGGCCGAAATACAACAGCTCGACACGCTGTCGGCCATCGTCGAAAACCAGCTTGTCGTCGAAGACCAGGCTGGGCATCTTGAGAAAGCTCGCCGCCACATCAGGTCGGCCGGTGGCTCCAAGGCCGGCCTGCTTGAACTGCTGCGGCCCCAGGGTGGTGAGCAAGCGAAAGCATCCCTGCTGAGCCACTACAGTGGCGCCCGCCTGTGCCCATACGGCATTGCCGTAGGCGTGATCTCCGTGATGGTGCGTATCCACCACATAACGAATTGGTTTGTCGGTAGTGCGTCGTACTTCCTGCAGCACCTCGGCCGCCTCTTTGGGAAAATTGGCGTCAATGACCACGACGTAATCTTCGAAGACGACCCAAATGTTGTTGCAGCCGCCGAAGGGGACTTTGGGATCCGTGGCACTGATGGACGCATAGCGAAAAAAGACGCCTGGGGCGATCTCGCGCACTTCGTTGAACTTCATCAGGGGCGGTTCTTCGGCCCATGCCGTCGGAGCCGATAGCGCCATGGCCAGTGTCCATATCGGCGCGGATACCCATCGCATTGTCTGCCTCCGTCTCGTTTGGGGCGTCTATGTAACCTGCGGGCCGCGAGCAATCCTGCCAGACTGTTCAGGTAAAGCTCCCAGACCGAGCGGATGGCGGCCCGCCGGCCGGCGTCTATGCTATGTTATGCAGAGTTATGCTATGCAAAACATGCGGCTCCGCCATGCTCGGATGCCGGTCAAAGACTACGGACGCATGGTCCTTTGCGAACCGAGTCGGTAGCCTCTAACGGAGTTATGGACGCGCACACGCTGGAACTGCTGGAGTTCGACAAGATCCGCAAGCTCATAGCAGGATATGCACAAAGCTCGCTGGGGCGGGATCTCGCTCACCAATTGGAGCCTGGGACCGATCCCCGGGCCATCCAGGCGGCTTTGACCCGCACGCAAGAAATGACCCAGGCGCTCCAGGCCGGCATGGTCCCTCCTCTAGGCGGCTTGAAAGACGTGCGTCTGCTGGTGCGTCGTGCTGCCATCGGCAGCATGTTGAACGCAGAAGAACTGCTGGAAGTGCGTCAGGTTTTGCTGTGCACGGGGCGTGTGTATCGGTACCGCATGCAGCTCGATCCGCACTGGGCCGCGCTCATCGAACTTTTGCAGCCGGTGCAGGACTTGGGGCCCGTAGCCAAGAGCATAGACACTGCTCTGGATGAGCGCGGCCATATCCTCGACGGGGCCAGTCCGGAGCTGCAGGCGGTGCGCAAGTCCCTGCGCGAACTGGACGAAAAGGCACAGCACCTCATCCGTCGCTTGCTGAACGACACCGAAATGCGCAAAATCCTGCGTTTCCCCCAGGCCACTTTTTGTGGCGACCACTACGTTTTCCCCGTCGCCGTGCAATACCGCCACCGTATGCCAGGCGTGGTCCATCGAACCAGTCCCACCGGCGAAACTGTTTATATCGAGCCTACGAGTCTGGCAGCGCTCAGCGCTGAACGGGCCGTGATGAAAGCCGAAGAGCACAAGGAGGAGCAGCGGGTTTTGCGGCGACTGACAGCCGAGGTAGCGCGTGTCGCAACGCCTTTGCTGGCCGCTCTCGACGTGCTCGCCGAACTCGACCTGCTCCAGGCCAAAGCTCGTTACGCCCTGGAATACGACATGCAATTCCCTGACCTGAGCGAAGAAGGCAAACTGTATCTTCGTCAAGCCCGGCATCCTCTGCTGGAATACCTATATCGTCATCCGTTGGCCTATGCCGAAACGGTGCGTGTACCCCTGGAGAACGAGCCGCCTACTGCACAGCAGAGTGCTACCTCGGACCAGGCGGGTACCCTACAGGCTGAGCGGCCCCGAGCGTCGGCACCTGCTTCAGCCGGACGCCCGTCGGTGGTGCCCATTGACGTGCGCGTCGGCTGGGAGTTTCGCATGCTCGTGATCACCGGCCCCAACACCGGCGGCAAAACCGTGGCCTTGAAAACCACTGGGCTGCTGTGCCTCATGGCTCATGCCGGCCTACCGATACCCGCCCATGAAGGCAGCCTCGTGCCGCTTTTGGACAATGTCCTGGCGGACATCGGCGACGAGCAAAGTATCGAGCAGTCGTTGAGCACATTCAGCTCCCATATGACCCGGATCGCACAAATCCTGGAGACAGCCACGGCCCGCAGTCTGGTGTTGCTGGACGAACTGGGGGCGGGAACCGATCCGGTCGAGGGGGCGGCTTTGGGACGCGCCATTTTGGACGAGCTGGATCGGCTCGGGTGCCTGGCCTTGATCACTACCCACTTGGGCGACCTGAAAACCTATGCTTTTGCCAATCCTCGGGCAGAAAACGCGGCAGTCGAGTTCGACTCGGTGACTTTGCGGCCGACCTATAGGCTGCTTATCGGCCAGTTCGGCACCAGCAACGCCCTCAAGATCGCCAAAAGTTTGCGCTTGCCGCGCTCTTTACTGGCTAGGGCCTATCGCTATCTGAGGCAGCGCCGACGTGGCAAAGAGTGGATGCACCTGCAACGACTGCGCGAACAGACGGAAAGGGCACGCGCCGAGGCGGTGCGCGCCCGGCTAGAGGCACAGCGAGAAAAAGAGTTGTACGAGCGCCAGCGTGCCGCGCTCCTGGAGCAAGAGCAAGAGCGCCAACGGCTCGAAGAAGCACGTCGGCGTTTGCAGCCCGGAGACCGCATCCGCATACCGCGGTTGGAGCAAACGGGCGAGGTGGTGCGCATAGACTGGAAAAAAAACTTGGCCATAGTGCGCGCCGGTGTGGGCCAATGGGAATTGCCCATTACCGACATCTATCCTCTCGATGTGGCCAACCCGTGACCTGTTCCGAGGATTTCGGGTTTCAGCACTAAAATGGAGCGAATCAAAACCGTCGCGATCGCTCCTTCGACCAGGGCTACGGGCACGTGGACGATGAGCAAAAAAGCTGCAAGGGGTAAAGTTATGCTGCCCAGTTCGAGAGGACGGGCGGCGAGCGCCTCTTGGGCACCGCAATAGATCGCGGCGCTTTGAATCAAAGCGGTGCCGAGCACTGCCAGGGCGCAGGCGCCGCCGCCGATGCTACTGCGCACCCAGGCGTTCGTTGTGCTCGGCCACAAGCGAAACAGAGCGCCCGCCACCAACGCTGGCACCGTCATAGCGCAGAAATTGACGCCCAGAGTCATCAGGCCGCCGTGTCCCAGAAGCAAACTTTGCAGCATCAGGCCCACAGCTATCGCCAAAGGTGCACGCCGGCCCAGCAGAATGCCTGCCAAACCGTTGAGGACCAGGTGCACACTCGTCCCTGGCAAGCGGATGTGGACTGTAGAGCCAATGAAAAAGGCGGCACTGAGTACAGCAACCAGCGGGATGTCCCGATCGTGCATTCCCCGGGTAGCCCACCCGAGCAGCAGACACGCGCCTGCCAATCCGGCCAGTAACCAAGGCCAGGTGAGCACTCCGTCGGTGATGTGCACTGCCCAAAGGCCGATCACGCCGATACTCCTGTGCGCCACAGCTCTTGTGCCGCGGCGAGATGCTCGCGCAGAAACTCGCGCAAGCCTTCCCCTGGCATATCCTCGGCCCGCTTGAACCAAAGACGCACGATGTCGTATTCGGGACGCTCGGTCACCAGTTCCCGGCGGTAGCCCAAGCCGGCGAGCCGGGCAAGATTGAAACGCCCTTTGTTCCCGTACAAGGAAACGATCAATGCTTCTGGGTCCTTGGTTTTGCATCGTGCCCACAAGCAGCCCCGCCGGGCTCGGTCGCTGGGCCGAATCACGATGCGGTCGCGGTAGTGACAATCGAACTGCATGTCGGGGCCGACCTCTTTGAACAGGTCGAGCAACAACGACAGCAGTCCCAGATCCCACTTCGGGGTGCGGCCAGGCGGGAAACCACGGGCACACATATGCCAGCGCTCGCCCAAAAGCTTCCAAGGCATAAGGTCCGCAGGCCGCTGCACCTGCCGGTTCACGACCTCCAGGAAAGATGCTAGCGCTTGGCGCAGGAAGCGGTCGAAAGCCGGTGTTTGCACCTCGCTCAGGCGGTGCACGCCGACCTCGATACACTGCCAGAGAGCGCGGGCGTTTTTGACCTTGACGCGTTGCTGATCCCCGTACACGTGCACGCCGGGCGTTTCGTTCAGCGGCCGGATTCCCAGCGCCGACCTGAGGGCTTGTTCGTTGAAGGTATTGCGCTTGACGCGAAATGTGAGCCAGAGCAGAGCTTCGTCACACGTGGAGGCGTGCAAGAACCAGCCCCGGGACTTGACCTTGGCGGCTATTTCTACCTGAGTACGGTGGTTCCAGTCGGTCTGGCTCAGTCGGTCTCCGGCTAGTTCCTCGACGCGCGCGATCACCCATGCCAGGGCGCTGCCCTCCCATTTACAGGGCCGACCCTGCCAGGAGAGCCGGTCTTGAGTATGCCATTTTTTGCCGTCCACTTCCCAAGGCATGGGCACCGAGGTGGTTTCCGGCAAGACAATCGTTTGCGATGCCGGCTGCTCTTCTTCCACGATGACGAAGTCTTGGCGCGGACTGGCCTGCAAGACCGGCGCCAAATAGCGCGCTGTATGCGAACAGTCCAAATACCGGGTGACGATGTCTTCCGGTGTGCCGGCGGCCACCACTTGGCCTCCTCGGTTGCCGGCTTCAGGGCCCAAATCAATGATCCAGTCTGCGGTCTTGATGACATCCAGATTGTGTTCGATGACGATGACTGTGTTGCCGCGCTGTACCAGACGGTGTAGGACGTGCAACAGTTTCAGGATGTCGTCAAAATGCAGTCCGGTAGTAGGTTCGTCGAGGAGATAGAGAGTCCGGCCCGTATTGGGCCGTGCCAATTCGGCTGCCAGTTTGACCCGCTGCGCTTCTCCGCCTGACAGGGTAGGTGCGGGCTGGCCGAGCGCCAGGTATCCCAAGCCCACATCCTGGAGTGTTTGCAGGATGCGGCGAATAGGCGGGATTGCCTCGAAGAGTTTCGCAGCCTGGCTGACCGACATGGCCAATACGTCGGCGATGCTGTGTCCGTGGTAGCGCACGTGCAGCGTCTCGGCTTGATAACGGGTACCGTGGCAGACATCGCATTCGACCCAGATATCGGGCAAAAAATGCATCTCGATCCGTTTGCGGCCGTTGCCTTCGCAGGCTTCGCAACGTCCCCCCGGCTTGTTGAAGCTGAAGCGTCGCGGCGTGTAGCCGCGCATGCGTGCCTCGGGCAGTTGGGCGAACAGCATGCGGATGTGGTCGAAAACGCCCGTGTAGGTCGCTGGATTCGAAGCAGGCGTGGACCCGATAGGCGATTGGTCTACCTGGATGACCTTGTCTATGTGCTCCAGACCGGTAACCGCTTCGCAAGCGGCCAGCGGTACTCGTGCTCTGTGAAGATGCCGCGCCAGATGGCTGTAAAGCACGTCGTTGACCAGTGAACTTTTACCGGACCCGCTGACCCCGGTTACGGCGATCAAACAGCCTAGGGGGAATAGAACGTCTATGTGTTTCAAGTTGTTGTGCCGGGCGCCGCGCACGGCCAGCCACGCTCCAGACGGAGGCACCGGCTGGTCCTGGGCAGTATAAACGATGCGCCGGCGCGTGGGTACCGGGATAGCCGTGCGCCCCGACAGGTACTTGCCCGTCAACGAAGAACCTATGCGCATCAATTTGCGGGGCGGACCCTGAGCGACGATTGCGCCGCCGTCGCGCCCAGCTCCCGGGCCAAAGTCCAGCAGGTAGTCTGCATGGCTTATCACTTCCCGGTCATGTTCCACCACGACCAGAGTATTCCCCAAGTCGCGCAAATGGTGCAGCGCGGCGATAAGGCGATGATTGTCTCGCGGATGCAGGCCTATTGTCGGCTCGTCGAGGACGTAGAGGACGCCAGTCAAGCCGCTGCCGATTTGGCTGGCCAAACGGATCCGTTGTGCTTCGCCGCCGGAGAGCGTCGGCCCTGGCCGGTCGAGGGTCAGATAGTCCAGGCCGACATCGAGCAGAAAACGCAAGCGTGCGGTGATTTCTCTGATCACTTCGCCGGCGACTTTGCGCTCCGTCGTCGAAAGTTGCAACTGCTCGAACCAGCGCGACAGCTCGCCCAGGGGCATGCGTGCCAGTTCGGCCAAGGTCTTGCCGCGGAACCGTACGGCGGCGGCGTCTTCGCGCAGCCGCGATCCCCCGCATGCCGTACAAGGTATCTCCGTCACCCAAGCGTCCAGGACCTGACGGTAGTACGGACTGACACGCGCCGCCTCGTCTATGGCTGGAAAAATGCCCTTGTATTGGAAGCGAAAAAGCACACGGCTCTGACCGCTTTGCGGATCGCTTTGGGTCACGTCGGTCCAGGCGTCGCCGGTGCCGTGCAAAACGGTGCGACGCTGACCGGCATCGAGTTGCGCCCAAGGTATGTCCAGCGACAAGTGGAAGCGACGGGCCAGTGCCTCGACGACGGATACGAAAGCTGTATTGTCCGATCCGGGCCAGAGAGCCATGGCGCCGGCGCGGAGCGATAGGGCAGGGGAGCGCACGAGCAGGTCCGGATTGGCACCCATTTGCACGCCGAGCCCTTCGCAAACCGGACACCATCCCAGCGGACTGTTGAAAGAAAAGTGGTTGGGCCCCAAAGACTCCAGGCTGCGTCCGCACTGGCGGCAGGCCAGCAAATGACTGAACGTTTCCACCGGCCACTGGGTCTCTGGTACTTCCTCCTGGACCAAAGCGACGCGCATGACTCCTTTGCCCAGCTCGAGCGCGCTTTCTACCGCCTCGGCGATGCGCCCGCGCTGATCCTTGCGCACCACTACCCGATCTAGAACCACCTCGATAGTGTGATGACGGCGGTGGTCAATGGCCGGCGCATCGTCGAGAGAACGAGTCACGCCGTCCACACGCACACGAGTAAAGCCAGCTCGGCGCATTTCGTCCCAGAGCAGTTGGTATTTTTCCTGTCCCCGGCGCTCGACAGGGGCCAAGATGTATAGGCGCGCCCCCTCCGGATAGGCCAGGATGCGGTCAATGATCTCGTCCACGGCTTGCGATCCCGCCGGCACCTGGCAGCGCGGGCAGTAAGGCTGACCCAGTCTGGCAAAGAGGATACGCAGATAATCGTGAATCTCAGTGATGGTGCCCACGGTAGAGCGGGGACTTTTGCTGGCGCTTTTTTGCTCGATGCAAATCGCCGGCGACAGGCCGGTTACCTGCTCGACTGAAGGCTTTTCCATTTGCATCAGGAACTGACGGGCATACGCGGAGAGAGACTCGACATAGCGCCGTTGGCCTTCGGCATAGAGCGTATCCACGGCGAAAGAAGTCTTGCCGGAGCCGCTGGGGCCGCAACATACGGTCAGAGCTTCGCGCGGTAGCGATACGGTCAGATTCTTGAGGTTGTGTTGGCGGGCGCCCTGGACTGTGATGTGGGTGACCATCGAGCTCGTGCCGTTTCGGGGAGCAGTCCGGCGCACTCGACGTGGCAGAACGGTTGGCGGTCGCTTTTTGCGCGCGGGATCCAGTACAGCCCGCAGAGCCTGGCCGGTATACGACCGATCGCAGGCGGCGACTTGCTCCGGCGTGCCAGCACACACCACATAACCGCCCGCTGCGCCGCCTTCGGGGCCGAGGTCAATGATCCAATCCGCCGTCTTGATGACTTCCAGGTTATGCTCGATGACCAAGACCGTGTGCCCTCGGTCCACGAAGCCGTGTAGG
Source organism: Gemmataceae bacterium (assembly GCA_040289265.1). Classification (GTDB taxonomy): domain Bacteria; phylum Planctomycetota; class Planctomycetia; order Gemmatales; family HRBIN36; genus PSKW01. The sequence continues at coordinate 232,067 of PSKW01000001.1, forward strand.
ATTTTGAGCAATTTGGCGATATCCTCGAAATGCAAGCCGGTGGTCGGCTCGTCGAGAATGTACAAAGTGTGACCAGTTTGTGGGCGACACAGTTCGCGAGCCAGCTTGATCCGTTGCGCTTCCCCGCCGGACAGCGTCGGCGACGGCTGCCCCAACTTGATATAGTCCAGACCGACATCCTTCAAAGTCTGCAACATGCGCACGATGCGCGGCTGCTGCGCGAACAAATCGAGTGTCTGCTCGACGGTCATCTCCAGCACGTCGTGGATGTTCTTGTCGCGATAATGGATCTGCAAGGTCTCGCGGTTGAAGCGTTTGCCTTCGCATAGATCGCAGGTCAGCCACACATCGGCCAGAAAGTCCATTTCCAAACGACGTGCGCCGTTGCCTTCGCAGGCGTCGCAGCGGCCGCCGGGTACATTGAAGCTGAAGCGGCCTGGCTTGTACCCGCGCACACGCGCCTGGGGCAAGCGGGCAAAAAGCTCGCGGATTTCGTCGAACACTTTGACGTACGTGGCCGGGTTGGAACGAGGCGTGCGGCCGATAGGTGATTGATCTATTTCGATGACCCGGTCTATGTGGTGAGCGCCGGTGATGCGCCGATGCCGCCCGGGGCGCTCCGTGTCTTGTGACTCTGGCTCGTCCTCTTCGCGCAGGTGTTTTTTGCGTCGCAGTGCTCGATACAGGATGTCGTGGACGAGCGAGCTTTTGCCCGAGCCGCTGACGCCCGTGACACAGACGAACAGGCCGAGTGGTATTTCGACGTCTATGTTTTTGAGGTTGTTGTGGGCGGCGCCGAAGATACGCACGCAGGCAGGACCGCGCGGGCGCCGACGTTCGGGCACGGGAATGACGCGCTCGCCGCTCAGATACTTGCCCGTGACACTCCGGGGCGAGGCCATAAGGTCGGCGACCGAGCCTTGAGCGACCACTGCGCCGCCGTGGACTCCGGGACCTGGACCAAAATCTACGATATGATCGGCAGCACGCATCGTTTCTTCGTCGTGCTCGACCACGATCACGGTGTTGCCCAGATCGCGCAGACGCTTCAAGCTGGCCAGCAAGCGGGCATTGTCCCTGGGATGCAGGCCGATACTGGGCTCATCCAGGATATACAGTACGCCCACGAGTGCCGAGCCGATCTGACTGGCCAGACGGATGCGTTGGGCCTCTCCCCCGGACAGACTGGGAGCTGGCCGATCCAGGGTCAGGTAATCCAACCCGACTTCTGTAAGGAACTGCAGGCGTGTGCGGATTTCTTTGAGCAAGGGACCGGCGATGAGTCGTTCTACGCCGGTCAACTGGTTTTCCAGCGGTCCGCCGGACGCCACCCACTGGGCCAGTTCGCCTATAGGCATGGCACAAACTTCGACGAGTGTGAGACCGGCTACGCGCACGGCGCGTGCTACGGGATTGAGCCGTTGTCCCTGACAGGCTGAGCAGCGAACCCTGCGCAGATATTTTTCGAGCATGGCACGCCAGGGGCCGGCAGCGGCCTTGCGATACTGATGTATGAGCTGCGGCACGATCCCTTCCCAGGTGCCACCGTGCTTCCAGATGCCCCCGCGATGGCGCCATGTGTAGGTAATATGGCGCTCGCCACTGCCGTACAGCAGCCACCGACGGTGCTCCGCGGGCAGGTCGCGCCAGGGACGGTGTAGGTCAATGCCCAACGAGGCGGCAACTCCCTCGTAGATATGACGACGCCAACGGCCCATGTCTTTGAGCGGCCCGAGGATTTCCACGGCTCGTTCGGCAAAGCTGCGGCTGGGATCGGGAACCAGCAAATCCGGATCGAAGTCGAAACGCACTCCCAGACCGTCGCAAGCCGGACACATACCTTGCGGACTGTTGAAGCTGAACAGTTGCGGGCTAGGAGGATCGTAGCTGCTACCGCAGTGCGGGCAGGCGTAGCGGGCGCTGAAAACTCTCTCATGCCCGCTTTCATGGGAACCATCGGCCCGGCTACTCGTTTCCGGTTCGCATGCGATCAGCAGGGTGCCGTCAGCAACGGCCAGAGCTTGCTCTACTGCTTCTGCCAATCGCGCGCGGGTGCGTTGCTCCGGCCGCAGCCGGTCTATTACGATCTCGATATGGTGCTTGATCTGTTTGTCGAGGCGTATGTCCTCGCCTAGGTGGACTATCTGGCCGTCCACGCGAGCGCGGACAAAGCCCTTGCGCAACATCTCCTCGAAAAGATCTTTGTATTCTCCTTTTTGCCCCCGCACCACGGGAGCTAAAATCAGGCACAGGCGGCCCGCGTAGGCAGTCAGGATCTGTTCGATGATCTGGTCGCGCGACTGCGCCGCTATCGGTTTGTCACAGCGCGGGCAATATCCCTTGCCTACGCGGGCGTAGAGCACTCGCAAAAAGTCGTAAATCTCGGTAATGGTGCCGACCGTAGAGCGCGGATTGTGGGCACCCGTCTTTTGTTGGATGCTGATTGCAGGAGATAAGCCGCCCAGATAGTCCACGTCAGGCTTTTGCATCTGGCCCACAAACTGCCGGGCAAAGCTGGAAAGCGACTCGATATATCGGCGTTGCCCCTCCGCATACAGAGTGTCGAAAGCCAGTGAGCTTTTCCCCGAGCCGCTGACCCCGGTGAACACGATCAGCTTGTTGCGTGGCAGGTCTAAATTGACGTTGCGCAGATTGTGTTCGCGGGCGCCTCGGATGATCAGATGCTTGGATTCCATAGGAGAAACAAAGACGTACCGCTTTACGTTGCAGCCGGCGTCGGGATAGAGGCGCCGGTCCCAAGTCCGACAACCCTCTTCGCTGCTCCCGCCGGGGTAGGTCCGTGTGCATTGCCAAGTACGTTGTAATGATAGGGTGACGATCGGCGCAGGCCAATTACCTGCCCGACAAGGCTTGCACGTTGGGTGCGGGCCTCTATTGTCCTACCTCGCCGAGCTGCTGGAAAAAATCCTCCCGGATGGTTGACAGGCTCGGCAAGGATAGAACATCATAGACTTGAGATGGTGGCGCCATACGACGTAGGGACCCACCGTTGTGCAAAGACTGGAAGTCCGCGGATACGGCGACTGGGCCGGGAGCCATTGGGGAACTTACAGATTGCTTAGTGCGTCTAAATGAGGTAGGAAGGGCGTGCAGCACAGCGAGCGACAGCTAATTGCACAGGCCCAGCGCGGCCGCCGGGAGGCGTTCGGGGAACTGGTCCGGCGCTACCAAGATCGTGTTTTCAATTTGGCCTATCGGCTACTGGGCTCAGTGCAAGAGGCCGAGGACGTGACACAGGAAACTTTTTTGTGCGCGTTCCGCGCGCTGCGCACGTTTCGAGGTCGGTCGCAATTTTTTACCTGGCTGTATCGGATCGCTGTCAACAAAGCAGCCAATGCCCGCCGCGGTAGGTTGTTGCGCTACCGGCGCGAACGGGACGACAAGCTGCTCGGCGATGGACAGCGACCGCAAGAAAACTCGCCTTCTCGAGCTTTGGAAGCCGAAGAAGAAGAGCTGCTTTTGCAAAAGGCGCTGAACCAGCTTTCGCCCGACCACCGTACGGTGCTGGTCCTCAGCGTTATCGAGGGTATGAAATACGAAGCCATTGCGGAAACCTTGCACATACCGGTCGGTACGGTGAGAAGCCGACTGCACCGTGCCCGATTGGAACTGCGCGAGGTTTTGTCGTCTATGGATGCTCGCGCCGCTCTCGGAGAAGAGTGACAGGAGTCGGCTGACGGTCATCTCGCCCGAAGTTTCGATGTGGGACAAGCGATGCTGGACGAACAAACCAGGCTCTTGTTGGCTGCTTATGCCTCGGGCGATGTGACAAAAGAAGCGTGCAAGCGAGCGCTGCACCTGACACGCCAGTCGGAAGAGGCACGCCGATTCGTCCGAGATCTCCTCGAAGACCAGATCCGCTTGCGGTCTTTACCGGCGGTCAAACCGTCCCGCGACCTGACCGAAACGATTTTGCAACGCTGGGATCGAGAAGCTTGGAGCCCAGCGTGGTCTTGGTGGTCCGCCCGGCGCATGGCAGCGGCAGCGATTGTCCTAGTGGCGTGTTGCCTATCCTGGGGCGTGATCGCCTGGTACGGCAGACTCACCTACGGCCCCGGCCAGGATGTCAGGTCTGCGCCCTTACCGACCCAGATGGCCGAGACGAAAAAGCAAGCGGGCCATCCGGCACCGGAACGCCAAGGCCAGCCCTCATCCAGTTCGTCTGAGCAGTCGCTGCCCGATGGCTCCAATCTTTTTTCGCTGGAAAAGCTGTGGGATCGTTCGCTGGGCCTATACCTGAAAGGCTTGGCGCTCCTGCAGCGAACCGTGACCGAGGCGATTGCCCTGGCAGAGCTCGATCCAGTGCCTGACATATGGCCCGCGGACAACAACTCCGCGACTGAGGTCCTGACCACCCGAGCCAGCCTGGCCGGTGCGCTGGCGAGCGTGGATTTTCAGGCGCCTTTTGCGGTAGTCCGGCTGTTCGAGTTGGAACGGCAGGATTTGGAGCATCATTTGGCCGCAGGTGGGCTTTTCGTAGTGGACTTGCCGGCGAGCGACAGTGCGCAGGGGCTCGATCGGCTTATCAAAGCCGCCGCCGGCCTCCAGCTGCCCTTAGTGTTGGACGGCGAAGTGCGTCAGCGGCTCCAGCGTAGAGTGCCGAGCGTGTATATCGTTTACGCAGAAAAACTTTCCATCAATCGGGCCTTGGGCCTTTTCGAGGCTTTGGCCGATACACACAATCGGGACATGTTTCAAACGCTTTTCTTGCAGCCCGCTGTCGGTCCTGTAGCGAAACGGTGCGCCGATCTATTGGGCTTGTCTCCGGAAACGCTGATGAGCCGCATAGCGGAGCGGCGCGACGGAGCGACGCTTCCCGACGACACCTTGCGCTCGTTACAAAAAACGGCAGCTAGCAAAGGAGCTTCCCAGCCGGCCCCGGCGGGCGTCGTGCTCGTCGGATACGCCAATCGCACAGGTCTAGCGGTTTCGAAGAGTGTGCGCGAATTTTTCGACCAGCCGCCGGTACGCCGAGACGGCACCATCCATCTTGTCATTGTTGTGCGGCCACGACTCAATTGAGGTGGTGCACAATGCGTCGCGCACTTTGGCCGTCAAGTCCCGATCGGAACGAACTCCCCGATAATTAGGTTCCGAGTCGCCCGTCTGCTTTTTTTACTTTTTTGCTACATCCGTGCGCCAGCGTCGTTACAATACTTGCCGAGTGTAACGAACGAAAGAAATGGGCACCAGGCGGCCGGAAGGGGCTTAGCCGTAGGTCCCGGGCTGAGCCTAGTGGCTGCAGGGCAAAACTCAGGGGCTTGGTACAACGGGAGGCTGCACGATGGAACCCATGACCCGAAGAGCTTTTGTCGGTACAGCGCTTGGTTGCGTCTGGGGCATGCACTCGCTCCGGGCAGATGATTATGGCGGGTTTACCGTGGGAGCGCAGAGCTACTGCTTCCGGCGTTTCGATCGCGAGCAGGCTCTCAAGCGCATCCGCGACTTGGGGCTCAAGTATGTCGAGTTCTTCCAGAAGCACGCCCCTCTGGAAAGTACACCCGAGCAGATTCAGGCCATCAAGAGACTGTGCAAGGAGTATGACATCACGCCGATTGCCTATGGCGTACAGCACTTCAGCAAAAACCACGATGCCAACAAGCGCATCTTCGATTTCGGAGCGGCCCTGGGTGTCAAGCATTTCAGCGCCGATCCCGACCCGGATGCGTTCGACAGCCTCGACAAACTGTGCGATGAGTACAAGATTAGCATAGCCATTCATCCGCACGGGCCTGTCGGACCCAATCGGCTGCACCGTTGGTATTCCGCCGAGACGATTATGGCAGCAGTAAAAAACCATCATCCGCTGATCGGCTCTTGCTTGGACACAGGGCATTTGATCCGGGCGGCGCAGCTGGGCAAGCCGCTCGATCCGGCACAACAGGTGCGCGTCATGGGCGCCCGCAATTTTGGCATGCACCTGAAAGACCACGATAACCAGCGCAAAACCGATGTCATTTACGGCAAGGGGGCTTTGGACGTGCGCGCCGTCCTCCAGGCTTTGCGCGACGTACAATTCAAAGGCTGGATCAGCATCGAGTACGAGGCCAACGAGGAGAATCCTTCGCCGGATATGGCCGAGTGCCTCAAGGTACTCAAACAGGCCATCAAGAGCCTCGCTTGAGTGCTAAAATCTTCTAGGCGAGTCCATTCCGTTTTTAGCGATCGGGCGCTGTGCCTGTCTGTACGCGCCCGCAGGTGGATAGTCCAGTCTTTTCTGGAAGGGACGGTGAGCCGATGGAAGGGACAGTCATGGTGGGAGCGCTGACACCCGGGCAAATTGCGGAGTTGCGCCAAAAAAATTACAATGCCACGGTGCAGCAGATCGTCAAGCCCCACTCGGATTTGATGATTTTGCGCGTGCGTCCCGATTTTCCCATACCGCAGCACCTGCCGGGGCAATACGGTACCCTCGGGCTCGGCTACTGGGAACCACGGTTTCCAGGATGCCAGGAAGAGCACCTCAAGCCGGGCGAAGAGACCCGGCTCGTGCGTCGAGCTTATTCGCTTTCTCATCCGATACTGACGGCTGCGCGCAATAGGCTGGCAGATCCGCTGCAGGAGTGGCTCGAGTTTTACATTGTCTTGGTCCGGGAGACCGGCACCGAACGAGCGCCGGCCCTGACTCCGCGGCTATTCATGTTACGCGAAGGCGAGCGGCTATTTCTGGGGGAAAAAATCACCGGGCATTACACCCTTGAAGGGGTCCAGGCAGACGATACGGTCTTGTTTCTGTCCACAGGCACCGGCGAGGCGCCCCATAACTATATGCTCTGGGAACTGTTACGCCGTGGTCATCGAGGGCGCATCGTGTCCGTATGTTGTGTCCGCTATCGCCGCGATTTGGCCTATTTGGAGGTGCACGAGCAGCTTATGCGCCTGTTTCCCGGCTACCTTTACATTGCATTGACCACGCGCGAGCCGGACACCCTCCATCGCAAGGTATATATCCAGGACCTAATTACCAGCGGTCAGTTGGAGGAACACCTGGGCGCTCCGCTGAGTCCTGATCATACGCATGTGTTTTTGTGCGGCAATCCCAACATGATCGGCGTGCCGATCAAGGATCCGGCCACCGGCCAGCGGACGTATCCCAAACCTACCGGCGTGATCGAAATATTGGAACGGCGTGGCTTCCGCGCCGACCAGCCGCAGGCAAAAATACGCGGCAATATCCACTTCGAGGAGTATTGGTGATCGCAGCGGGTTGTCGCCTGGTGCTGCCGGCTCGCTGCCCATGGAAGTTATGGCGCGTCGTGCTTAAGATGAGAGAGGAACGATGGCAGACGCCGAGTAGGTCGAATGCGCGAACGGCTGGCCAGCGATGAGGGAAACAGCATCCAAGCAGCGGCTGGGTCCTGACTAGCGGGGGTAGCAATACGTGTCCACAGACACCCTCATAGGCGGCTATCGGTTACTGAACCTGATGATGACCGGGCAGACCAGCCAGGTCTGGGAAGTCGTCGAGACATCCAGCGGTCGGCATTTCGCTTTGAAGCTGCTCTTACCGGAGAATACGCGGTCGCCGGAGCACCGGCGCTTCCTCTTCCACGAAGGGGAAGTCGGCTTACAGCTACACCACCAAAACATCATCCGCGTACTCAGACTCGTTCGCGACAGGGTCAACCCTTATATCGTCATGGAATTTTTCCCTTCGACGAACTTGAAGCTGCGGCTGATGCGAAAAAATCCGCTCGTCCAAGAGAAGGCCTACGAGATCATCGAGCAAACGGCCAAGGGACTGGCCGCCATGCACGACCATGGGTGGATCCATCGCGACGTCAAGCCTGACAACATATTGGTCAACAGCAGTGGCGAGGTGCGGATCATTGATTTCGCATTGGCCCAACGCATCCGCAAGGGCAGCTTATTGAGTTGGCTTTTCAGAAGCCGGAGCACGATGGGGACTCGTAGCTATATGTCCCCGGAGCAAATCCGCGGCGAGCCGCTCGACGAACGTGCCGACTTGTACAGCTTTGGCATCACCATGTACGAGCTGTTGACCGGTCGGCCGCCGTTCCGTGGCCTCAACCCCGGCGATTTGCTCCATCGGCATCTAACCGAAATACCGCAGTCGCCCCGCGTGCTCAATCCCGAAGTTACCGAAGAGTGCGCCAACTTGATTCTGCGCATGCTGGCCAAGAAAAAAACGGACCGTCCGCGCGATTTTCACGAGTTTCTGGCGGCCTTTAGAAACATGCGGGTGTTCAAAACCGCTCCCGCCGAGACCAAGAGAAGCCAAGAATAGCTCCAGGCAAACCTACACCCTAGTGCGCAAGCCACCGGCTGCCGAGGAGGGCAGCAAGGGCCGCCTTTCTTGCCGCCCAGTGGAGAAAACCCGTGTACTGCTCACGGCCTTGCCTATGATAAGCAACGGATGCCAGGGACAGGTGCTTTCGGTACATTGGTGCTGGGTGGGTAGGGTTGTTGGACAAGAGCCTATAAAGAGCGACACGCGATCACCGAGCGCAAAACTATGCCGCCACGTTATTGCTTGCCGTTCGAAAAGGACATTTACGAAGCGGAAGAGGCGCTGCAGAGGCTGGAGAACGGTGCCGGTGGGGTGGCCGTATCGGGGGACGAACTGCGCCGTATGCGGGCCGAGCTGGTCAACTTGAAGCGGCGTGTTTTCAGCAATTTGACCGCCTGGCAAACCGTCCTGGTGGCGCGCCATCCCGAGCGGCCGCAGTTTCTCGACTACGTCGAATTGATTTTCGAAGATTTTGTGGAGCTGCACGGCGACCGCGCTTTCGGCGACGATCGTGCCATACGCACGGGCCTGGCTCGGATCGGTGACTTCAAAGTAATGCTCGTCGGTCATCACAAGGGACGCAATCTCCGCGAACGTACCGAATGTCTGTACGGATGCGCTCACCCCGAAGGCTATCGAAAAGCTCTGGGTAAGATGAGGTTGGCGGCCAAATTCGGTCTGCCCATCATGACGCTCATCGACACCCCGGGAGCTTATCCGGGGATCGGCGCCGAGGAGCGGGGACAGGCGCATCTGATCGCGCAAAACCTCCTGGAAATGTCGCGGCTACCCACGCCCATCGTCTGCGTGGTTATCGGCGAAGGGGGATCGGGGGGGGCCTTGGGTATAGGCGTCGGCGATCGCATCGCCATGTTGGAGTTCGCTTATTATTCCGTCATCAGCCCGGAAGGATGCGCCGGCATCCTGTGGCGCGAGGCCAATAACGATACCAAAGCCCTTGCTGCCCAGGCTCTCAAGCTCACCGCCCGCGATTTGATACGCCTGGGCGTGATAGACGATATCGTTCCCGAACCGCTCGGTGGCGCCCATCGCGATCATCGCGAAATGGCCGACACACTCAAAGGCTTTTTGCTGCGTTACCTGCGTGAGTTGCAAGCCATACCGATAACCCTGTTGCTGCAGCAGCGCTACGACAAGTTTCGGCGCATGGGCGTCTTCATGTCGGCTTCGGAAAGTACCCACCAGGCAAGCAGCACGATCGCAGCGCTAGGGGAAGGATCGGCGGATGCCGTTGCCAGTCAATTGCCCGGCGATTGATCCGTGCCGCGCGACCGAGCTATGCTACAAACGAAACATAAGAGCTATTATCGGACCTTGGCACCCGGGCGGAGCGACTTATGTCCGATAATCGCCGTTATGTTTTCTTTTCGTGCGATAGCGCCGGCTTCGGGCAGACACCGGAGACATCCCACCTATGGGCAAGTTGGACAGTATAGGCACACGTGACGGACACGGGAATATCGGTGCATCGGAGGTCCGTAAGCGCTACTTATTCGGCGCGCTCTTTTTCTCGCTGGCCGTCGCAGGCTGGATCGGGTTGTCCGTGAGCGGCGTAGGGGAGTTATGGCGTGTCGCTTTGTTTCCCTTGTGGCTCATGGCTTTCCTTGCCTGGTGGGAGGTCAAAGAGAGAACATGAATCGTCCTGGCTGCACGCGGGGCGTGCAACTGGACAGACCACATCGAGCTGCTGCACGATCGGCTCCGCGTGGCTGCCTTGCGCCGGACGTCATGGCGCATGGCCGGGCTCTCTGCTTTGTCGGCGCTAGCGACCACCGTACTGACCACACTTTTCCCGTAAGGGTCAATGCCAGAGGTAGCGATGACAGCACAGGTGGCCAGAACATTGAGGGTGGGTATGGTCGGGCTGGGCATGATTTTCGAGGAGACATACCGCCCAGTCTTCGAGAAACTAAGGCGCGACGGCATATGCACGCGCCAGTATCGGGTGGAGGTAGAATTGGCAGCGGCGGCGACACGTACCGGTCGTCGGGCGGAGCAGCTGCGTGCGCAGTCCCCTACCCTGAGCTGCATGACCAGTTACGTCGGCGCAGACGCTGCCAGTCGCATGGTGCACGAGCACTTGGATGTTGTGTGCGTGGCGTCGCCCGACGACCGTCATTATGAAGCCGCCCGCGCTGCCCTCATGGCAGGATGCCATGTGCTCATCGAAAAGCCTTCCGTGTTGCGCTTGCAAGAGCTGGAAGATTTGCTCGACTTGGCTGCAGCAAAAAAGGTCTTGGCCAAGGTCGTCTACCATAAGCTCCTCGACCCGGATCACAAGCGGCTGCGAACGTTGGTGGCGGACGGAGTGCTACGTCATGTCAATCACGGGTATTGCTCTCTGCTCGAGCCGAAAAAGGTCAGCCGCCAATTCGCTCCTTGGATCGAAGGGCGCAACCCGGGGACGTATGTGGCGGTCCATTATTTCAAGCTGATCGACTTCAGCTTTTTTCGTGGGACTGGCGCTAGGTTGCAGAGCGTGCGCGCTACCGGTCAGCGAGGCTTGGTCGGTTCCGTCCACGGGTCCACCTGGGATTCGGTGCAAGTGCAACTGGCGTATGCCTATCCGGACGGCCGGGAAGCAGCCTTCGACATCCACACCAGCTGGGTGACGCCGGACAACTTCCCCGGTTATGTCGAACAAGAGGTGCAATTTCGCTTCGACAATGCGGTTTGGAACGCGCACCAGAGACGCCGCGGCGTCGAAGTAACAATCGAAGGACTGACGCCCGAAGAGATCAAGGAAACGCCGAACCATCACTACAACGGCGATTTCTTGGAGCCTTGGGGCGAACGTGTCCGCAGGGGCTATGGCCTGGAAGCCATCGAGCGCTTCTTCGCCGAGGTGGCGGAGGTGGAGGCAGGCGGACCACCCGAGGAAAGAGACCAGCGACTGGCCCGCATGCGGCAACTGAGTTACAATGATCTGTCCGCAGATGTCCCGATCGTCGCCGCGGTACAGTCTCTGGAAGCGATCCTGGCGGCGCATGCCCAGGGGCGCAGAGGCGCAGAGGCGCTTCTCGACTGGTCTGCGGGACGCCTGTTGCTGCGCTTTCCCGGATCCAGCCAGGAGATGGTGCTTTATGAGGGGAAACTCCTGCAAGAGCCTGGCACTTGAAGTCATCCAACATGCCGGAGAAGAACAGTCCAATCGGCTGCGGCGCACTATCGCTCAGTTGGAACCGCGCACCCAGCGCACCTATACCCCCAGCCTGGCTGTACTGGAACGCAGTGCCGGAATCTATCATTGGACGCCGGAAGGCCGCCGACTGTACGACTTTACCTCCGGAGTACTCGTTGCCAATCTGGGACACAATCCACGCCCGTGGCTGGAACGCTTTTGGGCCTATTTGGGCTGGCCTTGCAGCAAGCTGCCAGATTCCTCGGAAGAGCCTTATTTCCCTGCGGTGCCCCTGACAGCATACAATGCGGTCACCGGCCTGGAGGCAGAGGCCAGTCGCCGACTGGTACAGCTGCTACAAAGCCGCCCAGGGGGTCGGCGTCTGGAACAGGTCTTGTGGGCTGCTTCGGGATCGGAAGCAGTGCAAAAGGCCCTGTGGGCTGCTTTGGCTCGGGACCCCTCGCGCGATCGTATCATCGCCACGCGCTATGGGTTCCACGGCAAAAAGGGGCTGGCCGGCGCTACAACCGGATGCGAAACGGATCGAGAACGCGATCCCCGGGTGGTCTTTATCAGTTTTCCCATGGAAGAGTGCCGCGACCTGTCGTTGCGGCACGATGAACTGGACCTCACGCCCTACCGACGCGAACTCGAACAACTGCAGGCACGCTTCGGGCGCCACCTGACGGCACTTATCACTGAACCTTACCTCGGCGGCGGGGGGTCGTTTCATCCGCCGCCGGCGTATTTGCACCTATTGCAGGATTTTTGCCACGCCTCGGATATTGTTTTCATTCTCGACGAAGTTCAGTCCAATTTCGGTCGGACACGTCAGCTATTCGCGTTCGAAACGTATGGCCTGGAACCGGATATTGTTATCCTGGGCAAAGGGATGGCTAACGGCGTGCCAGGAGCCGCCGCGGTCGGCCGTGCGGACCTATTGGCAGCCCTGGATTATGGCGAAGGGTCAGACACGTATAGCGCCAATCCCCTCACGTGTGCCGGAGTACTCGCCACTCTGGACCTGTTCGAAGCGTGGCAACCACTGGACAACAGCCGCCGGGTCTCGGCCGTCATCGAAGCCGGGCTGGTCAAGCTCAAGGAGGAATTCCCTTTTATCCGCTTTGTGCGCGGCGAAGAGGGCGGCATGGTGTGGGGCATCGAATGCGCCGACTATCGAGGTCGCACCGCCGCGGAAATGGCCAATGCATCGGTCCGCGTTTGTTATCTGGGCAACGGCGCCGAGGGCGTACACCTGCTCGGTCCATTGGCCAAAAAGGTCATCCGCGTTGCGCCGCCACTAGTTATCACTCCTGAACAAGCCGAGTCCGCGTTAGCTGTCATGACGGAGTCTTTGGCCTGCCTGACATGAGAGCGATGACGCCTTGGCTTTTGTCGGTGGGCTGCGCTTGCACCATCTTCTGCTGCCGCCCGACGTATGATATGTAAGACGGCGCTAGCGTTTTCCAAGCCAGGGCAGGTGCCGTCGAGAAAAAAGTTGCCCAGGACGAGTCCAACGCGCTACGGAAACCTGCGATGCGGATGGCAGCGAGCACAATGATCGTTTTACTTATGTGCGCCTGTGGCGGCGCCGAGGAAATTGAGGGTGTTCTTCTGCATCGCATAATGCATGGTCAGCTCGTTTTGGATGTAGGCGGCCAGCACAGAACGTTTCAGGTCACACCGCAAACGAAGTATTACGAGGGCATTCGCGGCGACGTGCCGACCAACGATACGCTGCTGCACCCGGGCGTGCTTGTGCGCGTGACCTATGACGATCGGGGGCAGGCGCTGGAAGTAGTGGCCTTGTGGCGCTGGCACGAATTACCCGGGCTGTACGTGCAGGAGTTGGTCGCTGCCGCCAGCCAACGGTGGGCTGAACTGTTCGGTCCCGACGCCTTCTTCGCTCACCCTTGGCGCGTCATGGCCTTTCTGAGCGTCGTCACCGTGAGCGTAATGTGCGGCATGGTCAGTTCGCTGGTGGTAAGCAACCGGATGGCTTTTTTCAGCGATGCGCTGGCTCATTGTGCCTTTGCAGGGGTCGGTCTAGGCCTCATTTTGTACCTGACCGGCCTACTGGCCTCGGACGACGGCATTTTGGCTTTGATGATTCTTTTCGGCGTGGTGGTCGGTCTGGCTATCGCATATGTCAAAGACCAGACACATCTGGCGAGCGATACCGTGATCGGCGTTTTTTTTGCCGGGGCCATGGGTCTAGGGGCAATGCTCTTGACCGGCATCAGTCGTTTAGGCGGCGTAACCCGGACCTTCAGCCCGGAAAATTTCCTGTTCGGGGATCCCTGGGCAACGACGGGCAAAGACCTGTTTTACTTCGTCCTGCTTCTAGGCGGCATGCTGGTTTTTTTGGCGGCAAGCTATAACGGTCTAGTTTTCAGCAGTTTCAGTACCAGTTTGGCTCGTTCGCGGCGTATTCCGACACGGCTCTACAATTACCTTTTCATCACGCTTCTGGCATTCACTGTCAATATGTGTCTGAAAATGGTCGGCGTATTGCTCATCAACAACCTCCTGGTAGTGCCGGCGGCGACGGCGGCGAATCTAGCGCGGAACTTGCGTCAGTTTTTTTGGCTGTCGGTCCTTTTTGCCGTGCTTGCCAGCGTAGCCGGTCTTTTGTTCAGTCACGCCTGGGTACTGGAGTACGAAGGCCAGCCCGTGCCCCTCGGCTCGGGCGGGATGATCGTCGTGTGCAGTGTGGTGCTTTTTGCCCTGTCCATGGTCTGTGGGCCGGTGCTTCGCGTCGCCGGCCGTGCTGGACCCTGGATCCACTCAGTGTGGAAAAGCGTACGCTACGCAATGACCGGCGATCGCCTGGAGCGTCCTACGGCGGCTCGGAGAGGTGACACGTGAACCCGATAGAAAAGTTCCTGGTTATTTTTCCCAGTATCGTCTTCGAGGCGTTGCCCTTCATCGTCTTGGGAGCGCTAATTTCGGGGAGTCTCGAAGAGCTTTTGCCACAGCGACTGGTGACGCAGATCATTCCACGTCGGCGCAGCGCCGCAGTGGCAGTCAGCGCCTTGCTGGGTTTGTGCTTTCCCATGTGCGAATGCGGCATTGTACCGGTCATGCGCCGTTTGCTGGGAAAAGGGCTGCCACTCAGCTGTGCTGTGGCCTATATGCTAGCTGCACCGATCATCAATCCTGTCGTCATCGCCAGCACCTGGGCTGCCTTCAGCGGCGACCGCTCCGGTTTGGATAACCTGACCAGTTTCCAGATGACCTTCTTACGTGTCGCCATGGCCTTTGTGGTCGCTTTCGTCACCGGCATGGTGGTACATCGCAGCGAAAAGCAGCACGGCGTCGGCGCGCTGATCCGTCCCATTCCGCGCCACCATCACCACATCCATGAGCACCATGTATCCGAGAAGCTGGCTCAGGGACACAATCCAGCGCCGATACCAAGCGGTTCGCCTGCTGCTCACCCAAGCAATCCGTCCAGTCCGTCACACCTGCAGACCCTGAGCTTGGATCCGGATAACCACGAACATCTGCATCTTCCCGTTGGCCACGTGCACGCCATCGAAGAGGACCTGGAATCCAAAACCTGGCGGCAGCGATTGTACAACATCAGTGAAACGGCTTTGCATGACTTTGTTGACATCACTTGCTTCCTCATCCTGGGTGCCTTGCTGGCGGCGTGTGTGCAAACGTTCCGATTGCTGGATTACGCTCCTTTCGTCGCCTCGAACGCTTTTCTGGCAGCACCGGCGATGATGCTGCTGGCGATTCTGTTATGCTTGTGCAGCGAAGCCGATGCCTTTGTCGCGGCTAATCTGCTCAGCATCCCGCTCAGCGGCAAAATTGCCTTCTTGGTCCTCGGACCGATGCTCGATATCAAGTTGTTCCTCATGTACACCCGCGTCTTTCGCAGACGGCTCATATGGACGATTATCCCCACTGTGGTCATGCTCGTACTGGGGTTTTCTCTGTTGACGGCGATTCCTTATGTCGCCGAAATATTGAGTCGGCTCGTGGGTAGAGCACCCTGGATATCCGGATAATCATCTTCGTCAGGAGGAGCACGTGGAAAAGCAAGGGTATTTTCTGGATCAGTTGTGCATGATCGCCGTAGGAGCGGCCTATGGCGGTATTTTGGTCAGCATGTTTTACGAGGCCCGGACCTCTGTGGGACAGCAAACGCTTTTGAGTATCGTCGTTGGATGGATCCAGATGATGATATTGATCGGGGGCATCGTCCTCCTGATCCTGACCCTACTCCGCGGCGTCGCTGTATGGCAGTTGTCTCGGCAATGGGATGCCATGGTCACAGAGGCGCACAGTCATGCGTGCTGCCATGCTGAGCACGGCACGGACGATCATGGTCACGGACATTCGCATCACGATCACAGCCACGGGGATCATGGTCACAGTCACGCTTGGGCACCCTGGCGCTATACAGTCTTGGTTTTTCCGCTGATGCTGTACCTGTTGCCGTTGAATTACGACCGGCTGATCCGGCAATTCGCCCGAGACCGGGCCAAAGAGGCAGGCGAGCACGGTCCGCAGGTGCCACTGGGCGCAGGCATCGCTGAGCCACTCGCCGAACTGGGGCTGCTCGTTTTTGCCCAGGATGCCTGGGCACGGTCCTGGGCTTGCGTGGCCTCCTCGTTTCATATGCCGGAAAGTGCCTCGCTGCAGTGGGCCATAGACCGTTTCGATGAACAAACGGCACAAGGAGCCGAGCCGTTTCGGCCGGAATTTGCGGTATTGGAGAATATCGGCGCATCGGAAGACCAGCGCACCCTCTGGCGTAGCTATCGGCTCGTGGAATTGAGCGGCCTGTTCGAACCTGCCGCCGGGGATCCGCGGGTGTTTCGATTGGTGCGACTGCGTACGGCTTGTTGCCTGGCAGACGCGCGCCCGGCGGTCGTCGTCGGGATCAGCCTGCGGCCGTTGGATGTCCAGGCCGGCGCCTGGGTCACTGCACGTGGGCGCATAGATTTTCGCCAATTTCCCGACGGACGCTGGCGGCCTTATTTGCGCAACGCAGTCGTCCAGCCGAGTCAAATGCCCGCCAATCCGTATATCAATTGACAGAGCCAAGGTCCGTCTGCCGGTGTGCGTCGGCAGTTCTACGAACCCGACGCCGTACCGTGTCAAGGGCCTTTGCCAAGAGGACTCAGAGCGCCTCGGGATGTAGACGAGGGTAATGCTGCCGGTGGGGCTGCGGGTCAGGAGAAAAAGGCATGCAGAACCATACGCGACGACTTATATTGTTCGGGACCGTGCTGACGGTGGCATGGGGATTTTTTTTCGGCGTCCCCTGCCCTGCCACAGCGTGTCCTTTTTGCTCGATGCAAGGGCAAACTCTGTCTATGGAGGTGCAACAGGCAGCACTGGTCGTGTTCGGAACCCTCGCCAATCCTCGTCTGAACGCCGCCGGTGACGGGCTCGACGCGGGCACCACGGACCTGATCATCGAGGAAGTGGTCAAGCCCCACGACTTCATCAAGGACAAGAAGACTATAGTTTTGCCGCGTTACATCCCCGTTGAAAAAAACAGCAAGGTCAAGTTCTTGATCTTCTGCGACGTGTTCCAGGGCCGTCTGGACCCGTATCGTGGCATACCCGTCAAGACCAAAGACATCGTGGGCTATTTGCGCGGTGCGAATACCATTCGCACTCAGCCGGCAGCGCAACGACTGGCATTTTTCTTCCAGTATTTGGACCACGAGGATGTGGAAATCTCCACGGACGCATACAAGGAATTCGCCAATGCCTCCTACGATGACGTGGGCCGTATGGTGGCCCAAGGGGAGCGCGACAAAATAGCCGATCGCGTGCGCAAATGGCTAGCCGATCCGCAGACGCCTCCCTACCGCTTCGGGCTCTATGGGCTCATCCTGGGCATGTGCGGACGCGAAAAGGATGCTGCGGCCTTGCTGGAATTGCTCGACGACCCTCAGCGTGGGCTGGTTTCCGGCATAGACGGCGTTTTGGCTGGATATGTCATGCTCAAACCGAAAGAAGGCTGGAGCTATTTGCGTGCTTTATTGGCGGATGGGCAAAAAGAATTCGTGCGCCGCTACGCCGGTCTGCGTACGGTGCGGTTCTTGTGGGAAAACCACCCCGAAATCGTGGATCAGAAGACTTTGTTGGAGGGGCTCAAACCGTTACTGGATCAGCCCGATATCGCCGATCTGGCGATCGAGGACCTGCGCAAATGGAGACAGTGGCAGGTGGCGGACCGGATTATTGACTTAGCAGGTCGGGAAAGCCACAACGTACCCATCATCCAGCGGGCAATTATCCGTTTTGCCTTGTCTTGTCCGCCGAGCATCGAACGTGCCGCCGCCTTTGTCAAAGAGCAGCGCGCGCGCGATCCCGATCGCGTCAAAGACATCGAAGAGTTGCTCAAACTCGAGGCGCCGGTGCAAAAAGGTGGCAGCTAGATCAGGCCCACGGGGGTATTCATTCGGGCAACTCTCTAGTTTCGACGACGTAGAGGTCCAGACCCCCTTTACCCCCGGCGCGATCGGAGGCAAAAAACAGCAGCGTCCCCCGGGGGCGGCTCAGCGACGGGCTCAGGACACCGCGCGGACCCCCTTGGGCATTGAGATCTGCCAGAGGTTTCGGCTGGGACCACGGCGAGCGTGCGTTAGCCCGTCGGCTTATATAGATGCCCTGCCGTGAGCCATCCACGGGCCCTTGCAAGTACATGGTCAACCCATCGGCGCTCAGCGTGGCATGATGAAATCCGCTTGGGAAAGGTAATTTCTGCGGTTCATCAGGCGTGCGCGGTGTGCTGGCCCGCGCCACGTATAGGTGCCATCCCTCTGCAGTGCGCCTGCTGAAATAAATTTCATACTCGTTGCCGACCCGTACCACCCAGGGGTGTTGTTCGTCCGCTTCGCTACAGAGCGCCTGCAGCGGGGCCACAGCGGCTGCCGAAAACGCTTGCTTGAGCTGAAGCCGGCGCGTAAAAGCCAGATCGTAATTGACTTTCTTGTCGTCGCTGAAACGCTGCGTGGCAAAAAACAAGTACTGGGATTTGTCCTTTTCCGGCGGCAGTACGAATGGGCTAGTGTCGCCAAATCGAACGCTATCCAGCTCTTCCACACACGTCGCCGCGGAAAAACCCTGACTTGCACGTTCCGCCCGGATGCCTGCGTTCTCTTTCCACCGGGCGACGTGGAGCAGCGCGCGTCCGTTTACTTCGGAGACGAAGTATAACTCTCGGCCGCTGGGATCCAGGCATGGATCATAATCGTCTGCCGCAGTGTTGATACTCGTGAGCGGATATATAGTCAACGCTCTTTTGGTTTGGCCGGCGCTGTTTTCCGCGAGGACGTTCAGGAAGCAAGCTGCCAAAATGGCTGAGATGACTGCCCTGCCCTTGCGCAACGAAGTAGGGTAGTAGATTGCGGCGACGTGTGTCAGATCTTGGGCACTACGACGCAGACGGTGCTTCGTTCGCCCCGTAGCATTGCTGCTGGCTCTGGTCACGTAGCGCAACCGATCCAAATCGGAGGATCCTCTAACTATGGTCATGGCCAGGGAATGGAAGCGTTCGGCGGCAGACGCAGGGCAGTTCCTCGATAGATCGGGTGCCCTCGGGTAATTCGGCCTCCTCGATCAACATATTGGGAAACCCTTCGCGCGTAATGCGGAAACGGGGTCCGCAGCGTGTGCAAACAAGGGTATCGCCCTCCTGGCGTAGAGGAGCCTTACCCAGGGGACAAACCAGGATTTGCAAAAGTTCTGCAGAAATCATGCGCTCTTTCCTGTGATTCGGCGGTGAGTCGAAGAAATCTCAGGCTGCCATTTTTCTATCTCGGAGAAAAGCCCAGCCTTCCTGCAACACTTTCCACCCGGATTCCACGGCTGCCGGGCCCCAGGAAGCCTGCCGGAAGCGTTGCCTTTGCTCCCGTATCCAGCTGGCCAAGCGCAGGGCCTCCCATTTGCCGCGCAGAAAACAAGCGGCTTGCCCCTGCCACCATTTGCACAACAGTCTGATCGCCACGAAGCCCAGGTGAGGCACCAGGCCGTGCAGCACCTGCCAGCCAGTCAAATGCATCCAAAAAACCACCTCCTCGTTGCGAGCGATCAACCGGATTACACGCTCTGAAGAGCGATTGTAGGAAAGGGAACCAGCATGGAATATCCTGCTTTGCGGTTCGAAGCGGGCCAGGTAGCCGCACCGTTGCAGCCGCAGAGCCAACTCCACATCGTCGTAGTAGGCGTCGAGCATTTCCTGCAGACCGCCTACTTTGCGCAGAGCCTCGGCGCGGTAAAAGCCGCTGCTACCGCTGGCGCCCAATATCGGTCCGGGGACTAGAGAGACTTCCTGGAGCTTGTGATTGTGTCCCCGACTCCTGGCCCAGCCACAGATGTGGTAGGCGATGCCCATGCTATCCACCGTGTCGGGGTGCTGCAGTTGCAGGACCAGGGGCGCCACACATCCTATTCGCTGGTCGAGGAAATGCCGCAGCGCCGGTTCGGCGAATCCGGGAGCGACTTGCGTATCGTCGTTGAGCAGCTGCACAACCTGCGTTTGCACATACTGCAGGCCAAAGTTGACAGCACGGCAAAACCCCCCCGGCGGAGCTTTGGACAAAAAGTGCATCTCGGGATAGCGCACTTGCCATCGTCGGCACGTTTCTGCGGGCAGGCCGTCGCAAACAACTATCACCTGGGTACGGGGTGGTGCGTGTTGCCGCACACTATGCAGGCATCGGCTCAGCCAAAGACCGCCACGCGTCGGGACCAAGATCGTCAGCGATACGTCCGTCATATGGGAACGCCCGCTAGGGACTCGGATCGTGCCGTTTTGTCGGGAAAGCCCCTAGAAACACTGCTGCCCGGTATCCAAGCTCAAGCAACTTTGGCCAGCTTGCTTCGGCTATGGAGAACTTGCCGGATCGCTTGGGCGACCCGACGGCCGGACTGGCCGTCCAAGGTCCCCACTAAGCGTCGCAGGACCATGTGTCTAGCCACCCGCCGCTTTTCCGGCTCGGCCAGCGCCTCGGCGAGATAGGTGCGCAATTCGGCGACCGACCAGGCCACTGCTACAGCCCCGCTTTCGATCACCGGCTGCAAATGCTCGTAATGGCTGTACATCTGCCCCTCGGCAACGCGCCCTTCGTGATCGAAACCGATCACCACGCTGGGCTTGTCCAGCGCCGCAAAATCCAACATCATCGTGGAAAAACGGCAGTGTACGTTGGCATCGCCATGGCACACCGTATTGGCAGCCAGCTCCATGTCCGCCGGGACCGGGCACCAGTTGTCTCGGGCTCGGTCATAGGGGACTCCGGAAAGTGTCCAGACAATGTCTTGTCGCTCGGGATGCTGCCGGAGCCAGTGATAACGCGACAGGCGATCTTTCGGATGCAGGCGCACCAGCAGTTGAGGCGCGCCTGGCAAATGCTTGACCACATCGTGTACGAGTGCAATCATGGCCGGCTCCTGGGGCATGATTCCAGGCGTGACTGTGGAATACACGATGATCTTGCGCCGCGGATCTAGGCCCAGGCGGCTACAAAAATCCGAGCGGGACAGATGCCAGCGCGGTTGAAAATAGTAATCGAATTGCGGCGCCCCCGTCACGAAGATACGCTCGCTGTCCCGTACCTGCAGGTATTGCCGCACTTCGCGTTTCATCTGCTCGCCCCACACCAGATACGCATCGTAATCCACGACGCGGAAGCGCTTGGTGGTGGGATTGTCCCAGGAAGTAATGGCTGTGATCACAGGCAGCCCCAGCAATTTGCCGCTTACCACCGCAGGCCATTCGCCGATCTCGAAGCAATTGGTAGAAAAAATCGCATCCACATGCCATTGCACGAGCATTCGGCGCAGGTGCCGCACAGCCGGCAGAGTGGACAAGTAACGACAAAAGCCGCTGCGCAAAATGGGGAAAGCCCAATGGCGGACGGGCGCCAAGGCTCCGATCAATAGCCGACGCAGCGGTTGCCGCCGCCATTCGGCCAGTCGCCTCCGATGCGCTCGGGTGGGCTGTACGTGGAAGTAGGCGATCAAACTCGCCTCGAATAGGAAATCGCCCCGGCGTCCGAGTTCGGGGAGTTCGTAACTCAGCGTCGGCACATCGAAGGTGCCCAAGTATTTTTGTAAGTCGGTAGGTAAGGTAAACGGGCTGAGGACGATAGGACGGACAAAACGGCACAATTCGGGCAAAGTGTCGCTGAGCAGATAATTCCTGGCGCCCCAGCCCAGGCCCACGACGATCGCCAGCGTCGGCCGATTGCCCACGTGCTCCTCTTCAGCAACCCGGCGACTGAGCATGCCTGCTCGTACCTTTCGACAAGACAGTCACGTGTAGCAAACTAAAGCAAAAAGCCTTCTGGCACAAGTCCGACTCGTGTGCCGCCTACGCAGCCGCATCGTTACCGTACTTGCTCGAAAAGAAAAACCCCCTTCTTATTGGCCACGGCGATGTCCGGTAACGAGTCGCCGTTGACATCCTGCACCACAAATTGGGTGCCGATACCTGATTGGTCGTCAATCCGATGCGGGATGAATATCGGTTTGCCACCCTTATTGGGCTGTAGTTCGATCCAGTACAGGACCGGCGGCGCGTTCGGATCCACATCTCCTTTGGGACCGTGCGCCCACCAGCGCTTGCCGGTAACCAGATCGCGCACGCCGTCACCGTTTATGTCCACGAAGTGCAGCGCGTGGGTCTGTGTAAAGTCTTCGAGCACGAAATGGCGCTCGAATTGCGCTCCATTGCTGCCAGGTAGCTGACGATACCACCAGATGCCGCGAGCGTGTGCGGAGCTGCTCAAGACATCGTTCAACCCATCGCCGTCCACATCGAACGCATACATGTCGGCACAAGGTTCCCCCAAGTTGGCAGCGTGAAAGGTCCACGGGGCGCTGCGTTTCTGAGCGTTTTCCGGTTGCTCCCACCAGCCGTGTGGAATTATGACATCCAACCGGCCGTCGCCGTTGACATCGCCCACGCCCAAACCGTGGTAGAAAGGCTGTGTGCCCGGAGACTTTTCAAGACTTATGGCGTGGGGTATCCACGGCTGGGTCGGATTTGCAGGGACTTCGAACCAGCACATTTGCCCTTCTGGCTGGATGCCCATGATCAGATGCCGCTTGCCGGTGCCGAAAAGATCTGCGTACAGGGGTGTTTCGTTGCAGGCACTGCGCCAGATCAAATGCGGCCGCCAATAATCGCGGCTGTTCCGCGGATTCTCGTACCAGTAACAGGCAGCGCCAGGAAACGGAATCAGGATGACATCCGGCCACCCGTCCTGATTGAAGTCGTCACTGAAACAGCCGAAGCACTCGCTGTATCCCTCCGCCCCGTCCCCATAGTCGCGAGCGATGGGCCGCAGAACATGCATCGTCCACGATGGGGCTTCGTACCACACGTCGCCGGCGATCAGGTCCCTTTTGCCGTCCCGATTGACATCGGCGACAGCTATACCCTCGGACCGGAATTTGCGGTCAATCACTGTCTTTTTCCAGCGCACGGGCGTGCCACGGTCGGGCGTTTCAGAGTGTCCGGAGATGGAGGTGGCAGCGACACACAAAAACACCGCCGGCAGCAGAATAGCTAAAGTCTTGGCCTTCATGAAGTTTCTCCTTCAGCTCGCCTGCCTGTCACGTGCCTTTTTCGTCGTCCGTTCGCAACACTGAGCTCCTGTGCTTCGAGCTGGGCGCAGTTGAAAAACGCCACGCCGCTGGGCGCTATTGTAGCGGAGAGCTTGGGCATCGGGAAATTGTCCAGTTCCCATGATGCCGGCGGTGTGTTGCCGGTACCAGGCCAGGACCAGGACCAGGTGGCGGTGCCGGCGGTGGCGTTCCCATGAGGCCTGCTGTATGCTGCCGGTACCAGGGTCACGATCGCCAGGTGCGGGACACGCCGGGGACAACACGGGACACTGTGCCGAGCTCCATGTATCTCCATGTATGCCGCCCCGGAAGACGGGCCCGCCTCGGCATGGCGGAAGTCTCTGACATTGTTTCTGCCTGCCTTTTTGCTCTTGCGCGGCATGTTCCAGGTCTCCTGCGTCCGTCTTGGGCACTGCTACCCAATGTTGCATTTGCTTGTCAAACACGTGCGAGCTGATGCGCTTTACAAACGTGCGTTGGCTGACGTGCTTGTCGAAAACGCGCCGGCCAGCCTGAATCCTGGGTTTTCCTGTCACCTCAGCCCCGTGCCGGCCCCCAGCGGCTCTCGCAAGGGGTATAAGAACCAACCGGCCTATGGGTTTTTGCTCAATTCTGGCTGCTCCTTGCACGCAAATAGGAGCGACAGGGCTTGTTCGCTAACGAGTTGATTCAACTGCATGTAGCGCAGATTTAACCGCAGAGGGCGCAGAGAGCGCGGAGAGATGCTCGACGGTTCACAGACCTGCCCGGTGTAGGCGGGGAGCACGTATTTAATTGCAGAGACAGCAGACTTGCTTGCTGCAGCTGGGGGGCACGGATTTAACCGCAGAGGACGCAGAGAGCGCGGAGAGATTCTCGAGGGCTCTCGGCGGTCCTCTGCGCACTCTGCGGTTCGCTCTTTTTCACCGCTGTGCGCTTGGCTATAGCTGGTCGCCCTGTCTATAGCACATTGAACCGCAGAGGACGCAGAGAGCACGGAGAGATTCTCGAGAGTTCTCGGCGGTCCTCTGCGTACTCTGCGGTTTCCTCTTTTTCCCTGTCCCGCCGTCGTTGCCTATGGCTCTCCGGCAACGATTCAACACGCGCTTTTGATACCGCGACAGCATGTAGCAATAGGGACAGTACCCGCAGGCAAAGACCTTGCGTCTGCGGCACCGCTGGCACATGCCACTGAAGGCGAGCCGGAGACGGAAAGCAGACCAACCGCTGATGTATGTTAAGTCTGCTATCACCTCGCGCGCCCACTCCGGCTTGCCGGCAGCCTCTAGAAAGAGCATCAACCAGTCGTAGAGTTCAGGGAGACGATGCTGTTTGTTTGCCGTATTGTGAACCTAAAGCTGCCAGGTTGGCAAAGTCGAAAAACATGCATCAATGTATGCATCAACGCGTTTGCGCACATGGCATAAGTACCGGCAAGGTAAGAGCTTATGGCATCCGATGCTCCTCCCCATGAGACAAGCCAGGGCGTCGTCAATCCCAGTTTGAGCCGGGTGGCGCGAACAGGGTTGCCGACCGAGGACGAGCTGTTACTACAACGCGGTCGGTTACCGCGGCCGCGACCGCGCGACTTAGCACTAGCGGCCTTTACTCGCGAGGATCCGTGGCGTGTGTTGCGCATTTTGAGCGAGTTCGTCCATGCTATCAATGCCCTGGCGGACATCGGAGCGGCTATCGCCGTGTTCGGATCGGCTCGGACGCCGCCGGACGACCCCATGTACCAGGCGGCGCGAGCAGTAGGGACGCGCTTGGCACAACTCGGCTTCGCCGTGATTACTGGTGGCGGCCCTGGCATCATGGAGGCTGCCAATCGCGGTGCCGTCGAGGCAGGTGGTGTCTCGATTGGGTGCAATATCGAGTTGCCGCAGGAGCAACGGATCAATCCTTACGTGCAAATCGCTGTCAATTTTCGTTATTTTTTCGTGCGCAAAGTGATGTTCATGAAATACGCCGAGGGCTTTGTGCTCTTCCCGGGAGGTTTCGGCACGCTCGACGAACTGTTCGAGGCGCTCACGTTGCTGCAGACGGGCAAGCTGCATCGCTTTCCGGTGGTTTTGTTCGGTACGGACTATTGGCGCGGACTTTTGGATTGGCTACAGCAGCAAACCCTGGCCCGAAACTATATCTCCGCCGAAGACCTGGACCTATGGCATTTGAGCGACTCTGCGGAAGAAACAGCCCAGTACCTTTTGCGGGCTTATCAGGCGGATCCGGTAAACCGGCCATCCTCGCGCCGAAGGCGACGCTCGCGGCGATGAGGCAAATGCGGACGGCCTAGAGCAGCCGCCCGCAGCGAAGCTAGTGCCTGCGAAGTCCCACGACTCATGGCCAGATGCCGCGTTCCAAAGCGACATTGGCCACGCGTTCGATGGCCAGGACCCAGGCAGCCGTGCGCAAATCGGCAGGATCCAAGGAGCTGCCATCGGCGGCCTTCAACTTGCCGCTGGCGACGTCGTTATTGAGCTGACGTTGTCGCTCGACGACGGCATCGGTGGCTCGCTCCATTTTTACCTTGAGTTTGGCATTGACCTCTGCCTCGTCCCAGCGCTCGTTGTCAATATTTTGGACCCATTCGAAGTAGCTCACGGTCACCCCGCCGGAATTGGCCAGGATGTCGGGCAACACCGGAATGCCGCGCTCGAACAGGATGCGATCGGCAGCGGGCGTAGTCGGCCCGTTAGCCACTTCGGAAACGAACCGGGCGCGCACCTTGTGAGCGTTGTCGGCGCGGATTTGGCATTCCAGAGCTGCTGGAATGAGGATATCGCACTCCAGGGTCAGGAGTTCGTCATTGGTAATGGTGCGCGCGCCAGGAAAGCCCACGACCGTACCGCAGCGCTTATTGTGTTCGATGACAGCGTCGGGATCCAATCCCCCTTCGCGTACGATACCACCGCGCCAATCGCTGACGGCCAAGATGATGGCGCCCTGTTCGTGGAACAGCTGGGCGGCGATAGAACCGGCGTTGCCGAAACCTTGGATCACCACGCGCGCGCCACGCACGCTACTCAAGCCGCGCACTACCCCGCGCAACAGGGCCTGTTGTGTGGCGAACAGACATCCCCGTGCCGTGGCCTCGCGGCGTCCCAGCGACCCGCCCATGTCTACGGGCTTGCCTGTGACCACGGGCAGATTGTTGCGCCCGGGATGCATGATGTCATAAGTATCGTAAATCCAGGCCATCGTTTGGGCGTCGGTGTACATGTCTGGCGCCGGGATATCCACGTACGGGCCAATATTGTCGCCCAAGTCGGAGATGTAACGACGCGTAATGCGACGCAACTCGCCTTGGGTAAGTTCCTTGGTGTTGCATACCACGCCGCCTTTAGCTCCGCCGAAGGGGACGTCTATGACCGCACATTTCCAGGTCATCCACGAAGCCAAAGCACGCACTCCGTCCAATGTGACGTCGGGATGATAACGAATACCCCCTTTGCCCGGCCCCCGTACCCGGCTATGCAACACCCGGTAGCCGGTAAAGATCCTGACCGAGCCATCGTCCATCTCGATGGGAAATTCGAGGATGATCGCCTTGGCGGGTCGTTTGAGGAACTCGATCAATCCCTTTTTGAGGCCGGGTAAGTACCGCGCCGCACGGTCGAATTGCTGATTTGCCATCAGATACGGGTTGAGTTCCTCCTTGAGACCGGTTCCGGTTACCCGCTCTTCCAAGACGCTCGCCATGTGACACCTCCTTCATTTGTTGGATACCGCCTGTTCAGTTGACGCCGTGCATCATCTTCCGGATAGGCCGAATCAACACAACCAGGATACATGCCGCAGTCATGAGGATCAGCACGAAAGTACTGAAGAAGGCTACCGGTGTAATTGTACCCCAGATTTCTCCGAAAGCGCCGGCGATGAAATTGCCGAAAAAGCTGGTCATCAACCATAAGCCCATCAACATGGTGGCAAATCGAGCAGGCGATAATTTGCTGACCATGGAAAGACCCACTGGCGACAAGCAAAGCTCCCCCGCGGTAGCCAGCAAATAGTGCACCAGCAGCCACCACATCGAAACTCGAAAAGCGGACGATTGCCTCACGAGTTCCTCGAGAGCCTGGCGCAGCGGTGCGTCTACGGCAGCCAAAAGCAGGAGCTTTTGCTCACGGTCGGCCAAGCGCTTGCGTGCCACCAGACTTTGGCTGTGCGGGTCGTAGCCGACGCGATGTTTTTCCAAATCCAGTGTCGTGTAGCGGAAATCGAAATCTTTGGGCAAGGTATCCAACTGGACGCGGACTTCGAAGTGTCGCTCCCTTTCGGCGGCGTTATCCGCACGCTGCACCAGTTCTTCGACCGCCTGCCGGTACTCGCGTGGTGCCGTGGCACGCAGAATGCGGTCGCGCTCCAAATCGGTCAACACTCCTCGCAAGGCCAGGCGGCCGGTAGCAGGATCGTAAAGCAGACGCCCGAAAGAGACCGGCTCGAGCCCTTCGGCTCCCCCGACAATGCATACCTGTCCATGCTGGTTGAGCGCCAGTCCAGGAGGCAGACTGGGCAAAGTCGTCTCGGTCGGTCTGTCTTCCATCCAGGCAGCACCGATCATGACGGTAAAACTGAGGCCCATCAAAAACACGCCCCAAGCCATCTTCGCAGGGATGGACATATGCCACCCTTTCTGGGCCAAGAAAGTCCAAAGCATGGCAAAAGGTGGAGCCAAAAGCACGATGAGCAGCGGATTGACCGCCTGAAACCAGGTTGCAGGTACCTCGATGCCAACCCACTGGCGGGCCGTGTGCTTGTCGGCCCAAATATTCATGACATTGCCAGCCTGTTCGAAGGCTGCCCAGAAGCACATGACGAACAGAAACAGTGCGTAGATCGCGGTCACTCGATCGAGGGCGACGCCCTCGAGCTGGAAGGCTATCCAGGCCATGATCGAGGCAGCCACTCCCGCAATGCCCAGTGCGGCTGCATTGTCCAACGTGAGGGTGCTGAGCAAGGGCACCGAATCGAGCGCCAACCACCCCAA
This sequence comes from Gemmataceae bacterium, assembly GCA_040289265.1. Lineage (GTDB taxonomy): Bacteria > Planctomycetota > Planctomycetia > Gemmatales > HRBIN36 > PSKW01. The sequence continues at coordinate 260,057 of PSKW01000001.1, forward strand.
ACGGCCTAAAATGCCCACGGCGGATGCAGCGACCAGCACTGCGCCTGCTATGGCCAGCACATTGCAGAAAAGCAGGCTCAACCAGTGCGCTGGCCTCTCGCTTGCCCCTACCTCGACAGCAACTGCATGCGTCTTGGAGCTGCCACTTACTTCCACGACCCAAGGCTGTCCTGCCAGGTAGATGATCAGTCCCAATACCATTCCCACGCCGGCAGCACCGAAGCCCCAGTGAAAACCTACCCCCTCCCCTAGGGTCCCGCATATCAGTGGCGACAGGAGCGCCCCCAGATTGATCCCCATGTAAAAAATGGTGTAAGCAGAGTCGCGCCGCGCGTCTCCTTCGGGATACAGCCGCCCTACTTGGGTGGACATGTTGGGCTTGAAGAAGCCGTTGCCCAAAATGAGAAAAATCAACGCGCTCAAAAACATCTCGTATTGTTCGAAAGCCATCAGAAAATGACCGATGGCCATGAGCGTTCCGCCGATGATGACCGCTAGCCGATTGCCCAACCAACGGTCTGCCAGATACCCACCCAATAAAGGCGAAAAATATACCAGACTCGTGTACCATTTGTAGTACGCCGAGGCTTTGTCCTGGGACCACAGGAAATGATTGGTCATGTACAAAATGAGCAGCGCTCGCATCCCGTAGTAGCTAAAACGCTCCCACAACTCGGTAAAAAAGAGAACAGCCAGGCCTGGCGGGTGCCCTGCTTTCATCGCCCTATGCACCTCCTCATTTGCTCTGTCTCTGGACGCTACGAAGACTTCCTGATTACTATCCACAAAGCAGGGCCTCTATGCAAGCCCGCTGGGATGCGCTGCTCAACATTCACGGCTAACACGGGCTTTAAACCTTACTTTTACGCCCAAGTTTGCCAACATTGGTACGATACTTTCTTGGCGCCGACTCGATGGGGCGGGCATGCAGAGTGAACTAGCGAAGATTTGGGACGTGCATACGCATCTGGCAGGCGCCGACGGACGCACGCCGGACGAAAAAATGGGTTGGCTTGTACGGTACGCAGCCAGGGCTGGCATCGAGCGTATCGTGGTTTTCATGGGCTATCCTTTTGCTTACGATCCTACGCCTCAGGAGTTGAGACGTCAAAACGACCAAGTCCTGCAGGCCCTGAGCCATTATCACGATCGCGCTTTTGGCTTTGTCTACGTGAGCGGGAAATACCCCGAACAAAGTGTGAAAGAGATAGACCGGTGTGTGCGGGACGGCCCCATGGTAGGGGTGAAATTGTGGGTAGCCCGGCGCTGCCATGCTCCCGAACTGGATGCCATTGTCGAGCGTGCAACGCAATTGCGTGCGCCTATTTTGCAGCACACCTGGATCAAAACGGGAGGCAACTTGCCTGGCGAATCCACCCCAGCTGATCTGGCACAATTGGCCAAGCGGCACCCACACGCCATCTTTCTGTGCGGCCACGCAGGCGGTAACTGGCTGGTAGGATTGCGGCAAGTGCGTACCTCGAAGAACGTGTACATAGAGACAGGCGGGACCGACCCCACTGTGGGTTTCGTCGAATCGGCGGTGCGCATCCTCGGGCCAACCAGGGTCGTCTTCGGCAGTGATGCGCCTGGCCGCAGTTTCGCTTCCCAAGTAGCCAAAGTCGTGGCTGCCGACATCTCGGAGGAAAACAAGCGGCTCGTGTTGGGTGGCAACTTGCGCCGTTTACTCCACCCCATCCTACAAAACAAAGGGATATGTTTCGAGGGAGATTAGCAACAGTGTCAGGGCGAGTAGATGTCAACGCCTACGTCGGTGGCTGGCCCTTCCGATCTCTGCCCTGGCGTGACTTGCCTGCACTGAGCGCCCGACTGAGACGCGCGGGTATAGAGGAAGTATGGCTGAGCAGCTTCGGCGGCATGTTGCAAAGCGACCCCCACGAGGTCAACGCAGAACTGGCACGCTTGTGCGCCCAGGCTTCGGCCCTGCGCACCTATCCGTTCGCCACGCTCAACCCGGTACTGCCCGATTGGAACGAGGATCTGAGACAAATTGCCGAAGTCTATCGAATGCCGGGAATCCGGCTACATCCAGGGTATCATGGATATGACCTGGAACGAGACGGCTGTCAAGAACTGTGCGCCGAAGCTGCCCGCCGGGGGCTGCTGGTTCAAATAGCGGTGCACTTGGAGGACGAACGTACCCAGCACCCGCGATTCCAAGTTCCGGCAGTGGATTGTCGCCCGCTGCCAAAAATACTGGCACGCTTCCCGAAGCTCACAGTGATCCTTCTGGGGTATCGCTTTACACACGCTGATCTGGATTTGGAGTTGGCCCGCAGTGGGCGGGTGTTTTTCGATATCAGTAACGCCGAGGGTACCGGAGTCGTACGCCGGCTAGTGCAACGTCTCGGGGCCCAATGTCTTCTATTGGGCACCTTGGCGCCTTTGTTTTATCCTGAAGCCGCCATTGGAAAGATAGATGAAGCGCAATTATCGGAGACGGACAGAAAAGTGATTGAACGGGACAACGCCCACAGGCTGTTAATGGCGGCTGGAAAGCCGCTCTGAATAGAAACCAGTCGCCTGGCTGTTGATGCAAGGGTACAATCAAAATCAGACCAGTTGAGACAAGGCCCGAAAGCAAGGCGAGCTATAAACGATGTCTGTTTATGACGATTTTGCGGCGATTATCAAGCGCAACGAGCCGCTTGCGGGGTATACCTATCTGCGCGTCGGCGGGCCTGCCGATGGACTGGCCGAGCCCCGCTCGGTCGAGGAGCTAGTACGGCTGGTCCAACAAGCCCGGCAAGAAGGCATACCAGTGCGCCTATTGGGCGGAGGCAGTAACCTTTTGGTCCGGGACGAAGGAGTACGCGGGCTGGTCATTCGGCTCAGCGAGCCTGCTTTTACCGCTATCCGTGTCGAGGGTACGACACTTTATGCCGGCGCCGGAGCTTTGCTTTCTACGGCGATTTCCGAAGCGGCAAAGCACGGCTTGAGCGGGCTGGAGCCGCTCATCGGTATGCCGGGCACCGTAGGTGGAGCCGTTTGGATGCGTTCCGGCAGCCGATTCGGCAACGTATGGCAACGATTGCAGGCTGCCCAGGTGTTGCTCGCAGATGGTCAACTTGCCAGGCGGGAGGCTGGGGATTTGCGCAACGAACTAGCCGCCGATGCGCTGGTGCAGCCCATCCTCTTGGAAGTGGAGCTGGCGCTCGAAAAAGACAATACACAAAACATCCTCAAGCGCATGCGCAAGTTCTGGATTCACCGGCAGGCACAGCAACCGTTCAGTTTCCAGACGTGCGGACGCCTGTTCAAAGACCCGCGTGTTGCCACCGCCGATCAATTGATCCAGCAGGCGGGTCTCAAAGGAACTCGCGTCGGGGGAGCCGAAATATCGGAACGAGACGCCAACTATGTGATCATGCATCCCGGCGGCACTGCCAGAGACGTATTGCGCCTGATCGAATTGGCACGCACTCGGGTCGCCGAAACCACCGGACAAACCCTTTCGGTCAATCTGGTGGTCTGGTAATCCCAGCTGGGGGCTCTGAAAACGCGGAGGCTGCCAGCGCTGCCCGCATCGAGAACAGCTCGATTTAGCGACTGAGTTTTGTATCGAACGATTCCTGCTCGGGGTAATTGGTTCGGGATACTTGGGCAGAGGGCCCGCTTTTTCGTGGTGTTCGTTGCAGAAACATGCGGGACAAAACTTGCGCCGCGGGGATTTTTTCCGGTTCTCGGATGCTGCCGAAAAGGATGGTTTGCAAGCGAGTGGCATAGCCGGCACAAGGAATTAGGGTGGCCAGCATCGGTACATGGGCCGGTCAATCCGCGGGCAGCCCTGTTTCGTCGAAGAGATAGAGGTTATGGCGCGAGCCAAGCCAGGGCCAGTAGATGGGACTCACGAGGCCGCCGCAGCCTTAGGAACCAGGGGCGATCGCCATGCCGAACCGACTGCGACGGAAACGGACTTGGTGCGTCTGTTCGAAGAAATCCGCGACGAACTGACCAGCACCTTGTGGTTCCTTCTAGGTAACGCCGAAGAGGCATGTGACGTAACGCAGGAAGTGTTCCTGAAATGCTGGCGGGCTCGTAGCGATTTGCCGACCATCCGCAATGTGCGGGCCTGGGTGTTCCGGATCGCCGTCAATGCGGCTCGGGATAGGAAAAGGAGCGGGTGGCATAAGCATGCCCGGCGGCTCGATCCCAGGTGTGACCCTGCGGGCTGCGATTCGGACCCGCAGCGCCATTTGGAACAGGCCGAAATGCTGGAGATGGTACAAAAAGCCATCTTAGAACTGCGAGAGGAAGAGCGCGAAGTGTTTTTGTTGCGGCAAAACGGCGAGCTTACTTACGAGGAAATCGCCGCGCAGCTGCAGCGCCCGATCGGCACGGTCAAGACGCAGATGCGCAGCGCATTGTCGAAGCTGCGTCACCTATTGACGCAGACCGAGCAGAAGTGACCTAGCTTGTGCCGTCGCTCGTCGAGGAGTCAGTGTGCTTATGATGCATTGTTCGCAAGTCCGCGAGCGCCTGCTGGAGTGGCTGTACGGGCTTCTCGAACCAGAGGAAGCCCAGGCCCTGGAAAGCCACTTGGAGGTTTGTCCAGCATGCCAAGAAGCGCGCAAACGGGCGCTAGATATGCAACACCTGATCGCGCAGGCTGCCCGCAGAAGTTTTCCGGACGTGCGCTTTGTCCCGCCGCGCGAAAGCATACCCTTGGAGTTGGCGCACAGACGCCCGCGCTGGCGCATGGTGGCTGTAGCTACCGCCGCTAGCCTGCTGCTCGTCGTGTCCGTTTCGTACCTGCTGGTACGACTCGGTCCCTTGTCTTCCCGGCCCGAAGAACCTCTCGTTGCGCTGAAACCCGAGCAGCCCGCTGCCGGACCCGAAAACGAGTCGCCGACGAAATTGCAAGCGGAAGGGCAAGCACCCGCGCTGCGCTCGGCCCCTGCTGAATCAACCCGGGCCGGCAGCGAAAGAAATCTTACCAACGAGCCGCGCCAAGATGCGGGGCCGAGCTTCCGGCAATCTGTTTCGGCACACGATTCGTCTGCGCAGGTGCTCAATGTGGCGCCCGGCGTCTTGGTCAGCGATCTCAGGCAAAACATCGTCGTGTGGAGCGATCCCGCCGAAAAATCGCCTGACGAGCGGATGGGACTGACCCTACGCCTGCTCGACCGGACAGGAAATGAGCTGTGGCGCAATGAGGTAGTCGCATCGGCTGGTGCACGACGAGTCACCTTGGAACCACGCTCGGTCTCGGCAAGCCAAGCGCCTATCACGTTGGAGGCACGAGCGGCGGACGGCCGCCGCGTTGCCCGCGCTGAGCTACCTATGTCCACTACGACCCCGGAACTGGTCTTAGCAACTGACCGTAGCGTGTACTCTCCTGGAGAAACGGTGGAAGTTTATGCGACTGTCCTGGCTCCCCCAGGAGCGTTCGCCTGGCCCGATGCAAGGTTGCAGGTGCTTCTTTCGGATGTGACGGGTCAGGTGCAAGCCAGCGCCACCTTGAGCAATCGGCTCGTCAACGAGCGGCAGCAGCCGGTCGTCTGGCCATCGAATAGTCCGGTGCGCGAGTTGTTCGTAGGCCATTTGCCTTTGCCGAAGACGCTCCCTGCGGGAGTGTACCGGTTGACCGTCAGCGATCCCACGGGTGTCGTAGCAGAGGATGCCCTGCCGCTGACTGTCTTTCCCCGTGGGCCATCACCCTATACGGTGCGGGTCGAATGGGATCGGCCCCTGTATCGCTCTGGCGAATTGGTACGGGTCAAACTAGCGGTTCAGGAGGAAGCGACGCCCTTGCGCGAGCAAGCGTTAAAGCTGCTGTTGGTGACTCAAGACGCGGTACTCGACTTGAGTGGCAAGCCTGCGCAGACGCCCGAAATCAAAAAGACATCGCACGATGGATCGCTGAGTGTTGCGTTCAAGGTGCCACAAGCGGCGGGTGCGCTCTATTTGTGGTTGCGCTTGGGAACCGACGTGCAGCCGGAGGTACGATGGATCGAGGTGCCGTTGGAGCCCCCGACACCGCGTGTCACTTTCATGCCCGAAGGCGGCGCTTTGGTAGCGGGCATAGAAAATCGGGTCTTTTTCACGGTCCAGGCCGACTGGCCGCCTGGCGTCAAAGTGGGCGGACGGATATGCAGCAGTTCTGGGCAAAAAACATGTGACGTAAGTACCGATGCCGTGCTCGGACCGCTAGGACATATGCGGGCAGGCGTATTCCATATCACCCCGAGGGCAGGTGAACAGTACCGATTGATTCTCGATGCGATGCCGCCGCTGACCCATGACTTGCCGCCTGTGAAAGATTCGGGGCTGTCGTTGCGCTGGGAGCAGGCGGACAACCCTCGACCGGGGCCGCAGACAATCCGTATTGAAAGCACGCTGCCTACCGAACCGCTCGTGGTATGTCTCTATTGGCGTCGAGAACTGGTGGATGCGACCGTGGAAAAAGTCGAGCCGCAGCGGCCGGCTCGGGTTGCCTTGTATCCCCCAGCCGGCTTGTCCGGCGTCTTTCACGTGGCAGTCTTTTCTTCGAGCCAGGCGCGGGACATGCGCGACAAACCGCCGCTGGCCATGGCGCCGATTTACATACCCAGCGACTTGCGTCTGTCTTTCGACTGGGTCAAGACGACTCCCTCGGGACACCCGAGGCTGCGGATACGCTCTCACGATGACCAGGGCCGACCCGTTCCCTCTCTTGTGTCGCTCGCACTAGCTCCTGTTGCGGAGGGGTCGGTGGCGGACGAATGGTGGAGGAGCGCAGCGGCGTGGCGGACTGGAGGGTGGTCGCCTGAGTTTGGCTCGCCGCCTGACCAAAGCCCACGCTCGCTTCAGCAACCTAGCGGTGTGTGGCCGCTTGCACTTATGGTTTTGACACCTGATTACGTTGCCGACATGAGCCACGTGGATCTTGTTCCGCCGGTGGCCTTGACGATTCCTAAGCCGCCTTCAGAGGCGCTGGCCGAGGCAAGCGAACGTGCTCGGGGAACAGCGGTGCAGCCGGCCCGACGGGGTACGTCGGTCCTAGGCGACAAGGCTGGCACTGGGTATTGGGCACTATCTTGGCCGCAGGCGATGACATCAGCCTTGGCCGCGCTGCCGCAGCCTTGGGCTGTGCGGGCACAGCCGAGGGGGAGTCTTGCCAGCGTGGCGCCAGCACGTCGTGCTTTCTCCGGCGCGGAAAAGGAGTTGCGCAACGGCAAGCGCGTCATCGAGCTACCCGGGGCTGGCGCAGCCTTGCGCCCGCTCGATAAATCGGCAGCCATGTCCGAAAATGCAGACAGGGGCACGGGCGCTGCCGCGCAAAGTCAGGCTCTTCCGGATCGCCCGTCGTCCGTAGTCGTGCGAGAGTGGGCTTATCGGCGCAGTCTTGCCGGGGATAGTCTTCCTTGGAGCCATCTGATATACTCCCATCCGGCGCTGGTATTGCCAGGCGGTGAGTCCATGGTCACTTTCGACCTGCCGCCAGGGGTCTCTGAAGTTGTGGCCAAGGGCTTCGTTCGAGCTACCGATGGGCGCATAAGCTGTTTCGTGACCCGTTTGCGCGTTCCTGGCTCGCTTCCATCTTTGCCGTAAAGCGTGCTGTGCCACACCGCTAAAAAGTTCCGCGCCTGCGCGCACAAACCCACCTTGCAGACCGAAAGTGACCACTTCCTAGCCGATGTTCGTGCGCAGATATAGGCTGCCAAGTGTTCAGGCAGTTCGATCGTTGGCCGATGGATGCGCACGGGAGGCAATTGCTATGCACGGTCCGGTGCGGCTGCCGCTGATTTGCGCGATAACTTGCCTGTATCTCATAGGTGGCGACGCCGAGCTTGTGCTCGCTCAGCAGGTGATCGCTGCCCAGCGGTATCGAGTCGGTGCAGCCCGCGTGGATGTCACCCCGGACTATCCAGTCCGACTCAATGGCTATGGATTTCGTCGCAACGAGTCGGAGGGGGTTACTGCTCGCATTTATGCGCGCGCTTTGGTGATTGACGACGGACACCCCGCGGTGTTGGTCAATGTGGACAATTGCGCAGTTTCCCGAGAGTTCGTAGAGCGCGTTTTTCGGGAGATACACAAAGCCTGGGGCATACCTCGCGAGCGCTGCGCTTTGACAGTGACGCACACGCATACTGCACCGATGGTACGCGGTGTCTTGACGACCATTTTCGGTATGCCGATACCGCCAGAGCACCAGCGTCGCATAGACCGCTATAGCGCTGAACTCGAAAAGCGGCTGGTCGAGGTCGTGGGCCAAGCATTGGAACGGCGGCGGACTGCTTACCTGTCCTGGGGCATCGGCAGCGTAGGATTCGCAGCCAACCGGCGCACCAAAAACGGCCCGGTAGATCATGATTTGCCCGTGCTCTTCGCACGGGATACGTCCGGAAAAACCATTGCCGTCTTGACCACCTATGCCTGCCATGCCACGACGCTATGGCACAACAAGATCAGCGGCGACTGGCCCGGGTACGCACAGGAGTTGATCGAGACCGATTTTCACGGATGCGTAGCGCTGGTCACTATCGGCTGTGGAGCCGATGCCAATCCGATCGAGCGGTTCGGCGGCGACCGCCCCGATCTGGCCTTGCGCTACGGAGCCCAAATCGCTGCGGAAGTCAAGCGCTTGTCGGGACAGTACCTCGCTCCAGTCCAAGGACAGATGGCTTGCCAGTATCGAGACATGGAGTTGCCTCTGGAGCCGCTTCCCAGCCGCGCAGAATGGCAGGAGCGGGCCAAACGCAACGATCCGATCGGCTACCACGCCCGCGTGCAACTGGAGCGACTCGAACGCGGACAGATGCTGCCCCGTGCCATCCCCTACTCGATTCAGTCCTGGTGCTTCGGTTCGAGCCTGGCTTTTGTTTTCCTACCCGGCGAGGTCGTCGTGGATTATTCGTTACGACTCAAAAAAGAACTGGACCGACTGCGCGTTTGGATCCAGGCTTATGCCAACGGCGTGCCCTGCTATATCGCTTCGGAACGTATTCTCAGGGAAGGCGGCTACGAAGGCGGCGGGGCCATGGTCTATTACGACTGGCCGGCGCGAATGCGCCCCGGCGTCGAAGAGCTGATTGTGCGCGAGGTACATAGGCAACTGGGCGAGCGCTTTGCCTCTCCTTGGGACCGCACGCGCCCTACCGAGACGCCGCCGTTATCGGCACAACAGTCTTTAGCGCGGCTGCAAACTCTGCCAGGCTACGAAGTCGAATTGGTTGCAGCCGAGCCTTTGGTCGTAGATCCCGTAGCCATCCACTGGGGACCTGATGGGCGCTTATGGGTTTGCGAAATGCACGATTATCCCGAGGGGATAGACGGCAAATACGCGCCTGGCGGCCGGATCCGCCTGCTGGAGGACACCGACGGTGACGGCCGCTGGGATCGCGCTACCCTGTTCGCGGACCGACTACCCTTTCCCACCGGTCTTTTGCCGTGGCAGCAAGGGGTGCTGATCTGTGCCGCGCCGGACATCCTTTATGCCGAAGATGCCGACGCCGACGGTCGGGCGGAGCGCATCGAAAAGGTATACTCCGGATTTGCCACGCATAACTACCAAGCTCGTGTCAACAGCCTGGAATATGGTTTGGACGGGTGGATTTATGGCGCCTGCGGTTTATTCGGCGGTGCCACCATCCGCTCCTATGCGTCAGGGGGCTCGGTGTTTGCTCTGGGCGACCGCGATTTTCGCATTCGCCCTGCCGACGGAGCGATCGAAGCAGCAACCGGACGCAGTCAACAGGGGCGTGTTCGCGACGACTGGGACCATTGGTATGGGTGCGACAATAGCGTCTTGGGCCGTCAATACGTCTTGCCCGAGCACTATGTGCGCAGGAATCCTTACTTAGCTGGTGTCGAGACCACCGTTTATTTGCCCATGGACGACGAAGCAGCACGACTGTATTGGGCGTCACCCCTACAGCTTTTCCGCTTGTCCGGACCACCAGGCCGCGCCACGGCGGCGTGCGGATTAGGGGTGTATCGGGATATCTACTTAGGTAGCGCGCTGAACAGCGATGTCTTCGTGTGCGAGCCCGTTCACCACATCGTGCATCATATGCATATCGTCCGGCAGGGCTTTGTGCGGCGTGGCATACGCCTCGAGGTCGAGAAAGAAAAAGAATTTTTGCAAAGTTCCGATCCTTGGTTCCGACCGGTCCAAGTACGCACTGGCCCCGATGGCTGCCTGTATGTGGTGGACATGTATCGTTATGCGATCGAGCACCCGCGCTGGATTCCACCGGAGGACCTGGCCAAATTGGACGTACGAGCGGGTTGTACGCTGGGCCGCATTTATCGGTTGAAGAAATCAGGTTCGCCGCCGCCCCCTGTGCCCAGACTGGATAAATCGAAGGGCACAACACTGGCGCAAGCGCTGGACACCGCCAACGGTCCGGTACGTGACATGGTGATGCAGTTGATCCTGTGGCGCCGTGACCGAGAGGCACTTGCACATCTGGAAAAACTGGCAGCCCAAGCCCCGTTACCAGAGACGCGGCTCTATGCGCTGTGCACTCTGGCAGTCGCAGATCAGCTCGATGCGGAGCTTTTGCGCAAAGCCTTGCAAGATGCGCACCCGGCAGTGCGTCGGCATGCTTTGCGTCTCGCGGAGAAACACTTGCGCGACAAAAAGAAGGAATGGATTGCGCCGGTGAAACGCCTCGCTAGCGATCAGGACCCCGACGTGCTACTCCAGTTTGTGCTGAGCATCGGCGAGTATCCCGGTCCGGATTTTATTCCCGAATGGCTTTCACTGGTGCGGCAATATGGGACGGATCCGTACTTTGCCACTGCCGCCCTCAGCAGTTTACACGACGGCAATGTGGGCCAGGCATTACAGTTGGTGGTTGCGGAGTACGGAAAAGCTGATGGGGATGGCCTGCCGGTGTCCTTCTCGATCCGTTTTGGGGCGCTCTTGGGAGCGATGCCGGTGGAATACAGCACTGCCTCTTTGCCGCGCTTGTGCGACACGTTCAGGCGCCGGCCGACTGGAGCGGCTGCCGCTTTGCTGTCCGGTTGGGCTGGGAGCATGCGCGCTCGTCCGGCGCGCTGGGCACAGTTGCCCGACGCAGTGCGCCAGGCGTATCGTTCGGCCGCCGCACAGGCACGCCATAGTCTGGGATCACAACAACCCGATGTGGCCGAACAAGCGGCAGGAATGCTGGGGCTTGTGCGCGAAGATTGGGCCGAAGATATCCGAGTTCTGAGTGGTTTGTTGAGTCCACGGAACGCGCCGGCACTGCGCAGGCAAGCCCTCGAAGTGCTCCTGAAGATGCCGGACCAGCGCGCAGCCCATGCTGTTTTCGCTGCCTGGTCGGGATACACGTACGACGAACAGCAAAGAGCACTGGAACTCATCTGCGCCGATCGTGTATGGCTGGGCTTTCTGCTCGAGGCGCTGGAACAAGGTCAGGTTCCGTCTGGGACTGTAGATGTCAAGAGGCGCGAGCGGCTCTTCGATCACCCTGACGCTCGTGTTCGCGAGCGTGCTCGGCGCCTATGGGGCCATGTGCCTCGGTCTGACCGCGCGCGCGTGCTCGAACAATACCAAGCGGCCCTGGCACTGGCCGGCAAACCAGAAAAAGGCAAGCTCGTCTACCAGCGAGTTTGCTCCAGCTGTCACGTTTTTCGAGGCGAAGGCAAATGGGTCGGCCCACCACTCGATACGACTGTCAACAAGACACCTGCCTACTTCCTCCAGGAGATCCTCGATCCTAACCGCAATGTGGATCCTCAATACACGGAGTATGTGGTAGAAACCGTGTCCGGCTTGGTTTACAGTGGCGTGCTGGACAGTCAGAGTGCCCAGGCGATCCGTTTGCGCTCGCAAAACGGCGCTATCCACGAAATCCTGCGTCGTGATATCGAACAATTTCGCTCCACGGGCAAGTCGCTGATGCCCGAAGGCTTGGAAAAAGAGCTCACCTTGCAGGATATGGCTGACTTGATCGCGTACTTGCAAAGTAAGGACAGTGCAAGCGGCCAAAGATGAACATGGTCGTCTCCGGAGGGTGTGCGCTTTCTACGGCTGCGGACTATCGGCCAGTTCCGGCTTCCAAAGCTCTACGGGTCTGTTGACTTTCGGTGTGAAGGGCAGGTCTATCCGACGGCCCTCGCGCGCCGACGCATACGCGGCTAGAATGATTTCCAGCACAGCGCGCCCGTCCTCGCCTGTTTCCATTGGTTCTTTGTCCTCGGCCACACAGGCGACGAAATGAGCGAATTCTTGTGGAAATCCGTAATTCCACAACTCTTCGAAAACGGCAAAAGTCCAGCCTTTGGTGTACCCAGCCTTTTCCACGGCATAAGAGTAGCCGACATCGGAATAGGTCAAAATGGCGTTACCTTGGAGCAAATCGGCATAGGCCACGCCTGCCGAGCCGTAGACCTCGACGACGTCGTCCATGCCGCCTTTTTTGGCCCAGCTCTCCTCGGCCATGCCGACGACGATTCCGTCGCCGGTGTCGAAACGGACCAGGATAACGGCGTTGTCGTCTCCTTGGGTTCGCTCGCGGTGCACGAAAGTACCCATATCGGCGTAGACGGACAGGGCGCGCGGCTTGACGAGCGGCTGAGGTTCACCGCTCGGCGTCTCATGGGTCTGTGTTTGCACGCCTGAGCCGGCTGGCACTGCCGTACCCGCCGCATGACGAGGACGCCCCAGCATCCAGCGGAAGAATTCGAAGGCATGGCACCCCATGTCCATGGTTACGCCGCCACCGGATCGGCGCACGTCCCAAAACCAAGCAGCGTGTGGACCATCGTGCTTTTCTGACTGCTTGATCAGATAAGGCTTGCCTAAAGCCCCCTCGTCGAGTAATTGCTTGAGCCGCACGTATTTCGGGGTAAAGCACAGCTCTTCGGCATACATGAGCTTGACGCCTGCTTGCCTACAGGCGGCCAGCATACGGTCGGCTTCTTCGAGATTCAAGCATAGCGGTTTTTCGCAAACAACATGTTTACCCGCAGCTGCTGCCTTTACTGTGAATTCACAATGCAGGTCGTTCGGGCAGCCGAGCACGACCATGTCCAGTTCCGCCACCTCGATGAAGCGATCGAAATCGCGGAAGTGGTAGCGGATACCGTGCCGCTGTGCAAACGTCTGCGCATGACCCGCGCTCGGCGATACCACTGCATACAACTCAGCCTGCGGTACGCGCTTGAGCGCCTCGGCATGGATCGTGGATACGAACTGCGATCCGACTAGACCTACTCGTACAGTGCGCATAGTCTGTCAGCCCCGTCAGCGATTCACCGATGCTCGTGCAATAGGTGCAGTTTACCTGCCCGACCCGGCCCGGTAAAGAGTGTATCTATCGGCGTCCTATGTGCGCAAGCGCCTACCCGACGACGCTTCGGCAAACTGCTTGTGCCAGTCCGAGTAAGCTCCGATCGCCCGTTAGTCTGGCACACCACAAGTGAGCACAGCCTGTGCCGCGGCTATACTTAGGCCGAGCGGATCAGCGGCGAGCGATGAAGGTCATCGGCATGCAGTCGTGGGCTAACCGGCTGGTATGATCTGTGAGGCACGATCCGGATGCTTTTCACGGACGGGACTAGCAGTGCCGGAGACAGGGGTCGAACCTGCACGGGCTAAAATCGCCCACCAGCCCCTCAAGCTGGCGCGTCTGCCAATTCCGCCACTCCGGCCCGCTGGGGGACCACACACTCGTCGTATTTGCCCAGCAGTCTCAGGCTGAGACAATCATATGCGCTCGGCCGCGCTTGTTCAAGCGGGGGAGACGCCAGCCGAACAAAGCTCGTTGTCCGGTACCTGCGACAAGAAATCGTGGTAAGCGGCCAGCTTTTCTTCCCATTGCCCGCGCAAAAGAGTTGCCTGTGCATCGTATGCCGCCGGATCTCTCCATGCATGGCGCGGTCGCAGGAGCGCCTGCGGTACGCCCGGACAGAACGAAGGTATGCGCAAACCAAACAGTGGCTCTTGCACCGAGTCGCTTTCGTCCAGTTGACCCGACAGGGCGGCCCGCACGATAGCGCGCGTGTACTCCAGAGGCATGCGCCGTGCCTGACCGGCTGGTCCCTCGACCCAGCCCGTATTGATCAGCCAAACCGCCGGACGGTGTTTGGCCAGACGCTCATAAAGCAGCTGCGCATAGATCATCGGTGCCAGCGGGAGAAACGGGGCAGCGAAACACGTGCTGAAAGTAGCTTGCGGAGTCACTATGCCGTTTTCTGTACCGGCCACCTTGGCCGTGTATCCTGCTAGGAAATGTGCCAGGGACTGCCGCAGGCTCAATCGGCTGACGGGGGGCAATACTCCGAACGCGTCGCAGGTCAGAAAGCAGATGTGACTGGGATGCCCAGCTTGTCCCTGGACGATGCTGCTTTCGATGTGTTCCAGCGGATACGTGGCGCGCCCATTTTCGGTGATCGCCTTGTCGAAATAATCCGGCTCGCGCGACAGCGGCGACACCATGACGTTTTCGAGAATGGACCCAAAGCGGATGGCATGGTAGATCTGCGGCTCGTGTTCGGCGCTCAGCTTGTATGTCTTGGCATAACACCCGCCCTCGATATTGAAAATGCCGGCGTCGGTCCACCCATGCTCGTCGTCTCCTACTAGCCGGCGGTTGCCTTCTGCAGACAGGGTGGTCTTGCCCGTTCCTGACAGGCCGAAAAAAAGCGCGGTGCGCCCGTCGTTGCCCACATTGGCCGAACAATGCATGCTCAGTACGCCCCGTCGCGGCAGAAGAAAATTCATGACGCTAAAGACGGACTTCTTGATTTCACCTGCATATGCTGTGCCCAGGATCAACACCGTTCGGCGGCAGAAACTGATGGCCACGCAGACGTCGCCTAGCGGTCCGGCACTAGGCTCCGGCCGGAGATTGGGCAGACAGACCACTAGATAGTCGGGCCGAAAGCGCGCCAATTCGGAAGGCTCAGGCCGGCGCAAAAGCGTCCGCGCGAACAAACTGTGCCAGGCCGTCTCGGTCACCACCCGCACACTTATCCGATACCGCGGGTCTGCCCCAGCATACCCGTCGGCTATGTACAAGGTGCGCCGCGTCAGGTACTCTTGTGCCTGAGCGGTCAGCCGCTCGAAGACTTGCGCAGACAGCGGTCGGTTGACGTTGTTCCAGTCTATTGTTTGCTCTAAAGGCGGCTCGGCAACGATATATCGGTCTTTGGGCGAGCGCCCGGTCCTGCTCCCAGTGCGCACGGCCAGCGCACCCCGAGCAGTCAGCATGCCTTCGCCTTTTTGGATCGCCGCCTCCACAAGTGCCGCAGCTGCCAGATTCCGCAGTGCATGGCCTGTTCCTGGCTCCGTTTGCCAAAAGGAAGAAAAAGGCAAGTCCGTGGCATCGGCGCTCATTGTACCGGTATCTTCTGCCATGTGCATTTCTCTTGTAATAGAGCTGCTCGTTCCTCGACCTGGCCCTGCTCCGAACGGTAATACTCTATAGCCGTGCCAGGCCAGGTCCAGGGCTTTTTCAGGACGGTCACGATCGCTCCCAGCAGCAGCAGCTCCGCCCACACATAAGCGCCGTACACTTGAGCCAGTTTGGCATAGAACCGGTTTCCCAAGGCCTCCCATACAGAGGTGCTGGTTGTGGACATGACTGCAAGAGCGGCGATCAAGCAGCCTATGAGCGCCATCCGCAGCCGGCGATGCATCTCCCCGTGCATCATCACGTAGGCGATCACTGCGTAGGGCAACACCAAAACGACGCAGTGATGTTTCCACGTGCGCTCGCTGAACAAAAGCATCCCCAAAACCACCACGGCATACTCAGCGCCCAATATGCCGGTAGGCCTCCGCGCGGGGTCCACCCGACTGCAACGATAAAGAAGGACCAGGTAGAGGATGCCAGCAGCCAGAACGAACAACCGCGCCACTCTGGGATCCAAATCCACTAGGTTGTGATAGGCGCTCGGCCGGTCGTTTTCGTCGAGAAAAGACGGACTGGCTGTAGTCATCCGATAGATCAAGCCGGGCAGCGATTGGTTATTGTGCTCGGTGGTGACTATCCCCTCCGCCGCGTAGGGCAGCACCATCTTGTCCATCCACTTCAAAAGGAGCGCGGCGTTGTGGTTATGGCCCAGCACGGCACCCGGGATTAGAAAAAGGAAAAACATCAGGCCGCACAGCGCACCGGCCAAAAGCCGCCACGCACGCTTGTAAAGAAAGTAAACGAAAAAAAGAGCTGGGGTTACTTTGCAGCTGGCGGCTAACGCCAGAAACAGTCCTCCGGAAAAGTCCCAGCGATAGTTATAACAGAGGAGCCCGCATATCGTCAGAAAGAAAATCAGGATATTGACGTTGCCGTGGCTCAAATCGCCGATGATCGGGCGCAAGCTCAGCGCTAGCACCAACGCCCAGGTAGCGGGCTGCCAGGCGGGTGCCGTGCGATCGCCTTGCACCATCCGCAGCGTCATGACAAAACCAGCCGCCGCCATTACTGTTTTGAGCAAGAACCATGTCAGCGCGCCCGTTTCCAGGTCTATCCCTAAGACATGCCAGGTTGGCAGCCATGTCAGGGGATAAAGGATCAGGGCCATGATGGGCGCGTTGGGATAAGTGTAAAGCTCATAAATATCCTTGCCCGCAATAAGATCCTGGACTTGTCCACGCCAGCGGATAAAAGCGGACCTATCTTCGGCGGCCTTGAGCGTATATTGAACGAAGACAAAAGCGAAAATGACGAACAGGCTCAACGCAACCGCCCAGAAGGCTAGTTGTTTGCGCCTGGACACTAGACGGTTTTCGTCCCATACCGGTTGTGTCATGCTAAACGATCCTCATAAAAGGCGGGTTTTCGCTCGCGCAGCGATCGCGACTGTTCGGTCGTGTCAGGTCAGACTGGCAGCGTAGCATTGTTGCCATAGACAAGCAAGGCGGATTCCAACGAGCCCGCGCTCCATGTGTTACCCCGTCTCGTACAGGTCGCCACGCCCTGTGCAGGTTGCCTATATTGGTTCGCTGGCTAAGTGACCGAGACTCATCGCTACGCGCGTCTCACATATGGGCGCAACAGTTTGGCGCATCGCGGGTAGCGCGCAGGCAATTTTATGCTCGCCCGCATTCCTGATTATTCCTTGCCCAACAGGGTAGAATGATAGCGCGGTGGCCGGCAGGGCTTGCCTGAACTCTTGCAGCCGGAAGGAGACATCATGCGTGTGTTGGTCGCTATTCCGGTTTATAACGAGCTAAACTCTTTACCGCGGGTCCTGGAGCAGGTGCGGCGGCAAGCACAGGAAATACTGGTGGTCAACGACGGCTCGACCGATGGGTCTACGGAGTACTTGTATGGGCAAAGAGACATCCATCTGATTGTGCATCGGCACAACCGGGGGTACGGTGCTGCCATCCGTTCGGCGATGGCCTACGCGCAAGCCCAGGATTTTGACATTTTGGTAACGATGGACTGTGACGGGCAGCACGAGCCGGCCCGCATCCCGGTGCTTTTGGAGGCACTGGGTGCCGACGTAGAGCTGGTGTCAGGCAGCCGCTATTTGCGGCGTTTCCCTTGTGATTCGCAGCCGCCGGCCGATCGGCGGCGGATCAATCGTCTGATCACCGAAGAATTGAATCGCCGCTTCGGACTGGGCCTGACCGATGCCTTCTGCGGATTCAAAGCATATCGGGTGCCAGCCCTCGGGGCACTGCGGCTGACGGAAAACGGCTGGGGCATGCCTTTACAGCTCTGGGTGCAGGCAGCCTTTCTCGGGTGGCGTGTTCGCGAGGTAGCCATCCCCTGCCTGTATCTCGATCCACGGCGCAGCTTCGGCGGGCATCTCGACGATCCTCAGACGCGACTGGCCTATTATCGTGCCATCATCGAGGAAGAAACCATCCGCATGCAGGCGCTTTGTGCCGGGGGCCAGGGATGAGCCGGCTGACGCATGTGCGCGCACCTGAAGAGCATGGCGCAGTCGTGTGCGATCCAGCTCCGCAGCGTTGGCGGCACCTGTTGACATCCAACTTGCAGCGATTCGCACAGGTGCCGGCTGGTACGGCTTCCTCCGCGGTTTTACTCTGGCGCGGGCTTATGCGCCGGCAAATGGTGTCCTTGGCACAGGTGTTTCACCGACAGTGGGGCTTGCCGTGGCCGAATCATGTACGTGCCGACAAACCGATCCTGATAGTCGGGCATCAGCCGGAGTTGTTTCATCCAGGTGTATGGGCCAAATACTTTGCCGGCGCTGGTTTTGCTCGTAGTTACGGAGCCACTTTGGTCAGCGTGATCATGGACACCGATGTACTGCGGTCGCGCAGTGTGCTTGTACCCCGCTACGCGGATGGGCGATGGGAGCCAGTTTATGTCCACTACGATGCCCCTGCTCCGGAACAGCCACACGAACTGTGCCGACTGCACGATGTGGACTGCTTTGTTTCCTTTGCCGAGCGAGTGAGCAAATGCCTCGGCGAAAAAAGCTGGCAGCCGGTGGTAGAGGATTTTTGGCCTGCCGCCGTAGATCGTGCCTCGCCCGGCGCCGTAGTCGGGCATCTGCTGGCCTGCGCACGACACATGCTGGAAAGCCAGTGGGGCTACGGCGGCCTGGAAATCCCTCTGAGCGTCCTGGTACACAGCGAGCCATTTTGTCGGTTCGCGGCTAGTATACTCGACGACTTGCCGCGTTTCTACGAAACCTTCAATTCGCTGCTTCGTCAGTTTCGCTCGACATGGCGTGTGCGCAGCAAGACGCACCCGGTACCCGACTTAAGCCGGCAGGGTGACGCGCTGGAAGCCCCCTTTTGGGCCTTGTGGGAAAAGCGCGGTAGACAAAGATTCTTCTTACGTTTAGCGCCGCAGTGTATCGAGTGGGTTTCCGAACGAGGCGATGTCTTCTTGCGCAGCCCACGGGGCGACGCTTTGATCGCAGAGCTGGTCCATCGGTGCGCGGGCGAAAAACCTATTCCACATACCGCCTGGGAAGACGATAGATTCCTCGGCATCCGCCCGCGCGCCACCACCGCGACTTTGTTCTTGCGCATTTATTTGGCCGATCTGTTCGTTCACGGGATCGGCGGGGCCTTCTACGACCGGTTCACGGATGAACTGATCCGCTGCTATTATGGCTTCGAGCCGCCAGCTTTTGTCGTGGTTTCGGGTACCTGGCGACTACCTCTGTGTCAAGAGGCCCCTCCTGCTCAGGTGCATGCATTGCGTCAGCGTCGGCGCTATGCCTACTGCAATCCGCATCTTTTCCTCGAGCCTTCCCCCAGCGATGCATCGTTGCAAAGTCTGGTCCAAAAGCGACGCGACTTGGTCGTGGC
The DNA here is from genome assembly GCA_040289265.1 of Gemmataceae bacterium. Taxonomy (GTDB): domain Bacteria; phylum Planctomycetota; class Planctomycetia; order Gemmatales; family HRBIN36; genus PSKW01. The sequence goes on from PSKW01000001.1 coordinate 279,261, forward strand.
AATCGAACACAGTACGCGGCGTGACGAACGGGCTTCTCTGCATCGTCATATTCACGAACTCAATCGAATCCTCCGCGAATACTTAGGCGGCTTCTTCGAGGAAATGGATCGCCTCATTGCCCAGAACGAAGAAAAACTGCGCCTGCGTCAGTTTCTCTGCTCCCGGGAGTTTTCCTTCGTATTGCATCCACGGCAAGACATACGACAGGCGATGACGCAACTAGGCCGAATGTGGAGTAGAGCCGAATGATTCTTAGCCCAAGGCCGCCAAAAGAAAAAACCGGCCCGGCAAAAGACCGGCTCGGTAAGACAGGTCCGAAGTTCACTTATTGGAAAAGATCCGCTCCTGCAGTGGATTGCCTCCGTCAGCGATCGCATCCACTGTGACAGCGATGGAGATGTTCGCAAGGCCCTGCCAGGGGATATCCGAAGCAGGTGTTATCTATGACGCGCTCGCTCGTCGGGATAAAAGACAGCGTAACCCCTAGAGTCGCAATCGCAAATGAACCCATTGCCGTCTCTGGCGCCTGAAGCAAGATCGGCTCGACTCAGCGGACGGCCCGACAAAGCCAAATAAAGCTCACCGGTTTTCAGGCCTGCCTTGCGTCCCCGATCCACCAGCGCTCGCAAGTCTGAACGATGCATGCGCCGCCTCCCCTCTGTTCCAGGTGCCTGACCCTAGATGCTACATCGGCCGGCGACGGCTCGTTTCATTACCCCCTGTCAACCTACGTAATTTGCACAGCAAATGCCGTGCCGGCAAAATTTGTGGCCCTCCAATGTCCACAGATCAGTCATATCTCATTGCTAATCATACCCTTGTGGCACCATAGTGTCAATACGGATTTTGCTTTTGGTTTCTAACTTTGTTAACGTCGGTTAACATGATGTTAACAATTGCGTACACGGTGTAGCGTTTTGCTACAGTCTTGTGGAGCGGCAGTGGGCTTGCAGTGTCGGGCCGAAAAAGCGCCTCGATTGTCTCGAAGGAGCCTATTACAAACGTGTCAGTACGGGTATTTCTCGGCGCAACTCGGCGATGGCTTGCTCGATGGCTTGGCGCACCCCATCTTCGAAAGTCCGATGAGGCATCTGCTGGATCGCAGTAAGAGAACGCGAAGCCGTGATGAGGCCGCCCAAGCCATCGTGGCGAAAAGCGCTCGCCAGATCGCGCGCCTGCGCCCCTTGTGCTCCGTAACCTGGAATGAGCAGCCATGCCGAGGGCATCGCGCGTCTCGCCAATGGTAGATCTGCGGCGTAGGTTCCCGCGACAACGGCACCGACTGGGCCGAACCCAGATTGCCCGCGACGATTCTCGTTGACCCGTTCGACCGCAGTGGCCACTCGCTGCCAGAGGGTGTGTCCAGGGGCATCGGCCAGCGCAACTCCCTGCAACTCGCTGGCCCCTGGATTGGACGTGCGTACCAGGACGAAGACGCCGCTGTCTATTTGTACCGCCTTGTCCACAAAAGGCATCCACGTATCGCTGCCCAAATACGGCGAGATGGTGACCGCGTCGGCGTGCAATGTGTCGAAGGCCATTTCCGCGTAGGCATCTGCGGTCGAGGCAATGTCGCCACGCTTGGCATCGAGAATGGCCAGCATACCGAGCCTGGCAGCTTTACGAAAGACCCATTGAAGAGAGTGCCAACCCCAGCCGCCGCATGCTTCGAAAAATGCCGCTTGCACTTTGACCGCAGGTACCATGTCGTTGGCTGCGTCCAGCACACGATAAGCGAATTCTTCCGCGGCGCGTGCGCGACCGTAGCCGGTGTCCCCGTAACGCAAACGAATGCTTTCGGGCAGACGTGCCCAAGCAGGGTCTATGCCGATGCACAGGGGAGTTTTCTTGGCACGTACTGCAGCGACCAGACGATCACCGAACGTGGCCATGGTCCATGACCCGAAGTGCGCTAGAGCGCACTGCTACCGATCAACGCAAGACGCCCAGTAGCAACTCCGTGACCAGTTGATCCAAGCGCTCATAAGGAAGCCGGCGGTTGGTAAGCCCATCCACATCGAAGGAGGTTCCTTTGAGCTTCTGTGCTCGCTCGCTGCTGTAGCGGGACAGTAAGTCGCCGTATTCCGGATGGCTCTTGTACAGTTCGCGCAGCAGGTCCTGTATTTCGCGGTTTTCGTTGAACTGTTGCACTTTTTCTCGAAGGATCTTGTACGTGCGCATGTTGCGCTCGACGAAGTCCCAGGGATCGGCTTCTGTACGGTAGGGATGGGCATCGAAGCCGATGGTGCCGTTGTACTCTCTTTCGGTGAAGAGTTTGACCAAAAAGAAGGCCTCTTTCAAATTGTCGCTGCCGAAACTGAGATCCTGGTCGAAACGTAACGGTTTTTGGTCATTGAGGTGGACATCGAGGAGTTTGCCGGCGTCTATGGCTTGGGCGAACTCGTGGTAGGGATTGAGGCCGGCCATTTTGATATGGGCCACTTCGGGATTGGTGCCGACCATTTCGGGGTGATCCAGAGTTTGGATGAAGGCCAGCACACTGCCCACCGTCGGCAAGTACAGATCGCCTCGCGGCTCGTTGGGCTTGGGCTCGATGCTGAATTTGATGTCGTAATCCTGGTCCAGGACATATTCGCACAAGAAGTTCAGGGCTTCACGAAACCAGGCGGCGGCAATGATCGGATCTTTGCTGGCATCCACCTCGGTACCCTCGCGACCGCCCCAGAAAACAAAAACCTGCGTATCCAGTTCTGCGGCTATGTCGAGACAATTCATCACTTTTTGCGTGGCCAAGGCACGGATAGCTGGATCGGTACTGGTGAAGGCGCCGTCTTTGAAGACTGGGTGATAAAAGAGATTGGTGGTAGCCATGGTGGCACGGATGCCCAGGTCGTGCATGAGCTTTTTGGTCTCGCGCAACAGCCGGTCCCGTTCTGCCGCGCTGGCTCCGAAAGGCACGATGTCGTTGTCGTGAAACTCGAAGCCGTACACCTGGCGTTCCGCCAATCCCCGGAGGCACTCAGCGACAGTCAACTCGCGACGCGTAACGTCGCCGAATGGGTCACGTCCGCGGTTTTGAAGGCACCATATGCCGAATGCGAATCGGTCCTCGCGCGTGGGCTGATAACGATCGCTCATGCTCGCTCCTCCCCTTGCGATGCCCTCGGGGCCGTACCCCGTCGTCCACGGCACCCCTCGCCACGCTGGCACCTAATTCACTTGCCAGCCCCTAGGGACTATGCCAGACGCGTCGTGTTCACCTCGCGTTTTGCAGACGACCGCTGCTACCGTGTCGGTGCATACCCCGGTCGCAGATCCCCTCCAGGGGCAATTAGCGTGCCGCCGTCACCGACAAGCGCTCGCGGGCAGCCTGGAGGATGGTTTGCATAAACGCGGGCAGATCGTCGGGCTTGCGGCTGCTGATGATGTTGCCGTCGCGCACGACTTCGGCATCGAGGTACCGCGCGCCGGCATTGATGACGTCGTCCTTGATGGCGAAAAAGCACGTAGCCCTTTTGCCTTTGAGGGCCTGCGTGGAGCACAACATCCATAGTCCGTGGCAAATGGCGGCCACGATTTTGCCCTGCTCCGCCATATCGCTGACGAAGCGGATCATTGCCTCGGTGCGCCGCATAAAATCGGGGGCGAATCCTCCGGGAATGATGACCAAGTCGAAGTCCTCGGCTGACACTTCGCGGATGCCTGCTTCCGCGCGCGCCGGATAACCGCACTTGCTCGGATATTCCCGACCAGCCTCTGGACCGACCAGGGTCACTTGGGCGCCGGCTTCTTTGAGCCGATAATAAGGATACCAAACCTCCAGTTCCTGATACTGTTGCTCGATCAAGATGGCTGCGCGAATTCCCTTCAGCTCCATGAGCACACCTCCGTGGGGCGAGACCTACGAGCACTGATGCAACGAGCCACTGTCTGTGCCTCGATCATTGTCCAGTGTAGCAGCCGAGCGGATCGCTGCAACAGGCCGGATCGAAAAACTGCTTTCAAGCTGAAGCGCGGCAGTTGACCCACCAGTCAACTGCAGCACGGATGCCCTGGTCGAAAGGGACTTGAGGGCAGTAGCCGAGCTCGTTGCGGGCGCGTTCGATGGAGAAATCCAGGTTGTAGCCGAGGAATTTGAGCCGGGCGCGCGTCAGACGCGGGGCGGACGTGGCACCGCGCCAGCGGGCTATTGTTTCCATGACAACTGCTAGCCGCCGAGCCAACCACAACGGGACCGTACCTCTTGGCGGCTGGACACCCGCCAGGTGTGCCACCGTTTCCAGAAAGCGTCGTTTACTGACTGGCTCGCCATCCGTGAGATTGTAAATGCGGCCGATGGCTTGCGGTTTTTCGACCGCCAGGAAAATGGCCTGCACGAGGTTGTCAATGCCGATCGTGTTCATGAGTTTTTCGGGATTGCCCAAGTATTTGACTTTTCCTGCTCGGAGATTCTCCAAGAGCTTGGGCAAAACGGTGCGATCGCGTGGCCCATAGATAAATCCGGGCCGGAGAATCACCACCGGCATACCATGCAAATGGTGGTAGTGGAGCACCAGTTTTTCGGCTTCTACTTTCGATTGGGTATAGCCGTCCATATGCACGTCGGGCGGCGCGACCGATTCGTCGGTTCCGAAGTGGTCACGTGCTTCATAGACGCCGAGCGTGCTGAGATGTACGAAACGCTGCAGTGCTCGCTGACGTGCTGCCTCCAGCAGCTGACGCAGAGCCTCGACGTTGACCCGGCGATATTCTTCGACAGGCCCCCAATCTCCCACCTTGGCAGCGCAATGGATCACCACCCGCACATCGGCTAGTGCCTGCGTCAGGGCAGCCGGATCGCCGAGCTCGCCGCGCACTATCTCAACTCCCAGCTTTTGCAGCAAATGCGTGTCGCTTCGAGGCCGAGCCAAAGTGCGCACAGGGATACGACGACGCACGCACTCTTCGGCGACATGGCTACCTACGAAGCCGGTAGCTCCGGTAACCAGGTACACTCCCTCGTTGGCCATACTGGTTTCCTCGTGTGCCTGTAACGCCATCCCGACCGGCGCGCGACGCGCCTGCTTGTGTTGCCGAACGCCGCTTGCGCACTACGATCGAAGCCCTGGGGCGGCATTGTGCCTCTTTATGATACGATGCAGGGTGAGGCCGGGCAGGGTGTTGAGCTAGGTCCTGGACCCTCAAAAACGGGATAGGACTCCTTCGAGTAGAGCGGTCTCGATCATCGCCAGTACCAGGCGACCAGCCACGCCGCAAATGCAGACAGCGCGGCTACCAGAAGCATTGCTACCAGACCGAACCCTTCGTCGGCCCTGTTTTCGTGCAGCTTCGGAGTGCCACGACTGCCGGAACATGGCGCAGGTGCGCACTGCTCCTGTGCACAAGTTTCGGCACCTGCGATCGAAGGACGCACCTTGGAAACTTGCTGCTTCAAAGCGGGTATCTCTTCTGTCATTTGCTCGCTTTCTTTGGGAAGAGCCCTGTTTTTCATCGTCGGAGCAGGCTTTTCCGGACCGGCACCAACACTTGCCGTGGAAATAAAGCGCGAAGAGGTAAAGCTGGTTGGTGCTTCTTTTTCGGCGTCGGTGGCTGGAGCGTGGGGAACGCCGATAGCGGTTTGGGCCAATTTACTGCGCAAGCTGGATGCCGATCCAGGAAAGGCCCCGGGTGCATTGCGACTGGGCAAAAGCGCTTGTAAAGCCATGACGACGTCGCTGGTTGCCGGGTAGCGCTTTTCTGGCTGCTTTTCCATAAGTCGTTCCACGACGCGGACGAGAGCGTCAGGTGTACCAGGCGCCAACTCGCTTATCGGACAAGGCTTTTTGGTTTGGTGCGCCATCATTTTTTCCACCGAGTTGCCGGTAGGAAATGGAAATTGGCCGGTGAGGCAATAATAAAGTACGCAGCCCAAGCTATACTGGTCGGACGCGGGTGTGGTGTTCGAAGGGTCCAGGATCGCTTCTGGGCTGGCACAGTCCAAGCCGCTGGTCAAAGTATTGGCCGAAGACATCGTGTCTACAACCGACTCCTGGTCCATTTCCAAGAGAAGGCAGCCGATGCCGAAATCGAGGATCTTTACCTGATGGTCGGACGTCACCATGATGTCGGAGGGCTTGAGAAGTCCGTGGATCAGGTTGTGCCGGTGGGCGGCATCGAGACCGGCGGCGATATCGAGACCGATACGGATGACATCTTCGGCACGCAGTCGGCCTTTCTCTTTGACGATACTTTCCAGGGTGGTGCCTTCGATGAAAGGCCAGACTAGATAGTGGGCTCCCCCTGCGGTGCCTACGTCTATGAAAGCCACTACCGCCTGGTGACGCACTTGCTCGAATTCGCGGACCCTGCGTCTGGCCACGCGCATATTCCACATGCTTCTGCGCGGCAGGACCTTGAGGGCGAACCAGCCTTGCTGTGTGCGGGAGCGTGCCTTGTAGACCGTTCCCATGCTCCCCGTCCCCAGTGCGTCCACAAGGACGTATGGTCCGAGGACGAACCCTTCGCTTTTGCCATTGAGCAGGCGCTCGGCCTGGAAACGGGTCAAAAGTCCGCGCTGCACCAAGTATTCAGCCAGCTGCGCTGGCTCGGCACGAGGATGGCGACCGAGGAATTCCCCAACCGCCTGTTCTAACTGACCCAGCTCCAGCAAATTGCTACGCCGTAAATCCCATACAAACCATTCGCAAGCACCCAGTTCGGTCTGAATCATGACGCACTCCTCGCACCTGCTTCCTTGTCAGGTCGTGCAGGCCGTGAAAATCGTCAAAGCCCTTCCCTTCCCATGTGGAATAGTGCATCATAAATCCCCTAAAGTCAAAAAACTCCGGCGGCCAGCCGCAAACGACGTCGGCGTATCGCGAGAGAGTATGAAACGATCCTGGGCGATCATTGTCGGTTTGGGAGCGCTCGTGTGGCTCGGTGCCGCTTATGCGTTGGGCGTTTCCGTCAGCGAGCTGCCCCAGGGTTGGCGACTGCTGGCTGTGTTTTCCAGCACCATAGCCGGATTGCTGCTTCAGCCACTACCTGGTGGCGCCATCGTTTTGACCGGTTTGCTGGTAGCGGTGGCCTGCGGCGCCTTGACCATGGAGCAAGCGCTCAAGGGATATGCCGATCCAACGGTGTGGCTGGTGTTAGCGGCCTATTTTTTGTCACGGGCGCTGATCCAGACGGGGCTCGCGCGCCGGCTTGCGTTGTATTTCGTCAGACTGCTCGGTCGCCGATCGCTAGGTCTGGGCTATGCGATCGTGGCTTCCGACGTAGTCCTGGCGGGCATGATTCCGTCCAATGCTGCACGTGTCGGCGGCGTGCTGTTGCCTATCGTGCGCAATTTAGCCGAGTTGTATCGCTCGCAGCCTGGACCGAGCGCCGCGCTGCTGGGCACCTATCTGATGCTGACCCTTTACCAGGGCGATGTGATGGCCTGCGCTCTGTTCTTTACAGGTCAGGCAAGCAATCCCTTGGCAGCACAGCAGGCGTACCAGCTGACAGCCGAGTCGGCAAGCGGTCCGGTGGTCTTGTCCTATCGGGAGTGGCTATGGCACGCTTCGGTTCCTGCACTCCTGTGTCTCGCAGTGATTCCATGGTGGATCTACCGATGGCATGGACCGGAAATACGACATACTCCCGAGGCGCCTGCGTTCGCCCGCCAGGAACTGGAGCGGTTCGGCTCATTACGGCCGCCCGAGAAAGTGCTGGGAGCAGTGTTCGTCACGGTATGCGGCTTGTGGATCGTTTTGGGCAAAGATTACGTAACCCTCGTAGCGCTGGGCGGCGTAGTCGCTCTGTTTTTGACCGGTGTTTTGCGCTGGCACGATGCATTGGAAGAACGATCCGGCTGGGACGTGTTCATCTGGTACGGTGGACTGGTCCAGTTGGGCAAAGAGCTGCATGCTGCCGGAATTGTGCGGCTGTTCGCTGAATGGAGCGGCGGCCTTTTCGTGGGGTGGAGCTGGCCCGTGACGTGGGTCGCTTTGACGATCATTTACTTTTACGCCCACTATGGTTTTGCCAGTATCACGACGCATATGGTGAGCATGTATCCTGCATTTGCGGCGGTGCTCATTGCGGGCGGTGCCCCACCGGGGCTGACCGTAGCATCTCTGGCCTTTTTCGCCAATTTTTCGGCAGGCCTGACCCACTACGGTACCACGCCGGGACCGATCGTTTTCGCTACCGGCTACGTCTCACAAGCGCTGTGGTGGCGCACTGGCTTTGCTCTTTCCCTTTTCAATGTTGCCGTGTGGCTTACGGTCGGCCCATGCTGGTGGAAGATTACCGGACTCTGGTAACGGAAGTGTTCCGGTTGCCGAAGGTGATCACGACAGTACCCCAAGCTGTTACCGGTCGCCGCGTACCGGTGCAGGAGGTGTCACAGTGGCCTGCCCGAGAAGGTTCAAGATGGCACTCCGACGGAGGCGCCAGGCTTGACTGGATGCTGCCGAGGCGGGTAAAAGGCTCAAAGCTGCTTGCGCTTGTTGCCAGGCTTGGTCCGAGTGGCCATGCCGCAACAGCCAAGTTGCATACGAGATTTGCAAATCGCAGAGAGCCAGATCAGCCCCTGACAATTTCTTGTCTTTTGCTTGTGCGAGAAGTTTTTGGGCCTGCAAGAAATGTTTGTCGGCTCTGTCCATAGAAGTTGGATGCGATTGCGAGTCGGTTGCGAGCCAGCCGAGTACTTCATGTGTCTGTGCCCAGCCGATCAGGGCGCTGGTACTGAATTGCTGGCCATATCTTTCGAATATTGCCAGAGCCATATCGGCATGCCTGCGGCTTTCCGCGAGACGCGCAGGATGGTTGGCCAGGACTAGCGCTCGGGCCAGGCGGGTGAGCGCCAGCTGCTCCTGCAGCTTAGTGGAGCTATAGTTCGGCTCGTGGGCTAGAGCGCCAGGCCTAGAGAGGGCATCTACCGATCGTATCTGAATCTGACTTTGAATGCTGTCTATTAATTCGCCGAGAAGTTCCAGGGCCTCGTGCAATCTGTCTTGCTGTGCTAGCAAGAGCGCTTGCAAACGCTGGGTACAGGCTTGTCCGATCCGGGCTTCTAGGAGATTGCCTCCGGCGCGCCGATAGAGGGCGAGTGCTTGCTGCAGTGCCTTTTCCCCTGCCGGGTCTGCTTCGGCCAGAAGACACGCTGCTCGGTCGTGGGCACAGTGGGCTGCCCAAAGTGTGTACTGTGTATCTGGCTCGGCCTGCGCGAGGTGCGCGAAATCTTCCTGTGCCTGGGCAAACAAATCACTCGCTTGCCGGTACAGTCCCTGGTGCGCATAGTGACGGGCTAGCGCTACCGTTTGCTCGGCGACATACCGGTGCAAAGAGTGACGACTGAGCGGGGTAGCGCCTCCCGGTATGGCTATGTCTCGGTGCGTTGCAGGCCAGTTATGCAAAGCCTGACGCAGACCTTGGAGTGCCTCTGCGAACGCTTGCAGCGACCGGCGGGTGCCGTCCCAATCCGTAGCACTTGCTGTTGGAAAAGAGCCCGAGCTCAACTTGTTCGTGGCCTCACAGGCTAGTACAGCCTGGCGCACCAGCGTGGCGAAAGTGTCTACGTCGTCGTTGTAACTTGCCGTGGGCACGCTCGGGGGCACTGGGTATGCTGAAAGAAGGCGCAACCACAGTACGCCGGATAGGCTGCTACCGGCCACTATGCCGATGACGGCGACGAGGGAAACCAGCGAAAACTCTCGGCTTTTTGCCAGTCGCGCCATCCTTTCCCACACGGTGTATCGGTAGGCCCGCACACGCTTGCCTTGCAGGAAACGACTCAGATCGCGTACTAGCTCCTCGGCGTTGGCGTAGCGCTTGTGCGGATCTTTCGCTAGGCACTTGAGACAGATGGCCTCCAGATCGCGCGGTATGTCGGGAAACATGCTCCGTGGCGGTTGCAGCTTCTCGTGCCGAATGGCCCACAGCAAATCGAAAGCCGTCGTACCTCGAAAGGGAGGCTGCCCGGTCAGTAATTCATAGAGAACAGCCCCCAAGGCATAGATGTCGGAAGCGACTGTCGTATGCTCTTGGCCGAGAGTCTGCTCCGGGGCCAGATAAGGCAATGTACCGGTAATGCTACCGGATCGCTGCTCTGAGGCGACCTCTTCGAGTCGGCGCGCCAGACTGAAGTCGGACAGTTTCGGCTGGTTGTCCTTGGTAAGTAGCACATTGCCGGGTGTGATGTCGCCGTGGAGGTAGCCGGCGTTGTGAACCGCCGCCACGGCTTGGGCAAGATGCATCAGCAATGCAGCAATGTCGCGGGCTTTGTGCCCACTCGCCCGCGAGCGCGGCGACGAGTTGGGCCAAGCCCAAGCATCCAGTTGCGCCCGCAAGGGGCCTCGCTCCACGTATTCCAGGACCATATAGTGCATGCCGTCGCGCTCCCCCGCCTCGTGCAAGTGCACGATATGCGGATGGCTCAGCGCGGACAGAACTTCGACTTCCTTCTGGAAACGCCGTCTGGCGTCGCCGTCGGCGAAAGGGCCGGCGTGCACAAGCTTGATGGCCACGCGTCGGCGACATCCCAGCTGCTCGGCCAGATAAACTGTAGCTAGTCCTCCTTGCCCGACCTGCTGGATGAGACGGTACCCAAGTATGGCATCGGCAGGCACAAGAGTGCTCGGTTTGTCAGCGATCCCCTGCTCGATCCTGGCTATCCCCGGACGCTCGAGGACCTCTTCCGGCTCCTCCGAGCATAAAGAGGCGTCCGCCGATAACGAACCGTGGTCCGTCAGACGTGCGGCACGGTGGCAAGTCGGCCGCCCAGTTTTAGTACTGCCACTGCGAATGTGCGCAGTGTCCGAGCTCTTGGCCATGCTCGCTTCTTTTCGTCAATCGCCGAATTTGGCACGTGCAACTTACTTTGGACTGCCCAACGATGCGCCAGCGTGGTGATCCTTTCGAGCTTGCGGGATATAAATAGCTTGTGAGCGCTTGCCAAGATCAGTTGAGTAGGCGCGACTGGTATAAATAACAGTGCAGGGTTACGATTTTGGTGCGGCCGTGGGCAACCAAGCCACACAGCCGCTGTCGGCTATGCCCCCTGATGGTGTAAAGATGTCAGGCTAGATGAGCACAAGATGTGTTGGACAACGTCGCCTGTTGCTGCCTCGGCGGATCCGGAGCATGCTCGAAGCGGAGGAAAGGCCACTTGAGCGAAAATTGTCCGCTGCCGTCTAGAGAAGAAGCCTGGGCACTGGTTCAGGCATACACGCAAAGCCCTGCCCTGTTGCGGCATATGCTTGCCGTGGAGGCGGCGATGCGCGCTTATGCGCGCAAGCTAGGCGAGGACGAACACTATTGGGGACTAGTGGGTTTGCTCCACGATTTCGATTACGAAAAGTGGCCGAATCCCCCCGATCATCCATTGCAGGGTGCCCGTATCCTTCAGGAGCGTGGCTATCCGGCCGATCTGATCTACGCCATCAAGTCCCATGCCGATTATCTACCCGATTGCCCGCGCTTGCGACCTGTGGAAAAGGCCTTGTACGCCTGCGATGAGTTGACCGGCTTCATCATGGCAGTGGCAGTGATTCGCCCCCAAGGGATTCGTGATCTGACCGCTGCCAGTGTGATCAAGAAGCTCAAGACCAAGGGCTTTGCCGCCAAGGTCAGTCGCGAAGATATCTATCGTGGCGCCACAGACTTCGGCGTTCCCCTGGAAGAGCATATTGATTTTCTCATTGAAGCCTTGCGGCCGCTCGCTGGGCAACTGGGCCTAGAAGGAACTGCCGCGAATGTAACGACCTGACGTGGGCTAAACTGATGACAGGATCGGGGATGCCGACGCCGGAGCGGCGTGCTGGCCTAAGCGCGCGCCGAGACCAGGCGTTCCCGACAGTAATCGTGGATCCGCGCACGATGCGATGTCGCGAGGGTAATCCCGACGGATGAAGAAGCACTGGCCCCTTTTGCTGGTCGTCGTCGTTATTGCAGCCGCCGCCCTGACCGCGTGGATGATGTCGCATCCTGGCGGCCTGCTAACTGCCCGATTTGCCAACGACCACGACATGGTTTGGATTCCTGGGGGCACTTTCGACATGGGCGATTTCTTTGGCCTGGGGTATCCCGAAGATGGTGAAACTCCTGTCCATCGCGTAGCCCTGGACGGTTTCTGGATTGACCGACATGAAGTGACCAACCGGCAGTTTGCGCGATTTGTAGAAGAAACGGGATATGCAACGGAAGCAGAAAAGTACGGCTGGTCCGGTGTCCCGGTGCATCTCCTAGACGAAGAACAACGAAAACGTTATCCGGCGGACAGCGAGGGACGCTGGCCGGAGCATTGGCGAGTCGTGCCAGGGGCCTCATGGCGTCACCCAGAAGGGCCTGGCTCCGACATCCGCTCCCGACTGGATCACCCTGTGGTTCACATCTCCTGGAACGATGCCGTTGCCTATTGTGCGTGGCTATCGAAAAAGACCGGAGCGCGCTTTCGCTTGCCCACGGAAGCAGAATGGGAATACGCTGCACGAGGAGGCCTACATGGTGCCAACCTGGCCTGGGGTAATGACTTGCAAAACCACGGGCGGTGGCTGTGCAACATCTGGCAGGGAACTTTTCCTTATCACAATACAGCCGAGGACGGGTATGCCGGAACCGCACCAGTGTGCAGTTATCCGCCCAACGGCTTTGGCCTTTATGATGTCTGCGGGAATGTTTGGGAGTGGTGTCAGGACTGGTTCGCACCGGATTATTACCAACACAGTCCGGCGCGGAATCCATCTGGTCCCCTTGTGGGCAAACGCAAAGTACAACGGGGCGGCTCTTACATGTGTTGCGATGCCTGTTGTCGCCGCTATCGTGTGTCAGCCCGCTACCATAACGATCCAGACAGTGGGATGGCCAATACTGGCTTTCGTTGCGTGCGCGAGCCGTGATGCGACGCGTACGGCGGCCATCGCATATATACGAGACACATATGCCCATTCAGTTTCGCTGTGTACATTGCCGGCAAGTCCTCAGAATCAGCCGTCGTAAGGCCGGAACGGTCGTGCACTGTTCGCATTGCCAGCGGCCTGTAGCGGTACCGGATCTGTCGGCGCGTCCGAAAACGGGGCCTGCACAAAGTTCGGACAACGATGCACAGCCCCGGCGCCAGGACGCTCCCAGCCAAGAAAGGACTGCCACCGATAAGCCGCAGCTCGCAGCAAGCGAGGCCGAAAGATCACGGGAAAAAGCTACCTCTGGTGCGAGCGAGAGTGCCATAGAGCCAGGCAAATCAACGGCTTCTGCGGCACCTAGCGCCACCGGCAGCAGTCCCGAGCTTGGCCAGTGGACCGTCGAACCGCTGACCGGTGGCATCTGGTTGTCCTGGACCGCATGTTTGGTGGCCGGGTGTGTTGCCGCTGTTATGCTGCTGCTGGCATTTTTGCTGGGTGCGCTTTTGCGCGATAGCCCGAGCGCAACGAGCGGGAGCGAGCCAGGTCCGTCACCCCCTGGTCAGACGGCCCCTGCGGAATAACCGGCCGCCTTGTAGCCTCCTCCGGTGATGCGCCATCGTGCCCTGGAAAAGCGAAGCGAGAACACAGGTCGCCACCGTCTAACTGCATCCGCTGGTGGCACCGCAGGTGTCGCACTTGACACATGCGCCGGAGCGGACCAAAGTTAGCTGGCCACACTCTGGACACGGATCACCTTCGTATCCTTTGAGGCGCGCCCGACGGATCTCTTCTTCCATGACGATGCGCGACAACAGGACCGGCCCTGTCGGCGCCCGAGCCGGTTCTGTCCGAGACTGGCGCCGGACGCGCGATGCCTCCTCTGGGCCGGCTGTTCGCTTGCCGATCGCCGGCCTGCCGGCAGCTGCCATCGGTTCATGCCGATCGCCATTGGCGGCGGTGGCAAAAGGCTGCACGTGCAAACTGCGCGGCGTTGCGAACGCAGGCGTATGCGGCAATTTTTCCTCGTCGGGATCGAGCACGCGTTCCGATACCAACTCTTCGCCTTCGTATTCCGGCTCGTGCTCTTGCCGGTGCATCGCGTCCATGCGCAGGTCTTCCTCGTCTACCTGCGCCAAGTCGTAGCGTCCCAAGTAAGTGATCGCCAATTCGCGGAAGATGTAGTCAATGATCGAGGTGGTCATTTTGATATGCGGGTTCCCCTGGACTATGCCATTGGGCTCGAAGCGGGTGAACAAAAATGCGTCGCAAAACTCTTCCAGGGGCACGCCATGTTGTAACGCGATAGAAACAGCGATTGCGAAGCAATTCATCAGACTGCGGAACGCAGCTCCCTCCTTGTGCATGTCAATGAAGATTTCCCCGAGGGTGCCGTCTTCGTATTCACCGGTGCGCAGATAGATCTTGTGATTGCCGATGCGGGCCTTTTGCGTGTACCCAGCGCGACGATCCGGCAGTCGTCGGCGCCTGGCGATATAGCGATGGATAACCCGCTCGGCAATGCGCACTGGTTGTGCCTGACTTTCTTTGGCAGTTGTTTGTAGTGCCTGCACTTGTGCCAAAAAGCCTGTGGCTCCATCCCATAAGCTCGACAGGGGCTGGCTCAGTTTGCACCCATCGCGATAGAGTGCGATCGCCTTCAACATTGATTGCCAGCTCAGCAAGTAGGCCCGTTTGACGTCCTCGACTGTGGCCTCGTGAGGCATGTTGATGGTTTTGGATATGGCACCGCTGACAAAAGGCTGGGCGGCGGCCATCATGCGGATGTGTGCTTCGGTGGATAAGCAACGTGTGCCCTTGCGTCCGCAACGGTTGGCACAATCGAACACCGGATAATGCTCGGGCTTCAAATGGGGTGCCCCCTCGAGCGTCATAGCACCGCACACATATTCGTTAGCCTCCTGGATTTGAGCTTCGGTGAATCCCAGTGCTTCGAGCAGATCGAAGCCGGGATCGTTGATTTGTTCGTCCTTGAAACCCAGGTGCCGCAAAGCGTCGTCGCCCAGGGTCCAACGAGTGAAAGCAAAGCGCAGCTCGAAAACCTGAGGCAATACCTCTTCGATTTTATCGAGCATTTGCCTGGTGAATCCCAGCGCGGTCAGGCTCTGATGGTTGATGTGCGGACAGCCTGCCAGTGTTCCGGCACCACAGCAGTAGCGCTCGATGTCCTGGATTTGCTCGGGCGTATATCCCAGGGTTGCCAGGGCCTGTGGCACGGACGAGTTGATGATCTTGAAGTAGCCACCCCCGGCTAGCTTTTTGAATTTCACCAAAGCGAAGTCCGGTTCGATGCCGGTGGTGTCGCAATCCATGACTAAGCCGATAGTTCCGGTCGGCGCGATGACCGTCACCTGGGCATTGCGATAGCCGTGCATTTCGCCCAGTTCGAGCATACGGTCGGCTTCGCGCCGCGCCGCCTCGAGGAGATACGCAGGGCAGTGCCGAGCATCCAGCCCCTGGGGAACGACGCTGAGGCCTTCGTACTCGTGAGCAGGCGCGTCGTAGGCCGCCCGACGATGGTTGCGGATGACGCGCAGCATGGCATCCCGATTGGCCGAAAACCGCGGGAATGGCCCCAACTCGCTGGCCAATTCTGCCGACGTGGCATAGGCTGCAGCATGCATGAGGCACGTGATGGCGGCACAGATGGCTCGCCCTCGAGCAGAATTGTAAGGAACGCCTTGCACCATCAACAAGCTGCCCAAATTGGCATACCCTAGGCCGAGCGTGCGGTACTCGTAAGACCGCCGGGCTATCGCTTTGCTCGGATATTGGGCCATGTGCACCGATATTTCCAATACCAGGGTCCATAGCCGACAGGCGTGCCGAAACGCCTCCGTGTCGAAGCGGCCGTCGCGATAAAAGCGTAGCAAATTCAAAGAGGCCAAATTGCAAGCCGTGTCGTCGAGAAACATATACTCCGAGCAGGGATTGCTGGCACGAATAGGGCCGTCGGCTGGGCAGGTATGCCACTCGTTGATGGTCGTGTCGAATTGCACGCCGGGATCCGCGCACATCCAAGCCGCCAGGGCCACCTGGTCCCAGAGCTTGCGGGCGGATACGGTTCGGCAGGGCTGCGGCGCTCGACCCTCGCGACGCGCTTGTTCTTTCTCCGTGCGCCAGTAAAGAGGCCACGCCTGGTCTTCCAAAACGGCCCGCATGAACTCGTGCGTTACACGGACCGAATTGTTACTGTTTTGGCCTGAAACAGTGTAATAGGCTTCGGAGTTCCAATCCGTGTCGTACTCGGAGAATTCCACCCCGGTAAAGCCCTGCCGTGCCAAATGGATGGCTCGTTCGATGTAGTTGACAGGGATTTCGGCACGGCACGCTTCGACAATGGCGGCGCGCAAGCGTGGGTTCTTGCTCGGATCGAAGCGGTCTTGGCTCGACGGGTCGGGGTGCCCGGCGCCGTTACCCGGATCCGAGCCGTCCGCGCAGGCCCGGATAATGGCGTTCAAGTGCTTGCGGCACAGCCGCGACCCGGTGACCAGGGCAGCTACTTTTTGCTCCTCTGTTACTTTCCAGTTGATAAACTCCTCGATGTCGGGGTGGTCCATGTCCAAGATCACCATTTTGGCAGCGCGGCGAGTGGTCCCGCCCGACTTGATAGCGCCGGCCGCGCGGTCGCCGATTTTTAGGAAACTCATCAGGCCGCTCGATTTGCCACCGCCAGAAAGCGGCTCACCTGCGGCACGAATGGCAGAAAAGTTGGTTCCCGTCCCCGAGCCGTACTTGAAAATACGTGCCTCTCGGACCCACAAGTCCATGATACCGCCTTCGTTGACCAGGTCGTCGGCAATACTCTGGATAAAACAAGCATGTGGCTGCGGTCTTTCGTAGGCGGAGCTGGCTTTGATTGTTTCGCCGCTTACAGGGTCTACATAGTAATGCCCCTGGGGCGGGCCCTCGATGCCGTAGGCCCAATACAAACCCGTGTTGAACCACTGGGGACTGTTGGGAGCAGCCATCTGGTTGGCCAACATGTAGCAAATCTCGTCGTAAAAGGCGCGTGCATCGGCTTCCGAAGAGAAATACCCGCCTTTATAGCCCCAGTACGTCCAGCAGCCTGCGAGCCGATGAAATACCTGACGCGCGTCCGTTTCGTAGCCGAACCGGGCATCGGCCGCCGCCCGGCTGCGTTGTAGCCAGACGGGGACTCCAGACTCAGGGACCTTTTCGACCCGGTCCGGTACACCAGCCTTGCGAAAGTACTTTTGTGCCAGTACGTCCACAGCAACCTGGGACCAGCTTTCAGGCGCCCATACTTCGGGCATTTCGAAAACAACTCGACCATCGGGATTGACAATCTTGCTGCTTCGGCACACGAACCGGATGCCCGCGTAAGGATCCTGTCCTTCCCGGGTAAAAAGCCGAAAGATCTTCACGTGTAGCTCCTTCGGAGAAAAGAACAACTGCCCGTCCGAAAAACGCACCCTGCTGCTCGACACAGTCGCGAGAGCCGGTCGGCCAGCTTGTCGGCGCCCGCTTTATCTGCTTTAGGGGCCGATTGGCCAGGCTAAAGCCTAATCGTTTCCGTTTTTAAGCACAAAGGGCAGCGTTAGGCCTTTTTGGTCCTGATACTTTCCCTTCTTGTCGGCATAGCTGACTCGGCAAACACGTTCTGCCCGCAAGAAGACGATTTGAGCGATACCCTCATTTGCATAAATCTTTGCTGGTAGAGGAGTTGTGTTGCTGATTTCTAAGGTGATTCGCCCACGCCATTCTGGCTCGAGAGGGGTAATATTGACGATGATCCCGCAGCGAGCGTAAGTACTCTTGCCCACACAAATGGCCAGAACGTCGCGTGGTATCTCGAAATATTCAACAGTCTCAGCAAGGGCGAAACTGTTTGGGGGTATAAGGCAAAAATCGCCTTCCACATCCACGAATGCGGCGGGACTGAAGTTCTTGGGGTCAACTACTGCGCCGTACACATTGGTAAAGACCTTGAATCTGCGGCCAATACGCACATCATATCCGTAACTAGTTATTCCATAAGAAATTACTCCAGGTATCCTCTGGCCTTGCGCCAGCGGATCTATGCGGATCTCGTCCAAGATCTGCCAGTCTGCTAACACGCCCATGCCTATTCCACCCCTGCTCTTTGCTTTTGGTTCAACAGAGCTATCTGTTTCTGTGATTGCCTCAGCCAACACATTGGTGATCTTATCTGATCAAATTTTCACACTGTCTGAAATCATGTTTAGAATTCGGCACTACATCTTGTGCCCATTTAGCAGAAAGACTCAAATATTTGGCACAAGGCACGGCGTGATTATCGCAAAGGCCTCAGCGCATTTCAAGACACTAGTCAGAAAAACTGCAACCCGATGCAACTGCAGTGGTTGCAGTCTGGCGTAGCACAAGTTGTTCGGAAAATACGAGCGAATTTGCCTTCAGCTGACGATCGGACTCTTTTAGCAGTCAAAGGTATTCTGTCTGCCAGATGCTGCCGTGTAAAACGGCAACCCAATACTGGAAAACGTTTTGAGGCCTTTAAGAAGTTCTACCCGGCATGATGGCCAATGGCTCAGTCACACGTTCTGGCTCGGATGGGCTTCTTTCGATTTCGCGAAGATGGGCGCCGGCTGGCGCGGCAGTGATGTTTTCAATCCGTCGGCGCTGTGCAAGTAATCTTGTTTGGTTTGCTCTGTAAATTCGATCGGCAGGGTGACAGTGAAAGTGCTCCCTTTGCCCAGCTCGCTTTGGAGCGATATATTGCCGCCCAGCAACCGGGTCAGCTCCTTGACGATAGAGAGGCCCAGGCCGGTACCCTCGTGATCGCGCGTAAGCACACGTCCCACCTGGCGGAACTTATCGAAGATGACTTCCTGGTCCTCCGGTGCGATCCCCACGCCCGTATCTTGAACGGACATTTCCACCGTCTCTCCTATCCGGCGTGCCCGCAGGACGATGCGTCCTCCTTCCGGCGTGTATTTGACGGCGTTGGACATAAGGTTCCACAAAATCTGCTGGATTTTGTTGCCATCCTGCTTCAACAATGGCAAGTCGGCGTCTACTTCGCAGGTGATTTCGATGTTTTTCTTTTCTGCCAACGGACGGAACATGTTCACCAGTCCCTCGCTGATGTCGTGGAAGCTCAATTCTTCGACGTGGATTTGCATGCGGCCGGCCTCGATTTTGGCCAGGTCGAGGATGTCGTTGATAAGACGGAGCAGACGCTGGCCGCTTT
This sequence comes from Gemmataceae bacterium, assembly GCA_040289265.1. GTDB lineage: Bacteria > Planctomycetota > Planctomycetia > Gemmatales > HRBIN36 > PSKW01. The sequence continues at coordinate 298,303 of PSKW01000001.1, forward strand.
CCTTGATGTTGGTGATCCATTTGGCCTGCTTGTCGGGTGGCACATCGCCCGACAACAGCAGGTCGCTGAAGCCGATGATGCTATTGAGCGGGGTGCGCAATTCGTGACTGACAGTGGCTAAGAAATCGCTCATGAGCTGGTTGGACTGGTAGAGGGCCATGTTGGCCTGGGCCAGTTGATCAACTTTGCGGTCCAAGTCTGCATTCACTTTGCGCAGCTGCTCTTGCATAGACACCAAAGTGCGCAGCATGCGGTTGAACGCATGACTGAGATCCTCGAATTCGTCCCCGGTCTGGATTTCACTGCGAATGTTGAGCTGGCCCGCCGATATGGCGTCACTGACTTCTTTCAGATGCTGCACCGGTTTGACGACCACATATCGCACGATCAGGTAGCTGCCCGCCATGAGAAGCAGTGTAGTGACGATGGCCGTCGAAATGAGGATGGCGCGGTTGACCTGCACCCGATCGTCAATAGCACTGGTCGAAATGACGATGCGCGCCAGGCCCAGCGGCCGAACGCTCCCCTGCTGCACGGAACTGTCCCAGCGTGCATGGCATTGCAAGCAATTGTCGCGCGCAGGCAAAAGCGTCCGGTACTCGTAGGCGCCTTGTTCCAGATAGACCATGTCTTCGTCGCCTGACATCTGCTCCCAAAGCGCTCGCCGCTGGCTATCGGCAGTGTGTGTACCGATGATCTCCCCGGTGTATTGCACCTCGGAGGGGATGGTCTGGACCAGCTCGTGGTACTGGCGCTGTAATTCCTCGAGCAGTGCCTTTTGATCGGAGCTGAGCTGCTGGTAGTGGGCGGTCGCACCCAGGTGCCGCTGGATCAAGACCTGATGGGCCAGTAACCGACCGATAACCCGCATTTGGTCGTAGGCCAGGTGTTCCGTCTTCCACGCATACCACCAAAAGCTGGCGACGATCAAGGTGATGGTCGCAGTGGCGAACAAGAAGCGACATTTACGTTCCAGACTGGTTTCGCCGAACAGACGCTTAAAAGCCCGGTACGACATCTCGCCGCTTCCCAACCCCGGCACGGCGCAGTGTGCTTATTGGTACACTAGCACCCTGCAGAGAATGGACAATGGCTGCAGCTCGGGGGTACCGTCATAAGCCCCAGAGAGAGCGAGGTGGGGTCTCCCACAGTTCGCGAATCTCCGCCGGAAGCATGCGCTGAACGTCTTCGATCTCGCCTGGAGTGATATGTTTGGCCATGACCTGAAACACGGCGCGCACGATAGCCTCCACATCTACATCGGGATCGTCGCGAAACGCCTCGCGGATATGGGCCAGGAATTGCTCTTTTTTGCGCTCTTTGACTGGTTTGCCGCTGGGGTGCCAGCCTTCGTAATAGATGCCGCGGATGAGCAGGGGCAACTGAGCGCCGAGGTCGGCTGCCTCAGTGACGGTCAATCGGTCGCGCAATGCGTGTAACACCGCCCGCAGAGCATGATAGGCGCGATGCCGCTCGGTCCATCCCATACGCTCCATGATCTCGTTGAGCCACACGTTGGTTTTCTCGATGGTGGAGTCGAAAACCGCCAGTCCTGTCGTACTCATCGTGTACACCTCCTTTTGCCCCTCCCCCTGCGCTCTGGAGCAACGCCCATCGAGAGCTGGCGGCTGCCAACACGCTATGGCTCGGAAGACGGTTCCTGCGGGTGCGGCACCAGTTTTTTCAAGCGTTGGTGCAACGCACTCATGGTCGAAGCAAAGATGCTCAGACGATGAGGGACCGGCAAGCGGCCTGTCACCTGCTCGAAATGAGCCACCAGCCGTTCTAACTCTTTGCACAGTTCGTGGCACGTTTCCACAAGCTCGTCGAGGATACTGAGCAACTCTTTGTCCGTTTTGTTCATATGGTGCCCTAGCAATAGTTAAGCCGCGTCGTCGAGGCTGCCTTAGCTTGGGCGCCCTGACGCTTGCGTGCCTGTTGGCGGTGGCCAAAGCCCATTTTATTCTTCTAAATAAGCTATGTCCATTGTCCGGATATGCCGTACTTTGGGGTGCTTAGAGACCGTTTATGTCGTGTCCGGGATGGTCCGACCTACGGCCTGGCGTCCTCGCGGCAATATATCTGCAAGGCAAGGGAATCAGGGAGGGCGGCGCCGATGAAGCGCTTTGGAATGCACTCGAGATGCATTTGTGCTACCGTTGCCGCTATAGGGCTGTCTTGGACAGCGTGGGTGGCGGCACAACCGGCGGCTGCACGCCGTCCGATCGCGCTCGAAGATTTCTTTCGATTGCTCCGTGTGAGCGATCCGCAGGTCAGTCCGGACGGGCGATGGGTCGCCTATGTGGTCACGCGGGTGGATTTAGAGAAGAACCAAACCAACGCGGACATTTGGTTGGCCAGTACCGACGGGAAAAGCCGGCGGCCGCTCACGACCTCGCCGCATCAGGATCGGCGGCCACGCTGGAGTCCGGACGGTCGGCGTCTGGTGTTCGAGTCGAACCGCAGCGGTAGTTTTCAGCTGTGGCTACTCGACTTGGCCGGCGGCGAAGCCCAGCAGATCACCGATTTGGCCAGCGAGGCTACCGAGCCAGTGTGGTCTCCCGACGGCAAGCGCCTGGCATTTGTCAGTAAAGTATGGCCGGAATTCTCGCATTTGCCTTTGGCCGAGGGCCAAAAACGTCACCGCCAGCGGCTCGAAGAACAGGCGCGCAGCCCGGTCAAGGCACGTGTGTTCACTCAGCTTTTCGCACGGCACTGGGATGCTTACGAAGACGGTCGCCGCTGGCATCTTTTTGTGATGACACTCGACGATGGCGGTCCTGGGCAGCCGCGCGACCTGACCCCAGGCGATTACGACGCCTACCCGACGTCGTCCACGTTTGCGTCCGCGCAGAATTTTACTTTCACAGCCAGCGGGCGATATCTGCTGTTCACGGCACCCCCGAGGCTCCATGCCGCTTGGAGTACCAATTATGATCTGTGGCGCGTATCGGTCGAGGGAAAAACGCCGCCGGAAAACCTGACCGCGGCCAACCCAGCTGCAGACAGTGGTCCTGTGCTTTCCCCTGACGGGCGCTTTTTAGCTTATCGCTCGCAAAAAAGGCCGGGCCACGAAGCAGACCAGTGGGAACTGGTCGTTGTCGAGGTGGACGCCGACGGCACATTTCTGGGACGCGGGCGGTCGTGGACCGAGTCGCTTGACAGCTCGGTCGAAGAATACGCATGGCTGGCCCACGAACCGGGGGTAGTCTTGAGCGCAGAATACCGCGGTCGTATTCTTTTGTACACGGCACGACCGCACGGTGCCGTGCAAGAGTTGTACTCGGCGCATAGCATCGCTCAGCCGACGGTGAGTCGTACCGATGTGTGTGCCTTCCTGCGCAGTTCGCTGGCGGCTCCGGAGGATGTGTATGTCCTGCCGCTCGCTGCCCGCTCTGCAGGCCCAACGAACGCTTCCAATCTCAGTCGGGCCAACGAGGCGCTGCTTGCCCAGCTCGATTTGACGAGCGCGCAGTCGGTCGAGGTGCCGGGTGCCGACGGCACGCCCATGCACATGTGGATCGTTCGCCCGCCGCTTTTCGATGGCAAGCGCAAGTGGCCCGTTGTGTATATGATCCACGGCGGACCGCAGGCGGCCTGGCTCGACGCTTGGCATTGGCGCTGGAATCCCCAACTTTGGGCAGCCCAGGGATATGTTGTCGTCCTACCCAATCCGCGCGGCAGCACCGGCTTCGGCCAGAAGTATGTGGACGAGATCAGCGGTGATTGGGGCGGTAAGTGCTTCCAGGACCTTATGAAAGGTGCCGATTGGCTCGAGCAGCAAGCCTGGGTGGACCGCAGGCGTATCGCCGCCGCCGGGGCCTCTTTCGGAGGATACATGATGAATTGGTTCCTCGGCAATACCGATCGGTTCTGCACGCTGGTCAATCACTGCGGCGTGTTCAACCATGAGAGCATGTACGGTACGACCGACGAGCTTTGGTTCGATGAGTGGGAGCATGGCAACGGGAAGCCCCTGTGGGAGGCACGAGAACTGTATTTGAAGCACTCGCCGCACCTGCGGGCAGCTCGTTTCAAGACGCCTACCTTGATCATTCACAACGATCTCGACTTCCGAGTGCCGGTGAGCGAGGGGTTTCAACTCTTCGTGACGTTGCAACGCCGCGGCATCCCGTCCAAGTTCATCAATTTTCCGGACGAGGGCCATTGGGTACTCAAGCCGCGCAATAGTGAATTTTGGCACAAGGAGATTTTTGCGTGGCTCAAACAGTATTGCCCGCCTGGACCGAAATGACGCTCTAAACTTGTGTGATGACAGGTATTGCCAGACCTGTGTCTGTGTGCCACAAGCAGCACCCGGCGGGTCGGCCACCCTAGTGGCCTGGGCTTGTGTCGTCTGTGGCTAGGGGAGGAAACATGCAAAACGAGCCCAATCCCAGTTCCTTGCCTTTTGGCATTGATGTGGCGGAGCGAGTCAAAAGGCTGCCGCCGTACTTGTTCGGGCGCATCAATGCACTCAAATACGAATTGCGTCGTCAGGGGCGCGACATCATAGACCTGGGTATGGGCAACCCGACCGATGTCCCGGATCCGGAGATCATCGAAAAACTCTGCGAAGCCGCTCGCGATCCCCGCAATCACCGCTATTCGGTGAGCAACGGCCTCTTCAACTTGCGCAAAGAAGTGACGCTGCGCTATGCCCGGCACTACAGTGTCGAGCTGGATCCGGACAGCGAAGTGATCGCCTGCCTGGGATCGAAAGATGCTTTCAGCCACATGTGTCTGGCTCTGCTGGGACCTGGCGACACGGCCATCGTCCCAGCACCGAGCTTTCCGGTACATCTCTACGCTGTGGCCTTGGCTTCGGCCAATGTCTTGAGTGTGGATTGCACTGTGCCCGACCGTTTCCTGTCGCGCATCGCAGACCTGTGCCAGACCTTGTTCCCCCGGCCCAAAGTGGTGGTCGTCAACTATCCACACAATCCCACGGCCACGGTCGTGGAACAAGATTTTTTCGTCGAGCTGGTGCGCCTGGCGCGTCGCTATGAATTCATGGTCATCCACGACTTCGCGTACGGGGATATTTGCTTCGATGGCTATCGAGCGCCGAGTTTTTTGAGTGCCCCCGGTGCCAAACAGGTGGGTGTGGAAACAAGCACCATGAGCAAAGGGTACAATATGGCCGGCTGGCGCATCGGCTTCTGCGCGGGCAACAGAGAAATGATTCGCGCTCTGGCTACCATCAAAGCCTACTACGACTATGGCATTTTCCAACCCATACAAATCGCCGCCATCATTGCGCTACGCCATTGCCAAGACCTCGTGGAGCGGCAAGCGGCTACGTACCAAAGACGACGGGATGTGCTCGTCCAGGGACTGAGACGCTTGGGCTGGCAGGTGAGCACGCCACGCGCCGGCATGTTCGTATGGGCGCCCTACCCGAGCCCGTGGCGCGAACAGATGGGCAGCATTGACTTCGCCATGAAGCTTCTCGATGAAGCTGAAGTCGCCGTCAGCCCAGGACGTGGGTTCGGCGAGCTGGGAGAGGGGTATGTCCGACTGGCACTGGTCGAAAACGAGCATCGGCTGCGTCAGGCGGTTCGCCAGATAGGACGGGCACTGCGGCTGCCCGATCTGCAAGCTCAGCCGGCCCCGTCGCACCTGCGGAGCATCTGCGATCTGACCACCGAAGAAGCTTACCGGCTGGCCAGTCGGGTTTCTCCAACTCCTTTGCCCCCACTGGCAGCTGTGGAAAACGAAGACTGGGGCCGGGATTATCTGCTCCAGATCTTGCAGCAACTCCCGCCGGATCAGCTTGTCCAACTGGGTCTGACCTTGGGAGAAAGCGACGGTTCTGGAGCTGCAGGCTAGGCAGGCAAACTGGTCGGCGTTTCGCGTGCTCGCCGCTCGCGATCTTTCTGCGCCATTTCGTCGAGTATCACAGGATGCCAGTCGCGTCGGCGCGCTTCTTCGGGCACATAATTCTCGCGGGCCCAGCGCCTCAAGCGGAGTTCCTCGATAATATCCAGTTCTCCCAGCTTCTGTTCTAACATGCCTCACCTACCTCTATGCGCACCCTTATGGCAACTTAGGCCAATTGTTGGCGCTTTTTAGCTCCGACTGTAGCTTTGCCCTATCACTCCACGGGGCCGTTCTCCGAACTTCGCCGAACCTTATGCACTTCGGCACCTCGTTGTGCAGCTTTGGCTTTTCCTTGCCAGCATGGGCTGTGCCGTGGAGATTGAATTGATATCGTCTCAGCCAGGCACTTTCAAGTAAAAAATCGTGCTGCCTTGCGAAAACCACGCCCCAGCAGTTCGGTCAAATCCCTCGCAGCCGAGCCCCTCTACTTCCAAGGTCGGCGATTGCACGGGCCTATGACGGTGTGATGCAGCCGCCGCGAGTATCGTTTCGGGGCTTATGCAAGGATACCACGTGAGTAAAAAGGGGCAAGCAGTGAGCACCGAATGGGTGCTGTACGATGTCCAAACAGGCCTGTACAAAGCCCAAAAACGATTGCAGAGCCCGCACGCTTCTTGAGATGACAACGCGCCGGGGCGCCTTCTTTTTGCTGTACGCTCGGCACACTGCCGAGCTTGCTGATTTTTCCACGAAAGACAGAAAGAGCGCCTTTTTACACGCGTTCGCCATTGTTTTGGCTGATCTGCAGATACCATTGGACCGTTCTGCGTATGCCCTCCTCATAGGTGACGACCGGCCGCCAGCCCAATTGGCTTTCTGCCTTGGTCGTGCTGTAACACGTGTTGCGACCCAAGAGCCACACAGCATAGCGTGTCACAAAGGGCGGGTACGAAGCTCGCACCATACGATACGCTGCTTCGAGGACGAACGCCGCCGTAAATGCCAAGGGATAGGGTACGGTCATGCGCGGCGGGTCGCACCCCAGCTCCCGCGCGAATAACTCAAAAAACTGTCGCTGTGTGATCTCGCCGTCGTTGGTCACGTTATAAGCCTGACCGCATGCCCGTGGGTTGCGACTGGCAAGTATACAAGCTCGTGCCACACTGCCCGCATAAACGCAGTTCAGCCGATTGTTGCCGTCGCCGACTAGCATAGCGCTACCGGAGCGAAGCGAACGCACCAGGCGGAAAATGCTGGTACGATCTCGCGGACCATAAAGCCAGCTCGGACGGATTACCGTTATCGGCAGGCCCGTTTTGTGGTAGAAATCCCATACTAATTGCTCCGTGAGCACCTTGGCGCGCGTGTAATAGTCCCACACCCAAAACTGCCTACCCAATGGGTGATCTTCGGTAATCGGTTCGTCTTTCTCTGGATGTCCATAGGCACTGGTGGAGCTGATATAGATCAGGCGAGCAACGCCAGCACGATGCGCTGCACGTAGGAGATTGTGGGTTGCCCGAATGCAATCGCGCTCGAAGTCGTGCCAGTCGCCCCAGTCCCCTACCCGGGCGGCGGCATGATAGGCCACCTCCACGCCACGCAACGCCCGGTGCAAGGCGTCAGCGCCGGTCAAGTCGCCGACCACCAATTTGACCCCTAGACGACGGAGCCAGTCGGTCCGGCTAGTAGGCCGGACCAGACAGGTTACCGGCTGGTTCGCCTCCAAAAGCTGTTCCACAATGTGGCTGCCCAGCAAACCCGTTGCGCCCGTTACCAGGTTCATGATGCCTGTTGCCCTTCGTGTTGAAGCATGCGCTGGCAGGTGGTAGAATCTTTATGTAGGTAGCGTATTTTTGCTATTCCGAAAAACTCCCCCGCCTGACGTTGGAGGCTTTTTGCGGAAAAAAGAGACTACAGGCAAGAGCTAGCAGTCAGGGCTGTAAAGCTTTACTTGGCCGTGGTCATCCGGGGCAAAGGGGCGGCATGAGTTCCAATCCCTCCGTCCATTCGCGTCTGATCGAGCAAACGCGCAAAGAGATCAATCAGCTGGTCGAAGAAATCGTGCAGCTGACGGAAAGTACACTGGCACCGGCCGAATTCTACCAGGAATTCGCACGCCGGGTGCAGGCAGCTATGGCTGCTCCCGCTGTAGCTGTCTGGTCACGCGCGCCAGATGGCAGACTGACTTTAGCGTATCAGATCGGCCTGCACCGAGCTGGACTGGACCAGCAAGGTCCGGCCAAGGAATCCCACGAGCGGTTGCTTCATGCCGCGGCGCAACAGTCGCGGCCTTTCCTGATTCCGCCCCATAGCGGAGGTGCAACTCAGGACGCCGGCGCTCCTGCTAACCTCACCGATTTTATAGTCCTGGTAGCCCCCGTCCTGCTGGAAAACCAGGTCCTCGGGCTGGTGGAAGTATTGCAGGAAGCCGATCGCAGTCCCGAGGCACAACGCGGATACCTCAAATTCCTCGTGCAAATGGCCGGGCACGTGACTACTTATTTGCGCAACCATCAGTTGCGGCAAATCACCGGCCAACAGCAACTCTGGCTGCAACTGGAAGCATACGCGCGGCTGATCCATAGTAGCCTCAAGACGCGACAGGTCGCCTATTACGTGGTCAACGAAGGCAAGAAACTGATCGAAGCCGATCGCGTAGCGGTGGGAAGCCGCTTGGGCAAGGCTGTGCGCGTGGATGCCGTCAGCGGCGTGGACGTCATAGAAAAGCGCAGCAGTCTGGTCGTCGCTATGCATCGGCTCATGGAGCAAGTCCTCGCTTGGGGCGAACGGCTTACTTATTCGGGCACCCGCGATGAGAGCGTCCCGCCTGCCGTGATAAATGCCTTGGATCAGTATTTGGCCGAAAGCGGCAGTAAAGTCTTGGTGGTCATGCCGCTGCCGGATGGTCGAGACGAAAAAGAGGCAGCCCCCAGACGACCTCGCACTGCCCTTTTAGCCGAGAGCTTCCAGCCCACCGCCTCGTTGGAATCCCTGCTGGCGCGTCTGGATGTGGTGGCGCGCCATGCAGGGCCAGCCATGTACAATGCCCTCGAATACGAGCGCATTCCGGCCCGCTGGATTTGGCTACCTCTGGCCAAGATCAAAGATGGACTACGCGGTAAAACGCTAGCCCAGGCGGGTGCGATCCTGGCAACTTGTGTCCTGCTTGCGCTCGCCTTGGTCTTTGTGCCTTATCCTCTCAAATTGTCGGCCAAAGGCCAACTGTTGCCGGAGCAGCGGCAAATTGTTTATCCGCAGGTCGCGGGGCGTATCCTTCAGGTCAAAGTGACGCACGGCCAGCCTGTGCAGCGGGGCCAGGAGTTGCTGGTCTTGCATGATTTGGATCTAGAGCAAGAGATAGCCGGGCTCAATACGCGCATAGCCGGCCTGAAAAAGCAGTTGGATGTCTATGACGAACGCCTGGCCCAAGCAACGGCAGAGAGCGAAAGGCAACAACTGCGTGCCGAGCGCATCAAAATCGAACAGGAGCTGGAAATGGTGACCGTGCGTCGCGACCTCAAGCTCAAGCAAAGCGGGCGGGCCAGCGAAAGCCCGGTCCTAGCTCCCATTTCCGGCGTCGTGGTCACCTTCGATCTTTCCGAACTGGTCGGCAAAACGGTCAAGCCGGGCGAACGTCTCATGCAAGTGGCGCGCCTCGAAGGGCCCTGGTACGTCGAAATTCACATCCCAGAAAACCACGTCGGACAAGTGCGACGTGCCCTGGCCACTCTGGGCGAGCCCCTTCGTGTGGATTTTCTGCTCACCACCGATCCGGACCGCAAATACACCGGCTGGCTCTACCGCAACGGCTTGGCGGGGGAAGCCACTGTTCACGACAACGTTACCGTGGTCAAAGCGCGGGTGGAAATACCGGACGTCGGTCGTGATGTCCTCGACCGCACGCCGGTCGGCGCCGAATTGCGCGCCAAAATCCACTGTGGCCGGCACGCCCTCGGCTATGTCTGGTTTTACGAACTCTGGGAGTTCATTTACGAACGTCTCATCTTTTAGCCCCTGCGCCGACTTACTAAAGGAACTGGCGCACGGGGGCAGCGTCCTATTATCTGGCGGCAAGCAGCTATGTGGGTCACCTTGAGACACGTGCGAGGGTAACCTGATGTCACGCTGGGGGATGGTAGCGATCTTGGTATTGGGGGCGCTGGTAGCGTGGGCTTGGTATACAGATCGCTTGGCGTTTTCCGAGCCAGCGAGCCAGCCTACAGGCGCTTCGTCTCCCGCCGGCCGCACTGTCCAGGACAACCCCCAACTGCCACCTGCAGATATAGGCGCTCCGCTGCTATCGCCGTACGCGCCTATGCTACAAGCTCCTGCCAATCCGGCAGCTCGCCTGGCTTTGACCGATCCGGTCATCCTCCGGGGCTTTATGCTTTCTCCCGTCGAGGAACAAGAAGTTCCCAGTCGCGTTGATGGCGTTATCGAGGACATTCTCGTGGAGCTCAATCAACCAGTCACCAGGGATACGGTCCTGGCTCAGATTGACGACCGACAGGCGCGGTTGATGGAGAGCTATCAAAACCGCAAAGCCAACAGCACGATCGGTATCGAGCAGGCTGAAGCACAGGTACGGGTAGCTAAAGCTATCGTGGAGTCGGATATAGTGGCGGGTCAAGGCGCAGCCTATCTCGAAAGACGCGTGCGCGAATACCAGCATGAAAAGGCGCTCAAAGATCTGGCCAAAGCCAAAGAAGACAAAGAACTGGCTGCCCACGAATGGGAGAGAGCCAAGTTAGAACTCGAGTTGCACAAAGTCCGCAGCAGCGTGGACGGCATAGTAACTCGGATCTACAAGCGCAAAGGCGAGGCTGTGAGGCACTTGGAGCCGGTGTTCCGCGTGCAGAATTTAAGTCGTTTGCGCGCAGAAGGTTTCGCCGGCTTCGAAAAGGCCCACCTCTTGCGTCCGGGCTTGCATGTGCTGGTCGTCGCCGAGCGGGCTTTGGCACCCTCCCGCTTATTGCTCGGTCACCGCGGACCTGTACAGGTACTCTCCATACCCTCCGATGGGACTTTTCTCGCCTCGGCTGGTCAAGATGGCCGAGTCCTCCTCTGGAATTGGCGGCGTGGATACCAGGTGGCGGAATACGAAGTCGGTCCGGACGTATCGAGCCTGGCGATCCAGGTGCAGGCGACAGCAAACGGGGACCGGCAATATGTGCTAGCCGCCGGCAGCGCCATCTCCGACACTAAAGTGTGGGTGCTCAACAGACACGGCAAGTCCTTGCAAAATTTCGCTTTACAAGAACATGGCAGGCACACGGACGCTACTGCCCTGGCGCTCGCCCCTCAGGCAGACTACTTAGCCCTCGGCGATCAGCGCGGTCGTATCGGCATGTGGAAATTGACGCCTAAGCCTGTCCTGCTTTACCAGCTTCGAGGGTATGCGGGCGATACAGCCCACCGGGGCGAGGTTACCTGGCTTGCCTTTACTCCCGGTGGCCTTCTAGTTTCTGCGGGTCGTGATAATACCTTTTGCCTGTGGGAGTTGGGAACATCTCAGGGACGCTTGGTCTCGACACTGGGCCAGCGAAGCGGCTTGGTTTCCCAATTCTCTGTGCCCCATCGTAATCCCTGGCTCCTGCACGAGCGCAATGAACGGCTCGAAGTGGTGGCCATGGGTCGCGAGTGGCAGCCACTAGGCATCGTCCGCCGCGACGAAACGATGCCACCTTTCGAAGGGTTCGCGCTGCTGAGTCCCACAGGCCGGCTTCTGCTCACACGGTTGGGTGCGGGGCGTATCGTGTTGGCGACTACGCCTGCGACACCGCAAGAAGAGACCTTTTTGCGCGAGAGTTACGGACGCGGCTTCGATCGGCACAGCCCGCTGCTTCTTCTGCCCACCAGTCCATGGCTGGCAGGGGGCGGACTGACCACGTCACTGGTAACACCCGTGACCAGTGTCGGAGCGGCTCTCCACGTTCAGCCTCGTCTTTGGCCCCTGCATCCCGTTTCGGTGGGGCAACTGATTGTACCCGTAGGTGCTCAGTCAACCTGTGCCCTCTTTGCGCCTGACGAGTCCGTTGTCCTCATAGGTGCCTCGGACGGGTCCATTTGCTTGTGGCCGTTGCCGGCTTACAACTATGCAATGGCATTGCCCGAGGCAGTGATTACCTATGTTGGCCAAGGTATCGAGAGCGGCACGGCAGGAGGACGTATCCAAGTACGCGCTGAGTTTTACAATCACGAGCCGCCTCAGTTCATGCCCGGTATGGGTGTCAGCCTTATTGTCTATCCCGAAGTGAAGTGATGCTCCGATGCAGAGGTTTGCACCCGGTAGTCAGCTGGCTGGACATAGCGTAACGACTCATGAGCATAGCAACCGATGTCCTGTCCGATCTCGAGCGGCGCAAGCGGGTGCGTATTGCGCTGCGTCCCGACTTGCATTACTCGAAACATGTATACGAAGGCCGCACGTACCATGTGGTCAAAGATCCGGTCAGTTTGCGCTACTATCGCTTCAAAGAGCAAGAGCGCTTTGTGTTGGACTTGATGGACGGCGAACATACGCTGGAAGAAATACAAAAGGCATATGAGCAGCGATTTCCGCCGGAGCGGCTGACCTTCGAAGAGTTGGAAAATTTTGTAATGCAACTGCTTATGGCCGGCTTGGCGGAGAATCAATCTCCTCGAGCAGGCCAGTTGCTTTACGAGCGTTACCGCAAACGCCGTCGCCAAACCATTCTCGGATCGCTCTTCAACATCCTCTATATTAAAATGCCGGTGTTCGACCCTGATCGTCTGTTAGATAAGCTGGTCAAGCCGCTGGGCTTTGTATTCACTGGCTGGTTCTTTGCCATTAGCGTGCTTTTTATGCTAGCCGCTCTGTTTTTGGTCGCCAGTCAGTGGCGTATCTTTCTGAGTAAATTGCCAGCCTATCATGCTTTCTTTTCCTTCACCACTCTGCTGTATCTGTGGGCTGCCCTTGGTCTTGTGAAGATCGTTCACGAGTTTGGACACGGCCTGAGTTGCAAGAAGTTCGGCGGCGAAGTTCACGAAATGGGCGTTTTGCTACTCGTCTTTTCTCCTTGTTTGTATTGCAACGTGACCGATGCGTGGACTCTGCCCAACAAGTGGCACCGCATAATAATCGGCGCCGCCGGTATTTATGTCGAGTTGATCATCGCTAGTCTAGCCACTTTTATTTGGTGGCACACCGACTCCGGCACCTTCGTCAATAATCTCTGTCTGAGCCTGATGTTCGTATGCAGTGTCAGCACGATAGTTTTCAATGCCAATCCTTTGATGCGCTTCGATGGATACTATGTGCTGGCGGACTGGCTGGAGATTCCGAATTTGCGCGAACGCGCCAATCGCTTTGTGCAGAATCTGTTCATGAAATATGGTCTGGGAATGGAATTGCCTCCCGAGCAGCCTATGCCTTTGTGGCGCAAAGGATTTTTCGTAACATACGCGGTCACCAGCTATATTTATCGGTGGTTCGTCACGTTCGCCATCCTCTACTTTATGTACACGTTTTTGCAACCTTACAAATTGGGTGTGCTCAGTTTTATGCTGGGCACGGCGGCGGTGGGAGTGATGGTAGGCTGGCCCGCTTATAAGCTGACTATCGCCTACCGCAAACGGGGGAGGCTACCCGATATGAAACGCTGGCGCGTTGCTGCCGTGAGTGCAGGTGTAGCAGCGCTTGTGGCCGCGGTCTTCGCGTTGCCGGTTCCAGTGAGGATTCGCTCGCTGGCGGTGGTGCAAGTCCTGCCAGAGGGGCAGAAAGCCATTGTCGTACCGCAGCTGGGTGGCTACTTGCAGGCACTGCATGTGCGCGATGGTCAAACCGTCAAAAGAGGAGACCTGATTGCCACGCTCGTCAATCCCGATTTGGACCTGCGTTGTCAAACCGGCCAGCGCGAACTAGCGTCGCGCGAAAGACAACTTGCTGCCCTCGATCAGCTGTTGCTGGGCGCCGGTCGCCTGGATGCGCGCATCCAGGCGGATATCCACAACGTGGTAACCGAAATGGATTTGGTCAAGCAAGAATTGGATGCCCTGCATACGTTGCGCGAGCAATTGATCTTGAGGGCACCTGAAGAAGGAGTCGTGTGCGGCATTCCTACGCCGGAAGAGGTGGGCAAGTGGTACGATCCGGGCACTGTCTTAGGACGTGTATGCCAGCTGTCAGCGCTGCGCGTCGTCTTTCCGGTCGAGTCACCCGATCGCAAATTACTCCGACCGGGTACTGGTGCCTCCATCCATATCCACGGCACAGGCTTTCGTCGCTATCGCGGGTTTATCCGCGACATATCGGCTATCGAAGCTCGGGAAATACCTCCGCAATTGTCCAATCGCAGCGGCGGGGAAGTGCCGACGCAGCCGGATCCCGAAAAGCCGCTAGTCAGCGAGAAGCCACAGCGCCAGTTGTTCTTGGTGTCCGTAGTGCTGAGCGATGCTGACGAAGCGGTCCATCCCGGTGTATTAGCGCGCGTCCGCGTGGATGTCGAACGGCACACCCTGTGGTGGCGACTGCAGCGTTATCTGGCTACCACGTTCAACTGGGGTTTATAACACCGCACTTCTTCCTCACTGTCCGGCAGCGGTCTGCTCATATCCGCCATGGCGCAGGAAATGCGCTGTACTGTACCTTGTCGTCAAGTGTGCTTTTCGAGTGCGCCAGTCGTTCGTTGTGGCTCATGCCGTCATGTCCGGCAAAAATGGTACAGCGAGCGCAATCGGCAAAGGGCTTTGGAATTAGCGGCGTTTTTCTTCTTTGGCGCTGGCATAACTATCCGTTTTGACCTAGGTTTTAAGCGAAAAGGCCATTCGCGCAAGGAAGCTACTCTAGCGGGTCAGCAAACATCAGGTCAGCCTCCCCACGGGCAGACAACTATGAGCATGGGCATGATTGACCACAACGTACAACCGCGGACGTCTGTCAAGACCCCGAGTGTGCCACTGAATACAGGGGCTAGCTTTTATCCGCAGCAAAGCTCTCTAGGGGAGCCGTGGTTCTGCCCCAACACCGTGCAGATCTTGATCATGGACGATGAGCCGGCGGTTTGTCAGCTGATCACGACTCTCCTGGCCCGTCCGCAGTTCGAACTGGACGTACTCGGCGATCCCGAGCACATGGACGAAAAGCTCAAAGAACGCTCTTATCACTTGATTGTGACGGATATTCCCTTCGGGTTATATCCCGCGCGAACCGTCTTGCAACGTCTGGCCAGCGAGCAGCCGGAAGCCAGTATCATTGCCATGAGCGATAAACCGACGGTCGAGAACCTGATCCTGGCAGTGAAGCACCGGGTGTGCGACTTTTTGACCAAGCCCTTCGACGCCTCGGAATTGCAAGAGGCAGTACGCAAGTGTCTGGAAGACAAGGGGTTGATCCGGCTGTCGGAAGAAGCACTGCGCGAAGCACTAGGTGCCACGATTCGCGAGCGTCGAAAGGCACTGGGGCTCACCCTGGCACAGGTCGCCGCACGGACCAATATTTCCCTGGGATACTTGTCGCAAATCGAGCTAGGCAAAAACTCAGCCTCGATCGAAACACTCTATCGCATTTGTTTGGGTTTGGGCATCAAAATGTCGGAGCTTTTCCAGCGCATCAGGTCCTAACAGCAGGGATGGGACTACTCGCAGCAAAGCCGGCGGCGGAACGCACCCTTCTCTGCCGCCGGCAATTTTTGTCTGTACAGCAGTAACTTGTTAGACTGCTCCGCAAATACCAGAAATTTTACCTCTTGACTCGATGTATTGGGTTAAATAGCTTCACCTTTGCAAGGGATGTTCCGGTCTTGTCGCCGGCTGCTCTTTAGGCAAGAGAGCCGTGGCGCGGCCTTTTGGGAAAATGGCTGGTCTCACCGATGGACGCGTTTTTTTGCAAGAGGGGATAGAAGATGCGACTGACGCGCGCGACCAGTTATGCATTGCACGCCATGTTGCACCTGGCGTCGGTCAAGTCCGACGTGCCGTTGGCTTCGCACCAGATTGCGCAGGCGCGCAAGGTTCCGGAAAGATTTTTGCTCAAGGTAATGAAGCCCCTGGTGGCAGCTGGTTTATTGCACTCCGTCAAAGGGCCCCACGGCGGGTATCGCTTGGCTCGGCCTGCCAGCCAGATCACGCTGCTCGACATTGTCGAAGCGGTCGAAGGGCCGATTCGCGGTCAGCCTCCTTACAGTGCCTTGCCTGGCAACCACCAGCTCGAAAAACTCCTCGAGAACATATGCAACGAAGTCGCTGAGAAAACGCGCCAGTATTTGAAGTCGGTCAAGCTGACCGAGCTGTTGGAAAAATAAGCCTACTTTTGTGACGACACAAGTCACGTTCTACCGAATCGGTCCCCGAGTAGCGTCGGCGACGATTTGATGACATCCGGCGACGCGATGTGTCTAACGCCCAGTAGCGGTATTGGGAACACCAGAGGCCTGGGCAAAAAAATCAGCCGGCTCTAGCGGCTTGGGATACTCTTTGAGGATATTGTCCACCATGGCATTATAATCTGCCGGCACACTGGAAAACCCACTGATGCGCCACAAGGTCAGTAGTTGCCTACCGAAGGCAGTCTCGTGGGCTTTGGACAATCGCTCCACGAATTGCTTGGTCAGTATCGGGTCTGCGCCGGCCGGCCGGTAAACGATAGCGGCGGTAGGAAAGACTGGGGATTCACAGAGAATACGCAAGCGCGCCGCCCGTCCCGGCTTATGACTGCGATATACTTCCCAAGAGACGCCGTCTATTACGGTCAAAGCCACCGTCCCTTCGTACACATAGTCCAATGCGTAATCCACGCGCGCGGTCGTAGGACCCGGTTGGAAGAAGCCTGTCGGGACATGCCCTTCGTCGGTAATAGCCTTGTGCAGGTAGAGAAAGCAATGGTTGAGGCTACGTGTCGGTAGGCAGCAGCGTTTGCCCTTGAGATCGCTCAGCTTGCGTGCAGGGTTGTCGTTGCGAACTATGACCAGCGCCTTGAGGTGGATGGTCTGATTGAAGGCCAAGGCCAACGGCTGCACGTCCGGCTGCTTTTCGCGCAGCCAGCCATACTCGACGCCGTGTAGGACTGCCAGTTGTACGTCGCCTCGCTGCAAGCGCTCGCCGACGTCGGCCACGTCGGGACTGATACAAAAATCCCCGCGGATGCCCGTTTGCGTGTACAGCAGCTCGCCGAAGGGTTGCGTCAGAGCCAGTAACGTTGCCGGATCCCGACCTCGAAAGAGGCTCTGGATCATGGCAATGCGTACTACCCCGATTTGACTGGTTCCTTTGGCCTGATGCGCCGGCAACGAAGGCGCAAGCAAGAAGAGTGCCAAGGACAATGAAACAGCCAGACACAACAACTTACGCATCAGAAAGGCTCCCGGAGGTAGCACGTCCTGTCGCTAGTCGGTTCCCACTCCCGAACAGCAGCATGACGGGCCGATGCCTCCACTTCCGGTACTATTTGCTATCCTCTTTTTCGACGGCGTCCCAAAAGCGGCCGCCAGTGACACGATGGAGCGTGGCTTGGGCGATGGCATACCTATAAACGGCCTCGTTGTACTGGGCTTTGACCTGAGATTCGGCTAACTGGGCGATAAGCAATCGGTCCGTGGGCAATTGCTCAGCCCGATAAGCCCGGCGAGCTTCTTCGCCCTGTTTGATGGCTTGTTGGACCGTGGCCTTGAGCAACTCGACCTCGCGGCCGTGCTGTTGAAGGCGCAGACAGGCTTCTTCGACTTCCAACGCGATCAGGTTGCGGGCTTTTTCTGCGACCGCCTCGGCGCGGTCGGCTAGGCTCTCTGCGCGCG
Source organism: Gemmataceae bacterium (assembly GCA_040289265.1). Lineage (GTDB taxonomy): Bacteria > Planctomycetota > Planctomycetia > Gemmatales > HRBIN36 > PSKW01. The sequence continues at coordinate 315,879 of PSKW01000001.1, forward strand.
CCCGGCGCTGGTGCCACGAGCCGGCCAAAAAGGCGGGCATCTCCGGCCCGAGAGGACCTGGACGGTAATCGCCATTGATAACCGAGGCGGGAAGTATCTTGGCGTGGATGTCACCGGTCGCCGCGAAGGTACGCGCATTGGCGCTCAAGGTCAGGCCCTGTGCTTTGACCTCCAAACGCGCCAGATCGGCAGCGAGCAATGCTTGCACCAGCTCTGGACGGTGCTGGAGCGCCAACTCCACTGCTTTTGTGCACGATACCTTCACAGGTTTATAGGTGAGGCGATCATCGGCGACTTCGATAGGTTCCTGCGGGGCCAAGCCGATGGCTTCGCGCAGAGCGATCCGGGCACGAGCTTGTCCGGTGCGGGCCTCTTCCAGGCGAGCCGCAGCCAATGCTGTGTACATATCCAGGCGCTCCAGATCGCTGGTGGTCACTTCTTTGCTACCGGCCTTGACCAAGCCGCGTGCCGCCTCGCGCATCGCTTTGAAATTGGCTAGCGCTTCCTCCGCAACCCGCTCCTGCTCTTTTGCGAAAAGCACAGACAAATAGGTGCGGGTGACGGCGTTGATAGTTTCTAGCTCGGCCTGTTCCACTTGGGATTGAGCGATGGCCAAACCCAGTTCGGCCTGCTTGCGGCGGACATGGATTTGCGGGCCGGTCAAGAGGGCCAACAAGGAGTCCGCGGCGCGCTTTTGTTCCGAGGCAGCGTCACGACTAGCCCGGGCACCGGCCAGAGCCGGTTGCTTTTCCAGCGCCAAGTGCACCGCCTCGTCCAGCCCTATTTTGCGAGCCGGTTCAGCGGCCTGGACGAATACAGGGGCACCTGCCAGTATCAAAACAATGGGCAGGATCGAGGAGCACATTGGATGCCATACGACAGTCGAACGGGTCATGGTAGCCCTCCTAGCTCGGGAGATTGCCGCTTGTGGTCTGCGCCGCCCTCAGGGTGTACGCGGGCGTGCAAACGGTGGTGGCGGCTTTTTACTCGAAGCGGGGTCCTCTCTCGGCAATAACAGGCTGGATGCGCAAACGCACCCGACGCATCGCCTGCTGTCGCTGTCGGTAAGCTTTTTCGACTCGAAAGTAGGGCAGAGGTAAAAAAAACTTTCAAGTTTCAGGCACCGCGGCGGGGCCAAAGATGGGTTATCCGCTCCGTGCCGTAGCGAACGTCGGCACAAGCGTATCGGCCCAGCAAACCGCTTTAGACTCTTTGCAGCTCGACACGCACACGGCCCTCTGCCAGTTTGACTTCGGCACAGGCGGCTCCAGCGCCGAGAGGACGATCGGACCAGCGTGCCGTCAGCGTTTCGGCACTGATGTAGTCGCGGTGTTTTTCCACTGCGCGCACGATCTCTGGGCTGTCCGAGCCAAGATAGAGGACGATCCGATCCTCGAGCTGCAAGTTAGCCTGTTTGCGCAGGTTCTGGATATGCCGCACGAGATCGCGCGTGACGCCTTCTAACTTGAGTTCCGGCGTGATGGTCGTGTGCAGGGCGACGATGAGTCCTTTTTCTTCGAGTGCGGTCCAGCCCGGCACAGGGTGTAGCTCGAGGTCCACTTCGGACGGGGATACCGTAATCTGCTGCGCAGGGAGCGGGACTGTGACCGTTTGCCCAGCCCGCAGAGCTTGTGCAAGGTCGCTATTTTGCAAGGCACGGGCAACGTCTTCGAGGAGCGGTCCCACGCGCTGACCCAGTTCGGCAGCCTTGGGCTTGGCGATCAAGCGGGCCACGCCTGATCCCACAGGATCTAGCCAGGTCACTTTCTTGACATTGAGCTCGTCGGCTATTTGCTCACGGAAGCGATCGAGCGCCCGGCGATCCTGGTCGCGACACGAGAAAAAACGCGCCTCGTTCAACGGCTGCCGCACTTTGATTTTAGCCTGGTTGCGTGCTGCCAGACCCAGCGAAACTAGCTTCAGCACCGCTTCCATATCTTCGGACAAATCGGGGTCCAAGAGCGACTCGTCCTCTTGTGGATAATCGCACAGATGGATACTGAAGGGCACGCCCTGGCGTGGCCCACCTCGGCTGGAGATGGCCAGATTTTGGTACATAACCTCGGTGAGGAAAGGCAACATGGGCGCCAGCAATTTGGCCAGCGTCAGCAAGACTTCGTACAGAGTTTGGTAAGCGGCCCATTTGTCTTCCCCCTGCTCGCTTTTCCAGAAGCGTCGCCGATTGCGCCGGACGTACCAGTTGCTCAGTTTGTCTTCGACGAACCGCTCGACCTCCAGGCAAACAGGCTGCAAATTGAAGCGGGGAAACTCCTGCCGGGCCAGAAGCACCAAGAGCTGCAGGTCGGAAAGTATCCAGCGGTCAATGTCCGGGCGTCTGGCGAGAGGCACCTGGGGAGCATCGGGATCGAAGCCGTCCAGCCGGGCGTAATTGCAGAAAAACGCGTACACATTCCACAATTTGAGCAGGAAGCGATTGCGGATTTCTTCGGCCGGGCCCGGTCCGAAGTTGATATTGACCGCAGGGTTGTGACGGCAGAACATCCACCGGATCAAATCGGCACTCATGGGGGGATAAAGCGCTTTGAGGACCCGGATCTTTTTGCCTTCGCGTTCCAACTCGCCGATCTCGACGGACAAAGCTCCGGGCGGGAGCGGTTGCGAGCGCAAGGCTTTTTCTTCGTTCTCGTTGGGTTTCAATTCGCGCACCACCAGGGCGTACCCGGTGTCGGCGGCGCCTTCGAAGGGGATGGCGTTTCCCTTGGACTTGTGCATTTCCTCCCCTTTTTCGTCGCGGACTAGAGCGTGGCCCAAAAGAGTGCGGAAAGGCGCTTGCCCGACCAACATAGTGCTCATGGCCAAAAGAGCATAGAACCAGTTGCGGAATTGTCCGGGGAAACATTCGGTGATGAAATCGGCTGGGAACCATTTGTTCCAATAGGTACGCTCGGGGTCATCGGGATGAAACTCCGGATTGTAGCGCATGGTGGAGAAGGGAACGATGCCGGCGTCGAGCCAAGGATTGCCGACGTCCGGGATGCGGCGCGCTGTACCGCCGCAATGCGGGCAGCGAACGGTGATCAGGTCTACCCAGGGGCGGTGCGGGCTATGGCCGGCAAAGCGCTCCCACCCTTCTAGGGCACGCTCCTGTAACTCGCATCGGCCACCGATCACGTCGAAGCCGCCGCACGCTTCGCATACCCAAATGGGCAGCGCCAGACCCCAGTAGCGCTTTTTGGAGATCATCCAATCGCCCATATTGCGCAGCCAGTCCAATTCGCGCTGCAAACCGAACTCTGGGATCCAGGTGATGTCGTAGCAGACACGCATGATCTCTTGCCGCCACGACATGCTGATATACCATTCGTCCACGAGTCGGAAAAGCAGCTCGGTCTTGCATCGCCAGCAGTGGGGATAATTGTGCGGATACCGCTCGACCGCTAGCAAAAGGCCCCGCGAGCGCAAGTGTTCGATGATCAGGTCTGCGGTCGTCGGGTCGGCGGCGCTGCGACCGCTCAAGAAACCGAAGCCGTCGAGAAAAACGCCTTGCTCGTCCAAAGGGGCAATGGGGGGTAGACCCTCCGCTTTGCCCAATTCGAAATCTTCCTGGCCGCATCCTGGAGCGATATGGACGATACCGGTTCCTTCGGTCTCGCCTACGGCGTCCCAGGCGATCACCCGATGGGCCTGACGGGCAGATACCGCCGGAGCCCAGTTTTGGTTGGCCACTACCTTGGCGATGTCGGCAGGATATCCGCGGATGCTGTTTTGTGCTGGGAGATCGTCGAAAGGACCGTCATAGGTCCAGCCGACGAGTCGCTCGCCGGGCAACTCTTCGAGGATTTCGTATCCACCCCGTTCGTTGAGTATTTGAGCTAGCGTCTTGAGTTTGGGAACGCCTGGGACCCATTCCCCGCGCCGAAACTCTTCAGCCAGCCGCTCGGCGGTCAGTGCCCCTTTGGCCGCATAATACACCTCATCTCGGTGTCGCAAACGCACGTAGGTCAACTGCGGGTGCACCGCCGCCGCGACATTGCTGGACAAAGTCCATGGCGTCGTCGTCCATACGAGTAGGTACTCACCCTGACGGCCTCGCAAGGGCAAGCGTACGAAAACCGCTTTGTGGGCCACACGTTCGTAGCCTTCGTGCATTTCCATTTGGCTGATACCGACGGCGCAACGCGGACACCAGGGCATGGCATCGTACGCGCGGTAGATCAGCCCGCGCTGATGGCACTTTTTGAGAAAGGCCCAGATGGTGTAGTTGTTTTCCTCCGACATGGTGTAATAACTGCGCCGCGCATCGGGTGGTTTTGCGAAGTCCTCTTCGCGATCCCAGTCCATCCAGTATCCCAGGCGCATGGACTGTTGTGTCTGGATGCGTGCAAAGCGGTCCACGCGTGCTTTGCACAACTGGACAAAACGATCTATACTGGCGAAGCGGTCGCCTGGAACCAGGTTTTCGATATCCTGTTTGGATTTCAGACCGAGCTCTTTTTCCACTTCGACCTCGACCCAAAGACCCTGGCAATCGAACCCGTTCTGATAGCGAAGCTCATGACCGGTCATGGCGAAAAAACGTTGGAAAGCGTCTTTGTACGTGCGCCCCCAAGCGTGATGCACGCCCATAGGGTTATTGGCCGTGATCGGCCCATCGAGAAAGGACCAAGGCTTTTTCCCCTGATTCTTGCAGCGCACAGCTTCGAAGGCGCCTGTGTTTTCCCAGAATTGCAAAATCGCCCGCTCTTGCGCTGGAAAATCAACTACTATTTCGACTTTCTCGAAGCCCATGGGACTCGCGTCTCCTTTGTGAAAGCTCTTTCATGTTCCTGTTCTGTTCGATTCCATCACAGGGCCTGGGTCGGCTAGTAGCGGCAGGGTAGCCCCAAGCTACCGACCCAGTTTTGTGTAAAATTCGTATTCTAGCAAGGCAGATTGGACAACCCCAGGGTGAGGGCAGATGCACGAAGAGCCGGTTCGGCTAGCGGTCTTGATCAGTGGCAGTGGGACCACCTTGCAGAATCTCATAGACCGGATCGGCGCCGGTCAGCTGCCTGCACGCATAGTGCAGGTCATCAGCAGCCGGGCCGATGCGTACGGGCTCGAGCGCGCACGAAATGCTGGCTTAGCCCATACGATCCTGCGTCCTCGTGATTACCCCGATGTGGACAGTTACAGCCAGGCGGTTTTTTCTTCGTGCCGCAGCGCCCGGGCAGATCTGGTTTGCCTGGCGGGATTTTTGCACCTGGTGCGCATTCCGCCCGATTTCCAATGGCGCGTCATGAATATTCACCCCGCGCTATTGCCTGCGTTCGGCGGTAAAGGGTATTACGGCCACCGCGTCCACCGAGCGGTGTTGGACTACGGGTGCAAAGTGTCTGGGTGCACCGTGCACTTCGCCGACAACGAATATGATCACGGTCCTATCATTATCCAGCGGGCTGTGCCGGTCTTGGAGGACGATACACCCGAGACGCTGGCCGCCCGCGTTTTCAAAGAGGAATGCGAGGCCTATCTTGAAGCCATACGCTATTATGCGCAGGGGCGTTTGCTGGTCGAGGGACGTCGGGTTCGCATCCTTCCTCCGTACAAAGGATGCGGCTGACCTACTGGCCGCTGCGCCAGGCTGGAGCCGACATGAGGGGTGCAGCCAGCGACAAAAAGACGTTTGAAGCAACGCAGGATGCGTCTGATTCCCGTAACGGATCAGTATCCTCCCGGTATTTTTCCAGGTGTCGAGGAGACAGGTCATGATGCACAGGCATGGGGAAAGGTGGCTGGCGGCCATGACGACGCTGGTGTGGACGCTTTCGCTGGGTGCGGAGGTGCGCAAGACAGCCTCGGTGGAGGGCATCACCGAATACCGGCTGGACAACGGGGCCATAGTCCTCCTCATTCCCGACCCGTCGCAACCCACGGTGACCGTGAACTTGACCGTCTTCGTAGGTTCGCGCCACGAAGGATACGGCGAAGGAGGCATGGCTCATTTGCTCGAACATATGGTGTTCAAGGGGACGCCTACGCATCCCCATATCCCCCGAGCGTTGCAAGAGCGAGGCGCCCGCTTCAACGGGACCACATGGTTCGACCGTACGAACTATTTTGAAACGCTGCCCGCTTCGGACGAGAATCTGGAATTCGCTCTCCGTTTGGAAGCGGATCGGCTGGTCAATAGCCTCATCCGGCGCGAAGATCTGCTCTCCGAAATGACGGTGGTGCGCAACGAATTCGAGATGGGAGAGAACTCGCCCAGTCGCGTGCTTTTCCAGAAGATGATGGCGGCCGCTTATGAGTTCCACAACTACGGCAAGCCGACCATCGGCAATCGGAGCGATATCGAGCGCGTGCCGGTAGAAAACCTGCGGGAGTTTTACCGCAGATATTACCAGCCCGACAACATCATGGTCATCGTCGCCGGGCGCTTCGACGAAAAAAAAGCCTTGGATTATGTGCAGAAGTATTTCGGCAGTTTGCCCAGGCCAAAGCGGGCGTTGCATACGACCTACACGGAAGAACCGGCACAGGATGGCGAAAGGACCGTAATTCTGCGTCGAGTCGGCGACGTAGCCATCGCTGCACTCATGTACCACATTCCGGCCGGTTCGCATCCTGAGTTTCCTGCTATCCAGGTGCTCAATTCGATTCTGAGCGATACGCCTTCCGGTCGGCTGTACAAGGCCCTGGTCACTTCCGGGCTGGCGTCGAGCGTGGACGGCTCGGCCTTGGCGCTGCACGACCCTGGCATCCTCGCATTGGAAGCGGAAGTCCGTGACCCGGAAAAGCTGGAACAGGTGCGCGACATCTTGATTCGCGAAACGGAAACAATCGCGGACAAGGGAATCGCACCCGAAGAAGTCGAGCGCGCCAAGCGCAAGTTGTTGCGCGAACCCGAGCTGGCGGCTGGCAATACGACGCAACTGGCCATCTCGCTGAGCAACTGGGCAGCTCTGGGCGACTGGCGTCTTTATTTCCTGCATCGTGACTGGCTGGAAAAAGTAGACGTCGAGCAGGTACGGAGCGTAGCCCAGAAATATTTGCGCGCTACCAACCGAACTACGGGACTTTTCGTACCGACCAAGCAGCCGGTGCGCGTGGCCATCCCGGCGCGACCCGACCTCAAAGCGCTGGTGGGGAATTATCGGGGGCGCCAGGCGGTAGCGATGGGCGAACAGTTCGATCCGACTCCGGAAAATATTCAGCGCCGCACCCGGGTGCTCACGCTGGCCGAAAATGCCCGCGCGGCGCTGTTGCCCAAGAAGACGAAAAACGAAGTCGTCGAATTGGCCGTCGAGTTCCGGTACGGCGACGAAAACAGCCTCGTGCCCTATGTGACTGCTGCGGAGATCTTGCCCCAGCTGCTGACGCGCGGCGCCGGCAGGTACTCTTATCAAGAACTCCAGGACGAGTTGGCGCGACTGCAGGCGCGCATTCGCGCTACTGGGCAAGTGGGCCAGCTGACCGTAACGGTCGAATGCCGCCGGCCTACCCTGCCCCAGGTCTTGAGCCTGCTGCGTAGCATCTTGCGCGAGCCCAAATTGTCGGCCGATGAATTCGCTATCGTCCAACGTAACGCTCTGACCGAGCTAGAACAAGGACGTACCGAACCGATGCAGCGCGCGTCGCGCTGGCTGAGACGGCAACTGGCCCCTTATCCACCCGGCGACGTGCGTTATGTCCCCACGCTGGACGAAGAAATCGCCCGGTTGCGCGAATTGCGCGTAGAAACAGTGCAAGACTTGTATCGCAAGTTCCTCGGGGCGGATCGCGCTCTTATTGCTGCTGTGGGCGACTTCGATGCCGATGCTTTGGTCGAGCAGCTCAACGAAATGCTGCGCGGCTGGCGTAGCGCGATGCCCTACCGACGCATCACCATGGCGGCAACCGCTGAGCAGCCGGCGACAGAGCGCATCGTCACTCCGGACAAAGCCAACGCAGTATTCTTGGCCGGAATGGTCCTGCCTGTGCGCGACGACGACCAGGATTACCCGGCACTGGTGATGGCCAATTATATCCTGGGGGCTGGCCCGTTGTCTTCGCGGCTCGGAGATCGCATCCGGCAAAAAGAGGGATTGTCGTACGGCGTGGCATCGCAATTCCGTGCCAGTGCTCACTATCCTCGAGCCAGCCTGATGGTTTTTGCCATTTGCAATCCTGCAAATGCGCCGCGCGTAGCCCAAGCGGTTGCCGAGGAGATCGAACGTCTGGCCCGCGACGGCGTCAGCAGCGACGAATTGGAGCGCGCCAAGAAAGGGTATTTGCAGCAGCAGAAAGTGGCGCGCACTTCCGATCGGCAGCTCACCGGTCTGTTGACAGACCTGCTCGATGCCCACCGATCGCCTGCTTTTCTGGCAATTCAGGAGCAGCGCATCGCGGAGGTGACGCCTGAGCAGGTCCAGGCTGTGTTCCGCAAGTACGTCGAGTTCAAAAAGTTCTCCGTGGTCACCGCCGGCGATTTCCGCGACGCGGCTAGCTCTGGCCCAGGAACTCGATGACTTCCTGTCCGAGTCGCCGGCACGAGGGCCTGCGGACTGAAGGACCCCAATATGGGCCTGTTGAAAATCAGCGGCGGCACGATCTACGATCCGATCAATGGTTTGGATGGAGTCGTGGGCGATGTGTGGATACGTGACGGTCGGGTCATCGAGCCGCCACGAGACCCTGGCATAGTACCGGACCGAGTCCTCGATGCGCGCGGTTTGGTAGTCATGCCCGGGGGGATAGACATCCACGCCCATATCGCCGGTCCCAAGGTCAACGCAGCGCGCAAAATGCGTCCCGAGGACCACCGGCAGGCACCGCCTGTGGTCCGAGGACGTTGGCACAGGTCCGGTGCAGGCGGCAGCGTGCCGAGCACTTTCGCCACCGGTTACCTGTACGCCGGTTTGGGCTATACCACTGCTTTCGATGCAGCCGTCCCTCCCCTAGGCGCCCGTCATGCCCATGAGGAGTTTCACGATACTCCCGTCATTGACAAAGGCTTTTTTGTCCTCATGGGCAATAATCACTACGTGCTGCAACAAATCGCTCGAGGCGAATACAACCGATTGCGCGATTTCGCGGCCTGGCTCTTGGGGGCTGCCAAAGGGTATGCCATCAAATTGGTCAATCCCGGCGGTGTGGAAGCCTGGAAAGCCGTGCGGGCTGGCAATGTCACGCGCCTGGACGACCCAGTTCCTGCCTTCGGGGTAACGCCGCGGCAGATTGTTCAACAATTGGCTCGCGTGGCCATGGATCTGCAACTGCCACATCCGGTCCATATTCATTGCAACAACTTGGGATTGCCGGGTAATTGGCGCACTACCCTGGAGACTATGCAGGCACTGGCCGGCTTGCGCGCTCATCTGACGCATATCCAGTTTCACAGTTACGGCGGGTCGCTCGTAGACCTGGCCGGCGGCCCACAGGCACCTGAGGCGCGCGAACCATTTTGCTCTCGCGTTGCTGAATTGGCCGATTTCGTCAACACCCATCCCGAAATAACAGTGGATGTGGGCCAGGTGCTTTTCGGGGAAACCACTTCGATGACCGGCGACGGGCCGCTAGGATATTACTTGCATCGCATCACCGGTCGCAAGTGGTTCAATGCCGACACCGAATTGGAGGAAGGATGCGGGATCGTGCCCATCACTTATCGCCCGAGCAGTTCGATCCACGCCTTGCAGTGGGCTATCGGTTTGGAATGGTTTTTGCTCGTCAAAAATCCGTGGCAGATCTGCATGAGCACCGACCACCCTAACGGTGGAGCGTTCCTAGCCTATCCACAGATCGTTCATTTGCTCATGGATCGTGACTACCGGCGCGCTTGTCTGGCCAAGGTGCACGCCAAAGTCAAAGAACGCTGCCTGCTAGCGGACCTGGAAAGAGAGTATTCCCTGTTCGAGATCGCCATTATCACGCGGGCGGCTCCGGCTCGTATCTTGGGACTGAAGGATAAAGGCCATCTCGGGCCCGGCGCCTCGGGGGACGTTACCGTATATTCCCCCTCTGCCGACCGTACCGCCATGTTTTCCTTTCCCCGATATGTGATCAAGGCAGGCGAAATCATGCTGGACAACGGCGAGCCGGTCACGGAGCTTTTTGGCCGGACGTTATACGTGCAGCCCCAGTTCGACGAAGCTGCCTTGAAAGATATTCGCCGGTGGTTCGAGGAATACTACACGATTCAGTTCGCCAACTATCCGGTGGACGAAAGGTACCTAGACGCAGGCGGCCGCCGACCGCCGGCGTAAGACAAGCAGCGCTCGCATAGGTTCTCTTCTGCATTGCGCGTTTGGTGTACCAGACGTCTTGCCGCGTCGAATATTTGCCGACCTATAGCGCAGGCGGTTCGTTACCCTGGCAGCCAGGGCAATAATGACATGATCTGCCTCCCAGCCGCACTTTGCCGATGGGTTGTCCACAACGGCGGCAGGGCTGGCCCTGACGGGCATAGACCTGAAACTGGTGCTGAAACCGACCGGGGGCACCGAGGCCGTCGAGATAATCCCGGATACTGGATCCGCCCTCGGCGATGGCTTGGCGCAGGACGCGTTTGATGGCGGTCACGAGTTTGGCGCACTCCATGCGCGACAGACGGCATGCAGGCAGCCAGGGCTGTAGGCGCGCTCGAAACAAAGCTTCGTCGCTGTAGATATTGCCCAAGCCGGCAACGATGCGCTGATCCATGAGCGCTGTTTTCAGCATCCGGCGCGTGCGGCGTAGGGCAAGCCACAGCTGTCGTCCAGTCAGCGCAAAAGGTTCTGGGCCGAGCTGCTGTGCAAAGAAGTTGTCCACCTGCGTTGCTGCAACGATTGTCAATAACCCGAAACGGCGCGCGTCTTCGTAGCGTAGCTGCTGCCCGCCGGGTTGCAAATCCATCACCCAATGAACATGTTTGGCGCAAGGACTGCCAGGCCAAGCTATGTACAGACGCCCGGTCATGCCCAAATGGATGAGCAACGCCATGTTGTTGGAAAGTGTGCAGCAAATCCATTTGCCACGACGGGCGATCGCCTCCACGCGTGCCTCTACCGCGCGGCCGAATTGCCGCTCGTCACAGGGTTTGCGAAGCTTGTGACACAAGACGCGCACTGCGGTGATTTTCCTGCCCACGAGTCGCGGTGCTAGGCTCCGGACAATTGTTTCCACTTCCGGCAGTTCGGGCATCTCCGATCGCCTCCCTTTGCGCTAAAAAAATCCTCATGGCTGTGGCATCGAGTATCCTGCTGATGCGCTACGACACGCTCGAGTACAAGGCAATCGCCACAGCGAAGGAAAAAAGCCACCAGCTGCTATAGGAGACGATCGGTGATGGCAAACTTGTCCCAGTTACCGGATGTACACGGGCGTTTCGGCCGATTCGGCGGACGCTATGTTCCAGAAACGCTGATGTTCGCTTTGCAACAACTGGAGCAGGCTTATTGGGCAGCGCGAGAAGATGTCCGTTTCCAGGAACAATTCCAGTGGTATTTGCGCCATTATGTGGGCCGGCCGAATCCTTTGTATTTTGCCCAGCGACTGACCGAACATGCGCGAGGGGCGCGTATTTTCCTTAAGCGCGAAGATCTCAACCACACCGGGGCACACAAGATCAACAATTGTCTGGGACAAGGCCTGCTCGCTCGGCGCATGGGTAAACCGCGGGTCATAGCCGAGACCGGCGCCGGGCAGCACGGCGTGGCAACTGCCACCGTGGCGGCCTTGTTGGGTTTGGAGTGCCGAGTCTATATGGGCGAAGAGGACGTCCGCCGGCAGAAACTCAACGTCTTCAAAATGCAAGCCCTGGGCGCAGAAGTTTATCCGGTTCGCAGCGGCAGTCGCACCTTGCGCGACGCCATCAACGAGGCTCTGCGCGACTGGATGGGCTCCGTGGAGCACACCCATTACATCATCGGCAGTGTCGTAGGCCCGCATCCTTTTCCCATGCTGGTCCGCGATTTCCAGGCGATCATCGGCCAGGAAACACGCCAGCAATGCCGAGAGCACACGGGCCGTCTGCCCGACGTGATCGTGGCCTGCGTAGGAGGCGGAAGCAACGCCGCAGGCATGTTTTACCCCTTCATCGAGGATCCGGTCGAGTTGGTCGGGGTGGAAGCGGGCGGTCGAGGTTCGGCTCCAGGTGAACACGCCGCCTCGCTCGGCGCCGGCGCCCCAGGGATCCTGCACGGTAGTTTCAGCTACGTTTTGCAAGACGAGGATGGTCAGACTTTGCCGGTTCACAGCATTTCCGCCGGACTGGACTATCCAGGCGTGGGCCCCGAGCATAGCCATTGGAAAGAGACGGGCCGGGTGCGCTACACGACTGTCAGTGATCGGGAGGCACTCGACGCTTTTTACCTGTGTGCCCGGCTGGAAGGCATTTTGCCGGCGCTGGAGACGGCACACGCCTTGGCCGAAGCACTGCGCATCGCTTCCACAAGGTCCCCGGACGACATCGTCGTCGTCTGTTTCTCCGGACGCGGAGACAAAGATTGCGCTGAGGCAGCACGGCTCCAAGGCGTGCCGCTTGACCGAGCAGGTGACGACCCGGAGAAGTAGTCCGCAATGAACCGTATAGATCTGCTATTTGCCGAATGGAGACGACAAGGGCAGCGTGCTTTGATACCGTTTTTGACGGCTGGCGATCCGTCGCTGGAAGCCACTGCTTCCTTTCTGGTCGCCCTGCGCGAGGCCGGCACATCCCTCATAGAGATTGGCTTCCCTTACAGCGATCCCATTGCTGATGGGCCGGTGATCCAATCGTCCTATACGCGGGCACTCAGCCGGAGGGTGCGTATCGAGGACGTCTTGCGGCAGGCGCCGTCATGGCTTCGGACTCCCTCGAGTGACCGACAGGTAGATGCGCCGGATGCGGCCTTGGTGGCCATGGTGTCTTACAGCATAATCTACCGCCGGGGTCCGGAACGATTCCTGAACCAGCTTTTGCAGGCTGGCTTTGCGGGACTGATTGTTCCCGATTTGCCCTACGAAGAGTCAGGGCCCCTTGTGCAGCTTGCGCGCTCGCTGGATCTGGCACTGATCCAGCTTATCACCCCGCAAACGCCGGATGACCGCGCTTTACGCATTGCCGAGAGATCTTCGGGATTTATCTATTATGTGAGCGTTACCGGCATTACCGGGGCAAGGCAGTATATTCCCGATGGGCTGGTCGAACGCGTCGGCTGGCTTCGAGAACGGGTGTCCTTGCCTGTGTGCGTCGGCTTCGGAATCAGTCATGTGGATCAGGTTTGTGCGCTGCGGCAGGTGGTGGACGGTATCATAGTCGGCAGCGCAATTGTCAGCCGGATCGAACAAGTCGAGCGGCTGCCCCAGCGGCAGGTTCTGGAAGATATCAGGGACTTCGTCACACGACTGCGACAAGCTCTAAATGCTTGAGACATAAGCGGATGCACTCGGTGTAGCCTGTGGGTCCGGGTCTCTTGGCTGGCAAATGCTCTGGACTTAGCGCCGGCAACCGCTATGAAGCACATACCTTATGGCGGTCCACGGCACGAGATCATATAAGTTGACCAACCCTTCCCATACACACGCGACGACGCTGCTCCTCCTGGCGGCGGTCACGGTGCATCATGTGCCCGTCTTGGCCCAGACCATCCCCGAGTGGCTACCAGAGTACCAGATGGACGTAAAACTGGATATTGATCAGCGTAAGGTCAGTGTGCGCCAGCGAGTCCGCTGGACCAATATGAGCAAGCAAGCTACGTCGCAATTGGTGTTCAATGCATACGCGAGATACAAGATCCCGGAAGGAGAAGTTGCACTATTGGCGAAGACCCTGGAGCTTTTACGTGCTCCGCCTAGCGAGGCGATAGATAACGTGGGCCGCCGGCTGCGCATCGAGCGCGTAACCGATGCACAGGGCCGGCCGCTGCCCTTCCACTTCCGCGAAGACTTACAGACAGCACTGATCGTCGAGCTTGCGGCTCCGGTTCGCCCGAGTGAAACGGTCACGGTCGTCTTGGAATTCACTCTCGACTTACCGGAAAAACAAGGCCGCTGGGGCCACTGGCGTGGCGTGACCTACCTCGTCAACTGGTACCCCATCGTGGCCTACTACGACGACCAGGGCTGGCATCCTACCCCGTTCGTGGCATGGCACCAGCCTTTTTTCAATGAGGCCGGCGTCTACAGTGTCCGTCTGACTTGTCCCAAGGACCAGAAAATCGCCAGCACCGGTACGATTATCGAGCAGGAAGAGCACGGCAACGGCTGGAAGACCGTGCAGATCGTCGGCTGCTGTGCACGCGATTTCGCACTTGTGTGCAGCCATCGCTACGAAGAACATGTTGCCCAGGCGGAGCATGTCCGAGTACGCGTCCTAGCGTTTCCCGAACATAGGCATTATGCTCTGAAGGCCCTGCAGTTCGCCTGCGAGGTCATCCCCCTGTACAATCGTTGGTTCGGGCTTTATCCGTACGACGAATTCGATATCGTCGAGTGCCATTTCCCCTGGAACGGAAACGAATCGTCTGGGCTGATTATGATTGACGAACGTGTCTTCAGCATGCCCCGCATGGCCGAGCTGTACGTAGACCACCTCGTCACTCACGAAACCTTGCATCAATGGTGGTACAACGTGGTGGGCACCGACGGCTATCGAGAGACCTGGATGGACGAAGCGGTAGCCAGTTACTACACGGCGCGCCGCATGAAGGCCAAATACGGGGACAACCCCCAGCTGATTCGCTACCCTCCTGGGTTCCACTGGCTACCGAACATCCGCTTGGACGATTATCGTTTTGCCGGCATGTACGGGACCATCCGCCGTGGGGAGTTGACGGCCACGGTTCAACCTTTGCCCGGGTTCGGCAACATTGTCACGCTTTTCAGTATGACCTACGATCGCGGTTCCTTGATTCTGCGCATGATCGAGGCCCGGGTCGGTCCTGAGGCGTTCGCCGAATTCATGCGCACCATTTATCGCAAGTATCGTTTTCGCATCTTGCGCGTCGCCGATTTTCAAAGGGAGCTGGAAGCCTATACCGGCCAGTCATGGCAAGCGTTTTTCGATCAGTGGCTGTACGGTCCTGGCATGAGCGACTGGAGCATCGAGGAGGTGGACATCCGACGTCTGGAAAAACACTATTATCGCGCCAAGATACGCGTCGTCCAAAAGGGCACGGTGGCGGAACCGACTCTACTGGGCGTGCGTTTCGAAGCAGACAGCGATTTCAGCCTGCGTGTGCCTTTGCTCCCGGGAGTGACCAGTCAGCTCTTGGACGGCCCACCAGGACGGATTACGAGCCGGGAGGATGGCTCTATCGAAGTAGAACTGTTGCTGCCGGCGCGGCCCGTAGAGCTAGCAGTGGACCCGGATCGAGTTATTCCCGATGCCAATCCAGTGAACAACCGTTGGCCGCCGCCGATACAGTGGCGCATCACGCCTTTGTATACGCCTTTGGAAGAGACTGATCTAACCATACCCCATGACCAATGGCTAGTAGTTTTCGGACCGTGGGTGGGGATCAATGCGCCTCCCTTCGGGCAACGACCCTATACAGGTTTTCGCGTGGGCTTGCAGCGACTGCAAACGTTCCATGGAGGCATCTACATAGCCTACGACGTGGAAGACCGCGATACGCGTCTGGGGGCGGATGCGATCGTGG
The DNA here is from genome assembly GCA_040289265.1 of Gemmataceae bacterium. GTDB lineage: Bacteria > Planctomycetota > Planctomycetia > Gemmatales > HRBIN36 > PSKW01. Next base: position 331,421 of record PSKW01000001.1, read on the forward strand.
ATCATTGGCCTCTGCCGCACGCGCAAGTAGGTTTTCAAGTAGATCACAGTGTGACGCCGGAAATAGCCGAGACGCGTCAAGACCGTGGCCGCGTTTTTGCTCGGTACATCTTCACTTACACGCCGAGCTTGTACTTGGATCCTATCGAGTTCATCGAGGTGTTCGGACGGGTGGAAAACGAGTTCTGGCGAGGTCACGAAATGCGTCTGCCGGGCAAAGAGCGTTACGACGATCTGGCGGCTGTGGGTGTGCGCTATCAGCGCAACTTTTATACGCCGTATTGGGATCCCGAGGCTGGCTATCGAGTGGATGTCCAGGCTGAGCACGGTATGACCATCTTGGGGGGGGACGAGACGTACCAGCGTCTGGAGGGAGAAGTCGCACTGGTCCGCGGTGTTCCCGATGGACTGGGTCCGCTGAGCGCAACCCGCTTGGCGGCGCGTGTCTATGCCGGCTTGGGCGATCCAGCCCATGGCGAGCATTTCCGACTGGGCGGTTCCCGACGTCTGCGCGCCTTGGACCCGGCGCGCCGTCAGGGAAGCGCCGTGTGGGTAGCAACCCTAGAGTGGCGTGTGCCACTGTGGCGCGACCTAGATTTCGACGCCGTGGACCATGTGGCCAGATTGCGGCACCTCTACGCTGTCGTTTTCTACGAGGCCGGCGCTAGCTATTTCGACCACCGCTTGCAGGGCGAAGTCGTGCACTCGCTCGGCACTGGGTTGCGTTTGGATACCGCCTGGTTCAGCTTTATCGAGCGTGTCACCTTCCGATTGGATATCGCCAAGACGCTCAATACGGACGATCCCGCGCAACTTTGGCTAGGCTGGCAGCACGCCTTTTGAGCGCTGCGGGGGCCAGGTAGTTTCCGAGACGGTTTCAGGTTGGCCGGTGTGACTGGTCCGCCGTCCGCATCGCGGCGGAAGTCTCGAAAGATTCGCGCTCCACCTGCACCCGTCGGTAGAGAGACTCCACCAGTTCTTCCAGCAAGTCCAGGTATGCAGTCTGAGCCAGGATGCTGACCTTGTACAGCAGGGCACGACGTCGCTCGATGACCCGTGCATAATGCTCGACCCCCTCAGCGGTGAGCGACCCTCCAGTGCCGAAATGCGACGCCAACTCTTCCAGCTCGTCGGACGAAAAGCTAGCGGCACGCTCGGGATTTTCTCGGATCCATGTTTGCAAAGCCGGCTGTTCCGCCAAGTCTAGCGTTTTTGTGCCTCGAGCTAGGATCAGAGACGACAATTCTTCGGTCGGCCGAGAGATCAGTTGGTGGAGGGATAAGCCGAGCGCCTGAGCGCACCGGACTAGGGTGGCATTGCGCAGGCGTGACAGTTGCCCGCGCACGATTTTTTGCACGGTGTTGCGATGCACACCGGCGCGTTTGGCGAAGTCCTGCTGCGACAGCCCCGAAGCATGGATCAGCAGGCGCAACTTGTCCACGGGTTGCCCGCGGGCGAGCACATCTTGCGGTGTTTCCCGGGTCATGAGGTGCGCTCCAGGATCCCGGGCAGCAGGACTTCCAGCCCGGAAAGTCGGATGGCCACACGCGGCCAAGTGGAAGAGAACGTGAGCAATCGCGGGCCGCTTTCGGCCAACAGAGCAGTTTCACAGCACATAGCGGCACCCACACTGGGCCGCCATACCACTACCCAATCGCGCCGCAATACTTCTTGACTGTCGGGAACCAGCGTCAGTTCGACGGCGGCGCGCCCAGTGACGTATCCCTGGGGAGCTAGCTCCCACTCGTATTCGTGCCCCAGAAGCGTATACACACGCCGCACCGCCTGGAAAATGTCGGCCACGGCACTATCTGGCCAAGTGTGGGCCAAGTATGCTGCAGCAATTTTGCAGGCTGTCAAATATTCGTGTGCGAGCTGGGGCTGTGCTGGACCAAAGCTGAACGTTCGGCCAGCCGAGGCTACCAAGCCGTATTTGCGGGCCGTAGCGACCACGACCGCCCACTGCTGTATGCGTGCCGATGTGTATCCATGCAAACGATAGTGCCGTGAGCGGCCGTCGCCAGCTACCGACAGGGCGATCGGCATGGCACCGCGACGAATGAGTTTTTCGGCGACGCGTGCAGCCAGGTCTCGCTCGGTTTCTCCTGGTTGGGCCTCGCGGCAGGTCGTCTCCACGGCCTGGGTCAAGATCTCGCCCAGTGCCTGGTAGCAGGCTTGTTCGTATGCGCTCATGGCGCGCCGGCGCACTGCCAAAACATCGCCGACGCATTGTGTCTGGCCACAGGGTACGTCGCTGAGCATGGCACGGCCGTAGCACAGGTCCGACACTAGTTGCGCACGCCGCCAGTGCCAGGGCCATTCCTTGAGCATGTACCCCAGGCCGTTTATTTCTTCGTCGAACATGCGCTGCGACTCGACATTGCTGCACACCAGGTACCGTTGATTGGCTGTATACAGCAGGGCAGGCATATCTTCCGGATCGAGAACGCTGCGTACCCAGGCACCGCTGCTGAGCCAGGCAAAGTTGTGAGGATCGAGGACGAGCAAACCTTCGCAGCCTCGCTCCTGCAAGAATTGCGCCACCCACTGGTGTTTGGCGTCTACGTCTCGTCGCCGATCCGACTGTGTGTCCGGCAGCGCGGGCACTTGTACCGTGGCTGCTTGTACAGCGCTCATGCCTGGCTCTCCTGTTCCACTTATTAGCCTAACACGAAAGGGTAGTGGCTTTCCAGATCCGTGTGCCTTGAGAGGCAAAGAAGCGTTCCTTTGGCGCTGTCCCATCAGTGCCTCCGCCTCAGTATGCCTCTGGACGCGGGATGGGTTGATCCGGAAAAGACAGCTATTTTGCGTAACTTTTACCGGCCCTACCGTGTCTAACCTATCAGAGTGGACTATAATAGGCTATGGCAGGACCGGGTGAATTAGCTCCAAGAGAATCCAGGTCTTTGCTTGGCGTTCCGTAAGCGTGTGGTGAAAACGGTGCGCATTGCACAAGGAGAGACAACCATGAAGAAGATGGCACTGACGTTGGCTTTGACCGCCGCGCTCGCTGTGACGATGGCCTCCACTGCGTCGGCACAGTTTGTCTTTCCTGTCACGCCGACGGGTCAACCTTACACAGGGTCGTATTTCGGCTACACCCCTTCCCTGGGCTATTACCGCGCGGTTTGGCGCGGGGCGGTTTATCCCACCGGCTACGCGATAGGTTACTATCGTGGCTACTCCTCGCGTTTTGGCTACTTCGATGGCTGGTTTGCCGGTCTGTACCCCTCCTCATTTATGGGCGTACCGATTTCGCCTTCGCCCTTCAACCCGTACGCCAACTACGTCCAGAGCTTCCCCCAGGCGTATTGGCGTTACAACGTGTACAACTTCACGGGATATGTGCCGTATTTCTCGCCCTACGTTCCCTATTACTGGGGCTTTTGAGCTTTGTGACCATCGAGGTACAAGCTGCCGCCATTGGCTGGCTAAGCCGCGCACGCCTTGGGGCGTGCTTTTTGTTTCGCTGCCGACAAGTGCATGACCTGGACGCGGCCACTTTTTGTGTTGCCGGCAGCGGGATCGTTTTCCGAATGCTCGCAACATCATCGGTCCGAAGACGGTACGATGACCTGGTAGCCTAAGTCGCCGAGAATGCGCGCCAATTCTGACCACGAGTCGGGGTCTATTTCCAGGGTGAGATCGTCTAGCCGGCGGCGGATGTGGGGCTTGGTCTGTGCCCACGAAAGTATGCCCTCGGCCAGCGTCGCCGAGCGAAGCTCGAGATGGACAGCCCGACGGATTTCCAGCGGTCCTTCCTGATTTCCCCACAGAAGTTGGATGACAGCGCCTGGGGCAGTGCCCAAGTAGCGCATGAACCAATCATGCAAGTCGTTCCAGCGCAAGCCCATGGCCCTGGCCTTGCGCAAAGACGAGTGGGTGACGCGAAAAGCAAAAACGCCGTCTTGTGTCGCGCCAGCCGGTTCCGTCAGCCTTTGCAGTTCATGGGTCACGAACAGATCCAGACGGCTTTTCGGAACCAGCACAGTTTGACCGTCTGGGGCCATGTGCAGCTTACTCGGCGGGCTTTCTACGTCGTAGCGATAGGACGCATCCAGCCGAAAATGGGCAAAGTCGAGCTGTGCTTCCCCGGGAACGAGCCAGTACCGATCGCCTAGAGGTATGCCGGCCAAACCCAACTGGCGGGCTTGTTCCCGGTCTTGAGTATCGGCAAACTCCAAGATGACTGCATCGGGATAAACCACGACCTGCCCAGCACGAGCAGTCCAGGTATGGATGTTCTGCGCAACTATTTCGGGAACCTGGCTGCAATACTGGTGTAGGGTTTGCAAAATCCGCTCGCCATCCCAGGTTAAGCTCGAGGCGCGTGCTACAGTTTCCTCGGTCACGCGAAAAATGCAAGCTGGTTCGGCGCTGAGTAAGTCGGCATAAACTCCGATGATCGAGGCAGCCGACAAGGCCCCGAACCCGCCTGTCAGCACAATCTCCATGTTCGGCTGCACGAACACATCGCTCGTAGCGGCAGTCGGTGTGGCTCCGTACAGCTGGCCGAACCACGGATGAGGGCGGACTGCTTGCACTCCCTCTCGGTCCTCGGCTATCTCGACAAGACCTAGGGGGTACAAAAATCGTTCCAGGAGGCCGTTAGCCTGCTCCTTCAGGTTGCTGGCCAAGGTCAACTTCTCGTCGAGTGCCAGCGTGGCTGTGTCAATCTCCTGGGGCGTTAGCATGCGGTCGGGGTGCAACAAGAGCAGACCCAGAATGAGCAACCAAACGGCGACCGGCTCTGGGCATTGCAGGTCACGCACCGTCAGCGGCAAATCAGGCGATGCCGCAAGCCAAGGCGAGGCACTCCAGGCTAGCCACAAGCGTGCGAGTGTCGCACGGCTCGGCGGCCATTGCCAGCTTTCGACGGGCAGCGGTTGCAGCTGTTTGCGTTCGACGTCGCTGCATATCAGTCCCAGAGCTTCCGCAAGCGTGAGCAGGTGACTTATGTCTACACCGCCCGCGTACCTTTTGTCGGAAGGGGTAGAAGCAAGCGCATCGGCCAACACGGGTGCGCGTCGCAACCGGTCCAAATCTTTGCGATGCAACAGTCCCTTTTGCGTCAAGGTAACTGGATTGGCATGGAGATACTGCCACAGCGCCAGAGCTGCCATCCACACCCGCGTACCCATACCATGCCAGTCCTGACGGGAAGAGACAGAGCCGCTGCCGATCTTGGCGATTTGGGGCAGCGGGAAGGACACGCCTCTCGGCAGCAGGATCGTTCGGGAGGCATGTGTCGGGTCCCAACCTAGCTCGGCGAGTTCCTTGTTCACTCGCCGGCCGTTCCACAGCGAGCCGCCTAGGAGCTTTTTGACGGTCTGGGCAACGGCCATCACCAAATCCACTTCGAGAGGGCAATCGGGAGCCAAGTGAGCCATCCACAAAAGCAATTGGGTATCGCCATGCAGACGTGGAAATGCCACCGCCAGCGCCGACTCTACCAACGCAGGAGTAGATGGGTCAGCCGACTGTGCGCCAGGCACTGCCACTACTGGATCATCGGCGGCCGACGGTTTGGAACGCGCGACTTCTTTTTCACTCTCGGCTGTCGTACCGGGTGTGCCCGTCTGCGCAGTAGTAGTTTTTGTCCTGTGATTTTTGGGCATAAACGACTACGACCTCACCGATCAACCTAGGCATTTTCAGCGAAACCGATCGGGGGCCCACATCACCGCGTCCGGACTTGCGGAGCATAGCCCAACCTGCGGAGCTGGTCCAGCAAACGTCCTTTGTACTGAGGTCGTACAGCAAAAACACAAGGCGCCACGACCGCTCCCAGCAGCCCGGACAGATTCTTGTTGCTCTCGATTTCGCGCGCGATCCACTCCTCTCGGGCGATCAATACAGTCACCGGACGATGGAGCTTGACCGGAATCCTCCTGCGTGCCGTAGGCTCTGCAGACATCCGCTTCTCCTGTATTCCACCGTACACTGCCGGCGGCGAGTTTGGCACTGCACTCGGCTTTTTCCTCCACGACTGCGATACACGCTGGGGCGGAATCATGGAGAGATCGGTCCGAACCGAGTCGTCGCCCCGAGCCGGATGCGCATGTCGCTCAGCGCCAAGAAGGTACCATGAGCAAAGGGATCCTCAACGGGCGTGGCAATTCCAGAGTGAACTCTATGGCACTTGTTATATGAGGATCGGGTGAATTGTCCGCTGCGATACGCACGCTGGGCGGTAGTGCCAGACACGTGCAGGGCAATAGGTGCGCCCCATAATCTTCTGGGCGCCACTCTAGGACCCAGGAACGATTGCCTTCGTCGAGCAACAGCACCCGGGCTGTCATGCGTGCGTCCGCAGCGATTGTGAGTACGCTCGGTTTGTGGCTCGAAAAAACGATGCATCGGCGGCCGTCCTGCGCCTCCTGCGGCACAAGCTCCAACACCTGGTCCGCGGCCGTTTTGGAGGTCACACGCACTTCCAAAGGGCCTTGGGGCCTCAAGGCGGGTACTGTAACGCCACGCTCCCTGCTATACCAGTGTAAAGTCACCTGCTGGATCTCCAAACGGTGTTCGGGAACGTCGAGAAAGTCCATCAGACTGGAAACAGGATCGAGTTCGCTAGAGCGAGCCAATCGAGCCAATGTACGGCACAATTCACGCCAAGATTGCCAACCGGGATCGCTGGCTAAGGAGCTGGCAGCTTCCCTCCAGGCGCCGCGCAGGGTACCGTCTTTGTTTTTTTGGAGCCATTTTTCTATGCCGTCCTGCAATCGGCGTCGGGCGGGCTCCAGGGCTCGCTGCAAATGGTCCAAAGCAGCCATTTGCCACTGCGCCACTACGCCGTACGGCACTTGTTTGGGCCAGTATTGTTCTTCGCACATGACGCGATAAGGAACGTATGCTCGCAACCGATCGGCGGCCTGGTCGGCTTGAAAATCCGCTGGTATGCGCAACGGCGCGCGGTCTTGCCGGTCCAGACCCAGCACTTGGGCTAGCAAAAGCGCTTGCCCGAGGTCTTGGCGGGTTTTTTCGAACGATGCCGCGAGTTCTTCGGGCTCGACAGACGCTCTTTGACTGTCCGCCTTGGATTGCGAAATCCAAAGACGGGCACCAGCCGACCAGTTGCCCCAGTCTACGCGTTCGTGAGCAGCATCATAGTATCCTGCGAAGGATAACAGTTTTTCTCCTTGAAGGAGCAGTTCTTGCAGCCGCTGTCTTTGCTGCTTCGCCTGGACGGTACGCACCAAGGACGGCCAGTGCCACGCCAACAGCAATCCTTGCACGACGAGGACGAGCAGGCACAACGACAAGTAGGCCAGCATCAGCCACGCCTGTTTTTTTCTGCGCTCACGATAACTGTAGGCGTGCGTCGTCACCCAGAGCGCCATTTGGGACAATGCAGATTCTAGCCCAATATCCGCAGAATTTAGGGAAAAAACTTTTATGTCCAGGGCGCCCATGCCAGGGCGCTGTGGAGCGTGCAGATCTACGGGCGTAGCCCGCGTTGGATGCGTTCCCTGAGCGGGGAGTTCAGAGTCACACGGAGCAGGATGGTCCACGATCAAAAGTACGGCGACGGGCATGCCGGCTGGCAAACACGATTCGCCGCGCCTTTGTCTGAGGTCGTGCAACAGCGGCTGGATCGTGCGCGCAGGTTCTTCCGCTGCACTCGGCTTGGAGCACTTCAGCCCCGGGCACAAAACCAAGCCATCTAGGCTTGCGATGTGCGACAAGATTCGTTCAGGCGGGATATATTCGGGTCGCGCCGCTGATTTCTGGAAAACGGCGGCGAGCATTGGGCGCAAAGTAGGTACCGACTCCACTGCCCCTTGCAGGAACGTTACGCCAATGGTTGCAATTCCAGCCACACGGACGTCCTCGGTTACGGTCTATCCTTGGGGCCAAGCAGAGTATTGTCTTCGACCAGTGAGTATTCCCAACGGTGGCTGCTGATCTCCTGGATGAGACGCTGCACTTCGGGATTGCGTGGAGAAGTGCTCGCAAGCCCGTAAATCAGTTTGACTTGCACCCTCTGTCCGGATGCCGCCTTTTTTTGCAACGCGCCCAGAATTTCATCCGCAGTATAGCATTCGGCTCCTTCACCGGTCTGCAGAGCGAAGAATCGGTTGATCGGTCTGTAAGGCGGCAAAGTTCGGTCGCCCAGGAGGTAAACGTGCACGACGATCGCTACCGTACCCGAAGTCGGCGGATCAGGCGGCTGCTGTTCTGGGGTTCGGTCTGGAGCCGTCTGCACTGGGACCGAAGTCTGCTGCCCGTCCGTCGCGCGAAAGCCGTCTTGTCCTTTCCCGCCTTTACCGAACTGGAACAATCCCGGCCACCAAAGAACGCCCAATAGGAGCACAACTAGGACCACAAGACCCGCTGGGTTTATGCGGGCGCGAGGTCGGCTGCATTCGATCTTTTTTCGGCCAAATTTTTTGCACCCATATGGTACGCTCACGTCTGGCCTCCTTTAGCGATGCTGCCTGGAATCGGCTGCATCGGGAAGAGCATCGCTCGGCGTCCAGGGATAGTCAATGACATAGTCTATCCCCAGCTTGTTGAACAGCGCTCGATAGCGTCTTTCGTCCTCCACCAGCGGACGGACCGAGATTTCCCCGTGCGGTCCAGGTCGCGGTACGTGCAAAACACATAACAGCGGGCGGCCCGCCTGACTGGCTGCCTCCTGATAGCGTCGCAGCAGCTCCTCGTTGATCTCGATGGCCTTTTGTCCTTCGTAGACGAGCAATGTACCTGTCGTGGCGTCTATGCTGAGACCGAGGAACAGGTATTTTTGCCCGGCCTGCAGCCGATCGCGATAGCGCAACCCCTGCCATTCCCAGCGTAGCCGCTGCCAATCTTCAGGTCCCCACTCGGACTGAAAAGTATCTCGATCTCCGCTGTGGAGTCCGCGATCGGGTCCCATGTGCGGCATCAACAAAAACAACGAAAAAAGGAGCACCATCACATCTGCCAAGGGGACGAGAAAACGGGCAGCTCCGCTTTCGACCCGAGGATTAGTCTTCATGAGACCTGCCTCCCTCCAGCGCCAGACGCTGGATGAGATTGCGGCCCATCGCCACGACCCAGTTGGGGACGAGATTGAGGAACGTCATAGCCAGACCGCTGCCTGTGGTGGTGAGTGCAGGCGCGTAGAGTCGAATGATTTCGCGGGTGGGGACGTTTTCCTGGGCACCCACTGTGGAGAAGGTTTGCAATATTGCGGTCACGGTGCCTAGCAGCCCCAGCAGGGGAAACCACTCGGCCGTCTGATAGCAGCGCAGTAGCCACGCATCGGGGCGATGATTGAAATCCTGGCCCTGCCACTCGAGCGCCCGCCATGCCAGGACGATTTGGGTCAGGTAAATCGGCACACCCACAGACAGGATCAGCCAGTCGAGCCGCGACACAGGTAGATTGTCCACGTACACAGCGATGGCCCGTTCGGGGATAAAGCTGACGACCAAAGGGCCGAGCAACAGAATCGGCATCACCAAGACTAGCGGCAAGAGCCAACGAATGATCAAACGTCTGAGCATGGCCGTGCGCCCCAAAACTGGCCCAGGAGGCGACGATCGGCACAGCCGAATCACCTCGTCTGGAGCAATTCCTCGGGCAGTGCCTGCAAGCGCCCCTGCCGGTCAACACAGGCCAGGGTGGTGTGTCCCTCGGCCAAAAGCTCCCGGTCGCGGTACACTTCGTAGCGGTGTTCGATGCGTACCGGCGTACAGCGCAGCAGGGATGCGCGCACGCGCAGCAGGTCGTCGTAGTGTGCCGGCTTGCGATACCGGCACTCGGCCCGAACCACCACCAAAAAGAAGCCACGATCCTCGATATCGCGATAGGATAGACCTTGCCTGCGCAAAAGCTCCGTACGTGCCTGCTCGAAATAAATCAGATATTGCGCATGGTGCAGATAACCCATACGATCGGTTTCTGCGTAACGAACGCGGATTTCTACCTCGCAGCAAGGCTGCTCCAATGTATGTCCCTCGTGCGTCGGGCGATACATCTGGATGGCGCCGCACTATCCGAACAGACTGCCAAAAAGGCTGCCGGATCGTCGTTCCCGTGGACTCCTTTAACGAATACGCTTCCAGCGGTCCAGCGGCCAATAGACGACGGCGGCCTTGCCCAAAAGCAAATGGCGTGGCACGAGGCCCCAGTCACGACTGTCACGACTCAGGGGAGAGTTGTCGCCCAGGGCGAAATACTGGTCCGGGCCTACTTCGTAATCCATGGGCTGCAGTCCGCGACAGCGCTCCCATTTCTCCGGCTTGGCCAAAGGATCGTTCTTGAGTGCGCGCAGTTCTTCTTCACTCAAACTGAGCAGGCGTGCCAAATCCACTGGCGGTGTGCGGCCGTCGAACATTTCGGGTGGATAGGGGGTCCGAGTATAATAAATGTCGCGCCAGACTTGCACGTGGCGCACGGTCACTTCGGTATTGCGCGCGCCGATGGCAACAGGCCGCAAGTCGGCCACACACGGCCCCCGATCTTGCTCGCTCGGCGGAGCGTAGTCCCAGCCGTCGCCAAAAGGCAACCGCCGATCCACCCACACGGTCAACCGCGCATCGAAATTGGCAAAACGCACTCGATGGCGTCCGATGCTGGAAATCCCCGTTGCGGCTTCGGGGCTTTGGGTGAGCACGTGATTGTGGCGCCACGATTGCACCCGACAACGACCGGTGCGCAGGTCGAAACGCACCTGGTGCCGATCGGCACCCGAGACCAGTTCTAGATAGAACTCCCCATCGAGCCGCGATACCTCCACTTCGCACTCGACCATGAGATCGCTGACCCAGTTGACGAACCCTTGTTCGCCGTCGCCGGCGTTGTAGTCGAGGAAATCGGTAACGAGTTGGGGTTGACGGGCGATACGTTCCGCTTCGAGCAACAGCTCGCGCACATGACGCGCCTGTTCTTCGGTTTCCTGGCGCTGGTGGGCTGCGGCGAAGCGATCGGCGCGCAACAATTGCTCCAGCGACTCGAGCTGCTCGCGCAGCGTTCCCGTCGGCACGCGCAGGAGGTGGCGGTAGCGCAGCCAGCGCGGCTGCTCGTTGGCACGCACCTGGTAGCCTTTTCCGTCCGGGCTCGGCTGCCACCCCTGCCCTGGCCCTTCGTCGAGCCAGCGCGGCACATCCGCCAAGTCACGGGGCCGATAATCATCGTCGTAGACGATCCGACGCATCTCCAGCATCTTGGCCGCAGGCTTGCGGATGATTTCGCGCCGCTCATCTCCGCCGCCGCCGCCGGTACGTAGGTACAGGTCGCCGTACCAGATGCTCAACTTTTCTCCAGGTAGTCCCCAGAGCCTCTTGATATAGTTCTTGGGCCGATAATCCGGATCGGTAGGCTCCTGCGGGAACATAAAGACGATGACATCCATACGAGCGGGTTCGGTCAGCGCGTAGTGCGTCTTGGCGACCAGCACCTTGTCCCCTCCGTAGACGCGAGGTGGCACCGGCTGCGTGTGCCGGCAATTGGGGCAAACGGCTAGACGCCCGGACGTTCCACGCCACTCTTCGCTTTCCCGGTAGTTGACTAAAATGCCATAGCCGCACTTCTCGCAAGTGACTTCCCGGTGCAAGCCGAGCAGCGACGTAGCCATAGAGCCTGTCGGAATGTCGTAGGCTTCGGCCACGAACGTCTTGAGGATGATGACCAGTACGGCGACGTATACCACGGTGTCGAGCAATTCGTGTATCGGTGACGTAGGCTGCCGCGCAGCGGCTCCGGCTTTGTCGGCCACCTTGTCTCGGTTGCTTTGCACTGGGGCGTCCGGCATCGTCAGCTCCTGCTCGTGTCGTTTCCTTCTGCTACAAGTACCGGCGGTGTTCCCGCGCCATCCTCGGCCCTGGTGGCTTTGCCCATCCCATGCGAGCAACGATAGCCAAGCACTTTACTGTAAAATCTTCATCCGGGACAGGTCTGGCAAGGCCAGCATATGTTTTTTGCCCAGAATATGGTACTCCTGAGCCCGGCTGGGCAAGTGGAGCAAAAAGGGTTTCCCGACTAAGTTAGCCCGAGGTACTCCCGGCCCGCTTTCCCAACGCCTGCTGTCGTAGGACCCTGGGCTGTTGTCTCCCAGTACGTAGTACTCATCTGCTCCTAAGCGGACCGGGGTTGCGATCCCGTGCGGAAACACGCCTGCAACATCGCACGAAGTGTAATAGATATCGCGATACACTTTCAATTCTCTTGCCGTGATGCGCAGACCGCGCGCACCCAGTGCCAGCAGTCTGTCGCCCAGCCCAGGATGCTCGTCGGCACTGGATGTCTCCGATGGCCGCAAGTCTTCGACCGGCAACTCGAAAACAGGCGCCAGCGAACTGCCCAGGGAACACAAAAACCTGCCGTCAACGATGCCGAAGCAGACCACCGTATCGGGGGGCAGCTCCGGCACTGCCCAATTTGTTCGGGCGATCGTTTGGCAAACGGTTCGGCCAGTTGCTTCGACACACGCTCGTGAGAGCGTGGTCGGCCCTGTGGACACACCTACGGGAATCTCCAGCCGATACTCCGCTTGGCCCCGGCGGACTGCTAGATGCAATATCCCATGGCCAGCGATAGTCAGCCGGGCCTCCAAAGCTATGTCGTGGACTATATTCCTACCGGTCGCATCGCCGTTATACGCGTACAGGTCGGTGATGGGACTGGGCTGCCAGTCGCCTGCCGCGCGGCGCTGCAGATGGGAATACGTCAGGCACGGAGTCGGTTCGCCCGGGTTCGACTCCTCCAAATACCATATGCGGCCATTAGCTCGGCTTTTCCACCGAGGATCGGCGGCGGTAAAACGGAACGGTTGCGGAGCATCTCCGGGTTGATAATCGTGGTCATAAACCAATATGCGTAGCTTTTGCCACTCGACGAAGCTTTTCGCGGCACGGCGTCCGTTGATCCATACATCGCCGTCGCGAAGGAAAACTTCTTCCCCGGGGAGGCCGACAATGCGTTTGATGAAGGGTTCGCCGGAAACAGGACGGACAGGAGTCGGTCCTTGGAACACTGCCGTTTCCCAGCGCCGCGGGGCACGGCAATCGAAGAGATGCTTATGGACGAGCAAACGGTCGCCAGGACTCTCGGGAACGTGTGCTGAGGGAATAGGTCCGTGTCCGCAATTGGGGCAAAAAGCTGTCGGATACTCCCAGGGCTTTCCGGGCGCTTGCGCTTCATTCTGGCCCAGGCCTACCTGACGCCCGATCGAGAATGGAAACTGGCACTGCGGACAACACAGGCACTTGTGGAAGCCGAGGATATAAGGGGCCATGCTTCCTGTAGGCACGATGTACGCTTCTGCCACGAACGTGCGGCACAGCAACACGGCGACGAACAGGGTTACGAGGAATTCCACAATGGGGCGTAGCGATAGCCGACGTTGCGTCGGCAGGCGTGGCTCAGCCGGGGTAGACGTCTGGACAGTGCTCGACTGCGAAGTGTCTCGATCGTTGGCTAGCGCTGGTGGTTGACCCGGTGTTGTTAGCACGGCAAGCTCTAATACGTGGGGAGTCCCCTGGGCACACTTCATCCTCCGTGCAGTGGAACTTGTATTTTACTCATCTACCTCCAGGACTGCCAAGAAGGCTTCTTGAGGAATTTCCACCTGTCCCACCTGTTTGAGCCGTTTCTTGCCTTCGGCCTGGCGTGCCCAAAGTTTGCGTTTGCGTGTGATGTCGCCCCCGTAGCACTTGGCAGTGACATTCTTGCGCAATGGGGCGATCGTCTCGCGGGCGATAACGCGGCTACCGATAGCTGCTTGAATAGCGATCTCGAACTGATGTCTTTCGATCTCTCCGCGCAATTTGCGCACCAATTTCCTGCCGCGCCGCTCGGCCTGGGTGCGGTGCACGATCACCGACAGAGCATCCACCCGCTTGCCGTGCACCAATACGTCCAAACGCACAAGATCGGCTGGCCGGTATCCGAGAAACTCGTAATCCATGGTGCCGTAGCCGTGCGTGATGGACTTGAGCTTGTCGTACAAGTCGTAGATGACTTCGGCGAGCGGCATCTCGAAAACGAGTATGACGCGGGTCGGGCTGAGGTACTCGGTACGGATATAGGTGCCCCGCCGATCGGTGCAAAGTTTCATGATGTCGCCGATATTCTCGGCCGGTATGACGAAGCTGACTTGCACTATCGGCTCGCGAAATTCAGCTATCTGGCCGGCATCCGGTACTTCCTGGGGGCTTTCCACATGCAGCACGTCCCCTTTGCGCGTGACGATCTCGTAGGTGACGTTGGGCGCCGTGTGTACCAGTTCCAGCCCACTCTCGCGCTCGATGCGCTCTTGGATGATTTCTCGATGCAGCATCCCGAGAAAACCACAGCGGAAACCGGATCCCAGACCTTCACTGGTTTCGGGCTGATAAGTAAAGCTGGAATCGTTGAGGCTCAGGCGTGCCAAGGCATCGCGCAACGCCTCGAAGTCCTTGTTGTCAACGGGATATAGACCGCTGTAGACCATCGGCTTGGGCTCTTTGTAACCCGGAAGAGGCTCGGCGGCAGGACGCAATGCATCAGTGACCGTATCGCCGACATGCACGTCGCGCAGATTCTTGATCTGGGCGGTCAGGTAGCCTACTTGTCCGGCAGCCAACTGGTCACAGGGCGTGGGCGCAGGCCGAAACTGACCCACTTCGGTGACTTCGTACTCGCGCTCGGCTTGCATAAGCCGAATACGCTGCCCCCGCCGCAACACTCCTTCTTTGATGCGCACATACAGCACCACGCCGCGATACGCATCGAAATGGCTATTGTACACCAGCGCGCGCAGTGGCTTGTCCCTTTCCCCCGCAGGGGCGGGAATGCGCTCGACGATGGCTTGGAACAACTCGTCCACTCCGGCACCGGTCTTGGCACTCACCTTGAGCACCTCATCGGGGGCAATCCCCAAGGAGTGTTCCATTTCCAGTGCCACTTCTTCGGGGCGTGCTATCGCCAGGTCTATCTTGTTCAGTACCGGTACGATGGTCAGATGAGCGTCCATCGCCTGCAAGGCATTGTGGACGGTTTGAGCTTGCACCCCCTGACTGGCATCCACCAGCAAAACAGCTCCCTCACACGCCGCCAGACTGCGCGACACTTCGTAACTGAAATCCACATGGCCCGGCGTATCTATAAGGTTCAACTCGTATCTTGTGCCCCGATGGGTGTGATAGATCGTCACCGGGTGCATCTGGATGGTGATGCCGCGCTCTCGTTCCAAGTCCATGTCGTCGAGGACCTGCTCGCGGTATTCGCGCGGACTGATGGCGCCGGTCCGGAGTAGAAATTGGTCAGCCAGCGTGCTTTTGCCATGGTCAATATGGGCAATGATGCAAAAATTTCGGATATTTTCTTGCGCTATGGGTGTCATTGGTCAGCCATGGTTCACAGGCCGCTAACTTGTTTCACCGAACGTGCTGGCTACCGGGCCCCGGCCAAGCCGACGCCGCACCAGAAGTTGCACAGATCCAGGGGAATATTGCCCCTAAGATCTTGGCTGGTAAATAGTTGTGCATAAAAGTCACTCGGATTCAACGATTGTCGCTGATCTTCCAAATGTTGGCCGGCAGTTACCTACCGCAAACATTTTACTCGCCAGGCGGTCTAGAAGACTAGGCCACTCTTCCCGACTGCCAAAGAATAAGACCCGATGATGAATTGCAGGTCTGCAAACGTGCGGCGCATGCGACAACACGCCGTGCTAAAAGGAAGCTACACAGAGGCGATCAGCCCAGGCCTCTTGTTAGCATTAGCGCGCACAGTGCTGCCCGGCGACTGTAGGCGGCCACAGGTGGTGGCCCAGCCAGCCTCCCAGAGCGCTGAGGATCAAAACGGAAGGAGTTATCACCAGCGGTTTATTGCTTATTTCGAACAAGGTCAGGTCCTTGCCCTGCAATTGCGTTAGTAAAAGAACAAGGGCCACGCTGGCCCCATGGAAGAGGCCTTGGATCACACCGCGCCAAGTGCCGGCGCCGGCAAAAAAGGCCCCAATCAGCACGCTCAACCCGGTCACCTGTGCCAGCACCACCCGCCGCTGGGTCACATCGAACAAATTGAAGCTACCCTGGGACAAGGCTACAAGAGCGTCCAGTAGTTCTTCCAGCCAAAAGATGCCAGCCAGCGACAACCCAGCGCCGAGGAGGATGCGGATCGGTCTGACTGGCGCACCACGCAGGACAGAACCGCCGGGATAGCCCTTGTCGCCCTGGTTCGGCTGCACTCTGGCTTCGTCACACAACACCCACAAGCTTCCTATGCTACCGCCGCACAGGCCGGCGCCCATCGAGGAAAGCAAGCCAGAAAACGCCGCCTGCCCTGAGTCAGTGCCTGTCCATGGGTCGAGCAGAGGAAAGATAAGGCTTGCCCATGCTGCTGCTGCTAAGCCATAGATCCCGCCGTAACGTTCTCCAATGGTGCCGAACAGAGATGCACAGAAAACAGCAACGAGCTGTATTGCTAGGCCGCTGGTGCGCTCTTTTGGCATGGCCTGGGCGGGGCTGCCCCACAGTAAGTGTATGCCAGCTATCACTTGCCATAGCCCGTAATAGAGCCCCAAGGTTAGCAAGAAAATAATCGCCAGTCGTCCGAGTGGGGCTTGAGGCCAGCTCTGACGTTCCTGTCGCTCCATAAAGGTACCTATCGCATTTACCCGCGGGCCGTCCCTCGTGCACCGGCTGTCATTGTTTGCCCGTTGCCTCTGCGGGGACGACAAAAGCCCACGCAGAGGACTTCGGTGCCATGCCCATTAAGTGTCAAATCCAAGGGTTTCGACAAATATACCATGCAAACCTGCTCGGGCATCGTTATGGACCCTTCGAAAATAGCCGGCCGATGACTGGGCTGTAAGTAAGGGTCGGCGGATCGGCACGCTGGCGCACGAAAAAGACACCCTAGCTGTTTTGCATTGGTAGCCGGTTCAATGGCATACCCTCGATTTTCGGCTCAAGGCGTGCTGGGAAGCTTGGACAAAAGATGGGCCACCTTTTGCTCGATAGTGCTGCATATTTGCAAAAACTCAGGTTCGGGGAGATTTTTTGGATCCGGGATAGGCCAATCTTCTCGATGATGCGCCTGGACTTGCGGACATTCCTCGCCACACAAAAAGGTAATTACCCAGTCATAGGGACCTGGGGGCACCTCAGTCAATGATTTAGAGCGATGGCCGGATGGATCGTATCCCCGGCTGAGCAGATAAGCGATCACGCGCGGGTGGACAGCTCCAGAAGGGCTCGACCCGGCACTGTAAATCTCGAGGTCCAACCGATCGGCCATACGGGCGAATGCTTCGGCCAATTGGCTGCGGCAACTATTCTCGGTACACGCGAAAAGGATACGCCGTTTCACCATTTGAGACCCTTTTGCGTGCGCTGCCGGAGGTAAATAGCCAGGGCGTTCAGGAGCAAGATGACTAGGACGAGGATAAGACTGGCTAGGCCGGCGTTATAGCGCCATGCGTCTGCAGGCCGATCCGCCCAGCCGAAGATTTGCATGGGCATAACCGTAAAACGGCTGAAAAGCGACGGCCTATCGCTCACGTACAAAAGTGCGCCAAAAAGGACGAGAGGCGCCGCTTCTCCTAGTGCGCGCGACAGAGCCAGGATCGAGCCTGTGAGAATGCCTGGCAGGGCATTTGGCAGGACGTGATGCCGAATCATCTGCCAGCGCGTGGCACCCAGAGCTAGGGCTGCATGCCGCAGTGCAGTAGGAACCGCACGGATGGCCTCCTGGCTGGCAACGATAACGACAGGCAGTGTCAAAAGGCCCAAGGTCAACCCTCCGCCCAGGAGATTGCGTGCTGCAGGGTGACTTTCTCCGGTCAGGTGACAAAGCCCGAGCATCAGCTGCCGCAATACCTGCAGCAAGACTTCGAAAGGCATCGCCCACCAGGGCGCTTGGGCGGCAGCACCTACCCCGCCGTCTAGGAGCGGCTTGAAAATCATGTCCACGAACACGTAGGCGCCTAGAATTCCGTACACGACCGATGGAATGCCTGCGAGATTGTTGATATTGATTTGAATTATGGCATGTAAGGCACGTGCGATCGGTCCTGGTCGGCGATACTCTTCGAGATAAATGGCAGCGCCGACACCCACGGGGACCGCGAAGCACAGGGTAATGATGCCCACATAAATGCTTCCCAAAAGTGCCGGTCCGATGCCGGCGTCCTGTGGCTCGCTGCTAGGTCCGGCGGTCACGAAATGCTTGAAGAGCGCCCACGCCGAAACATCCTCGCGCACCAGCCCTACCTCCTTTTCCAGCTCGGAGCGGCTGATCACGAGTTCCCGGCGTCTCTGCTCTTTGATTTCGCTGTAATCTTTGCGGATTTGGCGGCGCTCTTCTTCGGATTGCGCTCGTTCCAGTTCGGCCGCTTCTTCACGCTCGATCTGCGCGATTTCTCCTTGGACAAATCGGTCGAATTCGGCGAGTTTTTGCTGGAGGGCCATCAGTTCCCGATTTTTGTCGGCGACTAGTTCCGGCGTGAGCTGGAACCAACGCCAAGCATCGAGACCCATTTGTACGAAGAGCACGACGAGCATAAAAAGGCCGAAGCTCGTGGCAATGATGGCCCACAAAACGAAGAGCTGAGCCTTGAGCGTGCGTGAAAAGCCAGCCCAGGTTATGGCTGCAGCCGCCGGCCAGAACACGAGACTTGCAGCGCACGTATCGCCCAAAGAGTTCCACACGCTGCCGGTTATCCAGAGGGAAAAGACAAATATCAGTCCGGCAGCTGCGCCAGTGAGTGCTGTCGCCCGCACGAACGTCCGGCGCCAGCGGAGCCGGCTGCTGCCTGCCATGTCTGCGCCTCGAGCAGTTTCTGCTGCTCCCGGTTTTTCTGTCATTGGTACACCTGCCGATAGCGACGCATAATCAACTGGGCCACTATATTGAGTGCCAATGTGATGACGAAGAGCATGGCCCCCACGGCGAACAGGCTTTTGTGATCGGTCGAGCCGTGGACCACGTCTCCTTTGGCGATGCGCACGATAAAGCTCGTCATAGTGGCGATGCCTTCGCGGGGATCGAAACTCAATTTGGGCCGGTCGCCACAGGCTAGGCTCACGGCCATAGTCTCGCCCAAAGCGCGCGACACCCCCAGAATGAACGAGGCCAGCACGCCGGACAGAGCTGCTGGCAGCACCACGCGCACCGACGTCTCGAAGCGGTTGGCTCCCAGGGCATAGGAAGCGTCGCGCAACGAGCGCGGCACAGCCCGCAACGCGTCTTCGCTCAGAGAAGCCACCATGGGCAGGATCATGATGCCGACCACAATGCCGCCGCTGAGCTGGTTGTAGGGCTGCTGCAACCCGGGGATGAATTGTGCTAGCACAGGCGTCACGGTTTGCAAAGCTAGATAACCGTAAACTACCGACGGTATTCCGGCGAGGATTTCCAGCACCGGCTTGACGAGCGAGCGCAGCCGGGGCGATGCGTATTCGCTCAAAAACACGGCCGTCGTCACCCCGATGGGCAAAGCGACTGCCGCCGCGATCGAACCGATCCAGAGCGTGCCTAGCAAAAGAGGCAAAATCCCGTAGCGGGCATGTTCAAAGCCGGCGCTCCATTCGCTCCCTGTGAAAAAATAGACCGGATCCACTTTTTCATCTGTGAAAAATTGCCACGTATAGTAGGCGGTGACAAACACGATGCCGATGGTTATGCAAACGGACAGGAGGGTGCAACAAAACAGTGCCATCTCTATCGAGCCTTCGAGCCAACGCAGGCGTCTGGCAGACGGCACCGAAGCGAGTCGTATTTTGGTATTCTGCGGTCCGGATTCTCCGGGGCTCATCGGTGCACCTCCAGGCTTAGGCGCTCCCGCCGGGAGTTTCCGCGAAGCAGTCATGTCTCGCGGAAGCGGTACCCCACTCCGCGCACAGTCTCGATATATTCGCCGTAGGTTCCGAGTTTTTTGCGCAGCGATTTGATGTGCACGTCTATAGTTCTTTCCAGGACGATGACATCACCTAGAGCGGCGGCGATCAGTTCTTGACGAGTGAAGGCCCGCCCCTTTTGCCGCAGCAAAGTTTCGAGCAAACGGAATTCGCTGGGAGTGAGGGCCAAAACACTGTCTCGCAGGGTAACCCGACGGCTGCGCCGATCGAGACGCAGATCGCCTGCTTCCAGAATCTCGTCGCCCTGCACGCGCGGACGACGCAACAGGGCCTTGACCCGCTGTAAGAGCACTTTGACGCTGAAAGGTTTGGTCACATAGTCGTCGGCGCCGCAGGCAAAGCCGACCAGTTGATCGCTTTCCTCGGCGCGTGCTGTCAGCATGAGGATGGCCACAGACGCCGTCTCGCGACGCTGCCGGAGCTGCCGACAAATTTCTTGTCCGTCCAGACCCGGCAACATCACGTCCAGGATGACGAGATCCGGCACACTGGCCGCAGCCTTGGTCAGCCCCGTCAACCCGTCGTAAGCACTGTCCACTTCGTACCCTTCTCGCTGCAAATTGTAGCGGAGGACCTCGACCAGGCCTTTTTCGTCTTCGATGATCAAGATCCTGGCGGCGGGTCTTGCAGACGAAACACTCATAAAGCGCCCTGGAGATCGCTATGCCTCGCGCATATTCGCACGGATATTCTTGCGCGAGCCGAAGGATTTCGATCCGCAAGTTGTCTCCGTCCGATGAGCGACATCGCTCCCTGGCGGGCACACGGTCCATCTAGCGACACTGCCACCGCGGTCAGCGCTCAGGCGAGCCAGGCTTGCCATTGTCGGCGCGTGGCTGGAGCGCTTCCGGATGATGGCGTATGATTTCTCCCTCCACCAAATAGACCACGTCTTCGGCGATGTTGGTGGCGTGGTCGGCAATGCGTTCGAGGTGCCGCGAGGCGGAAAACAAATTGAGCGCCTGCTCGATAAGGTCGGGCCGCGTCTTCATGACACCGATCAGCTCGCGAATAATGTCCCTGTTGCAGGCATCCACTTGTTCGTCCAAGCGGCAAACTCGGCGTGCCAGCGCCGCATCCATGCGCACGAAGGCATCCAAACTGTCGCGGACCATGATGTTGGTCAAATCGGTCATTTCCTGAAGCCGGCTGGGGATGGCCATCGGCTGCCCTTGCGCAAAGGCATGGGCTCGCTCGGCGATGTTGACCGCCAGATCTGCCATGCGCTCGAGGTCCGTATTGATCTTCAAGATGGCCGCGATGCGCCGCAGGTCCACGGCCACCGGCTGATGCAACGCCAGGATTTTCAAGCATTCTTCTTCGACCTCGTTTTCTTCCTGGTCAATGGTGTTGTCGCCTTCCATCACCTGGAGGGCCAATTGGGAATCGCGCTCCGTCAAAGCCCGGATGGCGCGGTCCACGGTTTGCTCCACTTGTCCCGCTTGGCCCAGTATGCGTTGCTGCAGGTGCTCCAAATCGCGACGAAAATGGATGGTCATAGCACGCTACCCGAATCGTCCGGTGATGTAATCTTCGGTCTCTTTGAGTCGGGGACGCGTAAACAGCGTATCGGTCTGGCCCATTTCGACGAGCCGACCTTGAAAGAAAAAGGCAGTCAGATCGGAAATCCGCGCCGCCTGTTGCATGTTGTGGGTGACGATGACGATGGTATAGTTGCGCTTGAGCTCGAAGATCAGGTCTTCGATACGCGCCGTGGCTGCCGGATCGAGTGCCGAGGCAGGCTCGTCCATGAGCAGCACCTCGGGGTCGGTCGCCAGAGCGCGCGCGATACACAAGCGCTGCTGTTGACCTCCGGACAAAGTCAACGCCGAGTCCCACAAGCGATCCTTGACCTCTTCCCACAACGCGGCCCGTCGCAGGCAGCGCTCGACGATGTCCATAAGTTGCGTGCGTCGGCTGATGCCAGAAATCCGCGGCCCATAAGCGACGTTCTCGAAGATACTCTTAGGAAAAGGATTGGACTTCTGGAAAACCATGCCCACGCGCCGCCGCAGAGCGACCACATCTACCCGGCGCTGGTGGATCTCTTCGCCATCGAGAAAAATCTCGCCGCTGTGGCGCGTGCCCTCGATCAACTCGTTCATACGATTGAGCGCTCGCAAAAAGCTCGACTTGCCGCATCCCGAGGGACCGATGATCGCCGTCACTGCCCGCTCAGGTATGTGCATGCTGATGTCGAAAAGCGCCTGTTTGTCGTTGTACCAGAGAGAAAACTGCCGCACAGCGATCTTCACGTGATTTTGTGCCGTCAGACTGCTCTGCCTCCCCTGCGCTTGCCGTTCAGCCAGGAGTCGCGAAAAACCGACACTCACTGCCCATTCCTCCCGCAGGCGAAAATATGCGCTGTGACCGCTCGCTGTCGTTTCGACGCTCGCCCAGCGCATTTCGGTGGACGTCTTCGTCTCCGTCCCGCCGGTGTCAGTATAAGGATTTGTCCAGCAGTCCGAGATGAAGTTTTGGTGAATTTATGAAGAAGGCGCCTCCCCAGCGCGTGCGGCACGGTCCTCCGTAGTGTCCTTGTACAGTGGCAGACGCACCGTAAAGGTGCTTCCTCGGTTGACCTCGCTTCGGACGGAAATATTCCCTTCCAGGGTCTGGACCCAATGTTTGACAATGGCCAAACCCAGGCCGGTGCCGCCCAACTCGCGGCTGCGGGCCTTGTCAACTCGGTAAAACCGCTCGAAAATGCGCGGCAAATCCTTTTGCGCTATTCCAATGCCGGTGTCCGCGACTTCCAGGATGCCCCACAGATCATCGGCGCGACAACGCACCCACACTGTGCCGCCCGGCGGAGTGTACTTCAGTGCGTTGTCCACAAGATTGTCGAGGATTTGTGCCACAGCTTCCTCATCGGCCAGGACAGTGATGGGCTGCTCGGGAAGGTCTGCGATCAGTGTAAGCGACAGATCGCGAGCGCGCAAGTCGTGCCGCTGGAGCGCATTGCGTGCAGCATCCTGCAAAAGTAACGGCACGCGCCGCACCAGATGCCGACCAGCCTCGATCCGGCCCAGTGTCAGCAAATCGCGCACGAGGTTTTCCAGACGCTGCGTATGGGACAAAATCAGCTGCAGAAATTGCTGCTTGGCGTCTTGTTCCCCAGCTGGCATCTCCAGTAGCGTTTCGGCAGCGGCTCGGATGGCAGTCAGGGGCGTCTTCAATTCGTGCGATACATTGGCCACAAAATCCTGACGCATGCTCTCCAGCTGACGCAGACGACTGACGTCTTCCAAGACCACCAAAACCCGGTAAGGATCCTGGCTCAGTTTCCACCCGTGCACGCGAATCGGGCCGGCGGCAAATGCCTTGGTGCGCATTTCCAGTTCGCACGACGAGCTGTCGTCTAGGTGCGCAAAAGCCTGTCGGACTTCCGGCTGCCGCAAAAGCTCCCACGGCCCGCTATCGGCATTCGGGGTGATACCCAATGTTCCGGCAGCCGATGGGTTGCAATAATGCATTTTCCACTCCTGATCGAGCAAAACGACGCCCACAGGCAGTCGCTCTAGGCACTCGAACAAGAGCGCGTTTTCCTGCCGGATCCTCTGTTCCGCTGCCTGTAAGCTAGTCAGCCCCATGCTTACCACCCGTAAGCTCTCCTCGATGGACTGCGCTGTTTTCGGCTTGCCAGGGACGTTTTCGACAGCGACGCACACGCGGCTGGCCAGTTCACTCGAGGCGTGTTGCCACGTGCGCCAGCGCAACCAAAAAAAGAGTCCCGTCACCGATCCGCCCAAAAGCGCACCCAAAAGGAAGACAGACGTGTTCATTGCCGGCTCCCCGCACCAGCTTAAAACTGGGCCTCTCCTTTGCGTCAACAGGACCACGCCGTCAGGGGACTTGTGCCGCTCTACCGAGATCCGTTGTCTGTTTAGTCAATTATTAGAGTATTGACCTTGCCATTTTTAGGAGGCGAGCTTTGGTTTGCACTCAGGAACAGGAATTCTCGCGCGGCGCCGGCCCTGCCACCAGCTCGGCGTCGAATCGGCTTCAATAAAACTTCTCGCAATCTTCTTTTGACTTTTCTTGCCAGGGTGATTTCAATGACTTCGCGCGCGCCAAGGTCGTGCGACCGCGCCGGCGGCAGTCGCTACGACGTCGGGCCAAAACAGGAACGGAGGGTGTGGACATCCACTCAAGGTAGGCTTTTCACAGGTCCAAAAGGACTTGCTGCCCGCGCAAGGGCGGCGCGCCACAGTCCTCGGACCAGCACAGAAAGGAGCTATCCGTGACCCGGAGCACTAACTTGTTGACTGTTGTGGCCGCAATTGGAACTTGGACGGTGGCTGTAAGTAGCTCGGTAGCCCAGGAACTTACTGGAGAAATTCGAATAGACGGTTCGAGTACCGTTTATTTGATTTCCGAAGCCATGGCTACCCGCTTTAAACAGCTCCATCCCAAGGTCAACATCACCGTGGGTATCTCAGGGACGGGAGGGGGATTCAAGAAATTCGCCAACGGCGAAACCGACATTCAGGACGCCTCTCGGCCCATCCGGCCGCCAGAAATAGAAGCCTGCAAGAAAAACGGCATCCGCTACCTGGAATTGCAGGTGGCTTTCGACGGACTGGCGGTAGTGATTCACCCGGAAAACACCTGGGCCCGCAAGATGACCGTGGAGCAATTGCGGAAAATCTGGCACCCAGAAACCGCTGCCAAAAAGTGGAGCGATGTGGATCCAACGTGGCCGAACCAACCGATCGTCCTTTTTGGCGCCGGACCCGATTCCGGCACCTTCGATTACTTCACCGAAGTGATCTGCGGCAAGGAAAAAGTCAGCCGCTCCGACTATCAAGCTTCCGAGGACGACAACAATACAGTGCGTGGCGTAGCCGGCAATAAATATGCACTCGGGTATTTCGGCGTGGCCTACTACGAGGAAAATCGCGACAAGCTGCAAGTCGTGGCCATTGCGCCCAGAGCGGGAGAAGAGTATGTACTGCCCACCCCAGAAAATGTCCTGTCCGGGAAATATCGTCCCCTGGGGCGTCCTTTGTTCATCTATGTCCGTCTGGATTCGCTGAGGCGCCCGGAGGTGCGAGAATTTGTCCGCTTTTACCTGCGCAGAGGCGACATAGTAGACTCGTCCAAGTACATCAGGCTGCCGGCACGGCTACAGAACCAGCAGCAGCAGAAACTGGAAAAGACACTGGCGAGTCTCGACTAAGACTCTGCGCCGCTGCTCATCGGACTGACCGCTTGGCTGCTCGAGGAGGGTGCCACGGCTGCGCGCAACGGGGCCTTGCGCAAAGCAAAGCGCACCGTGGTGCCCCCCAAGGGCTTGCTTTCCAGTTCCACTTCTGCCCCGTGGAGCCGCAACAAATGCTGTGCAACGGTCAGACCCAAGCCGACGGCGTCGAACGCCGCATGATGCGAGTCGCGCGCAAAGGGACCTTTGGTGGACCAAAAAGGTAAAAACACCGATTGCAAATCGGATTCGCTGATACCTTCTCCGGTATCGTGGACTTCCAGCCATACCTGGCCGTCGTCCGGCCAGACGCGGACGTGGATCAGTTTCGTCGGTGTTTCGCTGATAGCATGTTCGGCATTGGCGAGCAGATGTTTGAGGACGACCGTTATCGCGCGACGGTCTGCTACGACCTGATCCCCTGTTGCAGGCGCATCCACACTCGTCGTGTAGGCAAACGGTGCCTCCCGTTGCCTTTCTTCCACCAGTTCGCGCACAAGCGCACCGAGCGAGAAAGTCTGCAGCTTGGCCGGCCCGCGGGTGCCCAAATCTTGGAGAGCGCTGATAAGCGCCACCGGTCGCTGACAGGCTTCGAGGATGGCCTGAAAACTGGCCGACAATTCCGGTGGCAAATCGCCTCGATCCAGCGCACGCTCGGCCAGCCCTACCGGCACCGATAGATAGTGATTGAGAAGCACCGTCAGCCCGTATGCTAGGCGCCGGTAAAAATCCACGGCCAAAGGTGTCGGCGGACGATACGGTCGCCACAGCACTAACCCCCCGCGGCCACTTTCAGGGTGCTCTTGCGGCACGATCAGCCAATAGACTGCTGTTTCTGTGCCATCCGGCTCGCCCAGATGTACCACGAACCGCCGGGGCGTTTGCGCCAGCAACTGCATATGGTCCGCGACTAACTCGCGCTCGTTCTGTCGCGACAATACCCAATCCAATAGCGTCATCACGCTACTCCGGTTCAGGTCTTCGGGTTCTAGACCGACATGTTTTCGCCAGCGCTCGTCCCACGAAGTGATACGACCGTGGGCGTCGAAGCAGAAACACGGCGCCCAGTCCTCAGCGGGTTGGTAAGCCTGCACTTCGAGCCTGCCTACAAGCGCAGGAGCCTCGTCGGCCGACAATAGTAAAGCGCCATCGGGTAGTGGCACACACAAGAAAGTCCACGGGCGCGTTTGACCATCTTTTCCTGCCGTTTGCGCCAGCTGTAACACACCGACAGGACCGGCATCGGGACCCTGGCGTAGAAAAGCCAAAAGACGCGCTTGAGCTTCGAGCGTCAGACTTTGCAACAATGCAAGCGCTCGAGGCTGCACCCAGCCTGCAGCTTGCACAAAGACGTCGTTGGCCCACACTAAAGACCCATTGCTCGACACCAATGCTGCCGGAATCTGGCTACCCGCCAAGAGCCTTTCAATCCACGGGCGCAGCGCAAGGAGGGTCGTTGTCGCCGGCGGCGGTTGCTCCAGTGCGGGTTGGAACAACGCGACTGTAAACCCCTGCCCTTCTTGTTCCCTGTGCCATGTTCGTAACTTGGCCCGCCACACTGTTCCGTCCCGCCGGCGTAACGGTACGGTGCTTGTTTCGCCTGCCTCTGGTGTTGTCTGGCCCAAATGAGGCAGCACATCGAAAACCGAAGGCCAAAACGGATAGGGGGGCAAAGCACCCGTGAGTTCTTGACCTGTGAAACCTAGTTGTTGCAGCAACTCGGGCGAAACCCAAACGATGCGCCCCCCAGTATCGGTTGCCAGTGCACAAAGTCGAAACTCCGTGGCGATCAATTCCATGGCCTGGAGCACTGGCGCAGTCGCTTGGGCCCTCTCTTCTCGGTGCCATGCAGTGCTCACCAGTCGCGCTATCGCCTCAGCTAAGCCGAGATCGGCGGGAGTGAACTGGTTGTCTTTGTCGAAAAGCAATACGTAGCCCCAAAGCTGGTTGCCCTCCTTCATGATCGGAGCACACAATCCGTTGCCCAAAGGACGACCGCTCGGCCCGGCGATAAAAGAGAGGTCACTAAAGATCGTTGCGCTAACAGGCAGCGCCAGGCCCCATACCGGCGTTCCTGTGCGTTGTACACGTGGCAAAGACTCGGACAGCCAGCGCCTCAAGGCGTTGTCGCGAGCGGCTTCTACTTCGAATACGCCAGGCTCTATGGCGCGCACGATTGCTCCCAGACGCGCACCGGTTATCTCCAAAAGCCACGTGAGCAGTTGCCAAGTGTACACTTTTGAAAAATCTGCGCCTGTGTGCATAATTAAGGGAACTCCACAGAACGAAGCGCGGTCAAAGTGTGGGGAGCTTTGCAGCCCGCGACGATGCACCGACAGCCTGCCGGGGTCAATACGCTCCAGCGGCTGAGAGTGTTTTCGCACGCTAGCTGCTCTGTGAAAATATGTCGTTCATCCATGCTTTTAACGCTTGAAAACCACAAGCGGCTTGTTAAACTTAACTAGTGATCGCGCCAGCGATCGCCCGAAATTACTGTTGCAACTTTTGTGCCAATCACAATCGGTTGCGGTGACAGAGATAATTAGCTACCTGTCGGTCTGACAGGCGGCCCGTGTGAAATAGCTTGTGGAGATGCATCCTGGGACTTCGCGACGCTGCCGTGGAAGGCATCGCTATGAAGACGTTACGCATTTGGCTTATCGAGGACGAGGAGGATCGGCTCGCGAGCCGACAACCAGCGCTGGAGCCTTTTTTTAGGAAGCTTTCTCTGACCGCCGACTCCGGGCTGGTGTTGACTGGTGTATCCTCTTTAACCGGTAACGCTTTGGAGTGTATCAAGCAGTCCCGTCCAGACGCTTTGGTGTTCGGGCCCATCGGTGCCGAACGGGCACTCAAAAAGCGCGACTTACTGACTGCACTTTCCTGGCCGGCGTTGGTCGTTGCATCGCTCGAGACTTTGGACGCCTGGCGCAAGCTAGCCATCTGCCAGGCGGTTCTATTGGTACCCACTTGTGACAAGGATGAGCACCTCCTCACCGCCCTTTGGTCTCTACAGTTGGTGCTAGGCCATCAGAAGACTTTGGCCGACCAATTGCAAAAGCTTCAGACCAGGCTGAGCAATCGCATCATCGTGGAGCGTGCCAAAGGCATTCTCATGGAGCAATTTCGCATCAGTGAAGAGGAAGCGTACCGGCGCTTGCGCAATCACGCCCGGCGGTTACGCAAGCAGATCAGTGACGTGGCACAATCGCTCCTGGAATCGCACTACCTGATCCAGTCGAATGGGCGGCTCGATACGTCGAACGCTGAAGGTGCACCTAAAGAAGGGTCCAAGGTGGATGCGTCCGAAGAACCGCCTTGCAAACCTTAGAGCCGGCTCGGCTGGTTGTGCCGACTACTTATGCTGCCACAATCAAAACGCTCAGGCAGGTGGAAACCGACGACTTTTTGCTTGACAACTCCGAACGCGGTCATTACTCTAAAACATTGTTGCGAGATTCAGTGACACTGCAATGGGCCATGCTCGCCCATGTATCTCGAGGCACCCGCAGGGGGTTACGTACGCTGCGATAATGGCCGCAGGCCCTGCGTTCAGAAACGGTCGGCGCTCAGTGCCACGTACTCTGATTGACTGCTGATCCAAGTCCACGCCGACTTACCTCCCCAGTGGTTCAGCGGTTTTCTACCGACTGTCCGTGTTCGTAGGCGGAAACGTGCGCCTTCCGAGCACATTGAAAGAGTACAGCCCGTAGCGTGGTGGCACTGTCGGCGCACCCGATTGGGATAAACGGACAACTTGGGAAAAACAAAGCTATGCTTTCTTGAGACATTTTCGGCGCCAACGACGAGAAGTTACGCGAGGAACCGGAATCCCCAAAGCATGGCCAGCCGATTTTTGTTGTACGGTCAAGACAACCGACTGGCGCAAACGGTCCTGGAGTACCTGCGAAAGCAGCACAGTCTCCACGGGGAACGCATTGACTACAATCACCTTTGTTCCCTACTCGGCCCAGACCGCAACGACTCTTTGGTCATTGTCGTGGCAGGCAACAGTGATGATCCGCAAGCACGCCATTTGATTCGCTTGATCCACCTGCGCAAGTTGCCCAACATGGTCGTGCTTGTGGAAGAATTGCTGAGCCAAACACAGCGTTTAAGGCAGCTGTCAGGCTATGTGCGACAATACATTCGCTGGCCGGCGGACGCCTTGAAGCTGGCATATACGCTCAAAAACCTACAGCCCAAGCCGGTGAATCATGTCCTCACACACTTCAAGCCGGGGACTAAAGAGTACGACATAGCCAGGCAGCTACTGCCACAGACCCCAAGTCTTTTGCCATTGGTCGAGCACCTGGCCATGGCCACTGAGCACGATGTGCCCGTACTCATCACCGGAGAAACGGGCACCGGCAAGACACACTTGGCCAAATTGATCCACGATTTGTCACCCAGACGCGAAGAAAAGTTCTTGCGCGTGCCGTGCGGCACCATCGCCTCGAGCTTGCTGGAAAGTGAATTCTTCGGCCACATCAAAGGGGCATTCACTGGCGCCGACCGGAACAAAATTGGCAAATTCGAGGCAGCAGGACGCGGCACAATCCTTTTGGACGAAATTGATGCCCTCTCCCCCGAGCATCAAGTGAAGTTGCTCCGTGTCATCGAAGAGGGCGAATTCGAGCCTGTCGGCAGTAACGAAACGCGTAAGGCCCAATGTCGCATCATCGTCGCCAGTAACTGGGATCTCAACGAAGCGGTGAAAATGGGCAAATTCCGCGAAGACCTTTTCTATCGCATCAACGTGCTGGCGTTCCATCTGCCGCCGCTGCGTGAACGTACCGAAGATATCGAGCCGTTGACACGCGCATCCGTGGCTCACTATGCCGTCGAGCACTCCAAGGAGATCTACGAAGTCCATCCGGAGGTGATCCGCGCCCTCATGGATTACCCTTGGCCAGGCAACTTGCGCGAACTGGACAACACCATCCTCCGGGCGGTATTGAGATGTAAGGGTCCCGTTCTTACGCTGGGCGATCTGGAATTTGCCTCGCCTAAATTGCTCATGGGCAACGGCACCAACGGCCATCCGGCAAACAGTCCGCGATTACATCTGGAGGTGCTCCAGGCGGAGCGCACTCGTATCCAAGCGGCTCTACTCCGTAACAATCATAGCCGTATCCGTGCTGCTAAAGAATTGGGAATTAGCCGAGTCACGCTCTACAAAAAGATGCGAAAATACGGTCTTTTATAGCTCCCATTCCTTTTGTGCTGGTCCGGATGTCACTGAACGCGCAGGGAATTTTCTCACCCATACGGTTGCACCCAGCAAAAATTTTTGAACGTAGGCAATTAAAATTGATAACAAACGGAAACACTGTAAATTTACAATTGGTTAACTTTTGGAAACACATCACCATAAGCCATTGTAGTGCAAAAACTTAATTTTTTAGGACAAATTTTGTACTGAATAATGAACAAAAGATCAAAACGCAGCTGAACAAATCTCAAGTCCATGATATATATAGACTTGTGCCATACAAAATGAAACAAATCGGTACCTGCCTGCCTCATCGTAAGACTTGAATCCGCTCTCGATCCACTTTCGATGAGCCTGTGCCGATCACCTGCTCGGCTGCTCGATCTCGGCTGCATTACTTTCAGCTGCACACTGCCTCTTAGGCTGTGACAACATGCGGAGAACGGCCTCTTGCCAATTGTCTCAAGATGTTGAGAATATGAAGCTTGCATAAAATTGATAGTCTGGAGAAATTTTGCTTGACGGTCAACTAGCTCATCTGTAACCTGTCCACTAATAACTTTAGAGTCTGTTCAGTTTCACAACGGTCTGTCGCGAGGCCTTAACCTGCGTGCGGTGTTGCGCAGGTGTTTTCTCGGACCGTAGTTCGCCTCGATGGGAGATGACATAATGTGTGCATTGGCTGTTTTGCTCGCTGTTACATTCACCGAGAACCTTCCCCAATGGGAAGTTAGGTACGGCGTTGCTTTGGACAAGGCCCGAGCTAGTGGTGACGCCCTCCTAATCGTTTTCAGCAAAGGCTCCGCGGGCTGGCGTGATGCGTTTCCCCAGGACCAGCCGTTCGGGCACGATCTGGAACTTTTAGGCAGGCGATATATTCTCCTTTACGTGGATGTGGCGACCGACTACGGTGCCGGCATTGCCAAGGCTTTCGAAGTGGACCACAGGCCCTTTGTTGTCGTGACCGACCGGGGAGCACACTATCAGCTTGTGCGACGTCCAGGCCGGTTGCCGCGCTCTCTCGTCGTCGAATGGGCCCAAGGCAGCACAAGCGATAATGTCGACCGGTCTTCGGATGTGGCCCCAGCGGTCTACTCGGAAAAGAGCACTTCACCTGTCATCAGGCGCTCCATTTTGCGTTCGTGCCCCACTTGAGGCCGCTAACGACTCACGCGCCGGTCGGCGCCGTTGTGACCACGCGAAGAGAATCGAGAGCAATGTGCCTTGCGGAGGTGCAGTGTCCTCCTCGGATCTGTGTATCTCGCTTGGGAGCCAACGAGGTGCGGCTTTACGTTTTGGTTGTTCCCTGGTGAGGATTGTCTGCTCGACCGAGGACTTCCAGCGCCTGCTGGTGGAGCAGGCCGTTGGAGGCTAGAATTCCCGGGATGTTTTGCTCGCGACGGCGATAAACGATTGGCGATCCATAGCGATCGGTTACCTCTCCGCCAGCCTCTAGTATGAGCATGTGGCCTGCACACAGATCCCAGGGGTGGAAACCTGTGTACGTGCTCCAATAAAGCTCCGCCTCCCCGCGGGCGACGGCGGCCAATTTGATCCCGGCGGAATAGGTCTCGACGATGCGTAATCCATACTGCTGCCAGGCATAACGCGGGCCTTTTTCCGATCGGCTGACGATAAGAGTTGCGCCGCCGATGATCTTGCGATCGCTGACTCGGCACTGCCGAGGTGGCCCATCTTTTTCCTCGATCCATGTCCCCTGATTGCGTAAGGCCCAGGTCAGTCGGGCCTGGACCGGCTCGTAAACCAGTCCCAAACAAGGCACGCCGTTGATTACCAGCGCCAGCATAATGGAGAATTCGTCGTTTTTCCTGGCAAATCCGCGCGAGCCGTCTATCGGATCCATAATCCAAATGCGTGCCTGGGCAGGCAGAATTGAAGCATGTGCAGGCTTGCCCAGCTCGGCTTCTTCACCCCAAAGTAGGTCTTGTGGAAAGGTACTGCTCAGCACGTGCGACAAAATCTCCTGGGAGGCCAGATCGGCGGGAGTGGTAATGGTCGCCGGTGCATCCGGTATGGGCGTGTATTCTTCGTAGAGCCGCAGCACCTCGCGGCCGGCTTGCAAGATAGCCTCTCGGGCTACTTGCCACTCTTTTTGCAAATCGCTCATTGCGCGTCCTTCGTATTTTGACAAGTGAATACTGGTTCTAGCTGTCCAGAGATCGGGTCGTCGCGAGACGCCATTGTGTTTTAGCCCGCCGCTTAGAAAAACCCGGCGATCGCCCGATCATGTGGCATACCGAAGGCGGACGGGCTAGCCGGCCGAAGCCTGTTCGCTGACCGAGCCGAACTCCAAGTAATGCAAATGCCGGTACAACTCGTTACGCTGCAGAAGTTCTCTGTGAGAGCCGGCGTCTACGATGCGACCTTTGTGTATGAGGAAAATGACGTCACAGCGGCGGATCGTGGACACACGGTGCGGCAAAAAGATCACGGTCCGTCCCGGCAGCCAGCGGTTGTACGTTTCGTCCACCAGATATTTGATCTGTTCTTCCAATTCCTCTTGTGGCTCTTCTATCACGACGACAGCGGGGTCGCGCAGGATGGCGCGAGCAAGAGCAATGCGGAACTGCTCGCTGTGGCTCAGCGGATAGCCCAAGTCGCCGATGATCGTTTTATAACCCCGAGGCAATTCCTGGATGAATTTGTGTGCGTGGGCGATTTTGGCCGCTTCCATGATCTGTGGCAGAGTAAAACTTGGGTCGCCACAGCCGATATTGTTGGCTACGGTGTCGGTGAAGACCAGGCTGTGTTGCAATACTAGCGCCACCTGGTTGCGCAGGCTTTCCAAAGTCACCCAGCGAATATCTTTACCGTCAATGCGGATCGAGCCGGTGGTGGGATCCAGGAAACGCGGCAACAAGTAGACTAGAGCTTGCTTTTCCAAGTCGTCGGCACCTACCAATGCAGCCTTTTGTCCGGCAGCGATCTGCAGGGTGACGTTTTGCAGGAGCAAGCGGCCATTGCCCGGTTCGCGCAGCGACACGCCTTCGATTTCCAGGCTACGTTTCATGGGGGGCAAAAACTCGGCATCGGCTACTTGACCCACTTCCGGCTTGCGGTCCAAGAATTCGAACAGTTTTTCAGCCGCCTGTCGTGCAGATCGTTGCGTTTGCCGGTGCTCCATCCACGAGACGATCGGCCGATAAAGGCTGGCCAAAATGAGCCATTGCGTCACCAGGGAGGCCGCTCCCAAACTGCCGCGGACCACCAATAAGCCTCCGGTTCCCAACAGGAACAAGACGAGTACCAACGCCAGGAGAGCCATGGCCATGCGAAAAAGCGCCCGATTCTGATAGCGTTTGAACGTAGCTTTGCTATATTCGCTGAGCTGCCTCTCGACGCGGCTCTGATTGAAAAGCTCCATGGAATACACCTTGGCCAGGCGCATCATCATGAGGCTTTCCTGAAGCAAGGCCAATTGTTCTGCCGCTCGACGGGTAGCGAGCCTGCCGCGGGTGCGAAACCAAACAGCCCAGCGACCTCCCACCAGCCACATCAGCAAACCAGCCAGTAAAAGGCTCAGTCCTAAATAGGGCCAACGTTCGCTCACCACCCACTCGAGGCACAGGCCCGCCGCCACGAAAAGCACCAGCCGAACAGGCTCGCGGAAGCCCCGCGTCAGCCAGCTGTAGAGCGCGTCCTGGATCAGGCCCACATCCCGCGTGAAAATGCTCACTGCTTCGCTCGGCCCCAGTTTTCGGATAGCCAACCTACCCAGCCGATAGGTGTGATGATACACAGCCCGACGCAAGCGGTTGCTGGCCTCCATAACTGCTCCGGTAGCGCAAGCGTGGAGTGTTCCGTGGAGCCCGGCTCGGATGACGGCGGCGACCAAAACAGCGCCCAGGACAAATCCCAGGTATCCGGAACTGGACTGGATCCAGGGCAATAGCTCGGCGATTTCCACGGTGTCACGGGTTATCAGGAGATGGGCATAGACGCCTGCCAAGAGCAGAAGCGCCAAATCGAAAAAAGGTACCAGGCAGGCGCAGACGATCGCGCCCCAATACGAACCGGGCGAATAGACTAGGAATCGGCGCGCGCGAATCAGTGGATGCTGCACGGTCCTCGCTCCATTGCGCACTGAAACTCTGGCGCTGTCAGGGTTGTCGGCTTGTCCCCCCTCCGAGCCTTATTTTAGCCGACCCGCCGGACACATCGCTAGGCCAGGTCGCGGTCCTCGAAAAGGATCAGACCGATTAAAAGCGCCATGACCGTATAGATTACGGCGTGCGAAATCCCGGGCAGCACGTACTCTAGGACGGGCACCTCCCTCCCTGAAGCCAGCACCATCCCCACATCGTAGTAATTGAGTCCAGGCAACAAGACGCCGAAAACTTGAGCCACGAATTTGACCAGCGGGTTTTCTTGGGCTTGGGCTACCAGAATCGGCCCCAATCGGCTTGCAAAGAACCAGACCAAGCAAATTACGATATTGACCACCACGGTCAAACGTGTCGCCAGTGCTGTGGCGACCGCTGTCATGATCATCGCCTGGCACAATGCGAACACGATCCCTGGCAATAATGCCTGGATTTCTGCAAACACCATCAACACAGCGCGCACCGCGGCGACCACATCGGGCGGCAAAAAGCTCAGAGTGTTTTGCAGCGCCTGCACTTCGGCAGGATCGGCAAGCTTTTCCCGATCCGCTTCCAGGGCCATTTCCCATTCCGTTCGCATATGCACTGTCAGGCCCAGCACTAACGACAGCACCAGCGTCATGAGGACGCAGGCCAGGAATATACCCGTGAATTTGCCGAGAAGAAAATGACGTCGGGAGATCGGCTTGCTGAGTAGCGTTACCGCCGTGCGTCCTTCGATTTCCTCGGCGACTGACAACGCCGACGTAAAAATGGCCACGATAATGATAGGTGCCAAGATCGCGTCCAGCTGCAGCTCTTTCATCATCTTCAGGTCTTCGCCAAAAGTGAAATAGGGCAAAAACACCGACAAAATCATAAGGAGCGCGAAAAAAACAATGAGGACCCAGTACAGCGGCTGACGAATGGTCTCCCGAAAAGCAGCCTGAGCGACGGTGAGCATCTTGCCTGGCATGACGCCCAAGCTGAAGTAAACCAAAAGTGCAGCCAGGCCTGTGAGCGTGCTTATGGTAACCCACAGCATGAGGATCAGCCCTCCTTCAATCGGTCCGCTGCCGAGGCAAACCCAACATCTCACCCAACCATTGTAGCACGCGGACGACCACAGGCGGTGGCAGGCATAGCCGACGAACCTTGCCATGGCCTGCGGGCTGGCCGCCTTGGACTCGTTCAGTAGCGGATGCGAAAGTCTTGCCAGCCCTCCGCGGCGATATCGGCGACCTCTTCGCTTTCGATGTACCTGGCCATATGTGCGCGGATGGCAGCCAAAAACGCGCCCACCTCGTCCTTCTCGCCTTCGGCTACCAGTTCTACGCGCCCGTCGGGCAAATTGCGGACATAACCCGCTATGGGATAGCCGCGGGCCAAGCGCTGGGCTGTATAACGAAACCCGACCCCTTGCACCCGTCCGCTGTAAAAGACCTTTTTGGCAACTTTCATGGCTCCCAGTAGAACAGGCTGTCTGTAGAAGTTGTCGGCACGGGCCCCTTCGGCACAGCCACAGCAGCGAATGTCTGTTCGCTGCATGCCCGTCCGATCCATTGGGCCATTATAGCCCGCGACAGGCCTGGTTTCGGAGCCACTCCCGTTGCTACGTACGCTCGGAGTGGTCAGGCGGTTCGTGACGATACCGTGGCGGTGTGCTCCAGCTCAACTTGTCCCGTAAGGTGCGGTAGTAGCTTTGGGCCACTTTGACAAGGCGGAAGCGCACAGGGGCAGGTCGCAAAACGACTCGGTCATCCGGCGTGAGCGCAACCAAATGCCGACCGTCTACAATCAGCGTCGTTCCCGCTGTGGCATGTCGCACACGGATTTCGTAGACTTTGTCCGCCTCATCTACCAGCGATCGGTTGCTCAACATGTGGGCGCAAATGGGCGTGATGACAAAGGCCGAGAGTTCCTGATGCAAGATCGGCCCGCCTGCGGACAGATTGTGCGCCGTCGAACCGATAGGCGTGCTGACGATGACCCCATCGCCGTAAAAGCTACAAGCTAATTCTCCGGCAATCAAGACTTCGATTTCGATCAATTGGAAAGGCGGGCCATTGTACACGACCACTTCGTTGAGGCCGAGGAAGCGCTGTACGCCGGAAGGCTTGTGGACCTCGCACTCGTACATGAGATGGGACGTGATGCGGTACCGTCCCGCAGCGACCAGAGGCAGATAGTCGCGCACCTGTTCGGGATGGACATCGGCGAGAAAACCCAGTTTGCCCAGATTGATTCCCAGGATCGGCACCTGCTGGTAGCCCATCTGATGGGCGGCTCGCAGGATCGCTCCATCGCCTCCGAGCACGAATGCTAGATCCGCCTGACGAGCGTCGAGAGCGACCTTTTGTTCCAAGTCGCAGACCACTACCTCGAAATACTGCCGAATCAGAGGCAGCAAATGTTCCGCTTCGTGGGTTACTTGCGGTCGCTGCGCATTGCCGAGTACAAAAACTCGCATAGTCCACCCGATCAGTTAGCCACTAGCAATAGGAACTTACTGCTGGTAGCGGTTGCCCAGAATTGTTTTACGGCTCGGAGAAGTTCCCGGGCGTCGGAGCGACCGACGTGAGCCTGTGCAGTTGGCCATTGCTCCTGGTCGCCGCGTGCATTGGTAAGTGCACGAGGCGCCAGGGTGGCACCGACCCGAGGGAGCCCGAGGTCCGAAGGAGAGCAAGCCAGTCGAGGCCGAGCGCCTTGCGTGCCTAGGACCAGAAAGGGTCAAGGCCTGCGAGCGGGCACAACGACACCGAGAATACGTGCGTCCGGTTCTTGCAGGTCCACCAGAACCGGCTGCGGTGTTTCAGCCACACTGATGTTGCCAGCTTGGTCCTGCGCTTCGAGCCGTAAATAAACCCGATACGGGATCTCCTGGGGCAACTTCCAGAGGTAGCGCCCAGTATTGGGCAAGTCCGAAGCTATGACCTGCCAAGGCCCTTCGGGACGTTCCGCCCATTTGATCGCGATAGGTCGCGTAGCCAAATTGCGATCTATCACCTCCCAGACGAGCGTCAGGGTATCTTTCTTGCGCGGATCTGCCTCCGGCGCATAAAGCTTGGCCTGGGGCGGGGTGACGTCTACTTCCACGCGCACGTCAGGAGATTCGCCGGGCTGAGGAATGCCTCGTCCCAAACCGGCTTTGTTGCGCACGATCAGCTTGAAGCCGTACACTCCCTCCTCCTGGAGTTCGACGGGAAAAGGCGGCCTGCGATCGGGGTCTTCTCCGAGTCTTTGCCAGGTGCGGCCGTCGTCTCGGGTGACCCACAGCTCGACGGTCCCCACGCCGGAAGGCCCGACTCGGGCAATTTCGTAGTCAAGATCGAAACGCAGGCTATTGACATATTGCACAGC
This sequence comes from Gemmataceae bacterium, assembly GCA_040289265.1. Classification (GTDB taxonomy): domain Bacteria; phylum Planctomycetota; class Planctomycetia; order Gemmatales; family HRBIN36; genus PSKW01. The sequence goes on from PSKW01000001.1 coordinate 369,139, forward strand.
AGGCATGACAGGACCCGCTGGCTGAGGCGCGCTGGGCGGAGACGCCACTTGTTCCAAAGGCGCTGCCGTACTGCGTGGCCGAGCAGGTGCATCGCTGGATGCGATCACCCCCGGGACGACGTCACCCGGACGGGCAACAGTACCCGACTCGGAAGACACGGCAGCAGGAAAAGGCGGGGGCTCGTACGCTGCCGTACTCGGGGCCCCAGACTTGTTGCTCGTGGGCATGATGGGTCGCAGGCTTTCCGATTCGCTATTCGGTGCTGGTGTTAAGACCGATGAAGGCGCCAGTTCGCGGGTAACCACGCCGACATTGCCCGCAAGGTCCTGGACCTGGATGCGCAGCGCCAGCGGCTGACGCACATCGGCAGCGACCAAAGTGCGCCCGCGTAGCGAAGGTGTCACCGAAGAGACAGGCTCCCACGCGGCATTGTCGCCCTGCTTTTTTTCGATTTTCAACGTATTCAAATCGGGGTACTCGTCGCTCACTTCCCATTCTACCAGCACCCCTTGCCGTTCGTGTTCCAGACGCAGGATGCGTACCACAGGCTTTTTCGTATCTACGACCACGATCAGTTCGGGAGGGGCCGCCGCTACATCGGCTGGCTCGCGACGCCGATTACGGTCTACCATCACCAGGGAGAACCAGTATTCGCCATCGTGAGGAGCAAAAAAGGGAAAGGCCTGCTGCTGCACAGAAGCGACAGCCGCCTCCAACCACGTTTTGCCTTTGTCCGTGGACACGTAAAGCAACAGCTGTTCGATCTGCTTCTGTTGGGCGGGGTCTAGCTTCAATTCGATGGGGATTTGGAAACTCTTCTGATTGGTAAAATAAGGCTCCGGCAGGTTGGCCCCCGGTGTAGCCTGCAAGCATCCCGTCAAAAAGAGTGTCAACAGGTCCATGCTTTCTGCCCCAATTCGGCTCGGCGCGATGAGACCGCCACTCCGCTGTGTGCAGCCGTAACGGTTTTATCGGCTGCAGGGAATAGGGAACTTTAGCAGAGTTTGCCGGCACGATGAGCGAATCGGCATCTGCGACGGAACGGGATATAGAGCCATCGTGCGTGCCGGTCAATAGGCTAGCAAAACGTCGCCGGCGAGGGTTTGGGTTGACGGTTTTTTTACGTTGACCAGCTCTTTTACCCAGTCTACAATGTGCAGGCGTTCGGCCCTGATGCAGCGAAAAATGCGAACGAGAAAATGATTCAGCTCTCCTACGCCATAATGAGAACAAAGGGATCTTTGAACGAGTATAGGAGGAGGAAGAAGGCCGTCACATGCGGCGATATCTTTTGCTTCCTCGCCCGATTGCCCAACATGTCTCCCCTGGTAAAGTTGTGGCAGGCCCTACACATCGAGCACCCCGAGCTGGGAAGCCAGGCAAAACGGGCGTGGCATATCCTCCATGGCGGTCCTGATGGCCAACGCTACAACCATGGAGCGAGCTGGATGGATGCGACGGATGCCGCCGCCGGCGTGTCGGTGTAACTCTTGCCAGCAAGCCGTTACTGAGGGGTCTGCAGACCCTATAATCACTACAAGGCACGAGCCGACGGCACGATCCAAGAAAGGAGTGCAAAGCGTGCAAATAAGGATTTCTGCCAGGCATGGACAACTGAGCGATGCATTGCAGCAGTACATTCATCAGAAGGCAGAAAAGCTTTTGCGCTATTTTGGCCGGCTGACCAGTATCGAGGTCACGGTAGATCTCAAGGACGCCATCAAAGAGGTCGAGTTTCGAGTAGATGCCGAGCACAAGCATGATTTTATCGCGCGCGAACGCAATGGCGACGTGCGCGCGGCCGTAGATTTGATCATCGAAAAACTGGAACAGCAGATTAAGCGGTACAAAGGGAAGGTACAAGATCATCGTCGTAATCCTGCGATGGGCGACATCCCCGAATGACCGGCCCAAAAGTAAGCGCAACGGCCATCAGCCGTGAATACCCGAAGGAGGTTGTGTGAATGCGCATGTCCGAATTTGTGGTCCGCGATGCCATTCTTCCGGGGTTGTCGGCGACCACCAAAGAGTCCGCGATCCGGGAGATGGTAGACAGCCTGCGGGCCAGCGGACACATAAAACCCGAGCAGGCTGAGAACATTGTGCGTGCCATTTTGAAGCGCGAGCAGCTGGGGTCCACAGGCATCGGCCGTGGAGTGGCCATCCCTCACACCAAGCACGAAGGCGTGGATCGGCTGATCGGCACCGTGGCAGTATCTCGGGAAGGTGTGCCGTTCGATAGTCTGGACGGCGAGCCGGTGCACGTGCTGGTGTTGTTGATTTCACCGAACGACCGGCCAGGAGAGCACTTGCGCGCTCTGGAAAACATCACGCGCAGTCTGCGCGATGACACCTTTTGCAAATTCCTCCGCCAAGCGACGACGCGGGAAGAGATTTGGGAACTGTTGCAGGAGATGGATCAAAAGCAGGCTCGCTGAGAGCCGGAGGAGCAGTCGGCCAGTATTGCCGCGCACCGGCCGGGAGGAGACCTGCACGGACGAGGAGTTCGGAGGCACATGGGAATCGCGGGGTCGGGTGGGGCCGAGGAGGCACGACCCGGTGGGTATCGCCCCCAGCAAACACCTCGGTGCCCTTGTCCGCACGGCCTTGCAGGGAGTCTGGCAGCTTTGCAGACCCTTCAGAGGAAAGTGGTCATTGCGAATCCTAACGGTCTCCACGTGCGGCCGGCCGCTGTTTTCAAACAAGCTGCCGACCGCTTCCAGAGCCAGGTTACTCTGCATTTCGGCGGACGACGCGCCGACGGACGCAGTGTCATGGACCTATTGACCCTGGGAGCGCAACCTGGTGCCGAAGTAGTGCTGGAAGTGAGTGGACCCGACGCGGCAGCAGCCATCGAGATCCTGACACAAATTTTGAGCGCTCCGGAGCCGCCGGCCCTGGGCCAGGTGCCCGAGGAAGGATCGTGACCGGCGCCCGGACTAGCTCGCAGCGCCATTGTGCATGCACCTGACATGGAGATCAAAAAAGGCATTGCCGTTTCTCCCGGCGTGGCTATCGGACCAGCCTTTTTGCTGGATGCAGAAGGGTTGCAGGTGCGCGAGCGCTTCATTGCGCCGGGCAGCTATCCCCGGGAACTGGAAAGGCTGGAAAACGCTTTGCGTGCCGCCGCCGACGATGCCCGTCGGGAACAGGCGCGCGTGGCCGAAAAAATGGGCACGCAGTATGCCGCCATTTTTGCCGCCCATGCCATGATGATCGAGGACCCTGGCTTTCGCCAGGAGATCCAATCGCTCATCCGCGATCAAGGGTATACCGCCGAATATGCCGTCAGCCGCGTCGTCCGGCGACGCATCAAGAAACTGGAAAGTTTGGAGGATGCCTACCTGGCAGCCCGATCCAGTGACTTGCTGGACCTGCAACGCCGGATTTTACGGCATCTGGTGGGTGAGCAAACCGGGGGATTGGGTCAACTGTCGCACCCCATCGTTCTTTTGGCGCACGATCTGACGCCGAGCCAGACGGCCCAACTGGACCGGCAGAAGGTACGTGCTTTTGCTACGGAAGCGGGCGGCCGAGCTAGTCACACTGCCATCATGGCCGGAGTTTTGGAAATCCCGGCCGTCGTCGGCCTCGGACGCTTCCTGGCCGATGTCTCGCCGGGCGACTTGGTCATCGTGGACGGCAATCGCGGCCTGCTCATCCTCGATCCCGACGAAGAAACGCGCGAAGCCTACGAGCGCACCAGGAAGAGCTTCGTTTCCTTGGAAAAATCCCTACTCGAGGAAAAAGACCTGCCGGCGGTCACCCGCGACGGAGTGCGCGTGCTGGTCTTCGGCAATATCGAGTTCCCCGCAGAGGCGGCGCACTGCGTCGAGCGCGGCGCCGAAGGCGTCGGTCTGTATCGCACCGAGTTCCTTTACCTCGACAAAAAAGAGGACCCGAGCGAAAGCGAACATTTCGAGGCCTATTTGCAGGTGGTGCGCGTCATGGGATCCCGTCCCGTGGTCATCCGCACGCTCGACTTGGGCGCCGACAAGTTTTCAGGCGTCGTCAATCCCGCCACTCAGGAGCGCAATCCGTTTTTAGGCGTGCGCAGCATTCGCTTGTGCCTGCGCAATCTGAGCCTATTCAAGACGCAAATCCGGGCCATCTTGCGCGCCAGCGCTTTCGGCGACGTCCGTTTGATGTTCCCCATGATTTCCACCCTGATGGAGTTGCGTCAAGCCAAAATGATCCTTGCCGATGTCATGGACGATCTGCAAGAGCAAGGCATCGCTTTCAATCGCCAGATCCCGGTGGGAACCATGATCGAAGTACCCTCGGCAGCCATCATGGCTCCCGAGCTCGCCCGCGAAGTGAGCTTTTTCTCCATCGGAACCAACGACTTGATCCAATACGTCCTGGCTGCAGACCGAACCAACGAGAATGTCGCCGACCTATATAACGCCGGGGACCCGGCAATTCTTCGGCTGCTGGACTATGTCATCAAAGCCGCCCAACAGGCAGGCGTCGAAGTCAATGTCTGCGGCGAAATGAGCGGGGAGCCGCTCTACACCATGCTCTTGATAGGCTTGGGCATCCGCCAGCTCAGTGTCGCCCCGCAGAATATCCCAGAAATCAAGCGCATCATTCGCTCCATTACGGTAGAGGAAGCGCGTCGAGTAGCCCAAGAAGCCCTCGAGTTGGACAATGCACGCGATATCAAAAACTTGCTGCGCGACCGTGCTCGCCGCGTCATCCCGGAATTTTTCGATTGACACGGCTGGACCCAATTGCGCAAGAGCGACATGCGTCCCGGTCCCCCGGGCAGCGAGCTGCTCTTCGCTCTGGCACCGGTACATTGCGGCTATCGTTTGCGCCGAGGGTCTGGCCAACTAGCGCTGGGATAGGTGCCAGCTAGCGAAACTCGTATTGGAAAGGGCCAGCCGCGCCTGTAGAATAAGGACGAACAATAAAGGCCACGGAGTTGGGTTATCCCGGGAAGATCGCTCTGCAGACGCTGGGCGGACGGGTGTTTGTCCGTTTCTCGATTTCGGCGTCTACCGAGCGACCTTCTCATAGACTCGCCTGCGTGCGCTTTGAGTGCGATCGTAGCCCATCGTTGTGGCCTCGCGACCCGTGTGCCAGCTCGTAGCTGCGGGCAGACTATGAATCGCTACAAAGTCCGTGTGCGCTTTCGCAAAGCTGGCGACCTGCGCTTTTTGAGCCATCACGACTTGATGCGTGTGTGGGAGCGCCTCGCCAGACGTGCCCAGTTGCCTTTACGCTTCTCCGAAGGATTTCACCCCAAGCCCAGGATCGTTTTTCCTAGTGCTTTAGCCCTGGGAATCGTCGGACACGACGAGGTGGTAGAACTGGAGCTGACCCAATTCCTGGATCCCGAAGAGATCTATCGGCGGCTGCAAGCCCACACGGTCCCTGGATTGGATCTTGTTTCTGTCCGGACTATTCCCCCGCAGGTGATCGGACAACCTGCATGCGCCACGTACCGTTTGCAGATTCCCGAAGAGCGCGTCGAGCAGGTGCAGCAATGTCTGGTCGCTTTGCAGGCGCGGTCCCAGTGGACAGTCTGTCGAGAAAAACCTGTGCCACGCCAATTGGACGCGCGTCCATTTGTGCGCCGGCTGGCTCTGGAAGGCAACTGTCTGTGGATGGAGCTAGCTTTGTCAGCACAGGGATCGGTGCGGGCCGAGGAGGTTTTGCAGTTGCTGGGTATCGCCGATCTGCTTTTGGACGGCCGATACGCACTGGAACGGGTGCGTCTGGTGTTGCAAGACGAGTTGCCGGAAAGATCGGTGCAGCCCGTTGCGGCGCGGTCTCGGGAGCAAAGCCTCGCCGCATCGGTATGTGTGCATGACGAACCAGAGGGTACACCAGCGAGCAGCGATGCTGGCCATCGGCATTTCGAGGAAACGGGTGATTCCGGAAGCTAGGCGAACGACCGAAAGGAGTGAAAACTTCGGCTTATGAGGAAAGAAATGCTGATCAATGCGGCGCAACCAGAAGAGTGCCGCATAGCCATCGTCGAGGACGGCGTTCTGGAAGAGCTGTACATCGAGCGCGCTAGCCAAGAGAGTTACGTGGGCAATATCTACAAAGGGCGTATCGTCAATATCGAGCCGAGTATTCAGGCTGCGTTCGTGGACTTCGGCGTCGGACGTAACGGCTTTTTGCATGTCTCGGACGTAGATCCGAGTTATTTCAGCCGCAAAGGCGCGCATACCTGGCTCAATACGACCAATGGGGCTGCCAGTGCACCCCGACATGCAACGAAAGAACGCGTGGACGGTGCAAGGACGGGTGCGACTGCCGAGGAAAGCACAGTTGCCCATGGCGACAACGAGCCGCACGAGCCGTTTGCTGCAGGCGTACCCGGCTACGAAACTACGCTCCCTGACGATGCGGACTGGGAAAGGCCGACGCCTTTGACGGAAGCCGAAGCGGCTGATGTGCAAGCGCTCTCCCGGGCAGAGTTCGAACCTGCCGAAGTGCCCACCCGGGCGCGGCGCCGACGCGCGGGCGTGCGCGGCCGATTGAAGCCGCCGATCCAGGACATTTTCCGCCGCGGCCAGGAAGTCCTGGTCCAGGTCATCAAGGAGGGGATCGGCACCAAAGGCCCGACCTTGTCCACCTATATCAGCATTCCAGGACGCTACCTGGTGCTGATGCCCGGGCTCAACCGCATCGGGGTGTCGCGCAAGATTACCGATGAGGAAACGCGTCGGCGCTTGCGGCAGCTCCTCGGGGAACTGGAGCCGCCCAAGGGGCTTGGTTTCATCATTCGTACCGCCGGACTCGATCGCAGCAAAAAGGATTTGCAACGCGACTTGGCATACCTTACGCGGCTGTGGAAAGTGGTGCTGCGTCGTATCCGCAAACTGAAAGCCCCAGCACTCATATACCAAGAAAGCGACATGATCACACGCACCATCCGCGACGTATTTACTCCCGACATAGATGTGATCATGGTAGACGAGCCGCACGCCTGTGAGCAAGCGCGCGAGTTTTTGGAAGTGGTGATGCCCCGGTATGCCTCGCGGGTGCAGCTCTATAGCGACCCCGCGCCTCTGTTCCATCGCTACCGATTGGAAGAAGAGATTGCACGCATCCAATCGCGGCACGTACCGCTGCCCGGCGGGGGCTCCATCGTCATAGATCAGACCGAGGCCCTGGTGGCCATTGACGTCAACAGCGGCAATTATCGCGCCGACGACAATGCCGAAGAGACTGCGTTCCGTATCAATTTGGCGGCGGCCCGCGAAATCGCTCGGCAACTGCGACTGCGCGACTTGGGAGGTGTCATCGTCAACGACTTCATAGACATGCGCGAGGAAAAGCACCGTCGCGATGTCGAACGCGCACTCAAAGAGGCCGTCAAGCGCGACCGGGCCCGCACCAAGATCGCACGGATGTCCGCCTTTGGTATCATCGAGATGACACGACAGCGCATCCGCCCGTCCCTCAAGCGCAGCATTTACGAAGATTGCCCATGTTGCCACGGTACCGGCCAGGTCAAAACGACCGAGAGCATGAGCATCGAAGTCATGCGCTTGTTGCAGCTGGCAGCGCACAAAAAGGTGTACGTCCGAATTCACGTACACGTTTGCGAGTCTGTCGCCCAATACTTGCTCAACAGGAAGCGCCGCGAATTGGCTGCCCTGGAACAATCAGCCGGATTGCAGATCACCGTCTTCAGCGTACCCCATGCTCCCCCAGAAACATTGGACATACTCTGCTACGATGCCTCCGGTGCAGAGACGCGCTGGCCGCTGGGGACTCGAGACGGGTAGGCTGCCCGAATGACTGGCAAAGTCCATGCGTACAGTGTGGATAACCGGTATCCTTGCTCTGACGCTGGCTGCGGCATCCTGGCTCGCGTGGAGCTGGTATTCCGTGGACCAAGAAAGCTGGCCACGAGCAGTGCCCGGGGGTAGCGTCGAATTAGCCTGGATCAATACGGCGACCAGCACCGCTGCCTGGCAGCGTCTGGTCCTGGCTGCCCAGCACTTGTGCGACCGGTACCCGGAACTGCGTTTGGATGCATCCGATGCTTTTCCGGAGCGTACCGCCGCCATTCCGCAAGTTGTAGTCAGGTGCTCCGGCTCCAGCCAGAACATTTATTTGCGCTGGTACAAGCTCACCAGCGAACGTACGGCTCTGGCTCTGGTAGCCCATTGGGCTCGGCGGGGCGAGCCTCCGGCGGCTGTGATCGGGGGCGGCAGCAGCGATCGCGCCCGAGACTTGGCCGAAGCGTTGCACACGCATTTTGCCCGTGCTGAGCATGCGCCGGTGTTGTGTATCACCACGGCTACCGCCGAGCAGGTACATCCCAGCTCCGCTGGCGATCCCGTTGACCTGATGAGCATCTATCCCGGTCGTACGTTTCGCTTTTGTTTCACCAACCAGCAAATGGCCCAGGCCTTGTTCGACCTCATGTGGGACCGGCCCAAATATCGGCCCCACGGGCCTCTTACGGCAGGGATCGGCTCGTTGGGCGCTTTCTCGGCTGGCGACCTATTCGGCTGCTTGGCGTTGCTCCACCTGGCCATCGGCTATCGTGTCTACGTAGTCGCTTGGGAAGACGATCCGTACTCGCTGGATTTTGCCCGCGAGGCTGTCCGCGTGGCCAGTGTTCGCGGTGCGAGCAGCATCGCTCGTTACTTCATCCCGTACAGCACTGGGTCGTACGATGTGCCCAACGCCGCAGAAGCGCAAACTGCCCGGCACCTGGTTCAGGCTTTGGCCAGTAGGCCTCAGGAGCGACCGGTGCTGGTTCTGCCGACCGTGCATCGGCCGCTGCGCCGGCTGCTGCTGTACATGCAGCAGCTCGACCCACTCGTCCTGCGTCACGTGCCCGTGGTGGTCGGTGACTCCATCGGCCTGGATACGGTCTATCGCGACGCGCCCCTGTCGTGGCATCCCCGACACGTGCCGGTGATCCTCATGCTCTTCAGTCACGAAGACCCTACCGATTGGAAAAGTCAGGAAGCGCACCAGCCCTGGGCGCGGACCGCCACCGACGACTTGCTCCAGAATATGATCATTCTCGAGACCCTTTTTCGGGCGCTGGAAGTCCTGGAAGGCGCAGTGGATACGTCGGCAGAGGCTGCTCGGTCCCTGGCCGACCGGCTGCGTGCGACGGCACGAGGCTTTTTCGATGAGCGAGGCAATCGGCTCACAGGCAGCGGCGAGTACGTATCGGTTTTGGATCCGGGCGCCGTAGATGCCAAGGGCAGCCCTCACTTGTCCGTCTGGCAGCGCAGACGCCAGCGCCCTAACGCGACCGAGCCTGGGGCCTGGCATTTGCGGGTGGACCTCCCGCTCGGCGATCCATGACACAGAGTCAGCGTTCCTCCGGAGGTTTCGCTTATGGGCGCTATGTACGCGGATTGGCGCCCTTCGTGCTGCTCATGTTTTTGCTCTGGATGGGCCTGGCTTACGCGGTGTTCAGCCGGGCTCAGGTGATGCGCGAGGCAGACGAAGAGGCTTTGCGCGAATGGCTGACCGAAGCGCGGACTTTTCGCAAAACCTTACCGGAAATGGTCCGCGACTACCTGGCAGCAGCACAGCGCAAAACACGCCCCGCGCAGTCGGCGTCCGCCGCTGCGGACAATGACGATCGGCACCTGAACTACCACCTTCAGGAAATCCAGGCACATCTGGATGCCTTGGGCCAGCCTATCAAGTTGTATAGGGAACAGTTACCGCTTTTCCCGGCCATTTATCGCATCGAGCTGCGCATCTACGGGGAGCATCCGCAGGCATTGGCCTGGGATTCAGCTTGGCCCAGGCGCCGCGAGCAGATACGCACTTTGGAATTTCCCCTTGTACCAGACGAGCCGTCGCGGGCCACACTGCGCGTCGAATACGAATTGCATGCTTTCAGTCGCAAAGAGCAGGAGGAAGCCCGTCAGCAAAGGGTCAGTCGGCTGGCACTACTGGCTGCTGCAGTTGCCGCCGTGCTGACTGTGCTGTGGACGGTCTATTTTCTCAGGCGCGAGCGTCACAAAGAGTGGCACGAGTTCGCGACGCGACAGCGTCTGGCGGACGCCGAGAGACGCGCCCTGGAGCTCCAAGTGCGTCGTGACGAAATGGAGCGTGAATTGCTGCTGGAACGCGTCAACGCCGAACAGGCCAAGCGGCAGGCCTCGGAACTAAAATCGCAGCTGTACGCATCCATCGGCATCATGGCAGCTTCCTACGCGCACAACATCAAAAACCTTTTGGTGCGGCCCCGAGACCTGTTGCAGCGTTGTGTCGAGTCAGCGCCGGCGCCTCAGATTCGCTCCATGCTCGAAGAAGTGCAACACACGTTGCACACCGTGACCCACCGCTTGCAGCTCATCCTGCGCACCGTGCGACGCGATCCCTCCTCGTCGGAAACTGCCCTGGTGGATCTCAACCTGGTAGCCAAAGAAGCTTACGAAAACTGGCACGAGCTGGCCGCCGACCGCTGGAAACTCGATCTGGTCCTCGAATGTGCGCCGGACCCGCTCATACTGTCCGGCGACCGTTCCCACTTGTTGCAGGCAGTTGAGAACTTGCTGTTCAACGCCCGCGATGCTACCTTCGAAATGCGCAATTTTCTGCGCGAAGCCGCACGTTCCGATCCGGGCCTGACCGATGCAGAGCGACGCCAGCGGCTCATCGAAGCCGCTTCCTGGCGGGGCAAAGTCTCTATCCGCACCGGAGTTCGCTCGACTGTCTCTGCCGAGCCACCTTGCTTGTTCCTCGAAGTCGCCGATAACGGCATCGGCATGGACGATGCCACCCGACGGCAGTGCACGGAACCCCATTTTTCCACCAAGCGCGACAATGCCCTCTACGAAGGAAATACCACGGGGATGGGCCTCGGGCTGTCTTTCGTGCAACTGGTCGTCGCCCACCATCAGGGGAGCTTGGACATCGAAAGCTCGCCTAAAGCTGGCACAACCGTGCGCATGCGCTTCCCGGCGACAAGGGCATTCACTGGCTCGAGCCGCCCGGGCGGCGAAGCGACTCCGGCTCCGAACCAATCGCCGATCGCTAACGGACAGTGACATGGTGGCCGATAAGCTGCTAGAGGTATGCTCCGACCCGCTGTGGGCGACATGGTGCAGCTACTTTGGCCGACCGCCGTCCGCTGCTCCCGAAAGCCTGCTACGTTACCTCGGCGCCTGCTTCGCTGCTATCCCCTATGAAAACCTGACGAAAATCGTGGCATACCGGCAAACATCCAGCGAGCCCGCGCGCAGCGACCCCGCCGCGGTATTGCGCGGCTATGCCCAGCGCGGTACCGGCGGCACTTGCTTCGCTTTGACTGCCGTTCTCGTTGCGCTCCTACGACGCACTGGACTGGAGGCTTGGCCCATCCTGGCCGACCGCCCTTACGGACCGGATACCCATTGCGCTCTCGTGACGCACTTCCAAGGACGCTGGTATCTCCTCGACCCAGGCTACCTCGTCACCGAGCCGGTCCCCTTGCCTGTTTCAGCACCAACAGTGCTGCAAAGGCCCTTTAATATGCTGGAATTGGTCCCCGTAGGCGGGCAGGATCGTTTGCGTCTGAGCACGGTCCACCAGGGGCAACGAAGTTACCGCTTGGAGTACAAGCTACAAGCAGTGGACGAAAGCACTTTTTCCGCGGCATGGGACCGCTCCTACACATGGGATATGATGCACTATCCGGTGGTAAGCGTTGTCCGTGGCGGGGCACACTACTACTTGCAAGGGAACAGACTACAAATCCGTACCCGCCAAGAGTGCCGCAGGATCGAAGTGCCTTCCGAACAGCTTCCCCAAGTGATCGCACAGCATTTTGGCATCGCGACGCAGGTCGCCGGGCAGGCTTTGCACGCGCTAGAAAAGGGAGGCCGACTCGTATGGCCCACTGCCTGCCACCGGACCCCGTAAAGTACCTGGTCGCTGTCCTCTGGGCCGATGCCGGGTGTCGGGACGAGGCGATGCGCCTCATGGAGAGCGTGTGGGGCTCTGTAGACTATGTCAGTGCCGATAGGCTGTTCGACGTCACCACGTATTATCGAGCGGAAATGGGCACTACGCTCTACCGCCGGCTGATTGCTTTCGCCACACTGTACTCGCCGGTCCACCTGTTAGCAGCCAAATACTTCACCTGTCGGCTCGAACAACTCCTCGCCCGCAGTGCTGGCCGCACCGTCAATCTCGACATCGGTTATCTTGACCACAATAAAGTAGTCCTGGCGTCCCTCAAACCGGCCGGCCAAAAAATCTACCTGGGTGCTGGCATCTATGCCGACTTGATAGCTCGGTACAAAGCCGGCACGTACCGACCTATGGAGTGGGCCTTCCTCGATTTCAAAGACGGTCGTTACGATGCCGACCTGCTGGCCATCAGGCAACTGTATCTCCGTCAATTGCGCCAGTGGCGCTGTGCGGCGCCGCCGGACTCACAGGCGGCCGCTGTCGAGAGCCAAGCGCGACTCTTGGCGGCCCTTTATCCACCCGAAGGGCCATGCCCGCGGCCTGTGTTTTAGAAAGTGCCTGTGCGCGGATCGTTGACCTCTTTGCTTTTGGGAGGCCAAAAGAGCAACAACAAGATCAAAGCGGCCAGCACCGCCGCGCCCGCTGGGTAGCGAAACATCATGTTGAAGTCCCAATGGTCTTTGGACGTCTCGAACCACATGCCCAGCCTGGCGCTCAAGAAATTACCCACAAACGGACCCAGCCCTAAGATGAGAAAATTGAAGAGCCCCTGCGCACTCGCCCGGGCGTCTTTTGGAAAGAATTCGTCCACAAAGATGTACACGGTTGCAAAGAAAAAGGCATAGCAAATCCCGTGAAGCACATTGATGGAGATCGCAACCCAGGGAATGGGAAACCAGGCAAAAACCAGAAACCGAGCGGCGTGCCCAAGGACTCCGATGATCATCGTATACTTCCATCCGAGCCGGCTCAACACCAGCCCCAACAAAGCCATAGTCAGGATCTCGGCGATCTGGCCCACGCTCATAACGGGCATGACCCAGTTGGCGGGAATTTGTACTCCCGAGGTCAAATAACGCTCCGCCCAAAAGAAGTAGCACTGGTGCACAGCCGCATCTATGAAGGTAACTATGAACAGCACCAAAATGTACGGAACGCGCAGAAGTTTCATGGCCTCCAACCAGGCGAATCGTTCCACGCCTTCCTCGGCTCGGCGCGGGGGCGTGTGCGGCAGGAAGAGACTGAAACCGGCCAGCAACAAAGAGGCCAACCCAGCCACCACGAAGGTATACTTGGTCGCTTCCCGAAAAGCCGCGTCTTGCTTGGAGTTTCCCAGTATCGCTAGCAGCCAGTCTCCGAAACCCGCTTGGGCGAACGGCGGTACTTTGTCCCAGTCTGCTAGCACAAAAACAAACGGCCAGCTCGCCGCTATCCAGCCGATCGTCCCCCACAGCCGGATATAGCCGAAGTCCCTTTGTGGATCTTTCAGGTTGGCAAACGCAATGGAATTGGTGATGGAAATGGTGGGCACATAAAAAAGCGAATGCACAAGCATCAACGTGAAAAAGAGCCAAAAATCGGTCACCCAAGCCAGCGCTAGCATGGCCGCGCCCCCTATCAGGTGACTGAAGGCCAAGAAGCGCTCCGCGGCAAAGTGCCGGTCCGCGAACTGGGTGCTGAAGAACATGGCAGTAAAGGCGGCCAGATTGAAAGCCCCCAGAATCAGCGGCTGCTGCCATTCGGCGTTGAAGCCCAATTGGGGCAGGTAGCCAAAGATGAGCGGCAGCCACGCCCCCCAGATGAAAAACTCGATGAACATCATCACCGACAGTCGGATGCGCGGCCCGTGGGCGCCGCGTCGCTCTGCCAGCCCACTGCTCATAGCTGGTCGCCTCCTGGAAGCCCGCGATAAAACCAGTCAGCGGCCGCTCTTTTCGCGCCCGCCCCATCTCCGTAGGTGTGGACTCTGACCACCTTGTGGTCTAAAAGGTAGCGTCTGCAAGGTATATATTCAAGCGGCAACTGTGCGGCGCACCAGGCGACCGCGACATCTGCCCGGCACGACAACGGCATGAGGAGACCCCACGTGGCTTCGGCAAGCGCCATGCATAGGTATTTGGAAAAATGCCAGGACCTGCTCCAGCGCATTGGCCAGCAAGCGGCTGCTATCGCTCGAGCCGCCGACTGGTGCGCCGAGTCCATAGCTTCCGGTCGGGTAGTCCATCTGTTCGGATCGGGCCACAGCCGCATTATGGTTGAGGAAATGTGGCCGCGCTACGGTAGCTTTCCTGGCTTCAATCCCATCGTCGAGCTGTCGTTGACCTATCACAACTTGGTGGTCGGCTGTAACGGCCAACGTCAAGCGATGTTCCTAGAAAATGTCCCCGGTCTGGCTGCCCGCATACTGCGCAACTTTCATTTGGACCGCCGCGACACTGCGGTGATCGTTTCCAACAGCGGATGCAACGTAGTACCTATCGAGATGGCGCACATCTTTCGGGAGCACGGCGTGCGCACGATCGCAGTCGTCAGTTTCCAGCATGCCCTGCGCAGTCGCTCACAGCATCCGACGGGCGGCAAACTGCACGAGGTGTGCGACATGGCCTTGGATACGGGTGCGCCCCCCGGCGATGCTATGGTGGCCTTGCCCGGCCTTGCGGTTCCCGTTGCCCCTGGCTCGACCATAGGGGGGTGCCTGATCGTCAATTGCCTCAAGGTAGAAATTGCCCAGCGCTTAATAGCGGCGGGCGTCATGCCGCCGGTCTTGACCAGTGCTGTGCTCGTGGGAGAGCCGGTTGCTCAGCAAAGTTTCGAAAGCGCCTACGATGAGCACGCCCGCAGGCTGGCAGCTGTGCTGATGCGCGGGGACGTACGCGGTGCGGCAGCAGAGCCGGCACTGTAGGCCATGACTAGTCCATACTCGACAGAACCTGACGCAAGTAGTCGCGCACTCCTTGGATGTCGGCTTCGAGCGCCACGTTCACATTGTGCGGCCGGCTCACCCGGGGCCGCAGATCGAAAACGGTCATGCCGCGCGTCAACTCGCCGCGTGTTTCCACATCCACGCTCATGGGCTGGGCTTTGAATAGAGCGAAGCGCGACAAGTAGCACACGCCGAGTAAGTCCTGCAAGTAGATACCTTCGATGCCATAATATTGCGCGCAGGCGCAGAACCCGTAAGAGGCGATGCGCCGCAGCAGTCGGTGCCGATGGCAATCTTTATCGGTCCACTGGAACAGTTCGGCAGGAGCCACCAGGAGACGGCGCGTGACATCCAGGGGCAGAAGCGTTACCGGGGCACCGAGATGGAGTATGCGGCGGGCGGCAGCCGGGTCGCAGTACATATGGAATTCGGCAACCGCCGACACGTCGCCTGGTTCGCGCCACGAGCCCCCCACGACCACGATGTCGCGAACCAAGCGGGCCAGTTCCGGTTCCCGTTCGAAAAGCGTGGCCAACAACGTGAGTGGGCCGAGATTGAGGAGGGTCAGTTCTCCGCCGAAGCTGCGAATGGTGTCGGCCAGGAGTTTGTCCCCTGGATGGCTGTGATGGAGCTCGACAGGCTGCACTTCCAGGGCACCTAGACCGCTCGGTCCGTGCAGCTGCCGGCCATCGAGATCGTACTCCACCGGCAATGCAGCCCCCAAGCGAGGCCACTTAGGCGGGTCCAAATACGATACCAGTGTTTGCACATTGCGCGTTGCCTGCGTTGCCGACACGTTACCCGCACTGGCTACGACTCCCACCACATCGAGACGGCTGTCGAACATGGCCGTCGCCAGAGCCAAGGCGCCGTCTATCCCCGAATCGCTCACTATGGCTACTTTCCGTGCCATATGCCGGTAATCCTATTGCGTTGCCCGCACGATGCGCTCGAGCACATGCCAGGCGAAGCCGTCGTCGAGGACACGGGCAGCTTGTTCGATGCCCTCTCGGACCGACTCCGCACGCCCGGCAAGCCATAAGGTGGCGCCAGCATTGGCCAGTACCCAATAGCGCGACGGCCCGTCCTGGCCTCGCAGTACGGCTTCCATAAGGGCCGCGCTTTGCTCGACTCGATGCACGCGGATGGCATCGGTAGGGAGTTCGGGCAGTCCCAGACCTTCTGGCGTCCACGTTTCCTGGTGCCAGCGGCCCTGGCGGCGGACCAGCACCCGCGTCGGCCCGGCCAGCGATACCTCGTCCAATCCGTGTGCACCGCACACCAAGGCTACGTCCCCGAAATCCACACGCTCGATAGTGTCCGCAAGCAAGTTTTGTAGCGACTCTCCAGCCACTCCCAGCAGCTGATAGGCAGGCCGTGCTGGATTGAGCAGCGGACCGAGGAGATTGAAAACCGTCCGCACTCCGAGTATTCTTCGGACGTCTGCCACGTGTCGCATGCCCGGGTGGAAATGAGGCGCGAAACAAAAAGCAAAACCCCAGGCATCGAGGACCGTGCGCCAGGTCGCCAAAGGCGCTTCGATGCGGACACCCAAATAGCTCAGCACGTCCGCACTGCCACTGCTGCTGGACACCGCTCGATTGCCATGTTTGACCACCGGCAGCCCACAAGCAGCCACGACCAACGCTGCCGCCGTGCTGATATTGAATGTGTTGGATCCGTCTCCCCCGGTGCCACACGTATCGGCGACAGCACGGGTTCCAGTATCGAAGACGACCATATGCCGGCGCAAGACGCGTACTGCGGCTGCCAATTCCTCAGCCGTCTCCCCCTTGAGACGCAGGCCCATCAAAAAGCCGGCTGCTTGCACGGGATCCCCCTGACCGCTGGTCAGCTGCTCCACGGCTCCTTCCATGACAGCGTCAGGCAGGTCTTGCCCTTTGCTGAGCAGTCGCAAAGCTTCCTGTAACATACCGGCGCCCATTTTCGGCACGGCGTCTCTTGTACCGGCGCGAAAGTGCCTGCGCGGTCTATTGAACGCAGGGAGCGCAGAGGTACAGAGAACGCAGAGATTGCCCTCGAGGTAATCTCGGTCCGCCCAACTCCTCTGTGGACTCTGTGGTCCATAAGCACGGGTATCATACTGATCGGGCTGTGCCGCAGCCGGTCAATTCCAAAGCGACCGTAGGCTATCGAGGCTCAGGCTGTGTGCGCGGGGCCCCGCAGCTGACTGCCGATCGGTGCCATCGTGCCATCTCCTCTTGAACAAGTGTGCGCGCTATACTAAAGTACAAGTGCGTCACCTGGAACTGAGACAGGACAACGAGTAGATCGTCCTAGGGAAAAGGAGGGCGCCAAGGTGAGTCAAGATGCTTCGACACTCACTCCGCGACAGCAAGCGATTTACCAGTTCATCTGCGAGACCATCCGCAAACGGGGGTACGGGCCGACCGTGCGCGAAATCGGCAAACGCTTCAATATCCGGTCGCCCAACGGAGTCGTTTGCCATTTGCGGGCTCTCGAGCAGAAAGGATTTATCGAACGGCGTGCTCATGCCGCTCGGGCCATCTGGCCTCGCGGACACAGTATGTTGCTCAGGCCGGTGACGTTGTACGGTCGCGTAGCGGCTGGCGCGCCCATCGTCGCTCAGGAAGTGCCAGGAGAGCTGGATCTGGGGGACCTGTTCAGCGACCCAAAGGTCATCGCCTTGGAAGTCCAGGGCTCTTCGATGATCGAGGATCATATCCAGGACGGGGATTACATCCTGGTGCGTCGGCAGCCGGATGCACAAAACGGTCAGCGCGTGGTGGCGGTGGTGGATGGGGAAGTGACCCTCAAAAGATTTTATCGCGAAAGAAACAGAATCCGTCTGGAACCGGCCAACGAGGCCATGCAGCCTATCTATGTCACACCCGATCGCAACATCGAGATCGTCGGGGTGCTCGTGGGGGTCATCCGCCGCTGTTGACGGCTCTTTTGGCAAGACCCTGGGCTGCTCAGTGGCATTCGGGTACCAACGGACCGGCTAGTTCGCGCAAGTAAAACAGCCGCCCGGGCTGTGTCGGCATGTACGAGCTGGGTATCCACGGTGTAGGCGGATGGTGGAGCGTCATCCACATGGACAATCCTTGCCATTGCATTCCCCGACCGAGGGTACCATCGGCCCCGCCGATGATCCAATCGGCAGACAAAAACAGTGCCGGGCCGATGGTATTGGCATAGGCGGGCACAAGCGTCGTGCGACTCTTGAAGCTGGTAATCGCATTTTGCTCGATGGTCAGCGGATGCAGCTTTGCCCCCAGCCGATGCGTCTGTCTTTTCCACTCGTCCTCGGAGGCGAACTCGGCAGCAAAATGTGGCTCCCAGAAAGCGATGTGGCACACACGGCCGATGCCGAAAATCGTTGTCACCTGCGCCCCCTGGCGTCGCAGGTCGTCTATCTGCTGGGCATAGGTAGGCAATTCCGTTTTGAGCGCGAAATGCCGCTGGCGCACGGGTACCGTGTAGTCTGCTAGGGGGCCGTAGAACGCCTGCTCCATGGCGTGTTGGAAGGCACCTGGATGATCCGGCGGCAAGGTATTGCCCTGGGCGTCCGACCACTCGTCCATGTTGAAACCGTGCACGTGATCGCAGCGAACACCCCACTCTTTGAGGAAGTAAACCGCCCAGCGATACATTCCCATAGGCCCCACGGGTAGAATGAGGACGATGGGGCGGCCAGCTTTGCGCGCCTTGTAAATGGTGCTGGCGATCTCATGCCCCATGCACACGTCGAAATCCTCGTACTGCTCGCAGGCAACCGGCTCGAACCGTGGGTGCCACCATGGCTCACGACGCACAAACGCTTCCGGACCCCCGGCAGCCAACTGGTCAATACGTGCCAGATCCCATCCGGCTGGGAAAAAACCTTCCAGCAGCGACCCGCGGATCGTGTCCACCAGATTCATAGCTGCACCTCTGGACGCCTCGTCCCTTTTACCTATCGTGAATAGCACATGCAGCCCACGCAGCTGCCCCGCTAGTGATTATCTAAAAGTCTCGGGTCGTTTGGCAAACTTTTTTCAGGGCGCCTGAGCAGTTGGGGCAGTCCTTTGAAATCAGTTGAACTTGCTCACAAACCGCGCTCGTAGTAAGAAATAGCCGTACCTGTGGACGATGAGAGTAGACAAAGGACCCCGAAAAAGGAGGCAACAGAAAAATGGCTCGTAAACTACTCGCAGCCCTTGCACTGTCTGTGTCGGTTTTGTGGCCTGTAGCAGCGCAGGAAGTGGAGCTGAGCTGGAAATTTGCTGCCGGACAAAAATTCTATCAGGAGGTCAACACCCGCACGCAGCAGACGATCAAGCTGATGAACCAAGAGATCAAGCAAGAGATGGACCATACGTTCTATTTCTCCTGGAACGTGAAAAGCGCCAGTGACAAAGAAGTGGTCATCGAGCAAACGGTCGAAGCGGTGCGGGCGCTAGTCAAACTGGGTGCCAGCGAAACCAAGTACGACTCCACTGCCAAAGACGCAACGGACAACCCACTGGCTGGTTTTTTCAAGCCTCTTGTCGGTGCCACTTTTACCCTAACCTTGGATCCGAACACGATGAAGATCACCAAGGTGGAGGGGCGCGAAGACTTCGTCAACAAACTGGCCCAGGCCAATCCCCAACTGGGCTCGCTCCTCAGGCAAGTCCTTTCCGAAGACCAGATGAGGAGCTTGGCCGAGCCAGTTTTCAGTATTACGCCGGGCAAAGGCAAGAAAATCAAGGTCGGCGAAACCTGGACGCGTGACTCGCGCTTGTCCATGGGAGCCGTCGGCTCGTACGACGCTAAATACACCTACAAGTATGCCGGCACGGAAAAGAAAGGCGACCTAGTGCTCCACAAGATCGAAATCACCACGGACCTCAAATACAAAGCCCCAGACGCCAAGGAAGCCGTCGGCTTGCCTTTCCGCATCGAGTCCGGCGATCTCAAAACTGCAAAGTCGTCGGGCGTCATCTATTTCGATGCAGAAAAAGGCCGGATCGTGGAAACGACCATGGATGTCAGTCTGTCGGGTAAGCTCGATATCAGCGTCGGCGACCAGAAGTCCCCCGTGGACCTGGAACAAAAGCAGATCACGGTCGCCCGCTATCTGGACAAAAACCCCGTGGAAGTGGCGGCGCCTACGCCGAAATAATGACCCCAGGCGCTACGATACGCAGGAATCGCACGTGGAAGACGGCCTCGGCACGAGGCCGTCTTTCTTTTCGTCATACCCGGGAACGAGTGCATTCACACACGTCGGCGCAACTTGCTGGCCAGCTCTTCGATTTTTGCCTGGCTGGCTTTACGCGCTTCGGCAAAAGCCTGGGGGGTCAAAGAGCTTTGTCGGAGGACTTCGAGAACGATCGCTTCGGCGGCGACATATTCGGCACAGGCATCGGCTACTTCGCTGGCGATGTCCAAAGGAATGGTAGTGACGCCGTTGCGATCACCGTGGATGAGATCGCCTGGATAAATGGTCACGCCGCCTACCGTGACGGGGATGTGAATCTGGGGGATGTGGCAATAGCCATGGGCGCAAATCGTTCCCGTAGTGAAACAAGGAAATGGCAAAGCTCGGACCTGGTCCAGGTCTCTGCCGGCGCCGCTAGTAATTAAGCCCACGGCGCCGAAGGCTTTGTAGGTGGTGCACATGATTTCCCCGAACGTCGCCGCCACGCTCGGCACATCCAGATCCTGGAACACGACCACGACCGGTCCAGGCAGACTGGCAAAAGCCTCGATCTGGGCCGATAAGCTGGAATAGACGTCCCCCTTGCGCGGCGGCGTGGAAGCACGAAAAGTGGCAGTAGAGGCATAACCCACCATCGGTGGTAGGTCCGGAAAACACGCACGTACCCGGCTGTCCAGATAGCCCGCGGTGCGTGGGCGCACGTCGAAAAGCTCGACTACGTTGCAAATGGTAGGCGTGTCGTACTGTGCCAATTTCTTGAGCGTCGCCTGGCTCAACTCGCTTGCCGGCATCGAGGATCACCCTCGCCCATGGAAAACAGGATTGCATTACCGCTGCGACGGGCGCTGCGCTTGCGGGCTGGGCACTACGCGCAAAAGTACGGAAGCCGCCGCATGTTCCGTCCCCTTCCCTTCGTGTCTAGCCAGCACCACGATCGGATGCTCCACAGGAGCGACCCAAGGCTCGCAGTACAACTCCATGGTGCGAGCCGACTCCTTTTCGGTGATGAGGATGCCGTTGAGGCCAATATCGAGCACCCGCACGCCGTGAGGTAGGCCGCGGACATCCAAAGGGACACGGCCGCTAAAGCCGTTCCGGCGCTCGATGGAGGCCCGCAGTGTGGCACGCCCGCCTGGGGTGATCACCACTTCCGTTCGGTCCGTTCGGGTTACGATGTCGCCTGGTTCGACAACCTGCGGCTTGCCGATAAGTGCTTCGCGGACGACGGTTTGGCCGTTGATCGTCGCCCGTGCCACGACGCGCCCAGGTGGAGCTTTGTCGTCGGGCGTCACTGCCTTGTCGGAAGCCGATAAGGGCAAGGTGGTGCTGTCGTCTAGCGGTCCGATGTTGCTGGCCGGAGCCGAAAAACCTGGAGGCAACTGCTCGACTTTTACCTCGACCATACCGTCGAATTCGTCCAAGCGCTGCAAGGACACGGTGACGGGTACCGTCCCGCCACGCCAAACACGAGGCGATTGCGGGCTGAAGCTCACTGTGAAATCGGGCTTGGGCTCGCGGACGACCAAACGATAAACGAATTCCGTGCCCCCTCGGCCACGTGCATCGCTTACACGGACCAGGTAATCTCCGTCGGCAGGTGCCGTGAAGTACAATCGGCTATCCCGACCCAATCCCGGGCCACCATCGTCGTTGCGATAGTACAGGGTGAAACTGGGGAAACCATTGGGGGCAAAAACGGCGCCCGGCGGATGGATTTCCACCTTGTACATCGGTTCCCCCATGGCGTGAAAACTCGGCGAGGTACCCAAATACCCCAAACGCTGCCCCGCCTCGCTGAAAAACTGGCAGTCGTCGTCCGGGTTGCGCGGCAAGGCTCGGATACGCAACAATTCGTTGCCGACGAAAATGTAGTCGTTGACCGCCAACTCACTCCAATTCTCGATGCGTATCCCTGGAGAGCGTGCATCGTGATCGCGAAAAGTCACGTAGGTCCGCGCCAAACTGCGCAGAACAGCCCGAGCAATCGGCTGATGTCTCGCATCCAGGACTTCGATCACCGAGTCCATAGGAAAGCCCAGCCGGCTGGACTCTACTTCGATCGCCAACTTTTGTCCTTTCCTGGCACGGAAGCGCCACAGATGACTTTCACCGGGCCGCTGCAGAAGGCCGTTGCCCACGCCTGGAACGGGCAGCGAAAGGATCTGGGCATCAGTGCCTGGCGGACGAACTACTTCAGCAAAAGGACTGACGATCAATTCCGGCAGTTCTCCTGCCAGGTTCACACCCTTGGGCAGCGGCAGCCGGATACGAGATCCAGGTACCGCATCGGCAGGCGCTCGCACGCGTACAGATCTCTGGTCACCCAGGTGAACCCCTTCCAAAGCGACCGCTATCTCGCTGCCACGTTGCAGTCCAGCGGGAAATACGGAAGCGATCATGGGCAACGGACCGATATGCAGGCGGTAGCTGAAATCAGCCGCCCCGCGATACTCTTTGTCGCGTACGGTCACCACAAAGTCCCCGTTCGTCGGGATACGCAAGGCCAGCTGCCGGCGCTCGCTGACGGCCAACGATTGGCCCCTGCCGTCGTAACACTGCAAAATAGGCTCCCATTTGGCTTCACTGCCGAGCGTCAAAAGTATGGCCACTTCCTGACCAGCCTGTGCCGTGAAACGAAAATGGTCCACCTGGCCTGCCTGGTGCACCGTGCCGACCATAGTCGCCGGAAGAGAGATGCTCTGTGCTGTTCTGACGGTGTCGTTGCCCGCCGCTTCTGAAACAACGGGGAACGCATCCACGTAGATCGGCACTGACTTAGAAGCGCCTGCGGAGTTGACCACTTGCAAGCTATAACGTCCCGGCGGCGCGTCTCCAGGCGCCACGATCGCAATGCGCGCACGCGTGGGATCGGCGAGCGTAACCCGAGAAGTAGCACCTGGGATGTCAGTACGTATCTCGGAGAGCGTATCAAGTCCTTTGCCCCGGAGGTGCAGCACAGCCTGCCGACCGCGCTCGATCGTTGCAGGCTCGATCTGGGTTATCTGCGGAGGTCGCGCTGGCGCAGGCCATAACGTCTTGGCCGATTTGGCATCGGTCACTCCTAGCGTCAATAACACGCCGTCATGCCGTCCTAGTGCTATGTATTTGCCGTCGGCGCGTAAAGCAAAGCCGCGTACAACATCGGGTTGTCGAGGGTAGACATGTTTTTCGACCCATTTGTCAGTGTCCCAGGCTTTGACTTCGCCATCTTCGGCCAGAGAAAACAACGTCGTGCCGTCGGCGCTGAAAGCCAGGCGCCAGACAGGGGTCTTGTGGGCGAAAACGGATTGCACGAGTTTGCCTCCTTGCAGATTGGCTTCCCAGACGCGGATGCTTTTGTCCACGCCGGCTGCAGCCAGCAGTCTACCCTGAGGGTGCCAGGCTACTGCATACACCCAGTCGGTACTTTCACCCAAGGTATACAGACGCCGACCGCTCTCTGCATCCCAAACCTTGACCGCTCGATCGGCACCCGCAGAAGCCAGCAAGGTGCCTGTCGGCGCAAAGGCGACGCAGTAGACAGCATCGCTATGGTCTTTCAGCTCGCGCAGCAGTTTGCCGGTACGGCAATCCCAAAGCCGCAGGATGCGATCGTAACCCCCGGAAACCAAATAGCGCCCATCGGCAGAAAAAGATAGCTCGTACACAGCATCGGTATGGCCGACCAGTACATGATCGGGGCTCGTTTCCGATGGGACCTCGGGAAGTGCGAGCGAGTACAAATGGATCTGCGTCGTCACGCCTGGCGTGCTGCAGGCTACTGCCAACTGTCCCCGTGGGCCGAAGCGTGCAGCCGTCACTCGTCCGGGCAATCCGGACCAGCGCGCGATCAGCTCGCCTTGGGCATCGAAGAAAAGCAGCTCTTTGTAAGACCCGGCTGCCAAAATATGAGTCTTGCTATCGAAGGACAAAGCCGTTACGGCCGGCGCCACTTTTTTGCGAGGTGCGATGTGAGGCAGAGCCACGCGCAACGCTGCGGAATCGTCTCGGGCGCCCGAAGCTATCCAAGCACGCAGGATCGCTGCCTCTTCGGGTCGCGGCTGCCGTGCCTTTTTAGGCGGCATTTTGCCCGACTCCACCATCTGCACTAACAAGCTGTCGTCCGGCTTGTGCGGCACGAGCGATGGGCCGCGGTCCCCGCCTTTGACCATTTCTGCATAGCTTTCGAGGTTCAGGCCACCTTTGGGGTGGGCACCGCTATGGCACTCGACACAATAGCGAGCCAAAAACGGCCGCACTTGCCTGGCATAACTCGGCGGCTCGACCGCAAAGGCCTGACCGATGGACAAGCTCCACAGACTGCCAAGGCCCCACAGTAGCGACTGCCAGAAACTCAAGACCTGGCCGCACTTTAGATGACGGGGACCAATCCGCAATTTCGCCCCGCTTTCTCTTGGCGGTTTGCCGTATGCCATAGCTTACTGGCTCCTTTCTCCTTTAATGACTGCAGCAGAATCGAGGTGACGCTGCCGGGCTATGGGTCAGTGGTTGAACAGAAACTCGTTGCTGGTCAACACAGCCCAGAAGAGGTCCTCAAAAGCCTCGCGGCGGCCGGGCTCGGTTTTCAAGTCCGATTGCTCCATGAGCTTCTTCAGCTGCGCCACCTCTTGGTCGGTCGGCTGCCGAGCCAAGGCCAGGAGAAATAGCCTGCGTATGGCTTCCTCAGCGCCGATACCTTCCTTCAGCCATGCGGAGACGCGGCTATTCGGGTCGCGTAGTTTTTCGTTCAGCGTTTGTCCATTGTGCAGATGCAAGGCCTGACTCACACTAGCATCTTGTTGCCTTTCGCAGGAGCAAACTTGCTCTCGATGCGGGCGGCCGAAGGCGTCAAGAAACTGAGATACCAGCAACGAGTCGGGTAGCTGTAAAGCGCGGGTTCCCAATGGATAAAGTTTGGTTTCGGCGATTCCTCCTGTAGTGCCGACGTGGATCTGTTTGAAGGCCGTAGGCACGCCTGTAACCTGGGAATATGCATCCAAAATTACTTCCGCAGGTAGCCGTCGAATCAGGTAACGGGAATAAAAGCGATCGTCGGTTTCGTTGCCCGCTTTCGGCACTGCCGAGCGCTGGTAGGTGGCCGAGTTCATGATGGTGCGCATCAAGTGTTTGACGTCGTAACCGTGGGCGACGAAATCCTGTGTCAAAGCAGCCAATAACTCGGGATGGGTAGGCGGATTGGTGGCCCGAAGATCGTCTTCTGGTTCGATCAGGCCTCGGCCGAGATAATGCCGCCAGATGCGATTGACGATAGCCCGAGCAAAATAGGGATTGTCCGGCGCTGTGAGCCAACGGACGAAGTGTTCGCGGCGATCGCCGATATGATCCGGAGCCGGTTCTCCGTCGAGGGGACGAGGCGGCATGGCCGTGTTGCGTCGCGGATGGAGGACGTCCCCGCTGGGCTGCACCTGGACGATCACTTCTCCGAAGCGATCGCCGTTCTTGAAGCGCACCCGTGCAAAGAGATTGGCCAGGCTCCAGTATTGGTCCTGCGTCCACTTTTCCAGCGGGTGGTTGTGGCAGCGGGCGCAAGTAAGCGACATACCCAAAAAGGTCACACAGGTGGCCTCGGTTAGGTCGGCGATGTCTTTGTGCAGTGCAAAATAATTGGCCGCCCCTTGTTCCAGATTGCTGCCCTGCACAGTCAGGATTTCCCGAGCCAGTCGGTCCCAAGGTTTGTTGGCAGCCACACTTTGACGCAGGTACTGGTAAAAGCTCCACACAGCCGCCTGGGGCAGCCGACGGGTCGAGACCAGAAATAGATCGCACCACTTGTAAGTCCAGTAGTCCACGAACTCGCTGCGCTCGAGGAGCTGCGCGATCAGTCGAGCTCGCTTGTCCGGTCGCTGGTCGGCGACAAAGGCCTGCACTTCTTCCGGCGTCGGCAGGATACCGGCAGCATCCAAGTAGACACGCCGGATGAATTCACGATCGGTGCACAGAGACGAAGGCGGGATGTGCAGGTCTCTGAGCTGCGCTAGGACCAAGTCGTCAATGTAGTTGTAGCGAGCCGATTGCGCATACACCGAGTCAGCCACCGGTCCTGGCATCGGGCTGATCACTCGAGCCACTGCTACGTGGTTGGCGAACCACGCCGTGATCGCCCCTTGTCCATTCCCGCGCACTTGAACTTGTCCCTCTTCGTTGACCACGGCAACCGATTCCTCAACAGAAGCGAACTTGGACCAACGCGTAACGTCGCGGACACGGCCATCGCTGTAACGGGCCAAGACCAACAAGCTCACCTGGGTGCCTGGAGACACTTTCAACGCTGCAGGCAGGATTTCGATACCGGTGACTTGGGGATCGTCTGGTGCGGGAGACGTGGCTCCCTCGGCGATCCAGTCGGCCAAAAGGGCGAAGTCACCGGACTGGACATCCAAGCGGAGGCCCCCGCCGTGGGAAACGACCAACGTCGGTTTTTGGAGCAGCAAGCTTGCGCTAGGCTCCTCCACGTTTACGCGGCGCGAACCGGCTTGCCGCGTGAGCACGAAGTAGTCGCTCTCCGGGTCGTAGCCGCGCAGGGAAAGCTTCATGCCGCCTTTGCCAGCGAGGGCGCCGTGGCAGGCGCCCGAATTGCATCCGGCACGGGTGAGTACCGGCAGCACATCGTTGCGAAAACTGACCCGCATTTCCCGGGCGACTCCGCTGACGCGCACACGCGCTTGAGCGGTGCGCCCTTGGTGCTCGGCGCGCAAAACCGCCTCTCCGTCAGCGAGCGGATAAAGCACGGATTCTTGCAGACGAACGATGCCCGGAGGCTCGACGGTCCAGCGCACTTTTTGGCACTGAGCCACTACGCGTCCCTCGATTGCCTCTACTGCCAGCACGCGGCAACTATCCCGAGGCCCGACGAGGGCAATGTCGCCGGGGAGTATCTGCAAGTCACTCGCCGAAGCGACTAGCGGTGCCGCCAAAACCCACAGGATCACTGAACAGGCTTTGCCCTCGTTCTTATGTGCGCCAGGCATATACTTGTCCTCTGCACAAAGCAACCGCGGCCCGATGTGGCAAGCCTAGGCCAGGGGAGTACGACCTTGCGAGAATCCCATTCGCGGCGTGGACGGCCTTGCTACTGCCCTAGGCATTTCTGCACATTCTAGAACAACTCCCGGATCTCCTGTACGCCGTAGTCCACCAGAGGAATCGGCCGATTCTGCGGTCCGGGTAGTTCATAATGGATATCCAGAGCGAGGCCGCGATACATCGTGGCCGCGACTTCAGCTGGAGTCACGGGGCGAGTTTTGGGGACATATCCCAGTTCGTCCGACTCGCCGATCACTTGGCCTCCTTTGAGGGGCCCGCCCCCCACCACGATGGTCCATACGCCAGGATGGTGGTCGCGTCCCCCGGCAGGATTGATCTTGGGGGTGCGCCCGAATTCGCCCATCGCCAGGACCATCGTCTGGCTCAAAAGCCCACGCTCGTGCAAGTCTTCCAACAAGGCACTATAAGCTCGATCAAAGTTGGGAGCGACGAGGCGTGCCATTTCGTTGATGTCGGTGAACGGACGTGACCCGTGTATGTCCCAGGTAATTTCGTCGAAGACTGTTTCGAACATGTTGACAGTGACAAAACGCACGCCGGCTTCGATCAAGCGGCGCGCCAAAAGGCAGCATTGCCCGAAACGAGTGCGGCCGTAACGATCGCGCACGGCAGGCGGCTCTTTGCTCAGGTCGAATGCTTCCCGCGCCTGACGGCTGGAAATCAACCGATAGG
Source organism: Gemmataceae bacterium (assembly GCA_040289265.1). Taxonomy (GTDB): domain Bacteria; phylum Planctomycetota; class Planctomycetia; order Gemmatales; family HRBIN36; genus PSKW01. The sequence goes on from PSKW01000001.1 coordinate 396,853, forward strand.
CCCGCTCGAAATGCTCGTCCACTTGTCGTGCTGCAGCGCTTTTTTCGAATGCCGCCAGCGAACCTTCCACGGCTTGTCGCATCCGCTGCCTGCGTTCAGTGCGCACGGCGGAAATATAGTCGGGCGGCAACAAATCCTGCACCTTGAATTTGGGGTCACTGGGATCTGCGTTGAGTATGAACGGATCGTGCGCCTTACCCAGATAGCCTGCATTTTGCCCGTGGGGTAAGTTACCACCTGTACTCCCGATGGGACGCGGCATGAGCACGTGGGCGGGTACTTCTCCGCGCTGTCCTTTGAGATAGCCCAGCACACAGCCGACATGCGGATGTTCAATGCCTCCGGTGAAAAGCCGGCCGGTCTGCATCATTTGATGGCCCGTGTCATGGACGGCGGTAGCTGTATGGTACACGGACCTAATGAGCGCATATTTATCGGCGTGGCGTGCCATGCTGGGGAAGATCTCGCTGATGTAAATGCCAGGTACATTGGTCGGGATAGGTTTGAAAGGCCCGCGGATCTCTTCGGGTGCTCCGGGCTTAGGGTCCCAGGTGTCGAGGTGACTGGGACCGCCTACAAGGAAGAGCAGGATACAATTGACGTCTTTTTCGTCGCGGACTGCCCCTGCAGCTTTGCAGGCGAGGTAGCCAGGCAACGTTAGGCCGAGCGTAGCCAAACTACCTACGTGCAGGAAATCCCGGCGTGTCAAGCCATCGCAGAACGATACGCCCCGCGGTGCGTCCAGTCGTAACATGGCAGGCTCCTATAAGATTACCAGCGTCAGGCAAAAAGGTGGGGTTGTTTTGTGCACGCCGACTCTGGCACCCTTAATTTTTAGGTTAGCCGCCGATGGTAAGGATGTCAACGATTGTCCAGCATACTACGAATCTGGCGACGGCCCCACAACACCGAGCCACAGCCGCCGTGCGCGGATTTGTTTCCGGCTTCTGGCTGTCTTGGCAGGTGGAAACGAATTGGGCCGATCCGTGGCTGATCTTCGTGTACATTTTAGCGCGCCCAATATCGGGCGTACTGATCCTGTGGTTCATGTTGGTTGCTGTCCAAGGGGCCACTGGCAGTTTATCCCGCGAAGGTTTTGCTTTCGTTTTTCTCGGCAACGCCTTTTTTACGCTGGTCGGTGCTGTCCCTTTCGGTATGACTTGGGCTGTAATATCCGACCGGGAACATTACGGCATGCTCAAGTACATGTACCTGGCGCCTATCTGTTTGAGTAGCTATGTGCTCGGCCGCGGGCTGGCCAATGCTTTGAAAACATTGGCAGGACTTGTACTTCTGCTTGCGGGAGGCGTCTGGCTGTTGTCTTTACCTTTGTCGCTCGTCGGCGATCGGCTACTGCTGCTCAGCGCCGCAATCCTCTTGGGTCTGATACAGTTGCTTGGGCTTGGCCTGCTTCTGTCGGGCGCCGTGCTCAATATGACCCGGCATGCCTATTTTCTCAGTGAGGGCGTCGCCGGCGCGTTGTATTTGCTCATAGGCGCCCTGGTTCCGTTGTCTTTATTGCCCCCGGTCTTGCAGCCCTTTGCTCTCGCGATACCGATGACTTATACCCTCGAGCTGATACGTCGTTGCTCGATGCAAAACGCATTAGCCTGGAGCGGACACCTAGCGGTCCTAAGCGATGTAGACCTTTTGTTGCTCGTCGCTGCCGGCGCAGCAATCCTCTGGCTGACTGGCTCTTGGGTATTCCGTGTCGGGCAGACGCGGGCATGGAAAAATGGCCGTTTCGAGGAGACTACCGGCTTTTGACCAGCCTACTTTTTGCTTTGCGGACTGTCTTGACACGCTTGCGATCTCTCACCTGCCCTTGATTGTTGCTGGTAGCTCTTACCCAGTGCGAATCCGGTCGCCATTGGCCGTCTCTCTCAGCTTAGAGCGGGACCAACAAGACGGCACGAGTGCTGCCGGGCCTGATACAAGCGAATAACTCGGCATAATTTCCACCTTCGGCGCATGTTTTGCGAAGTCGGCTGTCTTTACTGTGCAATCCATATCTCCAGTGCGCCGAAGAAAAATCTGCACCACACGGATTTTTTACCGATTACTGCCACAAGGCCGCGAATCATGCTGTGTCTGACGACCCCAACCAGGACAGGTAGCGCAAGCTGTTGGAAGCACCTGTCCCTAGCTTTCGACACCCAGTCGGCGAGGTCGCCGCTGGGAACAAGGATCTCGGGGCTATTCGCCTTAGCTCTTTTGCTGTGCAGCTGTATGAGCGTTTTGCACCCGATTCGGGACGAACAGGACGAAGCGAGACGTGCGCTGGCCATGGTTCCCGTTTCCGCCCGCGAGCGGGTGCACATTTTCATCCTGCACGGGCTAGACCCTTTCGATTACGCGAATCTGGCTGGTCTGCGAGGATATTGCGCCGATTTAGGCTTTCCGAACACCTGGCTGGGCCAGTTCTATCATGCTGGCCGGTTCGCCGCAGAAATTCGTTCCGTGGCTCAGGATGATCCCGGAGCCGGGCTGGTGCTGATCGGTTTCAGCGCGGGCGCCAACGCGGCACGTGACGTAGCTACATCGCTCCAAGAGGACGGAATCACGATTGATTTGCTGGTGTACATGGGCGGAAACACGCTGGCGGACGTACCGGATAGCCGTCCGGAAAATGTGCGCAAAGTTATCCATATCCTAGCTACAGGTTATGTCTTCAAGGGCACGGCCATTACCGGCGCAGAGAATTACAAGTACGCACAAACGTGGCACTTCGGATCGCCTTCGCATCCCCACACGCTGGCCATCCTACGGCGTGAACTGCTGGAAGTTGCCGAGCGTGTCGGCGCGGAGGCAGGAGACCAGCCGATGCCCAAAGATGCTTCCAGCGCCGACCGGCGAGTCAGCTACGACCTCTCCTCACGAGTCGCTTGGGATTTTCTCGAGCAGGCGCAGCGGCTGCGGGAGCCATGATCGTGCGGCTAAGGTTTTGCCAAGGCAGGCGTTGCGCAGCCACCCTGCGCCACCACCCATGTACGGTCGAGCCGATCACCAAGCTTGTTCTCTCTGCCGGATACCGCTTTGCTTTCATCGAAATTTAACGCATATCCCTAGACAACCTTGTAAGATAGGAGTAACGCCTGCGAACAAAAGAACAGCCGAAGCGTACCGACTGTTCGTGGGTTTGCGGACGTATTTCCGATTCGAGGACCTGATAAGTGGTAAGGAGGTGAGGCGACGATGAACCACCGTTTGCTTTGGGGGCTGGCGGCAAGCACGCTGTGCTTAGGCGTGGTTTTGGCCGACAGCCTCAAGTCAGGCCCACAGCCGGGCCAAAGGGTGACGGCTTTTCACCCGCTCAATGTGTTCAATCCGGATCGCCCCTCCACTGAGGGGAAAAAGAACTGCCTGGTCTGACAACACGGCCCCAAGCCGGTCGTGATGATCTTCGCTCGCGAGATCACCGACCCCTTGATCAGTCTGATCAAGCGTGTGGACGCCGAAGTTGCCAAGAACCAGCAAGCTAACCTGGCCGCCTTTGTCGTACTTCTGTCCGACGATGAAGGAGCCGAAAACAAGTTGCGTGCTCTGAAGGATTCGGCCAATCTGAAACACGTCGCGCTGGCAGTGGACAATCCCGCTGGTCCTCCGCCCTACAAAATTGCCAAAGAGGCGCAGGTAACAGTGATCCTATATCGTAACCAAACGGTCACTGCCAACCATGCCTTCAAAAAGGGAGAGTTCACCGGCGACGCTGCTGGCAAAGTGCTTGCCGATTTGCCGAAAATCCTCGGCAACAGAGGGAGTTAGGTTTTCTTTTTGACTACACTCGAGGTGGGGTCTCTCGAATCGGATCGGTACCTAAAGACGCCGCCAGGTCCCTTTGGGGCGGCGTCTTGTTTTTTAGCGACCTCTGGCAGAACCTTCTAACTGCTTGCGCCCAGTTCTCTTTTTTTGCGGCACCGGCCTAGTATGTGCAGGCCTATCGGCGCTCAGGTAGTTGTTCCAAAGCCCGTCGGGTGTCCCGTTCCAGAAAGGGCGTGCCAGCCAACCAGCAGATGCCGCCTGCCAGTATCATCGTTGACATGAGCAAGAACGCTAGGTTCATGTTGCCCCCTGTTTTGTCGGTGACCCAGCCGATCACTGCCGGCGAAATAGCGTCGCCTAGAGCGTGGATGATAAAGATGTTGAGAGCGAATCCGCCGGCGCGCAAGGCTGGGTGCGCAGTATTTGCCAGAATCGTATTGGTCGGCCCCGTATTGAAAAACAGGCAAAAGCACGCTCCTGCCAAGAGCCACCATGCCCACGGAAAAGGCACGTACAAAAACAAAACAGACAGGGGAAAAGCGAGCAGCATGGCAATGCCCGAGACCATAAAGTACGACCCGGAAAACCAGCGCTGCAAAAGATCACCAGCCAATCCTCCGAGAAATGTCGCTGTCAGCCCGGTCGCCACTACGATGATGCCGAAAACAGTGTTGATCTCGCCCAACTCCGGCTGCCCGCGATATTCGTGGATATACTTCGGTATCCAATAGGCAATCCCTCCGATACTGAAGGTCATCGCCGTCATGCCCGCAGTGCATAGGACCCACGACGGGCTTTTGAAGAGCGCCACAAAGTCGCGCAGGCGCGGCTTGTATTCCCCCTGAACTCTGTCGCTCTGCCCGACAGGTGGCTCCGGCATAACCATGCACAGAAGCGCGAGCAGCAACCCAGGAGGGACTACGAGGTAAAACGCCCAACGCCAACCTAGCCAGCTATCTGCCATGATGCCGCCGAACGCGTAGCCCAGGGCGCTTCCTACGGGGATCGCCAAATAGAAAAGGCTCAAGACCATCCCGCGTACTTTGAGCGGATAATAGTCGGACAAAAGAGTAGGAGCCAGGGGTCCATAAGCAGCCTCGCCGATGCCCACAAAGCAGCGCGTGGCCAGCATGATGCCATAGGTGACTGCCAGTCCGGAAGCACCGCTGGCCAAACTCCACACCGCAACGCCCAAGGCTACCAGCCACCACCGGCGGCAGTAATCTGCAAGCCAACCGAACACCGGCGCCGCCACCATATACGACACCATGAACGCCATACCCAGCAGGCCTGTGAGCGTCTCCAGGGTTTGCTCGTTTGTTGGCCTGGGATTGCCGCCAGGATCGGACTGGAAGTGTTCGGGAAACAAGTCGCGCTGAATCTTCGGAATCGCTGCCGAAAGGATGGTGCGATCTATGTAGTTGAAAAGATTTATAGCCAGCAACAGCAAAAGCGCAAACAGTCGAAAACTATGTGCATTGTCCTTCATATGTCCCTTCCTGCGAGGCGAAAAACAAGGAGTAGCTCTGATGGTCCCCTAGAGAGATCCCACGGACCCCATGGTATCTTCCGATACGCCAGGCGACTTGGCTGCCGGAGCCATAGCCCAACACAGATTAAGTAGCGGCCAGGACCAAAGCAAGATGTTCACGGCTACAGCGTCGGTGTTCTTTGCACCGGCGCCGCAGGTAAAGTCCCTCTGGGAATAACGCACCCGGGTAGCCAGCCGCTGCCAGCTCTGGCAAGGAAGACGCAATCCAAACGGTGATCAACGTCAGGGAAATATGGCACAAGTGGTGTGACAGTAATCCCTTGCGTCTGACTTCCTTTCCTGTTCCGAGTTGCGGTGTCATCATGTGCCGTCTTTCGATCGAGATTGAGACAAAACCAGTTGCACTAGACGAACTCGACCGGTGATTTATGTTTATGGGGCTTCAAGAGGATGGCGAATGCCACAACCGCCCGATCAAGTTTTGCGACTAAGGAGCAGACCGCGTGGACACGGATGCGCGCGTCAAAAGCAGGGACCTTTACCTGATAACACTGCTTTTACTTTTGGGCGCTGTGTACCGCGTGTGGGTACTAGCCAACACCGACATAGTAGCACGCGACGGCCTGGGATATATGCGGCTGGCCTGGGAATGGCAGCAGTCCCCGTCGCCTGCGGTCTTGCGCCAAGGGCAACAGCACCCGCTCTATCCCTGGTGTATTGCTGCGGTGCAGCCTTGGGTCGAGCGACTGTCCGGTCGCCACGATAGCTGGCCCTGGCAATGGAGCGCCCAGGGAGTCAATATGGCATTTTCCCTCTTACTGATCGTTCCCATGTATCTGCTCGGACTCATCCTCTTCAACCATCGTGTCGCTTTTTGGGCGACCTTTCTGTTTCAGGTGCTGCCTGTTCCTGCCCGAGTCTTGACCGACGCGCTATCGGAAGGAACCTGCCTGTTGGGCATGGCCACGGCAATCGCGCTACTGGCACGCGCATGCATGCATTGGAGTTGGCTGCTCTTTTTCCTGGGCGGCATTGCCGGCGGACTGGCCTATCTGGCCCGTCCGGAGGGAGCACTACCGGTAATCGCTGTTCTACTAGGCAGCTGGTGGGTGGCCTGGAAAAGCTCAGCGCGGCCTGCCTGCAAGCGCCTGCTGACGTGTCATCTAGCTCTGTTGGCAGGGCTGGGGGCTATGGTCGTCCCATATTGCCTTCTGATAGGCGGGCTCAGCGTCAAACCGACTTTTCACAAGCTCCTGAACTACAATGCACACAACTGTTGGCCGAGCGATTCACCACAGGCAGCAAATGCTGTGAGGCCCAGCTCGATGCAAGCCGCTGGAGCGTGCCGTCTGGTAGTGGCGGCCCGGTTCACTGCCCAGTGGTCGCATGATGCGCCATGCCTTCTGCGAGCCGCGGCGCTCGTCTCTGATGAAGTAGCCAAAGGCTTTCATTATGTGCTTTGGCTGCCAGCGCTTATAGGCTTGGCGCGCGCAGTTCGACAATGGCGGACCGGGCACGTCAACGTGATTTTAGCGCTCTTGATCGCCGTGCATTTTTTGGTGCTTTTGCGATTGGCGTATGTGGTGCACTACGTTTCCGAACGGCACACTTTGGCAATAGTTCTGGCAGGCATGTATTGGGCAATGGCCGAAGTCGAGACTTGGTACAAGCTCGGGCTCGCTCGGTTAACACGACTAGGACCTGTGGCAGCGGCCCGAGGGGCCTTTCTTTTCTGGCTGGCAGTCAGCGTGTTTTTGATCGCCACCGGCTTGCGGATCGTCAAACCGCTTCATGAACATCGTCGTGCGCATCGTTCAGCTGGCGAGTGGCTGGCCCAGCATACGACGATTGCGGATGGATTGACGGACCCCTATGGCTGGGCAGGTTTTTACGCGGGCCGGCTGTTCGAACAGCGCCAAGCGGTCAGTCGAGCTGCTGCGGGCACGCGGTGTTACGTCGTGCGCGAGATCGGCGAACAGGATCCTCAGAAATTGCGTGTCATCGAGGAAGCGCTGGCGCCTTTGACACAGATCACAGTAGTATACCGCCAGCAGCCGCGAGGCGGTGTCGGCGTGGAGATACTGCAAGGCATCCGCCCCAACTCAGGGCCACTCACTTTCCGGCAAGTCGAATAGGCGAACCACCTTGCCTACGTCTTCCACCTTATCCAGGCGCCACAAGCTCTGCAAAAGCTCTTCTGTGCGCGCCGCTCCATAGCGGGGCGTCACAAGTTTGCGGAACTTTTCTTCCAGTTCGGCATCGGTCAAAGGGTTGCGTGCATGTCCTCGAGGGAATTCCACCACTTCTGTGAGCGTTGTGCCATCGGACATAGTCAGCACGACGCGGTTGGGAATGCCTTGTGGGTAACGCGCCGTCAAGGTGGCGTCGCGACGCACCTGCACCTTGGCGACCAGATCGAGCAATTCCGGATCCTGGAGGTGTATCTCATCGAAACTGGAGAGCCAAACCTGCCCCTCGCGCAGCGCCACGGCTGTGCAATACGGCAGGCTATGGTCGGCAGTTTCCCGGGTGCGCGGCCGCCATTTCTCGGGATCCTTGCCGATGATGTCCGCCGCCGCGTCGAATGTGTAGACGTCCACCCGTTGCAAACGTGCCAGATCGCCGATGCGGGCGCGCAATCTGAAGGCAGCCTCGATGGCGCTTTGCGCGTGGTATTCTGCCGGCCATGCTTTGATCGAGGTATGCACGATCATGAAATCCTGCGGATCCGCCGATTTCCGGAGCTCGCCGCCCATCGGTGCCACGGTAAAAGGTCCGGTTATGAGCTTCATGAACCCGAGCTCGCCCTCGAAAATCGGCGCCGGACCGGTCATACCTTCAGCCGCCAAGGTAGCAGCGAACAGGCCGTTGCGGGCTGCATTGGCAAAGGCGCACCCCTTCCACATGCTCAACTCCCCAGAGCGCGTTTGCCGCAGCGCTACATTGGAAACGCCGGCTATGCCGAGAGCATGTACGGTCTTGGGAACGTCGAGCCGCAATAGGGAGCAGGCGGCAAGACAAGAAGAAAAGGCTCCATAAGTCACGTGGTCAATCCCGTGCCGCCGTAAGCTGGCAGCGTCGCACAGTCGGCATTGCACCTCATAAGCCAGCACCGTTGCCGTGATCACCTGGCGTCCTGAAGCACCGGCCCACTCTCCTGCCGCCAGTATGGCACTCAGATTGTCGCTGGGATGCGCCGGCTCGAGGGAAAGATACGTATCGTTGAAGTCCAAATAGCGGATGAGCAAGCCGTTGACAAAAGTCGCCCATTGGGGCGAGGTTCTGCCGCCGCCCAGTATCGTGGCCGGGTAGATGGACGGCTCGCGCAGAGCACAGCGCTTGGCGATGGCACAAGCCTCTGCGTCCATGGCGCCCACCGCTACTGCCAGAGAATCTATAAAGCGCCGCTTGGCTTCGTGCACAACCTCCGCCGGCAGATCCTCGTAGCGCAAGCTGTGGGCGTATTCCGCCAATCGTCGTGCTAGATCCATATTCCCCTCCCTGCGTTACTGCCACTTTTCCTCAGATAGGCGCGCCTAGGTTCGCTAAGAAGTGCACGACCTGCCCCCGAACCACTCAGCGCTGCTGGAGACGAGGGCCGGTCAGACATCCACGACATCGTCGAAAAGCGAGATGCCCACTACCTCTTCGCGCGCGATCAGTATCCGTCGCCGATTGCGCTTGATGCCGGTCGCCCGCGAGGCGGCGACATAATTCTCCCGCGTGGTGTCGCTGTCGCGCAGGTCATGCATGTCGGCGTCTTTGACTTCGAAGTATCGTTCGTCACACCCGGCGAGAATGCCCAGGCACACGTAAGGACTGCGCAAATCGAGGACTACCGCCCGACCCATGAACTCCTCGAGCATAGCATGCCCCGTGACACACCCGTAGGCCCTGACTACACGACAGTCACAGACAGCGCCCAGCCGCCGTTCAGTGCACTGCCCACAAATCCATCCTACGATGCTCTAGCAATTCGCTGCGCCCATCGTTTATCATTGTACTGAAGGCCGGTGTTGTGCTGCAGTCCCGGCGGAGCAGTGGGTGTCGTCGGTAGGACGGCCATTCATGCGCGGGCGATTCGATGGCAAATGTGTGTTGGTGGTAGGCGGGACCAGTGGCATCGGACTGGCAACCGTCCAGGGTTTCTTGGCCGAAGGCGCACGCGTGGTCGCCACTGGCCGTACTGCCGACCTGGACCCTGCATCCCGCCCGGACCTGGAAACGAGCCCTCGATTATCCGTCTTGGCCTGGGATGCCTGCGAAAGCGCCAAGTGGGCCGAGGTCTTTCAGCGAGCCGTAGACTGGCTAGGCAACTTGCACGTGTTGGTCCACATAGCCGGCGGCAGCGGAAGATCTTGGGGAGACGGCGCATTGCACGACTGCCCGCTCGACGCCTGGGACAAGACTTTGCACGTCAATCTAACCAGTGTCTTCCTGAGCAATCGCAGTGCCGTACGCATGTACTTGGAAAGGCGACAACCTGGGGTGATCCTCAATGTGGCTAGCATTTTGCCGCTGGCGCCTGCGCCGCAGTACTTCGACACGTGCGCATATACAGTTGCCAAGGGGGCCGTGTTGGCTTTGACGCGCTACGGTGCCGCACGCTATGCACGTCAAGGCATACGCTTTCTGGCCCTAGCTCCCGGGCTGGTCCGCACACCTATGGCACAGCGCGCGCTCGGCGATGCGGAAATCATGCGTTGGCTGCACGAAAAACAGCCCTTGACCCAAGGACCGCTGAGCCCTGAACAGGTTGCCCACGTGGCGCTTTTCTTGTGCAGCGACGCGGCCAGCGCCTTGACCGGCACCATTGTGCCCGTAGACGCCGGCTGGACCTTGTGCGAAGGGGCCCACACCGGCTCGCTTCCCGCGCAGGCCGGCTTGCCCGAGTAGCTCGCCTGCGACCGCCGGCGGATCCTTCCAACTCGAGGCACCCGTAGGTAGGATAGTTCATATGACGAACGACGAAGGAGGGCATCGGCAAGTACAGATAGCCGGCACGACGCCCGGCAAGGAAGAGTCCCAGGTCCCGGCACGACTCGGGCAGATACTCATAGGCCGCGGATTGATCACTGCAGAAGAATGGGAAGCCGTCTGCGTACATCTTCCACCGGCCGGAGCCAAAGAGACCCTGGCTGCTCTCGTTAAGCAGGGCGCTCTGACCGCTTCGCAGGCCCGCCGCATCTTGCGCGATATCGAAGCCTGGGCACATCAACAGATCCCCGGCTACCAGCTTTTGGAAAAGCTCGGGCAGGGATCCATGGGCACCGTGTACAAAGCACGTCAGCTGAGCATGGACCGGCTCGTGGCGATCAAAATCCTGCAACCTCAGTTGGCCAGCAATCAAGAGTACCTCAAGCGCTTTGTCCAGGAAGCGCACCTGGCCGCCAAGCTCAGTCACAACAACATCGTTCAAGCCATAGACGTTGGCAACATCGGCTCACTGTATTACTTCGTGATGGAGTTTGTGGAAGGCACCACCGTCAAGCAGCAACTGGAATCGGGCAAAGTGTTCAGCGAAGCCGAGGCGGTGGAGATTGGTCTACAGATCGCCCAGGCGCTCGATCATGCGCACCATCGCGGGCTCGTCCACCGCGACATCAAGCCGGCTAACATCATCGTGACCCGCGAAGGCATCGCCAAGCTTGCCGATCTGGGGTTGGCTCGACGGCTGGACGATCGCGAAATGGCAGAATCCGAAAAGGGCATGACTATCGGCACCCCGTACTATATCGCCCCCGAGTTGATTCGCGGGCGTCTCGAACTGGATATTCGTGCCGATATCTACTCCCTGGGAGCCACGCTGTACCACATGGTCACCGGGCGTCCGCCGTTCCCGTACAACAAAGTGAACGAAGTGCTGCGCGCGCATCTGCAGGAACCGCTCAAGCCGCCGGACCATATCAACCCCAAACTCTCTGCCGGTCTGGGCGAAGTGGTCGAAGCATGTATGGCTAAGGACCGCGACCTGCGTTATCCGACGCCGGAACAATTAGTGGCCGATCTGGAATGTTTGCTGCGCGGCGAGCCCCCGCGCTTCGCTCACCGGCAGGCCAACTACGTCCTCCTCGAACAGTTGACCCATGGAGAAGCAGAGTTGAATGGCCAGCTCAAACAGGATACCGAGCCGGAGCCAGAAGCCTCGCCAGCTGTCATCGGCCTTTTGGCCCTCCTAGCGTTGAGCGTGCTCCTCAATCTGGTTTTGATCCTCGTCCTCGCTTTGCGCTAGATGGAAAGGCCGCCCGGCGGGATGCCGTTGCCAGTGAAGAGAAACACGTCCCTAACCACTGAAAAGTGCAAATGTGTCGGACTGAGCCTGCCGTGGTGCCACGCCAATTGTCAGTCATCCTTCGGGGCACGGGTCAGTTGTCACTGAACTCGACTTTGATGAGAATTTCCCGACTGAGAGGATCCTTGAGGTATCTCTTTTGACATTCGGCACACAGCTCGAAGCGCAGCGTCTTGCGCGCCGGCGACTCGACATCCGGGTCGAGGTCCGCTTCTGCCTGAAGGACTTCGCTGATCGCTTCGAGGTGGTCGTCGTCCAGGTCTTCGGGCGAAAGTGCTGCCGGATCCCTGGCAGCGGATACTTCGATGCGCACCACATACACTGCGTCACAGCCGAGCCTCAGTTCACGGCCACATAGGTCGCACAGTATCTGAATCATAGACCCACGACCCTCCGCATCGTCCGGCAGCCGCCGGACTTATTGCCTGAGTATCCGCTGCGAGTCTCCTATGCCCTCTCTTATCATCGGTCGCAAGTTTTCGCGTGTTTGTCAAGTGAAATTTTCGGCTCCAACCTTGACGCCTGGCTTTTATCAGCCTCGGCTGTTCCTGCTGGTCCTCCGGACCGTAAGCAGCGGCTCATTGCTCGCTAGGCCCAACTTTTTTTCTATCGCCGGCAGACCCCTTGAGCAACAGGGGCCTGGTTGAGTATGCTAAAGGATAGATAGCCCAGTCAGCAGCCGTGGGACTGTTGAGTCCGGCCAGCATGGGAGGCCTGCAAATGTCAACCGAGACGACGGAAAACAAAGCGCGTGCTACCGAAGATCTTCCGGTGCCGGAGGCAGTGGATCCAGCGTTGATTGACGATCTCATGGAGCGCTATTCCCGGCACCACGAATTCCCTCTGTCTCTTGCTGGAGCGGTCGCTTTGTATTTGCTGCTAGGCATGAGCATCTTTGCCTTCAATGCCATCCGTCTTTGGTTGGCGCCGGAGGAGACGACACCCGAACTGGAAGTGATCACCTTTGCCGGCGGCGGTGGCACGCCTGGAGGTACTGGAGACAAGCCCAACGAAGACCTCGCTCCGGCCGAGGACATCCCTCTTCAGCCCAACAGGATTCTGGACGACATCGAGCCGACCCCGAGCGTCAAAAAATTCACCGATTCGCCCACGGCACGCGTCATTGACGAAGCTGTTGAAGCTACCGATCAGCGCGTGCGGTCGCTGCGCGAGCTGTCCGGCGGACGCGGCGGAACTGGCACCGGCGGCGGCAAAGGAAGCGGCCGCGGCACCGGTGAAGGCTCCGGCGAAGGTCCAGGCGTCATGAGCCAGCGCGCCCGCAGATTGGACCGCTGGATCCTCAATCTGCGCTTCGAATCTGCCGAAGAGTACCTCCAACGCCTGGAAAACCTGCAAGCCATCCTCGCTATCCCCGAACAAACCGAAGGGCGGTTCCTGATCATCCGCGACCTCAGCAAACGGCCCGTCCACGGAGAAAGCAAAAGCCAATCCCAGCTGCGCGAAATCAACCGCATTTACTGGGTAGATCGTAACCGCTCCAATGCTCAAGCTCTCGCCGAAGCTTTGGGCCTCAATTTCGTACCCCGCTACATCGTCGCCTTCTTCCCGACCGAGTTGGAAAAGGAGCTACTCAAACAGGAACTGGCATACAAAGGTCTGACCGAGGACGTCATCGAAAAACGCAATCTGGAGACGGTCTTCGAAGCCGAAAGACGGGGCAACACTTTCGTCGTTCGCGTTGTCGAGCAGCGTCCTCGCAAGGGACGATGAACAGTTGCGCGACTTCGGATACGGCTCGGCAATGCTCGTTGGACAGCGCCAGACAAACAAGGGCACTGCCAGATAGCTGGTCCCGAAAGCTGGCCCATGTGCACGAGACCGAATCGCACCAGTGCGCTCAGCTTCCACAACGAGTGCGAAGCGTTATCCCTGAGGCGCTGGACGTGCTAGAAAGTGGATTTTGCTGATGCGTGCGCCTCCGGCGGCGTCAATGATCTTGACTACTGTACCGTAATCCACTCCCGAAGCGTCGAGCAACAGCTCGGTCTTGCGCGTATCTTTGACGAAGCGACTCAGGGTCATCTCCAAGCGCTCTGCGGGCACCTCTTGCCCTTCGACACGGATGACCGGACGGTTCCCTTCGCGACGCGCCTCGACCCGGATCATGAAGCTCTCCACCTGCTCTTGGGTGACCTGCCTGACGCCCTCGGGGTTGTCCGTTTGCGTGCGCGGCATATCCAAGACTTTTTCCAATAGCTGGATGGAGGTAGTCAAAATGAAAAACACTAACAACACCAGGCAGACGTCAATGAGCGGGTTCATGTCCAGGCGCTCTTCTTCGTCGCTTTCCGGAGGCTTGTCCAGGTCCAGCTCTTCGACTAGCTCGGCGAACTTCGGGTGGTCCTCCAAAGGGATCCACTCACGGTCCTGAGGTCCCATGACCTCGTCCGATGGTTCCCATAGTCCATCGCGCAGTCCTTCGACGATTTGCGCGACCGTCAGATTGTCCACGAATTGTCCGGAGCCTTGGTGGCGGACTTTCCAAGACACGACCTATTCTCCCTCGCCGGAGCCGGCCTTTCCCGTGACGCCTGCCTTCATGCGTACATTGAGCTTCTCGAGTCCTGTCAACAGGCTCAACACGGTTTCATAGGGCACTTTGGGGTTGGCGCGGATGATCGCCTCCGGCTTGACGCGTCCTTGTTTGAGGTCCTCGCGCACACGCTCCAATAGTTCTTTCTCGCTCAAAGGCTCGTTCATTTGGTCGTTGTAAAAATAACGCAACTGGCCATCCTGATAGGTGATGCCGATGGACATCGCCTGGGCGGACTCGATGATGCGTGCATTTTCTGCCACCGGCGTCTCGATAGGCGAGGTCACCAAAAAGCCGCTGGCGGTCATCATGAAGAACACCAACAGGACCATGCTGATGTCTATGAGTGGGATCATGTCGGGGTCGTCGTCTTCTGCTGTTTCTGCGCTGTGCTTTTCGAGACCCAAGCCGACTTCTTCCAGCGCTTCGGCTTCGTCTTCCGGCTGCTGCTGCGTCCGAGGACGACCCAAGTACGCGGCGAAGTGAGGCGTTTGCTCCAGGGTTGCCCACGTGTCCTGACCGCTGATGCTTACGCGGTCTTCAGGCAGCAGCCGACCCTGCACGATCCAATCAGCCACCACGGCATACGGTACACCGCGGTATAACGCATTGGTCCTGACTACCCAGATGTCGAAGCGATCGCCGACTTGATGCATAAACTGTGCCCTGGATCAGTTGCTAGAACATATCCGGAGGAGCTATACGCCGACGTCCTCCATGCTCAAAGCCGGGCACCTGTCCGTTCCCCGGGCCTACCTGCTGGGCCTGTTTGCGCAGGCTGCGCGGGGGCGCCGGCCCGGCGCGCTTGTATGAGTACTAGCAGCTTTTGGGCAGCCGCCTTCATTTTGATTTCGAACTTGTGGACCCATGCTTTGCACAGCACATGGGCAAAGACAAGCGGGATGGCGGTCATCAGGCCCAGCGCGGTGGCAAACAACGCCAGACCGATTTCTTGACTGGCCTTGGCCTGTCCCCCGCGGGCTCCTTCTTCCAAGCTCTTGGCGGCTTCGCCTAGTTCTTGAAACGTGCCGATCATGCTGATGACCGTGCCCAACAGTCCGACCATCGTGGCGATCTTGGCGATAGCCAAAATCGGAGGCAACAAAAAGTTGAGATCGGGTATGATCTCCAGCTCGATCACGCTGGCCATGGCCCGACGCATCGCCGCCAGACCGAAGCGCGAGTTCTCCAGGCCCGTGACATACAATCGTCGGGGAATGACGCCTTGCTGCGACTTACAGAACTTGATCGCTCCTTCCACTCCCTCGCGGTTGAGTACGTCCTGGAACTTGGGCAAAAAGTCGCTCATGTTCGTGCCGGCGTTGAGATTGAGCAGAATGCGCCAGATAAGCATTACCGCAGCCGCCAGCATCATCAAAAACATGGGGATGGCAAAAAACCAGTGATACGTCACAAAGTGCCAAAAAGCAGTCATAGCCCTTCACTCTCTCCTTTCGCTGCGCCTAGACAGATTCCATCGGCAGCCTCTCAACCCACACCGACCCCTTCTCCAGTTCAGGCGAGCCGCTTGGCCCCACCATAACATTTTATTAAAGCAGCTAGCTCGCAAGTTGCAACAGTCTAAGCTATGGCTGCATCCTCAGACAATTCTCATTTGTCTCCAGTAACAGTCAAAGTAGGCGCAGCTTGTGCTTCCTCTCAACGCAAAGCAGATGACAACCGTACCGATGGACTGACTGTTTTCAGCATGAGCAGCCGGTTTGTGCGTTATTCAAACGCTGGAGTCGTCCAAAGCAACTACATGCAGCACCTGTTCAGGCGGCAGGCTATGCAATCTCGACCTTTCATCCTGCACAAGTAGCCGCTCGAAGGTGCATTCCAGCAAAGTACCGGTGAGTGTCCCGGCAGCCTGCTCGATCCGCACTCGGCGACCTGTCAAATCGGTATACCATCGCCACAAAGCCTCCAACTGGGCCGCCTGACCGGCGCAGATTTGCTGGTAAAAATCGTCCAGATTTCGCACCAGTTCCAGTGCCGTTTGCCGCACACTCGGCGGAGGCGAAAGGACCGCAGCCAGGGACGTGGCTTGGTGCAGTCCGGCGTTGTCTAGCTCTTCACGAGTAGTCGAAACATTCATGCCGATGCCAGCGATCACAGCCCCAGTCTGCTCGACCAGTACGCCACAGACCTTTTTGCCCATGATCATCACATCGTTGGGCCATTTGATCCACGCTTCTCGACCGGTGAGCCGATAGATCGTTCGACACACACTGACGGCAGCCCAGGCGGTAAGTATTGCTGGCTGACGTGCCGTCGCCGGCGGAAAAACAACGACCGACATGAGCACGCCCTTGCCCGGGGGACAGTACCAGCGACGCTGTTGCCGCCCGCGACCGGCCTTTTGATAATCGGCTAGGAGTATCAGTCCATCGTACCGGCGGTCAACGGCGTATACCTGGGCTAGTGTGTTGGTGCTGTCTACGCAGGAAAAATGCAGGATCCGTTTGCCGACATGCTGCGGGCGCCACTCGGGCGAACAACTTGCAAAGAACTCCTCGAAGGACTGCAGCTTTTCACCGGTCATGACCGAGCCAGTCCAGAGCTATATCCAGAGCGGGCGCTGAATGGGTCAGGGCGCCGATACTGATCCTATCCACGCCGCTGGCTGCTACCTCACGGATCGTGTCCAGGGTAATGCCCCCAGAAGCCTCGAGCACAACCTGAGGCGCTATTTGATTGCGTAATGACACAGCCTGCCGCAGTAGCTCGGCAGGCATGTTGTCGAGCAACAAAGCATCAGGCTGTGCTCGCAAAGCGAGTCGGACCTGATCCAGACTGTCCACTTCGATCTGGATCGGCACATTGGGGACTTGCCGGCGCAATCGTCCGACGATGCCGGTGAAATCTTCGGCGCCGTCCAGCACAGCCAGGTGATTGTCCTTGACCAATATACCGTCGAAAAGGCCTGACCGATGGTTGTGGCCGCCGCCGCAGCGGACCGCATACTTTTCCAAAGCCCGCCAACCGGGTGTCGTCTTGCGCGTGTCGCAGATGAGCACCGGCATACCCTGGATAGCTCCGATGAAACGGGCCGTCAACGTGGCGATACCGCTCAGCCTCTGCACGAAATTGAGCAGCGTGCGCTCGGCAGTCAGGAGCACTGCAGCTTGACCTCGGAAATGCGCCAGCTTATCACCCGCCTCGACCCGATCGCCATCTCGAACGTTCCAGTGATAGATGCCTGCCCAGCCCAAGTGGTCTAACACGAGTCGCGCTATAGGCAACCCGGCTACGACTCCCTGGGACCGCGCTACCAGAGCTGCGCATCCTGACTGAGCCTCTGAAATGAGCTGGTGCGTTGTTACATCGGCTGCGTGACACTGGTGCGGTGGGAGTTCCGACTCTAGGTCACCCAGTAGATCCTCGCTCAAAGCCATATGGACCAGTCGTCTTGCACAACTTTCTTCGCGGTGGGACCAACTTGGATGTGCTGGATCGGATACCTTTGGCATAGATCCGTTGTCCTGAACAAGTAGGCAGATGCGTCTGTCCAAGTCCGCGTCTTTGGCCAGCTCGGGCCAATTCTCCCGGCAATCCCATTGTAGGGGGCGCTCGCTATTATGACAGAGACGGTTCCAACAGACTGCTTCCCTTTACCGAGGAAATGCATGGAGAAGCCACGATCATTGGCCTGGATCACCGCAGGTGTCCTGGGTATTTCTCTGGCCACGTTCCTGTGCGACTTGGGCCACGAGTGCGCTACGGCAGTATTGCCGCTCTACCTAGCCAGCATCCAGCTGGGACCACTAGGGTTGGGAATCGTCGAGGGGGTTGCTGATTTTGTCGTAAGCTTTTCCAGATTGGCTGGCGGAGTATTCGGCCACTTCGTCCCTCGCAAGAAACCGTGGACTGTCTGGGCTTATGTGGTCACTTCTGTCGCCACGGCTTCCATAGGCCTTGTCCAAACCCTTTTACCAATCGTCACTATGAGAACCACTGCCTGGATTGGCCGGGGCTTCCGCGGACCGTTGCGGGACTACCTGCTGGCGGAAAACGTCCCCGTCACACATTATGGACGGGCCTACGGATTGGAGCGAGCAGCCGATATGCTAGGCGCCGTTTCTGGTCCCTTGGTCGCCGTGTCACTCCTATGGATTGGACTGCCAATATGGCACATCATTGTTTGGACATTTATCCCTGGCATTTTGGCAGCTTTAACCATGCAGTTCCTGGTTACTGAAAAGGACGAAAGTATGACGCTGGGCGGAAACAGTAACATATCTGGGGCTTCTGCGGCTAGAAGTCCGCATTTTCCTGGGACATTCTGGCTATTTCTTGTGGGTGTCCTCTTTTTCGGCCTGGGAGATTTTTCACGCACATTCCTTATTCTGCTTGCCGCGAAAGCTCTGAACGCTGACTTCGATGCGCCCGCAGGCATACTATCGCTGCCGATTTTGCTTTACGCACTTCACAATATGGTTAGCGCTCTGGCGGCTTTGCCGGTTGGTTCCTGGGGCGATCGCTCGGGCAAGCTTGGAATTCTGATAGTCGGCTACGGGTTAGGTGTTGGGACCAATGTTCTACTTGCCCTATGGGGTAGTTCCCTTTCTGGGGTCACCTGCGCTGTAATCCTGTCAGGCATCTACATCGCCGTCGAGGAAACGCTGGAAAAAGCTACCGCGGCTGAAATGCTTTCGCGCGATTTGCGCTCACTCGGCTTCGGCTATCTGGCCTGTGTCAATGCGGTTGGCGACATGCTGTCCAGCATCTACGTGGGCTATCTGTGGGAACAAGGACATATCGCCGGTGCTTTTCTTTTGGCCGCCTCCTTCGGCGCTTGTGGCGTGCTATGGTTGGGAGTGTTGTACTTGAGGCAGACCTGGTCGTCCTCTGGGCGCTGAACGCACGCATGGGCCTTATCGTAGAATAACTAGCGGCTATACTGTTACTAGCTGGCATCGGGCCGAGTCAGGGCGTGGACCGGGGAGTGTGCCGGTTCGATGCTCCTTCGATAGGCGTCATGGCATTGCACGAGGGGTACCATGTCGGTAGTTGCCGATGGCAAGAGCCGGGAGATCATCGCCGAAACTCGCAACCTGAGCAAAGTCTATTACGATTTTTGGGGACGGAAGAAAAAGCAGGCACTACGATCGCTCAATTTGCAAATTTATCGGGGCGAGGTATTCGGCCTGCTGGGACCGAACGGGTCCGGCAAGACGACCACCATCAAATTGTTACTCGGCTTGCTTTTCCCCACGGAAGGCGAGGCCCTGGTCTTCGGTAAGCCGGGCACGGATGTCGCCAAGAACGAGCGCATCGGCTACCTTCCGGAAGAGTCGTATTTGTATCGCTTCCTCAATGCCGAGGAGACGCTGGATTTTTACGGGCGCTTGTTCAATATTCCTTCGGACGTCCGCAGGCAGCGGGCCCAGGAACTGATCTCGCTGGTGGGATTGGAGAGGGATAAAAAACGCCCCCTGCGCGAGTATTCCAAAGGCATGCGGCAGCGGATCGGGCTTGCCCAGGCACTCATCAACGACCCCGAACTGGTCATCCTCGACGAGCCTACTTCCGGGCTCGATCCTATCGGCACGCGCTGGATGAAGGATTTGATCCTGGAACTGAAAGCCAAAGGCAAGACGGTGCTCATGAGTAGTCACAGGCTGGACGATGTCCAGGACGTATGCGATCGCATCGCCATTTTGTACGAGGGGGAATTACAGGAATTGGGAGAAGTGGACCGGCTTTTGGAGATCAAAGACATTGTCCAGTTGCGCGCGCGCCATGTACAGCTTACCGACGCGCTGCGCCGCGACCTGGAAGAGGTGATTCGCAAACACGGCGGTACGGTGGAAGAGTTGGAGCACCCGATCACTACGCTGGAAGAACTCTTTTTGCGCATCGTCCAAGAGACCAAGGCGCATCCTGGCCGACGTTACCTGCCAGAACGCGCCAAGCAGCCGGCCAGCTCATGACTACTTCTGCCGCTTCCCAAAAGCGACCCGGAGAGTTTCGCAGGAGGTGACGGTGCTTATGCCGGTGGCGATGGTTCTGGAAAAAGAGTACATCAGACTGCACAACCTGTCGCAAGTGATTCCGGGGTGGCTACGGGTACTGGGAGTGTTGGCCCTGGTGGCGCTGGGCGTGTGGGCCTTGGTCGCCGTGTTGACTTACCTTATTCGCGGCGAAAAGCGCCTGTTTTATGGACTGACTGGCAAATTTGCGGATGTAGCCGGCATACAACCATGGAAGCCGCGCAGTTTCTGGTTGTGGCTGTTTTTGACGGCTATAGGTTTTGCGGGCGCCGCTTTGGCCTACGCTCTGGCCCGTTTTTTGGATCGGGTAGATGCCTGGCACAGGACGCTGTGGCCGCTTTTCGCCTTCGGCTCGGTAGGCGCGATCCTGGCCGTAAGCTGGGAATTCGTGATCGAGCTTGCATCTTTGAGCTGGCGCCGTATCTGGGCATTGGCGCGTTTCTCCATTTTGGAGGCCATCCGGCGCAAGGCACTCTGGAGTTTCGTCGTACTCTTGGTCGTCTTCCTTTTTGCTAGCTGGTTCATTCCTCTGTACAGACGCCCGGAAGATCAGTGGCGCACGTATGTGGACCTGACGTTTTTCGTCACCACGGCATTGCTTCTCATAACTGCTAGCGTGCTGGCTAGCTTCAGTTTACCCAGCGATATCCGCAATCAGAGCATTCACACAGTAGTCAGCAAACCGGTGCGGCGGTTGGAGATCATCCTTGGCCGTATTCTCGGTTTGACTGTGTTGCTCACCGCTGTGTTACTGGTCACTGCCCATTTGAGCCTGCTGTACGTCTTCCGCACCTTGAACAATCCAGAAGCAAGAGAATTGACGATGCGGGCGCGCTCGGCCCTGTACGGCGCTTTGCATTTCGAAGAAACCGATTCGCAAGGCAACTGGGTGCCCAGCGACCGCGGTATCAACGTGGGGCGCGAATGGGAATACCGGCAACACATCCGCGGCGGTTCGTCCATGCAGGCGGTTTGGGAGTTTCGAGACCTTCCCGCGCGCCTGGCCGAATACCGGGAAATTCCTGTAGAGTTCTCCTTCGATATCTTCCGCACCAGCAAAGGGGGACTGGACGATTATCGCGAGGGGGTCAACATCCAGGTGTCATTCGTGAATACCCGGAAATGGGATTACAGCCGACTGCCGGAATACCTCGCTTATGTGGACGAAAAGACGCAGCTGCGGCCCGATCCCGACAAGCTCGCGCGCGACTTCGGGTTTTACCAGCTGCCGACGCCGATCAAGATCATGGACTATCGCAGCTATACCGTGACTTTTCCAGGCGCCTTGCTGGAAGACCTTGCCGACGGAGCGTTGCAGGTGCGTGTCCAGTGCTTGAGCCACAATCAATACCTGGGCATGGCAGCGCCGGATCTTTATGTAATCGCTTCGGAGGGCAATTTCTATGTCAATTTCCTCAAAGGGGTAGTGGGCATCTGGTATATCCTGGTCCTGGTCGTGACTTTGGGCATAGTATTCAGTACTTACCTGAGCGCTTTGACGGGGCTGTCGCTGACGTGGCTGCTGACGTTGTGCGGTCTGCCGCGCATGCGCGATGTCATCTGGGAGTTGTCCACGCCAGGTAACATCGGCGGGGGCCCGCTGGAAGCTGCTATCCGGCTTGCGCAGCGGCAAAACCTGATCACTCCTCTCGAGCAGACGACGACGGTTAGGATCCTACTCACCGGCGACGAAGGCATCCGTTACTTTTTCCGCGGCTTGCTCAATGTTTTACCCGATCTGGGACAATACGATCGTACCATGTTCATAGCCGAGGGCTTCAACATCCCGGTGGGCGATTTGCTGGCCAGTTTCATTTGCCTGCTTGGGTATTTGTTGCCGTTCCTGGTCATCGGGTATTTCCTGTTGACTGCGCGAGAAATTGCGCAGTGATACAGGCGCGAGATGGTCGAGGCACGCTGGCTAGGGAACGACCGGCAGCCTGTTATGACGGCACGATTCCAGCGCGAGGATAGGGGCGAAGTCCCAGCTGCGATCGCGAATGTGCGAAGGGTAGCAAGGCCATGGCTTTAGAACATGCTCAACAAGCTTTGCGTCGCAAGTTCATCTATTTCGGCATCGTCGTGCTTTTGCTTTTCGCCTTGATATCGAACAGGAATCTCTTGGATCGTCAGGCGCATACCCATGATCTGAAAGAGATAGATCTAGGCGAAGTGGACTTGCAAGGATCGGCAGCGCGGTTCATGCTCGTCAGCTTCCGTGGCCCTTTGATCTGCGGACTATGGTGGGAGGCTATCGAGCGCCAGACGAAACACGAATGGGCAGAGCTCCAGATCTTGATTCGTTCCATTGCCAAGCTGCAGCCTTATTTCCGCCGGCCTTGGGAATTCCAGGGGTGGAATCTGGCTTACAACGTTTCAGTGGAATTCGATCGCGTTCAGGACAAGTACTTTTTCATCGCCGAGGGCGTGCAGTGGTTGGTCGAAGGCGAAAGGCACACGCGCAGTCGGGTGTACAACGAACAGACAGGCACCAAGCAGGAGGTGGGCGAGCCAGGCCTGCGCGGGTACATAGGCGAAGTGATTCAGTTCAAGATGAATCACGCCGACGAACATCGCACTTATAAATGCCTTTTCCAGCTCAGCTGCATCCCGCGCGAAAAACGCGACCCGACCCAGCTGCGCCTCAATCCGCAAATGCTGGAGGACTTCAAGCGGGCTTATCCGATCTTGGTGGAGCGCATTCGCAAATTGCGTCACGTGGCTGAAGGTTCCGAGCGTGTGCTCAACGAAGAAATCCTCGCCTTTTTAGAGCAGTATCGGGATATTCCTTCGGCTTACGCGCCCAGACGCACGCCCGGCGTATGGCTCGAAGGCACGCAGGTAGTACACAGCCGCTTCCCGGTGTGGCCGGAAACGCTCGAACCGGCCAATAAAGAAGACGAAAGGAATCAGGATACGTACGAAGTGCCCAGGCAGTGGTATATTTTCGCCCAGGAGCCTTTGCCGCCGCCGGTGCCTGAATTGGGACCGATCGAGTATCCGCGCTCGCGGCTGTACCGTATTCCAGACCGGCCACGTGTCATCATTTTCCGGTCATATCCGGCACGAGCCAAAAGCCATCAAGCCCAGGCACTCGCCGATGAGGGGCGTTTCGAAGACTCGCAGCAGGCGTGGCAGGAGGCTCATGCCGCCTGGAAGCGTTTCGGCGAGGAGAATGGCATTGATCCGCCTCCGGAAAAACTGCGCGAAATGCACAGACTGGCACAGCTGTTCAACGATGCCTATCCGGAACGTGCCGGGCAGGGAATGCCTCCTCCGGAATACGAAAAGAACAATCCCGTGATGCAGGCCGGCTACGAGGCAACGAAACAGTTGCGCTGGCTCAATCTCAATCGCCAGCATACCAATTACGACCACTGGGAACCCTTGGCAGACACACGCAAGCGTCCCGAAGCGACCGAGGCTTTTCGCACTTTACACGAGGCAGCGCGCCGCGGACGGGCCGACTGGCCGGAGGCGCAGCGCGTCTACGAAGACGGCTTTCGGCGCATAGGACCTTTGTTCGGTCGCCCCAATACGGCTTTTCTGCTCTATCTGGCTGCCCCAATCAGCGATTTGGGGTCGTGCTTTACGTACCACGCTACCGGAGGCCTGGTCTATTACACACGCTTCGGAGCCGATACGCAAAACCAAGAGGATCTGGGAGAAATCCAGGAACAGTACAAAAAGGTGCGCGCCCGCAATATGGGGTGTCATTTGCTTTCTTTGACGAACAGCGTTTGGATCCACGGATTGGTCTGCGGTTATCTGAGTAGCGCCCCGGGCGCAAGCCACTTCGCACCTTTGACGGCCCACCTGGCCGATATCCCCCTGAATTTGAAGAACCTGGAGCAGGTTCTGGAAGAAAACCTTGCAGGACCTGTGGATCTGTACATCCAAAAGGAGGTGCAGGAGGTCATCCGCGGGCGGCAGCGACGGTCGCCCCCCAGCGTACCGCCGGGTCCTACACCGATGGAGCCCAAGCCGCCTGTGGCTGGTCAAGTTCCTCCCGTGCCGCCCTAATAGTATGCCCGCAGGCGAGGTCCCTGCTTGACGGCGCCGAGGTTCCATGTGTACCATGCGTAAGGCAACCGCTGCGCAGTCAACCGCAGCTTAGCCTTGGCAGATGGGTCGCCCTTGGGGGTCGGTGGAAGCCCTCCCATAGAGTGGGCCCAGTCCGATGTGCGCGCCTTTCGGCTGGGAGAGCGGACTATGAAGCGCATTACCCTTCAAGTACTCGAAGGTGTGGATCGGGGCAGAGTATTCACTGACCTCCAGCTGCCTGTTTCCATCGGTCGTGAAGAGGGCAATGTGGTGCGTTTGAACGACGAACGCGTCAGTCGCTTCCACGCCAAAATCCAGGAGGACAACGGCGACATCATCCTCACCGACCTAGACAGTACCAACGGCACCCGTGTCAACGGGCACGAGGTGCAAATCCGCAGACTCCGGCCCGGCGACTGCATATACGTAGGCCGCACCATGTTACTTTTCGGCTCGGACGAGGAAATCGCCCAACGCATAACGCGCATCAGGGAGAAAATAGGCCGAGCGCGATCGCCCCAGCGAGCGGATCCGAACGAAGGAAAAACCCAGGTTGGCCCGGTGAATGCCGTCGGCCGGCCCGCTTCGGAAGCCGAAGAATTCGAGCTGTTTCTAGAATACACCGGGCAAATGTCCGACAGCGGTGAATACATCGCCCAACGCTGGGTGCCCCCTTTGCCCAAGCAGCTCAGCCCCTCTCAGGTTGCCCGGCTGGCAGAATTGCTGGACTTCGTGCATGCCGTGCTGGCGCGGGCCACCGAATCCATCCAGGCCAACGAAGAAGCGACCCTGGTGACCATTCCTTTTGCCATGTGGCAGCGTATTTTGCAGGCACAGGCTATTCTGGCCGGGTATTATCGGGCCCTGACACACCCCCACGAGGCGCCGGAGTAGGTTCGGCCGGTTTGCGGCGTCAAGTGCTGCAGTTCCGATCCCTGTTTGTCAGCTGCGCCGGCCAGAGAACCATAGGCCCGAACCGGACTACAATGCTTTTCTGTCCGGCTTAGGCCGACCGACGCCGGTTTTCGCTGGCCCGCTGGATACGAGTCAGGAGGACTACAGTGCTCAAACCTTTTGTACATCTGCACTGCCATAGTCATTACAGCTTGCTCGATGGAGCTACCCGGGTGCCCGAACTGGTGCGGCGCGTCAAGGAACTGGGCATGGAAGCGGTCGCTCTGACCGATCATGGCAACTTGTACGGCGCAGTCGAGTTCTATCGGCAGGCCAGCGCTGCAGGGATCCGTCCGATCATCGGCTACGAAGCTTATGTAGCCCCGGGCCATCGCAGCGAACGAGATGCGCGCGGCGTGGCCGAGGCAGGCTATCACCTCACGCTTTTGGCCAAGAACAACCAGGGCTTCCGCAATTTGATCAAACTGGCCTCGCTGGCGTTTCTCGAGGGGTTTTACTATCGTCCGCGCATAGACAAGGAACTGCTGGAGCGCTATGCCGAAGGGCTGGTGTGCCTGAGTGGCTGCCCGGCGAGCGAATTCTCGCAGCTGATTTTCGACCGACGTTGGCAAGAAGCTGCTGCTCTGGCACGCTGGTACCGAGACGTATTCGGTCCGGAGAACTTCTTCATCGAGATCCAGAACAACGGACTGGATATCCAGCGCGAGTGCATGGCCGGCGCCGTCGAGATCGCCCAACGGCTGCAGATCCCCTTGGTGGCTACCTGCGACGCCCACTACCTGACCCGCAGCGATGCAGAAGCACACGACGTCCTTTTATGCATCAATACCGGCAAATTGCGCAGTGACCAACAGCGCTTGCGCTTCGGGAGCGATCAATTCTACGTTCGCTCGCCGGCGGAGATGTACGAGGCTTTGGCCGGCTACGAGGATGCGGTAGCGCGGACCGAGCACATAGCGCGGCAATGCCAGGTGACGCTCGATTCCTCGCGGCGGCATTTTCCTGTCTTTACGCCGCCCGAAGGAAAGAGCCCGGAACAGTATTTGCGCGAACTTTGCTGGGAGGGGCTGAGGCAGCGCTACGGGTCGGCGCCGCCTGCAGAGGCACGGGAACGCTTGGAACGCGAATTGGAAGTCATTTGTCGTTTAGGTTTCGCTGGGTATTTTCTCATCGTCTGGGATTTTGTGCATTTTGCCCGCAGTCGAGGCATACCCTGCGGCGCCCGCGGCTCGGCCTGTGGCTCTCTCGTGAGTTATGTGCTTTATCTCAGCCACGTGGATCCCTTGGCCTATGACCTGCTGTTCGAAAGGTTTCTGGATCCGCATCGCAGCGAGGCGCCGGACATAGACATAGACTTTTGCCAGGAAAGACGCGAAGAGGTGCTCGATTATGTGCGCCGCAAGTACGGTGCCGGGAGCGTGGCACAAATCGGTACCTTCGGCACGCTGGCGGCCCGAGCTGCGGTGCGCGATGTCGGCCGTGTGCTGGGTATCGAGCGCGCGCGCGTGGACCAGATCGCCCGCATGATCCCGCAGTATCTCGGGGTCACCCTCGACGAAGCACTGCAGCAAAATCCCGAGTTACGCCGTGAATACGAACGCGATCCCCAGGTGCGGGAGATGCTCGATATAGCCCGGCGTTTGGAGGGGACCAATCGCAATGCCGGCACACACGCTGCGGGGGTGGTCATCGCTGCCGGGGACATCACCGAGTACGTGCCCGTGCAGCGCATCGTCGCCAAAGGTGCCGACGCGGCCGAGCGCGACGCCGGCACCGTCACTACTCAATGGACCATGGAGGACCTGGAACATATCGGCATGCTCAAAATGGACTTCCTGGGCCTGCGCAATCTGACCCTGCTCGACCACGCGGTGCAACTCATCCGCCAAACCCGCAACGAGCACGTGGATTTGGATCGGCTACCTTGGGACGATCCGGAGACATTGGCCCTGTTCCAGCGCGGCGATACCCAAGGGGTGTTCCAGTTCGAGTCGCCAGGTATTCGCGATCTATTGCAGCGCATGAAACCGGACTCTTTACGCGACATCATTGCCGCCAATGCTTTGTATCGTCCCGGCCCGCTCGGCGGCGGCATGGTCGAGGCCTACATCAACCGTAAACACGGCCTGGAGCGTGTGCATTATCCCCATCCGGTCCTCGAAGAGATCCTGGCCGAAACCTATGGGGTAATGGTGTATCAAGAGCAGGTGATGCGCATCCTCAACCGTCTGGGGGGCATCGAGCTGTCCGCAGCCTATTCCTGTATCAAGGCCATCAGCAAAAAAAAGCACGAAGTGATCGCCCAGAAACGTCAAGAATTCATAGCCGGGGCGAGCGAGCGCGGCGTGGCCCAGGAGGTGGCCGAACAGATTTTCGAGCTCATCGAGCACTTCGGAGGGTACGGCTTCAACAAATCCCACAGTACGGCCTACGCACGCATTGCCTACCAGACTGCTTACCTCAAGGCCCACTACCCCGTAGAATTCATGGCGGCTCTTTTGACCAGCGAAATGGGCGATACCGACAAACTGGCTGAGCATATCGAAAACGCGCGCCAGCACCGGATCGCTATCCACCCGCCGGATGTCAATCGCAGCGAGGTCGTCTTCAGCGTGGCCAACGGCGAAATTGTCTATGGACTGGCAGCCATCAAGGGGGTCGGCGTGCGTGCCGCCGAGGCAATCGTCAACGAGCGCAAGCAACACGGCCCCTACGCCGATCTGTTCGATTTCTGCGAACGCGTGGACCAACGGGCGGTAACGCGCTTGGCGATGGAGGCGCTCGTCAAAGCGGGTGCCTTCGATGCGCTGCATCCTCGGCGTGGGCAGGTGATGGCGCATCTCGGAGCAGCCATGCAAGCTGGGAGCGTGCTCCAAGAAGACCGTCGGCGCGGACAGCGACACATGTTCGCGACCTCGGCCAGCGAGCCGAGCAGCGCCCTAGCCACACCACGCCGGCTGCCCGAAGCACCCGACTGGACCGACCAAGAGAAATTGCGCGGCGAAAAAGAAGCCTTGGGCTTTTATATCACCATCCACCCGCTGACCCGACATGCAGATGTACTGGCCCGTCTGGTCGGCATGACCGTAGCCCAGGCGCGGGAATACTCGGAGCGACGCGAACTGGTCCTGGGCGGCCTGATTACCAGCCTGCGCTTTTCTCACGCGCGTCGGAGTCGCAGCGGCGCCACACGCATGGCGCGCTTTGTCCTCGAAGACCTGAGCGGCCGTGTCGAGTGTGTGATCTTCCCCGACGATCTTGCCCGACACAGTGCTCTCCTCCGCGAGGAAGCTATCTTGGTCGTCAAAGGCGTCTTGGATCTCCAGCGCGAAGAGCCGTCCCTCATCGTCAACCGCCTGATGACATTGGAAGAGGCGCGCCGCGAACTCGTCAACCGACTGGTCATTCGCATTCAGACGGGAGTACACACGCCTCACGATTTGCAACGTTTGCACGCCTGCCTGTGCCAGCACCCGGGCAAGTGTCCCGTGGACCTGGAAATACACGATGGCACCGGTAAAAGGGCTGTCCTGCGGCTCGGCGAAGAGTTCGCCGTGGATTCCGTGCAGTTGCACGAGGCAGCCATCGAGGCCTTGCTGGGCCCTGGCTGTGCTCGTTACGTCGGGCTCCTCAACGGTAACGGCCCCCGCGCACGGCTCATGACCCCTGCCAGTCCGGCTTCTTATGCGTAACATCCACAGACCAGACCAGTAGCACATGCGCGGGTCCCGGCGATTGCATGGGCCAGCTCCAGATGTCTTTCGCTCGCCTCGGTTGCTTTTGCATCCGACGCCCTGCGACTGACCGCTGCTGGCAGCGCTTCGTACAATGCGCCGTATCTCGATAAATCGGCTTATATATGCAGGTGCCGCTGAGTCGGAGCGAGCACCGTTCAAGGGAGAGCCCTATATGGCGCGCTGGGCGACCATCGAGACCCCCCAAGGACCCAAACTGGTTATCCGACAGGACGACCATTGGGTAGATGTTTCTGCTTCCGATCCCAGTCTACCCCGGACGCTGCGCGAGTTATTGCTCGGCGGCGCGGAGACCCAGCGGCAGGCGCTGCGCGTCGCGCAAAGCAGGGACGCTGTCTGCTATCCAGCCGACCAGGTGCGTTTTTTGCCCCCGGTGCTGGATCCGCAAAAAATCGTGTGCGTGGGGCTGAATTATCGTGACCACGCGGCAGAAAGCGGCACCAAGCCACCGCGCGAACCCGTGCTCTTCAGCAAATTCAACACCGCGCTTACTGGTCACGGTCAGCCTATCGTGCTGCCTGCTGTCAGTCAGGAGGTGGACTACGAGGCTGAATTGGTCGTGGTGATCGGCAAATCTGGTCGCTACATTCGCCGCCAGGAAGCATATGAGTATGTCGCCGGCTATACGATCGGCAACGATGTCTCGGCACGCGACTGGCAGCTGAAAAAGGAAGGGCGCCAGTGGCTTGCCGGCAAAACGTTCGATACTTTCGCCCCGGTAGGTCCCGTTGTGGTCAGTGCCGACGAAATCCCCGATCCCCACCGGTTGCCTATCGAATCAAGACTGAACGGCCGCGTCATGCAACACAGCGATACCGGACAAATGATCTTCACGATTGCCGAGATCGTCAGCTATATTTCACAAGTGTGTACGTTGCACCCCGGCGACCTGATCTTTACTGGCACGCCTGCTGGCGTGGGCTTCGTACGACAGCCGCCGGTTTTTCTCAAGCCCGGCGACCTGGTGGAGATCGCTATCGAATCGCTCGGGGTTTTGCGTAACCCGGTCATCGCCGAGACTTCCTGAAGCCCGTCTGCTGGCGGACCATAGGCCGATCGCTACTTGCAAACACCCTGACCAGCTGCTCACCCACCGGCTTGGGTAACGTCGTCTACCGCATGGCCAACTAGGATAAATAGCCGCCGGTCGCAGATCAGCCCCATGGTACGGGATGGTCGTTTTTTTGATTGATTCGGCGGATTTAGACTTTACTATGGATTGTGCGTGACCGACTTGGCTGCTGTAGGGAACTACGGAGGGGGCGACCATGATGCGCAAGTCGTCGGTCCTTCTAGCAGTTTTGGTTTGCATCGCTGCACTGGCCAGCTACAGTGTTGCGCAACGCAACGGCGGACCGAACGCCTGGGCGAGTAAAGCTCGTTTGCCACAAGCGCCTGTGGCGGTCCTCATCGAGCTGGGAATCACCGACCGCGAGCCCACCGATTGGTCGGCTACAGTCCAGGTGGAAGGCGCCAGAATCGTGCGCCGCGAAGGGTATCATTTTCGCGCCAAGGATCGGCTCGTGGAGCCGGACGGCTGGCAGGCACAATCGCGACGGCCGCCCGGTGTGCCAGCGCGGCAGCCACCCTTGGCACGCACGGAAGGCATCCAGCCGACAGGCGTCGTCCTGCATCTTGCCGATGTCACCGACGCCGCTCGGCTGACCGTGCGCGCTGCCGGTATGGAGGCTACGGTGCCTTTGGAACCGCTACGCCGTGGACAGGCGGTAAAACTTTGGAACGGGCGTGCACAAGTAAGGCGCCTGTCCACTACCGAAGCGATTGCCAGCGGGGCATCCGAAGAAGACCACCCCGCCGCCTGCTACGGTCCGGACGGAACCCTGTGGGTAGCCTGGATCGCGTACCGCCTCAAAGTGCCGGAACGCAAAGTCCGGCAAGGACAACTGGAAAAAGTTCCCGACAGTTTTGCTGACTTGTATCGTCCGGAGATGGGCGACCAATTACTCGTGCGATGCTACCGTGACGGACGTTGGAGCCAGCCGATAGCTGTGACGAGCGGTGCAGAAGACCTGGCCCGTTGCGCACTAGCCGCCCAAAAAGACGGCATCGTTTGGGCCATTTACAGCGCTGTGCGGCAGGGCCAATACCGCGTCATGGCGCGTCCGCTGAGGCTGGCGGCAGCCGCTGAAGGGGCCAACGAGATCGCTGTCGGTTCGGAACAAGAATGGTCTCGCGGCACCGGACCCCATCTCAGTCCGTGTGCCGTTACATCTGCCGACGGTCAGGTGTTCGCAACTTGGCAAGCGTTGGCGGCAACTCCCAACGGCGCCATCGTAGTACTAGGCCCGAACGAAGAGCACACTGCAGTGCTCGCACCCGCTCCAGGCCCCAGCGGCCACCCGTGGCATCCGATGCTGGCCGCCGTGGACAGGCGTTTGTTCGTCGTCTTCGATCAGTATCGGCAGGGCGACTACGACGTGTTGCTAGCCGACCTGTCGCTCGACCGATCCGGGTCCGCGGGCAAGACCACCGTGCGACCGCTGGCGGCGAGCAGTCGTTTCGAGGCGCGCCCTTCTATCTGTGCGGATGCCGACGGTCGGTTGTGGGTCGCTTACGAAGAAGGACCGATCAAATGGGGCAAAGACTACGGTGCTTTCGATAGCGAGGACGGCAATCCCTTGTACAACGAGCGACACATCCGCATCGTATGCGTCGAGCCGGATGGCACCCTCAAAGAGCCAGTGGCAAGTTTGCCCATGTCCCGCTTCGACCCGCCGAAAATGGACTCCGCGCCGAATCGTGCTCGGCAGTTCGAAACGACGCCGCGTTATGCGTATCCCCGCATCGGCATAGATGGTCGGGGGCATCTTTGGCTGGTATACCGGCAAAAGTTCGGTACTCGCTACAGTACTTCGTGCGGCTCGTATTGGATGAGTTTCGCCCGGCGATTGGAAGGGGATCATTGGTCCGAAGCCATCGAGCTGCACCACGCGGACGGGTTGCTGGATCATCGCCCGGTCCTGCTACCGCATCCCGGAGGAGGGTTGCTGGTCATCCACAGCGGAGACGGCCGTTACACGACGCCCGACCGCGTGGACACCGACCTGTATATGAGCGTGGTAGACCTGCCTGGCTCGCCGGGCAAGCCCGTACTCAGAGCTTTCGCTGGAGAAGACAAAAGGCCGGAAACAGTCGCCGCGCAGAAGCAAGAAGAGGCCGCAGTCGCTGCCATGCGCCAGTACCGAATAGACCAGGGGTCGCAAAAACTGCGTCTCTTGCGTGGCGAATTCCACCGGCACACCGAGATTTCTTGGGATGGCGGCCCCGATGGCTCCCTGGAAGATATGTTCCGCTACGCACTGGATGCAGCAGCCCTGGACTGGATCGGCAACGGAGACCACGACAACGGCGGCGGACGCGAATATACCTGGTGGTTGACCCAGAAGTGGAGCGATGCCTATCGCGTTGCCGGTCGTTTCGTGCCTATGTTCTCCTATGAACGCAGTGTGCCCTTCCCACACGGCCATCGCAATGTAGTGTTCGCCAAACGCGGCGTATTGACTTTGCCACGCTTGGCCGAACCCGACCCCGATAAACGCGTCGCCGGCATCCACGCCGACGACACCAAGATGCTTTATGCCTATCTGCGCGCATTGGACGGCGTGTGCGCATCGCATACCAGCGCCACAGGCATGGGCACCGATTGGCGCGATAACGACCCCCGAGTCGAGCCGTTCGTGGAGATTTATCAGGGAGATCGCATGTCTTACGAGTACTTGGGCTGCCCGCGGGGTGGATACGATCCCAAATCGGGTAAAAAGCCGGCCCAAATCGGCGGGTGGCAGCCGGAAGGCTTCGTAGACCTAGCGCTCAAAAAAGGATACCGTCTCGGTTTCCAGGCTTCGAGCGATCACTGGTCCACGCATATTTCGTATTGCGTCGTGCTCGCCCCGGAGTTGGATCGTCAGGCTATCCTGGAGGCCATGAAAAAGAGACACGTCTACGGCGCCACCGACAACATCGTGCTGGATGTGCGTTGTGGCCAAGCCATCATGGGCGATGTCGTCACCCTGCACAAGCCTCCGACCTTGACCGTCTATGTGCGCGGCACGGCCCCTCTGGACAAGGTGGAAATCCTCAAGGACAGCAAACCCGTGCACAGTTTCCAGCCCTTGGCAGGCGAGGAGTTTCGCGGCCAGTGGACCGATGACACGAGCGACACTGCGGACCATTACTATTACGTCCGTGTCCAGCAAAAAGACGGTGAACTAGCCTGGTCTTCCCCCATCTGGGTACAGCGCCCGTAGCGGCTGGTGGTACTGTGGACTTGGCCAGGCATTTAGCTAACCCTGGGCGAATACTGGCGCCGGTATGTCCAAATGCCGCAACCAATGGCTGTCGTCCGGTGTGGGATAGTCGGTGCGATAATGGACGCCGCGCGACTCGGTGCGCTCCAAAGCGGCCCAGAGCATGAGGCGACTCAGGGTGAGCATGTTTTGCAATTCCCATCCCTCCGGGGAGGCGAAAACATGGTCCAGCACATAACGACACCAGAAGTCCACGTCGGCCAGAGCAGCGACCAGCCCCGCGCGCTGTCGTATCACGCCCGCTTGACGACCCATGAGACTTTGTAACGAGCGACGTAAGTCGGTGACGTCGAGTGCGTCCTGGCGCGCCGAGCAGCGATAATGGGGCAGACGGACGCTCGGTGTCGAAGTCGCCAAAGCGGCCTGGGCGGCGTGGGCACCGCACCAGGCGCCGTAGACGAGACTTTCCAACAGACTGTTGGAAGCCAATCGGTTGGCGCCGTGCAGTCCGCTGGAGGTAACTTCGCCGCACGCCCACAGGCCTGGGAGTGTCGTTCGACCTGTCAGGTCTACGGTCACGCCGCCGATGAAATAATGGGCAGCCGGTCGCACCGGAATCAGATCGTGAGCGAGATCGAGACCGAAGCTGCGGCACAGAGCGTCAATGGCAGGAAACCGTCGCCGAACGCGGTCGGCAGCGAGATGACTCAGGTCGAGATAAACGCTGGGATGCTGTGTTTTTTCCATTTGCGCGACGATTGCCCGAGCCACGATATCGCGCGGCGCCAATTCTGCCCGCGGGTCCACGTCGAGCATGAACCGCCGGCCGTAGCGATCGCGCAGATACGCTCCCTCGCCGCGAACCGCTTCGCTGATCAGATGACGTGCCGAGCCTGCCACGTAAAGGACCGTCGGGTGGAACTGCATAAATTCCATGTCGCGCACGACAGCCCCAGCACGATAGGCCATGGCGATCCCGTCGCCGGTGGCCACGGCAGGGTTGGTCGTTTCCCGAAAAATCTGCCCTGCCCCCCCGCTAGCAAGGATCGTTTGCTTGCTCCATACGAGCGTCAAGCCCCAATCCCGACGCCACACCAAGGCACCGATGCACGCCTCTTCCAAGGTCAGCAAGTCGAGCGCAAATGCGCGTTCCCAGATGCCGATATGCTCCTGCCGGCGAGCTCGCTCAGCCACCACACGCATAACCTCCTGCCCCGTGGCATCGCCCAGGGCATGGACGATACGCCGATGACTGTGTCCACCCTCCAGCGACAGTGCCAACTGGCCCTGATCGGTCACATCGAAGCGTGTACCCCACTCTCGCAGCCGCTCCAACTCAGCCGGTGCTTCCCGCACCACCGCTTCCACGACGCGCCGATCGCACAATCCTGCACCGGCACGCAAAGTGTCCTCGATGTGGTTCTCGAAGCGATCTTCCGGATCCATCACTCCGGCGATCCCTCCTTGTGCATACTGGCTGCTGCTGTCAGCCAGGCTTTCCTTGGCCACCACCAACACCGACACTTCTTCCGGTGCGGCCAAAGCAGCGCGCAGTCCAGCCAGTCCGGCGCCGATCACCAAAATGTCCGTGTACACGTGCGGCAAGCGCCGGCCATCGAAAGGCACCAGGTAGCGTCGCGGAAGTTCAAATGTTGACATCGGCACCACCGACTAAAAGGCTCTTCGAAGGGGCTGCACGGTAAGCCGGCCCAAGAGCATTCCAGCAGCCTGAAGCATACTCTGGCCGAGCCGTTTGCTAGCCAGTCCGTATCGGTAAGTACTGTATTCGCTTCAAGCCGTAAAACTAGATACGACGCTTGGACATTTTGGCCGGCCACGCGCACAAAGCAGCGGAAAAGAGCGACCGGCGGTCTTCTAAGCAAGCGCCAGTTACACCGGTCAGGGCTTTGGCTCGGCACCTGTGGGGCGCGCTAGCCGACGGGTATATTCTTCGTAGGAGTCGCGCAACTCTGGCGGCGGCACGAAAGCCGGATGCGCCCCTGCCTCGACAGGCTTGGCAGTTTGCGTCGCTGCACGTGAGGGGCCGGAACTGCGCAATCCCGCCGTGCCCGATCCCCGCGCTAGGTCCAATCGGCCCTCTTTGCGCAGCTTTTCGTACGCTTCGTAAAACCGCTTCAGATCTTCTTCGCTCCATTTCAGTTTGTCGAGGATGCGCCGATCTATTTCGCCTTTTTCCAGTTTCTTGCGGAACTCTTCCAAGACGAGATCGGCGGGCTTTTCGGCATGGGCACGATTGGGATCGAAAGGTGCCGCTTCCAAGGGGGCGTTTTGCCTGTCGCCATTGCCTCCGCCGAGACCAGGCTGTCCCCCCTGCTCTTTTTCCCGAAGCGCACGAGCCAGGTCCTCTGCCTGCTTGCGGACCCGATCTGCTTCAGCATCGTGACCGTCTCCAGACCGCTGGCCCTGCCCCGAACGCTGGCTCCGGTCCTGTCCCTCCTGAGCACTAGGCGATTGTTGGTTCCGATCACTGGGCTTACCCGTTTGCGCGTCTTGGCCGGCGGCTTGCGGATTGCCCTGCGAGGCGCCTGGCTCAGGTCGCTTGCCAGCCTGTTGCTTGTCGGCGGCTTCTGTCTTGCCGTCAGGTTTGCCCTTGGTGTCTTCGGTCCCGGGCTTTTGACCGGCTTCCCCTTGCGCTTGTTGGTCCTTTTGGTCTGCTCGTGGTGCCCCTGGCTGTTCATTGGCCTGACCGGCTCGACCGGTCTGTGCCCCGTCCTTTTTCCCCTGGGCGTTATTGTCAGGAGCAGAAGAGCGATCGGGCGTCTGTTTGTCCCCGTCCTGAGACTTACCGCTCCGCGTGGCGCTGTCGTCCTTACCTTGAGACTGCTCTTCGGTGCGCCCGCTCTTTTGATTACCACTACCACCTTGAGATTGCGGTTTGTCGCTCCGGTTGTCGCCGGACGGCGATTGCCCACGCGGCCCAGCATTTTTCTGGTCTTTGCACTCGGCACACTCTCCAGACCCTGCAGGCGGTTGATTGTCTTGGGGCTGATCGGGCTTTTGTTGGCCCGTGCTTGGCATGTTATCTTTGCCATCACGCGGACCTTGAGTTTGCGGCGATCTTTCCTGTCCTTCACCGGACTTGGGCGGCTTTTGCGCCCCTGGCTCTTTATCGTTCGGACCGGCCTGCTGCTCACGCTCGGACTTAGAGGGACCATCTGGGGCCATGGGCGCGGGTTTTTGGTCGGCTTTTCGGTCTTTTGCATCCTGCGGCTGCTCTGGCGTCTCTTTCCGGTCTTGGCCGCTGGGCGCATTCGGCTGCGACTTATCCTCCTGGTCGCGATTCTGAGATGGGTTTCGCTCACCGGCCCGATCTTGCTGACCGGGCTTTTGCGTCCGATCGCGTTTCTGATTTAGGCCTTCTTGTCCAGGCTGCGCACCCTTCTGGTCGGTCTGCTCGTCCGACTTGCGGTCGCTGCCCTGCCCTTGCCGGTCAGTACTATCGCTTTTGTCCGTAGGTCGAGCTTGTGTCTGCCGGGAATCGCTCGGCGCCTCGAGCTTTTGCTCTCTCCTGTTTTGTGAATCGTCGGAGCTCTTTTTCTGCTGGGCATCAGGCTGTTGCTTATCGGTTCGATCCGACTGCTTGTCTTGCTGCTTATCTTGTGCTTGCTGAGACCCTTTAGGGCTAGTTTTCCTTTCGGCATCTGCCTTTGGCTGGGTATCGTCAGGCGGGGCAGAATCTCGGCGCGTAGAATCTCGCTCAGGCGACGTATTTCGGCCCTGATTGTCGCTCGTCTGCGACTCTGACTTATCGTCGGGCTGCTTACTGCTGGCAGAATCCCTGCGGTTTTCAGAAGCAGGTGCCTGATCGTTTTTCGCTGCGCTTTGTTGTTTTTGTTCTCGGTCGTCTTGTCGAGGCTGCTGGTCGCGCTTGTCGCGCTGCTGGTTTTGATTGTCGGGCGGCGCAGGCAGATTGTTGGGTTGCTTGTGCGCTTGTTTTTCGGCGTCCTTTTGGTGCTGCTGACGCTCTTGGGGCGTAACAGGAGGCCCCAGGCGAATCTCGATGCTGTTGGAGTCGGATTGGTTAGGCTCGGGCTCGCGACCATCGCGCGCGATCAATCGGCAATGCAAACGATCGCCGGCAACCATCAGCCTGGCTCGGCGATCGGCCTGCTGCGGCTTGTCGGTGGTCAAATCGTTGAAGTCAACGACCAGCGTGAAGCGAACGGGGGGCAGCGGCACGCCGCGAGCTTCCTGCAACGGCCCTATATCCTGGCTGCCGCGCAATGGAAACAGCTCTTCTCCATTGACCAAGACCAAGCGATACCCTGCGGTAACGACAGCGATATCGTCGTCGGCCTCGCCTTCGAGGACCACGACATCGTTGGCAGGCAACTCGATATACTTCAACTCCGGTGTGATCGGATACTGGCCCACTCTCAGGAGCCTGACGCCGGGGCTGGCGTCTTTTTCGATCACCAAGGGATATCGAGGCGAAAACCCTTCGCGCTGGTTCTGTCCGACCAAACGCATCTGATAGGTCAAAGCGGAGCCCCAATCCAAACGCAGCGCGATCGGTTCGGCACTGAGCGCCTTACGAGGCGAGTCTGCAGCAATGGACATGGGGGCCCTATAGAGCACCTGTTCGTTGTGCACGATCCACATCTCGGCAGCCGTCAGTGGCTGATCGGCCAGGCACGTGACACTGATGCGCGAACCTTCCATGACTCGGAGCGGTCCGAATGCCTGGACCCGATCGGGGCGCCGCGTGTAGGCTGGGTACTGGCAGCGAACTTCCATAGACAGGACCGAGGGAGGCTGCCGCGAGGACACTTCCAGACGATACCAGCGAGTGCGAGCATCGCCGCCGAGCAAACGAAAGCGCAAGCCGTCCACCGGCACATCCCGGGGGCCGAGAGCGATCGTCCAAGGCTCGCTGGCTCCGTCATCCGCCGGCTCCTTGAGCTCCCTGAGGAACAATGCCTCCCCACTCAGCGCCGTCGCCTCCATGACTAATTTGTCCGGGCGCCTGCCAGATACCAGAGCCTGTACGATTACCTCCCTTCCGGGGGCAATGCCACAGCTAAGCTCCGGCGCTGAATCGGGATCTTCTACCACTTCGTCTTGCAACGGGCTGATGAGTTTTATCTGCGTGGCGGTCGGGATACCCTCGACCTGCAGCGGAAACAGCGACCGTTTTAGCAAAGGCACGAACTTTTCCGGCCACGCCAACCCATATCCGACCAGCACAGCCACCAGTATGCCCACAAAAAGGAGTATGCGCAACGGCAGTCGCGGTGGGATGACCTGATCCGGATCAGTGTGTCCGACCTCTTTGGCCGCCTGGCTCAGAATAGCGGTTCGTACCGCTGGCGCCAACGGGTAGTGCTTGAGCTCTACGTAATTGATCAGCCCGTTGTGCGACCGCGGTAGGGCTTTCTCCAAACGCCGCGCGGCGTAGTGCAAACTGACCTGTTTGCGAACGAAGAAAACTGCTAGAGTAACGATCGCAATCCCCAAGGTGCCGACAAAAAGACCCCAAAGCGTCAGCCGCACACCGCGGTCCAAATCGAACGCGAGGTCCAAAGTGATCACGAAAAGACTATAAGCCAAGATGGCGGCGAGGATGCCCAGCGCGGCGGCAGACATGTCCAGGAATTGAATACGTCGGCGCGCCCGACGCAACACCGATTCCAAGCGCACGCCCGTGTATTCTGGGCCGGATTTGGATCGCGACACCGTGACTGTGCTCATGACTCACCTTCGTGCTACTTGGCAAACTTCATTTTTGGGACCAGGGCAACTGCTGCTTTCCACCCAGTCAGCGGGCAGCTCCACCTACTATTATCATACACACGGCTGCCGAATGTAAATGGAATTCCTCGGCCAGTCGGTTTTTTTCGCACCCGATGTCAAGAGCCGATGCCGCGCTTTTCTGCCAGGCCGCGGATACGCTCCATGACACGTCGCACCTTACGATCGTATGTGCCTAGGCGCTCGGCGATTTCGCTACTCGTGTATCCTTGTATTCGCAAAGCCAGGATTTCCTGCTCCTGAGGGCTCAGCTGCTCCAAGAGCCATTGCATTTCTTCGAGGAAACAATTGACGCTTTCCGGCGTCGGTTCGCGCGACAAAAGCTGGCAAAGCGGGTCGTCTTCGGCGCCTGGCCCTGCCTCGAGCGCCGCCTGCCTTTTGTGCGCTCTGTGAAATGCGACTTGACGCAATGTCTTGAACACCGTGATGCGCACCAGCAGGTGGAAAACGTCTCTCTCGCTATGCAGGACAAAGCGGCCCTCCCGGGCACGCTTGAAAAACGTGCGAAACACCGATTGCACGATGTCTTCCGGATCCACTCGGCGGCTAAGTTTCTGATCGAGTCGCGAGCGTGCCAAAGCAATCAATCGCGACGCGTAACGTTGGAAAAGTTCTGTCGCGGCCGCTTCGTTCCCCGCGCGCCACAGCCCCACTAAAGATCTGTCGCCCCGTTGTGAGCACGAGTCTCCGAGCATATGCGGAGCCTCTGGATCGCAAGCACCTGGAGTACGACACCGACTACTGGTTCATTGTCGCCGAATTGGCTGCCAACGCAAGCGCAATCCCAAAAAACGCGCATGCCAAAGCTGCCGGCGCTGCATACGACGACGATCCTCGGAACGACGGTCATCGTACCCGCACAAATGTAAAAGCCCATGAATCACGTAAAGACCTGTCTCATCCAACGGACTGTGGCCGTAACGACAGGCATATTCCTGAGCCATTTCGGTGCTGACGACAATTTCCCCTGCCAGCGGCTGTCCTGGATCGCTCATGGGAAACGCCAACACGTCGGTCGGTCCCCGGTGGCCCAGGTAGCGTTGGTTGAGTTGGGCGATAATGGCGTTGTCCACCAGAGCAATACCGATAGCGGCTCTCGCCACCTTTTCGCGTTGGAGGACGGATTGAACAAGCTGCCGCAGCCATCGCCGGTCCACACGGAGGCGGTTCTGCTGGTCTGCGATACTGATTCGAAAACGCTTGTCGTTGGCCAACCTCGCACCCGTGACTTAGCCACACCAGACCATGTTATGGCTTTCCGGCACTGCCCGCCGCGAATTAACGTACCCGTGCACCACATCCTTTGAAAGACGACAAGCAGCGCGCTCGAGGCTGCTCGCAGCGAAAAAACTATGGCGTGAGGCCGTTTCGCGTAGAGCCAGTGCTTCCGATGCACCCCACCGGGGGCGGCCAGCCTGGGAGCTGTTGCGAAAAGGCGCCGTCGCTCGGGTGGCGTTTGCCAGGCAACTAGGCACGGCACGCAGACGGATGCGGCAGTTTATCCGCGGATTCCATCTGCCCGAGTGCGTTACCGTCGCTCTGGTTGGTTTCGGATACCGCAGCCGCCAGAACTTCCAGCTGCAGCAGGCTGCGTTTCTGCTCTTTTTCCAGATATTCGCGCCCCTTTTTCACGTTAATGTGGTCCCAGGGTAGCACCTCCGAAATGGGCCGGTTCCTGTGTACATACCAGGCAAAATCGAGGCCCAAGTGGTTCAGAGCTTGCCACCAGATCTGCGGGCGGAAACACTCGTCCCAGGCATCGAGCCGTGCGCCACGGCACCAAGCCTCGTAGATGAGAGGGGCGACCCGCCGATCGCCCCGGGTTAGGATTCCCTCCAGCAGACTGCGCTCGATGTCGTGCTGCTTGATACGCACGGAACGAATACGGCGCCGGCGCCGCAGGTACTCGCCTGCCCATTCTAGGTATTCACGGGTTTGCATTCCGTTCCATTGATAAGGCGTGTGCGGCTTGGGCACAAAATTAGACACCGACGCCGTTACCTCTGCATACCGACCTCGGACTTCTTTGCCGATCCGAGCGATAGTTTCAGACATTTCCACGATGCCATCCAAATCAATGCGGCGCTCTCCGGGCAGGCCGACCATGAAATAAAGTTTGACTCCCTTCCATCCATTGAGGAAGGCTTCACGGCAGCCTTCGTAAAGGTCCTCATTGCGGACCGGTTTGCGGATCTGCTCGCGCATGTCGTCCCGAGCAACTTCCGGCGCCAAGGTCAACCCGTGTTGGCGGACCCCCTTGATCA
The DNA here is from genome assembly GCA_040289265.1 of Gemmataceae bacterium. Lineage (GTDB taxonomy): Bacteria > Planctomycetota > Planctomycetia > Gemmatales > HRBIN36 > PSKW01. The sequence continues at coordinate 437,967 of PSKW01000001.1, forward strand.
GTCGCGGAAGAGTCCGCAATTGGTGATTGACGCGCAAACTGGGAAAGGAAACATTGACGCCCAGCGGGTTGAACACCTCGTGCATCTTTTGGACCAGCTCTTCGAAGTAGGGGTAGTCGCTGGAGCTGAGGCTGAGGAGACTCACTTCGTCATAACCGGTCGCCAAGTAGCTTTGCAAGGCGGCGTTGACGATGGTGTCCACGCTGCGGATGCGCAATGGACGCTTGATGACAGTGGACTGGCAAAAACGGCACTGCCAGGGGCAGCCGCGCATGATTTCGATAGGGATCCGATCGTGTGTCGTTTCCACGTTCGGAACGATCGGCGGTATAGGCAGGGGGATTTGGTCGAAATCGCGCCGGATGATACAGGCGAAAATCTCCTGGGGTACATCGCTGCGCGTCCGCTGCATCGCTGCCAACGTACCGTCGGCATGGTATTTTGGCTCGTAGAATTGCGGAGCATAAGCCCAGGGCAGCCAGCCAGCATCGGCGACCGATGCAACCAATTCGGCGATCATGTCGCTGCGGCTTTTGCCCCCTTGTTCCTTGAGAGTGATCCACTTGTCAACGAGCCAGGGCAAACTTTCCTCGCCGTCCCCGATCACGAAGACATCCACAAAAGGCGCGAGTACTTCCGGATTCTGTGCGCCTGGTCCGCCGCATATGACTAAAGGATCCGCTAGGGTCCGGTCCTTGCTAAAAAGTGGGATGCCTCCCAAATCCAGCATCGTCAGGATATTCGTATAGCAGACCTCGTACTGCAAGCTGAAGCCCACAATGTCGAAATCGCGCAAGGGTGTGAAAGTTTCCAGACTGTACAAAGGTATGCCAGCCTGTCGCATTTCCGTTTCCATGTCGAGCCACGGCATGAATGCTCGCTCGCAAGCCCATTGCGGGTCCTTGTTGAGGATGCTGTAAAGGACTTGCAGCCCGTGATGACTCATGCCGAGGGTATACGTGTCGGCGAAGGACAGGCAGATTCGACCCCTGACCTGCCGATGATCCTTGACGACGCTGTTAAGCTCGCCGCCTATATACTGAGCCGGTTTCTGCACTCGTGGCAGAATCCTTATGACTGCCTCTTTGAGCTGGCGATTCAACATCTTATGCCGCTCCCTTGCCAATCGCCTGTCCAGCTATCGGCCGGCAATCAGCGGTCCATGACGTTCCAAGCAGTCGCAGCAAAGGCCGCACCGAAAGCAATTCCAGTTTGCCGATCCTCTCGATTGTTGGTTTTGTAGCGACCGGCGCCCGCTTCCATTCTAGCTGGCCCCAACAGCCGGACAAGTAGTTCAGCTCCGCCAGTCAACGCAGCACATAAGTCATAAGCCTCTGTGATACAGCAAGTTACGAAAGTCCAGCGGGGCGCTTCCTCCCTGTTGCAGGCAGCGTAAATCTCCGGGCTGAACTCGCATGGCGCCCGGATTTTTTATTTGGGCTCGATACCGTCTCGTGCCGGATCGTAAGGCCTAAACCACTGGATAATCTCGATGCGATTGCCGTCGGGGTCGTAGATAAAAAAGCGGTCGGCGCCTGGTATCGGCGCGGTTTCTTCCATGGGGACGCCTAAACTGCGAAAATAATCTCTGGCGGCCTGGATATCGTCCACGCGGAGGGCAAAATGTCGCGGGCTGCGCGTGTCGGGTCGGTCTTTCAAAAGCAGATGGATTTGCTGATCGCCCAGTTGGTACCATAACACGACGAAATCGAAAGTCTTAGGCCGTGGTACCTCCTGGAGCCCGAGAATACCCGAGTAAAAATGCCGGCTACGGTCCACATCGGTGATAATCACCGAGCAGTGGTCAATTTTCTCTACGCTGAGTGCTTTCATGGGTCGCGTCTCCCAAGCCAAAACTTCCTCCTGGCCATCCAGGGAGTATTTTCCTGTCGGTGTGGCTTTGCCCGCTCCTGATTGCCGCAGGACATTGCCTGTGACAGCGGTGGTATCCAGGCGGGCGCGCCGGGTTGCAAAAGCTCGTCTGGGCAATTTCTGGTTAACACGCGTAGGCTATTGTAAAATTTAATTCAAGGGGCCATAGCAACGCGTGGGGCTGCATATGGGACTTTATGATCGAGACTACTATCGGCGGGATCCGCCCAGCGCTGCTTATCTGGGGGCCGAATCCGGTAGAGTGAGCTTGGCGATTATTTTGGGCACACTGGCGGTCTATCTGCTTCAGGTACTGAGCGCGGGCGGCGAACCCCAGGGCCTGGGCTGGCTGACCTGGCTTTTTAGCGTGCAGCCGGAGCGGATTTATCACCGCCACGAATATTGGCGACTGATCACCGGCATATTCCTGCACGATCCGCATCATTGGATGCACGTAGTGTGGAATATGCTGTTTCTATGGTTTTTCGGGCCTGATATAGAGAGACGCTACGGGTCTGGCAAGTTCGCCGTGCTGTATGTGTGCGCCGGGTTGACAGGCAATGTGTTGTGGAGTGCCCATGCCCTGCTGACAGGCGCTGGCCATACGATGCAGGTGGGCGCCTCGGGAGCAGTGACCGGTGTGGTCATTCTCCTGGCGATCTTGGATCCACGCCGCATCATTTTGCTTATGTTCGTCTTGCCTATTCCCTTATGGCTTTTTGCAGTCATTTACGTTGTAGGCAATGTAGTATATTTCTTGCACGGCCATCGCGATGTGGCGGTGCTGGCACACCTGGGAGGTGCTGGATTTGCCGTCGCTTATTGGTGGCTGGGCGGACGATTGACCAAATTGCCTGCCCGTATGGGAGATAAGCTGCTGTCATGCTGGCGGCGTCTGCGCCGCCCGCCATTGAGGATCTTCCGGCCGGATGAGCACCTACTGGTGCAATCACGGAGTCCAGCCCTGGACGAAGAGGTAGACGCCATCCTAGATAAAGTGGCGCGGCACGGACTCGACAGTCTAACGAACCAAGAGCGTGAAGTTTTGCTCAGAGCTTCCGAACAATTGCGACGCCGTAGGTATCGCTGACCGGTTGCAATTATCGAGGGAGGACCAGCCGGATTATGCCACTGTACGAGTATCGCTGTGAGCATTGTGGACAAGAGTTCGAGGAGTTGATCCTGGGCGAAGAAAAAGTGGTATGTCCCTCGTGTGGTACGGAGGCTGTGCTCCGGCTGATCAGTCGGCCTGCGTCGCCTCGGGTTTCATCCAACGCTCCCTTGCCGATGGTTTGTGAAGCCGGCGACCTGCCTCCTTGCGGCCCGGGATGTTGTCGTCTGCCGCAGGTCTAGGATACCCCTCTCGAGGAGAGAAAGGTTTACGTCAAGTGGCCAGCACGGTACGTCTTTGTGTCAAGTGGTTTGTCGGTCTGGCGCTCATCGCCGGCCTTTTCTGGTGGTATCGAGACGAACTGAGCGAGATAATTAGCCAACAGTTCGAGTGGCCATGGTTGGCCGCCTCGGTGCTCGTTTATTTTCCGAGCCTGTTGCTGACGTTTTACCGCTGGTGCCTGCTCGTGCGGGCGCAGGAATTGCCCTTTTCGACATGGCATGGCTTCAAGTTGGGTTTCTTGGGCTATCTTTTCAGCCAAGTGCTACCCGGATCGGTGACCGGTGACGTCGTCAAAGCGGGGATGTTGGCGCGCGACCAGTCCCGCCGCACGCTGGCCGTGGCCACAGTGATCATGGACCGAATCGTGGGGCTCTTCGGACTGTTTTTGCTGGCAGCATTGCTCGGCGTTTTGTTTTGGCATCTGGTCCATGACCATACGGTTTTGCGGATCCTGGTAATCATGGTTTGGCTTCTGGCGGGCTTTGCTAGCCTCTGTCTGGCGGCGTTGGCTTTCCTACCTGTGCCTGTCGAACCGATCGCCAAATGGGTCAGCCGGCTGCGCTTTGCGGGCGGTTTCCTCGTCGAGATGATGCGCGCCTGTCAACTTTATCGCTGGCATTTTCGCACCGTGATCCTGGCGCTAGCACTTTCTATGGTGGGGCACGCGGGTTTTGTGTTGAGCTTTTATTTTTCTGCACGTGCTGTTCCAGGACCGACCCCGCCGCTGGAGGCGCACTATGTCTTCATTCCCATCGGCGCGGTAGCCCAATCGGTTCCTCTGACGCCTGGCAATCTGGGCATAAACGAAGGAGTGTTCAACAGTCTTTACCAGGCGTGGGACCCCGCACTCAAAGCCAAAGGCGCCCTGACCAGTTTGGCGCAACGCGCTGTCACCTGGATCGTTGCCGCTATGGTCCTGGGCGCTTATGCTTGCCTCCGTGGACGCCGAGGGCCATCCGGAACGTTCCAAGCTAACGATCGGACGCCATCCCCTCGGGCGCTCACTGCATCCCCTGGCCCGTCCTCGAAGTAGGCTACCGGCGGATGGTACTCAGGTGATGGTTGACGGTGCAGATGACATTCAAAGAACAATCCATTCCGTTGCGTCCAGCCATCAGTCAGACGCTAACCATGTCCAGTAGCTTTGCCCAGGATCTGGCTACCTGGCCTCGAGCCGGGTGCCAGGCCATGGAAGTGTGGCTTACCAAACTGGAAGACCACCTGCGGCAAACCAGTCTGGATGAGACACGGCGCATACTTCAAGAGCAGCAGATCGAACTAGCGGCGGCTGCTTTACACGGCAATCTCTGTTTCACTACGGGCGAAGCGTACCATACCTCCTTAGCTGATTTGCAGCGTCGGCTCAGTTTGTGCCAGGCCTTGGGGATTCCGGTGCTCATCATTGCACTGGACGAACCAGCCGCCGTGAACGTCAAGACTTACGATCACGCGCGTCACAGGCTCTGCGAAAGCGCCGAGTTGGCCAGTAGCTTCGGCGTGCGTCTAGCAGTCGAATTTCAAGGGCGCTCCCGTTGGTGCAACTGCCTGGCCACGGCACTGGAGTTGGTAGCCTCGTGCGAGCATCCATGCTTGGGGATCAACCTGGATGTGTTTCACTTCTACGTCGGTGCCAGCAAGCCGGAGGATCTGGAACTACTGACTGCGCCACTGCTTTTCCATGTGCAACTGAGCGATCTGGCCGGTGACCTGCGTGAACTTGCTTCCGACCGGTGCCGCATTTTGCCAGGGGAAGGAGATTTTCGACTCCGACCCATTGTCGAGCATTTGACCAAAATCGGCTACATGGGCTATGTGTCGGTCGAGGCCCCCAATCCCCACTTTTGGGAGATGAAGCCGGAGCAAGTGGTGGAGGCGGCGACTACGGGTCTACGCCGGCTGCTCGGGCTGGCGAGTATGCCTTCCCGAAGCCGATAGCGCCGAGCGGCTTCGACGGCCATTTCAGGTTTGCAATCGCTAGCTTCGCTCCCTAAACTTGCTTTAGTGCATCGGCGATCCTTAGGCCAATGCGTTGGCCCCGGCCTCCATCAGTGCAGTGACTCGAGGCCTGTGGCACCCACAAAAGCCTCCCCCGCGTATACGGTCGCCGGGACTCTATTGCACAGACGGCCATATTATCCACAAGCTCGGTTACGAATAGTTCATCGGTGTGGAGTCGTACGAGGAGAGCATCATGCGGCGTGCAGCATTGATCGAAGCAACGTACATGCTGGGGATACTCCTGGTGTCGTGTGCCATCGGCCTGGCACAGGAGACGGTGCGGTTCGCGCGCAGTCCCGACATATCGCCCGACGGCAAACTGGTCGCCTTCAGCTATATGAGCGACATTTGGATAGTGGACAGCGTGGGCGGGGTGGCCCGGCCGCTGACTTCGCACCCGGCGCACGACATAGGGCCGGTTTTCAGCCCCGACGGCAAATGGATTGCTTTTAGCTCCAATCGTTACGGTAGTTACGATCTATTCGTGATCCCTGTAGAAGGTGGACGCCCACGCCGACTGACGTTCGACTCGGCCAACGAGTGGGTAAGCGACTGGTCACCGGACGGCAAATACATCCTGTTTACCTCGCGTAAAGGCCTGGATTTTCCGCCTCAGGACGAGTTGTATCAGATCCCGGTCGAAGGCGGTCGCGAGACACGCATTACCCTTTTCGAAGGCCGGGAAGGAGCTATCAGTCCGCGCGGCGATCGCCTGGCCTATGTGCGCGGCCCCGGACTGTGGTACCGTCGGGGATACCGCGGCTCATCGGACACAGATTTGTGGATCTGCGACCGTGACGGTAGAAACAATAAGCAATTGACCAGTTTCGACGGCTTGGACCAGTGCCCTATGTGGGCGCCGGACGGTCAGACTCTGTATTATGTGACCGAACACTACGGGGTCAGCAATATTTGCAAGCTGGATCTGGCCGGAAAATCCCAGCCTCAGCCGTTGACAGCACATAGCGGCGACGGTGTGCGTCGCGCTAGGATCAGTCGCAACGGCGAGTGTATCGTCTACGAGTGTGGCCCGGAGCTGTGGATTTGCTCCACGCGGGGCAGCATCGCTCCCCGTCCGATTCCTATTGCCGCCCGTGCCGACGACAAGACCAACCCCGATCAGGTGGTCACCTTTACCGGGCAGATCAGCGAATACCGCATCGCACCCAACGAGCAGTATGCCGCGCTGGTCATCCACGGAGAAATCTTTTTGGTCGCACTCGGCGACCGACCTGTCACGGCGCGGCGTCTGACCCACCACCCGGCCCATGACCGTCAGCCCGCTTGGTCCCCCGACATGAAGCGCATCGTCTTCGTGTCCGACCGCTCGGGCTGGAACGATATTTACGCCTTGGAATCGGACGATCCGGCGCATAGCGAACTCGTCCGAGCGCACCAATTCAAAGTTACCCAGCTGACCAAAACGCCCGAATCGGAGGCAGCCGTCAGCTACTCTCCGGACGGCAAGTGGATTGCCTTCATCCGAGACGGCCGGCTGTGGCTCATGAAACCCGACGGCAGCGACTTGCGGGCTGTCGTCAACGACCCTCAGGTCATTGAATACGAGTGGTCGCCTGATTCGCGCTGGCTGGTCTACTCGCGTATGGATCAGTATTTTGCCAGTGAACTCTATTTAGTCCCCGTGCAAGGTGGGGAAGCGAGCAATATCACACGCTATGCCACCCGTAACTTCAGCATGTCCTTCACGGCTGACGGTCGTCTGCTGACGTTCGTCAGTCAAAGGCGCCAAGATTTGGATGTCTTCGTTTTACCGATGCGACGCATAGATCGGCTGTCCGAGCCGAGCAAAACTGGGCCGGATTTGGAAGACATCCATTTGCGTGCACAAAGGGTTACGGCATTGAGCAGTGACGAATCGGAAGCAGTGGTTCGTCCGGACGGCCAGATGGTCGCCTTTCGCTCTAACGTGCTGGGTAACGACGATCTGTGGATCAGCAATCTCAGCGGAGCCCAGCTGACGCGGCTGACCAGCGGCGGACTGGCCCCACGAAACCTGACCTGGAATCGCGCCGGCACTACCCTTTATTTCCTGGACCGCGACGGCAACTTGCGTTACGTGCGACCAGGAACTATAACCGCACCCCTGGACGCCGCCAACGTACCGCGACTGACGTTCACCGCTCGCATGACGATCAACCGCGAAGACCAGTTCGCCCAGATGTTCGACGAGTGCTGGCGTAAGCTGCGCGAGCATTTTTACGATCCGCGCTACCACGGCGTGGATTGGGAAAAGGTCCGTCACAAGTATCGCCCGCTGGTCGGCAGCATCGCCACGCACGAGGATTTCTACGATCTCGTGAGCCTCATGCTCGGCGAATTGAACGCCTCCCATCTCGGCATAAGCGGTCGCGGCCGCACTCCCGAAGAAGAAACTGCCGATCTGGGCATCATCTGGGATCCGACCCATACCGGCCCAGGCCTCAAGATCAAAGAGATATTGCGCCACGGACCGGCAGATCGGGCTGGCGCCAGCTTGCAGCCGGGAGATACCGTAGTAGCCATGGACAATGTGGAGCTTACCCCGTCGGTCAACGTGAGCAAAGTGCTCAACGGCAAGGTCAACGAAACGGTGGTCTTGCAAGTCACCCGAGGTGATTCAAAAGAGCGTCGTCGCGTCGAGATCCGGGCTGCAGCGCGCAACCAAATTGCCAACCTGATGTATCGGCGCTGGGTCGAGGCCAACGCCCGACGTGTCGCCGAGCTGTCCGGCGGCCGGGTCGGTTATATCCACTTGCGCGCCATGGACACACAGAGTCTGGATGAATTCGTCCGCGCCCTGTACACGGACCATTTCGACAAAGAGGCGCTCATTTTGGACGTACGCTACAACGGCGGAGGATTCACCCACGACCAGGTCTTGGCCTATCTGGGTGCCCGCGAGCATACCTATTTTGTGTCGCGCGACGGTCGGCGGGGCGCAGTGCTGCGCGCCCACGACCGCAAATGGACTCGGCCTGTCGTCGTCTTGTGCAACAATCGCTCGTACAGCGACGCTGAGATTTTTCCTTATGCCTTCCGCAGTTTGGGACTGGGCAAGCTCGTGGGCACGCCCACAGGCGGATACGTCATCGGTACCGTAAACGAACGGCTTATTGACGGCTCCTTGTTCCGCGTGCCGCGTTTGGGTGTCTTCACCGTTTCCGGCACCAATTTGGAAAACACCGGCGTGATCCCCGATGTCGTCGTAGATACCCATCCCGACGACATTGCCCGAGGCGTAGATGCCCAACTTGACAAAGGCGTGGAAACGGTTTTGCTAGAATTGCAGGAGTGGAAGAAAAAACAAAAGACGACGATCGCAGCGCCGGCTGCACAGAGCAGTCAGCCGCTGCCAGGATCGCCGCCCCCTCCGGCAGAGCGCAAGTGAGCCACGTTTTCGATCCGAGTTACTCGCTGGAGCTGCTGCTGCTCCACTGGGACGACCGTCAGCATCCTTTTCATGTCCAGCACATGGAATGGGCGCTGGAAGAAGCGCGTGCCGCCGCCGCGGAGGAGGAGGTGCCGGTCGGCGCGGTCATCGTTTCTTTGGAACGCGGCGTCATCGCCCGCGCTCACAACCAGCGCGAGCGTCTCCAGGATCCCACTGCGCACGCGGAAATGATCGCCATCACCCAGGCAGCCCACGCACTCGGATCGTGGCGTCTAGAGCAGTGTGTCTTATATGTTACGCTGGAGCCATGTCCTATGTGTGCGGGCGCTTGCATACAGGCACGTCTGCCATACCTCGTGTACGGCGCACGCGATCCCAAAGCCGGCGCCTGCGAGTCGCTCTACCGACTTACTGCAGATCCACGTCTCAATCATCAGGTGCGCACGCTGGGAGGCGTACTCGCCGAGCGCTGCGCTAGCTTGTTGTCCGAGTTTTTCGCCTCCAGACGATCCACAACGTAACTTGACCCTTCTGGGAACGTGTCCTATAATGCCGTCATCATCCGATGACGCACTGGGTTGCTACTGTAACCCCTTGAATGTCATCGGGTTGTGGAGGGAATCGCCCGTTCACACGGAAGTGAAAGGGCTTCAGTGGCGTACTCTCGGTCGCAAGTCACGATAGCCGCGTAGGCCCGAGAGCGCCTCTTTATGGTCCCAGGCGCAAAGGAATGCGCTTGAAGTGCTGTAATCTTGCAAGCTGTTGGACCACGGATGATCCAAGCCTCTCCGGGTGGGAGCCCCGTCCAAGAACTGGGTGCCCAGGCGATAGCTGGGATGGCTGTATGACGTTAGCCGACGACCCGGTGGCTTTGGTCAAGCAAGCCAATGACATCGTAGACGTTATAGGCGAGTACATTAACCTTACCCGTAAAGGTCGTACTTACAAAGGCCTTTGCCCCTTCCATGATGACCACAATCCATCTCTCGATGTAGATCCGGCTCGGCAGCGTTTTCGCTGTTGGGCTTGCGGCAAATTTGGGGACGTGATCACTTTTGTCCAGGAGTACGAACGTCTCGATTTTCGCGGCGCCTTGGAGCTATTGGCACGCCGGGCACGCATACCCTTGCCTTCGCGCTCGTCGGACAACAGTCTGAAACTTCAGTTGTTCGACATCATGAAGTGGGCCGAAGAGCAATACCACTCTCATTTGAAGCACGCACGTGAGGCCGAGCGAGCGCGTCAGTATCTGCGACAGCGGGGTATTCAAGACAAGACCGTTGACGATTTCGTTCTAGGATTTGCGCCTCCGGACCGGGACTGGCTGGTGCGCAAAGCCCGCGCCAAAGGGTATCCCCTGGACCTACTGGAACAACTCGGCTTGGTCGCCGCAAACAGGGAAAAAGGTTCCTGGTACGACCGCTTTCGCGATCGTGTCATCTTTCCCATCCGCGACGTAAAGGGACGGACGGTAGCCTTCGGCGGTCGGATCTTGCCCGACTCTCCCAGCGCGAACGAGGCGCCCAAGTACTATAATTCTACTGACACGCCTTTGTTCAGCAAAAGCGAACACCTATTCGGGCTGGACCGGGCTCGCGACGCGATACATGACAAGGGCTTTCTGGCCATCGTGGAGGGATACACCGATGTGCTAATGGCCCATCAGTTGGGAGTTTTGCATGTGGCGGCCACACTGGGCACAGCCTTGAACTCCCGGCACTTGCGCTTGCTGCGACGGTATGCGCCGCGGGTGGTGTTGGTGTTCGATGCCGATGCCGGCGGTCGTCGCGGCGTGGACCAAGCGCTCGAGCTTTTCTTCAGTCACGAAATTGACCTGCACATCGCCTACCTTCCAGAAGGTTTGGACCCGTGTGACTTCTTGCTGAAGCAAGGAGCGCAAGCGTTCGAGCAGATGCTCCAGCAGGCTGAAGATGCGCTGGACTGCAAACTCAAACAGGTATGGCAGCCGGAGCGGCTGACGACACTGGAGCAAAAAAGGCAAGCGGTCGAAGGCATTTTGCAGGTGCTCGCTGCGGCGCCTCCGTTGGTGGGTCAATCGGTGGCCCTGCGGCGCGAGCTTTTTATCGGCCGTTTGGCAGCGCGAACGGGCATCCGCGAGGAGGCGTTGTGGAGCTGGCTCGCCGATGCATGGCGCCGACGCACACGACCGTCTGCCCAGAAGACCGCTGCTGCTGTTTCGCGGCGTCCTGCTCCCCGTTTAGAAAAGGAACTGATCGCCTTGTTGCTGGTCGAGCCGGACCGAATCGCCGAGGCACGGCAACTGATCCAGCCCGACGACTTGAGCCATCCCGGTCTGCGACGTGTGCTCCAAGAGTTGTACGCTCTCTATGACCGGGGAGAGACGGTTACCACGGACAGTGTGCGGACCCGACTGGCGGATCGACCGGCGCTGGCCGATGCTCTCTTGCGTTTGGAGGCACTGGCCCAGGCTCATCCGCGTCGCGGCGAATGGTGGCAACAAGTGCACGATGCTTGGGTGGAGCGCAAGACGCGCCCGCATCGTCAGGACATCAAAGAGCGACTGGGAGCTGTTCCTGCAAGCGGACCAGTGCCAGTCGAGCTCCTTCGCCGCCTGCAAAACCTGGCACGCGGCAAGTCGTCCGTGGCTTCTCGACGCGACGTCCAGCCGACTTCTGGCAACGATCCATCTTCCGCTGGACCTTTACCTGACAAGGAGAGCGCGGATGGAGAAACTGGATGAAGGCCTCAAAACATTGCTCGATCTGGGCAAACAGAAAGGGTATCTCACTTTTACGCAGGTCAATGAGCATCTGCCGGAGGATCTCGTCAGCCCGGAGAAGCTGGACCAATTGCTCGTCCTTTTCGAGAAGCACGGCATCGAGCTGATAGACGAAGCCGATGCAGCGGCGCGGGAAACCCAGGGCGACTTGGATCGCGATGCCTTGGGCGAAGACCTCGACTTGAGTTTTCTCGCCGAGGAAGAAGGCACCGGGCGCGGCCTGGACGATCCCGTGCGCATGTACCTGAGCCAGATGGGCGAAATCGCCCTGCTGAGCCGCGATCAAGAGATCGAATTGGCGCGTCGCATCGAGATCACACGCCAGCGCTTCCGGCGCAAAGTGCTAGAATGCGGCTATGCCCTGGCCCAGGCGGTCGAGACCCTGCGTCGCGTCCACCAAGGCGATCTCCCCTTCGATCGCACGGTGAAAATCTCCGTCACCGAGAACCTCGAAAAAGACCAGATCCTCCAGCGCATGCCGCACAATCTGCGTACCCTGGAACATTTGATGGCACAGAATGTCGAGGATTTCCGGCACCTGATGAATCCTCGTCTTCCTCGCGACCAAGCCGATCAGATCCGCCGGCGACTGGCCTTGCGTCAGCGCAAGTGCGTCGTCCTCGTGGAAGAGCTCAGTGTGCGCACCCAAAAAGTCCAGACCCTCATGAAGAAGCTGGAACAGATCTTGCAACGGATGCGCGAGATCAAAGAGCAAATCCAACGCTACCAGCATCATCCCGCTCATCGCGAAGACGTGGTCAACTGGGAAGCCGAATTGCGCGACCTGATGGAAATGACCCTGGAAACGCCCGAGAGCTTGGAACGGCGCATGCGCGTGGTCAAAAGGCGCTTCAACGAATACGAAGACGCCAAGCGCAAACTGTCCGCCGGCAATTTGCGTCTGGTCGTTTCCATCGCCAAAAAATATCGCAATCGCGGTCTCAGCTTTTTGGACCTGATCCAGGAAGGCAATACCGGTCTGATGCGCGCCGTGGACAAATACGAGTATCGGCGGGGCTACAAATTCAGCACCTACGCTACGTGGTGGATCCGGCAGGCGATCACCCGCGCCATCGCCGATCAGTCGCGTACCATCCGCATCCCCGTACACATGATCGAAACCATGTCCCGTTTGCGCAATGTGTCCAAAAAGCTGCTCCAAGAACGCGGTTACGAGCCGAGCCTAGAAGAAGTGGCTCGTGTGGCCCAAGTGGACCTGGAAGAAGCGCGACGCATTATGAAAATCAGCAAGCAACCTGTCAGTCTCGATCGCCCCATCGGCGATGGCGAGGACACGTTCTTCGGCGAGTTCCTCGAAGACGATTCCACGGAATCTCCGGCGCGCGCTGCCAATCAAGAAATGCTCCGCGAAAAAATCGAGCAGGTCCTCAAGACGCTCACCTATCGCGAACGCGAAATCATCAAGCTCCGCTATGGGTTGGGGGACGGCTATTCGTATACCCTTGAAGAAGTCGGCAGGATTTTTAAAGTAACCCGTGAGCGTGTCCGGCAAATAGAAGCCAAAGCTGTGCGCAAATTGCAACATCCGGTGCGTAGCCGGCAACTGGAGGGGTTTTTAGATGGGCATAGCCGCCGCTGAGAAAACGAGCCGGTCCTGTGGGACCGGCCTTTTTTTTACCTACCGGATCGTCGTGCTGACGCCGGTGCCGAGGCGGCACATGCCCCGTCGGTCTAGGGGGCGTCTATGAGCACCAATTTGGAAATCCTGCGGGCCCTGCATCTGAAGCATCTGCAGGTGCGGCGCCTGCGTGAACAAGCCGAGGAATTGCCTCGGCTCCTGCGACGCCACCAGGCACGCGTCGCTCTGCAGCAAAAACAACTCGAAGAACTCCAGGACCTCATCAAACATCTCAAAGTCACCATCCACGAAAAAGAAGTCAGCCTCAAAACCGCACAACAGAAAAAAAACCGCTACCAACAGCAACTCGATAGCGCCACTTCCAAAAAGGAATACGACGCCTTGCGCGTCGAAATCGAAAACGAACAGCAAGTCATTCGTGTTCTCGAAGACGAAATCCTCGAGGCTATGGTGGACCTGGAAGAACGTCAGAAGCAGCTGCCGGAGATCCAGCGGCAACTCGACGAGGCCCGACGCGAATTGCAGGCAGCCGAAGCCGAACACGCGGCACGACACCGAGAATTGGTGCAGCTCCTCCAGGCCGCTGAACACGAGCTGCGGCAAGCGGAGTCGGAATTGCTGGCCAACCAAGACCTGCGGGCGATGTACGCCCGCTTGGTTCAAGCCTACGGCGCCGACGCACTGGCTCCGGTTACCGGACGGAGTTGCTCCGGCTGCTACACCGAGCTGACTCCCCAGGATTACAACAATTTGCTCGTCGGCCGCTTGGTGGCCTGCAAGAATTGCGGGCGCCTACTCTATTTGGAACTGTCCTAGGCTCGCTGCAAGACCACCGGCTGTCCTTGCCGTGCCGCTGCTCGCACCGCATCGAGAACGCGCATGGTCTGCACAGCTTGTTCCGGCGGCACCGGTGCCTCCCCCTCTTCGAGCACTGCCTGACTGAACCGCTCGATCATGTGCACGATCTGGTCTTCCCCTTCCACCACTATTTCTTCGGGCTGCCTGCCTTCGCGATGCACGATCAGCGTAGCACGTGCCGGCGGCAACCACATCTCGGGCACTTCGATCACTCCCTCGCTACCCACGATCTCCAGCTTGCCGCGAAAGGGCATGGTGAAGCTGCAATCGAACAACGCTACGCGGCCGGCTTCGAATTCCAGCATGCCCTGCATGCCCAAGTCAATGCTTTCCTGCGCGCCTGGCGCTGAGTGAGCTAAAGCTTGGACGCGCTGCCGTATCGCTTCTAGACCTTGCTCCAGCGCCGCATCGTCCAATCCACGAACGCACGAGACACATTCTTGCAGCAAATGGGCTAGTTTCGTCAGTTGAGGGACAGGTTCCGATTGGTGGGGCGTGTACCATTGAGCCACGGCATACACCCGCTGCGGCTCGCCTCCGAATACCCAACGCGCTCCATAAATGGGGTAACACCCGATGTCCATGACGCACCCGCCTGCCAAACCGGGCTGCAGGCGAATGTTGGCTGGATCGAGCGGCAGCTGGAAGGTAAAGGCTCCCACCACCAGTTGCACGCGTCCGATAGCCCCTCGGTCCAGCAAGTGACGCAAGCGTGCCGTCCGCGGATGATGAGGCCAGAAAAAGCCATCCATGAGCAGCACGCCATGCCGTTTACAAACCTCGACCATCTGTTGTGCCTCGGCAGCGTCTTTGGCCAAAGGCTTTTCGCACAGCACATGCTTGCCCTGCTCTGCCGCCCGCATCGTCCACATGCCATGCAGGGCATTGGGCAGAGGAATGTACACGGCGTCCACGTCGGGATCTTCCAGCAAAGCTTCGTACGACCCATACGCGCGCGCAATGGACCAGTCCCTGGCTGCTTGCTCCGCTTTGTGTTGCGAGCGGCTGGCGATGGCATACACTTCCGCGTTGCGTGCCCGATATATCGCCGGGATGACGCGCGCATTGATCCGCGCCACGCCCAGTATCCCCCAGCGTACCTTCTGCTTCATCGTCGGTCCTCTCCTGGGTTTCCGCTAGAATAAAGGCGACGACCGCGCTCCCGACGGCACGTGGCACGACTGTTCGTGCCTACCGGACCGCCACTCCGAGAAAAGGATCGTAGCCAAGCATAAGGGGCAGGTCCGTTGGTTTCAAGCGAAGGAGCCTGCGCCCAAAAGCGCATCAGGTGCCGGCCGCTGTAAGGCGTGCTGTTGCGGCACCGGTTCGGTTCGTGCTGCCGCCGAGTGAGCTTGCTATGTACCCACATAGGATTCAATTGGCAGGCCCTTGGGATTACGAAATCCTCGAGGCGATCGAGCCCAGCGCCGAGTCGGTGGCCGCTGGCTCTGGCCCCGACCCGCCGGAGCGAGCCGGTCGCATCACCGTGCCCGTGCCACTTCGCTTGGCCACCGCCTATGGAGTGCGGCGCATACGCTTGCGGCGCTATTTCCATTGGTTGGCTCGCCTTGCCGATCACGAGACGGTCTGGTTGGTGCTGGGAGCGATAAACGGCAGCGCTCGATGTTACCTAAACGATGTGCCTCTGGGTACCGGCGCCGATCCTTTCGATGGCATCGCCTTCGACATCACCCAGCAGTTGCGCAGACGCAACGAATTGGTCGTGGACCTGTTCGTTGTTCCCGACCAAGATCGTCCCTGGCTGCGTAGGAACGTGGATCCTGGCAACTACTGGCTGGCCCCTGTGTGGCTGGAAGTGACCGGGAGTGCACGCTTGGACAAAGTGGGCATCGTCTTTGTGGCGCCTGACCAGGGACTTGTCAAGGTAATCGCCGTGCTCCGTGCCAGGGAACCAGGTGCCGGCTGGATGAGCGTCAGCATGGACGACCGCTATCTCGCGCACTGGGACATAAGCTGGGACGCCGGGGTTACACAGCGTGCGACAGAAATAGTTTTGGGCCAAGAGCAGATGGCGTCGTGCCAGTGGTCGCCCGACAGACCACGTACGCCGCGCTGGCAGGTGGACTGCCAGGGCCACCACCTGACTCATTTTACCTGGAGCGGTCTCGCGGCATATTGGCCGTGGGTCGCTTGTGGGGCGGGCCGGTGGGCAGCGGGGGATGATCGGCACTGGCCGGTGCACGATCGCTGGCTGACGGTGCCTGTTTGCGATCAGGACTGGCTCGAACGCGCAGACCTGACCGGCCAGTGCTTGCAAATCTCACTGCCGCTTGTGTGTACTGGCATCCAGGGTACCTCGGCAGGGAATCAGGACAGTGCTGCTAGAATCCTCGAAAACATCGCCGTCTCGCTCAGCCGACACCCTTGCATCGTGGGCTGGAAGCTGGCCTGCGAAGAGGAGCATGGGTGGGACCCGGGCTGTCGGCTGCGCCAGACGCTGCACCTTGTGGATCCCCTGCGCGCGCAGGTCGTTCCGCGCCGCCCCTGAGCCGTCAGGCCAGCCCGGGGATCACGAGTAAGGCGATGAGGAAATAGATGGTAATGCCTGTCACATCTACGAAGGTGGCCACGAAGGGACTGCTGGCAAAAGCCGGATCCAAGCCGAGCCCCTTCAAAGCGACGGGCAACATGGAGCCGATCAAAGTACCCCACAGACAAATGGCTGCGACGGCGCACCCGATGACCAGCGCTAGTCGCCACCATTCGACGCTCCCCTGACTTCCTTGCAGCAAATGCGGCTCGAACCAATACGTGCCCCAAGCTCGCAAAAAACCGACGACGCCGAGCGTCAGGCCCAAGGCCAGTCCCATGCGCAGTTCGTGTCGTAAGACACGCCCCCACTGGGCAGCGCTGATATGTCCCAAAGCCAAGGCCCGAGTGATCAAAGTGGCTGCCTGCGATCCCGAATTGCCACCCGTGGAAATACACAGGGGCACGAACATGCTCAGGACCACCAGCTTTTCGATAGCGTGCTCGAAACTGGCCAGTGCCGAAAAGGTGAACAGCTCGGCTACGAACAGACATGCGAGCCACACGGCCCGTTTGCGCCACACGGTCAGGAAAGGAGCTTGCAGGTAGTTCTCGACGATGGTGCCGACGCCGCCGAGGCGCTGGACATCTTCCGTAGCTTCGGCTTCCATGACATCCATGACATCGTCGTAGGTAACGATACCGACCAGACGGCCTTCGTCATCTACCACCGGGATGGCCAATAAGTCGTAGCGGGCGATCAGGCGCGCTGCTTCGCTGCGGTGATCGGCAGCGCGAACGGTGACCAGATCGGTTTCCATGAGATCCCGCAAAATCTTGGCGCGCGGCGCCAGAATCAGTTGTCGCAAAGAGACGACCCCGCGCAGACGATGCTGCTCTCCGAGCACATACACGTAGTAAATGGTCTCGCGGTCCGGTGCCTGGAGGCGCAGCCGATCCAGTGCCTCGCCCACCGTAATGTCCTCCGGGAGCCAGGCATAGTCCGTGGTCATGATGGCGCCGGCCGTTCCTTCCGCATAGCGGACCAGATTGGCGATATCCTTGCGGTCCGCTTCGTCTACCAGTCTGAGGATTTCCTCGGCAATCGGCCGACTGAGCCGGCGCACCAGATCCACACGATCGTCGTGGGACATTTGTTCGATCAGCTGGGCCATATGCTGACGCCCCGTCCCCTGCACCATCTGCACCTGCAATTCCATTGGGAAGTACTCGAAGACCACGGCCTGCGACTTGATGTCGGCGTGTCGGAGGAAGCGCCAGATTTCGTCGGGGGCTAGCGCGTCGGCCAAAGCCTCGGCAACCGTAGCTGGGTGCAAGGTCTCGACGAAGGCACGAATACCCTCGATATCGTTATCTGCCAGCAGCATTTGCACTTCCGGAGTGAACAGCGGATGCGCCATGGGTCACTCTCCTGGCTGCTTTCGGTTTTGGACGCTCGCAAAACGACCCGCCACGAGGTCGGTCTCGAGTCCGCGCTCCTGCACGCCACCTATCTTTACGACCACGCGACAACCACGCGAGCCAGCGGCCAGCTTGGCTCGAGAGGCCCTGTCCAGAACCAGCACATCAGGACCAATCGCCGGGCGACCGTTCGGCTGGATGGCGCGTGACACGGCCATCCCTATCGAAGCACTTCCCATGCCTGCCCACGATAGGGGCCAAGGCACTCGTCTGCGCTCAGGATCTCCGCTAGGATTTCCGCAGAGTCCACCAGCCTCGGGCCTGAGCGGTTGAAATACTGATTTCCATCGGCCAGGTAAAGGCGGCGCTGACGTATCGCCGGCACCTCTCGAAGACCCGGGTGCGAGCATAAAGTGGCAAATTCCGGGCGCGTGCGGTCCAGCGAGTAGCCACAGGGAGCAGCCACGAGCACATCGGGGGCCAGGTACCGTAATTGATCCAGCGACCCTGTCGGCGGCGGACCACCCGGGTGCGCCCAGATCGGCTCTCCGCCGGCCAACTCGATCAATTCGGGTAGCCAACTGCCCGCGCCCATCAGCGGATCCAGCCACTCCAAGAGGACAGTCCGTGGCCGAGTGGACCTGGCTGCGACCGCTGCGCGTAGCCGATCGAGCCGGGTTTGCAACTCCCCGACCAATCGCTCGCCTCGCTTGGGGACTTCCAACGCCGCGGCTACTCGCTGGATATCTTGCCAGACCTCCGCCAGACACCTGGGCTGAAGCGTCACCACACGGCACCCTGGACATAATGCATCGGCAAGATGTATCTGTACGTCCGTCGCGCTGACGGCACACACCTGGCAATGCGCTTGCGTGATGACGACGTCGGGCTTCAATCGCTGGATCAATGCCGCATCCAACTCAAAAACTGGCTGGCCGGTCGCTCTACAGGCACGGATCTGTTGGTCAATGGCACGGCTGGTTGCCTGTACTTCGATACGCGGTCGTGAACAAACTGGCAAGCTGAGCACATCGGGGGGATAGTCGCATTCGTGGGATCGCCCCACCAATGTGTGCCGCATGCCCAAGGCGCTGACGATTTCCGTCCCCGCCGCCAGCAGCGAAACGACCCGCAATTGCCTCATCTACAAGCTCCCGACTCCACCCGGTTTCCTCTATGAAGTCAACGCGCCGAGCAACTCCGTTCATGAACGCCTACGTCTGGCCTCTTGTCCACACGCTCTCATAAGTATACCGTTAGCCGATGTATACTGCGGCTCCGTCGAGCCGGCGCCCATGGGAGCTCTCATACTAGGGTGCAATGACCGAGCCGCAAGGGCGGAATACCTATTGTAGGCCCGAACCACGAATAGAACGCGACTGCCATGGATGCGCTTATCTTCACAGCGGCCGTATCAGGCTTAGCCGCCTGTTGGTTCATTTGGTGCGTGATCATGGCCCACCTCAGTGGCTGGGCACGATTGGCAGGCCGCTATCGAGCCACTTACCGTCCCCAAGGTCCGTTCTGGACTATAGTCGCCGGTGCCATAGGCTGGTGCGGTTACAAGGGACTGGAGCTGTGCGTGGCTTCCGAGGGGCTTTATCTGGAGGCTCCCTTTATTCTTCGTCCTTGGCATCCTCCTTTGTTGATTCCTTGGTCCGATTTGCGCGTCGAGGCGGTCACAGACAAATGGTGGCGCCGCAGTCTGCACCTAGCCGTAGGCGATCCGCCTGTTGCTCGACTGCGCCTCCCTCTCAAGGTGGCCGATGCTATCGAACAATTCCTGCATACGCACAAAGCCCGTCAGGAGCACTTTTCCGGCCAGCAGTTGCCCGGTGAATAATACCAGGCGGCCAGGAAAGTTGCTCGTCGTGCTGCCACGAGACTGGCCAGGTGTGACGAGAAACATACAAGGGTCCTTGGACTGTTCCGGTCGGCCCGCCAAAGAGATGAGAGGCCACGGAAGCGATGCAGGTGCCGAGAAACTTCCAGATGTTCTTACCGCCTGGCGCCGAGGCAGTACGCCGAGCGTTGGCGCACTATGTGACCGAGCAGCGCTGGTTCGGCGGACGCGTCAGACAAGTCGTATCCACGCAGGTCAACGACTTGGTCGCCTTAGCGTCGCCCGAAGGTGACCGGTCGCAGTTGGCCGATCAGTACGCTTTGCTCTTTGTCCAAGTCAGCTACAACGAGGGGCTTCCCGAGGTATACGCCCTGCCCATCGCCGCCGAAAAGAAAGACGACGCCAGGAGGGCGAACGCAGCGGCACAGACAGCCGTCCTGGCCGGACACATACGGCCGATTGTCACTACCGAGCACGCGATCTATTACGAACCGCTGACTGAAGTGGGCTTTTGGCAAACCCTACTGGCGTGCCTGTGGCAGCCTGTGCAAGGTATCCACGGGCAAATCGTGGGCTTTCGGACACCGCTGTGGCCCGAGGGACTACAAGCCGTATCGGCGGTTCAGCCTGGGCATGCACAACAAACCAATACTGCCGCGGTCTTGAACAGCGGCATATTTGTGAAACTCTTTCGGCGCCTGGAGGATGGACCGAATCCGGACCTGGAGATAGGGCGTTATCTGGCCGAGCACAAGCGCTTCTCTTTCGTCCCGCCTGTCTGGGGCGGCCTCGAATACGAACATGCCGATGGCGTGCGCTCCAGTATTGCGCTCGTGCAGCGATACCTCCCCGGCGCATTGGATGGCTGGCGCTACTTCATGGACCTGACTGTGCAGTGGTTGCACGATGCCGAGCAAACGGCAGCAACAGTAGACCTGCGGTCCGTCAGTCGCTTGCACGAGCTCTGGCATCTGGCGCAGGCTTTTCCCCAAGATGTACCGAAAGCATTACCGCCGGAGTTGCTCGATCGGGCGCATCGACTGGGGCAAGTGACTGCCTGGCTGCACCAGGCATTGGCAGCCGACAGCGATACCCCAGATTTTGCACCCGAGCGACCGGCCAGGGAAGACATGCAAGCACTGGTGTGCCAAGTGCACGCCGCCTGCGAAAAGGCACTGGCGCTATTGCCCCGGACGCCGAGGCTCGCGGCCGCCGCGGCACTCCTGGATGATACCGCTCTGGCCCAGGTGCGCAAGCTATTGGTCCGGCACAGTCAGTTGCTGTTGTTGCACGCGCCAGATGGGCTGTATCTGATTCGCTGCCATGGCGATTATCATCTCGGTCAGGTGCTGCATAGTGACGGCGACTTTTACATCATTGACTTCGAAGGCGAGCCAGCTCGGCCGCTGCACGAACGCCGGAAAAAGCAGTGCGCTCTGCGCGACGTCGCCGGCATGGTGCGTTCGTTCCATTATCTGACGAGTGCACTGCGGTTGGCTGCCCACGATGTTTTGTCGCCGGCGGCACTCGGCTTGTCCTGCGCGATACCGCTACGAAGCGACGGCCTGCTGCAGGCTCTGTACGGCTGGCTTGCCGTGGCATACTTGGCGGGCTACCGTCAGCAATCTGCTGGCGCAATCTTCGTTCCCCGAGAGCCGCACGATTGGCTGCACCTCGTGCGCTTGTTTTCGCTCGAAAAGGCCGCTTACGAATTCGCCTACGAAATGAACCATCGCCCGTCATGGGTAGCGATTCCGCTTCTGGGCTTGCAGCTGTTGGCACAGGAATGATCGTTTTCGAGCGATCGCGCCCGACCCTGGGCAAAACATTTCGAGATCGCTGGTGGTCGCTTGCGCGCTCGTAGCAAAAGCCAACCGGATCCGTGCACTAGTGGCTGACAAACGACACCCGATCGGCAAGTCAGCCCAAGATGCGCCGCCAGCGTGCCAAATTGTAAGCTACTTTTTCTGCCGGTGACATGCGCCGAAAATCAGGCTCGGGCTGCGACTGGCTGTCCGACACGGACGACTGCTCGGTACCAAACCGAGGAACATTTTGCGCAGGCGACTTGTCTTTGCAGCAGGCACCACCACACGAGCAGGTCTTTTGCGCACGAGCTGGCTCAGGCGCACGAGCTGCTGTCGGCAAGCTGATCACGCGCCCGTTGCCTGCATAGCTCATGATATTGGTCGTCAAACGCAGGTCCTCTTCCAAGGGACGGTGAGGCGTGATGCCGAGTCTTTGCAGGACTGCATGGTAAGCGCGTACAGCCTCTTCGGCACTGATTTCGCCATCGGCAATGAGCCGTAGAAATTGGACAAAGGCCAGCTGGTTTTCTGCGTTATTGATTTTGCGACCGAACAAGGCCACGCGAGCGCCGTATTTTTTGGCTTCGCTGAGCAGCTTGAAAGCGTCGTAGGTCGTTCCGGCCGACCCGCCCAGGATACCGACGATCAAATGGGGATCGTAGCGGACCAGTTCTTCGAGTGCCTGCGGGCCGTGATAGACGATTTTGAGAAAAAGCGGTCGCCCGCGCGATGTTACTCCGGCCAAAGTGCGCACGATGACGTCATTGATGAACTGCGCGATCCGCGCCGGCTCGACCGCTTGTGGCATGTTGGGATCGAAAACTTCCAGAAAGTGTCGAAATCCTTTGCGCTCGGCTTCGATACGGAACGCTTTGTATTCGTCCAGCGCCAAACGGTCGAGTTCCGCATCGTTATTGAACGTGATGCTGTACAGGCCCAAATTGGCCCCCAGAAATCGCTCATGCGGCTCGCAATCGAGGTGTCCGCATTGGATATGGTCCAAAGTAGCCGAGCGGAACGGCAGCGATGGATGTGCCGCGTAGCGGCCGCCGCGGACAATGTGGATGTCGGTGGTATCGTTGACACGCACCGCCGGCGTCACGGGACTTCGATCGAAAATACGCCGCTGAATGGTCAACACTTCGTTGGTGCTAGCCGACATGAGCATGATATCCACCAGACCCTGCTCGACGATCTGGGTGATGATGTCGCGCCATTCAGTCAGGGTGCGGAAGCGTACTTCGTGGGGGTAAGCTTCCGGCGAGCGGCCTGGGGCACCGATGCCAAAAGCCATGTCGGCATCCTTGGCATCGGCCAGAATAAAGTCTTTGGCGCCATAAGGATCGTCATGAATACGTGCCAGTTTGACGTCCAGCGACTTCTGCACTGATTGCGGTTGCGTAGTCCTTGGCATGGCAAGCCACCCATAGGCTCACTTTTGCAGCGCCGGCCCGGCGTTGGCTCGGCGGCCCGGTCAGACGGCTCGAGGTGTCTGCCAGGCTGCTCGCGGTACGACACGGGCCACGGAACGTTGACCGTCGCGCGTCGTACCGGAAGCAGCTACGACAGCCTGACTTGCCGGGGCAGGCTGAGCCGCTAGCTTACGGCCCTGGATCTGGCTCAGGGTGTCGCGCAATACCTGAGCGCTGTGCCGCAAGCCGGTCACTTCGCGGGCACTGAGCGGTATGGTCACCTGTTCTTTCACGCCGCCGCAGCCCACGATGGTCGGGACGGACATGCACACGTCACGCACATCGTAGGCGCCCTGCTGCAGCGTAGATACAGGCAAGACCCGGCGGCGGTCGCCTACGAGCGACGCGACAACCTCGCGAATAGCCAGGCCCACAGCAAACCCCGATCCCCCCTTGAGCCGTAACAGGGTCGCGCCTGCCTGGCGTGTCTGTTCGAACACCTCGCGTTGCGCCTGCAGATCCCAACCCGGCCATTGGTCCAACGGCACTCCGGCAACACTGGCCCCGGACCAGATGGGCACCATGCTGTCTCCGTGCTCCCCGAGGATGAGCGCCTGAACCTGATCGGCAGGCACACGGATGCGTCGGGCGATAAGACTCCGAAACCGCATGGTGTCCAGCAAAGTTCCCAGCCCGATCACCCGCTGCCAGGGCAACCCGGACTCGCGCACTGCCAGATAAGTCAACACGTCCACGGGATTGCTCACGACCACGAGGTAGCTGGTCTCCCGAAGCCCTGCCTGCCGCAACTGTGCCAAGATCTGCAAAAACAAATCCACATTGCGGTTGATCAGGTCGAGCCGGCTTTCCTCGGGCTTGCGCCGTAGGCCAGCGGTGATCACTACGACCTGCGAGGCCACGGCCTCTTGCATAGTGCCGACAAAGGTTCGCATGCCCCCGGTCAAACAGGCACCGTGCGTCAATTCCTGGGCGTGTCCTTCGGCAGCATCTGGATTGGCATCCACCAAGCATATCTCCGAGACCAGGCCTGCACATTGCAAAGCATAGGCAGCGCTGCTGCCGACCAGGCCTCCTCCGCCGATGATACTGACGCGCATGTGTCTTCTCCTGACCCTTCGGGTCCTAGAGCGTCTGCCGAGCCGGTCGCATCCGCGTCCGCCGCGGCAAGGCCTCCTTCAAGCAGTTTCCAATGCGGACAACACTTGGTCGGTGATCCGGTGCACGAGCTCCTCCAGGGCATCGCGATCGGCTTGCCGTGCTGCGCCGTCGAGGGCGGAGGCGCCAGGGGCCACGTTGCGGTCGGTCTGAGCGCCGGGCGGCGCCTGGGTCCGGCTGGCGCACGTCGGCGGCTCGGCAAAGGCCTGCGGCTCCGGCAAGAACTCTCGATAGCCGCGATACAAGATGTTGTTGGCACACAGATCGCAATCTTCGAGACCGAAGCGTGGATCGTCGAGGCCCAGACGCTTCTTGAGCTCCAACAATTCCCGCGTCTTGTCACCGCTGAAAGTGTTGACGCGGCCGAGCTGCCGCGCCAGGACGAGGATCCGGCAATAGGCGTCGAGGATTTCCGTATACCAATAGGCTTTTTCCACGTCCGGACCGAAGCTGACCGTCCCGTGATTGGCCAGGATGACGGTGTTGCAATGCGCGACGAAAGGCAGGACTGTCTCGGCGAACGCCTGGGTACCCGGAGTTTCATAGCGGGCAATGGGCACTTCCCCCAGAAATACTTCCACTTCGGGAAGGACGCATTTGGGGATCGGTTCGTGGGCGACGGCAAAGGCCGTAGCATGGGGCGGGTGGCAATGGACCACGGCCATGACGTCGGGCCGCGCTTTGTATATGGCAAGATGGAGCAAAATCTCGCTGGTTCGTTTACGCTGCCCGCGCACTTGATTGCCGTCGTAATCCACCACGCACAGATCTTCGGGCTTCATGAAGCCCTTGCAGATCATAGTCGGTGTGCACAGCACTTCTTTCGGCCCCAGGCGCGCACTGATGTTGCCATCGTTAGCGGCGGCGAAACCGCGCTGGTACAGCCTGCGGCCGATCTCGCAGATTTCCTCGCGCAAGCTCCGTTCATTGGCTGCCATGATGCGTCCTCTCGCCGCCTGGTCGAAGCACCGAAACCGTTGCCAACACGCGTCAGTCTGTGTCCAAAACGATCGCATCCACGATGCAAGCGCTATAAGCATCTACTGGCTTGCGTTGGGGATGGAACGGCATAGCTGCCTCGCGGCCTTCGCTAAAGCCGATGGTCTGGCCCACTGCGGCGGCCAGTTCGTCCAAAACGATCACCTCTTCGCCATCGGGCTCGGCGCCTGCGCGCAGGGCCTCCAGACTGTACGGCATGGCCAGGATCCAGCGGTAGCCGCGCAGCGCAGGATGTACCTGCGACAACGTGACCGTACCGACAACCCGTGCAATGCGCATGACTTACCCTCCGGTGCTAGTGCGAGCCTGACCGCCGGCGTCCGCCAGGCCCATGACGAACCAGCGGACCGGCGAATCCTCCTGGCCCACCAATTCCCGCGCTCCTTGCCCGTCGTTGGAAACGATCACGCTATCGCCGGCGCGTGTACCCAAGAGGTCAATGGCCAAAAGCGGGTCGCCGTCGGGCGCATCGAGTGCGTTGAGCGGTTGGACAACGACCAAGCGCCAACCGACCAGGCTTTTATGCTTCACGGTGGCAATTGCGTGTCCGACGACACGTGCCAGTTGCATCGGTTGCAAGCTCCCGAGACGCGGTCCGACAAAGCCCTAGCTGCCATGCCGTCCGGGCATACTCCACAGCCGGGCGGCTATCGGGCAATGCACAGTGCGCCGCGCGCTACGCTGAGACGCCGCTGTCGTGTAAAAGTCAGCGGCGTGGTCACGCCCTCGCCTGTCGGTGTCGCGATGCTGTAGCTCAAATACCCTTCGCCCTCGATACCCAAAGCCGCCATACACGGTCCGTTGGCCACGAACAGCGTGGTGTCCAAGGCCCGTGCCATGGCGGTGATCGCATCCACGTTGCGCGAGTGGATGATCGCCGTGTGCCGGAATCCATGCTCCGATCGTCGTGCCCATTCGATGGCTGTGTCCACGTCCGGCACGCGCACGAAAGGCACGAACGGCATCATTTGCTCTTCTTGCACGAAAGGATGCTCGGCGCTAGTTTCGCCGAACAGCAATTCCGTACGACGCGGCAAGCTGAACCCGGCGCGTTGCGCCAGTACCTCCGGATCCTGGCCGATAAGTTCTTTGTTGACTACCAGACGTTCGCGGGTGCCCTCCCCCTGGCGCACAAAAGCCACGCGCGTCAGCTGTTCGATCTGTGCATCGGCCAGACGTACCGCCCCTGCGGCCTCCATGGCCGCACACAGCTCGTCGAAAATAGAGGCAACGGCGAAGACCTGTTTTTCCCCGATGCACAACAGGTTGTTGTCGTACGCGGCCCCGCGCACGATACAGCGGGCGGCATGTTCCAGGTCGGCAGTCTCGTCCACTACCACGGGGGGATTGCCCGGCCCTGCCACGATAGCCCGCTTGCGGCTGGACAGCGCCGCTCGTCCCACCGCCGGGCCCCCGGTCACGCACAGGAGCTTAACCTCCCGGTGATCGAAGAGAGCTTGGGCTGTTTCCAGCGTCGGCTCGGTAATGACGGCGATCAAGTTATCTATACCCGTCTCGCGGTGGATGGCGCGATTGAAAAGCTCCACCCCGTGCCGGGCTACACCGGCGCCGGAGGGATGAGGATTGCAGACCAAAGCGTTGCCGGCGGCGATCATGTTGATGGCATTGCCCGCCAGAGTGGGTAAGGAATGCGTTACCGGCGTCACCACGCCGATGACACCGAAGGGCGCATACTCGACCAAGGTCAACCCTTGCGATCCGCTATAAGCATGGGTCTGCAAAAACTCGACCCCGGGGATACGCTCGCCGGTGATGCGCATTTTTTCGATTTTATGGTCGAGCCGTCCAATGCGCGTTTCGGCGAATTCCTCCCGGCCCAGCGGTTCGGCTTGTTCGATACAGATGCGACGAATACAGGCGACCGCACGTGCACGCGCTTCGCTGCCAGCGGCCTGGAGCTTTTTTTGCGCTTCGGCAGCGGCAGCCACGGCGTCTTCTACCCGCGAAAAAAGCCCATAGCGACCTTCCTTGCCGTCGGCTGCGGCACCGAGCTGCCGATCGCCCGTCGCTCTGCTGGCGCGCTGGCCGCGGAGCTCCGCCAGTACTTCCTGCACCACGCTGCGAATGACTGCTTCCGTTACTGGCATGGTCCAGCCCTCGTCTGTCACGTGCTCGCAGATGCTTCGCGAGCACTGAATACCTTGTGATGGCCCACCATGACCGTATCCACGATGCCGATGATGGTGGCATCCACGGGCAGCTTTTCGGTTTCTGGGGTGAGTCGAGCGCTCGATCCCTGCACGACCAGGACCAATTCACCTTGACCGGCGCCTACGGTATCCACACAGACGAAGGTGCGCCCAGTAGGTACCAGCCGATCGAGCCCGCCAGGCTGCAAGCGCATCGGCTCGACCATAAGGAGCTTGCGTCCCGTCATGGACGGCACCTTCTGTGTAGCCACCACGCTGCCTGTCACCCTGGCCAGAAACACCTGTGCTACCTCCAACTGTCTGTTATCCTGTCGCTCTGGTACTGGGGTCGTAGGCTTCGCTGTGCAACAGCTCGCGCACCTGCCTGGCGATCACCCACTCTTCGTTGGTGGGAATCACCCACACTTGCACGCGGCTACCGTGCTCGTGGATGGGTCCTTCGCCGCGGATGTCGCGATTGCGCACACTGTCGAGCCGGATGCCGAACCAATCGAGATCGGCACAGATGCGCTCGCGAGTGGTGGCCGACCGTTCGCCGATACCTCCGGTGAACACCACAGCGTCGGCACCACCCAGGAGGAGCAAGTAGCTACCTAAGTACTGCCTTACCGCGGCCACGAAGACGTCCAGAGCCAGCTGAGCGCGGGCATCGCCTCGGCTGGCGGCTGCCTCCAGGTCACGCCAGTCGTTGCTCGACCCGCTCAAGCCCAACAGACCCGACCGACTTGCCAATATCTCGAGGATTTGCTCCAGACTTTGGCCTGTAGCCCGCATCAAAGCGGGCAGTGCAAATACGTCGAAATCGCCGACGCGATTGTTGTGCGGCAGACCCGATTGCGGACTGAATCCTAGACTGCAAGCGACCGACCGGCCGTGGCGCAGGGCGCACAAAGAGCTGCTGCCGCCTAAATGGCACGAGATCAGGCGCAGATCGCTGCGTCCCAGCAACTGTGCTGCCCGCTCGGCGATGTATCGGTGGCTCGCTCCATGAAAGCCATACCGCTGGATCCCGTAGCGCTCGGCCCATTCGTACGGGATGGCATAATACCGGTAAGCCGGCTCGATGGTCCGATGGAAATCGGTCTCGAACGCTGCCACCAGCGGTAGCCATGGAAAACGCTGGCTCAGTACGCGCATGGCTTGCACATAAGGCGGATTGTGGGCTGGGGCGACCGCATAGTAAGCCTCCATGGCGGCGAGCACGCCCTCGTCCACTTTGCGCACCCCGGAAAGGCCCTGTGCATGGACCGCCTTGAAGCCTACCGCTGCCAGCTGCTTAGCCGAATCCAAGATACCGACATCGGGACCGGTGAGCGCCCGTAGGCAGGCTTCCAGAGCTGCTGCATGGTCCGCAACCGCCGTTTGCTGCTCCGATGCGCCTCGGACAGTCGTAGCATAGACACGGCTGTGAGCCGTACCGATACGCTCCACGCCGCCACGGGCCAATTCTTTGCCCTGATCCATATCGAAGAGCCGGTATTTGAAGCTCGTGCTGCCCAAGTTGGCGACCAGTATCTTCATGGCGCGCTCCGTCGTGTAGCAGACGGGTTTGGGTTTGGGCCGGTTGGTTAGCGGCCGAGGAAAGCCTCGACGACCGCCTCTTCGGGGCGCGGGATAATGTGGGCGCTGACCAGTTCTCCGTTGGCCTGAGCCGCCTGAGCGCCGGCTTCTACTGCGGCGCGTACCGAGCCCACATCTCCCCGCACCAGCGTGGTCACATAGGCGCCGCCGATTTGCACCTGTCCCGCTAAAAGGACGTTGGCCGCCTTGAGCATGGCATCGGTCGCAGCGATGGTAGCGATGAGTCCCTTCGTCTCGATCAAACCTAGGGCCTGATTGTTGATCCCGTTGACACTGGTGTTCATGTTGTCACCCTCTGACAAATTATGGCCAACCGAAAGTCCCGTGTGAGCACTCCGACGGCTCACCGAGTACCTACCCCGTTAGCTGACGGCAGCTGGCGTAGCCTTTTTCCCGGCGACCGGCAGCACGCTGCCCAGATCCTCGTGCGGCCGCGGGATGACCTGAACGGAAACCACTTCGCCCACCCGTTCCGCCGCGGCACGTCCTGCGTCCACGGCCGCTTTGACTGCCGCCACGTCTCCTAGGACCATGGCCGTCACATACCCACTACCGATCTTCTGCCAGCCCAGGAACGTAACATTGGCGGCTTTGAGCATGGCATCGCTGGCCTCGATCAAAGCTACCAGCCCCTTGGTTTCGATCATACCTAGGGCTTCCATGTGCGCATTGCTCGGCATACTTTTCCTCCTGTACAAACGACGCCTGCGTCGGCGGGGGAACACCTGCCGCCCGGTTGTCCGCTCTCGTCCGGCGTCTTGACCTCATGTGAAAAGTTCCACGTGCGTGGCATTGGTCAGATCGCACGCATTGCCTTCGTCGGTATCCAAATGGACCTCCAGTTTGTAGCGCTCGTCTACGCGGCACAACAGGCCTTCGAGCACTGTCGGGCAGCGGCTGACTACACGCAAATTGATGCGGCCCCCGTGCTCGACTCCGTAATAGTCGGCATCGAGTGGAGACATATGCACGTGACGCTCGGCGCGAATGACCCCTCGGGTCAGTTCGATCATGCCAGCCGGCCCCATGAGCCAACATCCTGGGGTATCGCGATGGTCACCGCTGCGGCGTACAGGCAGCTCGATGCCCAGGGAAATGCCGTCCGTAAAAGCCAATTCCACCTGGGTGTAGTCGCGACACGGCCCCAGGATACGCACGCCGGTTATCATGCGCTGCCGCGGCCCGATGACCGTCACTGTTTCCTGTGCGGCGAACTCGCCCTCTTGGTACAAAGGGCGCATGGGAGTCAGTCGGTGCCCGGGTCCGAATAAGCGCTCCAGGTCCTGCTGCGTGACATGCACATGCCGCGCCGAAATATGGACCACCAGACGCGGCTTATAAGGCATCGACGCGCCATTCAGGCCGGGCACACGCCGGGCCAGCGAGGCGCGCACCAACCGCTCGACCGTTGCACGATCCGGCTTGGTCGGCACAGCGATCACGAAACCACCTCCGACGCCTCTGTTTCCCCTGCCACGATCAGCTGGGGACCGTGCTCCTCGACCATGCGCCGATGTTCTGGATTTATGCCCGCATCCACAATAAGAGTGTCCACGGCTGAAAGCTCGCATAGAAACGCTAGGGCTTGACGTCCGAACTTGGTGTGATCGGCCACCACGACGACTTCATCGGCGCAACGCATCATGTGCCGTTCGGTTTCCACCAGCAGCATATTGCTGTTGAAAAAACCCTTGGCAGTGATACCCGCAACACTGAGGATGGCCTGACGCACGTGGATGTCGCGCATCATCTGCACAGTCAACGGACCCAGTGCCACGCCGGTCCTGGGAAAAACGTAGCCGCCCAGGATAACTAAATCCGCTTCGCGACTGCCGGAAAAAAGCTGAGCAATGGGCAAACTGTTGGTGACTATTTGCAAAGGCCGGCCCAGTAGTTGTCGAGCCACTTCTAAAGTGGTCGTCCCGCCATCGAGCAGCACGGCGTCTCCATCACGGATGCGTGCCGCCGCCACGCGCGCGATCTGCCTTTTTTCTTCCAACTGCAGTGTGGCGCGATCCTCCAACGCCGGCAATGCATGGCGGTCAGCAACGTAAATGGCGCCTCCGCGCGTTCTCTTGATCACACCCCGTTGGTCCCAGTAATCGAGATCCCGGCGTAAGGTAGACTCAGATACGTCGAGAGTACGGACCAAGTCCGTGAGCGCTACAAATCCGCGCTTCTTGATAAATTCTAGAACTTTTTGACGTCTCTCGACCGTTATCAAGCTGCATTCCTCTCAATTTCTGCCAGTATCATGCGCATTGTACGCCACATAAAGATCGTAGTCAAGCAAAACACATTATTTTCTTTCTTTTTCTACCTGACAAGCTGACCGGTGGCATCGTGTGCTCTGAGGAGCAAAACACGGTCGCGCTGCCATCACAAAACGCATTTGCTACGGATGCCCGCGATCAATAACGGGAGAAAGGAATATGGTTACGCAACGGATACAACACAACCTCCATCCAGGCAATGGGTTACGGATTAACGGGAAATGGCTGCGGGCGCAATGAGCAGTAGTGGCTCAGGAAGACCAGCTGTGACTTTAACCAGCGGACGGACTGGTTTGTGGCAGAAAAACGACCAAACAACCGGCTGTTGCGCAAGTGCTTCTTATGCAACCCCTAGCTAAAATTCAGAACTTGAAAGCCTGCAACAGCGCCTCAGTTTGCTTTTCGAATTCATTTCTGTCGCGCGCTGGAAAGGTAGCTCGTATGCGGAGCTTGTACCGGTCCTTGCCCGAGCCTACTTCGAAAAGGTAAATGACGCCGGCGTCGGGACGGTTGCGGTCGGGATCGTCGTCAATG
This sequence comes from Gemmataceae bacterium, assembly GCA_040289265.1. Taxonomy (GTDB): domain Bacteria; phylum Planctomycetota; class Planctomycetia; order Gemmatales; family HRBIN36; genus PSKW01. The sequence goes on from PSKW01000001.1 coordinate 469,549, forward strand.
CGTATGCGAAACCCGTTACGATCACCTGCTTTGACCGGCTCGCGTTCTTTGACGACTGGCACCTTCCTGGTCGTCCCGTCCTGTTTTTCTTCTTTTTCGCCGTAAAGCTTGCTCAAGACATCCTGTTCGATCTTGGCGAACTCGTCGAGCGCCAGTGGCATCGGCGACCAGGAGATAGTCACCTCGATAGTCTTGCCGTTTTGGACATCTATGACTTTGCGCACACTGAGGTAATCAATGTCACCCGACACTTCTGGGCTGCCAGTTTTCCACCCTGCCGGCGGAGTAAAAACAGATTTGGACGGCTTGTGCAGGAATGACTTACCGTCGTCGGCGGGCACAAGTCTTCCAGGTGAGGACGCTTTCTGCTGGGCCAAAAGTGAGGGTGAGAAAAGCCCTTGGAGTGCGAACAAGATAGCCAGTTTCATGCAATAGGCGCGCATAGAAACAGCCTCCGATTTACGTTTGCCAAACCTAAATCGTAACGACCACTACATGCGCCCTGAACTGAACACAGGCACATGCGCGGCGAAACTGCTGTAGATGCAACAATCGAACCGTACTGCGGCCAAAGTTTCAGGCCAGCTTGCGTCCTACTTCCAGATTCACCCAGGCGCGTAATGGCTCGCCCTTCAGGCCTGCCAGCAAATTGTCTGCGGCGATTTCTGCCATGGCGTTGCGTGTACTTACCGTGGCGCTGGCAATATGAGGCGCCACGATGACGTTCGGCAGCTTCAGCAAGGGGTCGTCGGGCACAGGCGGTTCCGGATCAGTGACATCCAGACCCGCCGCGAAGATGATACCATCTCGCAGCGCCTCGTACAGGGCTTTTTGGTCTACGAGCGGACCGCGCGCTGTATTGATAAACACGGCAGTTCGCTTCATCTTGCGAAACTGCTCCGCGCCGAACATCCGGTAGGTAGACTCGTTGAGGTCCGTATGCAAAGAAACGTAATCCGATTCGCGCAGGAGGCTATCCAAATCGGTCCAGGTTGCGCCTAACTCTTTTTCAGCCTTTTCGTTCCGCACGATGTCATGGTAGAGGATACGCATATCCCAACCGCCACGACAGCGCTTGGCGAGCGCAAACCCAATGCGCCCCATACCGACGATTCCTAGGGTCTTGCCTACCAGGTCCTGCCCTAAATGGCCCAGGGGCTCCCAGGTTTTCCATCTGCCGGCGAGAGTGTACAGGTGCCCCTCGACCAATCGTCTGGCGGCGGCAATAAGCAGACAAAAAGCCATATCTGCTGTGGCATCGGTCAGCACCCCTGGCGTGTTGCCGATGGCAATTCCTCGTTGCGTAGCCGCTTTGACGTCAATGTTGTTGAAACCGACCGCGTAATTGCTGACGACTTTCAGTCGGGGCGCCGCGTCCATAAGCTCCGCGTCTATGCGGTCGGTGAGCATAGTCAACAGCCCCTCGCAATCGGCAGCCTTGCGCTTCAAGGTTTCATAAGGAGGAGGCAATGGATCAGGCCATATCTCTGCATCACAATAGGTCCTGATTTTAGCCAGTCCAACCTCCGGTATGATGCGTGTGACGAATACACGTGGTTTTGCCACACTTACCCTCCTGCGCTGGTTTGCCTATTGCATGCGCATGCTTTTTGCCTGTCCTGCATTACCCTGGTGGGCCGCACACTGAGCAGCACTGCGGTGCAGGCAATGGGCCTAATTGCTGACTGGGCACAATCTTGATGATAACGAAAACGTCGCTAGATAGCCAGCAAAAATACGTGGAAGAGGCAATGCCGATAGGCAACGGTCGGGGCCGATCGTGCGAATTCGTCGGCTGGAGATAAGGGGCGCCCACTAATTGCGTGGGGTAATTGACCGTGCCCTAAATGAGCCGGGGCCTGCAAAAGCCGAAGCCGCCATACCGATCGCCCCACGCGGATTGGCGCTGCCTTTCGCTTCAGCCGCAACTACAGTCTTGAAAGTAGCGCTGCGCATGCGTATAGGTATAGATGAAAGTAGTGAGAGATGTGAAAGAAGTCTGGACAGGAGTTGGGAGCAGGAGCAAGACGAGGCTGGAGGGTAAGGGGCAGAAATGGCCATCACCAGGGACCGCAAGTGGGAGATAATTCAGCAGTTCCGGCGGGACGACAACGATACGGGCTCACCGGAAGTGCAGATTGCCTTGTTGACAGAGCGGATCAACGAGCTCACCGAACACTTGCGCCAGCACAAGAAAGACTATGCCTCCCGGCGTGGTCTGCTGATGATGGTCAGTAAGCGGTCGAGTCTGCTGGCCTACCTCCGGCAAAAAAATCGGCAACGCTACCTCGATGTCATTGGCCGCCTGGGCCTGCGTAAGTAACCGATTGACCTGGCCTTGCGCATTTCAGACCCAAGGAGCCTACCTTAGCCGCTCGATGGGGCGTCCCGAACCCTGCCACCTCGATTCTGGCCCTACTCACAGGCTATTGAGGGTGTTACCGTGCAACCAGTGCGTGTCGAAAAGGAACTCGGCGGGCGTATTCTGAGTATCGAAACCGGTAAGTTGGCCAAGCAAGCTCACGGCTCTGCTTTGGTACGCTACGGCGACACCGTAGTTTTGGTCACAGCTGTCGAAGGGGAAACTGACGAAACCCGCGACTTTTTCCCGCTGGTCGTCGAATACCGAGAAAACACCTATGCCGCCGGCAAGTTTCCCGGAGGTTTTATCAAGCGCGAAGGTCGGCCCACGACCAAAGAGATCCTTACCTGTCGGCTCATTGATCGTCCTATTCGTCCGCTGTTCCCCATGCATTACACCAACGAAGTGCAAATCGTGGCTGCCGTGTTATCGGCGGACAAAGACAACGATCCGGACGTGCTATCCATGATCGGCGCTAGTGCTGCCTTGCATATGTCCCACATTCCCTTCCTGGGACCTACCGGCGCCATACGTGTAGGGCGCGTGGGCGGCAAGTTGGTCGTCATGCCTACGCACTCGCAATTGGAACAAGGGGACCTAGACCTGGTGGTCTCGGGCACACGGGACGCCGTCACCATGATCGAGGGTTTCGGCAAGGAATTGCCCGAAGACGCCGTGCTCGAAGCGGTCTTGTTCGGCCAGTCCTATGTGGCTCAGGTGGTCGAGTTGGTAGAAGAGCTCAGACAAAAAGCCGGTTTGCCGCCCAAAGAAATTCCCCAAGCACCGGCTAATCCACTCATTTCGATCTTCATGGAACGCTACTACCAGGAAATGACGGAGCGCAAGCAGACGCCCGGCAAGGTGGAGCGCAACCGCAAGGTCGAAGAGCTGCGCGAGCAGATCATCGAAGAGTTTTTGCCGGAAGGTAGCGAGCCGACCTCCTATACACCGGCCCAGGTTTTGGAAGCGTTCCACCATCTCGAGCGGCGCGCGGTGCGTGACCTGATTTTACAGGGCAAACGCGAAGACGGACGGCATCCACGGCAGTTGCGACCGGTGTCGTGCGAAGTCAGCGTATTGCCGCGCACGCATGGGTCTGCCCTGTTTGTGCGCGGGGAGACGCAGGCACTGGTGACCACCACTTTAGGCACGGTCAGTGACGAGCAGCGCGTGGACAGTCTCGTGGAGGAATACAGCAAAAAGTTCATGCTCCATTACAATTTCCCGCCTTTCAGTGTCGGCGAAGTGCGTCCTATCCGCGGTCCTGGCCGCAGGGAAATCGGCCACGGCGCGCTTGCCGAACGCAGTCTCGAGTGCGTCATCCCCAAGCCCGAGAAATTTCCTTATACCATTCGCGTCGTCTCCGATATCCTCGAGTCCAACGGATCGAGCAGCATGGCCTCGGTCTGTGGCGGAACGCTCTCCTTGATGGACGCGGGCGTCCCTATTTCCCAGCCTGTCGCTGGGATTTCCATCGGCCTGGTGAAAGAGAACGACCGCTACATCCTGCTCACCGACATCATGGGGGACGAGGACCACTTCGGCGACATGGATTTCAAAGTAGCCGGCACCGGACGGGGCATCACCGGCATTCAGCTCGACCTCAAGATCCCGGGCATTGACGAGAAGATCATCCGGGAAACGCTGGAACAAGCGCGCGAGGCACGCATGGAAATCTTGCGCATCATGTTGCAGACCTTGCCGCGCCCGCGTCCCGACGTCAGCAAGAATGCGCCACGGCTGATCCAAGTACGCATCAATCCCGACAAGATCGCCACGCTCATCGGCCCCGGCGGTAAAACCATCAAGTCCATCCAAGAAACGACCGGCGCCCAGATAGATGTCGAGGACGATGGCACTGTGACCATCTCGTGCCAAGATGCAGAAAAGGCCGAGCAGGCCAAGCAAAAGGTACTGGCCCTCACCGAAGAAGTCCGCGTAGGGAAAATCTATGAAGGCCGTGTCACTTCCATCCGCGATTTCGGTGCCTTTATCGAGATCTTGCCGGGCAAGGATGGATTGTGCCATATCAGCGAGTTGGACGACAAATACGTGGACCGGGTCGAAGATGTCGTCAAAGTGGGCGACCGCGTCCTGGTCAAGGTGATCGCCATAGACGAAAACGATCGGGTCAAATTGTCGCGCAAGGCCGCACTCAAAGAGCAACAAGCACGCGGTCGCGGCGAAGAAGGGAACGGCCCGTCAGGCCCCGGCGGCAGTCGCCGACCGTCGCGACGACCGGAGCGTTGATGCCTCGACATCGGCCGATTTATGACGCATAGCGCTATTTCGCACGAACCCACGACGAGCAGTGCAACGCCGGCTACCGAAGCCCAAGAGCCTTATCTCGAATTGGCTGAGCTCGCCGGCCGCTTTATCCACGACATCAAAAACCACCTGGGCACATTGAGTTTGAACGCCCAGCTGTTGCTGGAAGAGCTGGACAGCCAGGCGCAGACGCCGGCATTGCGGCGGGCCTACGAGCGTGCTGCGCGCATGCATCGCGAATGCCTGCGTCTCAGCGACCTGGCCAACAACTTCCTGCGCTACGCCCGCCTGGGACAAATCCATCTGCAGCCCACCGATTTACACGAACTGCTGGTCGAAACGGTGGAGTTCTTCTTGCCTACTGCACGCCAGGCAGGCGTCCAAATCAAGACCTTTCTGCCGGCCAACTTGCCCGTATTGCCTCTGGATCGCGAATTGTTCCGTCAGGCAGTGATCAATGTGCTCCTCAATGCTGCCCAGGCCATGCCCGAAGGCGGCGAGTTGACCATCCAGGCGGAAGTGCGCCCCGACACCGTACTGCTGAGCTTTATAGATACCGGCGTCGGCATGACCCACGACGTACTGCAACAGATCTTCAAGCCCTTTTTCACCACGCGCCCCAACGGCAGCGGGCTGGGACTGCCCACCACACGCCGGATCGTCGAAGCCCACGGGGGGCATGTCGAGGTACAAAGCGAACCCGGCCGCGGCACCAAGTTCACCATGTTTTTGCCCATCCCCAGGCAATTGGCGGGCGCCACGAGCGGGGATCGTAAAGCCGACAGCGATATTTCTCGCTAGCGACCTCCGAGCGCACACACGTGTACAGCTTGGGCGCTTGTCAGAGGTTGGATGGTTCTATCGTGCCAACGCTAGCCGTTCCTAATAGAAGCGCAAAGACCGATCAGGCCGTGCCCACCTTGCCGATGTGGTGGACCGGGTAGGCGCTCTGCCGGTCGCGTAGGCTCCCCCTGGTATACGCCAAGCTACATGTCGGGCGCACTATCTTCGCCGGCTAAGTTTTTCCTTTCCTCGAGGCCTTTTTCCAGCAGTTGCAAGATTTTTCTTTCCCGATCCAACGCCGCGCGGTCATCGGTCGCTTCGAGAATCCGTACCAGCAGCTGGCGTGTTTCGATTTGCAAGGGATCGAGAGCCAGCGCTTTGCGACAGGCGTACAGGGCACTGTGCCACTCGCCGAGGCCGACGTGGGCCCGAGCCAATCGCTCGTAGTAGGCAGCGCGCGCCGGATTGAGACGCACGGCCTGTTGGAACAAAGACACCGCGCGCAAATAGCGGCCCATTTCCAAAGCCAGCGTGCCCGCATTGGCCAGGGCGGTCTCTTTTTGCGGTGCCTGTTTCAGCAGGTCCTCGAAAACAGCAGCGGCGGCCTCGCGCTGCCCCGTCGTCCACAAGGCAACGGCCCACGCCTCGCGCGCCGCATGGTCGTCGGGCCAGCGACGCACTGCCTGCTCCAAGCGGGGTAGCGCCAGCGTGCCCAAGACGTGCTGCACCTTTTCCGGCGTGCGCTCGGCAGCCTCCATCAAAGCGATCCCCCAGTCGCGCTGGATTTCTGGATCGTCCGGGTCACGAACAAAATCGTAAAAATAGACCAGCGGCTCCGAGACCGATGGCGCCGTCGGCCTTTTCGGCTGGTATTGGGCCGGATTTTTCAGTACGCGGTGGTCGGTGGTCGCAGTGTGAGCGATATTGGCCTCCAGCTGAGGCATGTGGCAAGCCACACAGTCGTCCTGGCTTTTTTGCCGGACCGCCAAAGGCAAGGAACAACCTCGACTCTCGTGGCAAGCCAAGCAACGCTGTCGGTAATAGTGTGGCTTTTCCTTCGCCGCCGGAACCATATGTGCATCGTGGCAGGAAATGCACCCTAGCTGGCCGCGGCTGCCTCGATAACACATGCTACTGCGCATTTGCTCGACGCTGCTGACGAACTTGTTGTCCTGTGCCAGTTCGGCAGTGCGCACGAAGACCGAAACGAATTCATGGAAGGGCAATCCAGGACGATAATCGAAGGGGGAGTGCCCGCGGCGACTGATACGATGCTGTCCTTGCAAGTGACATTGTTCGCAAACCGCGTCGCGCAACAGAGGCGGCAGTTTCGCCGGATTGACGATGGTCGGGTCAGGATCCGCAACGTCGTTTTGTTGCAAGCGCGCCTGGACGTGCAATTCGCCCGGGCCGTGGCAGCGCTCGCAACCGATGGTCATTCCCGAGAACACCGGCGCCTCGTAACGGTTGAGCGTGTCGGGAACGTGTTTGACTGCCTGGGCATGACAAAAGAGGCATTCCGGCTTGATCGGACGCGAGAAATGGTGGTGATGCCGCCGATACCCAGGCGACAGATCCCACACTCTCCGCGCTGCGTAATAAGTCATGGGCGACATCAACAAGCAGCCGTCACGATAAAGCAGCCAGGACTGGCCCTGGTTGCCGGAACCTACCAGATAGTCCACGGGAAAAGAAGCCTCGACTACGATCTGACCCGATTCGTCGCGTAGCCGTTCGCAGTGATAGATCCGGCCGTCGGCTACCCGCGTGGAATATTCGAGGCCGAAAGCGCGGAACAAGACCCTGCCGTCCCAATCCGGCTGCGGCAGCAGTTGGTCCGCGGGTGTGATAGACCGGCCCATAGGGTGATGGATGTACGATTCACTCTGGGCTGGATGACAATCGTAACAGGCGGCGTCGCCCACATAGCGAACGCCTGGAGAGGTGTTGCGAAACGCCGGCGATACCTTATTCACCGGCTGCGGTCTTTGCGGGCGCTGTTCATCGGCACTGTCAGCGCTGGCGGGCCCGGGCGGCGCCGCGGCACGGCTGCAACCTAGCAACAACAGTGCAAGACCAGTCGTTATGCACAATGCTTTGCTCGAGCAGCACACGCGTCCCTAACCCTTGGCTCAACGGCGCCGCTGCCTGGTGCTGCGGTACATCCATCAAGGTTCTTTTCGCGGCGCGCCTTTCTGAGACGGACCTGTACTTTTCGTACCTTCTTGGGGCGTCGGGTTCTGCGGCAACTTTTCCGGGGGAGCATCGGCGATCCCTTTGAGTTGCAAGAAAGCCCGAAGGGCAGCGTGCTGCACTTCCTGATCGGGGTCCTTGAGGAGCCGTTCGACCAGTGGCAGTGCAGGCCGGGCAGCTTCGCCCATGTTGCCGATCGCTTGTAACAGATGGCACCGGACATAGCGGTTGCTGTCCCGCTCGATGACTTCCATGATGCGCGGGAGAGCGTCCCGTGGACCGAAAATCTCTACGCCGCGGGCGGCATATATGCGCACCTCGGGCTCTTCGTCGTCGAGTGCCTGCAAAAAAGCAGCGATTTGCCGCGGCGGGTCCTTGGGGCCGATATTGCCCAGTGCCAAGGCAGCCATAGCGCGGCGGCGTGGATGTTTGTCTTTCAGGGCTTTCAGGACCTCGGGCAATGCGTCTTCGCCGATGCCGCCCAGAGCTTCGGCAGCCCGCTCGCGCACTTTCTGGTCGTCGTCGGCCAGCAATTCGATCAGGTGCGGGATCGCTTCGCGTGCGCCTGAGCGGCGGATACGCAACTCTTCTGCTGCCTCCTCGCGCTGGCGCGGGTCCGGAGACTTCAACTGGTCTATCAATTGTGCTACAGTCCGCTTTTGCTCTCCCTCATTGGACTTCCCGCATCCCGAGAACAAAAGCAAACCGCCGGCAATTATGGCACCCACCAGGCGTGCGACAGGTCGTCTACAATAATGTGTGACTATCATCGCGTCCACCCCCTATTATCAAGGCAGGTCAATCGGCAGCCCCGATCGGCGAAGAGGCCGGTCGCCGGCGATCCCTGTCAGTATAGTGACCACTTGCTGACCTGCTCAACACAAAAGCACTCAATTCGCACGCCCAGGCATAAAGCCAGTGAACAACCGTTGTGCCATCCGCCACTCGGCGAGTGCAACGGTGCCTATCGGCTTCCCTGGTACTCACCGGTGTCGTATCATGTCTATCGCTAACGGCTCGAGGGGCGATCGTATTCGACGGCTCAGGAGGCCCGTAGCCTGGTCTCGGCAAGAGAGCAGCAGTCCGGGCCATGGGCCTATATCATTACGCGACAAAGCCTATGTTCGATCGCATCGTTTCTGGAGTACACATGAGAGGAAACCCGAGGCTTATTTTGGCGGCGGTCATCTTGACGGCGTCCGTGTCGGCGGCAGAATTGGCCTGGCATAGCGAGCAGACCTCGGCGGACAGTTCGGAGCCGCCCCCTGCGCCTGGAGCGAGCGCCCTGGGACCCCGTCCTGCCCTACCCATACGACTACCTTCCGAGACCGAGTGGCAAAAGATATTGGCGGACCTACCTAAGCCCGGTGCCAACCGAGCAGACGAGCCGGTGGCAGCGCACTTCAGTCTTGCGTCAGCATTGCGGTTTTTGGATGCGACCGCCTTACATTGGCAGCGCGAACGCAAATGCGGCAGTTGCCACACAAATTATCCGTACCTGATGGCGCGTGCCATGACAGCCGGCGACGATTGTCAGCCCCTGCATATTGCCTGGTCTTTCTTTGCGGATCGCGCCGCCCACTGGGAAACAGCCAAACCGCGCTGGGACACGGAAGTGGTGGCCACGGCGTGTGCGCTCGCATTTTACGATGCCCACCGCACGGGCACGTTGCATCCCCTTACCCGCAAAGCATTGGATTGGATGTGGCGGCTGCAAAGGCCCGATGGCTCTTGGGACTGGCTCAAGTGCGATTGGCCTCCTTCCGAAGCGGACGACTATTATGGCATCATGACGGCTTTGTTGGCAGCTGGCCTTGCACCGGACCGATACAAGGAGACGCAACAGGCCCGCGCCGGTGTCGCCAAAATCCGCGCCTATATCGCGCAGCACCCTGCGCCGCATCTGCACCACCGACTTTTCTTGCTCTGGAACGCAACCTTATGGGCTGACTTGATGACGGACGAAGAAAAACAGGCTCTTGTTCGACAGGTTTTGCATTTGCAAAAGGAAGACGGCAGCTGGTGTTTGCCGGCATTGGGATCGTGGAAAAGGCATGACGGCACTGCCAACGACACACGCGCGCCGGGCGATGGATATGCCACGGGACTGGTTGCCTATGTTTTGCGGCAAAGCGGTCTGGCGCCGGAGCATCCGGCTCTGCGCCGGGCTGTACACTGGTTGCGCACCCAGCAAAGGCAATCGGGCCGCTGGTTCACTCGGTCTCTCAGCAACGACCGACACCATTATCTGACGCACGTCGGCAGTGCTTATGCCATCATGGCGCTAGCATCCTGCAACGCACTCGAAGATCGCTGACCTCGTGTCTACCCAGCCTATTTCCTGCTATGTGCTTACGGTACCGGGTCTCGAGGCCATCGCCGCCGAAGAGGTCACAAGGCGGCTGGGAGGACAAGTCAAGCGCACAAGTCGGGGACTGGTCGTTTTCCGAGCGGATACGCCGGACAGGCGCTGGTTCACCTTGCGCACCGCGGAAGACTTGTTTTTGCTGGTTTGGGGTACCGACGGGTTGACAGGCCGGCGCGAAGACCTCGCGCACATACGAAACTGGACCGCGCACCATGCCGATTGGCCCAGGTTGTTGCAAATCCACCATGCACTGCGTGCGCCGCCGCGAGGCCGGCCCAGCTACCGGATTGTGGTGCAAATGCACGGCCGGCACGACTATCGCAGGATAGACGCCCAGACGGCTCTGGCAGAAGGATTGACCCGCGTGGTACCCGCTTCCTGGCGCTACGCGGACTCCAACGCATCCGTGGAAATCTGGCTGACTATCCTCGGGCAAAAGGCCGTTTGTGGTATAAGGCTGACCGATCGCTCTATGAAACACAGGCCTTACAAAAAGGAGCACATCCCGGCATCCCTACGTCCGGCGGTAGCGGCGGCTCTGGTGCAATTGATCCAGCCCGACCACCAGGGATTGTTCGTGGACCCCATGTGTGGCGCTGGTACAATTCTCTGCGAATTCCTTCTGGAATATCCGCGAGGTAAGGCTTTGGGGGGCGACAAAGACCTGGCAGCTTTACATGCCGCTGCCGCCAATTTGAGCTGGTTCGGGACCGGTTGGCTGGTACGCTGGGATGCCCGGCGACTGCCATTGCCGGACAGCTGCGTGAGTTGGATCGGCTGTAACTTGCCGTTCGGCAAACAAGTCGGCATAGAGGAACAGCTTGTAACATTTTACCGTCAGGTGGTTGCAGAATGGGATCGGGTGCTGCTATACGGCGCCCGCGTGGCCTTGCTGGCCGCTGATCTGGAAGCTTCGACACGCGCTGCACAGGAAGCGCAATGGCACAAACACAGACAGCACAAAGTCGTCGTGCTGGGCCAGCCGGCGTGGATCACAGTGTGGTCTAAGGGAAGACCTGCATGAAGCGGACGGCACCGAGCATACGTCGGCCAGCGGCTTGAACAGTGCCGAGGTCCATTGTGCCCCTGTACGCCTGTGAAGAACAGGTGAGGCACTTTGCAAGGTTTTGTCTTTAACCTACGTCGTCGGTATGGCTAACTACGATGGAACAATAAAGTAGGCGCCTATGGTGCAAGCGCAAGAGTTGCTGCAGTCGGCTGTGCAATGGCCACTCATCACCGAGGACATGCCCGGACTGGGCGGATCGGTCAAAATGGAGCCTGAGGACTTCGTCGTCGAAGAAATCCCGCTCTACCCGTTCAGCGGAGACGGAGACTATCTTTATCTGTGGGTCGAGAAAAGGGATATGGGCGCCGGCTTCTTCCTCAAGCAATTGGCGGCGCGTCTCGACATCTCGACTCGAGAAATCGGTCTAGCCGGGCTCAAGGACCGCCGGGCAGTGACCAGGCAATGGGTCAGTGTTCCGGCGAGCGCAGCATCGCGTGTCGGCAATTTGCAAGGAGGCGGGTTGCGCCTGCTAGATATGACGCGGCACCGGAACAAACTGCGTGCCGGCCACCTGAAAGGCAATCGCTTCTTCATTCGTATTCGACAAATCCAGCCCAACGCTGAGGTGATTCTGAGCCGGCTGGTCGAGCGTCTGCGAACAGTAGGATTGCCCAACTATTACGGCTGGCAGCGGTTCGGCCGCCAAGGGGACACATTGTCGCGCGGTCTCGAGTTGTTGCGATGCGGACCTCGATCAGCAGTGGCGCGCACTACCTCTCCTTTTTTGCGTCGGCTAGCGTTGTCCGCTTTGCAGGCGGCACTGTTCAACGTATACCTGACGCGTCGCCGTGGCGACGACTTAGCCCGGCGGATCGTGGCAGGCGATGTCCTGTGCCGGTACCTGTCCTCCCGCTGGTTCCGCGCAGAACAGGTCGCCGTCGAACAGGCGCGCTTCGATAGACGCGAGATCATGATTACCGGACCCATGTTCGGCCGCAAAATGTTCCGTCCCACCGGGGAAGCGGCCCGCCGCGAGGCACAAGTGCTCGACGGTGCCGGACTCGCCAGCGAGCACTTTCAGGGATGGGGCAGTTTGCTGGCTGGTAGCAGACGGCCGTTGTGGGTGTATGTCAACGACCTGGAAACGCGCCTGGACGGAAGCGACTTGTGGCTGCAATTTACGCTACCTGCGGGCTGCTACGCCACCGTGCTCTTGCGGGAACTCACCCACCAGCCGCCTGAGGACAGCGAACACGACGCCGACGACACATACAATGAAGCCACTACGACCTGAAGTGCGCGCCTGGCAAGACCGCAGCACTACAAGTCGGCGGCACGGATGAAAGGGCATGAACGTGTGGTGGGGATGTGCCTTCAGCTCCCAACCCGGAGCAGAACCCGACGATTTGGAGCAATTGCGAGGTGCTTTCGCCCGTTTGCCTATTCCGGCTCCAGGACAACGTCCTGGGCCGCAAGGTCTCACCGTGGCGATCAGTCGCGAGGCCGGATCGCGCGGTGGGACTATCGCTCGTAAGGTCAGCACGCTGCTCGGTTGGCAACTGTACGATCAAGAACTCCTGGAATACCTGGCCCAGGAGCGCCATTTGGAACGGGAACTATTCGAGCATCTGGATCCCGAGGTCCAGCATTGGGTTACAAAACGCCTGGACCATTTGCAACAAAGCGGCCAGCTTACGGGAGACGCACCGGTCGTGGAATTGGCGCGCGTCGTGCTCACCATCGGCTACCGAGGCGAAGCGGTCATCCTCGGTCGCGGCGCCGGGTGCCTGCTGGAGCCGTCTGCCACCCTCCATGTGCGCATCGTCGCCCCAGTGGAAGACCGAGTCGTGTACATGAGCCAGCTCGAGCGCATGAGCCGCGACAGCGCTGCCCGAGAAGTGGCGGCGCGGGACGCTGCCCGGGCCCAATTCATCGCCACACACTTCCACCGGCAGCCAGGCGATATCTACCAATACGATATGGTCCTCAATTCCAGTCTCTTAGGCGAGGACGTATGTGCGCGTCTGGTCGTCGAGGCGGCCCGCCTGAAAAGCCAGACCCGATGCCGGCAGCCGGCTGCACCTCCGCCCACCATGCCCGAGGAGCTGGCCTGACATCCTGGATCGGCGGCGCCCCGTCCGATCCGTTCTTCCACGCTATCCCGCGCCCGAGCCGCCCGAAATAGCTTGAAGCTTGTCAGGCCTGCAGCCGTCATGCCTTGCTTCTGGACGAAACCGCCCACCATCGGATAGCGTTGCATCGGCTTTTTCGGTCGGACTAGATCTGCGCTTTAGCGTCGGAAAAAGTCCGCATATTCTTCCTTGGTCACTCGTAGGCCGGCGTGAAGCGTCCAACAGTCGAAACCGATAGATAAGCAGCGGCACCCGAGGGCAGTGCAACGTCGCGCCATCGCCGGGCTGGCCGGTACGATACCCCACGCTTTGCGGTGCCGCTCTGCCGCCTGAGCCACGCGTTCGATCGCAGCCCACAAGTGCGGGTGATCCCACTGTCCCGGAATACCCAGCGACTGACTGAGGTCGGCAGGGCCGATAAAGAGCATATCCACTCCCTCTTGCCGCGCGATCGCATCCGCTTCTTGCACCGCCTGCACATGCTCGATCTGGATCGCTAACATGGTGGCAGAGTTGGCCTGAGCAATGTACTCGGCAACCGGCATGCTACCGTACCGGCCATCGGCACCCAGTCCATTCAGACCCCGCTCTCCCAGAGGATAGAAATAGGTCCAGCGCACGATGCGCTCTACCTCGGCACTAGTGCGCACCTGAGCAGCCATGATGCCGCCGGCGCCTGTTTCCAGGGGACGCATGACACTTGCATAGTCCACCGGCGCCAGCCGAACGAAACAGTCCAGCCCGAAACCTCGTGCTGCCAAGGCTGCGCTTTCGATCTGGTGTTGGCTCACCCCAGCGTGTTCCTGATCGAACCAAACGGCATCATAGCCGCCTGTGAGAGCAATGAGCTCCACCCATTTGGGGCTGATGAACTGGCCCAACCCGTATACGACGATAGGCGCGTGCGATCGAAGCTTCTGTTTGAGGTTGCCCGCCATAAAGGCACCGTCATTTTGTCCCCGCAGCGACCGATGCAGTCGCTAGCAGGGTTAATTTAGCGAGTCGGCTGGCCTAGCGGAAATGCGGCTACAGACACTTCACGATCCCTTGGGCGACTTCTTCTTCTCCGGGGTGCTTTTGGATGGCTTGGGTTGACTGGGGCTCACGTCATCGCCCCGTTGCGTACCCTGGACAATACGCAGCCAGCCCTCATAGCGATCTCCTTCCTTGTCCTTGCGGTGGATGACGTATCCGAGACCGAGGGGCTTGAAAATCTCGTCCAGTACGTCCTTGACCGACTTGTTTTTTGCCGAATAGGTCACTTTCTGGTTTCCGGACACACCCATGGCGAAGTAATAACTGAACCCGGCCTCGCTTTTCAGTTCGTCGAGCACCTCGCGCAAGGGCGCATCTACGAAATCCACCGTCACCATTGTTTCCAGCTTTTTGCGCGTGGCAGCGACAATGGGGGAGTCCTTGCTTTTTTCCGGCGGCGCCGATTTCTTACTCTGAGCGTGTATATCAGCACACGCCAAGAAACACCCTACGATGACCCAAACACCCGCCCGTCCGCTCATCTCGGTCACCTCCCATCCTGTACCCCATAGTCCGTTGGCGAAAGCCAATACGGCCGCAAGCTGCTTGTCGAGTGCGCCGCAGCATCGCAGGCACATCACTTAAGCGTACTGACGGCGCTCACCTGGGCAAGTTGAAAGGCCGCGCGACCCCTGGGTGTTCGCATCGTGCCCACGAACTACCCTAGAATTTGGATACCTGCAGCTTGGCTTCGGTTCCGGTAGAAGGAGAAACGCTCGCTGGGCCGCCAGCCGGACGCGGGCGGTTGCTCCCATAGACCAGTCGCTGATTGCCGCCCCAGACATAAAAGCCGGATCGTGAAAGCCTCGGTACCTGCACGGGCCGAGTCAAAACCAAAAGCGGCTCGTCCTCTTGCAACAGGTCGGCGACTCGGCTGCTGGACCTTTCGCGCCAGTGCTCCACATGCCTCTTGCCGGCCATAAAATTCACGCCTAATTCGTGCACCTCGTACGTCAGGACCCGCATGTGTGGCATGTGACGCAACCAGGCGGCTACCTCGCGTACCGGTTCGTTCCAGATCCTGTCGAAAACCGGCACCAGATAGTGAACAAAAAACATGTACCAGCAGGAGATCCCCGCGACAAAAACCGCGCTCGCCCAGCGTGGATGACGCCAATAAGCTGCCAAACATATGCCCATGCTAAGGACGCAAAGGACCGCGATGGTCGTGCGCACTGCCGAGAGAAATTGGATGACGCGTATCTCCTGCGGCAACCAATGCACCCGGCAGACGAGCGCTACACCCAAGGCCAATATGCTTCCCGCCAAAAGTACAAGCGCCGGGGCGCGCCAAACGTGCTGAACTCCCGGGTCGAGCGAGCGCCGCCCCAACCAGCGGGCGACCAGAATGCTCAGGGGCGGAAACGCCGGCAAAGTATAGGTCCACACCTTGGTTTCGCTCGCCGTGAACAAGGCAAACGGTACGATCACTTGCCACAAAAGCAGACGAGCGTAGATCCGATCCCGGGCGCAATCGAAAGGACCGCCGCCGGCCTGCAGGATCGCTCCCGGTACAAACCATGTCCAGGGAAACGTCATCGGAACCACTAGCAAAAGGTAAAACAATGGCGTCTGCGGATGACGATTCACAGTGCTCGTAAAACGCGCCAGGTTTTCTTCGATAAAGAAAGTGCGTGTGAAGGCTCCATCGGTGACGTAGTGAGCCAAGGCATACCACGGGCCGGCGACGAAGAGGACCAGTACCGCCCCTTCCAGTACCAGTCTGCACAAATAGCGGCACGTCATTCGCTCACCACGTTGAGCCCCGGGTTGGCGCAGTTCTTGGCCCTGCGCTTCATTAGACTGCGTCACAGTCGTGTCCCGCCACATGCGAAACAGCCACCACGGAAATATGGTCAGACCCCATAAAATGCCCGAGATGGGCCCTTTGGTCAGGCAACCGAGCCCCACCAGCAAAAATGCCAATCTGTGCCAGGCTAAGCGACGTTCGGTTTCTGGCAAACCGGCTACAATCGAGCATGCTACCGCCCCTTGGGTCCATAGCAGCAACACCATGTCCGTCATCACCATGCGCGATAAAAGGAACACTTCGACCGACAATGCAAGAACTACTCCTGCCAGCAAACCGGTCCGAGCGTCAAAGACCCTGGCGGCCAATAGGGCGGTCACCAGCACCACGGCTACACCAGCCAAAGCACTAGGAAGACGCGCCGCCAAGGGTGTGGAGCCCAAGACCTTCTGACTTATTGCTTGCAGCCAATAGAAAAGGATCGGCTTTTGGTAACGAGGATAACCATTGTACTCGGGAATGACCCAATGGCCGCTCTGTGCCATGATGCGGCCGGCTTCGGCGTACCTTATCTCGTCGTCCGTCAGCAGATCGAAGCGATCGGCCCCAGAAAGGTAGAGAACTGTGCAGCCAAGAACCAGTGCCGACCACGCCGTCCAAGACTTCCACGCCGCCAAAAGAGAACGGTCCGTTTGTTGCTCTACTTGGCTAGGAATGAAAAACACCGCCGGCTACCTCCGTGCAACCAACGCTGCATCTTACCGATGATAAAACCAATGCCGCGTCCAGATCGGCAACGTAACACAATAAACAGCAAAATCTTAGGCACATCGAAGCGCCACCGAAAACGCTTGAAGCAAAGTCCCGTGACATTCTGTTCTCAATTTCTTGACCGCTGGTGAATTCCCGTCCTTGCTGCTATCGCGTCGAACGCGAAGCCACGTCACAGCCTGTTGGCAACTTTTCTGCCGCACTGCGGTTTAGCCGCATAGCCTTAGAAGAACCAGCGGGGATCAAATCAAGCACATTTGGGCCACTTTGAAAAGCCCAAAAAAGCAGCCTGAACTGGAAAACAAGCTTGACGAGCAATATAATCGTCATCGGAAGTATTACAAGGTAATTCCCAGGGAAATAGTTATGCAGCTGAGAGCTTTCGGGAAGGTCGGGCTGCTCGTATGTTGCGTTTTTTGGGCGGCGTGCCTCGGCTGTAAAAGCGCGCCAGGCGATTTATGGGGCACCACAGGCAAACTGCGAGTGGTGTGCACCGTCGTGCCGCTGCATTGTCTAACAGCCACGATTGCTGGCGACGATGCAGAGGTACGATGTTTGCTTACCAGTGTCGGGCCGCATGAATTCCATCCCAGTCCGATGGAGGCGCGTCTCATCTCGGGCGCTGATATGCTGATCGCCAACGGCCTCGGACTCGAGCCTTTCCTCGAATCGCTCGTACGCAATGCCGGCAATCGTCGGCTGCGGGTGGTCCGCGTCGGCGAAACGTTACCAGAGGATCGCTACATTTACCGGGCAGCACAAAGGCACGGCGACCATGTGCATCCAGCCGGTCGTGATCCTCACGTCTGGCTAGGCATTGACGAAGCAGTGCTCATGGCCAAGAGTATCGCTAAGCAGCTTTCTGACCTGGATCC
The DNA here is from genome assembly GCA_040289265.1 of Gemmataceae bacterium. Lineage (GTDB taxonomy): Bacteria > Planctomycetota > Planctomycetia > Gemmatales > HRBIN36 > PSKW01. The sequence continues at coordinate 487,095 of PSKW01000001.1, forward strand.
GAAAAACAAGGACAGGTACCTCGAGCGCTGTCGAAACTGTTGCGACCGGCTCGAACACCTGCGCCAGAAGGGACAGTCGCTGCGGGGATTGAAATTCGTCAGTTTCCACGACTCGTTCCGTTACTTCGCTCGTTCCTTCGGCATGGACATGGTCGGGTCAATCCGCGGTACCGAAGGGGAAGACCTGGGGCCGGAGGTCACGCGCCAGGCCGAAGAGTTCCGCAAGAAGGGCGTCCAAGTGATCGGCGTCGAGCCGCAATATTCCCGCAAGCAAGCAGAAAACCTAGCGCGCGTTATCGGCCCAGGAGTCCGTATCATCGAGCTCGATCCTGTGGAAACCGGACCTGACAAGGGTCTTTTCTGGGTCGAGCCGGACTATTACTTTCGGCGGCTGCAGGAAAACATTGACAATCTTCTGGGTACGCTCGAATCGCGTCGTGCGTCCCCCTGACCGGCAGGCAATGGCAGCGGGTGCAAGCAATGTCGGCAAGTCGGAGCGGTGACAAGCATCTGTCCGATGCACTGGTAGTGGTCGAAGACTTGCACGTCACCCTGGGCGGCCAGCCTATCCTGCGCGGCTTGTATGCACGGATCGCGCAGGGCAAGATCACCGCCTTGATCGGCTTGAACGGCTCGGGAAAAACCACGTTTCTACGCGCACTTTTGGGTGAGGTTCCCTATACCGGCACAATCGAGTACCACTGCGGTCACGACCACAGCCGCAGGCAACCGCGGCACATCGGCTACGTGCCCCAGCGGCTCTTGTTCGACACCGGACTGCCTCTCACGGTACGGGAACTGGTCGGTCTGGCAACCCAGAAAAAGCCTGTGTTTTTAGGTTTCGGACGGCAAGCGCGCCGTAATGCGGAGCAGCTCCTGGAGCGAGTTTGGGCAGAACATCTACTCGACCGTCCGGTCGCTTGTTTGTCCGGCGGCGAATTGCAACGCGTGCTCCTCGGTCTAGCTCTCGAGCCTGCGCCCGAATTGCTTTTGCTCGACGAGCCAGCCGCAGGCATAGATTTTAAACAGCAAGGCGACTTCTACGGCTTGCTCGACAGAATCAATCGTGAAACTGGAGTGACCGTTTTGCTCGTATCGCACGACCTGAGCATCGTCACGCACCACGCCCACCACGTCCTCTGCCTCAAATCAGGCCGGATCGAATGCGAAGGCAGTCCGCAAACCATCCTCAGCGGCGAAATGATCAGCCGGATCTTCGGCGAGGACAAAGCGCTTTACACCCATGAAGCGCACAAGCACACTACCCCACCGAATGCCTAACCGGCCTCCCTTGCCGATCGAAGGACAGAAGCACCAATGCTCCGCATCCAGTCGGCCGGAGATTCTAAGCTGTACTTCCGTGAAAGGCCCTTGTAAGATGGAAATCGCTGGCTTTCTTTGGATCCTTCGGCCCGATGATGCTCGCTCCACGGTCGGCAATGTTGCCATGCATTACCGTCGCGGAGTCTCAGGCAATGGCCAACGCACCCAAGATTCTTTTGTTTATCCTCGTCGGTCTCTTGACCGGTATAAGTGGGTACACGTTTCATTTTGCGGAAGGGTTTTCCTACCTGACCGACGACCCACGCGCCTGCGTGAATTGCCACGTCATGCGCGATCAGTACGAAAGCTGGCAAAAAGCCAGTCACCATGCTGTCGCTGTGTGCAACGACTGCCACGTGCCACAAGAGCCATTAGCCCGCTTGGGGGCTAAGCTACGCAATGGCTACGCCCATTCACAGGCCTTTACTTTGATGGATTTCCATGAGCCTATTCGCATTCGCGAAGTGAACCGTCGCATCGTCAACGACAATTGCGTTCGATGCCACAGTGCACTGGTCGCGGAGATCCTGCCCCACAAAGGCGCGGCGGATCCCTCTTGGAATTGCATCCAATGCCACACAGCCAGCGGACATGGTCCACCGCGATGATACTGGGGGGACGACCGCTGCGTTGTCAGCACAAGATGCAGCGTGTGAATGAATGAAAACGCATTACCGGCACGAGTGAGGACACTAGTGCATGCCAGCGACAAGCACCCAGACTTTGGCGCGTACGGTTATCTATGCGGCGCTGATCATAGTCACAGCAGGTTTGACAGTGGCTATGCTTTTGCTATGGCAAAACATCGCCGAGCGGAAAGAGGAGGCACGACAGCTTCATTTCCGACTGGTCGAGCTTACGGAAGATATAGTAGACCCGGCCGAGTGGGGCAAGAATTTTCCACGGCAATACGACGGCTATCGCCGCACAGTTGAGGATACCCGTCACGGCGGTAGCGAGGCGCCACCTTCCAGACTGGAAAAAGACCCCTTGCTCAAACTCATTTATGCTGGGCACCCGTTCGCTGTGGACTTTCGCGAGGCGCGTGGACATGCCTACATGCTGCGCGACCAGGACGTCAGCGAACGGACCAAGCGCTTTCCGCAACCCGGGTCCTGTCTGCACTGCCATTCTACACCGCTGCAAGCTTACCGGCAGCACGGGCGTCAAGCAGGAATCGGCGACGACCGTCCTTGGGAACAACTGATCAAGGGTTTTGAAATCCTTTCCACCATGCCTTACGAACGGGCACGCGCTTTTGTTTCCCACCCGGTGGCGTGCGTGGACTGCCATGAACCGCGTACCGCTCAACTGCGTGTGACGCGGCCAGCCTTCCTCATAGGCATCCGGCAGCTGGCCCGCAGCCAGGCACCTGTCCCCCACCTGCCCAGCATCGCGAAATGGCGGCAGGAACACCAAGCCCACTTGCAAGCGGGTCGTCCGGTACCGGAATACGATCCCAATATGTTGGCCACCCGGCAAGAAATGCGCTCTTTCGTATGTGCCCAATGCCACGTCGAATATTACTTCCGCAAGCCCGACAAGCTGCTGGTTTATCCCTGGAGGGCCGGCCTGCAAGCCGATCAAATAGAGGACTATTACGACCGGCTGGACGGCGACGGCTTCAGTGACTGGACACACGCAGTGACTGGCGCGCCGCTCCTCAAAGCTCAACATCCAGAATTCGAGATGTGGAGTCAGGGCATTCACGCGCGCAGCGGTGTGGCCTGTGCCGACTGCCACATGCCTTACCGAAGAGAAGGAGCGATCAAAATTAGCGACCACCACGTACGTAGCCCTTTGCGCCAGATCAATGTGGCATGTCAAACATGCCATCGCTTTCCTGAACAGGAACTCGAGGCACGAGCGCGCTCGATTCAAGAACGGACTTTGGCTCTCGTGAGCAGAACTGAAAAGGCCCTGGCGGAGCTTATCGAAGCATTGAACAGCGGCAAACAAAGAGGTGCCGACCCGCAGACTCTGGCGCGGGCTTCCCAGGCCCATCGCCGGGCTCACTGGCGTCTGGACTTCGTCATGTCGGAGAACTCCGACGGGTTCCACGCACCGCACGAAGCTTTGCGCCTGTTGGCCGAAGCGATAGATTATGCTCGTCAGGGGCAATGGGCCATCGCCAGTCCTTCTACGAGGTAAGCGCCGGAAAAGTGGTTGGTCAAGCTTGCGGACACCGACAACGTGCACCGAGTCATCGAAGACCAGCACGTTCACGGGGAGGTCTGGCGTGCGCTCACTCTTCCTCCAAGGGCGGCCACTGCTCCTCGATACCCTCGTCCTCGATTTCACGCAGTTGCGCTTCGCTAATACGGTATTTTTCGCTGACCAACTTGCGCGATCTCGGGACATCGTGCAGGATATCTTGAGCGGTTACCAGCTCATGGAAGATCTGCCGTCTTTCCTCGAGGCTGAGCCGTCGCATCATCTTTGCCTCCTTTCCGCGCTGAGCTGTGGCGCCCGCTAAGCGGAAAGCACAAAACGCTCCGAGCGCGAAATCGTACCTAGTTCGTTCTTTTGCCTCATCGGCGCCGCTCGACTACCTGTCGAGGTCGGCTCGTATCTGGTAAAATGCGCTATCCTTACAAGCCTTCGGTCCTGGATGGGTCGAGCCTTACAGCAGGCAAGCCGTGAGGCGCCACCAGGTGACTGGCATAGCGCAGTTCGCACGGGCCGGCAGAAATGCCTCGCCTTGTGCTTGTCAATTATATAGGCCAAATCGGCGCAATTTGGTAAATTCCATAGAATTTTTCAACTAGGCCGCTCGGCTCTAGCCGGTACAGCACAATCAACCCGTAGTCTCTATCGCTTCGCCACGCCGGGGGGCAAAGCCACTGTCCTCGGTCAGCAACCTGTAGGACACCTGTACCCGGCGCACTGAGCCGAACTACGCTCCTATCCGCCCGAGATGAAAAAAGTGTGAAATCTTGCACCAAGCCCTTGAGTGCGCCCGACAGGGTGTTTAAGCTAAGTTACACAAGCGTTCGGGCGGTATCATAGTTTGCTGACTTAAAAAGGGAGGGCTGGGCAATGAACTGGGCGCTCACAGTGGCTGGTTATGAGTTGGAGATTTACCATGTGGTGGGGATAGGCGGAGCTGCGCTCATAGTCTTGGCACTGCTGGCCTATCTGGTCGGCGGGAACAAACTCTCCGTTCCTGCGGGCGTGGCAGGCACTCTGGGTGGGCTAATTTTGGGCATCGGGTTGGGCATGGTTTTCATGGTCGCCTACGGGTACGACTTGCGGCCACCTAAGCCGCCCGAGGGCACCGGTGCTGCTCCAGGGGGAATGCCCGGCATGGGCGGAATGCCCGGCGCAGGCGTGCCTGGTCCAGGAGCTCCTGGCAAGGGTGGCCCGGGGGGTATGATGAATGGCTTCGGGGGTATGCCCGGGAAAGGTCCGGCAGGGGGCCGTCGAGGGCCAGACGAACGCATGCAGCTGGCTGAACTTGTAGCCAAGCTCGAGCGTCTTACCGACGGCGGCCTGCGCGTGCAGCTCGACCCGGAGGAAAAGAAAAAGCTCGCCGAGGCTCTCGCCGGGCTGGACCAAACAGAGGAACTCGCACCGGACAAAGCCAAGGAAAAACTTGATGCCGCCTTGAAATTACTGGAAAAGCACAAAGCCACGCTTCAGGCAGCCGGCTTCCGCTGGCCTGGAGAACAAGCGGGCGCTCCCGGGAGACCAGGTGGTCAATCTCCACCGCCCAATCCGTTCAAGGAGGAGCGCTACCAAAAGTCTTTGCAGTCTTTGCTCGGCCGCCTGGGCAAATAGCTTCGCCAGCACCGCGGCCTACACACGACCTTCGCTCAGCGCGTCCTCGGCACCGGCATCGGGGTGGGCTGGGCCATCAACTCGATGGTCTCGCCTTGTACTAGCAGCTTCATGCCGCTCAACAAGCGCTGGTACTTCATAAGTTCGGGGTCCGATGGCGAATTGAACCCCCCCACGGTAACCATACTGCTATTGCGCGTGTGGTACACATAGGCATCCAAGCCTTTGTCCGGCCTGCGCAAGGCCGTGGCCAGCTGGCGCGCCAGCTCGGTGGCGTCTTTTTCTTTGACGCCTGGCTTGGGTCCGAACGCCGATCGGAACAATCCCTCGGGAGCCAAAACGCTGGGCTTTTCATTTCCCAGCATGCCGGTGCGCGGATAGACCTTGACCACCAAGGTCCACGGCTTGTTGCACCGGAGCAAGGAATATAACTCGCTTTGGTTGAGTTGATGCGTGTCGGTATCCGAATCGGCGGCAGCTGTCCGTACAGGCGCTGCGGTGCCTTGCTTGGTCAGCGGATTGGGGCAAACGAACGCCGTCACGAAGGGATTGTTGTCGGCGTGCTGGTACTCGATCTGGCCTTTTTGTTTGAGCGAATTCTTGGCATGCTGAGCATCGAAGATGAAATACTTACCGAGCGGCACCGATTGGGGCGGCTTCATCTTCTTGAGTTGCGTCAAAGCGCGTCGAGCCTCGTACATGTCGCGATAATTGCCCACCATGACCGCATACTCTTCCGGGATGCGGATTTTGCGCCCCCGCTGTTTGAGCTCCTCCAAAAATTGCTTGTTCTCTTGGCGCTTGCGATCGGAAATGCTATAGACGAAAGCATTGAGTTTATAATCGCGGCGCAACTCGAGGCAGAATTTGCGGGCAAACTCCAGGGCATCGTCGCCGTAAAAGCTTGCCGCGCAAATAAGCCACGGGCCGTCCTGGGGCGATAGCCAATAGGTTTTGTTGGGATCGGCTTCGACAGCAGCTCCCCAGGCGACAGTTGTAAGCACCGAACCTATCAGCACGCCCAGCCCTATACAGGCCTTGACTGCTCTGCGCATCGTCGAGCCCTCCAAACAGGCGGGACCGGTCTGCAACGGACAAGGAGCGCCTATGTTTGCCAAGACCGGGGAGAAATGTCCAGACCGATTGCTGTCCTGAGTCGCTGGTCTCCATCTGATCCAGTGTGTACACGCAGGCTGGATAAAAGAGGCAGCTTGCATAGGTCCGAGAAAACGCCGCCGTCGCTGCGAAGACTACGCCGGCGGAACTGCCTCAGAAAGGCCAGCTGGTGCCCAGTGCCTCTTTTTGCTTAGCCGTGATAGCGACGATGCCGGCGCGACCCACGCGCAGCATGCGCTCGAGATGGGCACGGGTGAACGTAGCCTCCTCGCCGCCTGCCTGGATTTCCACGAAGCGGCCACTCCCGGTCATGACTAGGTTGAGGTCTACCTCAGCATCCTTGTCTTCTTCGTAACTGAGGTCGAGCCACACTTGGCCCTGGACCAGCCCCACACTGACGGCTGCCACGCTGTCGCAAACGATTTGGTTGTACTCTACGTCCCACGACTTGTGTAGCCGCAAGATAGCGTCCACTACGGCCACGAAGGCACCGTTGATGCTGGCGGTGCGCGTGCCCCCGTCGGCTTCGAGGACGTCGCAATCCACCCACAATGTTCGCGGGCCCAGCTTGTCCAAGTCGAGAGCCGCCCGCAAACTGCGGCCGATCAATCGCTGGATCTCCACAGTGCGACCGTCCAGCTTACCCGAACGCTCCCGTTGCTTGCGGGGAGCTGTACTGCCAGGCAACATCGAGTATTCGGCGGTAAGCCATCCTTTGCCGGTACCCTCCAAGAAAGCCGGGACCGATTCCTCGACGCTGCAGGTGCACAAAACGGTGGTGCGTCCCATACTCACCAAGACGCTCCCAGGCGCTTGGGAAGTAAAATGCCGGCGAAAGCGCACAGGCCGCAGGTCGTCGGCCTGACGTCCGTCAGGTCGCATCCGCACTGACTCGCGCATGGCCTGGTTCTCCTGGCGCCAGCAACCATTCGAGGAGCGCCTTTTGCAAGTGTAAGCGATTGGCTGCCTGCTGGAAAGCGATGCAGCGCGGGCTATCCAACACTGCCGAACTGATTTCTTCGCCGCGATGGGCCGGCAAGCAATGCATGACCACGGCATGGGCCGGTGCGCGCTCCAGCAACTTCTCGTTGACCTGATACGACTGAAATACGCGTGCGCGTTGTTCTCGCTCGCTTTCCTGCCCCATACTGGCCCACACGTCAGTATAGATGACATCGGCCTGACTCACCGCGGCCATCGGGTCGTCGGTTTCTTCCAAAGCTATTCCAGGGAATGCTTTGCGGAAAGCACGCCGAAAGGGCTCGTCGAAACGGTAGCCCGGCGGGGTGGCCAGAATGAACCGCATGCCCACATGCGCGCAGCCGATCGCCAGGGAGCGCGCTACGTTGTTGCCATCGCCTACGAAGACCAGCGCTTTGCCTTCCCATGTGCCCAGTGCCTCGCGGACGGTGAAAAGGTCCGCCAGTGCTTGGCATGGATGGTGATAATCCGACAGCCCGTTGATGACTGGACAAGAAGAAAAGGTGCGAAAAGTTTCCACCGTATGATGGGCAAAAGTACGCAACACAATGGCATCGGCATAGGCGCTGAGCACCCTGGCAAAATCAGGGACCGACTCGCGCGTGCCGAGTCCTGCTTCGCTACCCGAAAGGTAGATGCTGGCTCCGCCCAATTGTGCCATGGCTGTTTGGAAGCTGACTCGGGTGCGCAAAGAGGGCTTTTCGAAGACCAGGGCCAATACTTTGCCTTCCAGACTCAAGCGCCTGCGGCCCAAGCCATGCTCCCTTTTGATCGCACCTGTGGCATCGCTCAAGGCTACGATTTCGTCGCGGGTAAGGTCGAAAAGCGTGATCAGGTGACGCATGGCTACTTTCTCGTCCCTGCAAGCATACGACGATCGGGTCCTGGCGTGGGTTCGGTCGCCGGCCAGCCCTGCCGTTTTCAGCCGGCGCAGTGCTGCAACAACACCTCCTCCAAAATCGCACACCCTTCGTCGAGTAGGGCATCGTTTATGGTCAATGCGGGCAAAAGTCGCAAAACCGTGCGATGGGTGCAATTGATCAGCAAGCGGCGCTGGAGGCAATCCTGAACGATACCGGTGCCTTCGATGACCAGCTCCAGGCCGATCATGGCGCCGCACACACGCACGTCGCGCAGCAGCGGGCAACGCGCCTGTAAAGAAACAAACCGCTCGCGCACGCGCTCACCGATCTGTACCGCCCGGCCCAGCAACTCGTCTTGTTCGATGGTCTCGATCGTGGCCAGAGCTGCCCGGCAGGCAAGTGGATTGCCCCCGAAAGTGGAAGCATGCGTGCCGGGCTTGAACAGAGCGGCTACCTCCCGGCGGGCGACCAACGCTCCACAAGCCACCCCCCCGGCCAGTCCTTTCGCCAGAGTCATGAGGTCGGGAACCACGCCCCAATGTTGCCAGGCAAACCATTTGCCCGTGCGCCCCATGCCGGACTGAACTTCGTCGAAAATGAGCAGCAGGCGGTGCTCGTCCGCCAGTCGCCTCAGTCCGGCCAGATACCCTTCGGGGGCCACATGGATACCCCCCTCCCCTTGGATCGGCTCGACCAAAATAGCGCACGTTTCCTCGTCGATCAGTCGCGCCACGGCGTCCAGGTCGCCGAACGGGGCAAAGCGAAAGCCAGGGACCAGCGGCTCGAAGCCCTGTTGATAACGTACCTGGCCGGTAGCGCTCAGCGCACCGAACGTTCTACCGTGGAAGCTGTCGAGCATGGCGATCACTTTGTAGCGATTCGGTTTGCCATAGAGCCGCGCCAATTTCAAAGCGGCCTCGACTGCCTCGGCACCGCTGTTGCAGAAGAAACATTGGCCGCCGAAGCTGCGCTCGCTCAACTCCCGGGCCAACAGTCCTTGGGGCTCCATATACCACGTGTTGGGCACGTGGATGAGGCGCTGGACCTGATCCTGGATGGCCGACACCACGCGCGCCGGGCAGTGCCCGAGCAGATTGCACCCCCACCCGGGAAAAAGGTCTATGTACCGGTTTCCTTCGGCATCCCAAACCAGGGATCCCTCCCCGCGCACGAGGCATACGGGGTAACGTGCGTAGTTGCCGATCACGTAGCGCTCGAACAAGTCGCGCACGGCGGTGGAGCCCAACGGCGCTGCCATAGGTCGCATCGTCCTTCTCATGAGCTGCCTGCGACCACAAGTCTATGCGTCTGGGTCGTTTCCGGCAGCTTTCAATGGCCTCGTGCTTGCACTCCGGCGCTGCTTACGATCTCGGTGCCGACACCACGGTCCGTGTAAATCTCCAAAAGCAGGGAATGTTTCACGCGTCCATCAATGATGTGGATTTTACGAACGCCAGCCTGCAGGCTCTCCAGGCAGGCTTCGATTTTGGGGATCATGCCGCTGGCGATCACGCCTGCTTGTACGAGTTGCCGACACTGTTCGCTATCCAAGGTCGGGATCAGGCTCTCCGGATCGTGGACATCGCGCAATATGCCCGGCGTATCCGTCACGAAGACGAGCTTTTCCGCTTGCAAGGCGGCAGCGATGGCGGCGGCGGCAGTGTCGGCATTGACGTTGAGCCACTGTCCTTGCGGATCCAACGCCAGCGAGGGCACGACCGGTATGACACCCGCGTGGCAAAAGCGCTCGATCACATCCCGGTCCACCCGGGTCACTTCGCCGACAAAGCCCAGGTCCACGGCCATGCCTTGCTCGTCGCGCACAAACGAACGTTGACCATACAAAGCCTGCAGCGATCCCCCGTGCAAGCGGACCGCTCGTCCGCCCAATTCGTGGATGGTACGTTCCAGATGAGCAGCGGTCTGCTGCAACACGTCCGATACGATGGCCAGCGTAGGCGCATCGGTATAGCGGCGGCCGCGCGTTTTGCGCACCGGCAGCCCCGCCTGGGCCATAGCACGGTCTATCGCTTTGCCGGCACCGTGGACCAGTACAGGCCGCATGCCCACGGTTTCCATGAAGACCACGTCCAGCAGCATGTCGCGCAGTGTATCCGCATCTTCGAGCACGCTGCCGCCTAATTTGATCACGGTTACCCGATTGCGAAACTGGCGGATATAATGCAGCGCTTCGATCAGCACATCGGCCTTGCGGATTGCCTGCTCCATGCCACCCCGGTCCAACGTTCGGCGCAAACGGCCGCCCCGGCCCGAACACAAGCCCCCTGGCCGCAGCGCACCGCTTGCTCAACTGCCGCTGGCGTTCGTATGCCTCACGTGGTGCAGAAAATCATAAGCTTATGCGTTTGCAGTGGCGCGTCAACCATCGGCTGGCCGGTGCATTTTTTTCTTGAATCTTCCGTGCTATCTGGCCAGTATAAGGGCAAGAAGCGTGCTGGAACAAGTACTAGGGCCGTCATGTACTCGTCGGTCCGCGGCAAGTCGGCAGGCCAACCGGCCGCCGAGCTAACGTGGGGAGGAAACCCATGTGGATCCCGAAATATGTCCGTGACGAGCAGAAATGCGTCTTCAGTCCGCTCCCGACACAGGTAGTGAGCAACGAAGAGTTTTACCCACTACCGCAAACCCTGGAGCAAAAACAAGTCGAGGCGCGTATCCAGGAACTGGCCGATCGGTTCGGCAAGATGCTCGGTCTGGACCGGCGGCAATTTCTATGCACTTCCGGCGGCATGGCGGCTGCTTTCATGGCCCTCAACGAGGTATTCGGCCCGTACTTCGAAGTAGATGCCGCCGAGTTGCTCGATCCGGCAGCGCGCGCCGAGAAATGGCCCAAGGATCAGTTCATCTTCGACGTGCAAACGCACCACGTGGACGTGCCGCGCGGCCGCGGCAAAAGCGTCCTCGTGTTCCGTCAACAAGCCGAGCGCTTCAATCCCGATCTGAAGGGCCACACACACAAGCACGAAGATCTGGCCATGGAAAACTACATCAAAGAGATCTTTTTCGACAGCGATACGGTCATGGGCGTCATCAGTGGTATACCCGAGAAACCCGACCGCAACATTTTGCCCGTAGAACGCATGGTCGAGACGCGCAACAAAGTCAACGGCTTGGCTGGCTCGCGCAGACTTCTATCGCACGGGCTGGTCGCCCCCAACCTCAAAGAGTACAACCTCGACCGCATGCAATGGCAGGTCGAAGACTTGAAAATCGAAGCCTGGAAAATGTACACGGGCCTGTATTTCCCGCGCGACAAGGACGGCGGCCCGTGGTGGCTCGACGACGAACGACTCGCCTATCCCATGTTCGAAAAGTCGCGTAAATTGGGGATCCGCAACATCTGCGTACACAAGGGCTTGCCGCTTTTCGGCTTCAACGAGGAACACTGCCATCCCAAGGATGTCAAAAAGGCCGCCGCCGATTTCCCCGACCTCAACTTCATCATTTACCACAGCGGCTTTCGCTCCCTCACTGGAGGCCGTGAGATCCGCAAAGAGAAATTGCTGACCGATCCCCACGTCGAGTGGGTCACCGAGCTGTGCCAAATCCGCAAGGCCGATCCCAAGTTGACCAATGTTTATATGGAGCTGGGAAGCACCTTCGGACATACGGTGATCTTGCAACCGCTCTTGTGCGGCCATATTCTCGGGCAGATCCTCGACGCCTTCGGACCCGACCACATCGTTTGGGGCACAGACAGCATCTGGTGGGGCTCGCCGCAGTGGCAAATCGAGGCCTTCCGACGATTCCAGATTCCGCCTGAATTGCAGCAACGTTTCGGCTATCGCCCGTTTACCAAAGAAATCAAGGAAAAAATACTCGGCCTCAACGCTGCCAAACTGTACGGCATAGACGTCAACGAACAGCGCAAAGCATTGCCGGCGGACTATCTGAGCCGGCTGAAAATGGCGTATCTGCACCATGGCGCCCAGCCCAGTCTGGCCGCGTATGGCTGGGTGCCAAAGGATGTGTGAAAATCCGGAGCGCTAACGCATACAAACTACAAAGCAGTCCTGGTTACCGAGGACGGCACACCAGCTACCTGCCGAGCAGGAGGACAGGATGGCATCCCCAGGCGAAATCCTGCTGTACGAAACCCCCGATGCGATCGGTTTGCGACTGCATGGCCAAGTAACCCTCGAGCTAGCCGCCGCCCTGTGGCACACGGCTGTGGATGCCCTGGCTTCTGGCAAAAAGGTCCATGTGGATCTTTCGGCATGCACCTATCTGGATAGTACCCTGATGGGTACGTTGCTACGCCTGCGTCGCACCAGTGCCATGGGGGACGTGAGCTTTTATGGCATCCAGGGCAAATGTCGCGCTTTGCTGGAACAATTGGGGCTGTACGACCTGCTCGGGGCAAGTGCCAGCGCAGCACCGGACAGGCTATGGACTTTGCCTCCGCGAACATTGCCACAATGCCCTACGGACCAGATGTGCGGGCAAATCGTTTGGGCTCATCGCGAGTTGGCGAACGTCGCCGGCCCCTGCGGCAGACAATTCGGACCGATCGCACGACTATTGACCGCTGAAACCGACCCGTTGACTAGCGAGCCGACCTGACCTCCAGGGTCAACGCTTACAGCAAGCGGACAGCGCCTCGATCAGGATTTCCCCGTCGGCGCACTGAGCGTACAATATGGGCACGTCCTCGTCACGGACGCCCGAATGAAACGCCCAACAGGTTGACTTGGAACCGAGTATGCCACGGCGTAAAGTCAGGCCACCGATTGTCTCTTTCGTCAGCTTGGGTTGTCCGAAGAATTTAGTGGACTCGGAGCGGATGCTGAGCCATCTAGCTCAGGACGGCTTTCTCATCCAGTCGGCACCCGAAGGAGCCGATCTAGTCGTCATCAACACTTGTGGTTTCATCGAGCCGGCGCGGCAAGAGTCCCTGGGCGTCATTCAGGAGATGTTGGCCTTGAAACGTCGTGGCCAGGTGCGGGCTGTGGTGGTCGCCGGATGCCTGGCCGAAAGGTTGCAAAACGAACTAGCCCGCCAGTTACCGGAAGTGGATGCCTTCGTGGGGGTTTTCGGCCGGGAAGAAATCGCCCAGGTGTGTCAAGACGTGTTGTCGGACGAGCACGAGCAGCGGATGCTGTTTCGGCCGGCGCCGGTACGGACTTTCGACGACCGCGTCAGACTGCGGATCACGCCGCGGCATTACGCGTACCTGAAAATTTCCGAAGGATGCGACCGGCTGTGTACCTTTTGTGCCATCCCCAAGATGCGCGGCAAGCACATCAGTAAGCCTATCGAACAAGTCCTGGACGAAGCTGCCGAATTGGTAGCCGACGGCGTGCGCGAGCTTATTCTGGTAGCCCAGGATACGACTTATTACGGGATAGATTTATACGGCGAGCCCCAGCTCGCTCGGCTCCTGCGCCTGCTGGACTCCCAAGTGCAGCCGGAGTGGATCCGCGTGCTCTATGCTTATCCGCTCAACTTTACCGAAGAACTCGTCGAGGTCTTGGCCCATGCCCGTCATGTCGTTCCTTATCTGGACATTCCGCTGCAACACATCAACGACCGCATATTGCGGCGCATGAAGCGCCGGACTAGTCGCCGGGATATCGAGGGGCTGATCGAGCGTTTACGGCAGGCGATACCAGGACTGGTGTTGCGCACCACCTTCATCGTCGGCTTCCCGGGAGAGACAGAGGCCGAATTTGCCGAGTTGTGCGAATTCGTGCGTCGAGCGCGTTTGGAGCGCGTGGGCGTTTTTTCCTACTCTCTAGAACCCGACACGCCGGCGGCACGACTCGACGGTCACTTGCCAGAAGAGCTCAAGGAGCAGCGCCGGCAGCAACTTATGGAAATCCAGCAAGAAGTGGCCTATGCCTGGGCGTGCCAACAGACCGGCAAAGTGGTTCGGGTCCTGGTGGATGGCCCAGATCCACATCTGCCAGGTTGGGTTCTGGCTCGGAGCTACGCGGATGCACCCGAAATAGACGGAGTGGTCCGCATCAAAAGCCGCTCGCTGCAGCCTGGCGACTGGGCTCGAGTGGTCATGGTCGGTGCGGACGGCTATGACCTCATCGGACGAGTGCATAGCGATGCCCCGGCGAGAGCAGGGGCACAAAGGAACAGACTATGAGCCTGGCCACGCGCCCGCCTACTTCGGTAGACCGCTCGCTGTACACTGTCCCCAACCAATTGACTTTGCTGCGCTTTGTACTCTCCGTGGTCTTGTTCTGGCTGATCGGTCGCCAGGCATGGCTGCAAGGATGCGCCGTCTTCGTCGTCGCTGCGTTTACCGACTGGCTGGATGGCTATCTGGCGCGCCGCTGGAATTTGCGCAGTACGTTGGGGCGCAACCTGGACCCCCTCGTGGACAAAATCCTCGTCGGGGGAGCCTTTGTGTTCCTCCTGCCGGTTCCCGAAGCGGGCTTGTCAGCATGGGTTGTAGTCATCGTTTGGACGCGTGAGATCTTGGTTACCGGCTTGCGCAGCTTCGTCGAGCAGCAGGGCAGTCCCTTTGGCGCTGCCTGGCCGGGCAAATTGAAGATGGTTTTGCAGTGCTTGACCGTGGGAGTTTTGTTGGTGTATTTGGAGGTCCGCGCCGATCTACCGTCTTGGTGCACTCATGTGCGCGATGCACTGATTTATACGACAACGGTGGTTACGGCCCTGAGCGGTCTGCACTATCTGCTCCTGGCGGCCAAGTACGGCCATATGTCGGGACCGGCCAACGGAGACGATGGGTAGGTACGCCGTACCAGTCGGCTCATGCCGGAGGTCGTCCGGGCGTCGGAGCCGTCGCCAAGCCATGGACCGCGGGCCGAACATGGGGGAACACAACCGTGTTTATGCGCCTCGTGACGGCATTGCTGGTCTTTGCTGCGCTCGTGTACGTGGGTGTCTGTGCCGAAGATAGTCGGAACCACAAGGAGGATTCGGCGCGAAAAGGCGCGCGCCGCCGTGGCCCTGTGCACATGACCGAACAGGCCTGGCACATCCATCGCCAGGCCATCCTCGTGGACGGCCACAATGACTTGCCCTATCGTTTCCGTGAAAACAACGACCTGGCTTTCGTCGCCATAGACATCGCCAAGCCGCAAAAGGACTTCCACACCGACATCCCGCGTCTGCAACGAGGGGGCGTGGGCGCTCAATTCTGGTCAGCTTATGTATCTACCCGCACCATGCGTACCGGCACCGCAGTGCAGGAGACACTGGAACAAATAGACGTCATCCACCGGATGGTGCGGCGTTATCCCCAAGTGTTCGAGATGGCCTATAGCGCCGACGATATTGTCCGCATTCGTCGGGCGGGCAAGATCGCTTCCCTCATCGGCATCGAAGGCGGGCATTCGATCGCCAATTCCTTGGGCGTGTTGCGCATGTATTATGCCCTGGGCGCGCGGTATATGACCCTGACCCACACCGAAACGCTCGATTGGGCCGACTCGGCGACCGACACGGCGCGGCACGGCGGGCTAACCCCGTTCGGTGAAGAGGTAGTGCGGGAAATGAACCGGCTCGGCATGCTCGTGGACATCTCGCACGTGTCCGTGGATACTATGAAACATGCTCTGCGCGTCAGCCGGGCGCCGGTGATCGCTTCCCATTCGTCTGCCTATGCCTTGGCTCCTCACCCGCGCAACGTACCCGATGAGGTCCTGCGACAGATCCGCGACAACGGGGGAGTGGTCATGGTCAATTTCTTTTCCGGCTTCATCACTCCGGAAGGAGCGCGGGCTACCCAGCACATGTTCGAAACAGCGCGCCAGTTGCGCAAGCGCTATCCCGACGAAAAAGATTTCACCCTGGCTCTGGAGCAGTGGCGCAAGGAGAACCCTTTTCCGCGCGGGGATATCCACGACGTGGTGGACCATATCGAGCATATCGTCCGCGTCGCCGGCGTGGACCACGTGGGCTTGGGCTCGGATTTCGACGGTATTACGCACACGCCGGTGCAACTGGAAGACGTCTCGTGTTTTCCTTACATCACTCAGGCACTGCTCGACAGGAGCTATAACGCCGAGCAGATCCACAAGATCCTGGGCGGCAACCTACTGAGGGTTTTGCGCAAAGCAGAAGAAGTAGCGCGGGGATGCGCGACTGCTCAGCCCCCACTTTTGCGTCCCAGGGATTGACGGCGCAGCGACAGCAAGCGATCATGACCGGGGCAGGGACATGTAGCGGCAGGCTCGTCGGTATCAGGGGTGCAACCATGCGATTCGTGAAGATGCACGGCGCGGGCAACGATTATGTGTATGTGGATTGCTTCCGGCAAGTACTACCTGGGGACCCGGCGTCGCTGGCGCGCGCCATGAGTCACCGCCATTTCGGTGTCGGTGCCGATGGACTGATCTTGATCCTGCCTTCGGAGCGTGCCGACGCACGCATGCGCATGTTCAATGCCGACGGCTCCGAGGCAGAGATGTGCGGCAATGGCATTCGCTGCGTGGCCAAATATCTCTACGACCACGGTCTGGTGCGCCGCGAGCAAATCTTCGTGGAGACGGCACGAGGCGTCTTGGCCTTGCACGTATTCCCAGAAGATGGCCGTGTACGGCGTGTGCGCGTGGACATGGGCGAACCGATCCTGGAAGCCAGCCGCATCCCGACCACCTTGCCCGGCAATCCTCCCGTAGCTGTTCCCCTCACCTGGCCCGACACCGTCTACGATGTCACGTGTCTCTCCATGGGCAATCCGCACTGTGTGACTTTCGTATCTGAACTGACCGACGAACTGGTCCATCGCATCGGTCCCCAACTGGAGCACCACCCGGCTTTTCCCCAGCGGACCAATGTAGAATTCGCCAAAGTGATCGCCGCCGACGCAGTGCAAGTGCGCGTGTGGGAGCGCGGCACCGGCGAGACATTGGCCTGCGGCACGGGTGCGTGTGCGGTGGTCGTGGCCGGCGCCTTGTCCGGCAAGACGCGTCGCTCCCTCACGGTCCATATGCCCGGCGGCGACCTCGCCGTGGAGTGGAACGCCAGCGACAACCATGTCTATTTGACCGGACCCGCGGTCGAAGTATTCACAGGCGACTGGCCCGATACCGGTCCTTCTTGATCGGCCGCAGGTCCCACGCAAGCGCAGTGCGGGCCATCGCTTGCCGCGCAGCGGCTATGGGGCAGCAATGCGCCGATAGCGCAATAGCTCCTGGTACATCTCGGGTGCCCATCGCAGCGGCGAGCGCCATACGTATCCCAACAGCTTGCCGTGCATGCGCTGCTGCTCCTCGTCGCTCAATGGGCCCACATGAAATGCGCAAGCTCCTTCTCGGGCGCTACGCAGCGCATACAGCGGTAGCATCACCGCCGGATGTGTTCTCTGGGCGGCGACATAGAACACTGGACGGGCAGATGCTGGTGCATCCGTTTCGTTCCGTTCAAGCTCAATGCGGCCCTCGTGCTCCCGCACATAAACGGGCACCAAGCCAGGAGCCGGCCGATCGCACGCCAAAAAGGGCAAGCTCTCGATACGCGCCGTCACAGGGACCTGCTCGATAGTGCCTATCAGCACCTTGGTTCCCGAGCGATAGGTATAAACAGGCACAGGCAACAGCAGTCGGCTGTCCGCCAAGTCCAAGCGATACATGATCTGATTGTAATCGTAGCGCGGCGTAGGATGCTCGTTCCCGGAAAAAGCCCGCGTATATGTCCCCTCGAAATAGATCCGGCGGCCGCCATCCTGGTCGAACACCGGGTGATGCTTCGGATTGTAGAAACTGTATCGGTCGTGCGTTACGATCTTGCGTGCGTAGACCCATGGACCGAGCGGCGCATCGGCCTCCGCATACCAGACTTCGCCCAGAAAGGAAGTGCCGAACTCCTGGACAGCGATCATGATCCAACGCCGCCGATAGGCGTTCCAGTACACGGATCCTGAGTGTGTCAGGACTTGTTTGCCGCTTTCGATATCCTGCAAATGGACCAAAAGCTCTTCCGGTTTGGCCAGTCCCCGAGCGATCAAGTCGGCTTGTTCCTTTTGCCGCACGGCAGGCGTATTGCTCCGCCAGGCATAGCGCAGGCGGCCTTGTTCGTCGCGATCCACCCGAGGATGTTGTGCATCGCTTTTAGGCAACAAGCAGGTATACGCCTGATAAGCCTTCTGATCGCGCAAGGCTTCGGGCGTGGCCTCCACCCGCACGAGCGGAAAAGGCGTGGCAAAATAAACATACACTCGCGCTTGTTCGTCGAGAACGAAAGTGTGGCCGTCGGGATAAAGCGGCAGGTCCATGTCGAAGGTCGTCACTTTTTCGAAACACTGTTTTTCGTCGTTCCACTCCGCTAGACCGCGCTCGTACACGGTCATAGGCGGCCGCACCTTGACATAGCCTGCGAACATGCGCTCTGTACCTTGGGCGTCGCGGATGACGGTCAGCCCCCAAATCCAAGTCGGACCGCTGCCAGGCATTTGTGCTGTCGGTCGGGCAAATCCGTCGCTGCCAGTGAAATACTGTAAGTCCACTCCCTTTTCAGGATCGAGGCCTCCTGAGCCAGGCAATAGTGAGGTTGCGCCGGGGACATGGAAGTTGCCCAACGGATAAGCCAGGCGATGCGTATCGCCCCAGAACCAGTGTATCTTCCCGCGATAGACCGCCTGGACGACACTGTCGGAACCCAACACCTGCGCATTCAATAGGGGCTGCCGGATCGGTATCGGCTCGCCTACCGACAAAGAGTCGGCATACAAGCCAGCTCCCGTGATGCGGTACAGGCGCTCGGCGATATTGAGACGTTTTATCCTGACGGTCGCAGAGGCTCCAGGACGGACTTCCAACGTCACACCTCGATAGCCGAAACCATCGGCGGGAAACTCGTAGCCGTGACTGAACACATGGAAATACACCTTATGGTGCATCAGCTCCGGTGCTCCCACGGCAACGACGCCGTTGTTGTCGGTCACATAGGTCAAATGGTGCACCGTGCGCAGTTCCACTAGAGGAACGCCGCGGCCAGTTTGTTCGTCCACTACTTTGATTTTGAAGAACTGGGGAGCACTGGCGCTAGCATGCGGCTCCAGGCGCGCCGAGCCATTCAGCAGAACCAAAGCGATCAGCCCAGTGCTCCATATCGTCAATCCTGCGCAATAGCCGACAACCACACATCCCGTCGGTTTTGCCATGGGTGCTCCTATTTGGGACAGACTGGTAGGACCGCGGCTCATTTTTTGTTGATTTTTCGCTAATCTATGCATAGTCCAACCACAACGGGAGATCGAGCACACAGGACCAGGGTATGTCGCGGAGCATAGCAACCGCCACTAAGGTAACGACTTAAGCGGCACACAGCACATGGCCCCAGTACGAGGAGAGAACATGGATCGGCGACAGTTTTTGTCCTGTACCGCCTTGGGCCTCACTGCAGCAAGCTACACGAGGGCACTAGGCTCTGCCAATCGGCTGACGCTGGGCATCATGGGTACCGGCGGTCGGGGGATCGCATTGGCCAAAGCTTTTGCCAGGCAGCCGGACGTGGAGGTGCGTTACGTGTGCGACGTAGACCAACGACGCATGCACCAGGCTGCCGAAGCTACGGCCCAGGTAGCGGGAACGGCACCGCGAGAAGTAGGCGATTTTCGGCGTATCCTCGACGATCGGCAGGTAGACGCTCTGGTCATCGCAACCTGCAACCACTGGCATGCTCCTGCCACGATTTTGGCCTGTGCTGCCGGGAAGCACGTGTATGTCGAGAAGCCGTGCAGCCACAATGCGCGCGAAGGCGAGTTGATGGTGCAGGCAGCGCACAAGTATCGCCGCTTGGTGCAGATGGGCAATCAACGTCGCAGCTGGCCAAGCATTCGCGAGGCGATCGAGCGCCTGCAACGAGGGGAACTGGGCAGGGTTTTCTTCGCCCAGGCCTGGTATTTCAACCGGCGCCCCTCGATCGGACGCGGGCAGGCAGCCGAGCCCCCAGCGTGGCTGGACTACGACTTGTGGCAAGGGCCAGCACCGCGTCGTCCGTTTCGCACCAATTACCTGCATTACAACTGGCATTGGTTCTGGCACTGGGGCAACGGCGAGTTGGGCAATAACGGCGTGCACATGATTGATCTGTGTCGCTGGGGACTGGGTGTGGATTATCCCGTGCGCGTCACTTCCTCAGGCGGCTGTTACCGCTATCAGGATGACCAGGAAACGCCTGACACCCATACGGTGTGTTTCGATTTCTCCGAGCGCCGCTCGATCGTTTGGCAGGGCTTCAGCTGTATCGAGTTTCCGCGCGATGGCGTGCCCCAGGTCCTTTTTCAGGGCGAAAAAGGATCGCTGGCCATCCGTGGCACAGGGTACACGCTGTACGATCCCGCCGGCAAAGAAATCGGCCGAGGCGGCGACCAGGCCGCAGACATTGACAGCTCGCACATACACAACTTCCTCGAGGCTATCCGTGACGGCACCCGTCTGAACAGCGATATCGTCGAGGCCCACAAAAGCACTTTGCTGTGCCACTTGGGTAACATTGCCTACCGCGTGGGGCGGTCCTTGGTTTGCGATCCTGCTACCGGACACATCCAAGGAGACAAAGAGGCAGCCGCTCATTGGTCCCGCGAATACCAAAAGGGATGGGAGCCGGTCGTCTGATCGCTGACCGAAGCTTCGCTGCCAATTAGGCCAGTGCCGACACAAATGGAACAAAACCAAGTTCAGCCGCAGGGTAGGTCTGCCGTGCCCGGCGCCGAATCATGCGGACCGAGTGTCGCCGACGAACTCGTGGACAAGCTCCGGGCCATTGTCGGCGCCGATGGGCTGCTGACGGTGCCCAGCGAGCTCGTCACCTACGAGTGCGATGGCTTCACGCTGGAGAAGATCTCGCCGCGGGCTGTGGTATTTCCGCACAGTGCCGAACAAGTGCAGCAGATCGTTCGGGCCTGCGTTGCTGCCGGTGTTCCCTTTCTGCCACGCGGTGCCGGCACGAGTCTGGCTGGGGGCACGGTCCCCGTGGGGCGCGCTGTGGTCATCGCCCTCACGCGTATGAAGCGCATCCTTGAGGTTTCCGTTCGCGATCGCTATGCGGTCGTAGAGCCGGGAGTGGTCAACCTATGGCTGACCCGTCGCGTGGCCGGGCATGGTTTCCATTTCGCTCCCGATCCTTCCAGTCAGGGTGCTTGTACCATAGGCGGCAATGTAGCCACCAATTCAGGCGGTCCCCATACGCTCAAATACGGTGTCACGGTCAACCACGTTTTGGGCCTGGAAATGGTGCTGCCCGACGGGGACCTGATCCGTGTAGGCGGGCCAGCGCAGGAATATCCGGGCGCTGACTTGGTAGGTGCTATCGTCGGCTGTGAAGGAACTTTCGGTATCGTCACCAAGATTTGGGTCCGGCTCACACGCAATCCGCAAGGCTATCGCACTTTGCTCGGTATCTTTGAGACGGTAGACGATGCCACCAATACTATCAGCGACATCATCGGCGCAGGTATTCTCCCGGCGGCTTTAGAAATGATGGACCGGCTCATTATTCAAGCCGTCGAAGATGCCTTCGGTTTTGGCTTTCCGCGGGACGCCGGTGCCGTCCTTATCATCGAAGTAGACGGGCTGGAGCCGGCGCTGGACGAAGAAGCGCAGCGTATTGTCGCCATTGCACAGCGTCACCGCGTGCGGGACATCCGTCAGGCACGGGACGAACAGGAGCGGCAGTTGCTATGGAAATGCCGCAAGCAAGCTTTCGGTGCCGTGGGCCGATTGGCGCCCAGTTACTGCACCCAGGACGGCGTCGTCCCGCGCACGCAGCTACCGCACATGCTCCGCTACATCCAGCAAGTCAGCCAAAAATATGGCATACCGATCTGCAACGTCTTCCACGCCGGCGACGGCAATTTGCATCCCATACTCCTCTTCGACGAGCGGGATGCCGATGCCTGTCGGCGTGTCCTCGCCGCCAGCGACGAAATTATGCGCGAGTGCCTCCGACTCGGCGGTAGCGTCACCGGCGAACACGGTATCGGCGTCGAAAAAATCAACTACATGGCGCACATGTTCACCCCGGAAGACCTCGATATGATGCTGCGTCTGCGCAAGGTCTTCAATCCGGACAATTGGTGTAGTCCGGGCAAGATGTTTCCCACCGGCGGTGTCTGTCTGGAGGTGACCAAACCGGGGCGTCGGGCGCCATTATGAGTGCCCCTGCCGTTGCGCATGGGAACCCGAAAGGAACAGGCCCTGCTATGCACAGTCGAGGCGTTTTCGATCCCGAGCACGCGCGCCAGATGGGGCTTCCTGTCGTGGACGTATGGCAGCCGGGATCGGTCGAAGAGGTGGCCGACTGTGTTCATCGGGCGCGCCGACAGCAGGTGGCCATCTATCCTGTCGGCGGCGGGACTCTTTTGGCTTTCGGACAGCCTAGCACTCGGCCGGGCATACTCTTGGATATGAGCCGCTTGCAGCAAACTGTCGAATACCCTGCACGCGATCTGACGATCACCATGCAAGTCGGGGTTACCGCTGGCGGCCTGGAACAGATCTTGCAGCAGGAAGGGCAAACATTGCCCGTGGACATACCGCGTGCCGATCAGGCCACCCTGGGCGGCGCAGTGGCCTGCAACCTGAGCGGACCGCGTCGGCTCGGATTCGGTACCCTCCGCGACTACCTCATCGGTATCCAGTACGTCAACGACCGAGGCGATGTATGTAAAGCCGGCGGACGAGTGGTCAAAAACGTCGCCGGCTACGACCTCTGCAAACTATTCATCGGCTCCCTCGGGGCCCTGGGAATCCTGACAGCGCTGACTTTCAAAGTGCGTCCTCTGCCCGGCGACAGTGCCCTCGTACTGGTCCATTGTCCGGATGGACACCTGCCTATTCTGCTGGACGTACTGAGTCGTTCGGCGACCCAGCCCACTGCCCTGGAAGTACTGGACGCACAAGCGACAGCCCGGTTGCACGCATTAGCGGGCTGGCGACCGCAACAACTCCACTGGCTGGTAGTCATCGGCTACCAAGAGCACGCACGCAACGTCGCCTGGCAACTCGAACAGGTCGCCAAAGAATTGCAGTCGCATCCCGTTGCTCTGGTGCACCGCAGCTTAGGCCCGGACAGTCAGCCACTGTGGCGTGCCTTGGCAGACGGCTTATACTGCGTCGTGCCGCAATGGACCGATAGCGAACAAGCCGACGGACGCTGGATCCTGGTCCGCGCCAGTGCACCGCCTAGTCGTATGGCTGAGCTGTGCCGGTATGCACGCGGACGGGACTGGGCCGTTCAAGCACACGCAGGCAGCGGCATTATGCTAGCGGCGTTGGACGCATCGGACTCCGATCGTTGCGTGGCGTCCGTGAACGAGTTGCGCCAAGTAACCGCGCAGGCAGGGGGAGCGGCAGCAGTCGTGAGTTGCCCGGCAAGCCTGCGGCCGCAATGTCCTTGGTGGGACCCGGCACGCCCCGAAGTGTCGCTCATGGCACGCATCAAACGCGCCTTCGATCCCACCGGCATATTCAATCCAGGCCGCTTCGTCGAGGGCCTCTGAGTCGAGTCCGGCATCCGCAGCACTTGTGGGGAGAGACATGCTTAGTTCACTGCCATGCGGATCGTAGTGCCGAACGCGCACGACCGGCACCGCAGGTGGCGCCCGAGCTTCTTTTCCTTGACCTCCTGCACCGGGGGCGTACAATGCGCACAAGGAGCGCTAGGGGTGTCCGCACCATGCGGGCTGAGAGGAGACCCTCGGAACCTGATCCGGATCATGCCGGCGTAGGGAAGTCGCTCCCAGTCCTGCAGCGCAGGTCCTGGGGTGCATCTTCCGCGTCGGCCTCTCCGCTCCGGTACCACTGATCTTTGGGAGGATCTCGAATGACCATGACGCAAATCGAGGCGGCACGCAAGGGAATCGTCACAGACGAAATGGCGTTCGTGGCGCGACGCGAGGACCTGGATCCCGAGTTGGTCCGCTCGGAAGTTGCCCGCGGGCGCATGGTGATACCCGCCAACAAAATCCATTTGCAAAAAGGGCTGGAGCCCATGGGCATCGGCATCGCCGCCCGGTGCAAGATCAATGCCAATATCGGCAACTCGGCAGTCACCTCGAATATCGAAGAAGAGTTGGAGAAACTGCATACAGCAGTCCATTTTGGCGCCGATACCGTTATGGACCTGTCTACCGGAGGCGACTTGGATCGCATCCGTCAAGCCATCATTGACGCATCGCCGGTCCCCATCGGCACCGTGCCCATCTATCAGGCCGTCAAAGAAGTCAAGGACATCCCCGACCTTACCCCGCAGCAACTCCTCGACATGGTCGAACGACAAGCGCGTCAGGGCGTGGACTATATGACCATCCACGCCGGGGTACTGCTCGAATATATTCCGCTGACCAGTCAGCGCGTCACGGGTATCGTCAGTCGCGGCGGCTCCATCATTGCCGAGTGGATGATCGCTCGCCGCCAGCAAAATCCCTGGTACACCCATTTCGACGAGCTTTGCGAGATCATGCACCATTACGATGTGACGTTTTCTCTGGGCGACGGACTGCGGCCGGGTTGCTTGGCCGATGCCAATGACGAAGCCCAGTTCGCCGAGCTTAAAACCCTGGGCGAATTGACGCGCAAAGCCTGGGAGCACCAGTGCCAAGTCATGATCGAAGGCCCGGGCCACTTGCCTATGGACACGATCGAGATGAACGTGCGCAAAGAGATGGAAATGTGCTACGAAGCGCCTTTCTATGTGCTCGGGCCGTTGGTGACTGACATTGCTCCGGGGTACGACCACATCACTTCTGCCATCGGGGCGGCCATCGCGGGCTGGGCCGGTGCCTCTATGCTCTGTTATGTCACGCCCAAGGAACATCTGGGCTTGCCCAACAAGGACGATGTGCGGGTGGGTGTCATTGCCTATAAGATTGCTGCCCATGCGGCGGATATCGCGCGACGACGCAAGGGAGCGCGAGATCGGGACGACGAGCTGTCGCGCGCTCGCTTCGCGTTCGACTGGAACAAGCAATTCGAGCTTTCGCTCGACCCAGAGACAGCGCGTCGAATGCACGACGAGACCTTGCCTCAGGAAGTCTTCAAGTCCGCCAAGTTCTGCTCGATGTGCGGGCCGAAGTTCTGCTCGATGCGTATTACTCAGGACCTGCGCCAGATGGCGGAAGAGGCACACAAAGCGCTGGCCGGCTTGACACAATGAGCAGCGCAGTGGTGTCGGAGTGTGGACCGTGGGTACGTGGCTCCGCCTGACTTGCGCGTACTGTCAGGCAGTTTTTCGCATTCGCGCCGAGTACGGGCATTTGCGGGGCCGATGCCCGTACTGTGGCTCGCTGATCCAAGCTCCCCGTCCACGAGCGGGGCCGGTGGTACCGATACCGATATCGGGCGTCATGCGCGAGCCCGAGGCAGAAAGCGAATGGCCCGAGGCACCCGTTGTGGAGCAGCCTGGCTACGTAGATCCCAGTGCGACGCGCACGGCATCTAGCGCGTTGGCCCCTAGAGCACCCTCTGCCACGCCAGTGGCCCAGCTCGGTCCCGAAGCGACAGGACCACCTGCAGGCACCGAGGCAGCTCAGAAAGCGAATCACGAATCGTCGCATGTGTATCCTCTGGCGCAAGACAGCGCGTGCCCACCTGCCGATGACCAGCGCGAAGCGCAGTGTACAGCTCCGGATTTGCCCGCTTCCGTCCGAGGCGAGTACCGGGTTGTACCGCTCGATGCGTCCGAACCATCGGCGCCGGCCGCCAGCGAGTGGCCCTCTGGTTCGGTGCCTGCCGGTTCCGAAAACATTTCCTCAGCGCCGACGACCCCCTACGAACGTGTGGATTACTCGGCTCTGGATTTGCCCGAACTTTTCGCTACTCGGGCTGACGCACAGCCTGAGCGTTCCGCTAGACCCGAGGTCAGCCCAACGGATGCCCCTGACCCTACCGGCGGTGCATTTTATCGGATCGAGCCGAAGCAGTCGGAATCGGGCTTGCGCCCACCTGCCAAGGACCACGGGCCTGCCGATCCATCGCAGAAGCCCACGGCATCCAGGAAAGCGACAGGAGCAAGCCGCGCAGATGCAGTGCGCGATGCCACTGCGCAACCCAGGTACAGCGATCGGACAAGCCGGCGATCCGGGCCGCGTAGCGCGGCTGGTGGCCTAGAACCAGCGCACCTCGGGCCGGGCGCGGCCACGCTCCCACAAAGCAAGGCCGAACAGCCAGGCTCCGATACTACGGTCGCAACAGAAGCGCCGACCCTAGGCGACTTGTATCGCTTCCGCTTCGGTTCGCTCTTGTGGCGCATTTGGCTCAAACTGACACTCATGTTCGCTTTGTGGTGCGCCGTGCACAGTCTGATTCAGGCCGGAGAACAGGTGAGTGAAACGGCGCCGATTCCAGGACATTACGCCATCCTCATAGGCCACGTCGCTTCGGCTATTGTGCTCGTGCCGGCGCTGCTTTACCTAGGTTACTGGGCATTGCGACTGATCGGACAAACCGCCGGCGGAGCCCGCGAAATATACGACGAAGACGAAACGCTCGTGGAAAAAATGCAGGAGGGCGCTTATTTTTGGTGGATCGTGTTCCTGGCGACGCTACCCTTCCTACCTTTGCAACTGATCGGCGTGTTCGCATCGAGCCATGACCGAGGACTGGCAAGCGGACTGGTTTCCACGTTTCTCAATTATCTGCCTTTGGTCGGGGCGATCACCTTTCCCATCGTTTCCTATTGGCTGCTATTGTCCAGGCCTTCCGAAGACGCCCTGCGTCTGGTACGTCGGGCCAAGGCGCGTGCCTATATACCGATGAGTTTTTTCGTCCACGGTATCGTGCTGACCGGGCTAATCTGGCTGATCTGGAAGTTGGTCGGTGGGGTATTCGGGCGCATAACGCTCTGGGCTCCTGTGACAGCATGGGCCGGGTTGGTGTATGCACGCGCCCTGGGCTATCATGCCCTGCTCCTCGGCCGTACCGGCAAAAAGCGTCGCAAGAGGAAAAACCGTCAGACGCACGAAGATGCCGAACCGCCGCCTGGCGAGCGTCGCAGGTCAAGTACGGACATTGGCCAGGGCCCATAGAGCCGGCGGTCCGAAAAGCAAAAGAGGTAACCAGGCAGCCAAGGCAGGGGGCAAATACTCCTGCCTGGCAAAATAAACCGCCACATACTGGACGCCCTGGAACAGGCCGACCAGTGCCAAACCCCACCCTGTTTGCAGCACCATACTGCGCGTGCGACTGGCCATGAAAATACCGACGCCGGCGATCAGCAGGACGAGATCCTGGAACGGCTCGGTGAATCGCACATGCAGCACGGTCAATATCTCGGCCCGCCGTGGTAAGCGATCTTCGCGCTGGACGACGTGCAACAACTCACTGGTAGAAGCAAAATAAAACCAATTGGGCCGACGGGCTAGACTCTCGAAACTCAACTCCGTGTGCAAAAAGTAGAGACCAGGGCCGAGCCAGTTCAAGGCAGGATGCTGGCATTCGACCACGGCGGGCTGCGTCGCCACCAGGTACCACCCGCTGTCCTCGTGCCCACGCGGGGGACGGTAAAACATTTCCATACACGTCAAGTGCGTCAGCTGTCCCATGATGTCAGCCGGCAACGTCACCCGACCATGAGCGATCATGCGTCGCTCCGGCACGCCCAGCTGCCCTTCGATGTGTACCCAGCGCCGATCGTAGCCTCCTTCGATCGGCACATGAGGACATTGCAAATCCAAAAGACCCTGCTGCAGAATGGGAGCGCAACGGGGCAACAGGCATTCGCGATTGACCAACTCGGTGGCGACGACTATCAGCACACCTGCAGCCAAAGGCAACAGCAAACGGTACAACGATATGCCTGCGTTCCACCACGGAAAGAGTTCGTTGTTCCGCTCCAGCATGGCCAAGTCGAAAAGCAATGCCAGCAGGGCCGCGATAGTGCTCAGGCGATGCACGTAATAGGGCAGCCGGCCACCGTAGTAAAGGCCCAGTGTGCGCAGCAGTGCCTCGGGCCGGGCCGTCAGTTGGGCCAAGTCGTCCATTTTCGTGAAAACATCCAAAAGCACGTAAAGTACGACCAAGCTCGCCAAAACGATGACGTACCCAGCGAAGAAACGCCGTAGTAAGTACCGGTCCACGAGCGGCATAGCTGGTCCTGCGAACAATGCGATCGCTCCGCTTCAGCGGCGCTGGAGCAGATACAGCATAATCGCTCCCGCCGCACCCAACGTGCCATTGCCCAACCAGACAGTCAGAGTCGGATCCACGCGTCCTTCTTTGCCCAAGTTGATGGCCAACATCATGAGGGGATAATAAGTGAGCACGATCGGCAGAAAGCAGGTCACGAACGCGCTCAGATAGTCGCGACGATGGAACCAAATACCGACTGGGCAGCCGACCAAGACATAGAAGAAAGTGCTGACAGCTAGAGCGGGACGCACCGCCGCCTCGGTGACGAGTTCGTAGTAATCGCGGTTCTTGTATTCCAGCTGCTGCTCTAACTGGGCGCGCTCCCCTTGAGGTTGCTGCGCCGCGAGTTTGGCGATCTGGTCCCGAAGCTGAGCTAGCTGCTGCCCGACCTTTTCGATCTGCGCGTACAATTGCGCGCGTGTCAGTTCACGAGCACGGATACGACGAGCTGCCCCGATGGGCGGAATCGGTACGGGGATGACTTCTTCGTCGTCAATGCTGATGTACGTGGCGCCGAAGTCGCGCGACATTTGCCCGTGACGCATGAGCACTTTGACGACGCCCTCGTCGAGGTCCACCTTGATTTCTGCCTCGCGCGCCTGGGCGATGATCTCGTCGCGTCCCGAGGCGTCGCGCTTTTTGAAAGTGGCGCGAATCAAGCGTCGGCCCTGGACTTCTTTGACCCAAATCGAATAGTTGACCTCCGGACGATGGAAACACAAGTCGCGCTTCAAAATTGTATAGATCAGTTCCTCCAGATCTCCCCATGTGGCCGCTCGTAAGCGGTGATGCATTGCCGGGATGTAATCCTGATACAGTAAGAACACGCCTGCACTCAGCAAAAGAGCGATGTGCCAGGCAGGCCACAAAATCTTGGAAATGGGGATGCCTGCCGCCTTGATGGCAGTGACTTCATTGTCGTGCGAGAGCCGCCCGTACACCACAGCCACGGCAAAAAGCGTAGTCGCTGGAACGGTATAGGGAAGCGTGCCGGGAACGAGAAGGGGAAGGACTTTCAGTATTTGGTCAGGACCGAAACCCTGCTGGGACGCCTCGGCAATCAACCCCACCATCACCAAAATGGTAGTAATGACCACCAACGACAAAAGAAAAACGCGCAGAAGTTCATATAGGACATAACGTTGAAGCAACCCGTACATGGTTTTGCCCCAGTTCGGCGAGTGTGCTGTCCCTTCGAGCTAGCGCGCACTATAAGCGACCCTGCCAACATGGTCAAGCGGTCGAAAGCCCGAGGGCACAACAAAGGTGATAGAGCGTGATAACTCCCCGGGTTGCCTTCTGCGAAGTGCGTACCTTGCCCACTTTGTGCCGATCCAACGATCGCCCCCGATGCCAATTCACCATATTTCGCCGTACAGCCCGGCGTGCAGAAACATAGAGGGAAAGGCCGTGCTTCCAAGGGAAAGACGTCCCGTGGGTGGCCCGTTGCCGGTTGCGGCTGCCGGTCAAGACTGGGTAGTGGGCGTCTCCAGCTCTGCGATCCATGCCGCCACTTGGGCGTCGCTGGGCATGCGCCAGTCACCCCGAGGCGAGAGACTGACTGACCCCACTTTCGGCCCGTCCGGCAAACAGGAACGCTTGAACTGATTGGCGAAGAAACGCTTCAAAAAAACGACCAGCCAGCGCCGGATCTCCTCCGGCGCATAATTTTTGTCGAAACGTGCCTGGCGTGCCAAGTAAAGGATTTTGGCCGGCTCGAAACCGAAGCGCAGGAAATAGAACAAGAAAAAGTCGTGCAGTTCGTACGGTCCAATGGCGGACTCGGTGCTTTGCACCAGTTGTCCGCCGGCGCCTGGGGGCAGCAGCTCCGGCGAGATCTCCGTAGCCACGATATCCAAAAGTACGCGCTGGGCTTCGCCCTGGAATTCATGGTGCGCGGCCCAGCGGACCAGGAATTTGACCAAGGTTTTCGGGATGCTGACATTGGGGTTGTACATGCTCATGTGATCGCCGTTGTAGGTCGTCCACCCGAGCGCGAGCTCCGAAAGGTCGCTGGTGCCGATGAGAAAGCCGCGATTCATGAGGAATTGAGTGCGCACGCGAGCCTGCACGTTCTCGAAGACCACATCCTGCCGGCGCTCGGCCGGTAGCGCTTCGAGCAATCGGAGGAATTCAGGTAAATCGGTGCGCTCGACTTCGATCCCGAACGGCCGGTGCCCCAACGTACGCAGCATCTGCAAGCATAGCAGGCGGATATCGGCCTCATTGGCACTCACGCCCAGGTGTTGCATCAAAGCACGGGCATTGTGCAAGGTGCGAGGCGTGGTGCCGAAACCAGGCAGCGTCCACGCTTCGACTTGCTGGCGCGACCATCCCAGCCGGTCGAAAGTCTTGCAAGTGACCAAAAGGGCCAAGGTCGAATCGAGCCCGCCCGAGATACCGATAGTCACACGTTGTTGGCCCACATGGGCCAAGCGTTTGGCCAATCCGCACACCTGTATCTGAAAGATCTCGTAACACCGCTGCTCCAACTCTTCGGATGCCTGGGGAACGAACGGGTGTCCGCTCAACGGGCGCTTCAGCTCGGCCAAGCTGAGCCGACCGCGTGCCGATGGGGTGCCCAACTCGAAACCCACGCGCCGAAAAGGACGCCGGGGCGTCCCATGCTGATTGTCACCGAAGCTGGTCATGCGCACACGATCGCAGACCAATCGCTGCACATCTACATCCGCAGACAGGTACGTACGCTCTGTCTCGAAACGGCTGGATTCTGCCAATAACGTGCCGTTTTCCGCGATCAAACAATGCCCGCCGAAAACGATATCCGTGGTGGATTCGCCTGGTCCGGAGGAAGCGTAGACATAGGCTGCCAAACACCGTCCCGACTGGTTCAAGATCAGTTGCCGGCGATAGGCAGCTTTGGCGATCAGATCGTTGCTGGCCGAGAGATTGACGAGCAATGTTGCGCCTGCTAGGGCCTGGTAGCAACTAGGGGGCACCGGAATCCACAGATCTTCACAAATCTCCACGCCCAGGACGACGTCTGCTGCATCCGTCGCCTCGAACAGCAAATCGGTTCCGATGGGCACCGACTGGCCGGCACACTCTACGACGCTCGCGGCACAGGTCACAGCAGGGGCGAACCAGCGCCGCTCGTAGAACTCTTTGTAGTTGGGCAGATACGACTTGGGAACCATTCCCAACAGGCGGCCGCGGTGAAGGATGGCGGCACAATTGTACAGCTGCCCCTCTACGACAAAAGGCAGCCCCACGATGACCACAGGCGACCGCTCCCGAGTATACTTCAAAAGCATTTCTAGTGCTTGCTCGGCTGCTTCCAGCAGCGGTACTTGGTGGAACAGGTCGCCACAGGTATAACCGGTCAAGCACAGTTCGGGCAGGACGAGCAAGGCAGCCCCGTCGTCGTCAGCACGTTCAACGAGCGCCTGTGCCTCCAAGGCATTGTGCAGGCAATCGGCGACATGTGTCGCTGGGACGCCAGTGGCTACACGCAGGATGCCGAATCGCACCATCTTTGCACAAGTTTAGCCTTTGCCTGTTGTCCAAGTCTAGTCTATAGAGGCGCTGCAGTTTTGGTGTCCGACGTCACAAACAAAAAGGGGCGCAGCAGACTGCGCCCCTGGGTTGCTCGAGCCAATGGCATCAGTTACCGCGTGACGTCGGCCCGCCAGGGAAACGGTGCCCTTGCACTGCCATCGGCGCCGTGTAAACCGAAGTTCGAGCCGTGACGTAGAGGGTCTTCAGATCCGGACCGCCGAAGGTCACATTGGCCGGCTGCTCGGGAAACTTGATGATCCCCAAAAGCTGCCCGTCAGGATTGAAAACCTGCAGCCCTAGCACTGAGGTAATGTAAAGATTGCCCTTGCAGTCCACGGTCAGCCCATCCCCTCCTGTGTTCTGTCTCCCCTCCGGCTGCTTGAGCGAACAAAATACTTTACCCGGCCCAAGTTTGCCAGGCGCCTCCACTGGATAAACCATAACTTGTGCCTGGCCCGTCGGTACGACATACAGCTTGGTTTCGTCAGGCGATAGGATGACCCCATTGGGATTGGGCAAATCGTCAATGAGGCGCGTCACCTTACCATCCGGGGCGAGATAGTACACGGCCGTTTTTTCCTGCGGCAAGGGCATGGGGGCGCGGAACGACGGGTCGGTGAAGTAAATACCGCCTTGCTGGTCAATGACCAGGTCGTTCGGCGCGTTGAAACGCTTGCCCTGGTAGCCGTCAGCAAGCACCCGACGCTCACGCCCATCGGAGCTGAGAGCAACTATGGCCCCGTCCATTTCGCAAGCCACGATCTCACCCCGACCGTTGACCATCAGCCCATTGGCATGGTTGGATTTTTCACGGAAGACGCTCAGCTTGCCGGATGTGTCAATCTTGTAAATCTTCTCGTTGGGAATATCGGAGAAGTAAACATTTCCTTGCCTGTCAACCGCCGGCCCCTCGGTGAAAGCAAAGCCGGTGTGCAATTTGGTGATAGGACCCACTGGCCCGATACCCTCGATAGAGGAGGGCTGGTCCTGTGAGACTGCCGTTGCCAGAGCCATCAGCACGCACGCCCCGACGATCGCTACCCTGCTCCTCATGGCTGCTCCCTCCTTTGACACCACCAGTCCGTTATCCGAGCGAGAGGCCGTCTCCCGCCTGGTGGATTATGATATGCGTCGGAGTTTTTGGTTGCAACAAGTTAATCAACCCAAAAATAAATATTTCCAGGTGGGCAAAAACCGCTGACTAATTGGCTACGTATTGCCGTCTGGAAAAGATCAATATGCCCAGCAGGATGAGCACGGCAGTGGCCAAGGCAAGAACTGCGATGGCTATTTCACCGCTGACCGGACGAAAAAACGATTCCTTGTCCGGAGCAATTCCCAAGCGGTCCAGCCCTGCAGCGCGTGCCACATCGTAAAAAAGGCATCGCGCATAAAAGCTAATGCTGGCGCGTTTCATCAGCCCCGGCATCGAGCCGACAGTGCTTTCGATCACCAGAGCATATGTGACACCGATGATGGTCGAGCGGCGAAAAGTGACGCCCAAGCATGCAAAAAGCGCCAAATAAGCGACGGTCGCCGAGACGACGCCGGGCCAGGCTGCCAGCGCGATAGACCAAGTAGTGCGATCGCCGAGCCAGCCCATGCCTAAAAGGCCACCTAACGTGATAGCCAATGCCCAAGGTAGTGCAGCCAAATACTTGGCCAGATAGATGGCCCAACGGGGCACTGGCCGGCTCAAGAGCCACAACAGGCTGCCCTCCTCCCATTCATCGCCTACGAGCTGGGTACCCAAACACAAGCCCAAGATGGGGACCACGAAGCCAAAATAGGTTCCAGCTATCAGACCACGCCCAAAAGCCCAGGCCGGCCAGCCCCAAAGGGACTGAATACCCACAAAGAGCAGCAACAAGGCTACCAGACCGAGGGCTACTAAGGTCTGCACCGATCGTACTTGGCGGCGCCAAGCCACGCGCACGATCGCCACGAGAGCACGTCCCAGGCGCAGATCCGTCGGCACCGATGTAACCGCTCTGGGACCGTTGGCCAACACCGTACCGGTTCCATCGTCAGCAGTCAGCCTGGTTTTCACAGATCGCTCTCCGCTCCTGCCCAATCTAGGCCCGCATCGAAGCCATGCGTGAATGGCACTGCCCGTTCATGTTTTGCGCTGCAAAAGATATCCGAGCACCGCCTGGACCGAGCTATCGAGGATTTCCAGCTCCTCGATCTGATGCTGTTCTGCGAGTACCACCCTGGACAGCGCGTGAAAAAAAGTGCCACTGTTGCGCACCCGGACCACGATCGTCTTGTGCCCGTCTACCTGCACACCCAGAACATCGGGCAAGGCGAGCAAAGAGGCACCCAATCGGCGCGGCTGGGGCGTCTGCAAGCGCACGGAAAGAGGAAACTCCTGCAACAGACTGCGGATCTGGTGCACATTGCCCTCGGCCAGCACCTGGCCGCGCGCCACGACTACGATCCGGTCCGTCAGTCGCTCTACCAGTTCCAGTTCGTGGCTCGATATCAGCAGTGCACAACCGGTCTGGGCCAGATCCAAGAACAGTTCTTCGAGCTGCTGGCGTCCGACCGGATCCACGCCGTTGAACGGCTCGTCCAGGACGAGCAAGACAGGGTCGTGAAGCAAAGCCTGAGCCACCTTGACACGCTGGCGCATGCCTTTGGAATAGCCGCGCAAGCGTAACGACAGGTCGGCCCTCAGGCCCACCCGCTGCAAGGCGCGAGCCGCGCGCTGTCTGGCTGCGGCACGATCGAAGCCGGACATTTGCGCCAAGGTACTGACGAAGCCGAATCCGGTCATTTCCTCGTAAAAACAGTCAATTTCTGGGCAGTAGCCTACCAGCCTGCGGGCGCGCCAAGACCAGGCGTCCAAGCCGCACACGCGCACCTGCCCCTGGTCCGGTCGCAGATGGCCGGTCACCAGCCGGATGAGGGTGCTTTTTCCGGCGCCGTTGGGCCCGACCAGACCCGTGATGCCCTTGCCCAGCGCCAACGACACATCGTTGAGCCCTAGAACAGGTCCGTACCATTTGGAGACATGACGAAGCTCAGCGACAGGTTCATCGAGCCCACCGGTCTGCTGGTTTGCGGTTTTTCCTGTTGCCGTATCGGTCGCTTTCGCTGGTACGTCCACGTTCATGAGTCTATCCAACCGTTTGGTAAGGCCGCACGCGACGCAACAGGTCTACCCAGGCCAAGACGACCAGTGCCCCTAGGACGCAGGCAACTTCCCACAACTCCGGTTGGGGTCGGGACAGCCAACGTCGGCTGGTCTCCAACTTGGCCGCCGCTCCCAAAGCAGCCGAACCGATCACGTAGGTCGAATTCCAGAGGTCCAGCAGTCTCCAGCGCACGTCGTAGCGAAGGCCATCCACGAGGGTACTGGCCAGTCCCCGCATCAGGATGAGTATGACGGCCCAGACGAGCACCAAAGGCACAGTGCGTTTGACACGCGCGGCGACTGCCAGGACGAGGCTCCCCAAACTCGCAGTCAGCACCATGCCATAGGCAATGCTTCCAGCTGCCAGACGTATTTCCTCGGCAAAATAATCCCAGCCGATGAGCAGCCCGCATTCGACGAAAAGAGCCAATGCCGGCAAAGTCGTCATAGCGTTGACGATCACGCACACTGCCAGAAACTTACCCAAAACATAGTGCCATGAGCGGATCGGTTTGGACAGGAAGAAGGGCAACGCTCCGGCAGAGTAATCCTGGCCGATGAGCTGCGCGCCTGTGAAAGCTAGAAGAGCCATGGTGATATAGCCCTGGTACCAAAAAAAATTGCGGTAGGTTTCTGCCGTGCCAGCTAGATAGAGCTGCTTGCGCAAAAAGTTCAGGAACTGTTCGAGATCGCGGATGCGAATAAAACCGATACGGGCCGAAGTGGGCGCGCCCTCTAAGAGCTGTTCGACGTCGAGCTGGTAGAGCAAATAGATACCGCTGAAAAACACAACGAAGTTCAGCAGGGCCAGTACGTACAGCACCCAAAAAAGTCGGCGGCGCAAGATCAGTCGCAAAGATTGTTCGGCGATTGCCAATACCGCCCGCCAGGATCCGCCCAGCGAGCCTCCCCAGGCACGGTAATAGTGCAGAGTGCTATCCATAATGGGACAACCCATGTTCGCAGCCGTCGCCCGATCCGGCGCCTGGGCCGATAGCTTGTCTGCGCAACAGGCGGTAAAACAGATCGGTCAGGTTTTCCTCTTCGCGCCGCATGCCGAGCAAAGTAACACCCGTTTGATGAGCTAGTTCGAAAAAGCGAGAAGTAGTCCACCCCGTGGGCACCTGGACCAGCCAATCGCGTTGTATGCTCGTTATCTGGGCGCCGGCTTTTTCCAGCACCCGCCGCATGGCGCCGACATCCCCTTCGAGCCGCAGACGGTAGGCATCCTGTCGCAATCCGCACAGGGCCGCTGTCTGGCCGTGCAACAATACTCTTCCCTCGTGCAGCACCACGACCTGATCGCACACTCGTTCGACGTCGCCCAGGATATGTGTGGACAATAGGATGGACTTGCCATAATCACGCCCGAGGCCCAGAATCAGGCTCAGCATACGCTCGCGGCCGTCGCTGTCCAAGCCACTGGTAGGCTCGTCGAGGAAGAGAACCGGCGGATCGTGCACCAGCGCTTGGGCCAACTTGAGACGCTGCTTCATACCGGTCGAGTACTCTTCCACTTTGCGATAGCGGGCTTCCTCCATGCCGAGGAGGTTGAGTAGATCGTGTGCCCGGCGCGCGGCATCGCGTCGTCCCATGCCACAGAGTCTGCCCGCCAGAGCTATGTACTCGACGCCTGAAAGCCCGGGCACTAGGCAATCGCTCTCGGGCATATAGCCTATCTTTCGGCGCAATGCAGGGCCGTGGCGCAAATCTAGGCCCAACAATCGCCCCTGCCCGCGCGTGGGAGCGAGCAACCCCAGAAGGATGCGCAATAGGGTGGACTTACCAGCCCCATTGGGACCCAGCAGGCCGATACGCCCCGCTGGGAGTTGCAACGACACGCACTCCAAGGCCCGGCGCTTGCCGTAATAGTGAGTGATATCCTCCAATTCCACCAAGTGCATCTTGCCTAAATCATATGCGGACGACCGATTGGTCAGCAAGTGACAGGCCCGATTCCTTTAGCCGGCAAAGGCTCTGACCGGCACCCGAGAACGCATGGCAAAGTCACGTAGTGTATTCAGCATTGAGCCGAACGTAGTCGTACGTGAGGTCCGAAGTCCAAAAGTGGCAGGCGGCCGGTCCTCGACCGCATTGCACCCGCAAGGTGACGACACGCCGGTCGCGCAATTGCCTGGACAACGCGACGCGATCGAAAGGTTGCGGCTCGCCCTCCCAAAAGACCAGCACGTCGTCAATCCACACGGCTAGCTCTTCTTCCTGAATTGGCACGCCGGCGAAACCCACGGCGGAGACGATGCGTCCCCAATTGGGGTCCCCACCGAAGAGGGCGGTTTTGACGAGCACACTGTTGGCTATCGTCCGGGCGACGTGCCGCGCCTCTTCGAAGCTCGCCAGCCCCTGAACTTCGATATGTACCAAATGCTGCGCTCCCTCGGCATCGGCGGCGATCTTCTCGGCTAGTTGTTGGCATACAGTAGTCAGCACTTGGCCCATCTGCTCCTGCTGTTGTTCTGTCAATTGCTCTCCCTGAGCGGCCCCGTTGGCCAGGACCAATACCGTATCGTTGGTGCTGGTATGCCCTTCCACGCTCAGGCAGTTGAACGACACGTCGGCCGCGGCACGTAATAGCTCTTGCAATCGGTGAGCAGGCAACCCGGCGTCGGTAACGATAAAGGCCAGCATCGTTGCTAGATGCGGACCGATCATCGCCGCCCCTTTGGCCAGACCGAGTACGTTGACGCTCCCGCGGGCCAAAGCCAAGTTATGGCTGACGACTTTAGGCTGCGTGTCGGTCGTCATCATGGCACGCGCCGCGCTTTCCCAGTTTTGGGGACTGCCGGCCAGGCGCGCAGCTGCCTTGCGAATGCCGGCCTCCACGGCGGCCATGGGTAAGGGCACGCCGATGACACCTGTCGAGCAAACCAAAATATCCTTCGGGCGGCAGCCGATCTCGGCGGCTGCGACAGCAGCCATACGCCGCGCATCTTCCAGACCGCGCCGTCCTGTGCATGCATTGGCATTGCCAGCACATACCACAATGCCACGAACACCCTCGGCAGGTACACGCTCCCGGGAAACCTTCACCGGCGCCGCGCAGACACGATTTTGCGTGAAGACCCCTGCGGCACTGGCAGGCCGGTCGCTGACTATCAGCGCCAGATCGGGTTTGTCAGGACTTGCCTTGATGCCTGCATGTACTGCCGCACAACGAAAACCTGCCGGAATATTCATCGTGGCCTCCTCGTGGGTATTGTGCAACGCTTTCGCACCCAGAAGATCGGCTTTCGGTCAGTCAACAGACTAGTTACCCGAGGTCACCGGGGCAATCTGGGCAACTTCACAAACGAGCACAAGCCCTTGCGATCCACAAGACTGGCCTCGAAAATACGCCCGGGAGCAGCGCGACAATGTTTTCACTTGCAGTGCATCTTGCCGTGTGGCGCTTGCAGCCAGCAGTTTGCGGCCAGCTCATGAGCCGGGCGGCTCGCGCGCTGTGGTGCGCAAGCGTCCTCGGCTCACTCTTTGAGGGCATACAACACAGCCTGAGAAGCGATATCGAGCGCGCTGCGGTGAGAGTGTCCCAGACAATCGGGCGACTGATGACGATCGAGGGCGCAGCCAAGGTCGTACTTGCTGTAGACGACAATCCACGGGCTTTTAGGATTATTCGGGTCGAGGCGCACACCTTCCAGCTGCGGCGCCATAGACGTGTACGGATGCCCACGCTGGGTGCGGCACTGAACTTCTTTGAGCTCCTTGCCGAAACGGTCCGTGAAGAAGGGATCCGTGAGTGGAATAGGCTCCAGGGGCCGGCCGAAAGCGTTTTGGATCATGTCGCGAAAAGCGCGATCGAATTCTTCGCTACCACAACAGGCATCGGCCAGCAAAAAGCCGCCCAATTCCAAATGCCGCCGCAGTGTTTGCAAGTCTGCCGGCGGCAACGAGAATTTGCGCCGTCCGTGCATGTACAGGAATTTGTAGTTGGGCAAAGCGGGGTCACCCAGAGAAATCGGCTGCGTCTGGAGAACCACATCCACGTTGTAGTGCGAGCGCACATATTCCATCAGCGTGCGCATGGCACGCGGCGCAGGTTGCCAGTCGCGACCGCCATAATTGATCTGAGCCACCTGCAAAGAATTGCGCCGAATAGGATCCATATCCTGGCTGGCAATTTGTTTCGGCGTCAACTTGTCCTCCGGCGGTTCCAAACCGGTGGCATAGGCAACGACGTTGGCACCCAAGCGGAAAGCCAAAACCGCCCGGTCCTGTTCCTGCTCTTTGGTGCGACCCGACTCCCAATAACAGGACATATCCTGAGGGGCATAGACCAAGACGGTTTTGCAGCCCAAATCTATGCCTTCCAAACCGAAGCTGCCCGGCGGTACTTGGAAAAAGGCGGTCCAAATAGCATGGCCAGGGGGCAATGGCTCCAAAGAGCGATCCGGCCACAGTTCGCGGATCAACTCGCGCACGCCGGCATCGAATTCCTTGGAACTGCAACATGCCTCGACGAAGATAAAGCCGCCTTGCTCGACGAACTGCTTGAGGATCTGCTTCTCGCTATCGGTAAAATAAGGCGCGCTATGGCCGTTGAAAAAAGCAATAGGGGCTTGCAAAAGCTCTGCCACGCCCTGGGGATCGCCTGGCGTGAGTTTGCTGGCGTCGAAAGTTTGCCAAGTCAGAGGCACCGGCCGCCCGTTTTTCATGAACAGCATCTGACTGCAAAATTCGGTCAAATGCCGCACGTCATTGCGATCGTTATTCCAATCCCCAGTAGGATAGCGGGCACGCAAATCCCCGTGCATGAGTTTGTTCACCAGGACCGGCATCTTGCCTTTGGCCAAAAAAAGCAGGGCAAAAGCTGTGTCCACCACAGCCATGCCGTCTATGCCGGTGAAGCTTTGCCAGGAACCATCGGGACGCTGGCTATCTACGATAAAGCGTGCCCCTTCGCGATACCAGTCTATCGGCTCGCCACGGCGATAAAAGAAGCGCTGCCCGGATAGGCGTCCGGCACGCTCGATGCCGTACAGGTTGTAATAGGTGTATTTGCGCGTGTCCACGGCGAAGGTTTCGCCCACTCGTGCCAGTGCTTTTTCCAGATGGGGATCGCTGCGATATCTGCCGCAGCCCTCGATGCGTCCGTCCGGGTGGATGGTCTCGTGCGTCCTGGACAAATGCATATCCGCAATGAGCAAACTGCAAAAGCCTGCGACTGTCATGGTGAGCCGTTCGTCTTGTCCCAGGCCAACCCCTAGTCCCGTAACGGTGTAGTTCCACCCGCCGGTGGGTAACTGACTCATTCGGTAATAGCTGAGGATATCGCGCCAAATCTTCTCGCCAGGATCCACCCCTACCTGGCTAGCGGCGTGTAACGCCAAAACGGCATATTGCGAGTTGGAATTGTCGCTGCGCACCACTTGCAAATCAGGATAGCCCCAGCCCATGAACTGTGGCTTACCACCTAAATTGTCATAGCGCATGGTTTTAACCAGCCAGCGCATATTGCGGGCTATGAGCGCTCTATCCCTTTCCGGCGTGGCATTGGGATGAGCTAGTGCCATGGTTTGTAAACTGACCACGTAAGTATGTTCCGGGGGCAGTGTACGTAGAAAAGCCAGCGCGCGGCGGACCAGATCGTCCTCGGCTGTGTAGCCACATTCCAAAAGCGCCAGGGTAGCAACGGCGGTCAACCCGCCTTGATAACGTTCATTGAAAACCATCGGGCGCAGATGTTCCCACGTGCCGTTGCGGTTGCTTTCGCGCAAAAATTGGACACCTTTGGCAATGGCATCCCGAACTTCGTCCGCCGTGACCGGTCGGCGATTTTGCGCCCAGGCGTCTCCGTTCCATGCCACACTGACAATAAGCAGCGCACCTAGAACGGACCCCCACGGACCAACGCTTTTCGACATGATTCTGTCCTCTGGCGGCAAGTTTATCGGCTCAGATTTTTGCTGATGCCAAACGTTATCTTAATCTACGCACACTGCTTTGTCACGCCTTTGCTAAGTCTCTTTGCCGTGTTAGGAAAACAGCGCAGGTTTTTTTGCACTGATCGAACGCCGATCGGGAGCGATCTAAAAGCCGCGGCGTCTTTCTTGAAAGGGGGCACTGCCACGGGTGAAAGCTCGCGGCGCGTGCCGATGGGTGGGGCTAAAGGCCGTGTCCTGGCAGCCGGTAGTTGCAGTTGAGCTGCCGCGAGCGGTCGTAACGAGGGTAGCGACAAGAACGATGGTACGTAGACGAAGGCCGGCAGATTTTGGCTGGTCTACCTATTTTTTCTGTTTTGCTGTTGCAACGTAGGAGCTGCTTTATTAAACTCAAAAGCGTCGGAATACTCACACGGACGACCGTTTTGAGCCGCCTGCGATCTGCGGCCAACTGGGAGCTGTCTGTGCGAGTACCGATAACTGCTTTCTGGTCCCTCCCCCGCCGGATGTTTCAACTTCATCCGGGCGGCCAGATCAAGTGAGATGGTTCGTTTCCGAGCGCGTACAGAACGGGTGTTGCGGCCTCATTGGATCCTTGTGGTTTTGCTGCGGGAAGAGAGGAGCACCGATGTTTCGCAAGGCTCGCCGAACTCGACCGGAACCGCGCTGGCGCAAGTACGCTCTGACGATCGAGCGGCTGGAAGATCGCATAACGCCGAGTACGCTTTTCGACTTCTTCGGCAATCCTACGGAACCGCCGGACGGCATCGTCCCTCCATCCGACACGGGCGGCGGTGATACAAGCGGCGGATCAGACGGCGGCACCGGCAGCAGCCCCGGAACTGCCCAAGACAGCGGCAGTAATTCATCGGACACTGACGTTTGGTCCTACATCAATAGCGATGCCAACGGTTTGGCTGCTGCCGAGCAAAGCTTCGGCTTGCCGATTAATTCCACCACCTTCTTGAACATGGTCGATCGGCTCGACCTGCTATTCGCGGGCAACACCCAACAAGGATCGCGAACGGACGAAGTCATTTTGCTCAATACCAACGCCGTCAATAGCGAGTACGCGGTCGTGGTCATGCAGCCCCTCACGGGCACGGAATACCTGCGCTATAGGCATCCGAACGGTGCCTTTGCTTCCTGGACGGATGCGACAGATCGCACTTTTGTCGCGGATATTGACAACGATGGCGTAGTCGAATTTGTGCAGGTCAACCGCCCGGCTTCGTGGACCGACGCCATCACCGGCGGCTTTATCCGCATCGTAGATGTCAATTCCGGCATCGTGCGCAAGGTCATTCAGTACCAGGACACCATCGGCGACAGCACCTATGCGCAAGTCGTAGGCGGCCTGGTAGACCCCGAGGACGGTGCTTATATCGGCCACTTCACGCGCAAGGATCACGTGGAGCTACTTCTTTTCAATCGCACTAACCAGGAGCGCGACCGCATCGCCTTGCGGGCCATAGATCTGGTCACCGGCGAGGTGACCTTCACGTCTTTCCACGACGGCACCATCTTCGGTGGCTGGATTGACTACAGCGACGAATCCTTCGTCCTAGACACCAACAACGACGGTTACGACGACCTGGTCCTGGTCAACCGCGTTCCCGATCCTTCATCGTACCGGCCGACCAACATCGGGTTCATCGGTATGGTCAGCATCCATGACATTCCGGGCACGCCGAACGGGCCCTACCGTGGCTTTTATCGGTTTTTCGATTGGAACTACGCGCGGCCTGGCGAGAACAGCGTATTTCCTGGTTACGACGATTTGTACGACCGGGCGCTGGGCGCCGTGGTGATCAACAATGGACGACGGCAGCCTGTCATCGTGCTGGTGAACTCCAGCAGCACCTCGCAGGCAGCCTATGCGGTGTTGGAGCCCAGGCCTTTGACGCCGGGCGTGCGGGATTCGTTCCAGTTGATCACTACTGTGTTCCATCACTCGAGCAACCTCGGCTACTTTACGCCGGATAACCGATTCGTCGTGGGTGATTTTGACGGCGATGGATCGCAGGAGCTGGCGTCGCTCAACGCTGCCGCTGCAGCGCCGGAGGACTATATCCGTGTGTTCAAGCTGTTCGGCGGGCCGACTGGCAACGATATGCCTCCCGGGTCGGGTGGGCCGACAGGACTGGACCTGACTGCAGAAAACACCCGCTGGGTGATCTTCTTGCAGCCGGGGATTTCCTCGCCTGCTCTGGCGAGCGTCTTGGGTGCCCAGCACGAGCGAGAAACAGGCCACATTCCCAACACCTACTACTGGCAATTCCCGGCTGGTTTGAGCCTGCAAGATATCGAGAGCCGTCTCAAATCTCGCCCCGAAATCACCGACTTCTACCGGCTGGTTCCGCTGCCCATCGAGAAACGCCTGTTCCCGAACGATCCGCTGTTCAGTCGGCAATGGCACCTGCTCAATGTCGGTCAGGTAGGCGGCTTCGTCGGTGAGGACATCAATGTTACGCCCGCGTGGGACCAGGCCACAGGCGCGGGAGTGGACATCGCTATCGTGGACGATGCTTTGCAATGGCAACATCCGGACTTGTTCGCCCACTACAAGCCGTTGTTGAGCTGGGATTTCAACGACGTGGACGGGGATCCGTCGCCGACGAGCGCCACTGAAGGGCACGGCACCAACGTCGCTGGCGTGGCAGCCGCAGTGGGCAACAATTTCCTGGGAGTCACCGGCGTGGCTTTCAATGCGGGCCTAGCCGGATTGCGTATTCTGGGCGGGCCGGTGACCGATCAGATTTCCGCCGACGCTCTTGCCTTCAAGAACAACGAAATCGAGATCTACATCAATTCCTGGGGCCCACCGGACACCGGAGATCTGCTGCAAGGCCCAGGACCATTGACCGCCGCTGCGTTGGCTAACGGTGCCACCCGCGGCCGCAATGGCCTCGGCACGATCTATGTTTGGGCAGCGGGCAATGGCCGGCAGAAACTCGACAACGCCAATTACGACGGGTTCGCCAACAGTCGCTATACGATCGCGGTCGCTGCCCTGGGGCCATTGGGTAGATTTGCCTCGTACAGCGAGCCAGGGGCGAATATCTTCGTATCGGCCTACGGCGGCGACGGAAATACGCTCATTACCACCACCGATCTCGTCGGCGAGGACGGCGACAACGCGACCGATTACACCGATCAATTCAGTGGCACGTCCGCGGCAGCACCGCAAGTAGCCGGAGTCATTGCCCTCATGCTCCAGGCCAACCCCAATCTCACGTACCGCGACGTACAACACATCCTCGCCCGTACGGCGCGCAAGAACGACCCCAGCGATCCCGGCTGGGTCACCAACGGCGGTGGCTTCCACGTCAACCACAATTACGGCTTCGGCGTCGTAGATGCGGACGCTGCCGTCGAACTGGCCAAGAATTGGCAGCCTCTACCTGCCCAGACCGGCTTTTCCAGCGGGCTTATGCCCGTGAGCGTCACCATACCGGACAACGATCCCGTCGGTGTATCGCGGTCTGTCAACGTGCCCGCTAACTTTGTCGTTGAGCGCGTTTTCGTAACCTTCAGCGCAACCCATACATTCCGTGGTCATTTGCGCATCGTGCTCACGTCGCCCAGCGGTACGCGTTCGATCCTCGCCGAGCCGCACATCGACGCCAACGACAATTATCCCGGTTGGACTTTCAGCTCGATTCAGCACTGGGGCGAATCGGCGCAAGGTACCTGGATCCTTACGGTCAGCGACGAGTTACCCGCTGACGTGGGCACATGGGATTCCTGGCAGTTGGAAGTCGTCGGTTTTGTGCCCCAGCAGCCGGGTGGCGGCGGAGGCGGTGGCAGCGGAGGAGGCGGAGCCGGCCCAGGTGTCGGCGGCGAGCCAGACCGCTTCGAGCGCAACAATACCTCGGATCGTGCCAGCGATCTCGGCGTCTTCGCCAGTCTCTTCCTCGACCAACTGACTGTCCACAGCAACACCGATCGAGACTGGTATCGCTTCCGCGTCGAAAGCCCTGGCCAGCTCACCATACGCATGCAACTGGCGCCGGATGCCGGCGATTTGGATATGCGCCTGTTTACCTTGAGCCCCGACAATACCTTGATCCTGCTGCGCAGCAGTACCACACGACAAGCGGGCGCTTCCGAAGTCATTACCTGGGACGTCACGCCCGATAGTGTGCTGCTGCTGTGGGTCTACGGCTTCAACCAAAACATGGGTCGCTATACGCTGGATTT
The DNA here is from genome assembly GCA_040289265.1 of Gemmataceae bacterium. GTDB lineage: Bacteria > Planctomycetota > Planctomycetia > Gemmatales > HRBIN36 > PSKW01. The sequence goes on from PSKW01000001.1 coordinate 531,988, forward strand.
CAGCGTTGCCTAAAGGCGAACCATCCTGGGGAGGTGGTTCCTCAAAAGGCGGAAGCCGGCCCACCTTGGCCGGCTTCCGTCGGGGGAACAGGGGTTGAGGACTCGGGGATGCACGTCATCTTGCAAGGCAGCCGTTCCATCCTTCCCTGCATAGCTGCCTGACGCTACGTTGCGCGCCAGTGTAACTATCGGCAGCTACCTCGGCAGGAATTCGCTCGCCACAGACCCTGGCTTGCCCGGTCCTAGCGAGCGTGAGCCTGCATATCCGCTGCCGGACGCCGATCCGATACAACGGTCACCGCCCGCACCGATCGGTCAGAGTTCAGGACAGACGAAACAGCCGCGCCAGAAGTTCCAAAAAGCGATAGCTGCCTTCGGTGCTGGCTTCCTCGTGGATGACGGACAAAGGCGTATGCAAGAGCTTGTTTTGGAATTGCCGAAAGGCTGCCTCGATGATGCGCACATCTTCTTCGCTGAGCCGGCCGTCGAGCCGCTGGAAACAATCGGCTTGGACTTGTTTGCGGATAGCGTCCCATTGTTCCTGGATGCGAGCGATAACCGGTGCGCTGCGTCTTTTGTGCCAGTTGCGCAGGAAACGATCGCGTTCCTCGGCGACGATGCGTTCTGCCGCCGGCACCTCTTTGCAGCGGTGTTTCAACACCCGATCACGGATCGCTTGCAAGTCGTCTATATTGAGCAACAGGTCTACGCCTTCCAGGTCAGCGATGGCTGGGTCGAAATCTCGGGGCACTGCCAGATCCAGGATGGCCAAAGGGCGACCGCGTCTTTGTTGCAAAACCCATTGCATGCGCTCGCGAGTCACGATGTATCCGCACGCGCCGGTAGTGCTGAGGACGACATCGCTCAATACCAGTGCTCGGTCCAGTTCGGCGAACGGCACGGCCCGTCCGTTGCACGAGGCCGCCAGCGCCTCGGCTTTGTCACTGCTGCGATTGGTGACGACAATCTGTGCCGGGCGCAAAGCCAACAAGTGCCGCAACGTCAACTCCCCCATCTTGCCGGCACCGACGATGAGAACTGTCTTGTCGTCGAAGCGGTCGAACACTTCGCGCAAGTAGTCGAGCGCCAGGCTGGGGATGGATACCTTGCCTTGGGTGAGCGCCGTTTCTGTATGCACCCGCCGAACTACCTGCCGGGCATGTTGAAACAGAGCATGCAACAGCGGGCCGACGGCGTCGCACGCTTGCGCCATGTCGTAGGCCTGCTTGACCTGTCCCGCAATCTGGACCTCTCCCACCACCATGCTGTCCAGCCCGCAGGCAACCCGAAATAGATGCCGTACAGCTTCCGCATCGGTGTGGTGATACAGACAATCGCTCAGTAGGTCGGGGGCCACTGCACGCCCATGAGCCAAAAAAAGAAGGATTTCTGCGCGGGACGGCAAGCAGGCGTGCTCGTCGGCACTCGCTAGGTACAATTCCACGCGATTGCAGGTACTCAAGAGAGCCCTCTCGCAGCCGAAGCGCTCCCCTGCCGCCTGTAGTGCCTCGCACACTGCGCCCTTGTCGAAGGCCAATGCCTCGCGGAGGGCCAAAGGGGCCGTACGAAAATTTACGCCCGTAACGGTAAGCCTCATGGTACCTCACCGAACGGATGACTGCTAGGCAAGAATATATGCACCATGTAAGCCAAAAGCAGGCAGGCGAAGCCGATCACCGACCACCAAGCCAGCCGGCGTCCGCGCACATGTGCTCCGTAGCGCAAATACAATACGACCCCATAGACCAGCCAGAGCAGCCCCGCCGTCAAGATCTTAGGATCGAGCCAATCTTGTACCCCTGTCTGCAATAACATGCCCAGACCGATGATCAGTCCCGCGGTGAGCATGGGAAAAGCCCAGAGCACGCCGCGGCGGCTCATACGCTCGAGCCGTTCCAAATTGAATATAGGCACGCCTCGATCGGGCGGGACTTTACGGCGTAAGCGAGACGCTTGCACCAAGTACATGACGCTGGCGACAAAAGAAACACTCAGGCCTACGGCAGCCAGGACCAGCAAGCCGACATGAAGTACTATCCACAACCGCTGCCCCTCCTGCCACGACAACTCACTCAGTGCAGGAGCTGTGGCCGTACTTTTGCCCACGGCTGCCAAAAGCACCAAGCCGGTCACGAGCGGCGCCACGAACAAGCCCCAAGCGCTGCGCGGATAATGCAGTACGCCGTACAAATAAAAAATCGCTACGATCCAAGACAGAGCGAGCAACGTATTGGTGCCGCCTGGTACATCCAGCGCGTGGAAATAAAGGTACAGGGTGTGGGCGAACAACCCGGCCCCACCTGCGACCAGCTTGAGCCAGCGCCAGATGCTTTGCGGGCGCAGACGCTCCAGCACTTCCAAAAAGAGCGCCACTGCATAACTGGCGCCGAAACAAAAAATCGTCACGCGATCTATAACCATGGCAGTCCCATAATCCATGGGCAGACGATCCGGGCGCCCGGATCGAACTTTGCCAAGCTATTTTATGCCCTCTTTTCCCACCGTTAGGGCTGCTCACGCTTGCATCGGGCCGGGTCCGGGTGGGCGCTAGCCGACGTCCACTCAGGGGCTATCGTGCTCGCCGCGCGCTCTGAGCATGCCGAACTCCTGCATTTTTTTGTGGAGCGTGTTGCGATTGATGCCCAAAAGCGCAGCAGCTTTGATTTGCACCTGATCGCATGCCGCGAGCACCTGCTGGATCAGCTCCCGCTCCAAGGCGCTGACCAGCCGCTCGTACAGCTGCGGCTCGGATTCGGAGCGGTACATCTGCAAACCCAGTCGTACCAGTTTCTGGATCATACTGTCGAGGTCGAGGCCACGCCGGCGAGGCAGTCGCAAACGCCGCTCGTCGCGGATCTGCGCCACGAGCATATCCGTCGTGATGACCTCCCCCTGGCACAAAACCACTGCTCGTTCGATATCGTTTTCCAGCTCGCGTACGTTGCCGGGCCAGTCGTGTTCCATGAGCACATCGAGAGCACCCGGCCCGAAGCCACGGATCGGTTTGTTGTTCTCCTGGACATAGCGCTGCAGGAAGAACTCTGCCAACGAGGGAATATCCTCGCGCCGCTCCCGCAACGGGGGCAAGTACATGGGCACGACATTGAGCCGATAATAGAGATCGTCGCGGAACCGGCCGGCTTCCACTTCTTCTTCGAGGAACTGATTGGTGGCGGCGATGACGCGCGTATCCACGCGAATGGTTTTGCTTTCCCCGACACGCTCGAATTCGTGTTCCTGCAACACCCGCAAGAGCTTCACCTGGAGTTTGGGGCTCATGCTGGAGATTTCGTCCAAAAAGATGGTGCCGGTGTGGGCTGCTTCGAAACGACCGGTGCGGTTTTCCACGGCACCTGTGAAGGCGCCGCGCACGTGACCGAACAATTCGCTTTCCAGCAGGCTCTCGCTGAGCGCTCCGCAGTTGACGCGCACGAACGGACCGTCGTTGCGCGGACTGAGCTGATGGATGGCCCGAGCGATCAACTCTTTGCCGGTACCCGTTTCGCCGATCAAAAGGACGCTGGCACGCGTGGGAGCGACCAGCCGCGTCAAACGATACACTTTGCGCATGGCCTGGCTCTGGCCCACTACGCCCGGCAGAGGCGCGTCCAGGCCGGTCGGTTGGCTTCCAGTCGGTGTCGCGGCTATGTGTTCGTCCATGGAATGGTCTCCGCCCTCGTGCGCCGATACCGGCACGCAGTCTGACTTTGCGATGGGAGTCGGAAGGCTTCGGGTGGCCGCTTGTGTCAATATATGCACCGTCGCCGCGGACGTCTTCGGTGGAAAACCTACCCCCGGGGCTCCGCTGCGTGCTCTCATCGCCGCTTTTGGACCGTCAGCACCTGATGGGGTCATGGCCCGCGCGGCGCTGGAAACGGCTGGCGACGCAATCGTTGGAAGATGGCCGCCAGTGCCTCGGCAGTCAGAGCCGGCTCCTCGAGCAAAACCCCCGCCATTTCTGCAAGGATCAACGGGGTAACGTCTTCGCCGCTCCATCCGGCTCGAGCCAATCGTTGCTCAAGGACACGATGGGCATGCTCGCGCAAGCGCGCGACTTGCCGCGAGACAGTTCCCTCGTGCACGCCCAACAATTCGGCAGCCCGTCGCTGACTAATCTGGTAGCGGAACAAAAGTCCCAACAGTAACAGGTCGCGTTCTCCCAGAGACGCTACCCACTCGCGCACAGCCTGGTGAAAGGTTTCCCGCCATACGGGCTGGTCCTCGTGGACGGGCGCCGGCAGCCATTCGCTATCGGGCAGATCTTCCCAGCGCACATAGGGAGCTCGCAATCGGCTCACTTCAAGGTTGTGGAAGACTCGCACCAACCAAGGAAGGAGCGGACGCAGTCCGTCATAGCGCATGAGGATAGGTTGCCCGCCTGGCTCGGGTGCGACGAGCAAATGGCTCCAGAATTCCTGCACCGCGGACTCCTGTTTTTCCCGGTCGCGGGGGTAGAGCCGCAGCGCTTGGGCACGCAGTGCATCCACGAGCAGCCGGCCGCCCGACTCCATGCGCAGTGCGAACAGCACCTGCCAGGCCTCCGGCTGACGCTCCAGCAGGCCTGCCACCAAGTAGGCATCCAAGGCAAAAAGCCGGCGCAGGAAAGCGCCAGGAGCCGACGCCTGATGGCGCTGACTGCGTTCATACATGCGCCGCAAGTGCTGCTGCCAAACGGCTGTCGTCAAGTGCACCCACGGCAGATGCAGACGGCAGTAAAGAAGTATCGCTTCCACCAAGGGCGTCGGAAAAACGTCCTCCCGACCCGCATCGTGCCGAGCGGACTGCGACATGGCTTCCACCTTTTATGTCCAGCGTTTTCCATAGGCGTTTCCGCCGCGGAACAGGTGCTTCCTTTCACAGAGAAAGTATACGCACCGGACAATTGCCCAGCGGGACCGCAACCATATCGAAGCGGCATTGCATCGCCTGACGCTAGTACAATGCCGACATGGAGCGCAGGCTAGGACTAGTGATCGCCGGGGCGGATCCGACAGGATTGGCCCTGGCCAAAGAGCTTTTGCAGTGCGAAGACTTTAGCTTCGTGGCTTATGCTGGCCCGGAAAAAGCGACCACGCTTGTGTCCGATGTCGGCATACCCCGTTTTTCGACACGCGATTTGGAGTCGGCGTTGGCCTTGCCCGAAGCCGATGTGGTTTTAGTCGCAGAAGATTTGGCTCATCGCGCGGCTACGCTCCGCCGTGCGTTGCAAGCGGAAAAACACGCGATTTGCCTTTTTCCCCCGGAGCTGGTCCCCGAGGTTTGCTACGAAGTTACCCTGGCGGTGGAAGACGCTAGGAGGATGTGCGTTTGCCTGGCGCCCATAGTTCTGCACCCCGGAGTGCAAACGCTGCTTCGACAGCTTAGGGCTTGGCCCAGGGACAGTTTACGCCACGTGGCGCTGGCCTACGCGCTCAACGACGCCGACCCGCTGGCTACTTCCCCAGTGGAGGCACTGTACCAATGCTGCTCTTTCCTCCTTGCCTGCAGCGGTAGCGTGGCCGAGGTCCACGCACTGGCTGACTACGCATCCGGTACGTTGGCACTTCCCTGTACCGTATCCGGGCGCTACCAGCGAGGCGGGTTGTTCCAACTGCTGTTGACAGCGAGCGAGCGGCCGGCGTTCAGTGTCGAAGTTGCTACTGGCGCCGGACAGGTGACGTTACAAGCCCCCTCCTTTGCGGCGCAACCAGCTTCGCTGACCACCCGCACAAGGACAGAAACTTTTTCGGTCCAGTACCCTGCGACCGCTACCCCGCAGGTGCTGGCAGTCGCCATCGCCGAGCAGTTCCGCGCTCTTCGACAGGTGCCCCAAGAGAGCCAGGACGATCGTGGGGCGAGCGCTTCCGAGAAAAGCAAGACGACCGGTCGGACTGCGCCCGGCGATATTCCCCACCAGTTCGTCGGTGCCGACTGGGAGCATGTCATTCGCTCCGTGGAATTAGGCGAGGCCATCTTGCGCAGCGCCCAACGTAAAAAAGCCATCGCACTTTACGAGGAAGATTGGGACGAACGAGCCGCTTTCAAGAGCCGTATGACGGTAGCAGGTTGCCTGACGTTGCTGGCCTGCCTGGCACTCCTGTTTATGGGGGCTTTGCTACCGGCGCTATGGTACGGAATACCTTTGCTCCTCGCCGTCTATCTCGTCCTGCAGCTTTTGCATCTAGTAGTGCCCGAGCGCAAACGTGCCCGCGGCCAACAGCGCTCGGCCACCGAGCCACAAGAGGCGTCACGACGCCTGCGAGAGCCTCTGTAATTCTCGAGCTACCGAGGACAGGTCTTGGAGCCGTGACTGGGGATCTTTTGCCATCAACATTTCGATCAAGCGGTTGAGTTGCACGGGCAAAGAAGTCAAAAACACCCCCGGCGAGGGAGGCTGCCAATGCCTGTGTAGCTCGATTTTTTGCAAGCGGTCAGCGACCGCGAAGGGCGCCTGACCGGTCAAGGCAAAAAACAGCGACGCGCCTAAGCTGTAAGCATCGGCAGCCGCGGTGACGTGCCTGGAGTCGTATGTTTGCTCCGGAGCCACATAATCCCAGGTGCCCACGATACGCCGCGCGTTGCCTTCCAGCGGTTCACGGCCTTTGTACAAGGCCAGGCCGAAATCAATCACATAGACCTTGCCCGAAACTTCGCACAGTATGTTGGCCGGCTTGAGGTCGCGATGGACGATGCCCTGACCATGCAAGTGCGCCATGATACGCGCCACGTGGGCAAAAATACGACAGGCCTCGGGCCAGGCCAGCGGACCTCGGTCGCGCACGATCCTGTGGAGGTTTTGTCCGCGGATATATTCCATGGCCAGGTACGAAGCGCCGCGCGCGCTACCTGCTTCCAAGAAGCGCGGGATACCATCCATCTGGAGGCTTTGCAAAATAGCCGCTTCGTGCTGGAGCCGCGCGCATTTGCCTGTGGAGGCCTGCGAGCGCGGCAGGAGCTTCAAGGTCACCAGCTGGCGCGATTGCCTGGCTTGGGCGAGCAGGACCAGTGCCATACCCCCGCGTGCGATCGGCGCCAAAATCTCATAGCCTGCCAGGATCAGACTGTTTTGCCGTCCAGCTAGCACTTGCTGGGCCTGGAAGCGCGTGAGCCATCCTGTCCGAACCAACTCCCGTGCCAGGTCCTGCGGCGGCAGCGTCAGCAGTTCAGGCCGCGTCCCTAGCCAGGACTCCAGATCGGCCACCGGCACGATCCCACTTTGTACCACCCGCCGCAAAAACTGCCGACTGTCTCCGGTCATCGTCTTTACTTCCGTCCAAGGTCCAGCGCCATCTGCAACTGCTTCTATTTTCACGAACCCAGCGGGAGCGGGGTAGTGGAACACGCTACTTTTTGCTTGGCACTCTGGAACATACCGCTTAAAATGGGGGGTGTGCCGACCACAGGACAGGCTCGGTACACCTTCAGGGGGAAACAGCGGGTGGCGCTCCGAGGTGCGCCTCGAAAAAGGCAAGGGAAAGGAACAACCCATGACGCGAAGACCGACTCGGCGGGAGTTTTTGGGCAAGACGACAACGGCGGCGTTGGGTCTGACGGTGCCCTTGTTCGTGCCAGCGACGGCACTCGGCACCGGCCAGCGCACAGCCGCCTCCGACCGCATCACCCTCGGCTTTATCGGCACCGGTGGTCGCGGTCGAGGGCTGATCAATATGTTCCTAGCCGAAAAAGACACGCAAATCCTGGCTGTGTGCGATGTGGACCAAAGGCATTTGCATCAGGCACAAGAGCTCGTGAACAAACGCTACGGCACCAAAGATTGTGCCGTGTACAAAGATTTCCGGCAATTGGTAGCGCGTCCGGACATAGATGCGGTCGTGGTGGCTACTCCGGACCACTGGCACGCCCTGACCAGCATCGCGGCTGCCCGTGCTCGCAAGGATATTTATTGCGAAAAACCCCTCACCAATTCGATCGGCGAAGGGCGCGCTCTGTGCAAGGCTGTGCAAGAAAACGGCCGCATCCTCCAGACCGGCAGCCATGAGCGCTCCAACCCCAAGGGTCGCTTCGCCTGTGAAATCGTGCGCAGCGGTTTGATCGGCAAGGTCCATACGCTACGCGTGCATCTGCCCTGCGACGAGGATCACCATAAGCAGGCACGTGCCTTGCGCGGGATGCCGCCGACCGAGCCGGTGCCCGATGGTTTCGACTACGATTTCTGGCTGGGCCCGGCTCCTCAGGCGCCCTACACTTCCAAGCGCTGCCATTTCTGGTGGCGCTTCGTCTTGGCCTACGGCGGCGGAGAAATGACCGATCGCGGTGCCCATGTCATGGACCTCGGTCTTTTGGGTGCCGGCTTGGAAGACACCGGCCCGGTCGAGATCGAAGCCCGAGGCGTTTGCAACGCCGACAGTCTCTATGACGTCTTTTGGGACTACGAATTCGTCAACACCTTCGCCAACGGCGTCAAATTGATCGGCTCGACGCAGCAGCCGCGTGGAGTCAAATTCGAGGGAACCGAAGGCTGGGTCTTTATCCACGTCCACGGTTGCAAGCTCGAAGCCGAACCGGCTTCGTTGCTCAAAGTGAATCCGGAAAAACTGCAGGTACAATTGGGGCGCACGCCGAACCACGTGCGTAACTTCCTCGACGCGGTGAAAAGTCGCAAGCAGCCTTTTGCTCCGGCCGAAGCAGGCCACCGCACCGCGAGCCTATGCCACTTGAACAACATCGCTATGCGGGTCGGTCGCAAACTGCGCTGGGATCCCGTCCGGGAACAGTTCGTCGGCGACGACGAGGCCAACGCCTACGTTACGCCCAAAATGCGGGCGCCGTGGTCGCTCTGACGGCGTGAACGCAACCAGGCGGGTTTCACTCAGCCGTAGCCGGCCTGTTATATGCACAAGCAAGCTACTGCACCCGTGGCACGGCTATTGCAGTCGTGCCACCGTCATTTTTGGCACGCCGCTATGTGGCCCAAGCGCACATAGGCTCGAGCGGACAGCAACTGGCCCTCATAACCAGTCGCAGCCGGACACAGGAGGACATGACCGATGCAATCCTGGCGCGGTGTCGTCTTGGCAGGCGGCAAAGGAACCCGCTTGGGAGAACTGACCAAAGTGACCAATAAACACCTCCTGCCGGTCGGGCCTTTTCCCATGGTGTATTATCCGATCAAAAAGCTAGTCGGGGCCGGCATCCGCGAGATCCTCTTGGTGTCCGGTACCGAGCATATGGGGGACTTCGTCGAGTTGCTCGGATCGGGCCGGGACCACGGGTGCAATTTGACGTATCGGGTCCAAGACGAAGCCGGCGGCATCGCCCAGGCACTGGGACTGGCCGAACTATTTTGTCGCGATTGTCGCTGCGTGGTCATCCTGGGCGACAATATCTTTTTCGATTCCTTGCATGTGCTCTTGGCCGATGCCGCGCGGTACCCCGATTATGCCTGGATCGCACTCAAGCAGGTGCCCGACCCGAGTCGTTACGGCGTCGCCGAGCTCCGCGAAGGCCGAATCCTGAGCATCGAGGAAAAACCGCAGCAGCCTAAAAGCCAGTTCGCAGTCGCAGGCGTGTACATCTACCCACCCGACGTCTTTCAGGTCATCAAAGGACTCAAGCCCAGTTGGCGCAACGAACTGGAAATCACCGACGTCAACCAACATTACCTGCGCCAGGGAAGGCTAGGGTATTCTGTATTGCAGGGGTATTGGACCGACGCAGGTACGTTGGATTCACTGGCATTGGCCAATCAGCTCGTGCGCGAGCAGCCTCCGGCCTTCTGAGTCACACGCCGAGCGCCGAACCTTTGCCGCGACAAGAGCACAAAGCACCACCTGATGCGAGCGTTGACCAAATTGGCACGACGAGCGTCCCCTGCCGAGCTCGCCCGACTAGGGCAGCCTGGCGGAAAACTTTTGCCGCTGCGAAAAGCGCTAGCACCGCTCCGCTACCTGCCAGGCCACCACTCCAGGCAAAGCTGAACGAGTCGGATCGCCATGTCCATAGCATAAAAAAGAAAATTAGGCGGACCAGTCTCGAGCCTGACAGATGTGGATACACCAGCATATGCTCAAAAGCGACATCGAACTGCTTTTGCATGGGCTGCCGGGCTTGACTTTGGGGGTGCTCGCCTTTCTCGTACCCGGCTGGATTTGGTGCGGGGTGGTCGGGCCGGTGCGGACTAGGATGCGCGACCGAATAGCCTACGGCTGCATCTGGTCTCTCGCAGTCTTCGGTTCGACAGCATGGCCGGCACTGTGGTTTCGATGGCGCCTGAACACGTTTCTTTGGTGCCTTCTATTTGTGTGGTTTTTATGGACTGTCATTGGCATCGTCCTAAGCTGGCTTGCTCGGACAGGAGGCACCGCCCTGTCCGGCGCTGCCAGGCAGCCGGGGTCGTCCGCGGCCCCAGACAACGGGGATGCGACGGTCGCAGCAGAGCAGGCCGCAGCATGCAACGGCTGGCCGTGGTATCACCTGCCAGCTTGGGCATGTGCTGCGGGGGCACCTGCGGTGCTCGCTGTACTCATTGTCAGATGGTTGCAGCGCCCAGCTCCGCAGTACTCCGTGGACGAAGCAACGGCGCTCGTTGTCGGCTGTATTTTATTCGGCCTGTGGATCGTTGCTTGGTTGCTGGCCGCTTTTTGCCGCCGTAGCTGGTACAGTCCGATCGTTGCAGCCGACCGAAGACCTGCCAGTCGGATGGCTACATGGGCGGCAATAGGCTTTGTGTCGTTGCAAACGGTGAGCGCGGTAGTCATGGACCGCCCGGACTGGGACGATGTCTATTCGCTATCGGCTGCTCTGGACTTTTTGGAAGGGGCCTATCTCAACGAACAAGAGCCGAGCCACCGCGAGGGGTTCGCTATACCGGCTCATAGCCGATTGCTTGCCTGGGAGTTGGCAGGAGCGGTCCTTTGCTATGTCAGCGGATTGCCGCCGCAGATCCTCTTCCACACGGTCCTGCCGGCGCTACTCGTGCCACTGGCTTACCTGGCCTATTGGCTGCTGTTGGAGGAGCTATTGCCGCGACGCTGGGTGCCGTATGCGATTTTAGGCTTAGCGACCTATGCAGTGTGGGGCATTTCCAGCCACAGTGCCCTTTCCAATTATCTGTTGACACGCATCTGGCAGGGCAAGGCTGCGCTAGGACATATTGCTGTGCCACTTGTGGCCACTCTGTTACTGCGTAGCGCCAGGGACGCTACCCGCGGGACTTGGGCAAGCTCGGTCGCCTGCGGGTGCGCTGGGCTTGTCATGAGTTCCTCGGCTGTATTCTTACTGCCGATGCTGCTAGCGAGCCTGGGAAGCGCGCTCTTCTTAGTAGCCAAACCGGCGCGTTCGGGTCTGGCAGCGGCAGTCGTTCTAGGCTGCCTACCTTGTGGGCTCATCGGAACGCTCATGTACACAGAGGTACTCCAGGACCCGATCGTCAGCGCCGGCTATGGTTGGTTCAATTGGCGCTATTGGTTCGCTACGCTCGGGTCCTACGCTGGTGAAGGCACTGTCGAGGTAGTGTGGTTGTTCTTGTTGCCCTGGCTGGCGACAGGTCTCCCTTGCGTCAATGCCCGCGCTTACTCGGTGCTCTATCCCGGCATACTTACACTCCTTTTCTGCAATCCTCTAGCGTACGATGTCGTGGCCCAGTACCTGACGTCCTACTGGACTTATTTTCGCGTTTTGTGGCTCTACCCCGTAGCGGCGGGGCTGGGAGTCTTTACTGCGCTCGCCGCTAGATTTGTAGCTTTGCGCATAAGTTCCGTCGCCGCCTGGGGAGGCGGCGTAGTAACCGACTTGCGACATCGGTCACGGTGCGGTCGGTCCGTCAGTGCCGACGAGATCGCTGCGCTAGCCACGGCGGCGCTCCTGATCGCCGTCAGCGCATTCATCCCTGGTATCTACGTCTGGGATCCGGTCCATAACAATTATCTGGGTCTAGGGTGCGAGCCGCGGGCTGCCGAAAACCTGCGCAAGATGCCCGAGGATCTACGAGAAATAGCCGATAAACTTCTTGCAGACAAAGAAGTAGCCACATCGCGTGTCCGACTGTTGTGCCGCGACGCCGTGGTCAACGCGCTGGCGCCTTACGATCGGCGCTTCCGCTTCGTCCAAACGCGCACCTTGTATACGCTGCCGTTCGCCATCCGCTCAGGACGCGAGGCGGAAGGGAAAAAGCGTTACCTGGCAAATCTGATTTTGGAAGGTTTGGCGCCGGGGCAGTTTCGCCGTGGCCAGACGGAACTGTTCCGTTTGTTCGGCTCCTCCGTCTGGCCTGATTTGCCAGAATACGTTTCCAGGGAGCAGCTCGGCGCCATCCTGGACGGGCTTGCCGTGCGCTATGCCATCGTGCACCGCGGCGATTGGCCTGCCTTGCGTGCCCTGGCGGATGCGGATTTCGAGCGCTGGGAAGCCGTGGGCGCCTACGAGGTGTGGCGCCGCCCGCTGGTTGGCGACTGAACGTCCGCTGGACGGGCCTATGGACTACCAGTGCTCGGCGTCCCTGCCAACACCTCCAGAAAAGCGCGCACGCCGCTGAAAAACTCCGGACCGCTGGGATCGTTATGATCTGCGCCCGTCAGCCGCTGGAAATATTTGCGTTGGCAGCGGGCGGCTGCCACATAAAGACGCTCGCCGTGATGGAACGGGACAATGGCATCGCGGTCGCCGTGCGCTATGTACAGCAGTCCTTCGTAGCGCTCGACTTTTTCCAAAGTGTTCATGCGGTGCCGCACCAACCAGCGCGCCGGCAAGATAGGAAACATTTCCTGGGCAATGTCTGGAAGCGAAGTGAACGTACTGTGTAGCACCAAAGCTTTGTGAGGGTGCTCCATGGCCACATGCGCGGCGATAGCGCCCCCCAATGATTTGCCGAACAAAATCACTTGCTCGGGCGCTATGCCGGCCTCGCCTACCAACCATCGGTAGCCGGCGCGGCCGGTGTCGTAACAGGCCGATTCGCTCGGCTTGCCTGAGCTGCGACCGTAACCGGGATAGTCCACTATGAGCACACTGGCCTGCGCATGAGCATGCCAAGCGCGGATAGCCGGCTGCCGATGGCTCAGATTACCCGCGTTGCCGTGCAAATACAGCACCGCCCAGCGTGCCTGGGACCGAGGAGCCCACCAACCGTGGATACGCTCGCCCGTCGGTAGAGCTAGCCACACATCTTGGACTTCGAGTCCTTCCGGGGGCCGCCAGTGGGCTGTCGCCGGACAAGGATGGTAAACCAGCCAGTTTTCCAACAAGCTGAGCATAATGACCACCCCTACATAAGCTATGGAGACGACAATGACCCAGCGTATCCAGCCTATGCCCAGTCGTCGGCGCACATCGAACATCACGTAACCCGCCATGTTATTTCTCCGCCGACAACAGTGGCGACCACACGTAGGCCGTCTTCGGGACTGCACTCGTAGAGGATCAGGTCGCCAGGGGCTCCTGCATATAGGCCTGGTTCAGGCAAGCCGAGTAACCTAGCAGGCTGCTGCGACGCCATGTCCAGTGCTCGGGTCAAAGTTACCTCGCCCAAGCTGGCCAGGTGCCACACACAGGCATCGGTCAGGACCGATGAGCCTGCCAAATAAGGCGTACCCGATAATACCACTTGGCCATTGGCACGGACCTCGACCTCTGTACCCCAGTGCCTATATGTGCCGGGAGGACACCCGGCCAGGCCACTGGCATCGCTGGTAATGAGCAAACGTTCCGGTCCCTTGACGCGGACCATGATTCGGATCAGTGCCGGCGGCAGGTGATGGCCGTCGGTAATGATACTAGCCCATAGATCGTCGCAAGCGAGCTGGGCCAGGAAATAATTGTCGTGCCGCGGCAAAAGAGCGTGGCACCCGTTACCGAGGTGCGTACTCAGTCGAGCGCCGGCACGGCAAGCTGCGGCGATGCACGCCGAACTCGCCGCCGTATGACCCAGAGCTACCACGATCCCAGCTTGGTGCAGCTTCTCGATGAATTCCAAGCCGCCGGGCAACTCGGGCGCTAGCGTCACCATACGGATGAGGCCGGAAGCACAGTCCTGCAGATGCTGAAACTCGTCCCACGACGGGGGCCGCACATAACGCGCACAGTGCGCGCCGCGAGGCCCGTCCTCAGCCGAGATCCAAGGCCCTTCCAGGTGGATGCCCAAAAGTGACTGGCCCCATTGCCTACCCATCTGCACGCACCGGGCTAAGCATTGCAAACTGGCCTCGGTTGTTTTCGGCGGCCCGGTGATTACCGTCGCCAAAAAGCGCGCGACCCCGTGCCGGTACGCGTAGCGGATCACGGACTCGACCTTGTCCGGTGTCAGGCCCGGCATGCTAAAGTCATGCCCGCAGGCGCCATTGATCTGGACGTCCCAAAGTGCAGGCGCCACCCATGCCCCTGCCACATCTGGGCGTCCACAAGGAGCTTCCACAGAGCAGACCGTCTCTCCAGTGCAGACAACGTCCACCATTTGTCCGGTGGCATAATGACGCCCGCGGACCCGCAAGGTTTTATGGCTACAAGCTCGTTCCGCTGCCTGGCCTGCCATATGTTAGCTCTCGAGGATTACCCCAGCATCGCCAGCTTCCACCTCGCCGATGAAATAACAGGGCACGCGGTCCTCCAGGAGCTGGCGCTGGATGCTTTGCGCATAGTAGGGACTGACGATCAGGACAAAGCCGATCCCCACATTGAAGACCCGCTCCATTTCCGACTGCTCGACTTGGCCCAGCGCTTGCAACCATTGAAAGACAGGCGGCACCGGCCATGTACCACGGCGCAGCCGAACCTGGCAACCTCGAGGTAGGATCCGTGGGACATTGTCCACGAGACCGCCGCCTGTGATATGTGCCATGCCTCGCACTACGCGCTTGGCTGTGTAATGGCTGAGCACGTGCTTGATGGGTCGGACATATATACGCGTCGGCTCGAGCAAGGCTTCCCCGACCGTTTGCTGCAACTCGGGGACGTACCGATCCACATCGAGTTTGGCACGCTCGAAAACGATTTTGCGCGCCAAGCTATAGCCATTGGAGTGCAATCCTGAACTAGCCAGTCCCAGCACGACATCGCCGGGCCGAATGGTGCGGCCATCCACGATGCGGTTTTTCTCCACCACGCCCACACAAAAGCCGGCCAAGTCGTACTCTCCCGGCGGGTAAAAGCCGGGCATAATGGCGGTCTCCCCACCGACCAGCGAACACTCGGCTTCCAGACAGCCGTCACTTATCCCTTTGACGATTTGCCGGGCCAGGGTCGGATCGTCTTCGGCCATGGCCAAGTAGTCGAGGAACAACAACGGCTCGCCCCCAGTGCACAAACAGTCGTTCACCGACATGGCGACAAGGTCAATGCCCACAGTATCATGGCGGCCGGTCATGGTCGCCACTTTGAGTTTGGTCCCCACACCGTCGGTGCACGCCACCAATACAGGCTTGCGATAATTGCGGGCAAAAAGCCGCTGGTTGTAATCCAAGGTAAACAGACTAGCAAAGCCGCCGAAGCCCTGTAACACGCGCGGCGAATAGGTTCTGCGCACCAGGGGCTCGATCGCCTGCAACGTCCGTTCGTAAATATCCAGGTTGACACCGGCGTCTCGATAGCTGATTCCTTTAGGCGCAGGCGTGCCCTTTTTGTCTCCGGTGTCGGTGCCCGTTGACGGCATACTCTCGTCCTGTCGTCTCGTTATTGGCTCTGGTAACTATCCGTCGAGCGATCGTAAGCACTACTGCTACTGCCGGCTTCTCGCACAGTCCGGTGTTACCGCTTATTCTACGGCTCGGACAGGCGAAGACATGTTTGCGACTGTACTCAATGATCGCGGCCACTGACACGTACGGCGCCCAGCGCTGCAGCCGCTCCCAAGGGCACTTCGGATCGGTAATAAAAGCAGGCACGCAGTGGCATGATAGGCCAACGATCCACGGCCAGTGCCCGCACAGCAGACCAACAGGGGTCCATAGGCTCCAGTGGAACGATCAGCAGGTGCACCCCGCGGCGATAGGCGAAAGCGCCCAGCGAATGGACCAAGCGCGTTACATGTTTCGGGCCAGCAGCCCACAGATGGCTGATCAGCCAAACTTTCCAAAGCTCACCCCAGCGGGGCAGACCAGGTAGCCAGCGCATGGCACCTCGTAGATACCACGGCGCGTGCGCAAGACGCCGCGGTGCCAGCTCATATATCGCTGCGCCGGCTTCGACCTGCCCTGCCCAGCCAGGAAGATAAATGATCCAATCACCGGCACGGGCGATGGAGTCCAAAAACAAGCTATCCGACTTCAAGCATGCTTCGAGCTGTGTCCCTGCCTCGTCCGTCGTCATTGCCAGCGCGAGCCTGCCTTGCCGCCGACACCAGCGCGTTACGATCGCGAAATAAGTCAATGGCCTCCGGAAGCACACCAGGCCTTGCGCCTCTAGCACCCGGCGATTGACCGTGTTGTCCTCGAGCACCAGCGCATAGCACAAAGGCACGCTGCGGGCGAGAGCTAGCTGCGCGCGCAACAAAGCTCGGCCAAGCCCTTGCCGCCGGTGATCGGGATGTACCACCCGGTCGAAGAAGTAGGCGGCAGGTGTAGCCATGCCGCGCCAATAAACCAACTTCGAAGCTAGCCGCGCCAGACCTACCAATCGTCCCTGACACGTGCGTGCCGTCAACGTGAGCACATTAGATTGCAACCGATAACGAGCGCGCGCCGCACTGGCGTCTGCATACGTAAACTGTATCCTCTTGCCCTGGGCAGCGTGACACATCAGCTCGGCTTGCTCATCTTGCCCGCAGTCCTCGATCTGAATCCTATACGGTCCCAACGTTTCCACGCGGTGCAAATCCTCGATCGCATCGGTAATGCCTTTCGCGGCGTGCTCTTTTCCACACGGTAAGGAAGATGAAGGGGTGGCCAGATCGGGTAGTGCTTGAGGGGAATTCACGCTTCAAGAGGCCTTAACACAGCGCGCAATCGGCTGGCTCAAAAGCAGCTCCAAATCTGTGCCAAGTTCAAAAAGCAAGTCACCCAAGTCCGTTTCCGAAATCTGCTGTCTGCTCAGGGATTGCCAGCCAAAAACACTGTCATCCCATACGACCCAGACTCGGTAGCGATCGGCGTCCTCGCGCAAAATGTCTATGCCGAATACTTGCGGAGGACGAGAAGAAAGGACTACCCCATTGGGCAAATGCCAGTAACGACTCTGGCGCGCTCTGTTTCCCCAATCCAAATGCATCACCGCGAGACTCGGGGGAGCGCCAGTGCGAAATTCACACCCCGTAACTTCCGGCCCTAATCCTGGCTGCGCCGCAACTGGCATACCAGCACCCTCCGCGGCGACCGCTTTTTACCATCTGATAACCGACTGCCGTGGACTTGTCAAGGTTTTCTGTGAAACCTTGCGACCCTGGTAAAGAAGCACAAGTCGGAAATAAAAAAGCGGGCAACATGCCCGCTAACACTCGGCACAAAGGAGACAACCTGTCGCGTCAGGTCGGCAAACGCTTTTTCTGCAAATCGTCAATAGTCTTCCGGAATTACTTCTCCGCCCTTGATGCTGACCAGAGCGCGGAAGATCAGCGGATCTATCGAATCCTTGAGGAACCGAACGGATCCGTCGCCGTAAAGGAAATTCCCACCGTGAGGGTGCGGGCTGTGGAAATCGCCGGGATGCGGTGGCTGGAAGTTCGGAGTGTGGATTTCTCCTTCCTCACCAGCATGTCCCAACACGTAGGCGGCTGAAGCGTGCTCATGGGGATGACCGGCAGTTGGAACATTTGACCATAGTGCGGATTCCGGCACGGCCCCAACCCAGGTCGCATCGGCTAACTTCCACCGGCTGCGCTCGCCCACGAACAGCGTGCTGCTGGTGCCGTCCACAACGTCAGCCATACGAGTACGACTGTTACGATAAAATGGCCCGTCGCCAGGCAGTTCCATCTCCCCATATCCAAAGACACCGATGTAATTGCTCGGAGCCGCCTGGGTTATCACGTTACCATCATGATCGCGAATGTCAATCAGATTGACGTCGTTGTCACTGGGGCACATGAAAAGGCCGATTTTTCGGGTTCGTGCCCAAGCATGGCGTGGGTCAACAATTCCTACCCGAAAATCTATCGCCCGATAGAGGTTTTCTTCCTCTACGAAAGGCAAGCAATGTGCCAGCCATCCCCATCCTGGACCAGCTTCTGTGCCATCTGGAAGCAACCGGCTGATATAGCCAGGAGGGAATACACGATGCGCATCATGGTACATATGCAGTGCCAGACCGATCTGACGTAAGTTGTTCATGCACTTGGACCTGTTGGCTGCTTCACGAACCTTTTGCACCGCCGGCAACAACAATCCCATGAGGACCGAGATGATGGCGATGACGACAAGAAGTTCAATCAAAGTAAAACCTTTTCTCGAAGCCTCTCGGATGCTAAATTTGACCATTTCGATACTCCTTTGCTCCTAATGCGCGGATACGCCACTGGCAAGTCCCGACATAACACCGCAGCCAGGATTGAGCACCGGTGTTGATAAAACTAAGTATTACCGCGGCTCCATTGTATAGGAGTCCCAGTAGGAAGTCAACCGTCCTGTGACGATAACGCGAAATGTGCTCGTAAAAATCACCTGGTGCCGCGAGGCGGACCAGCCGACAGGCATAACTTGCCGACTAGCCCCACTTTCGCTAAGGCCAATCATCGCACAGGACCGTGGCGGGCGCGTTGTGGGTGGCGCGTCAGGCGCCGAGACGGGGGAAGGAGACTTGGCAATGGATTGGAATCTGAATCTGCGTCTCAAGCAAGAGTGGACCGATCAATTCGTCGAAGCGGATTCTTCGCGACCGGAATTGAAGCGCTTCGAAGGCATCGTCGGGCGAGTGGTCACGGTCAACATGAACAACAAGTGCATCGTGGATTTTCAAGATGGTGCCTGGTACGACATTGACCCTGCCTTTTTGCGCAAGATTCCCAAAGAGGAGGGACAAAAACGTTACAATTCCAAAGCGAACAGCGCTCAGCCTATCCCAGCTCGGCAATCGTAGACATTGACTGGAAGCGCCGCTTACCTTTGTTTCCGCTCGCCGGCGATTTGCATCGAGTGGACCTGGAATACACTTCGAGCGTCTCTGCGCGGCCGTCGAGGTCAGCTGCCATCGCAATAAATCAAAAGAATACGATCGTGATAATGAAAAAGATGGGCAAAAGGATGGCACCGGAGTAAAGCATATACCCGAAGAAAGAAGGCATGCTGTAACCGCGCTCTTCTGCGATAGCCTTCACCATGAAGTTGGGTCCGTTGCCGATGTAGGTATTGGCGCCCATAAAAACGGCGCCACAGCTGACAGCGGCCAGCAACAACGGCGCGTCGTGCATCAGCTGACGGAAATCCCCTTGTCCGGCTGCCAGCGTCGCAAAAGTCATGTACGTCGGCGCATTGTCCAAAAAAGAGGACAAGGCTCCCGTCAGCCAGAAGTATTGCCAAGGCTCCGTGAGATGCATGCTGTGCCCGTTTTGCTTCAACACTTCGAGGGCCGGCACCATGGTTACGAAGATGCCCAGAAACAACACAGCCACCTCGATTATGGCTGACCAAGTGAATGCATTGGCCTCGCGCAGGGAGCGTGGCGTCAAAAACCACGACAAGATGGCCATGACGACCATGATCAGTTCAGCCCATGGCCAAGTTAGGGTCAGGTCGGGACAATAATGCCATTCGGGTAAGTAACTGCGCAAAGCGTGTGCGAGTCGCGGCGATTGCAAGACGACTGCCAGAAGCACGCCGACCAAAAATAGCAGGTTGATCTTGCCGCGCAGTCGCAAAGGTGTCATAAGCACCCTGTCGAGAAGCAGGTCACGTTCTTTTTCACGATGGAAGGCCAGGCTGTCCCAGACAAAGAAGACTGCCAGCACCAGCCCGTTGGCTGTGAGCCATTGGGGCCACAAACGCAATGTCCAATCGAAATCCACGCCGTTGAGGAAGCCCAAAAACAGCGGCGGGTCGCCCAACGGCGTCAGCACACCCCCAAGATTGCTCACCACGAAAATGAAGAACACAGGAGTATGCCGCGTGTTACGCCTCTCGCTGTTCGTTTGCAACAGCGGACGGATGAGCAACATGCTGGCACCGGTAGTGCCGATCAAGTTCGCCAGCACCGCCCCTGCCGCGAGAAAGAGCGTATTGACCATGGGCGTGGCGCGGATATCGCCCGTCACAACTATTCCCCCCGAAATGGTGTACAAGGCGGCCAGCAGCACGATGAATGAAATATACTGTTGCAGCTCGTGTGCCAGTGCCCGGATGCTGGCGCCCTGCGTCTCTTCGCCGAGATAAAGCAAATACGCGGCGACAGGCACCGCAAAGAGCATGGCCACCAGTGCTTTGTTCACATGGCTGTGCCACCAATGCGCGGCTACGAGAGGGACTACCGCTATACACACGAGCAACAGCGCAAAGGGTAGCACCGACAAGGCAGACAAAGGAACTGCTGCCGTGTCCGTGGACGCCAAGGCCGGACCAGAAAAAGCCAACAACCCTGCCAAAGTCAACCCGCACACAGCCTGTTTGTTTTAGCTCGGCATGATTTTCCGCCTATGCTCGGCTATTTATGTGCCACACTGTGTCCACGGCCAAGCCCGAAACGTTTCTGAACAGCGCCCCAGGAGCTTCAGGTTTTGCGACCAGTGCTCATTGGGGACGCTCCACAGTAATCGCCATGATTACGGGTGCGGTTTGGTCGGGTCCTTTGATCAAGTCTAGCTCTTCGATCACTTGCTGGCATCGGGGCTCGATGGCGAAATAGCGCATCTGCCGTCCGCGCACAGCGAAAGCAAAGCGCGAGCCCGGCACGTCCACGCGCCGGATATAGTCGGCAAAGTGTATGCCGTTGTACAGCTCATGGTCTTCGCTAACGCCATCGGCATAGCGCAAGCGAACGGTCATGGTAACCGACCCCTTTTCGCTCCAGGGAAAGCCCCAACCGCTGACTCCGCTCAAAAAGTGTAGTGCTCGCACCGGCATGTGGATCGGCACCGTGACTTGTTTGGGCATGCGGGGCGGTATTGTGCCCTGTGGCGCATATAACAGGATGGCGTTGGGCACGCGGTCGCCGCGGGGATCCACGAGGTGAAAAGGAACACCTCCGACGAGCTTCGGCGTCCAATCATCGAAAACCAGTCGCTCGCCGCTGGCGTTCTCGTCGTAAAACATACCGCGTGTCGTCACCACTGTCGCTACCTTTTCCAATGGCAAGGGGATATAACGCCGCGGTCGTGTGAGGAAAGCCAACAAATGAGCCAAGTCGTCGGCACTGAGCTGTTTCTCGAAACCCTCGGGCATGAGCGACTTAGGCGATGCCGTGATCTGTTCGATATCGTCGCGTTGCACGATATGCTTGCGCCCCTCGGCGTCTACCAACTCCAGCGTCGTGCGTGTTTCTGCCCCCAGCAACCCGGCTAGGACTTGCCCGTTTTTGAGCTCGAGTACGTACATGCGATAATTCCCTTCGACGCTCCGGTTGGGATCGAGGATCTCGGTCAGAAGGTGTTCTTTGGTGTGCACCGCCATGCCGGTGAGATCGGGTCCGATGTGCTCCCCTTCGCCGAAAAAGCTGTGGCATTTGGCGCAATGCTGTTTGAACACGACCTGGCCACGCTCGCCATCGGCGGGACGCGAAACCACGTGACGCAACTCCTCGATCACCTTGGCCCGGTCGGTACTGGGCAGTGCCCCTCCGCGTGCCAGCAGACGCTGAGCGCGTTGCGCCAGGCGACCATCGGGATAGCTAGTCAGCCTCTGACGCTGGTCTAGGCTCAAATCGCCGATCGGCACATCCCCTCGTTCCAGTCGTTGCAACAGTCGCTCGACACACGCCGGGCGATCCAGCAGCAAACCCACAGCGCGCATACGCAACGACGGCGTCCAGCCAATCAACCGGCTCAGGATCGCATCTGCCGCCAGCTGGGCGTCGGCCTGGGTCAGAATATCCAGCCACTGCTTGGCTTGTTCTGCCGGCAACATAGGCGACACTTGCTCGACGATCTTGGAAACGAGCTGCGCATCGTCCGGTCGCAAAGTCAGTAGCTCCCGTGCGATAGCTATTCTGTCGGCTGCAGGCACTTTGTCGTCGGCGATCGTTGCAGCCAGGCGGTCGGTCAGATCCGCGGCATACTTCTCCAGCTCGGCCATACCCCAGAGCCGGGCGAGTCTGACGAGCGCGAATTGCGATCGTGTCTCCAAATTAGCAAATCGCTGGAGCAGCTGCTGCACCCGTTGTGCAGGCACGTGCACTTTTTTGCCCCGCGGCCAGTGGTCGGCCAAGGCTGTCAGGATGGTCTGGCGTACCGGAGCCGATGCCGAAAGGGTCGCGGCGACCAATGGTTCGATAGAGTCGGTCTCGCCTCCGCGAGCCACATGAGCTGCCACCCGTGCAAGGATATCCAGGGCTTTGCCACTTAGCGGCTGCCGGCAGCTGCCGATCAGAAACGGTCCAGCATGCTGAGCTGCTGCCGCCGTCAATGCATCGGGTAGCCAGCGATCCTGGAGCACTTTGCTATCCGTGAGCAACTGTGCCAATAGGCTCCCGGCACGATCTGCGCAGGGCATGTCGGCCAAAGCACACAGAGCAGCCAGCTGCACCAGGGGATGGGCATCCTGGACGACACCGGCGTCGAGCAGTGCATCGAGACTTTGCGGTACGGGAGGCAATACGCTGGCGGCTGCTCGCCGTACACCCGCCGACGGATGTTTCAGACAAGCGATCACTGCTGCGAAAACGTCCTGGCGATCCGGCCGAATCGCCCCCAGCCCGTGCAGCGTCCACAGAGCGTGAATGACCGGCGGATCGAGACCGAGCTCGTCGCAGCGTCGGTCAGCGAGCAAACGCAACAGGTGGGGAATGGCTTCCTGCCGCTGCCTTTCCACCAGCAAGCGCTGCCCCTGTAGCCGCCAAAACATGTTGTCGTGGGCAAGCGCTTGGACACAAGCTTGCACGGACCCCTGGGACAGATCCGGTACTCGCGACGAGCGCGCTTCGGTATAAACCAGACGATAGATCCTTCCCCGCGATTTGTCGCGCAAAGGTGTTTCGTAAGCGTTGCCGCGTCCTGTGCGGTAGCCAGGCGGGGTCGGATTGTGCTGCACGATGATGTTGTACCAGTCCACGATCCATACCATGCCATCGGGCCCGACTTCGGCGACGATGGGCGCCGCCCACTCGTCGTCACTGGCCGCCAAGTTCCAGCCGTAGCGGGCGCGGAAATCGGTCCCTTGCGGCTGCAAAACGAATGTCGCGACCAGATGGCCCGTCGGCTCGCACACAAAAGCGGTTTTGTTCCAATAGCTCGACGGATAAGTTCGTGCCGTATACAGTGCATGACCCGCCGCCGCGGTGAATCCGCCGTGAAAATCCACCTGGCGCACTTTGTCGGTGATCGGGTAGAAGCGATTGCTCTCGGCGATGCTGGTCAGTACTCCCGCTGACCACCCGCGCACTTTTTCATAGTAGCGATTAGTAAGAGCCACATACACGCTGGGGCATCCGTTGGCAGTCGAGCCAAAAACCAAACCTTCTTCGCTGATCCCTACACCCCAAGAATTGTTGCTGGTGCTGCGCATGAATTCGAAGTGACGCCCGTCGGCTGTGAAGCGGTACAACCCCTGTTGAAAGCGTCGCAGTTCCCCCGCCAACGTGCCTTGAAAACCGCTGTAGCCGACGATCCCCCAAATCCAATTGTCCAGCCCGTAACGCAGGTTGCTCGGCCCGGCGTGGGTGTCGGCAGTGGACCACCCGGTGAAGACCACGTGCCGCTCGTCCGCCCGGTCGTCGCCATCGCGGTCGCGTAAGAACAAGGTATGAGGTGCCTGGTGGACCAGCACGCCATCGTGCACGCGCAGTATGCTGGTCGGAATGCTCAGTCGTTCGGCAAAAACCTGGAATCGGTCGGCTCGGCCGTCGCCGTCTGTGTCTTCGCAGATGACGATGCGGTCATGCCCTTGTCCCTCGGGCTGCAAATCGTTGGGATAATCCACGGTCACGGCCACCCACAAACGGCCCCGCTCGTCCCAGGTTATGGCGATCGGCTTGCCGCCCAGATCGGGCTCGCTGGCAAACAGCTTCAGCTCGAATCCCACTGGATAAACGTAGTGCTGCAGTGCCTCCGCCGGTTCCAATGGCAGCTGCATGCGACGCAACGGCTGGCCGACTCTACCCCATACCGAGCTGGGCGGATAAAAAGGGATTTCCGCCTCGACATAGCGGAACGGACGCACGTTCTTGCGCGGAGCGATCATAGGCGGCGCTCCCGGGGGCTGCGGCAAAACCTTCACACCCCCGCGATTGCTTTCGTTTTCTTGTGCCAGTGCTACCGTCAGCAGTGCGCTCAGCCCACACAGCGCCCATGTCAGATATGCACGCTCCACAGCTCGTCCCCATCTAGCAAAGCATCGGCGATCGTTCGATGCGCGCCCTGGGCACATTCGTTGCTTCTAGCCACTCGTCCGCTGCATGGACAGTACTCGAAACGCCCAACAGTACTCGAGACGCTCCCGTGTTAGTCTAATAATGCGACCAGCACATCGGTTTTTCTAGACAAGGTGCGACCGCGCGGCAACCGAAGTGTTGGAGATGGGGACGCGGAAAACCATCGCATACAGGTCAACGACTTACTTGCGCCTGGCCAAAGTAGCCACAACACTAGCCCGCATTGCGGCGCGTGCTCAGGAGATTCGGCGCATGGTCAGTGCGTCCATCGAGCAGCGACCACGCTCCGCAAGTAGCGCTTTATGTGCTCTTGGGCATCGGTTTCCTTGAACACACCCAACTCGACCAAGCTTTCGGCGAGATCCTCGGGACGCTCTTTTTGAATCGCCAGGAGTGCGTAGACCTGATCTTGTGTCAATGTGCGCAGGCTGACGGCCACTTCGCCGAACAGTTTGCGCGTTCGGCGTTGCTCGTCCAGCACACGCATGAGCTTGCGGGGAGAGATCCAGCCCAACTGCCGGGCCAAGCGTCCCAGGCGATAGTTGGGCAGCGGCACCAGCCGCCGTGCCTCGCGCACCTGCTCCGCGGTCGCTAGGCCACATCCGAGCAGATAACGACTGAACAGGCGTCGTTCGATCTCTTCCACCAGCTTTTTGTCTTCCAAAGACAATAGCAAATTGATTTGGACCTGATTGCGTCCCAGCGTTTTGGCGGCGTACATAGCTCGATCGGCCGCGGTCAGCATCTCCTGCCAGGTAAAGTGACAGCGCTGAGGCAAGCATACGGCACCGCCTATGGACGTGTTGACTTGAGCGGTATAGCTACCCCAGCGAATGTGCTGCTGAGGTATGACATGACACAGGCGCTGAGCCACCGTTGCCACGGCTGATTCGCTGGTGTCGGACAACAATATGCAGAATTCGTCACCGCCGTAACGCGCAACGATGTCCCCTTCGCGCGACTCGCGCTGCAAAAGCGCTGCCACATCGCGCAGCACCTGGTCCCCGAAAGGATGACCGTACCGGTCGTTGAGTTGTTTGAAATTGTCCAGGTCAATGAACAGAAAGCCGAGCACGGAGCATCTGCGACGTGCTCGTTTGAACTCGGTAGCCAATGCCTCTTCGAGAAAAGCGCGATTGAACAAGCCGGTCAACGGATCGCGCATGGCCGCTCGCTGGAAACGCTGAGCGGTTTGTTTCCAGCGGTGCGCTTCCTCACGCGTACGCAAGGTGTCTTCGGCATTGACCAGAGCCAGTTGGCTGAGTTGCTCGACGGCACGACCGACCACGTGCGTCAGACGCTCATTGTCTATGTCCACGGTCATAAACTGGGCTAGCTCCTTGGCTTTGCCGTCTATCGGCTTGAGGAATTCAGCCAGCTGCGCCGGGGTCATGCCGAAGTGGTTGGCAGCCAGATCGCGCACGGTAGAGGCCAGCTCCGCCTCTTCGGGGTGTTCCATCCATTCGACGACACGGCTTGCGAAAGCGGTGAGCCACGTTCGTGTGGCGACCGCGGAGTCCGTGCGTCCGACCGCTTCCGGGTGATGGTGGTAACGGATCGGCTCGGTGATGTCTTCCGGCAGCCGCCAGCAGTGCAGTAAATAGGCACTGACGTCAGCATGATTGACGCCCCACTCTTTTTCTTCCAACTGGCATTGCTGCCGCAACAGAACCGAAGCCGGCTGCTCCAAAATGCGCGCGTATTGTTCGGGATGTACTTGCTGCAGGATGATCATGCCCAAGTCCCGCAGGAGTGCGGCGATCATGTCGTCCTCGGGATCGGGCCGTTTCGTCTTCCGTGCCAGCTCCCGTGCCAGGATGGCACCGAGGATGGAACTACGCCAGAAACGACGCGAAAAATCACTCGACAAAGTCTTCTGGTACAAACCGGGCAAGGACAGGCTCAAGACCAGCGCCCGCACAGTCCGCAGACCCAGGAGATTGACTGCGCGGTCCACTGCGACCACGGCGCGCGGCAGACTGAAGAAGGCCGAGTTGACTAGCTTGAGGATTTTGCCTGCGGTGACCGGATCCAGTTGGATGAGCCGTGCCAGATCGTCCAGGGAGCAATCGGGACGCGACGCCATATCCATGACGCGCACTGCCAGACCTGGCGGCGGAGGTAGCCGGGGATCTTCCACCAGCCGTAACAACACCGCACTGCTTGCGGACGCTTCGGACTTTTCCCCTGCCACGGCATTATGCGCCCCCGGCGGCGCTGTGACCGTCTCGTTCATGGACCCCTTCCCTCGTACGTAGACAACCACCGACCGAACACGGACATGCCTCACTGCGCTAGGAAAAACTGGCATATGTCGTCGCTTTTGTCAAAAGCGCGGCCTACCGATCGGGTACCTGCTCCGGGCGATACGCCCGAACTAGTCCGGCTGTAGCGGTCGTGCTAGAACTGCACAAGGATCTTGCCTTGGCGACCTGGTTTCTTGGCAGCGCGGACGGCCTCTGCAATTGCCGCCATGGGGTATGTCTCCTCGATGGCCGTGGACAAGATGCCCATGCGCAGACAACGGGCTATCTTTCGGAACAGGCGCAGCATGGTCAGCGCCCTTTGCCTGCGTGCCCACTCGGAAAGCCAGAAGCCCTCCACACGGCGCATGCCGGTCATGAGATGCCGCGGCGCCAACGTCAGCGGTTGCTGCGACAGTGTGCCGTAGACGAGCATACGCCCCCCCGGCGCCAGGGATTCTACCAAGAGGGAGCCGATTTCGCCCCCGACCGCGTCCAAAACATAGGACACCCCACGGTTGGCGGTGCAGGCCATGATGCGGGCCAGGATATCGTCCTGACCCTGCACCAGCACCTCGTCGGCGCCTAGATTTTTCAAGTCACTGACGATATCCCGCCGGCGCACGATGTTGATCGTGTGCAGCCCGTAGCGGGCGGCATAGCGGATGATCATACGCCCCAGCGCCGAGCCGGCAGCGGTTTGTGCCAACCAATCGCCGCGACGCACTCTGAGCACGTGCTCGAGCATTGCCAGGACAGTGGCTGGGTTGACGAAAAACGTCGCCGCTTGTTCGTCGCTCAGATCCTCGGGCAAGGGTACTGCCTGCCGGGCAGGGATCACGACCAACTCCTGCCAATTGCCCCCCTGCGCATTGAGTACTGCCACCCGGCGGCCCAGGACGCGCCAGCCGAGCAATCCTCCACCACTTTCGATGACCCGACCGACGCCTTCAAAGCCAGGCGTCGCCGGCAGCGTCGGCCGCCGCCCGTACACGCCTTCGACGAAAAGCAAGTCCGATGGATTGATCGGACTGGCTATCATACGCACCAAAACTTGGCCACGGCTCGGCCGCGGCGCCGGCACCTCTCGGACCTGGAGGACTTCCTCAGCCGGACCGAATCTGTCAAATAGAACCGCTTTCACGACCGACCTCACGAGAAACCGGGACCTTGTGACCAGCAATTTTTCGAGGCCCGCGGAGTGTCCCGCCACGCGACAAAAGCGGGTTTGCCGCCTTGGGCCACTGGCACCACGTCGCAGATATCCACTCGCGCGGCTTCGATGACGTCGCGCTCGAGACCGAGAGACACGAGCTTTCGGCCTCCCGTGCCGAGCTGCAAAGCTTCAGCTAGGTTTTCACGCCATTGCTGCCATGCGGCGCGAGCTATCCATCCCATGTCATCCATCTGAAAACGGTCGCCTCCGCGTTCAACGATCGCCCCAGCACACAGCACATCTTCCAGGCTTACTCGGCCCTCCGTGCCGGAGCACAGCAAAAAGGTCGGACCGCCCAGGTAGTCCAGCAACCGCGTGACCGCGCTGACGTTATGAAATGACGCGAGAAGCGTTATCTTGGCACGAGCGGCCCGCACCATGGCGCGCGTACCGTTAGTAGTGGTAAGCACGAGTCGCCGGCCTGTACACACCTCCTGCGTATACTCGTGCGGCGAGTTGCCCAAGTCGAAGCCAGGGATAGGCAAACCCCGACGCTCACCTCCCAGAAGTACAGGCCCCCTTCGAGAAAGGTCTCGGGCTAATGCAAGTGCGTCAGCAATTTCCTCGACCGCAATAACTTCCAGGCACCCGTTGGCCAAGGCCCGTATCGCCGTGGTCGTGGCCCGCAAAACGTCAATAACCACCGCGGTGCCCTCGGCAAGCTCCGACTCGCGTGCCAAGTCGGCCAATGCGTATACCGTCAGCCTCGGCGTGCCAGTTTCGTATTCGTTAGAATCGTCCATTGGTGCCCAGTTTATCCACATAGCTCAGTTTGACCACATGTCAACCGACTCAAGGCCTTTGGCGTTGCAATTCCGTCCGTGCCAGATTATGCGACGGTCGGCGGCTACCAGCGCCGAAAAATAGATATGTCTGGCCAAAAATGCTGTAAACTCGGACCGGAGAGACGGCCAGCGCCCTCGAGCCGTCGCCTGCGAGGGGGCAGCATACCCGAAAACAGCGGACCGCCGAAAGGAAGCCGATGGCATACGCACGTGTCTTCGCTGTCGTTTTGACACTAAGTTCGTTAGCCCTGGCAACTATTCAGGGAGACGATTTCGGTAAAATATTGCGCAAAGCAGTCAAGGACAAAATCGAGCGCGGACTGTCTCCCGAAGGCATCGGCGACGCTCTGGCACCCAGCGACATGGACGCCGAGCTGTACACGATCAAAACCGCGGATGGCTGGACGCTGGTAGCACACCGATATCGTCCTCGCGGCAAGCCCCTGGGCCGACCGCCGGTGATCCTCTGCCACGGCCTGAGTTACAGCGCTATCTTTTGGGACCTCGACCCAGGGTGCAGTTTGCCCACCTACCTCAGCCGCCGTGGCTACGACGTCTGGTCCGTCAGCCTACGCGGATGCGGACTGAGCCAGAAGTGGGTCTGGAAACTGGAAAACGCTCCTGCCCAGGCCTTAGGCAGTGCCCTGCGTCGGCTGACACGCGGTAAATTGGCCCCCACCGGCTATGCCTCGCTCGACCCCAAATACGCCAACTGGACCATGGACGATCACATCCTCCACGATGTACCGGCTTTGGTACACCTGGTGCGCAAACAAACTGGCGCCAGCCAAGTAGCCTGGGTCGGCCACAGTATGGGCGGCATCATCGTTCTCGCCCACCTCAGCCGCTATGGCAATCCCGGCATCGGCAGTTTGATCACCGTCGGCAGCCAAGTGACCATGCCCGACGGCCAGCTGTTCCTGCAATTCCTCGGCGAAATGACCCGAGTACGGCAGATGCAAATCGGCGGCCAATTCGACAAAACCCAACTAACCGAGGACACCCGCAAAAGTATCCACAACATGTTTTTCAACGAAGCACATACGTCTGAGCATGTGTACCAAGCCCTCACCACCTGGGCCACTGATGTGCCAGCCATCGACCTGCTCCGACAATACACAGTTTTGGCCACCAAGGGAGAGCTCTTGGATAGCCACAAGGATTTCAACTATGCTCGCAACCTCCACCAGATCACTGTGCCCATCCTTATCACCTGTGGCGAGGCCGACCAACTTGCGCCACGAGCCGTCCAACGATATATCTACCAAAAAGTACAGTCCACCGACAAACAACTCGTAGTCTTCGGACGCTCCCAAGGATTCAGCGTCAACATGGGCCACAATGATACGCTCGTCGGCCTGACCTCTCAACAGCAAGTCTATCCCATCCTCGAGCGTTGGTTGCGTGCACACTGATACATAGATCGGTACGGGCAAAATCTCCATCGGTATAATCTGGTCACAATATCTGTTCGATCAGCTAACTTCATCTTATCAATAAAGTGCGTGCACCTGTCAGCCTACGTATATTTTCACGAGTTAAATGACACAGTTTGTGCTTTTCCGCATTTATTGCACATCGTCTGTCGAAATAGTTTTTGGATGTGACTGTGAATTGCCTGCATCCAGCTTACGGATCACGCAACAAACTAGCACTCGGCGCGTCTTCCATACCGTATCCAAAGGATGCACAGAGTATTTTGCCATGAGCCGAGTAATAACAGCAGGAATTATCCTAAATGCGTTAGGCATTTTGGCTTGGGCTACAATTGGCTCGGCGGAAGAGTCGGTCCCTTGCCGGTTCCGGCAAGCGCCGAACGGCGCACAGGCGACCTTTACCGAACGCATGCAAGTGACGCCTCCTCGACCTCTGAAGACCGGCGGGCTTAATGGGGTCGTGATGGATCATACAGCCAATCACGGCGCGGATCGCCGCGTCTATGCGCCATCGCTGCAAAGCAAACGTGACCTCTATGTGTATCTGCCCCCGGGCTACGATCCTCATCGCCGCTATCCACTGCTCATATTCCTTCACGGCTATATGCAAGACGAGCAGGGATTTCTGCGTTATGTGGCCAAACCCTTGGACGAAGCGATTTCTCGCGGCGAGCTACCTGCCCTCATCGCCGCCGCGCCGGACGGTAGTCTACGCGGGCGTCCAGGCCCTCATGACATCGGGAGCTTTTACATTGACTCCTGCGCCGGCAACTATCAGAGCTGGATCGTCAACGACGTCTGGAACTTCCTCCACGAAAACTATCCAATCCTGCCGCAGCGCGAAGCACATATCATCGCGGGTGTATCCATGGGAGGCTTCGGTGCTTACAACATTGCCTTCAAGCATCGTGATCGCTTCCGCATAGTTCTAGGTATCTTGCCAGCGCTCAATTTACGATGGCTCGATTGCCACGGCAACTACTTCGGAAACTTCAGTCCTTACTGCTGGGCCTGGCGCAACCGAGCGGACAATCCCAACGAGGTGATCGGTAGTTTCTTCCACGGCCTGGTAACTATCACTATGCAGGAAGCTATATACCCAGTATTTGGTCGGGGTCCAGAAGGCATCGTAAAGGCGTCCTACGAGAATCCTATCGAAATGATAGATCGTTTGGGCATCAAACCGGGTGAATTCGATCTTTTCGTCGGCTATGCCGGCCAAGACGAATTCAATCTCGACGCCCAGGCGGAGAGTTTTATTTACATGTGTCGCTCTCGAGGTCTAGAGATAACTGTCTGGTGCGATCCAAAGGGCCGTCACAATATTTCGACGGCCAGGCGCATGATCGCGCCGGCCAAGGACTGGCTGGCCAAAAAACTAGCCGACCAAGGCATCCGTCCGTGACCTCGTATTTTCATCGTGCCTGAAGGACGGCTATAATACAAACCTTGTGGAAACGATCGAAGCGCGGTCCATCTTTTCGCAAGCCACAGGATACATCCGCCGCGGCGGTTTTCGCTGGACGTGCAATCCGTATCTGGGCTGTACCTTCGGGTGCAGCTACTGTTACGCCATGTTTTTGCCGCAGAATCGCCGGCCGCGCGACCAATGGGGCCGCTGGCTGGTCGTCAAGCGCAACGCCATTGCTCTGGCCGAAAAGCACGGCTGCCGAGTAGCCGATCAGCCCCTGTACATGTCCAGTGTCACCGATCCTTATGTCCCGGCAGAGCGAACTCTGGGGTTGACGCGCGGGATTTTGCAAGCGCTGGTCGCGTATCAACCCAGACTGCTAGTTCAGACGCGCAGTCCTTTGGTAGCACGCGACAGCGATGTATTGGCTTGTTTTGCGCGCGTGCGCGTGCATATGACCATCCCCACGGACTGCGAGCGGATTCGCTCTTTGTTCGAGCCCAAGGCGCCGCCTCTGCGTGCGCGGTGGCAGGCATTACAATGTCTCAAGCAGGCTGGCTTGCCGGTGGGCATATGCCTTGCGCCGCTTTTACCCGTGGCCGATGTGCATCGCTTCGCTGAAACCATTGCCAGGCTCGATCCCCAGGTAGTGGTCGTACAGGATTTTCACGATGCCGGTGGAAAACCGGGCGCCGACACAGGCGACCGAGCTCGACACCTGTTGCGCCAACTGCACTGGACGCGGGACGACTACCAGCGCACGGTGGAAATCCTGAGCCGGTCCCTCGTACTTTTCCAAGGCGAGGCTGGTTTTTTTCCACCTGCGTGATGGCTAGAGCCGCTGGACCGCCACCAGACCGTGCTGCGGACTTGCGACTCGCTGGTCCCGGTGCAGGCTTATATAACTTAGTCCGAGCTGAACAGCTCCGCGGGTACCTGCACAGGCGCACGACATCGGATACCGGGCGATTGGCTATCGTGAATTGGTTGCATCAAGTCCGTAGGCTGACCCAGGACGTCATCGAACTCGTCTGGCCAGGTATCTGCTTATGGTGCCAGACGCCCCTGGAAGCTTACGCCGACGAACGCTTTTGCTCTGGCTGCCGAAAGGACTTGGAAAACGACAGCGCGGTCGTTTGTCCGCGGTGTGCCAGCACGGTCGGGCCGTACGTAGTGGATGCCGACGGGTGTCCCCACTGTCGGGGACGCAGACTGTATTTGGACGGTGCCATCCGACTGGGCGAGTACACCGGCTTGCTGCGTGCAGCCATTCTGGAGATCAAACAGGCGCGGGGCGAACTGCTGGCACGCGCCTTGGGGCGTCTCCTCGGGCATCGCTGCCGGGCGCGTCTGGAAACCCTGCCGGACAGGATCGTGCCCGTGCCCCTGCACTGGCTGCGGCATTGGCAACGCGGGTACAATCAAGCCGAGGCCATAGCCATGGGCCTGTCGGAGGTTTTGGGAACGCGCCTGGGCCACTGGCTGAGGCGACGCCGTCACACGGCTCCACAAACGCACCTGACGCGTCAGAAGCGGCTGCGCAATGTCGTCCAAGCCTTTGCCGGGTATCGCCGGTGTATTGCACCGGGCGCACACGTGTTGCTCGTGGACGACGTGTGCACGACCGGTGCTACGGCCAGCGAAGCCGCGCGTGCCCTCAAGCGAGCCGGGGCTAGCCGAGTGGTCCTCGCTGTCCTCGCCCATGCGCGCGACTGAGTATCAGGCCCATTCCAAAGGCGCCGGCGTCTCCCCGTAGGTCTGGGCCACGGCGCGATGGATAATGCGCCCTCGGTGGATATTGACCCCTTCGCGCAAGCCCGGGTTGTCCTCGACGGCACGCCGCAAGCCTTTGTTGGCAATTTGCAACACATAAGGCAGTGTGACATTGCACAGAGCATACGTGCTCGTGCGACCGACGGCGCCGGGCATATTGGTTACGCAGTAATGCACGATGTCGTCCACAATGTAGATCGGTTGGCTGTGCGTGGTCGGGCGCGAGGTCTCTACGCATCCCCCCTGGTCAATGGCCACGTCAATGATGACGGCGCCGGGCTTCATGCGCCGCAGATCGTCGCGCCGAATCAGGTGCGGCGCGCGGGCGCCAGGAATGAGCACGGCCCCGATGACCAGATCGGCCTGGCTCAGGGTGTCGAGAATGTTATGCCGGTCGCTAAAAAGCGTGGTGACGTTCTTCGGCATGGTGTCGTCCAGATAGCGCAGGCGATCGAGATTGATGTCGAGGATGGTGACGTTAGCCCCGAGCCCTGCGGCTACTTTGGCCGCATTGGCACCGACCACGCCCCCGCCCAGGACCATCACCTGAGCTGGAAGTACTCCCGGCACTCCACCCAAGAGGATGCCACGCCCTTCGAACGGACGCTCCAGATATTTGGCGCCTTCCTGGATACTCATGCGCCCGGCCACTTCGCTCATGGGCGTCAGGAGAGGCAGCTGCCCGCGCGCATCGCGGATCGTTTCGTAAGCCACTGCCGTGATGCCAGAGCGCAACATAGCCCGCGTCAGGGCCTCGTCCGCGGCGAAGTGGAAGTAGGTGAACACCACTTGGCCGGTCTGCAAATACGGCCACTCTTGGGGTAAAGGCTCTTTGACTTTGACCACCAGCTCCGCGCGCTCGTACACCTCGCGCGCGCTACCGACGATCTCGGCACCATGGGTAGCGTATTGTGCGTCGCTCACGCCGCTCCCCTGGCCAGCCCCACGCTCGATGAGGACGCGATGGCCTGCGCGCACCAGTTCTTCGACGCCCACTGGAATGATGGCTACGCGATACTCGTCCGGTTTGATTTCTTTCGGCACCCCGACGATCATGTCTGCCGATCCTTTCCGACGCTGGAAACGCCAAAGATCTTGCTAGCACTGTTTGGCGACCGTATGTTCTTGTGCCCTCGCGATTCGCGTATACCCAGACTCAGACTAGCTGAGCCGACAAGATCGGTCCTACACTGCCAAGGCGCTAGCCGACGCAGGGCGCGAGCACTGGCAATCGGGACGCGTCAGCTATCTGGATACCAGCGACCGCCGCTGCGGGCCAAGTCGTGCAGTTGTTCCGTGGGCTCGAACCGTTTGCCCAAGGGGGCATAGCGCTCCAGTTTGGCCAATACACGATCGGCTCCGAGACTGTCGCACCAGCGCAAAATGCCCCCGCGCCAGGCGGGAAAGCCGATACCCAAGATCAGACCCATATCCACGTCGGCTGGCTCGCGCACGATCCCTTCCCCCACACAGCGTGTCGCCTCGACGAGCATCGGCAAAAAGAGCCGATCGGTGATTTCTTCCTGGGTGAAGCTGCGTCGCGGCCTACCGCACTGTGCCACGAACCGCTCCAGCTCCGGGTCGTCTTCGCCTTTTTTAGGGTCGCAGGTATAGCGATAAAACCCGGCGCCTGTTTTCTGCCCCAATCTGCCGGCGCCGACCAGCAACTCCAAGATACGTATGCTTACGGACCGGTCCGGATAGGCGGCTTGCAGCACCCGCCCGGCGTACAGCGAGGTGTCCAGACCGACCACATCCTGGAGCGTGATCGGCCCCATCGGCATGCCGAAAGCCGTCGCGGCGCGATCCAGCTCGCGCGGCGATGCCCCTTCTTCGAGCATCAGCAATGCCTCGTTGAGATAGGGGAAGAGCACCCGATTGACCAGAAACCCGGGGCCATCGCGGACGACGATGGGCGTTTTGCCCAGCCGTTTGGCCACGGCGACCAAGGTAACGACCACCTGGTCGTCGGTTCGCTCGCCGCGGATCACTTCCACCAGCGGCATCCGGTCTACTGGATTGAAAAAGTGCATACCGGCAAAGCGCTGGGGATGCTTGAGCGCGCGCGCCATGCGCGTAATCGAAATAGTGGAGGTGTTCGACGCAATGAGCGTGTCGGGTCCCACGATGCGCTCCAGCTCGCGGAATACCTCGATCTTGGTAGGCTCGTCCTCGACCACCGCCTCGACGATGAGGTCGCGGTCGTACATGGCGTGCAAGGTAGTCGTCGTACCCAGCCGGCCCATGGCCGCAGCAGCCTCGTCGGCGGACAGCCGACCTGCTTCGAGACGTCCTTTGAGCATCTGCCACACCTGGCTCAGGCCCTTTTCCAGTTGTGCCGGACCGAGATCGAGCATCAGTACCGGCAAGCCGCGGCGCACGAAAGCACCGGCGATGCCCGACCCCATGATGCCGGCTCCGAGCACGCCCACCTGCCGTACCTCGCGCGGCTGCACGGCGGTATCGGCCACGCCGGGGTCCTTTTGCAGTCGCTGGTTCATAAAGAATACGGCGATCAGATTTCGCGAGATCTCGCTGCCCACTACTTGCAAAAACGCATCCCGTTCGATTTTTAGACCCTGCTCGAGCGGACGATTGCAGGTGCGGGCAATGACCTCGACCGCAGCCATGGGCGCGGGTACATGGCCGCGCGTTTTCGCTTGCACCTGAGCACGCGCCGCCGCGAACAAAAAGCGATGCTCGTCTTCCGACATGCCCACCGGCTGCCGTTTGCGCTCGCGCTCTTTTTGCCAATCATCGTTTTGTCGGGCCATCAGCAAAAGCCGATGCGCTTCGTCGAGCAATTTATCCGGCGGCACGGCATCGAAAACCAATCCTACCTCGGCCGCTCTGCGGGCCGAAAGCGACTCGCCGGCAGCGATCAATTCCGTGGCCAAGGCGACTCCGATGACGCGCGGCAGTCGCTGTGTGCCACCCCACCCGGGAATCAGACCGACTTTGGTTTCGGGCAAACCCAGCTCGGTTTTTGGGTGAGTACTGGCTAGGCGATAATCGAAACCCAGTGCTAGTTCCAATCCGCCGCCGAGGCAAGGCCCCTCGATGGCGGCGACCGTCGGATACGGTAAGCGCTCCAGCCGGTCCATCAATGTCTGCCCGCGCTCGATCAGCGCACCGACTGCTTCCTTGGTAGCATGCTTGCTGGCCAGCTCCCGCAAATCGGCTCCTGCTACGAACATCCCCGGCTTGCCGCTGCGCAAGATCAGTCCTTGCAGGTCCGCTAGCCGTTCCAGTTCGGCTACGCGCTGCTCCAATTCTTCCAGCACTTCACGACTCAGAACATTGGCCCTGCTGCCCGGCTGGGCGATAGTCAAGGTAGCCACGCCCCCTTCCACTTGCAAAGTCCACGCTCCGCCCATCGGTCGCTCCTTGCTTCAGGCGATCGTTTCGGCATGTTCCATAAGATCAGCACCGGTGTTTATGGTGTAAACAATCGCCGCAACATTTTCCACAAGATTTGTCAGGCATCTAGGCGCCCTGGGGGCATTTTGGGGAAGGGCACTCGACCAATCACAATGACCGACCGGCCCAGTAAAGGCAGACATGCCGCGCCAAAGTGTTAACCAAAAAGCGTAAACCCCCCTTTACAAAGTGTTAACGAAAGTTTACACTTTTTGGAAACGATCCGCGAACAGTTCATTTTTTCCCAGACGTGCACAGGCTCCTACAAGCATTCTTATCCTTTCTCAATTCATTGACGGGCAATGGATTATGCCACGGTAGTAGACTTTATGTTGTGGGAAATTATGAGTCCGCACAAGGCAATTTAGGCAGTCTGGCACAATTTTTGCGCAGAGATAATACAGGCTAATAGCAAACAAGGCCTGGGGGTGGAACATGGCTAGGAGATTACTCGCGGCGGCAGTTTTCTTCGTTGGCTTGTCCGTTCTGGCGTCAGCAGCCAGTGCTGGTACAATTAGGCACGACAAGACCTATACGCAGTACGATGCCGAGTTTTTGTCGTCTGGCAATTATCCATTCGTCAACGCCGTCGGCAAGTTGACCGGACCCGGCCTCTGTTCGGGAACGCTGATTGCGTCCGAGTGGGTACTCACGGCGGCGCATTGCGTTATCGATGGCTCCGGTAATCCCCTTTCCCCTGGCAGTCTAACGTTCACGCTGGGATCGGCATCCCGAACTGGCGCGCAGATCATCTTGCCCCGAACTCCATGGACGTTCAATATTGCTACATTCGGCGACGATATCGCACTCGTCAAGTTGTCGAGTCCGATTACCGGTGTGGCGTTCCCGACACTCAATTCCGCCACCAACGAAGTGTTGCCCTCGCCGCGCACAGGCGTACACGTTGGCTTTGGAGCAACTGGCACCGGAATTACCGGTGCAACTGGCCCGTCAGGGACCAAGAACGCCGGTCACAATGACGTGGACGCCCTAGGTTCGGCCAAAGGATTTCATGCCAACTATCTTTTGGACGACTTCGATCGCCCGGATGGGAGCTTAGAGGTAGGCGACGTTCTGCTCGGTTCGACTTCCGCACGGGACTTCGAGTACTTGACTGCGCCTGGGGACAGCGGCGGCGGGCTTTTTATCAATTTCGGTACCTCTTCTTCTCCTGACTGGCGGCTAGCAGGTGTGCATTCTTTCCTTTTCTTTTCCGACGGCACAGGAGATTCGGACTACGGCGATGGTTCCGGTTCCACGCGTGTTTCAATGTGGTACCAGTGGATCCTGGACAATACCCAGGGAGCTATCATACCGGAGCCGGCATCGTTCATTCTGGTTGTCAGTGGCATGCTCCTTGTAGCTCTGCGTCGTCGTGTGCGCACAAGCTGAACACATCGCGCAAGAGCTAAATACTCAAGGGCCGTCAACCAGGGCCTGGATCGTCAGGGTTACAGGTTCGCAGCCGGGCAGATCGGTGAAAATGCGCAGAGTTTTCTTGCCGTCCGGCCAGTCCTTGCGCGGGCGAATGCGCACAAGGAGCAAATGACGCTCTTTCTTGGCGCTATCGAACTCTGCCGCCACCGAATCATCCGTGCCCTCGACACGCGTGATAGTGAAAGCTTGGGCGCCGCGGAGCAAAACCTTTCGCTCGATGACAGTGGTGGAACTAACCCGTCCCAGATGCAAAGTAGAGGGGACGACCGTGACGTCTCCTTCCACTTCGACTACCAGGGGCACACGCAGCCGAGGCGTGCGCGTATCGTTGGTCTCGAGCCAAACATCCGCGTACCAGGCGCCCACAGGGAGGTTGGGTTGGACACAGGC
Organism: Gemmataceae bacterium; assembly: GCA_040289265.1. Classification (GTDB taxonomy): domain Bacteria; phylum Planctomycetota; class Planctomycetia; order Gemmatales; family HRBIN36; genus PSKW01. Next base: position 570,471 of record PSKW01000001.1, read on the forward strand.
GTGTAGTTCATAGGCCGCGTGGAACGGCCCGCGAGCGATCTCGGTAAGTTTGGTCTGGATGTAAGCGTTGTCCGATTTCGCGTCCAGGAGCCGCCAGTTGGCGGAGCCGCGATATTCGATGCGAGCGCTCGCCTGAGCGGTAGTGCCCCGGCGCACGCGCCCGAAGGCCAGCTGGCCCGGCGTGATGACGATATCGTCGCGGCTTTCCACCTTGACGCTCACATGCAACTCGTAATCCTGGGGACGATCGAACAGAACATACAGATGGAAAACGCGCTGTCCGCTGAAGCGCTGGGTATTCACGGTCACGGTCAGGGTGGTTTGGCCGCGCGGCGGCAATTCCTGAGTGTAGAGGGTAGGCGTCGCGCACCCGCACGAAGTGCGCGTGCCGACTATGTGCCAGGCTTTGTCGGTGGGATTGACGATCGTAAAGGTATGCACCATCGTGGCGCCGCGCGGAACGCTGCCCAAGTCCTTGTTCGGCTCTTCCGCCTGCGGCACATCCGGAGCATACAGGTATGACCCGATCAAGCTGGTACAAACAACGGCATGCATGAGGGTGAGCATCGTCGTGGAGTCCTTTCCTGGAAAACTGGGGCGTACCTTGTGAAACATGCCATCTGGGAGGTGATCGAGCAAGCACTGCAAAGACCGGCGACTGGCACAAGGCCGTAAAACGGGGAAACTCTGCTACCGGGACCAGCCGTGCCGTTTAGAAGGAATCACGTCGTGCCACCGTACAGGCGTGAAATCGAGAAAGAGCCGACATTCCGGCAGGGCTTGCAGGAAGACCGACCCATAGAAAGCCGTCAGCACCCGCGGATCGAGTATGGCGACGATACCGGTGTCGGAGCGAGTACGGATGAGCCTACCAAACCCCTGGCGCAGCTTCAAAACAGCTTGCGGGAGCTGGTAGTCGCGGAAGGGATTGCCGCCGGCACGCTCGATAGCCTCCAGGCGTGCCTCGATAACGGGGTGATCAGGGACAGCGAAAGGCAGCCGGACAATAATCACGCAGGAAAGCGCTTCGCCGGGGATATCCACGCCCTGCCAGAAGCTGGCTACGCCGAACAGGACTGGGCGCCGCGCTTTTTTGAAAGCCTCGATCATGCGCCAGCGCGGCAGGTCTTTGCCCTGGCAGAAGAACTCCATGTGGTGTGCTTCGATCCACGGCTGTAGTAGGTCCGCCAGGTAGTGCATGCTCTTGTAGCTCGTGCACAGCACGAAGGTGCCGCCGGAGGTCTTGCCGAGCAATTGCTGGATCTTTTCGGCAGCCGTCTGGAGATAAGCCGGCTCGTCGTTGGGGTGCGGCATATTGCGGAAAAGATACAAGGCTGCTTGTCGTCGGTAATCGAAAGGGCTGCCCAGAACCAGCGCCGATGTTTTGTCCAGACCGAGTCGTTGCCGGAAAAAAGTCAAATCGGGATCGTTACCGACCGCCAAGGTGGCGCTGGTCAGGATGGCACTCTCGACGCGGTCGAGTAGCAGTTCGCGAAGACTGGGGCCGATCTCCCAAGGAGCGCAGGCCAGTGCCACGCTGACCGGGCCACGGCGTTTCGGACGCACCTCGGCCCAATAGACCTGTTGGGCGAGCCGTTGTTCCAGCCAATCGGTGAGGCTGATCGCAAGATGGCGTGCCCGCTCTGCACGCGCCTGCACCTCGATGCGTTCTTCATCGGTGCCGACGGCGACCGCGACCTCTTGCAGCAGTCCGGCCATGCGCTTCAAGGCCTCCGGCAAAGGATGGGAACAGGGCAGCGGATGCCGCACGCGCATGACCCATCCCTGGTCCTCCGATTGCCCATTGTGGTGCTCGGCCGCGCGGGCCGCGGCTCGGACCAAGGCGGGCAGTCGCGCGAAGAAGTCTTCGGCGGCCGCACGCACGCGCGTTAGTTGCTCGATAGCCGCCTGGTGACGATGCACAGCCAGCAGTCCGCGGCCGGTGCGCGGATTGAAAAGCTGATTGAGCAGGAAATCTACTTGACCAGAAGTGATCTGCATGCCCAGGTGCTCGCACGCCATGTCTTCGAGCGTGTGCGCTTCGTCGAGGACTACCGCTTGGTACTCGGGCAAAATGGCGTTTTTTTCGTCTACGGCGCGCAAGACGGCATCAGCGAGCAGCAGGGCATGGTTGACAACCAGCAATCGTGCCGAGCGCGCAGTCCACCGAGCGCGGAAATAGAAGCATTGTTTGTAAAAGGGGCAGTTGCGACCGAGGCAGTTGTCGGATTCGCTTTGCACCATTTGCCAGACGGCGTCGCTGGGCTCGAAATCCAAGTCGCTGCGGGAGCCATCGCGTGTTGACTGTGCCCATCGGTACAGCCGCGAAACATCCCGTTCGTAGTCACGTTCTGGAAAGAGCAGGCGCCCGTGATCGCGGACCACCTCCAAGCGTCGGAGACTCAAATAGTTGCTGCGTCCTTTGACCAGTGCCGCCTGGATTTGTGGGAAGATGTTCTGGGCGGTCGGGATATCTTTGTGGACGAGCTGCTCCTGCAGCTGGATGGTGGCAGTGGAAACGACAGCACGTCGCCGATCGTCTGCAGTCAGCCAGCGCATGACTGGGAGCAGATAAGCCAGGCTCTTGCCCACACCGGTTCCAGCTTCGACGGCGAGGTGCTGGCGTCGCTCCAGAGCCTGCTCGACCGCCTCGGCCATGGCTTGCTGTTGCGGCCGGAATTCGTAGTCGGGCAAATGAGCGGCCAAAAGCCCTTCTGGGCCGTAATAGGAGCTACTGTGCATACGTTTATTATGGCGCAAAAGTAGGCCGCGCGACAGCAAAATCCGCGGGCAGCGATTTTTTCTCGACGCACGTCTTCCCGGGTAAAGAAGGTTTACGCAGCCCGCAGAGATGATTACTATGCATCAGCAGAAGCGTGTGTGCGATAGGCCGTGGGAAGGGCCCGGTCGGCCGAGGCAGTCTGCGCGGACGCAATCAGACGACGGAGAAGTTCATGAAGCCGACGACATCCGGCGAGCAATGTCACATCGAGCGAGCCGCCAGGTATTTGCCTCGCTGGGACCAGGGCACGCTGCCCCCTGCGCCGGCTCTGGATTGGCGGCCAGCTACGCTGATCGGCCCGGGCTTGATGATGGTCGGATGCGCCATCGGTGGGGGCGAATGGCTGATGGGGCCAGCAGTGACTGCCCAGTACGGCGGTATCGTCATGGGCCTAGCCACGCTGAGTATCGCCTGCCAAGTGGCTTACAATCTAGGGGTTATGCGCTACACGCTGTATTGCGGCGAGCCGATTTTCGTAGGTTTCTTCCGCTTGTGGCCGGGGCCGCTGTTTTGGGCTATTTTCTACCTTTTTTTGGACTTTTTTGCGGTGTGGCCGTATTTGGCGGCCAGTGCAGCCGTCCCTTTGCACGCTGCTTTTCTGGGCCGCATGCCCAGCGAAGCCGAACAGCCGGTGACCCAAATGTTGGCCTATGGAGTCTTTCTTGTGTCCTTTGTGCCTTTGATTTTCGGCGGCAAGGTCTACAACTCGTTGGAAAAAATGATGGTGGCCAAGGTTGTTCTCGTCTTGGGCTATTTGCTATTTCTGGGGATATTCTTCGTATCGCCGAGGACTTGGATAGAGGTGCTGAGCGGCTTTGCTTTCATCGGCACGAGTGCCGACGGGAGCTGGGGCTTTAGGTTCCCCAGTCCACCGCCGGGCAGCAGTCATTTGGACTGGGCGGCACTGGCTGCTTTCGCCGCCATCGCGGGGGTCGGCGGGCTCAACAATACGCAACTGTCCACTTATTCTCGCGACAAAGGCTGGGGAATGGGCAGTCAGGTGGGTGCCATTCCGAGTATGATCGGCGGCGTCGGCATTGCTCTGTCGCACACGGGCAAGGTTTTTCCTGTGCACCAGGAGACGCTCGCCCGCTGGCGCGGATGGATTCGCTTTATCGTGCGCGATCAGTGGCTGATCTGGGGCATAGGGTGCATGCTGGGCATGGCCATTCCGTCGTTGATTTCTCTGGAATTCTTGCGCGGACAATCAGTGGAAGGACGGGAAGTCCCGGCGGCCACGGCCCGAGCCATCATGGAGCGCCACGACATACCGGCCTTGTGGTTTTTGACCCTCACCTGTGGATTCATCGTGCTCGCGCCGGCACAGGTCAGCACCATGGATGGGCTAGTCCGGCGCTGGACCGACGTGTTGTGGACCGGCAGCAAAACACTGCGACGCCTACACGGGCATCAAGTCAAGTATGTTTACTATGGACTGCTGGGACTTTACGCCTTGTGGGGCCTGACCGTCCTCACCTGGCTAGCGAGCGAGCCCCTGCTGATGACCAAGGTGGCGGGCACCCTGATCAATTTCGGCCTGGGATTTTCGGCTTTTCACACTCTGGCAGTCAACTGGCTGCTGTTGCCCCGCCAACTGCGTCCGCGCTGGCCCTTGTGCCTGGGACTGGTAGCTTGCGGAGTCTTTTTCATCGGGATCTCGGCGCTGGGGTTGGGAAAAGCTATCGCCGATTTAAAAAGCATGGGTATGCTGTAACCGTGAGGCCGGCTCTGCTGCCTGGGATAGGAGTGGCTTAGGCTCGGGCTGAAGGCGTTATCGCCTGGCCGCATCACAACCGTACGACGCCCGTCGAGGTCTCGTTCGGGATGTTGTGCGAGCGGGCCACGCCCGAAACAGGTCAACCATGACCGATCACATTGAGAAACTGGGGCAGCGCGCCAACACCGAGATGGTCCAAAGCTTGATCCTATGGGGCGCCATTGCTGTGCCGGAAGTGGCCCAAGCTTTTCTGCACACACCGCGCCACCATTTCCTCGAGGAAGTTTATTGTTTCGATGCCAAAGCCAAAGAGTGGCGCAAGCTGGCATTGGACCAGCCCGGCGAGCGCGAATTGCAAACGGTCTATAGCGACCGTGCTCTTGTGGTGCGGGTGCAGGCGCCGACTCCCGGCGCAATGGCGCAGGCGGTCAGTTCTTCGAGCCAGCCGTCCCTCATGGCCGAAATGATCCAGGATGCCCTGGTGCAGCCTGGACACAATGTGTTGGAAATCGGCACCGGGACGGGATACAATGCGGCACTCCTGGGTTGGCTCGTGCGCCCCGGCGGGTCGGTGCACACACTGGACATCGAAGCCCAAGTGGTCGGTCGAGCACACGAGCATCTCAGCCGCTATGCCGATCGGCCCGTGCACATTTATCACCGCGACGGCCGCTTCGGATTGCCCGAACACGCGCCGTACGATCGGATCGTGGTGACTGCGTCGGCAGCCGACCTCGAGCCAGCGTGGCTCGAACAACTGGCACCCGGGGGCCTTTTGCAGGCACCCGTGCACTTCGCCCCCGGGCTGTGCTTCGTGGTGCGCGGTACGGTGCACGACGGCGTTTTCACGGGCCACCTGACACGACCGGCTTATTTTATTCCCCTGCAGGGCACGCCCCACGATTGGGAAATCACCCGACCTGCCCCATGGCAACGCTACCGCGCGCAGCCACCTCCCTGGGGCAAGACGTTCTCCGGCCGCGGTGCTCAGGAGTGGCTGCGCTTCGTTTTGAGCTTGGGTTTTTTCGCCTGGCTCAAAGGGCACCAGGTCCAGTACCGGGAATTGGATGGCCGCACCGCTTTGGAGCTGGACTATCCAGGCGGGCAAAAATGTTTACTGGGGCACAAACGCTGGCTTCTCGAATGCGATCCCGACACGGAAGGTGCATGCCGGACAGTTTATGAGGATTTTCTGCGCATGGCGGCGCCACGTCCTACCGAATACCGCTGCCGGGTGGCTCCCGAACCCGCCAGCGCCGTGCACCAGGCGTTCGCCATCCGCAAACTTCCGTATTTTGTCTGGAGTTGGGAACTGTTCAGCCGCCGCGAACGTGCCTGGGGCTATTGACTGTCCTGTGGTCATTGACCGAGGGCACGACTGCCGACCGCGAATACTACCGGCAGCGTGTACAATGATGGCAAAACCGAGCCGACCATGTTGCTGGGCTAGCACTCGAGAAAGGTCGGCTGGCCAACGACTGCAACCTGTTCGCAGTGACAAAGTAAGCTTATTCGCACGCTAAAGTACAAGGGAGACCAGGTCATGGCGGATGCTGTAGTGGAGCTGGTCGGTCCGGAAGACATGCAGGTCATCGTAGATTTGTACAATCAAATTTTCCGGCCGCCTCGCACGTTGGAATCTTTTCAGAGACGCTTCCGCGGACGGTACAACATCCTGCGCTTGATCGCACGCATCAAGAACGAGCCGGTGGGCTTTTTTCTGGGTTTCGAGCTGAAGCCGACCGTATTTTTTTCGTGGTTTTACGGCGTCTTGCCGCAATACCGACGCATGGGCATCGCCTCGCAATTGATGGATGCCGTTCACGCCTGGGCCAGCCAGCACGGCTACGAATCGGTCCGCTTCGAATGCCACAATCAGCACCGGCCCATGCTGCACCTGGCCATCGCCAAGGAATACGACATCGTCGGCATCCGCTGGGACCCCGACCGCGGCGACAACTTGGTCATTTTCGAAAAAATCCTCAACCAGTGACCACGGCACCGTATGCCCGATCTGTGCCTTGCATCGGCATGGGGCACTGCTTTCAGTTCAGGGCCTGTTCCGTGCACTGGGCCACTTGACAGGCAGTGCGACCTACATGTGCCGAGGCAGCATCTTCGTCCTCGGTGAGGTAATGGCGTACGGTCTGCCACAGGTCCCGAGTGCGTATGTCGTACCTTTCGGGAGGCTCGCCGCGCATCAAATGATTGGAGATATCGTCGGCCAGTTGTACCAAGGCGACCATTCGGCCATGCGTCTCAGCTGCCTGTGGAGGCTGGTGATGAAACGCCGCGCAGCTGACCATCAACCCTGGCAATTGGTTGATGGTGGCAAACCATGCTCCCAACTGGCAGTGGTCCGTACCGGCAATGTACCGCTCATGTTCCAGCAAGGCGCTGCCGTCTTGCTCGCAAAAATCGAAGCGATCCAGTTCTCCGAGACGACTGGGCAAAGCGAACACGAAGAGCAGCCGACCCAGGTCGTGAACTAGACCGCAAGTGAACTCCTCGCCATCGAAGCCGAGATCGAGACAATGATTCAGCAGACGACAAAGCTTGGCTGTTTGAAACAAATGGCTCCAAAGCATCTGGCACGCTTTTTTCTGGGTCGGCGGGGTCTTGCGAAACAGACTGTAAAAGCCGACCGTCAGGACGAGATTGCGGCATTCTTTGAGTCCCAGCCGGACGACGGCTTGGCTCAGCGTGGCAACTGGTTTGCCCAGACGGTACAGGGGGCTGTTCGCCACGCGGAGGATGTCGGTGGTCAGAGCGGGATCAGTCTCCAATGCGGAAACAAAGTCGGCGATTTCGCATTTGGGATCGTTGGCGATCTGGATAGCGCGTGACGCCGCCGCCGGCAAAGTGGGCAGGTGTTTTTGCATGCCGGCCCTCTGCCACAGTTCCGCTGGACTGATCGGCGCCGTTGGTTGCTTGCCGAACACGAACATGGCTCTTTTCCTGTTGCCGTAGGCTCCTAAGGACTCGATCAGCACGTCGAACAGGCCCTCGGGCGCAGTGCCTCACTGGCCCGCGCCGTCTCACTAGTGCCAACGCGACGTCGTCTCATGCAAGCATAGCTCAAGACTGCAACGGCACCGAACTGGGAAATGGAACAGGCGGAGAAAAGCGACAGTGAGGGCAAAAAAGCGGGCGACAAGCACAGCTCGTGTGCGGCTGTCGCCCGCGCAACGAAAGTCAAGTGACTATTTGCCCGAGGCATTTTCCTTGCGGCCTTTGCCGACGACGCGCAATTGGGTGCTCAGCCTGTAGATGGTGCCGTTGTCGCTGAAATCCAGCTCGGCATAAAAGGCCATGAAGCCGTCGCCGGGCGGTGCCAGACGCGCCTCGATTTGTTTGTCCGCCTCGGGCAGCACACGTTCTTCCCAAGTGGCCTTGCGGAAGTCCAAAGTCGGTGCCCGTGCCACCCAGAGCCTGGCACCTTTGGGCTGCTGATCGCACGACACGCACAATACATGCTGGCCGTCGGCATCCTTATGTTGCCAGGTCATGCGCGGCATCGGATTGTCGAGCGTGTAATGGCGCACAAAAGCCGCCAGTGTAGTCAGGGCGCGGGAGCGGTCTCGTCCCGCGGCGGTCCGTTGCATCAAGTCATGGCCCGCATTGGGTACGATGAGCACCCATTTGTCTCCTGGCAAATCGTCCCAATAAAGATTGAGGGCATCTACCGTCCAGTACGGGTCGTTGGCGCCGTTGACGATCAGCTTCGGCTGTGTCAGCCGCTCGCGATAAACCCACGGGTCCACCATCGCCCACAAGCGGCGTGCTTCTTCGGTGTCCGGCATGGGCACCAGCTTGCGCTCGGTATAATCGCGGATCATTTCGCTGTAGGTGCCGAAACATTCCACTTGGTGAGACATCTGCAAGCGCAGATTGAGCATGTCAATGACCAAAGGGGCGATCGCTTTGACACGCGGATCGCCGGTCGCCGCGGTGAGCCAGGTCGTCCAGCCGCGTTTGGAGCCGCCGGAAATGACGAACTTCTCCACCTTTTTGCCCCAGGTCTGCTCGGAAAACGCTTGCAGTGTGTCCATCGCCCGGATCACACTCTTGACCATGGGGAACAAAAGCGGCCAGTTTTCGTCTTTGCTTTCCAAATAGCGGACAAAGGTCTCTGCGATGAGGGCGTCTTCCCGTTTGTTGCCTAAAAGGGGCTGGTTGGGGATATCGTAAAGAACGGCCACCGGCGCCCCGATCCCCTTGGCCAATTCGGTGCCGAACAGCATGTTTGCAGGGTTGGCCTTACCGCCAGTAACATAAATCAGCATGGTCGCAGCAGGGCTTACTCCGCTGGGCTGGTATACCTGCAACTGATGCGTCCAGGTTATCCCCTGCCAGGTCTGCGAGATCAGCTCGAGATCGTACACCACGCCTGTCGAAAGCTCCACCTTGTTCTTGAGCTTCCAGGAATACGACGAGTCCGGCTTGCGGATATACTCGTCGAGACCCGCTCGTAGACCGGCCGAAACGAGCAGCCATACCGTCGCCGGCACGAGCCATCTCCTGGCCACGGAGATCCGCAGGCTGCCCCTTGGGCGTCGCCCCATGCCAAAACTACCCATATCGCTGCCCCTCCTTCAGAAAAATCGCACCATGAGAGTTCTTCGCGCTCTAGCAGCCAGTTTTGACTGCGCCAAAACTATTAGCCTACCGGCGATTCGTTCAGGTGTCAAAAGAAATCGGATGTTCGATTGCACCCGCCGCCTGATTCCCTCGTTATTATCTACGTTCTTTGCCCCAAAACGGCACGTGCGCGACAACGGTTGCCTTGTGCCTGGCGAGTGCATAATTGAAGTCCAGGGAGTTTCATCCTGCCGATACACTTGGCCGCGCCCAACGGCAGACATGCAGGCTATCACCCAAGGGGGGTAAGCAAAATGGCGGGCACTATCGAATGGATGTACCATCGCCGAGGCTGAAACACCTGCAAACGGGCGCAAGAGTTTCTTGCCAGACAACAAGTTAAGATCGGCGAGCTAGCCGATGCCCTCAAATTGCGCTGGGGCCGTGACGATGCTCTGCGGCTTGCCCGACAGGCTGACACCATCTTGGTTGCCCGAGGCCCCAAGGTCGTGCGGCTCGACTTGCGCAAGGAAAAGCTCAACGACGACACCCTTGCCAGCTATTTGCTAGGGCCTACGGGCAACTTGCGGGCGCCAGTCCTCAAGCTCGGCAAAACACTCATGGTCGGTTTCAATCCCGATGTCTATCGAGAATTGTTGGCCAAATGAGCTGACTGCAACTTGGGTCACGTCTGGGACCGGATGCGCCGAACCCTGAGAAAAGCGACTGCCGCCGTTTCGCTGTTGGACACGCGCAACGGGCAAGTCGCTAGCCGAGCGGTACCTTGTGCGCCGCCCACCGACTAGCAGTGACTCGAACGAGACTGCCCGGAGAATGGGTGCCGAGAAACCGATCACTGGCCTTTGCCGTAAATCAGCGCCATCAGTTCGGCGCGCGAGGACATATTGCTTTTGAAAACTCCGCGCATGGCGCTGGTAGTGCAAATGCTGCCAGGTTTGCGCACGCCGCGGATGGTCATACAGGTGTGCGAAGCCTCGAGAATAACGGCGACTCCTTTAGCGTCTAGCTCTTGCATGAGCAAATCGGCGATCTCCTCGGTCATCCGTTCCTGGACCTGCGGCCGCCGGGATACGACTTCGACCACCCGCGCCAGTTTACTCAAGCCGACTATACGCCCATTAGGAAGATAGGCGACATGGGCGCGGCCCAAAAAGGGCAACAGATGATGCTCGCAGACGCTTTCGAAGGAAATGTCCCGGACCAAGACGATTTCATCGTACTTTTGGATGAAACACTTGCGGAGCAATCGGCGTGGATCGACGCCTACGCCGCTGAAAAGCTCCGCGTACATGCGGGCCACCCGTGCCGGCGTATCCCGCAGGCCCTCGCGATCCGGGTCTTCTCCGACGGCTAAGAGGATCTCGCGCACCGCCTGCTGGATGCGCCCCAGATCGGGGATGGTGCCCGGAGGCTCTGCCGTGGGCATTCGCCTGTCTTTCTGCGGACGATTGGACATAGTCTGCACGATCCTGGGACTTTAGTACCTCGGCTTTCGACGATTGTAGGCGAAGCCGTCAAAGAAGTCCAATAACCGTCGTGAGCCGACTGCCTTCCGATCCGTCCTCTTGTGTCCGCTTGTCATCTCGTCTGTCCTTCGAATGCAATGCAATCGGCCTAGATCCAGGTGCTAAGCACGATGCCGTGGCCCTGGCTTGAGTGAACACGACGCCAACCAGATCAAGCGGAATACGTTAGCGACCGGCACCAGGTAGCCGCACGCTCGCGGCGGTCTTAAAATCGGGCTGCATGAGGGCAATAGTGATCGTGCTGCCACGCTGCCAACTGGCCTGCCTCGGGCCTTACGGGTGCGAGTGGATCTCCACGCCGACGCTGGATCGTCTGGCAACGCAAAGCGTGGTGTGCGATCAGCATTATGCGGACCGGGCGACGCCAAACGGTGTGCGCCAGTCCTGGCGCTTCGGCACGCCTTTCGCAAGTGTCGAACGCTGCGATTGGCTGTGCGCTCTAGGCGACGCCGGTGTGGTCACCGCGCTGATTACAGAACGCACTCTCCTCACTGATCGTCACCCTTTTGTCCGCGGCTGGTCAATTCAGGAATTTGTCCATGAGCCGTCCGGCAAAGCCTGCAGCCTCCGGGTTCTCGATGCTGCCAACTACGTTCTCGATCGGCTTGTTCAACGCGAGCACTGGCTTTTGTGGCTCGAACTGCCCCTGTTGGCCTTTCCCTGGCTGGAAGAAGACCTGGCATTAGCACCGCCCGAACAACGGTCAGCGAGCGATTCGCCCGTGGCCATCGGGGATACTCCGACGCCACCTGCCAGGAGCCAAGAAGCGCCGGCTGACCAGTCCGGTGAGGCAAAAGCGACATCGGCGTCGCAATCCGCACAGGACCTACACACCGAGCCAGAGGACTTGGATGTCGAACTTTGGCTCGATCCACCGCGCGGCCGTCTCGGTCAATCCCTGACCGACGCAGAATACGATCGGCTGACGGCTACGTACGGTGCTCTGATAGAAACGGCAGATCATCTCCTGGGGCTGCTGCTGGATCGCCTGCAAGCCTTGGGCGTGTACGACCAGTCGCTGCTGATCGTGACCAGCGACCTGGGGCTGCCTTTGGGCGAACACGATGTCATAGGGGCCTCGCCGCCACAGCTTTTCGAAGAGCTGGTACACGTGCCCTTGTTTTTGCGTCTGCCCGGAGCCGCTGAGGCAGGCCGCCGGATTCAGCAATTGACACAGCCCGCAGACATGGTGCCGACTCTCCTGGAACACTTCCAGTTGCCGGTCCCGGAGTCGTGTGCTGGAAAAAGCCTCTGGCCTGTACTGCACGGTCACCCCGAAAAGTTGCGGGAATACGCTTGTTCCGTGGCCCGCATGGGCTGCCGGCAACACGAAGAGTGGGCCATTCGCACGCACCACTGGTATCTCCGGCTACCCATATGGATCCAAAACAAGCTCGATGTGCGCCCAGAGTTGTACAAAAAACCGGATGACCGCTGGGAAGTACAAAACGTCGCGGATAGCCACCAGGACGTTGCCGAGCATCTGGAATTGACCCTGCGCCGCTTTTTGATGCTGGCCCGAATAGGCGCCGTGGACAAATTGCCCGAACTGCGCGAGGCAGTTCTCTCCCTCAGTCAGCCTGCATGACGTCGAAGCGGCTGCAAATGGCGCAAGTACCTAGAGCACACGCCGCCCGCCAACCACATGAACCGAAGCGCGCGCCGGTAGACAGGAAGTTCGCCCCAGAAAACAATCGGAGCAAGGCATTTGACACAATCCCGCGTTTCTTAGGAGGTACAACGATGATGCACTACCAGGTACCGAGTGTGGTCGCATGCGCTGGCGTCTTCTTCCTGGCGGGTGCTGCGGCCTTGCAAGCGCCGAAGGAAGGACACGGCTTCGTGGACAAGGTTTTCAAGGCGGCGGACGGTTCGGAACACAAATACACCCTATTCGTGCCGTACAGCTACAGCGCCGAAAAGCCGTATCCTCTGATTTTGTTCCTGCACGGCGCGGGTGAACGTGAAGGGGGCGCGAAAACCCCTGTCCAGGTCGGCATCGGGCCGGCGATCAAGAAATACGGGGAGAAAGACTTCCCGTTTTTCGTAGTTTTTCCCCGCTGCGGGCGACCGCCCCGTAATTGGAACGCCGATGGACCGGACGCTCAGATGGCTCTGAAGATTCTGGAACACGTCGAGAAAGACTATCGCATTGATCCTGACCGCATCTATCTAACGGGCTTGAGTATGGGCGGCCACGGTACCTGGAGCTTGGCAGCCCGTTACCCGAGTCGCTGGGCAGCAATTGTCCCCATTTGCGGCTCGGGCAATCCTAAGGATGCGCCAAAAATCAAGGATCTTCCCTGCTGGTGTTTTCACGGCGACGCTGACAAGGCGGTTCCGGTGCAACGCTCCCGCGACATGATCGAAGCCATCCAGCAGGCCGGCGGTAAACCTCGTTACACGGAACTGCCAGGCGTGGGGCACAATTCCTGGGACCACGCCTATCAAAATCGCGAACTTTACACTTGGCTTTTGCAGCAAAAACGCAAATAATAAGTCCCTAAGGCCGCAAGGCAGTTGTGTCCCGCGTTTGCCAAAGAAAGGGCCGTCGCTCGACAGACCCGAGGGATCGCCTCAAGAAAAAGGAGTACTCCATGACGCATGTGAATCGTCGCGAGTTCATCAAGAAAGCCAGCGTAACTAGTGCGTCCGTCGCTACACTCACGGCTGCCACCTATGCCCGTGTCTCGGGCGCCAATGAGCGCATCGGCGTCGCCTTTTTAGGCACAGGCGGCCGCTGTCAGGCACACATAGACATCGTCAATCGCTTCAAGCGTGAAGGCAAAGGCATCGAGCCGGTCGGGGTGTGCGATGTTTGGGACGGCAACAACGTGGTCAAACGCGGCCTCTATTATTCCGCAGAGCGGTGCGGTTTGCGTCCCGACGATCGTGACCATGTCACGAAGGATTACCGCCGGCTGTTGGATCTCAAAGAGGTGGACATCGTTTGCATCGCCACTCCCGATCACTGGCACGCCAAGATGTGCATAGACGCGGCAGCTGCCGGCAAAGATGTCTACTGCGAAAAACCCATGACCAAAACCATTGCCGAGGCCCACGCCGTCGTGGATGCCATGAAGAAATACAACCGCGTCATGACCGTCGGCGTGCAATCTATGGCCGACTCCAGTTGGAAAACCGCTTATGAATTGATCCGCAAAGGCAAAATCGGCCATGTGTGCCAGGCGCAGACCAGTTACTATCGCAACCACATCGCCGGTCAGTGGCGCTACTATCCGCTGACGGCGGACATGACGCCCAAGACCCTAGACTGGGACATGTTCTTAGGGCATCAGTTCAGCGTTTTCGACGGCGTGCCGCTGGCACCGAAGATGCCCTTCGATCGCGCCCTCTATGCTCAGTGGCGTTGTTACTGGCCCTTCGGTGGAGGCATGTTCACCGATCTCTTCGTCCACCAGACCACTCATCTGATCGCTGCCATGGGCGTGCGTTATCCCAAGCGGGTTTGCGGCGCTGGTGGCATCTATCTGGAATACGACGGGCGCGACGTGCCCGATGTGGCTACCGTCGTCGCCGATTACGAAGAAGGCTGCCAGCTCATCATTACGGCCACAATGATCAGCAGTTATCCGATCGAAGAGGTCATCCGCGGTCGGCTCGGCACCATCAAATTCGTTCAGGGCGGTTTCGTGATCATACCTGACGATCCGCGCAAGGGAGCTGGCTTGCCGCCGCGTTTGGAGAAGAGCCTCTCGGGCGAGTTCGTGGATTGCCACCCACCCAAAGGGCCCAATGCCGACACCACCGCCCTGTGGGACAACTTTCTACACTGCGTGCGCAGTCGCAACCGCGAAACCTGGAGCCCGCCGGAATTGGGCGCAGCGGCCTTCACTACCGTGGCTATGGGCGTGCAAAGCTACCGCGAAGGCAAAGTGCTCTTCTGGGACAAGGACGCCCGCAAAGTCGTGCCCGCCGATGCTTCCTGGGCGGCACTCTGGGAAGCACGCAGTAAGAATCGCGGCAAGCCCAACCAAATCCTCGGCTGGGAGGCAGGCGATGTAGGCAGTACCTTGTCTCCTCCAGACTACATGAAACTGGCTGGCCCGTGGACCGATGGCCAGGACCCTGCTGCCAAGGCGATCAGTTCCGGCCAATGACAGGAGCCGACACGCTGCACAGTTGGCTGTCGCCGCGCCATAGGCGACCGCCTAGGACATAGTGCGGCTCACCCATAAAGCAGAGCTTTGACGTTCGGTCGCGCCGACAAAAGAGGGCTTGTGCAACCTATTGTGCAGACGGCCCTCTTTTGTCGGTTGCTTCATTTAGCATAATCAAGCAGCGGGGCGTGCGACTTCGACGCGCCGCGTTGTTCGCTCTGCACCTGTCCCCTGCGCCGCCCTATTTTTCAGCCAAACGACTACCAGCACCACTGCAGTCACTGTGCTAGTAACCAGGGTTATCCAAAGTCCTGCGTAAAAGGACATCGGTTCGTAAACGAAACGCACTATATGCTCGCCAGCCGGTAGAGCTACTCCGCGGGCATAGCCGTTGACACGGAAAATCGGCACTTCACGGTCGCCCACAACACATTTCCATCCCGGGTAGAAGGTGTCGCACAGTACCAGATAGCCCGCTCGGGGCGCGCGCACACTGACGACCACCTCTCTGTCTCGGTCGGCTAAAATGATAGCTTCACCAGCAGTCCCTTCGAAATCGGTCATCGGGTCGCTGATCACTTGGCCTACTTCGCTGGGCGAGGCTGCAATGGCAGGCGGTACCTTGCTGCTATCGCTGAAGTGGCACGTCTCTGCGTCAACCCATACTTCTTTTTTCAAAATGGCGACTGGCACATATGATTGAGCAATTTTTCTTATTTCGCGCCTCATGTCATCCGGAGCTATTATTCTCGCCTGGGAAACATAAAAGGCGCGCGGGAATGCACTTTTTAGCGCGTAAACATAATAGTTGCTACCTGTGCATATAAGCTGTAACCCTTCATCCTCCTCTAGCTTGCCAGTCGAAATGATGTACTTCACCGCGAGCAGATCAATAAGTGGCGAATCGTGCTTCGTCGTTGTCATAACTGCATTGGGTGCCCTAGGAAAAAGATGAGTACGGAGGTCTTTGTCGCCAATGAGATCTAGGAATTCGCTATAGCTCTTGGGAATCAGACTCTCGTACAAGCTCGCTGTGTACAGACCCCAGATCGCCTGCGCGTCCAAATATAGACTGATCAGGCCTTCATCGTGTTGCAAATGGTCACCGGCCCACCCCACAGGCATAACCTGAAAGACCCGGCTCTCCGGACTCGATCGGGTAAGGAGAAAGTCCACTTCCGGCGTACGAGGGAAATGGCCGCGATGTATTGACCTCTGATCTCGTACCAAGGTGAAGACAGCGGCGAGTTCCAAAGCAAGCAGCAAACAGGCCCATTGCACACCTGCCGGCGGCGGTTTGGACGAGAGTATCTGCAAGCCTGCTAGCCGCAACAGCACCAATATGTAAAAACTGGCCCCGAGTCCCAGCATCGCCGCCAAGGTTCGCCCCTGAAACGGAGATACTTCGAAATAAAGGATTGCAGCTACAACGACCAGCATAATTATTCCGACCAATGCACTCAGTTGCACGTGGCCGAGTAATTTGCCCGTCCGCTGCATCCACATCATTATGAAATCGTCAGCGGCCATCGTTGACCTGTCTATACCCGCACCACAAAGTATGGCTGCCAAGAATCCCCAATAGAAACTCAGTCGGAAAAAAGAAAACGTGGCTAGTAATGGTACATACTGGCATAAAAGAGGTTTGAAGGGACTGGTCAAAAGCGCCAAAATAATTACGGTCACAGGAGCTAGCCAGCGCGCCAATCGGATCTGGGCGTTCTTTGGCTTCAATGCCCCTGCGACAATAAAGGGGATGGCAATGACTCCCACGTAGAAAAAGAAATTGAACTCGGGTATGTAGTTCGACGAAACGTGGCTGCCGAACACAGCATACCATAGACTCCTCAAGGCGAACGGATCTTCGGGGTACTCTCCTCCGCGGTTGGAAAGCGATGTAAGCTCCGCGAACGGAACCACAAATACCGCAGCAAGTGCTAGTCCCCACAACAGAGCCACGCAATACGCTGCGACGAACAATGCGAGTGCCCTTGCCCGATGTTGCGTAGATTTCAGCCATCCTATCCCCAGGCCCCACACCAAAGCCCACGGCGGCAGATAAACGAGATAGGCTACGGAACTGCTATAAAGCAAAGTAGCCCAAGCCATTGCCAACGATGCCAAGCGCCAGACGCTCACCCGTTCGACGAGCCTTTCCGTCAGCCAAATCACGCCGGGCAGCCAATCCAAGGCTGGCGCCGTCGAATGCAGCCGGCTTTCGCTCAAAAAAACGGTGCCAAAAAAATAAACCCAGGTGGCAGTCATACTGGCTAAATGCGAAAACTGCAGACGCACCCGAAAGTATCCATAGGCCACAGCAGCTCCCAAGCACCTGCTCGTGGCGATGCTCAGCCAGTATGCCACAGTTACTGGAGCAACGAAAAACCATGCGTTGCGCACATCGAGCGGAAGTGCAATTGAGTCGGCCCACAACGGATAACCGCAACCCAAACGCGATGTCCACAAGGGCACCCGGCTTTGCCGCCATTGCTCGATGGCTAACGCTTTCAAGGGCAAATTGGAGGTAAGCGTGTCGGCAGTCAGAGGCGATCGTCCCCAGGCAAACAGGAGCAGGTCAGGCAAGATACAACAGGCTGCTGTTACTGACGCCCCGACAAGCCACCGCCGCTGACATAAATCCAAAACCGCATCGGCTCCTGTCACTATTGCGCGACGGACCTGGCGTACTGCCTCGGCCCACCCTCTTACCGACAGAACGAACCAACGTCCCAGACACATGCGAACGAAAGCCAGGCCAATGGCAGGCGTCAAACTTGTCGCCAGCGCTGTGGTCCACAGTCCTTCTAGCGTGTATACCAACCGGCACGCGTGACGCTCCACAATCCACAACGTAACTGGCACCCCGAAGTGAGCGAAGACAATAACCCCTGCCAGCAATCCTTCGGCCCAGGATTGCACGACCAACGCCCGACGGCCCAGAACCAGAAAGCAGGCGACCAAACTCAGCGACAGTAGCGTGGCCAATCGCTGCTGACTCGTATCGGCAGACCTCCCAGTTTGCATTCCTCGGGCGACAAGCCACACCCCATCTACGATACGCCGATAATTGCGTACCTCCATCCAGTCCATGGCCGCCGCCATGGGCGCATCGGCAAATTGCACCTCGATAAGATTTTCTCCGACATCGAAAGCATGTCCCGATACGAAGAAGATCGCCCGATGCCATTGCTGTTTGATGGGTTCTGCAGCCACCACCCGACCGTTTACCAACAACTGCCGGATGGTCACCGGTTCGTCCGGATGGTGTTTGGGAAAAACGAGGTAATAGCCCCCCCCAGGCGGCGGTGCTCGCCACACGTATCTCCTGACGGCAGCATCGCACGTAACTTGTTCGTCGGCGGATTGTTCGGCCAATCCAGGGGAAGGGAACGCCAGCACATGCTCGTTCAAGCCCGAGAAATCGCCAACCAGTCCTTTGCCAATGGCCCAATCGTTGATGCCGAAAATGCTGAGGGCCACTGCGATGATAACGAGCGATCGCAAAGCAGTTACCGGTTTACCCATAGCTTCCGTGCCTTCATAGCTTTTTCATCACTACTCGCCGCAGTCCACTTATGATGCCTGTGTGGGCTTTTAGGGTCAAGCCGGGAATATCGGCTGATAAACGAAGTCGGCTGCCTTTTTTTCCGTTTGCCGAGGTGACGCAGTCCAGGGAAAAAGAAAAAATTGTGCGAAAGTAGCCAGGATTTCCGCACCGGGAAAGTCAGACACCGGGCTAGGAATCCAGCCACTCGGGCAGACTTTCCCGACGCGGAAGCAGGCTAAAAAGGGAAAGACCGGGGAGCATTTAGGTTAATACTGCGTCTTATCTACCAGGGTTGGGTACGACTCAGCGGCTTGCAGACTACCCTGGATCTTCCCAAAGCCGGTCGGACGGCCTTGGCGACTGACCGATGCTTGAACAGTGATTCGATGAACGATAGGAGAGGGGCCTATGGCATTCTGTTCGTTGCTTTCTACTCTGGCGCTTTTGGCACCTCGGAAACGTCACGGCAAAAAGCCGGCAATGCCACGGCGAAGTTCCTGGCGGCCGCCGATGCGTCGTCTCGACGTCGAGCGCCTAGAAAGCCGCGTATTATTGAACGGTAGTTCCCTGAAGGACGAGCCCAACGACACAGCCGCCAGCGCTTTCGATCTTGGCAAGGACATTTTCTTCGCGCGCACAGGCGTGGCGATCGAGCCAGCCGGCGACTTGGATTTTTACAAATTCACCTCGCCGGCGCAAACCTCCGGCCAGCTTTCGATTCTCATGTCCATTCCCTCGGGCTCGTCGTTGGATGGACGCATCCAGCTGCTAGATAGCGACGGCTCGACCATCCTGGCTCAAATGGATGCCAACGGCCCTGGGCAAAGCGAGATCCTGGTATACACCAGCGCTGTACCCAACAAGACTTATTTTGTCCGCTTCGCCAGCAACGCGATCAGTTCGGGAGAATACGGTTTTCAGATCAGTTTTGCCCGGTATCATGTAGACGCCACCAACCCCCAGGTCGGCGATGGGTCCCTTACCAACCCCTTCCGCACCCTCCAGGTCGCGCTGCGCACTGCCATGGCTCACGAGGGCACCGACGAAGTCTTGGTTTTCGGCAATAACTCTACCAATCCACAACACGTCTATGTGTGGCGCCGAGACGGTGACGCCGATGGTGATGGCGTCGCCGATGGCAACATGTTCTATTCCGGCGAACGCCTCATTTTCCGCTCCCAGACGTTACTGGAAGGGGGCGGCGGCCAGTCTGCCCGCGTCATCGTCAAGCTCCAAAACAACATCATTGACGTCGGCAGCGGTGCCGAGCTGCGTGCCGAAGGACAGCCGGGATTTCCTATCATTTTCACCTCTTTCCAGGACGACACCGGCGGCGACACCAATCAGGACGGCGGCATCAGTCAGCCGCAACGTCTCGACTGGGGTGGTATCCGCTTCCGCGGCGATGCCATCCCCCAAGGAGCCACTCCCGAAACAGGTTCGTTCTTCAACTACGCAGATATCCGCTATACCGGCGCACGCTTGTTCGATCCTCTGCGGCCGGAAATCGTTCAGGGTGTCGAATTCGCTTCCATCCGCATGGAAAAGCAAATCAGCGGCCCACTCGCCGCGCCTGTCCGGGTCCATAACACCACCTTCCGCCATGGCGGAAAGGCCTTCGATGTCCATCTCGACGCTCTCGCCGGTACTGGTCCCGAGATCCGCAACATCACCTTCACCGACAACTCTATCAACGGCCTTTTCGTCAACATTCCTTTCCAAGACGTCAACACAGGTCAAACCCTTGATATGACGCTCGATAGTCAATGGGACGATGTGGGCATACCCTATGTATTGACCCAGCGTCTCAATGTAATGGCCCGGCTCACCATCAATGCCGGCATGGTGATCAAGTTCGGACAGACAGAACTCAATGCACTCGGCTCTACCTTTCCGGGGGAGTTGGGAACAGCCGCATTCGTCTTCGTCAATGGCACAGCGGACCAACCCGTCATCTTTACATCGCTTAACGACGATGTGCTCAATGATACGAACAACGATGGAACCGCCTCGAACCCAGGGCCTTTCTACAATGGTCCGGCGCCTGGGCAATGGGGCGGATTGCACGTTTCCCAAGGCCATATAGATCACGCCGTTATCCGTTACGGAGGTGGTCGTGTTCCCGTCAATGGAGTGCTCGTGTACGCTCCGGCTCTCGATATTGTCAACGCTTCTGCCTTGGGCCAGCGGTTTCGCGTATCCAATACAGAGATCACTCAAACAATGTACAATCCCCCCGAGGGACAAACCATTCTCGATGCCCCCGCCATTCGTGTCGGCGGCCCCGTTCCATTCGGCCCCAACCAATTCACCCACGACGTCCTAGGAGAAGTTTCTATAGTTGACAATTTCATTCACGATAACCAGGGGTTGGCGCTCTTGGCAGATCCGTCGGTATTTTCCGCGACACCGCATCCTCTGGGCGGTTACGGTGTCCATATCCGCCGCAATGTCGTCGAAAACAATCTCGTCAACGGCATGTTTACGCTTTTCTCCCGTCCTGCGGTTCCAGGCGGCTTTCCCTTTACCAGCCGGTTCCTGGGTCTGCCGCCTCTTGCTTATCTGGATGACACCGACATTGTTCAGGTTATCGGCACCGTGCCCAACGCCATCGCCAGCTCAGAATTACAAGTTTTATTTCCCGACGACATTGTCTACTTGCTCAGTCGTCCTGGAGTCACGCCGTTGAACCCGGACGGATCTGAAGGCTTCTTGAATCGGTACCAAGGGCAATCAGCGGCCCTGGAGTCTTTTTTACGTCAACTACCCAAGATTGCCACACCGGAACGTGAAGCGGACGGTAACAGCACCAACAACTCTATCGCTACCGCACAGTTTTTGCCGTCCATGAGCTTTATCAATATCACGCCACTCAACGTTTTCGGCACCTTGCCTACCGCCACTGTTTTAGGTCACCTTGGCGGCGACGACATTGACTTCTACAGTTTCGATGCTGGGCCAGGAACCGTTTATTTCGATATAGATCGTTACGCCATTTCTACGCAACTGCCGACCGTGGATATCAATACTGCTCTAGCACTGTTCGATGCTTCGGGTACCTTGCTGGCCTGGGTAGATGATTCCAATCCTGCCGACCCAGGTTCGACTAATCCACCGAGCACATTCTCGACCGATGCCTTTTTGGGTAGTTTCACTATACCAGCAGCCGGTCGTTACTATTTAGCAGTGAGTCGTTCTCCGAATTTGCCCAATGCTCGAACCAGTGGACCGAACACTCCGTTGACGCGGCCAGATGGGGCTCCAGGCGGTTTCTCAGTGGCAGGAGCTACACCTGGCGATTCATCCTATCCCTTCAATAGTGCACAGCCGGACAATGCGGTGCCCTACACGTTGTATATTTCCATTTCGAACCCTATTGGACCCACGCCGACAGCGGGCGATAATCTCTTCTTCACCTCGTACATAGATTTCGAGACGACGGCCAGGGGCGCGCCTGCCGGCTCATTAGCCGGCCTCGATCTCTTTGGCGATGAATGGCTCGACCAAGGAGTGCGCTTCGTAGCACTGTCTGGATCGGGGACACAAACTGGTCGTCCGGTGCTGCGGCAGAGCCTGGGCATGGATCCCTTTGCTCCGGTTTCCGGCGCCACGATATTGACGACCAGCGATCCGAACAACAGCAGCCTCGAGATTGTTTTCCCCAACCTCGTCAATGCAGTCGGCTTTTGGCTTGTCGACAACGAAGTGTCCACTCCTCGCGAACGTCTCGAGTTTTACGGACGCCCCCTCGGCACAGGGGTGGACGTCCTATTGGAAAGCGTCCCTCTTCCATCCGGAACTGGACCCATTTTCATCGGTCGGATCAGTCGCCAGCCCATATACAAGATCCGCATCGTCGAGGACCCAGAAGATACTTTCACTACAACGTTTACCAATTCCACAATTGTACCCATTCCCGACACAGGATCGGCTGCCGAATCGCAGATCAACGTTCCTGATGCTTTTGCCGTGAAAGATGTGAATGTACAGCTGAGTATCAGCCATGGACGCACGAGCGATTTGATCATCGAGCTGGTGGCGCCTGATGGCACTGTAGTTCGGTTGATCGAGCAGCGCGGCAGCGGCAGCAATTTCGTCAACACCGTCCTCGACGACCAGGCGAACGTATCCATTGCCGATGGCGCCTCGCCCTTTACCGGAAGCTTTCGTCCCGAGCAGCCGCTTGCGGCATTGATAGGTAAAAACGCCAATGGTACGTGGAAGCTCCGCATCCGAGATATTATTCCTGGCGTCAGCGGCTCTCTGACTAGCTGGTCGCTCGCCTTCCTCCGGGACGACACGGCTGGAATAGACGATCTCTATTACGTCAGCGCCGGCGAAAGCCTTGTCGTGAAATTCGACGGCAGCAACTCGCGTCTCGTAGCTGGGCTTTACGACGGCAGAGACGACACGCTCGGCGGAACACTCCGCATCCTCGGTCAACCCAACTACCCTGTCATTTTAACTTCTTTTAGGGACGATTCCGTCGGTGCTGGGCCAGTCGGTCATGTAACGACTGATACCAATAACGACCGCAATGCTAGCGCTCCTCAACCCGGCGATTGGCGTGGTATCGAGATCCTTGCCGGTGCCAATACGAGCAAGATCGAACACGTTATCCAGCTGGAAAACGGCGCCGTCATCCGTCTGCCTAACGATGCCAATCCCTACACTATCGGCGACGATAAGCGTCCTTCGGGCCCTGCCGCCGACGGTTTTCAGGACGGTACCCTGATAGAGCACGCCGATGTTCGCTACGCCGCTATCGGCATTTCCTACCAGGGCTATCCTGACAACAAGCTGTCTATCGAAGGCAACGATATAGATGTGCCCGTAGACGTCAACGACGAAGGAGTCAGCGGAGCTGGCGCTGTTCCCGGAACTACACGTCTGCCTCCTCTGATGCGCATTCCCACACCGCAGCTGACGCGCGATCCTTTCTTGACCGTAGATCAGCGGTTCGGAAGCGGTGTCGCCTTTATGTCGTACAGCGGAGCGGTTCGCCTGGGTGGAGAATTGCGACCGCAGCTTATCGGTCGCGATGCTGACTTCTATGAGATCACTGGCGAACCGGCCGGGTTGGGCAACTTCCGCGGCATTTACATAGATGTCGAATCCGTACAGCAAGGAGGACCTGTCAATATCGCCGTTTTCAATCGTCAAAACCGGCTTATTTATTGGAGTTCAGTAGACCCAGTGCCCGCAGATCCCACAGGTACTGTAGATCCAATAGGCAATTTCCTCGGGCCGGTAGACTGGTGGGCTGGCGATGTAGATTTTACAGTTAACGACCCGAGGAGAGATGCTACTTATATAGTTATATCGGGACGCGGTAGAATCCCCTGGGTACTGAGCAGGCGTGATCCCTATCAAAACACACTTGTGCGGCTTATTCCCCTCACTACCTTCACTGGCGATCCCAATGCCGGCGGTTTTGCTGTTCAGTTCATTGATGCAAACGGCAATCCCGTGGATCCGCCCCAAGACAGCCGCTATCACCCCAACGATGTCGGCTTCGCCCACGGTGGCTATGAAGTCGAATTCAGGACTCCTCAATTCGATCTCTTCGGAACCAATACCCACAGTGGCCGAACCGGTAACGCCGTACGTCCTCAAGAGGGAGAAGTAATAATCCGTAACAATCTCGTGCGCAACTTCGTTACCGCAGGCATCAGACTTCAAGACCATCTGCACGATCAAAGTTCTCTGGGTCTGCCGCCGGACAATTTCTTCCGCATTCCATCGCAAAGCGCCCGGTATGCTTATCCCAACGCTCAGATTTCGACAGACAGCGGGTTGCCCTTCGAAAATCTGCATTGGCTTCTGCCTGGCGCGCAAGTGTACAACAATATCGTCGTGAACGGTCAGGGCGATGGTATCTTGATCACTGAAAACACCCCTGATCCACCGCAAACGAGGCCATTCCCGATCCCAACCAATCAACCAGTGCCAGTTGGATACCACCTCGTCATGAACAACACGATATATGGCAACTCTGGCGCTGGTATTCGCGTCGTCACGCGTGGCGGACCGCACATTCTAAACAACATCGTGGCCAACAATAACATCGGTATCGCTGTTGACGACTTCGGCGATATGCTACCCGACCTACAGCCGCCGATACGCCCGACGTTACAGACTGTGGTCGCTTATAACCTTCTTTTCGGAAACCAGACTGCTCTCCAGGGGCAGTTCAACCAAACTAGGAATATCGTCAATGCAGATCCCCAATTTGTAGATCCGGCGCGGTTGGATTTCCGTCTGCGGCCTATATCGCCTGCGATCGATGCCGCGCTCAGTAACCTAGCTGACAGGCTGTTTTTGGCCCGCGATCCTGACGAGCCGACGCGCGCGCCCAACGACGATTTTCGCAGAGCCAAACGCATTGACGATCCACGCATCAACAACGTAGGCAGCGGTAACTTCCCGTTCTTCGATATCGGCGCTATGGAGGCCAATGAGCCGCCCACACGGGTTGTGAGCCTGTCGCTATTCAATCGGACGCGCATTTTGCCCGGGCCCGTCGCCAGCTTCAGCGTAACGTTCAGCGGGCGTATCGAAGTTACCAGTGTTACGTCTGCCACGGTGCAATTGTTGCGAGGCGACCTGACCGGGACGCCAGTCCAACTGTTGTTGCTCAGCAACAATTATGATGCAGTCAACAACTTACACACATTCAGTTTTGTCATTCCCAACGGCATAGGCACGGGTTCCTATACGCTCTTGCTGGATGGTGTCGGCGTATTCAATAGCACTAACCCGGTGATTGCCAATATCGCCGGACAGCCCATTGATGGCGAATTCGATGGCAGCACGTTTCCCAGCGGAAACGGAATACCCGGGGGGCATTTCATCTATACCTTCCAAGTGGACGCGGACGGGCCGAGACTTACTGCGTGCAACTTGGCTCCCAATTCGGTTATCAGCCGTTACAGTCAGCTGCCAGGCACATCCGATATCATCCTCAGTTTCGATCAGGACCTCGATCCGACGTCCGTAACACCGAGCAATGTGCGTCTCGACTCCACGGGCGGCGACGGCAGTTTTGCCAATGGATTCGTGACAGTTCAAGGCACACGGCTCCGTCTGGCCGATCCGCGTACTGTCGTCTTGACGTTGCCGCCCGGCGCGCTGCCGAACGATATCTATCGAATCTTCATAGACGGGTTGCGCGATCTGAACGGGGTCCAATACGATGGCGAGTTCTTCGGCAGCTTCCCGAGCGGTAACGGTTCACCGGGTGGTGCAACCGACCTGCGTTTCAAAGTGGATCTGCTGTTCAACGATTTTCAAAATCCAGGCGACTCTTTTGGCGTGGGTAATGTACAGCGCGGCTCTTCGACCGCCGAGGTCATTTTGGTCAACACGGAAGGAGGCGGCGCTGATTCCGTACTGATCCTCGACCCCGTAGCACGGCGTGTCATCGCCCGACACCTCGATCGCAATACCGCCAAATGGGCCGGCTGGATGGATCCTACCGATGTTACGCTTTTCGGCGACTATAACGGTGACGGCGTCTTTGAAATCATTCAAGTGAACAGGCCCGCTCCCAATGAAATGCCCGAGCCTGTCGGTGGCTTCATTCGGGTGTTAGACGCTTTGACGGGCCAGGTCATCAAGGTGATCAACTTCGAAGATCGCATTCCTGGGACTTTGACCCTATACCGGCAAGCATTCGCTGGGCTCATAGATCCGGCATCTCCCGCCGGAGATACCGTAGCCGATCTTGTCTTCGCCGGTCATTTCACCCAGCGGCGCAATCTCGAGTTGCTTTTCTTCAACCGTACCAACCAGAACTTGAACTCTATTGCGCTACGCAGCCTGGATTTGGTGACAGGTCAAATCACTTTTACTTCGCTGCACGATGGCAATATATTCGGCGGCTGGATAGATGCCACGGACGAATATGTCATAGCCGATACGAACAACGACGGCTACGACGACCTGGTAATTTTCAACCGTGTCGCCAACCCTGAGCAATTCCGGACGACCAACAAAGGTTTTGTCGGTATGATTTCTATTCGCGATTTAGGTTTTCCGCCCTCGCCTTATCGCGGTTTCTATCGTTTCTTCGATTGGAATTTTGCACTACCCGGCGAGAACTCTGTATTTCCTGGTTATGACGACTTGCGCGATCATGCCAGCGTCGGCATCGTGGTCAATAAGGGCCGCCGTACGCCGGTGATTTTGCTGGTCAACAGCCAGTACGAGGTAGATCCGAACACGGGATTGCCCATCAATGCCGCTTACGCAGTACTCGAACCGCGGCCCATTATACCTGGCCAGCGTGACTCGTTCCAACTCATCCAAACGATTTTCCATGGACCGAGCAACTTCGGCTTTTTCGACGCCGATGATGCGGTTGCCATGGGCGACTTCGACGGCGACGGCACGGACGAAGTCGTGGCTTACAACCACTCGGTCGCTCAGGAAAACATACGTGTTTTCAAGACGTTCACAGGGGCGGTTCTGGGCAGCATGACCTCGCAGACGGGCCGACAATCTTCGGGGGCTGTCGCTGGGGCACCCGATATCGGCCTGGATCGCGTCCGACATGCCATATCCCATGCCCAGCCAGTTC
This sequence comes from Gemmataceae bacterium, assembly GCA_040289265.1. Taxonomy (GTDB): domain Bacteria; phylum Planctomycetota; class Planctomycetia; order Gemmatales; family HRBIN36; genus PSKW01. The sequence continues at coordinate 597,347 of PSKW01000001.1, forward strand.
CGGTAGCCGTAATGGATACGGGTATTGATTATACTCACCCAGCGCTATACGAGCACATTTGGATCAACTATTTCGAGATACCGACTTCCATTCGATCTCGACTGGTAGATACTGACAAAGACGGCTTGATCACATTCCGCGACTTGAACGATCCAGCGAACACGGGATTGGCAGCCGACATCAATGGCAATGGATATATAGATGCGGACGACATACTCAAGCCTTGGACATTAGGTGGATGGGCCGATTTCGAAGACAACGATGGCAACGGTCTCGTTGACGATCTCGTAGGCTGGGATTTCGTCAACAACGACAACAATCCGTACGACGACAACGGACACGGTACGGCAAGTGCCTGGGTCATAGTGCAGGTCGCGCCGAACGCGGTTATTGTGCCGGTCAAAATCCTCGGCGCGAGCGGCGAAGGGTCGGCTGCCGATGCTGTCCTAGGGCTCGATTACACAAGGGCAGTCGGGGCACCGATAGTCAACCAAGGCTTTGCGGCGACCAGCTATGTCGGGATCTGGGCAGACGCATTGCGACGCTCCGCAGATATTGGCCAGCTGATCGTTACGGCGGCCGGTAATGGCGACACCTCGCTTATCGCCGCTCTTCGTGAATTGCATCAGCCTAACATGCTCGTGGTCACTGCCAGCGACGGAGCGGACAAACTGGCACCGTTCGCCAATCGGGACCCACGACTGAAAATGCTGGCGGCGCCGGGTGTGGGCATCGTGACAGCCGCGCTCGGCGGCGGACAAACGAGCGCCAGTGGTACTTCCATCTCGACCGCGTTCGTCAGCGGAGCAGCCGCGTTGCTGTGGGGTACCAGACAGGGCTGGGATTATCGTCAAGTGGCCGATGCACTCTTCACCCATACCGATCCCGCGCGCAGCGACAGCGATGAGATTTCCATCGGACGGCTCAACATCGGTAAGGCGCTGACCGCACCCGCCGCCAGCGTAAATGCAGGGCGGCCCATCGTGGCCCCGCAGTTGTTCGACCAGCAAGGACAACGCGATGTGGTGTTCAAATTGCTGTACGATGAGGAAGTCAGTGGGCTGCAGGACACGGGTGCAGTGCTCAGCAGGGATGGTGTCGGTGATGAGGTCCTGGCTGGTGAGGACGACGGCATGGCGCTGACGATGCCCAAGACCGCGCGTTTGGACTGGGACGCCGAACTAGAGGCGGCATTGCTCGGCAAATACGAGGCCGACGCTTTGGCCATTTGACCGGCTGTCAGTCAAAGATCATCGAGGCCGCCTGTCTGAAGGCGGCCTTTTTTGTTTTCCCGCGACAGGTCCCAGGCCGATTTTGTCGAAAATTTTGCTTGCATTGCGTCCAATGCGATACGAAAATGTATGAGTGCTGGGCATAAAAAACGCCTTTAGGAGTCAGCCCATGATTCGAGCACGGTGCGAAGTGTGCGGGGCGGAAGGAAGTCTGGCGCCACGCGCAGACGGCCGGCTGGTTTGCCAGCGCTGTGGCCAAATCCAAAAGGCAGATCAACCCCGAATCCAGGCGCTGCAACCGGTCAGCGCAGTGTGCCCGTCGTGCCGCATGGCGATTACCTTAAGCGCTGGCTATTCAGCAGCGGTCGTTCGTTGTCCCAGGTGTGGTTATACTTTCTCCCTGCTAGCTGCCAACCCGGTCGCTATCGCTGGCCCTATGCACAGAGAAGCGGCCGCGGCTCCCGCCCCCGCTGTTCCCGGGGCTACCCCGGGCCAGTTTGGACAAGCAAGCGGCCCGCCGGCAACCGAAAGGAGCGACGTCGAAAGTCAGCCCAAAAAAGAAACCTTACTCACCTGGGTGATCACTGGAGCAACGGTGCTGCTTTTGACTGCGGTGTTTGCCGTTATTATCATGTGGGTCTGGCACCGCCGTATCCCGGATGTGGATCCTGGCGAGATGAACCTGGCGTGCCAAGCCCTTATGGACTCGGAGGCCTTGTGCTGGCAATTGGAAGGACTCGCTTTCCAAGAGGCAGCACAAATATTGAACAAAAGTAACCAGGAAACCACGCGCTTTGTTAGGACACTGCCACTACAATTGTCGGAAAAGGATCGTGAAGAGCGACTACGAGAATATCTGCGGTCCAAGAGATCCTACCGCACTTTGCAGATGGCGCGCCAATTCATCGGTTATCTGAACGAGAAGACGCGCCGTGAGATCCGAGACAATGCTTGGCATATCTCTATAAGCCCAGAGCATTTCGTGCTCGAATGGATGACTTATGAGGGCGCACTCGATCTGACCATGCTTCGAGACCTGTATTTGCAGCAGGGCAGACTTTCGACGGGAGGAATAGAAGAACAGGTCAAGAGCCTATTTCTGGGCGTATCGGATATCCCTGACGCCGAGAAAGGTGTCCAGGTGGTAGAAAAAAATGTGCGAAAGATACACATCAATCTATTCGGAGCCAACATCCGTGAGGAAATAGTGACAAGTGAGCAGTATTGTCCGGTGTCTGTCCCAGGTGGGATCAAGCTGTACTGGCGGTCCAATTACAACTACGTACGCAAAACGCTAGAAGGCGAAAAAGCAGAGGAATATGTCGAAGAAACATTGTTGAAAGAAGACAACTCCTATCGCGTAGATTACCTTGAATGGTTCAAGAACTACTTCTCCGGGGGCCATCGGCAACGCTGGGCTACGCAACTTTATGAAAATGCTCATGCCGGCGTGGCGCTTGGATCTCGAGACGGAGAGAGAAATGGCCGGCAGGCCGATACCGGCCAGAAACCAGTCAATCCATGCAAGAACCCGGCTGCCGACGGTAAAGCGCCCAATGGCATCGGTCCACGTTTGCCAGCTCAGGAAAGTGGAGCGCGTGCTGCCCGCGGCGATTTGCGTTCGTTTTACGGAAGGTTTGCACCTTCGGTACCCTTGTTGCTCGTTCCGATAGGATCGAAAAAAGTTGGATTGGGGACAGGCTTTCTCATTAAGCAAGATAGGTTGTGGTATATCGTAACGTGTGACCATGTAGTCAGGCCGCCAGGAGCCGTTACACCCATAACACCGAGAATTCTCTTTCTCAGTTCCGATGGGAATGTGCGCTTCGAGGTGCCTTCCTCCTCTGTGGGTTCCATCAGAATCTCGCGATACGTTGACGTCGCCGTGGTCCCTCTAATAAGGGACATCGGCTTTATTGACGAGTACAAGCTCGAGGCGCTTTCGTTGGCCCCACAGAATCACGAGCCTGCTCCAGGGGAAGAATGTTTTGCGATCGGCCATCCAGCTCTGGATTCCATTTTCGACGAGGCTCCACCTCTTTTACCCCTGACGATCACGAAGGGCGTGGTCAGCGGCGTGCGCCAGGGCTTTCAGGACGAATACACTGTGAGTGGTCAAGTGCGTTGCATTCAAACGGATGCGGCGCTCAATCCAGGCAACAGTGGCGGCCCGCTTTTCGATATGGATGGACGAGTGATCGGCGTCAATGCCTTCATAATCCGCGGCAAGCGTAATCTCAACTTCGCCATTACGATCAAATGGGTGCACGAATTGCTGAACTGAGTCGCTCTGTCTTTTGTGCGTGACCGATCGCAACGAGTAGACTTTAAGTCAAGCTCTCCGATGGATTGATGCTCATCGGTTTTTAATCACTGTGTCGCCGCGAGTATTGACCGTGACCGCAGGCTGACCGATAATATTGACAGCGCGCGGTGCCGTGACCGTTGGCGCATGTGCCTACCGTTGAAAACGTAACCGCGAAAGCCTACCCCGAACAGACCTGCCGGGAGCACCATGGACCATCGCCACCTGGCGACGCTGATTTGTGGTTTATACGCAGTGACGTGGCTACCTGTCCCCGGAGCCGAACAGACGCCGGCTCAGGACTCGTTTGCCGCGCAAATCCGGCCTTTTCTCGCCAAGTATTGCTACGCTTGCCACAGCGGAGAAAAAGCGCGTGCCGGGTTGCATCTCGACCAGTTTCGCAGTGAGCAGGATGTGCTGCAGAAGCGAGAAATCTGGGAAAAGGTGGGGCGCGCGGTGCGGTCGCATGAGATGCCGCCCAAGGGCAAACCACAACCTTCAGGCGAGGAACGGAATCGGCTTGCCAGCTGGGTCGAGCAGCACCTGAGCAAGGTCAATTGCTCTGGGCCGCGCGATCCAGGCCGTGTCACCCTGCGCAGGCTCAACAGAACGGAGTACCGCAACACCATCCGTGACTTGACCGGGGTGGACTACAAGCCAGCGGACGATTTCCCGGGAGACGATGTGGGCTATGGGTTCGACAACATCGGCGATGTGCTGACGCTACCCCCTGTATTGATGGAAAAATACTTGCGAGCCGCCGAGGAGATCGTCGAACAGGTCTGGGCTAAGCCGGAGCTCAGGAAAAAGGTTTTTCCGGTCACGGCACCGGCCAATCAGCCTGGCGCGCGCCGGGGCGTCCTCCGGCAAAACCTGGAGTATTTCGCCAAACGCGCCTGGCGGCGGCCGGTGACGCAGACCGAGCTGAACAAGCTGCTATCGCTGGTGGAGTTGGCTCGCACCAACGGGGACGACCCGGAAACTGGCATCAAGTTAGCATTGCAAGCGGTGCTCGTTTCGCCCCACTTCCTTTTCCGTGTCGAACAAGATCCTGAGCCCGGGCAACGGATCCGCGCTCTCAATGACTTCGAGGTGGCAACGCGGCTCTCTTATTTCCTCTGGAGCACCATGCCGGACGACGAGCTGTGGACGCTGGCGGAGAAGGGAAAGCTGCTCGAACAGGACGTTTTGGAAAAGCAAGTCCGGCGCATGTTGCAGAGTGCCCGCATCCGAGCATTGGCGGAGAACTTCGCCAGCCAGTGGCTGCAGGTGCGCAATCTGGCTAGCGCCAGTCCAGACCCTACGCAGTTTCCTGGCTTCGACGACGAGTTACGGCGTGCGATGTATATGGAAGCAGTGCTCTTTTTCGAAACAATCGCTCGGGAAGACCGTAGCATCGCTGACTTTTTGCAGGCGGATTACACTTTCGTCAACGAGCGCTTGGCGCGGCATTATGGTATTCCTGGCGTGCAAGGTCCTGAATTCCGACGGGTCGAGCTTAGGGATGGTACCCGAGGCGGCGTGGTAACGCTCGCCGGCGTGCTAACGGTCACTTCCAATCCTACGCGGACGTCACCGGTGAAGCGGGGTAAGTGGGTCTTGGAGAATATTCTCGGTATGCCCCCGCCGCCACCTGCGCCCGATGCCGGCGAGCTCAGCGAAGACCCGAAAGTGGTCGAATCCGCGCCCTTGCGTGTGCGGCTCGAGCAACACCGACGCAACGCATCGTGTGCCGTTTGCCATCAACGCATGGATCCGCTCGGACTGGCCCTGGAAAACTACGATGCAATAGGGGCCTGGCGCGAACGGGATGGTAAGTTCCCTGTGGACGCGTCCGCCGAATTGCCAGACGGCACCCGGTTCAACGGACCGCAACAACTCAAGGAGGTATTGAAAACCCGCATCCAGGATTTTCGCAGATGTCTCACGGAGAAGATGCTGACCTACGCCCTCGGGCGCGGGTTGGAATACTACGACAAATGCACCGTGGACGATATCGTCAAAGCCCTCGCACAAAAAGGAGATAAGTTTTCGGTATTGGTCCTGGGAATAGTCAAGAGCGACCCATTTTTGAAGCGCCGTGGAAAGGAGGAACGACCGTGAGGCTTCCGCCGACTGCCATTTCTCGTCGTCGTTTCTTGCGCGGAGTGGGCACTGCAATCGCCCTGCCATGGCTAGAAGCGATGGCGCCCGGACCGATAGCTTCAGCGAACGCAGCCGCACGACCGCCTTTACGGATGGCATTTTTCTACGTCCCCAACGGCATTCACATGCAGGACTGGATACCTGCTGTCGAAGGGACTCAGTTCGAGCTACCGTATATTCTCAGGCCGCTGGAACCCTTCCAAAAAGACTTACTCGTTCTCAGCGGTTTGACGCTAGACAAAGCGCGACCGCACGGCGATGGGCCAGGGGATCACGCTCGTGCCATGGCATCGTTTCTGACCGGCGTACAGGCCAAGAAGACTGCCGGCGCCGACATTCGCTGCGGCATCTCGGTGGATCAGGTAGCGGCACAAAAGGTCGGGCAGCTTACCCGTTTCCCATCGCTGGAGCTCGGCTGCGAAGGTAGCCGCCAGGCAGGCAATTGCGACTCGGGTTACAGCTGTGCCTACTCATCAAATATTTCCTGGCGTTCGGAAACGACACCGTTACCCAAAGAAATCAATCCTCGGGCGGTATTCGAAAGACTGTTCGGCCATGGTACCCCGTCCGAAAGAGAGGTGAGCCGACTAAAGCGCGACCATTACAAGAAGAGCATTTTGGATTTGGTAGCAGAAGATGCTAAGTCCCTCCAAGGAAGCCTAGGCGGACCTGACCGACGCAAGCTCGAAGAATATTTGACCTCGATCCGCGAAATCGAGCGCAGGCTTCAAGAAGCAGATCGCAAGCCAATCCAGACGCCGGCTGGCTCGATCTCTGCCCCGACCGGGATACCCGCCCAGTTCGGGGAGCATATCCGGCTCATGACCGATATGCTTGTGCTGGCTTTTCAAGCGGACCTGACGCGCATCAGTACCTTCGTCATTGCTAACGAGGGAAGCAACCGGACCTACCGAGAAATCCAAATCCCCGAGGGCCACCATGATCTATCGCATCATGGCGGAAACAAAGAGAAGCACGAAAAAATTAAGCGGATCAATCGTTTCCATATCGAGCAGTTCGCCTACTTCCTCGGTAAGCTCAAGTCGGTCCGCGAAGGCGACACGACACTTTTGGATCAATGCATGATCGTGTACGGCAGTGGCATAGGCGACGGCAACCGACACAATCATGACAATCTGCCGATCCTCTTGGTCGGGCGGGCAGGTGGCAAGTTGCGTACTGGCAAGCACTTGCGTTATCCCAAAGAGACCCCATTGACCAATCTTTACTTGTCTATGCTCGACCTGTTCGGCGTACCCACCGAAAAACTAGGAGACAGTACCGGAAAGCTGCAGTATCTATCACTATAAGATCTTGCAACACAATTTGTTGCGTCAGCTCAGCGAGCTGACTGACCGCCGCTAGCCAATGGTTTAGCCAGCGAGTTGCTATGCTCTCGACGCAATTCTCGTGTCGTGAAAAAAAACCGCCTGCACGGCGTGACACCAGATGGAAAAGCGGCAAAAAAGGAGCTGAGCACCTGATCCCAACTAAGCTTAGGCAGCTCATTGCCGGGCTGCCCGATAGAAAATAACTCGCCGCGAAATAAGGAGTTGCGCAAATAGCGGCGGGTGGATTCGAACCACCGACACACGGCTTATGAAGCCGCTGCTCTAACCACTGAGCTACGCCGCCTCGCAAAAACGGTTTCGGCGCTGCATTATTCTACGCCAGGCAGTGCAACAAGCAACCGGCCTCTTCTGCTTGAGTAGCTCCTAATAAGCGTGGCGGCTGATCAGTCCCTTGACCAAAGTCATAGCCAGGATTTTCAGGTCGAGCCATGGGGTCCAATGGGTGATGTAATACAGATCGCACTCCACGCGTTTGCGCAACGACGTGTTGCCGCGCCACCCGTGGACCTGAGCCCAGCCTGTGATGCCGGCTTTGACCGAGTGGCGGATCATGTAATTGGGTATGGTCTTTTTAAAGCGGTCTACGAACACAGGACGCTCAGGTCGCGGTCCGACCAGGCTCATTTCTCCGCGGAGTACGTTGAACAGTTGGGGCAGTTCGTCCAGGCTGGTTTTGCGCAAGAAAGCGCCTAATGGCGTCCGGCGCGGATCGTTCGGCTTAGCCCACACAGGCCCTGTGTGCTCCTCAGCGTTGACATGCATGGTTCGAAACTTGAGCATCTGGAAAGGCTTGCCTCCGAGGCTGCAGCGCTCTTGTCGGTAGAGGACCGGCCCGCGACTGGTCAGCCGGATCAGCAAAGCGATAGTCACCATAACGGGAGCCAGGACGAATAGAGACACACTGGCCAAAGCAATATCCATGAGTCGCTTGATGCATCGGTTGATGCCATAGTGAGGCGATTCACGCAAACTGACCACCGGCAACCCGTCCAGAGAAGATAAGGAAAGCGACAGTGCCGCCAGTGCTGGAATATCCAAAACCAATCGAATCTCGACCAGCGTTTCTGCCAAGCAAGCAAAAACACGGCGGATCTCGTCGAAACGCTGCAGAGGCAAGGCTATAAACACATGAGCTACCCGGTGTTCCCGCACCAGTCGTGGTAGATCGTCCAGAGTACCCAGGATGTGCAAGTCAGCGACATGGCGATTGGGCTTGGAATCCACAAAGCCGATGCAACGCATGCCGGTCCAACTGGCGTGCCGCAAAGCGCGCGCCGTCTTGCGGGCAACACGCCCAGTACCGACTATGATCGCCGGGACCTGATTGTACCCCCGCCGACGTAGAGCCCGCAGCGTTTGCCAAGTCGCTCGTCGCGCAGTTAGAACCAGACCGGTTACCAGCGAGTAAAAGATCAGGATCGTGGCGCGCGACTCGGCATGCTCTTGCCGAAAAAAGACCGCCGTCAGCACCAGCAAAACGAGCAAGAAGGTTCCCCGTAGCACGCTGAAAAACTCGTCGCGAAAGCGACGCAGCCGATGTACCTCGTACATGCGCCCGAGCCGATAAGCTACCCCTGCCAGGATCAGCACCAAGGGCAACCCGACCAGGTGATCGTCCCAGGACCGAGGCGCGTGACGCAAGGGAATCAAACCACTCTGAAAGCGTACCAGGTAGGCTGCCAGCCAGGCTATCGCTGTGCAGACTTCGTCCCAGAAAAAAAACCACGCGATCAGGAGCTGCCTACTGGGTCGAATCATTTTCATTTCTCGCCAGTGTCGAGAGCACGCATGAGCCCGAGTACACAGCTTGCCCCTCGACGTGCCAACATTAGCGCTAACTCTGCCGAGTCTGTCAACGTCAGGTGCAGTCGCTCCAAAGATGGTCCGCGCCGCTGCCTGGACCTGCTCGCCGGTGCTGACGAGCCCAATAACATAAACCAGGGCGGCCTGAAACCTGACGTCGGTGTTTCGATCGTCGTGTGTTTCCTTGTCGCCGCCAGAAGCCGAGGCACAGACCGGTGCGGAACTTGCGGTCTTGGAAACATAGCCTTGGGCCTTGCTGCTCAACAAACAGGAGCGAGATATGACCGACTATGTGATCGAAAAAGATACCCTGGGCGAAGTCAAGGTGCCCGCGGATGCTTATTACGGGGCGCAAACAGTGCGCGCTCGGGACAACTTTCCCGTTAGCGGACGCCGCGTGCCGGTACGTGTCACCCGTGCCCTCGGCTCCATCAAGTGGGCGGCTGCTCGTGCTAACTTGGACTTGCGGCTGCTCGACCCCAAGCTCGCTCAGGCCATCGAACAAGCAGCCGACGAGGTGGCGCGCGGACTGCTCGATGACCATTTCATCGTCGAGGTTTTTCAGACCGGCTCCGGCACTTCTTCCAACATGAACGCCAACGAAGTCATCGCTAAAAGGGCGAACGAAATCCTGACAGGCCGCCGCGACGCCAAAAAGCCCGTCCATCCTAACGATCACGTCAACCTGGGCCAGTCGAGCAACGATGTTTTTCCCACGGCGCTCCACTTGGCGGCACTGGGCGCTTTACACGAAGAGCTTTACCCCGCCCTTGCAGTTCTGGAAAGCGATCTGGCTCGAAAGGCACAGGAGTTTGCCGATGTCGTCAAAGTAGGCCGGACGCACTTGCAAGACGCTGTGCCGGTGACTTTGGGACAAGAATTTGCCGGCTACACCAGCATGATAGCCGGATGCCGGCGTTTGCTAGCTGCTGTACAACCTGCTCTGGAAGAACTGCCTTTGGGAGGTACCGCGGTCGGGACCGGCATCAACACGCATCCAGAGTTTCCGGCGCGGGCCATAGCTTATCTTTCCGAGCGACTAGGCTGGCCTCTCAAGCCCATGCAGAACTACTTCGATGGTCTGGGCAGTCGGCGCGCACTTGTCGCGCTCAGCGGCGTCCTCAAAACTCTGGCCTGTGATCTTATGAAAATCGCCAACGATTTGCGGCTGCTATCCAGCGGGCCGCGGTCCGGCTTTGCAGAGATCACCCTCCCCGAACTCCAGCCGGGCTCCTCCATTATGCCTGGCAAAATCAATCCTGTCATCCCCGAAGCCGTTTGCCAGGTGGCTGCTCAAGTCATGGGCAACGACGTGGCTATCAACATCGCCGGCCAATCGGGTTTGCTCGAATTGAACGTTATGAAACCTCTGATAGCGGCCAACTTGCTGGACTCTATCGCTCTCGTGGCCAACGTCAGCCGACTGTTCGCAGAAAAATGTATCCGCGGTATCCAGGCGCGACGGGAACGCTGTGCCCAATTGGCCGAGCAAAGTCTGTCCCTCGCCACAGCACTCGTCCCCCGCGTAGGCTACGATACCGCCGCCCGTATCGTGCGGCGTGCCTACCTGGAGCATCGTACGCTGCGCGAGGTTGCGCTGGAAGAAACCAACCTGTCGGCCCAGGAAATCGCCCAGTTGCTCGACCCACGCAATCAATTGGCACCCAGTGCCGAGCGCGTAGGTGCCGGCGGCGGGTAGCTTATGTCCGTCAATAACTTACATGCACGCTCCTAACCCAATGAGTCTATGATCGGCCCCGTGCCGTACAAGTTGGCAACTGCTTTGCGGCGCTATCGGATACGCCAGGTTGTGGACTGCGGCCTATAGACAGCCGCACTACGTCTCTGGTTCTACCAACTGGTCTAACACTAGCGGCTCCAAGGAGGATGCGCCATGCCAGATTGCAGCTTCCACAAAGAGTCTCCAAAGAAAGAAACTAGCGCGCAGGCGGCCCAATCAGGCGGCCGTGTCCCGCAGCAACCACCCGCCCTAGCCTTGCCTCACGTTCCCGGCGTACGCCCAGGCGCCGTAGACGTTACCGGCATTGTGCCTGACGACATCCGTGTGGATCCTTATTTCACCGAAGGCCAGCCCGGCTACGAGGAAAGTGGCGAGTCAGAGATCATTCCCATGGAACGACTCACCTCTTCCCCCAGAGAAAGTACCGCTCCGGAAGAAAAGAAATTAGAGGAGCAAAGCTGACTTTCGCCTGTGTCTCGCAGCATGAGCCATCCAGATCGAGAAGCTGCACCCTGACCGCACACGTGTGCGTTCAAAGCGCACACTTTGTAACCGGCCCGTAAGTCGTTTTGTGGGCAGATACTTCTATCTTTCGACTGTTGCCGACCTAAACCACATACGAATCCGATCGACGGGTAAGGTCTTAGGCCGATCTATGCCGCGATTGCGATGCACTTTTGCCCGTCTTGTTTAGGTTGGCATGATGATTGCTATCAGCATAGGCACACGTCCAGGGGGCTGCCCAAACAACACGACGTTTTGCACAGGAGAAGTCAATGCCTGGAACAAAATCTGCATGGCTTTCGTGGAAGTACCCCTTGGCGGCCTTGGTCGTGGTCATCCTTCTTGTCGGTGGCGTTTGGTATTTGATACGTCGTCCCCCTTCCGCAGTCGAACAACTTACGCATCCCCCGAAAGCAGCAGAAGACCGTGTTCTCGCGCTCGGCCGTGTGTTGTTCACGCAACACTGCGCCGCCTGCCACGGTGACCGAGGGAATGGGGAAGGACCTGCAGCTCGTTTCCTCTATCCGCGCCCGCGCAACTTCCACGAAGGCAAGTTTCGTATCGTCACCAGTAGCAATGCCCGCCCATCCGACGAAGACCTGTTGCGCGTGATCACGCGTGGTATGCCCGGCTCGGCGATGTTTCCGTTTGGCCACTTACCCGAGAACGAGCAGCTCGCCTTGGTGCGTTATGTGCGGTATTTGATGGTCACCGGCTTTGCCGAAAGGCTCCAAGCCGCTGATCCCGATGCGGATCCACAGGAGGTGCATGCCGAAGCGGAGCGGCTGTTACAGCCCGCGGACAAAGTGACCTTGCCTGGCCCGCTGCCTCCCGCAACCAAGGAGGTCCTGGCCCGAGGCGAAGCACTGTATCAAAAGACTTGCGCCACGTGCCACGGTAAGACGGGCAAAGGCGACGGCACCGAAGTCATGAAAGACGACCATGGAATGCTTATCCGCCCGCGCGACTTTACCCGAGGCATCTTCAAAGGCGGCCGTGAGCCCGAGCAATTGTACGCACGCATCATGGTCGGTATGCCCGGTGCTCCCATGCCCTCCCAATTTCCCGCCGTTACTCCGGAAACCGTAGGTGACGTTATTCAGTTCATCCTCTCGCTTTCCGATCCTAGTTCGCAGGACAAAGTCGAGCACCGGCGCAGGCAAATCGTAGCCCGGCAGATCCAGGGTACCCTGGGGAGCTTAGACAGCGATGCCTGGCAGTCCCTGACTCCCGTGCCCATAGTACTGACCCCGCTTTGGTGGCGCGAATATTCCGAACCGGACCTGCAGGTGCGTGCCGCCCATGATGGCAAAACTCTTTACCTTTCTTTGACTTGGAACGACGCTTCGCGCAACGATGGCCTTTCTCACTTGGACGATTTCGAAGACATGGCCGCCGTGCAAATCTACGATGGCGAGCACGAGCCTTTCCTGGGTATGGGGGCGGAAACCGCACGCGTAGACATATGGCATTGGTGTGCTGCCAGGCCGCGCTCGCTTATGGCTGGCAAGGATCGGCTCGACCTCTATCCCCTCGATGAACCGCTGTTCCAACGCCTCGTCGCCGACGCCAAACTGCATCTGCCGGACATGAATACGGCGCGAGCAGTCGGTAACCCGATAGCTGACGTCTCGTCGGCGTCGTTGGTCGCCAAAGGATTCGGTTCAACGACCTTTCTGCCCCGCTCATCCCAGCTCGTGGCCAGTTCCGGTCAATGGCGCCAAGGGCGCTGGCACATCCTACTCCAGCGGCCACTAGTCCTGGAACAAGACCGAGGATTGGCGCTGCAACGCAAGCACAGATACTCCATTGCTTTTGCCATCTGGGACGGCGCCGCCAAGGACCGCAACGGGCAAAAACTCGTTTCTATATGGCACGATCTCGTGCTGGAATGACCAGGATACGCGGGACAGGCAGTCCGCTTGACGAGAGGATGCTCGATATGCTCGACCGACGCGAATTCTTGCACAGAGGCATCGAAGCGGTTGGCTCTGCCAGTCTGTTGTCGTCACGCTTGTGGAGCTTCGAGCCAGTAAGTGTCACCAATCCTTTGGGGAGCTACCCAGCGCGAGACTGGGAACAAGTATATAGGGACCAGTATCGTGTGGACGGAGCGTTTTCTTGGATTTGCGCGCCGAACGACACACACAACTGTTTGCTCAAGGCCTTTGTGCGCAATGGCATCGTCCTGCGCTCCGAATCGCCTTACGAATGTGGGCGGGTAAAAGATCTCTATGGCAATTCAGCGACCGCCCACTGGAATCCACGCAGCTGCGCTAAAGGCGAGAGCCAGCAGCGCAGACTGTACGGCCCGTATAGGCTCAAGCAACCTCTGATAAGGAAAGGCTGGAAAGAGTGGGCCGATGCCGGTTTCCCATCCCTTTCGGACAATCCACAGCTGCGCGACAAATACAGGTTCACTTCCCGCGGAACCGATACGTTCGTGCCCCTTACCTGGGATGAAATGTACCGATACCTTGCTCGTGCCGTTCTGGCTATCGCACGCACTTATTCCGGTGAAGAAGGTGCCCGCCGACTACGCGCCGATGGTTACGAACCCGAGATGATCGAGGAATGCCATGGCGCCGGTACCCGTACTTTCAAGCTGCGCGGCGGCATGGGGCTCCTCGGTGTCATGGGCAAATACGGTCTGTATCGTTGGGCCAATATGTTGGCACTCGTGGATCACCTGGTGCGCGGTGTCCCACCGGAAAAGGCTCTGGGCGGCCGGCTTTGGTCCAACTATACCTGGCACGGCGATCAGGCCCCGGGGCATCCTTTCGTCCACGGCTTGCAAGCCGCGGATTGCGACCTCAATGATATGCGCCACGCCAAACTTCACATCCAATGCGGCAAAAATCTAGTAGAAAACAAAATGACCGATGCCCACTGGTTCATCGAAATGATCGAACGTGGCGGCCGTATTGTCGTCATCTCGCCCGAGTATTCCCCGCCCGCCACCAAAGCGGACTACTGGATTCATGTGCGACCAGGCTGCACCGATACTGCCTTGTTCCTCGGCATCGCCCGTTACATGATCGAACAAGGCTGGTACAAACCTGACTTTATAAAAGCCTATACCGATTTCCCGCTTCTCGTACGGACCGACACACTAGAACGTCTTAGGGCCATTGACGTATTCCCGAACTATAAGCCAGGGCTGGTAAAAGACGGGCCGTCCTATACAGTGCAGCACTTGACCGACGAACAATACCGTCGCCTGCGCTACGACTTCGTGATATTCGACGAAAAAGAGAAAAAACCGATGCCCATCACACGCGATCAGATCGGCAAGCGCATGACCCAGGCAGGCCTCTCGCCGGCTCTTTCCTGGAAAGGCAGCATACGACTGGTAGATGGCACGCAGGTAGAGGTAATGACCATTTGGGATGCTTATCAAATTCATTTAAAGGACTACGATCTGGACACCGTCGCCGAAATCACTGGAGCCGACAAGGACCTCATCATACGACTGGCCAAAGATATATGGGAAACCACCTCTGCCGGCCATGCGGTAGCTATCCACATAGGCGAGGGCATAAATCACTGGTTCCATGCGACGCTGGCCAATCGAGCACAATATTTACCCATCATGCTCACCGGACAAATCGGCAAGCCAGGGGCTGGCTGCTTTACCTGGGCCGGCAATTACAAAGCCGCGCTTTTTCAAGGCGCGGGGGACTTGCCTGGCTTTCTTGGATGGATCGCCGAGGATCCCTTTGCACCCAATTTGGATAAGAACGCCGACGGCAAGGACGTCACAGTCGTCAAAACTACCAAAGACGAGGAACCCGCTTACTGGAACCACGGCGAACGCCCTCTCATAGTGCAAACACCCAAGTACGGGCGCCGTTGTTTCACTGGCAAGACCCATATGCCGACTCCCACCAAATTCCTCTGGTTCGCCAATGTCAACCTTTTCAACAATGCCAAACACGCCTATGATATGCTCTTCAATGTCAATCCGCACATTGACTGCATCGTGGCCCAAGACGTAGAAATGACCAGCTCATGCGAATACTCCGATCTCATCCTACCCGCCAATACGTGGATGGAATTCCAAACCTATGAAATTACTGCCTCGTGCTCCAACCCGTTCCTATATATCTGGAAAGGCGGCATACCGCCGGTGCACAATACGCGCGACGACGTCCATATCTTGGCTGAAGCGGCCGCCGCGCTGACAAAAGAAACGGGGGATAAGCGCTTCGCTGACTACTGGCATTTCATACTGGCGGACAAAGAAAACGGCGTGAAAGTTTACATACAACGTCTGCTGGATGCGTCGGTCACGACACGAGGATATAAAGTGGACGATATCCTCAATGGCACGTACGGAGAACCAGGTGCTGCCCTGATGCTTTTCCGTACTTATCCCCGCATTCCCTTCTACGAAAATATACACGACGACTTGCCTTTCTGGACGGACACTGGCCGGCTCAATGCATATTGTGATATTCCGGAAGCCATCACGTTCGGCGAGAACTTCATCGTCCACCGCGAAGGCCCCGAAGCTACGCCCTATCTTCCGAACGTCATTGTCAGCACCAATCCACTTGTCCGTCCCGATGATTTCGGCATTGCGCCTACTGCTATGTCTTGCGATGAACGCACGCTTCGCAATATCAAACTTCCGTGGAAAGAAGTGGTTCGCACCAAGAATCCACTGTGGGAACAAGGATTTCGCTTTTACTTGTTGACGCCCAAGACACGCCATCGTGTTCATTCGTCGTGGTCTACCGTGGACTGGCACAATATGCTGGACTCGAATTTCGGCGATCCGTACCGTACCGATCGGCGTTTGCCTTTCTTCGGGGATCATCAACTTCATATGAATCCCGAGGATGCCAGGGAATTGGGCATCAACGACGGTGACTATGTATACGTAGACGCCAATCCGGAAGATCGTCCATTCCGCGGATGGCAAAAGGATCCTCGCCGTGCTCGCGTTGCGCGTCTGATGCTGCGCGTGACTTATAACAGCAGCTATCCGCGTGGTGTAGTGATGACCAAGCATGCGCCGTTCATCGCCACCGAAAAAACGGTGGCCGCGCACGAAGACCCCGAGGGCGACGGTCGCTGCCGCTCCAAAGACACAGGTTACCAAGCCAATCTGCGCTACGGCGCTCAGCAATCCTGCACCCGCAACTGGCTGATGCCTATGCATCAAACCGATTCCCTGTTCCACAAAGCGAAAGTGAAAATGGCTTTTATCTTCGGCGGCGAGGCGGACAATCATGCGGTCAATACCGCTCCCAAAGAGACCCTGGTGCGCATCACCAAGGCCGAAGACGGTGGACCCGGTGGCAAAGGGCTCTGGGAACCGGCCACCCGCGCCTTCGGCCCTACTGCCACGACGCCGGAAAACCAGCTCTATGTCGCTGGCCAATTCGTCACAGTCATCGGTAGCGACAGGAACACTCGAGCGCAGTCATCGCCCTCGCCTGATACGGAGGACCCGCATGCCCTCGGACGTTAGCTCGCCACAGCTTGTACCCAAGCTCCATCCGTTGCTTCGCGAAGCAACAGCGGAGGATCCCTGGCAGTTGACCGCTGTGCCGCTCCCAGGTGACCCCCTCGTAATGTTGGACAGCATCTTGTCCGAATACATCATGATGGGAGTAGACCCACGCGAACTGCTGAATCTGTTCTCCGACCCTTCATACCCTGTCTTACATGCTTTGCTGAGACATTTCGGCGAAGCTTTTGTTGCCCAACGCATCGAGACTTTTACGGGTCCGTTAGTTCAAATGAGATATAACACAGTCATAAATGACCACGATTCCGAGATAGAACAAGAGGACGCTTTAGAGCTGATCGCAATATCCGTAAAACGGCGTCACCAGTAAGATGTCTGTGCAAAGACTCTTGTGGCGGGGGATATACAATGGCTGACGTCTACAACTGGCAGATCGGCCGCAAAATGCTTTTTCCTTACGACGAAGTACATCCCCAATGGCAGTTCGCTTTTGTTTTCAATATCAACCGCTGTATCGGCTGTATGACATGCTCCCTGGCTTGCAAGAGCACCTGGACATTCTCCCGCGGTCAGGAATACATGTGGTGGAACAACGTCGAGACGAAACCCTTCGGTGGCTACCCTCACGCCTGGGACGCCAAGCTCTTGACGATGCTACAACAAGAAGCTCAAAGAGAAAAAGAACGCAACCCCTCTTTCCCTGGCCAGGTCTGGGACACCCGCAAACAAGATGCATCCGAGCGCCCCTACGGCGTCTTCGAAGGGCTCACCATTTTCGAGGCAGCCACCAAACATGTCGGCCCAGAAGGACCACAGACGGTTCTGGGATACTTGCCTTCGGAAGCCGAATGGCGGGCGCCAAATATCTATGAAGACTCCGCTTGCCATCTCGGCAAACCCGATTCTCGCCCTGGCTCGGTTCGGCTGCCGGAACACAGGATCTGGTTTTTCTACCTGGCCCGCATTTGTAACCACTGCACCTATCCTGGATGCTTGGCTGCGTGCCCCCGCCAGGCTATTTATAAACGGCCAGAAGATGGCATCGTTCTCATAGATCAGTCCAGATGCCGAGGGTATCGTAAGTGTGTCGAAGGATGTCCCTACAAAAAGGTTATGTATCGGGTAAATACCGGGACTAGTGAAAAATGCATCGGTTGTTATCCCCGCATCGAGGGACGCGATCCGTTGCTCTGCCCTGACGGGGCCCCTATCGAGACACGTTGCATGAGTGCTTGTATAGGCAAAATCCGTCTACAGGGACTCGTGCCGATAGACCAGCAAACTGGTCGCTGGAAACACGACCCAGATAACCCGTTATACTACCTAGTAAGAGAGCGACGCGTAGCACTTCCTCTTTATCCTCAGTTCGGCACCGAGCCAAATGGCTATTACATTCCCCCGCGGTGGGCGCCACGAAACTACCTTTATCAAATGTTCGGGCCCGGCGTAGATTACGCTTTGGAGCAATACTGCTGCCCTGACAGAGAACTGTTAGCTGTTTTGCAGCTATTTCGTGCCCAGCGACAAATTCTTTTCAAGTTCAGGATTGAAAAAGGATCGAAGGTAGGTGAAATACCTGTGCGCATGCCATCGGGCCAGGTGAGAACGCTCGAATTATATAATGATACCGTCATCGGATACAATAGATTCAACAAAGAAGTCGTGCGTATTACCATTGAAGAGCCTATTTACGAGAGAGACGCAAAACGGCACGTAAACTCGATATAAGACTTGCACCGCTGCGTGCACAAGAGCTTGCAGGGGCATATGACAATGACGTCACCTTCTCATTCGGATGAGGATCTTAGAGCGCTTCTGATGGCGCGCGAATGTCTCTATCGCTTTTTTTCGGCGGCGTTGCAGGCGCCTGGTAGCGACGTTTTCAAATCACTGATTCTGTCTTACGATAACCAAGAGCTGGCACTGGCCGCCGCGAAACTGCTCAACGAAGACTACCTCAGTCGGATTCCGAGCGATAGGAGCGAGCCGTTGGCGTTGGCTCGCTTTCCTTCGAGCGAGCAGGAGTCCGAAGGCGTCGAGGGCGTGGCTCAAGATAGCTCGTATACTTTGCTCGAGATCGGCGCAGTGCTTTCCTCTTTGCAAGACCAAGTTGACCTAGAGCAGCACTATCTATCACTTTTCGGGCTTATACCGTCGGCGCAATGCCCTCCTTATGAGACCGAGTACTATCCGGCATCGGAACCGTTTCATCGAGTACAGCAGATGGCGGACATCGCGGGATTTTACAGGGCCTTCGGTTTGAAGCCGGGTAGCCAACAACCGGAGCGTCCGGACCACGTAGGACTCGAATTGGAGTTCATGGCACTGCTGTGTATGAAACAGCGCTTAGCGTTGGCGGACAGTCAGCCCGAGGCAGCGAAGATCTGCTCCCAAGCCCAAATGGACTTTTTCAAAGACCATTTGAACTGGTGGCTGCACAGTTTTGCAACGGCGCTGGCACGTAACGAAGACGCGGTCTGGTACGCGCAATTGGGACGGGCACTGGGCGCATTTGCACTGCAGGAGAGAGTGCGCATGGGTTTACCGGCGCCCACAGTAAGGGCCAAACCATCGTTCATCGAAAAGCCGGAAGAACAGCCGGAATGCCCAGCCTGGTGCCCGCTGGCGCAAACTGTGCGCTAACACCGAGGATGTTAGCACCTGCCCCAGAGCACGTCATTATCCCCGGCAGGACTCGAACCTGCAACCTTTGGCTCCGGAGGCCAACGCTCTGTCCAGTTGAGCTACGGGGACACATCCTAGATCCTATTCTAAGCGATAGACAACCAAGCGCGAAAAGGCAAGGTCCAATCGCGGGAGTCCGAGGGCACGACGGGCCGAAGAAGCTTCCACCTAGGGTGGCAGAGTACCGGCATACGAGATGGCACGACGTGCCGACGAGGGGAGGTTGCTAACATGGAAGTTGACGCGCTGTCCAATGCGATGGCAGCCATGGTCTTGGAAGAAGTCGCCCGACCGCTCGCAAGGCGCATTTTGAAAGTTCCAGAGGCTGGGCCGGGGCAAGTACTTGTCCGGGTCAAGGCATGTGGCGTATGCCGCACCGATTTACACGTCGCCGACGGAGAACTGCCCAATCCTAAGCTACCTCTGATACTCGGGCACGAAATAGTGGGAGAGATAGTGCACCTGGGCAGCGGAGTTACCGATTGTGCCATCGGAACACGAGTCGGTATTCCATGGCTGGCATGGACTTGTGGCATTTGCGCCTACTGTTCTAGCGGGCGTGAAAACCTATGTCCGCAAGCTCGGTTCACGGGTTATCAAGTTGACGGCGGATACGCCCAATTTGCATTGGCCGACGCTCGCTATGTTTTTCCCATACCGGGAAATTACGATTGGGTCCACGCGGCGCCGCTTCTGTGTGCCGGATTGATAGGTTACCGATCCTGGAAGATGGCGCAACCTGCGGAGCACCTCGGCATGTACGGTTTCGGCGCGGCTGCGCATTTGCTCGTGCAGTTGGCGGCGCAACGGGGGCAGAAGGTGTACGCTTTTACTCGTCCCGGCGATACGGAGGCGCAACGGCTGGCTATCGAGTTGGGCGCCTTTTGGTCCGGAGATTCCACGGCGCCTGCTCCGAAACCCCTCGACGCAGCCATAATTTTTGCTCCTGTGGGTGGCTTAGTCCCTGCAGCTCTGCAAGCAGTACGGCCAGGTGGCACAGTTGTATGTGCCGGTATCCACATGAGCGATATCCCGACTTTTCCTTACCGGCTGCTTTGGATGGAACGCGTTGTCCGCTCGGTGGCTAATCTGACACGAGCCGATGGCGAAGAGTTTTTTCGAGCGATAGCACAAACGCCAATCGTCACAAAGGTGCACACGTATCCGCTGGACGACGCCAATCGAGCACTCGAGGAGTTGAAGACAGGCAAGGTTCACGGCGCCGCCGTTTTGGTAGTTGACCGTGATCCATGAATCGGGCTGCCGACGAGATTTCGACCCTGTGCCCATAGGCCGCATCGGCAAGTGACGGCACAAGCGACAGGTACCACAAGGGACGCAGGCAGGTGCGCGTATGCGGGCGTCAATGTCCACAAAAATAAAAAAAACAAAAAGGCGAAGGAGGATCCCCTCTATAGCATCCCGCTATTCCCCCTTCGCCGAGTGACCAACGCCCCTCCCCAAGGCGTAGGCACCTCTCATTGTCAAGGACCGCTCGGGACTCTTCATCCCGCTCAGTCGCTGCAAATATAGGTCACCAGATGACACAGTCAAATTCATTCCAGGAGATTCCCAGCGTTTTTTTCGGTGCGTCATCATGTAAGCACAAATGGCTACGCTGGGACATCAATCGGTCAGCTAAGACAAAAGTCTTATCGTTACAGGCAAACTCTTGCCGAGCACGTATGGGATACGAACGAGGCCTGAGGTGCTAGACGAAGTGCGGCGGCAGCGTTTTTGTTGACGCAATTCAGTCTTGGCGTAGGAAGTAGCGCATCAGGTGCCAACCTGGATCGAAAACGAGGGCACTTTGTGCGGCGACTGTTTCGTCGTAGCCGGCGCTGTGAGAAGCCTGAACATGGGCGCCAGCCAGAACAAAAGGCACAGGCCCATGCGCATGAGCGCGCGTGCGCAAAGGCGTGCGATGGTCTGGGGAGACGAGGATGCGCCAACTTGGGAAGCGTTGCAGAGCATCCAGCAGAGGGCCGACGATCATTTCGTCTATGGCTTCGATAGCCTGGATTTTGGCCTGCAGATTGCCTTCGTGAGAGGCTTCGTCAGGCGCCTCGACATGGACGCAAACCATGTCGAAATCGGCGAGGGCCTGACAGGCATAGCTACCCTTGTTGGCATAATTGGTATCGAGGTAGCCGGTGGCACCTGGCACGTCAATACGGTGCCAACCGAGGAGCGCTCCGACGCCGCGCACCAAGTCAACGGCGCTTATGATGGCGCCCCGCCTGCCATAAACCTGCTCGAAAGAAGGCAAGACGGCTGCCTGACCGAGCCCCCACAGCCAAATCTGGGTGGCTGGTTTTTTGCCGGCCCGGCGGCGGGCCTCGTTGACCGGATGTGCTGCCAGAATCTGCCGGCTGCGCTCCATCAGGTGCCGGAGTAGCTCGGCGCCTGGTCCCTCAGGTAAATACCCTGCGATCGGCTGGTCCGGTATATCGTGTGGCGGCTGCGTCCGCGTGCTCCGCGAAAAAGGGGCCACGGCTCCTTTCTGTCCGCGATAAATCAGCAGATTACGGTAGCTGACGCCTGCATGGAACTGCCACTGTGCCGAGCCTAGCTCCTGTTGCAAACAAGCGATAAGCTGCTGGCCTTCTTCCGACGAAATGTGACCGGCAGTAAAATCCGCCATCCGGCCGTTCTCGATGGTTACCAAATTGCAGCGAATGGCCCAATCATCCGGCGTCAGTTCGATCCCTTGCGCCGCCGCTTCCAGGGGCGCGCGTCCCGTGTAGTATTGGAGCGGATCGTAGCCGAAAAGGCTCAGAGTAGCGACATCGCTGGCCGGGGTTTGGCTCAGGGGTACATGGTTAGCCCGGCCAACTTTGCCCTCACGAGCCAGTCGGTTCATGCACGGTTTTCGCGCCGCCTGCAAGGGAGTTTTACCGTCCAACTGGGCTTGCGGTTCGTCGGCAGCACCGTCAGGAATAACAATTGCGAGTTTCATAATGCCCTCATGTTCCAGCCGATCACCGAAACTCACGCAGGATAAAATGCAGTTTCTAAACAATATTAGTGGGCTAGCGGCCCGTCTGCCAGGTTCTTGCAAGTCGAGAAGACTGACTATGGTACATAGGCGTGGCGAATTCTGTACGGCGGCAGCGCCGTGGGGCCGGTTTCGGTGCAGGTCCAAAGCCGGACCTGGCGAGTGTCACAGTACCAAGCGGTCGCGACAGGCCAACTAATCCGCAACCGGGTAATACACGCTGGGCGATGCAACGCAAGCAAGCCGATTGATTTCTTCCAGTGCGCCGCGCAACTCCGCCAAGGGAGCACTGTGAGTCATGATCACTACTGGCACAACGATATCTTCATGGTCGTCGAAGGCTTCGTGTTGAATAACGGAGGCGATACTGATTTGTCGGCGGCCGAGCACACCAGCGACTTGTGCCAGCACGCCTGGCCGGTCTTGCACGTTGACGCGCAGATAGAAGCGACTGCGGACAGTTTCGGCTGGCCGACGGCGGATGGGCCGGCCCTGTTCCCAGAGCCGCAAGCTCTCAAAAGTAGCCTGGGCGCGACCGACTGCCAAATCTATTAGGTCGGCCATGACCGCACTGGTGGTAGGCATCTGGCCCGCACCGAGGCCGTAAAGCAATGTTTCCCCAACTACATCGCCGACGAGATGGATGGCGTTATAGACGCCACGCACGTCAGCCAATGGGTCGGTTTTTTTGATGAGCGTCGGTTCGACATGTACGGCAAGCTGGTCGTCGCTCCACCAGGCCTCGGCCAATAGTTTCACCACATATCCTAATTCGCCGGCAAAACGCAAGTCTGCCTCCGGTAGATGAGCAATACCGCGGCGCTCGATGCTCTCCCAGTCCAAGGCACTCCCGAAAGCGATGCGACAAAGAATCGCTAGCTTGTGGGCGCTATCGCTGCCATCTACGTCCAGTGTGGGGTCGGCCTCGGCATAACCACGCTTTTGTGCTTCAGCTAGAGCCTGCTCGTAGCTCCAACCGGCTTCCGTCATCTGCGTCAAGATGTAATTGGTCGTACCGTTCAAGATAGCCTTAATGGACAAAATGCGATTGGCGGCTAACCCTTGAGCCAGAGTGGAGACGATCGGAATACCGCCAGCAACACTGGCCTCGAAGGCGATCACCCGTCCATGCTCGCGCGCCGTCCGGAACAATTCGGTGCCGAAGGTAGCCAGGACAGCTTTATTGGCAGTGACCACGTCTTTGCCATGACTGAGCGCTGTATGGATGATCTGCCGAGCAGGCTCGATGCCGCCGATAAGCTCGATCACCACGTGGATTTCTGGATCACGAAGTAAACGATCTAGATCCGTAGTGAGTAGACTTCTGGGTACGAAGGAAGGACGGGGCTTGTCCTGACGTCGGACAGCAATGCGGACCAATTCGATGGGGCGTCCGGTCCGTTGCTCGATCCGCTCCCGATCCTCCAAGAGCAGCTTAGCGACGCCAGAACCTACGGTCCCACATCCTATTAAACCGATACGCAGTGGTTTACGCGACATTGGCTCTCCAAGTTACCGACGCAGCCTCCAGACTTTATCGAAGCCGCTAAGAGAGGCATAGGCATGCTCCCCTGAAGGCCGCACCAATAAAATTTACCCTATGGCAACCGACACCTTGCGGCGACGTTTCGTGATTTTGGAACATCATCATAATGGGATGCATTACGACTTTATGCTGGAGATCGAGGGCCGATTGCAAACCTGGCGAGTAGCTGATCTGCCCACCGCTCCGGGGAACCTAGTCCCAGCACAGCCGTTACCAGACCATCGGATCGTCTATTTGGACTATGAGGGCCCTATTTCCGGTGACAGAGGTTTTGTCCGACGCTACGACACAGGCTACTACGAAGTGGTATCGGACTACGTAAGCGCCAAAGTAGTAAGGCTTTACGGATCAAAAGTGCGCGGGCTTTGGCGGCTGGAGCAAGCTGGTTCCGAGTGGCTCTTCTCTTGGCTCACCGAAGACGCGGCTTATTGATACAAGCGCAGGTGGAAACCCAAATCGCATATAGCTCGAGTATAGGCATCGCGGAGGCCACGTCATGCTGGCCTGCTCGCAAAACTGTCTTTGAGAACCAGTACATCCCGATGAAAAACGGCACCGCCTCAGCTACCGTGCCCGGGCGCTGGGCCCCGGTTAAGCATATACGACTCGGGGCCCAAGTCAGTTGCAACTTATTGTTCTGCAAAATCTTTCAACGAAAGAAACCACTACCCTCGGGCCGGCGTGGAAAAATGCTTGGCCGTGAAGGTCGCACCTCCTGGGCTGGTCTGGCGAGCGGACGAAAGTCAATCTTTGTGGTTTGATTCGCCCGAACCTCGAATTCATGCTCTATAACGAAATCTTTCTGTCCAGGAGCAGTCGGCCACGTAACCTTGACCTTGTACACGTAGACCTTGCCCGGCTCGAGCGGCGGCGACTCATAGCGTCGCACCTCGCCGGTTTGGGTCATCTTTTGTTCCCCAAAGTAGACGACCGCATTCACAGGAACGAGCAGCTCTACAATTGCCGTATTAGCAGGCGGAGCCGGTTTTTCCGCAGTAGTCTTGGCAGGCGCACTGGGCGGCTGAGTTAATTTTGGCGTAGTGGGCTTTTGCGCCTCATTTTTCGCGGGCTGCTGGGCAGCCACCCAGCTTGCGCAAGCGACTAACTCTACCGCCAGCACTAGCATCGTCCTACTTGCCGCTTTCATGAGTACCCCTCCTTGTTTCCGCGACTCTCACGAGTCGCTCTAGCTCATGTGAAAAGCCAAAACAGCCCTTTTGGCGGGGCGCTATCCCTCGCTTCTGGGCTGCTTTGTTTACCCTCGTTGAAATATTGTGCAAATGCCCAACTCTAGGGACAAGGGGGAACTAGCGACAAAAAGAAACTTGTTGCCGCAGCACCATGCCAACATTGCTGCTGCATCTGGAGTAGCGGTTAGGGCATCGGAGTCAACATTATTGGCACCGGCCCTGTAAAAAGACTTTTAGCTCCACTCGCTTCGCAGCCGAAACACCGCTGCAGTCAAGCCCTAAAACAGCGTGTAGACAAACGGCGCCAGCGGTGAGCTGGATAACGTCACCAGGGCTCCCAGCAAAAGGATGACCGCCACGACAGGCAATAGCCACCACTTTTTATGGCAGGCAAGGAACGCAAAGAATTCACGAACCCATCCTGGCGGAGTCCGCTTTGCGGCCTGCTCAAAATCCTTTGACAAACTCATAAATCTTACCTCCACGGGTTACCCCGCACACGCATAACGGGCTTCAAAAAATGCGGTCCCAGGAGATTTTCTGCTCAGTTCCATCTGCATCGGGCACATCAGTATTGGCGTAGATAGCGTTCCACATCGGTGACCTGGCAGCGTGGTGTCCAATAACTGTCCCTGCCCGGCTCGAAACGCCGACACAACGGGTCGTATCCACTTATTCGCAGCACCAAGGCCATGGGGGTCACTACCCCCAAATAGGCGCAAGCCAATAACAGGTGGCTGACCAGCCAGCCGACAGGATAAGTCAAGAGGGTAAATACCGCCCAGGGAACGCGCATCATCTCAGGAAAAGCGAGCCCGATCAGGCCCAAGATACTGGTGATGACCATTAGAGCCAAGCCGTAGGGCCAAGCGTCTATCTTTCGGAGCAGGATCCAGCTCAAGAAGGCACCCGCCACGAGGAGGGCCAAAGAGAAGAGCTGCAAATCACGGGTACGCGCCTGGGATTGCATCAGCATCCGTACAAGATTTTGCACTGATTGTGCAACGGTCCGATCGAGCCTGTGCATTCACAGTCCTTTCTCGGTTCCAGACGGCGTTTCTTGATTTTGCACCCTACGTCGGCTGTTACCAGCGTGAGCTCATATTCAATCCAAGGCAAATTGAGCCAGGTATTCTTGGCGATTGACGGTCCTGCCGGCTGGCTGCTGATGCTTGTGGAGGAGGTAGTTTTCCAAGACCAGCACATCCATCTGTGTCGCCATGAAGCACCGGTAAGCCTCTTGGGGAGTACACACGATCGGCTCACCGCGCACGTTGAAGCTGGTGTTGATGAGCACAGGGCAGCCGGTACGCTGGTAAAACCGTTGCAGCAGGCGATAGAACCGGCCATGCCGTCGCTCGTCCACGGTCTGCAAACGAGCTGAATAATCTACGTGGGTGACGGCGGGAATCGTCGAGCGCTTGACTTTCAGGCGGGCCAGGCCGACCAACTCGGCTTCTGGAACACCGTCGGCCGAGCGGGGATTGGCCAGCCGTTGCTCGTGTTTGACCGGCGCCACAAAGAGCATGTACGGACTGTCTTCTCCCGCCGGCACATCGAAATACTCGTGAGCGCATTCTGCGAGCACACAAGGTGCGAATGGGCGGAACGATTCCCGATATTTGATTTTCAGATTCATAACCGACTGCATGCGTGCGTCACGCGGGTCGCCGAGGATGCTCCGCGCCCCCAATGCTCGGGGTCCGAATTCCATGCGATTGTGGAACCATCCCACGACCTTACCCTGCTCCAGCTGGCAGCAAACAGCTTCGAGCAGATCCTCTTCGGCGTCGTAAAGATGATACACGGCGCCTTTCTCATCGAGGAATCGCTGGATCTGCTCGCACGAAAAGCCAGGGCCTAACCATGCCCCGTGCATCGCGTCGAGATGCAAAGGTACACGCGGGCGAGCCAACAGGTGATGCCAAATGAACAAGGCGACTCCCAAAGCTCCGCCGGCGTCACCGGCTGCCGGCTGGACCCAGATGCGCTCGAAAGGACCTTCGCGCTGCACCCGTCCGTTAGCGACGCAATTGAGCGCGACGCCGCCTGCCATGACCAAGTTTTTCATGCCAGTGACCCGATGGACATGGCGCGCCATACGCAGGACGATTTCTTCGGTCACCGCTTGGATACTGGCTGCCAAATCCATATGGCGCTCGGTCAAAGGCGATTCCGGTTGCCGGGGCGGCCCGCCGAACAGACGGTGGAATCGCCGCGAAGTCATGGTAAGCCCTTGGCAATAATTGAAATACCTCATATCCATGCGGAAGGACCCGTCTTCTTTGACGTCGAGCAAACGCTGCAAGATGAGATCACGATAGACCGGTCGTCCATAGGGTGCCAGCCCCATCACTTTGTACTCGCCGCTGTTGACCTTAAAGCCCAAATAATACGTAAACGCCGAGTAGAGCAGGCCCAGACTGTGTGGGAAGCGCAACTCGTGAGTCAGCTCGATGCGGTTGCCTATGCCGATGCCAAACGTGGCAGTGGCCCACTCACCGACACCGTCGAGTGTCAGAATCGCTGCCTGTTCGAAAGGCGAGGGAAAAAACGCGCTGGCGGCATGCGATTCATGGTGATCGGCAAAAACGATGGGTGCCTGGCACCCGCACATCTCGCGTCGTATCTCACTGCGCAACCGCAGCTTTTTGTTCAGCCACAGCGGTATGGCCTTGACGAACGAGCGAAAGCCTCGCGGCGCATAGGCCAGGTACGTTTCCAGGAGTCTGCCGAATTTGACCAGCGGCTTGTCATAGAAGCCAATATAGTCAATGGCACCAGGCTCGACGCCGGCGTACTCCAAGCACCAAGCCAAAGCGCGTTTGGGGAAGTTGTGATCGTGTTTGACGCGACTGAACCGCTCCTCCTGGGCGGCGGCTACAATCCGACCATCCTTTATCAGTGCCGCTGCGGAATCGTGGTAGTATGCGCTGATGCCGACGATCGTGGTCATGAGCTCGAGGCCTCCCTGCCTTCCGTCTTACCGAGTCCGGCCTGCTGAAGGCTGGCCCAGTGGCGTCGTCACACAAGCATGGGCTCGACACTATAACGCGCAACCGCTCGTACGACAATGGCAGTTGGCCACGGTGGTTCCGTGAAACTTCCGCCGGCCAGAAAAGGTATTGACTGTCAAACGCTCCCGGTTCGGTCGAGACTAACAGCGAAGGACAACAGCCATGGCGAAAGCGCTTCCTACTCTGCCTTACAGCCACAGGCAATGCTCCGACAGCATCCGGCGCGTCGCGACGCTTTCGTTTTGCCTGGGTCTTCTATGTGCCAAGACGGCTCCGTTGCCGGCCGATCCGCTGGAAGTGATCCCTCCGAATGTGATCGGTGTCGTCAAAGTCGAGCGTCCCACGAAGTTGGTAGACACCGCATGGATGCTGTGGAACTATATCCAGCCAGCCTCGCCGAATTACCGGAGATTTCAAGAATCTGCCGCATGGCGCCGGGTCCAGCACATGGTGCGCTACGTCGAAAAGGAAACCGGTCGTGGGTGGAAGGACCTGCTTTTCGAAGTGAGTGGCCGCGGCGCCGCACTGGTGTTTTTCCCGACTGATCCTGTTGGTGTGGCGCTCGTTCTCGACGGCACCAGCGAGCCAGCGGTCCAGAGATTGTACCGAGTAACGATTGCCTTGATCGAAAGCGAACAAAACAGACAAGAAAAACCTGACGCCAAGCACACCAGCGTGCGGCGCGGAGTCGAAGTCACCGGTTTTGGCGACAACCTGTTCCTGGCTGCGTACAAAAGCGTTTTTCTGGTGGCCAACCGCAGGACGGCGTTGGACGACCTTCTCGACCAGGTAGCCGGCGATCCAAAGCACAGTTTTGCTTACAGCAATGCATATCGGCAGGCGCGACCGCTGATTCCCGACGGATCCCTCGTTTGGGCATGGCAGAACCTCGACATTGTCAAACGCGACGAAAATATCAAAAACCTTCTGGCACTGCCCAGTTTTTTCCCGCCTTTTCACATTCTTTTTGGCGGACTGCTGGATGTGGTCCATCGCTCGTCGTTCCTGGTCGTCTCTGCGAGCCAGGTGGACCGTGACATGGTGCTGGAGCTGCGTTTGCCTGCGGGGAGCGCTGGCATGCGTGCTCCGATGCAGGCGCATCTGGCCAGAGCTGCGGGCAAGGACACGCCTCTTTTGCCCCTGTTGCAGCCTGAGCACACCGTGGTCAGTCTCAGTTTTTGCCTCGATTGGGCCCAGCTGTGGCGCGAGCGCTCTTTCCTCTTCCCAGTAGATCAGCTCAAGGTCCTGGAAGAATTCGACAAGAATTCGGGGCGCTTTTTGTTCGGCACGCGCCTGGGCCAACTGTTGGAGATGTTGGGCCGGCGGCACCGGCTGGTGATCGCCTACACCGAACCTGCATACAAACGCCGGCCGCCAAATCGCCTGCCCGGCTTTGCCCTGGCGCTGGAGCTACGCGAACCGGAGGCGTTCGCTCGAGCCATCGAGGCACCTTTGCGAACAGTAGGATTGCTCGGCTCTTTTGCAGTAGACATGCAATTGATCGAAGAACAAGTAGATGGCGAACGCTTGATCGCTTACCGGTTCGAGGAAAACGACAAAAACCAAGCTATAGGCGACGGGGTGCTGTTCCATTTCACGCCGTGCTTCGCTCGCGTGGGAAACCAGTTCCTCCTTTGCAGCGATATGGTTTTGGCCAAACGGCTTATCCCCGTGCTGAAAGCCCCTGGTACAGCCGATGCTCCGGCTGGCACCGCCGTGCTGGCAGAGTTTTCCTTCCAGGGACTGGCCAAGCTGTTCGAAGCATCGCAACACTATCTGGTCGTGCAGCAAGTGCTGGAACAGGGGCTGCCGACCCAAGAGGCTCAGGAGGTGGTGCTCCGACAGCTGCAGTTTTTCAGCAGTCAAAAAAACGTGCGCATGCAGGTGCTTTACGAACCGCACCAATACTGTCAACGATTAGTCTGGACCCTTGCACCTTCCGTCAAGAAGGATCCGTGATCGCGCGCGGGGAGTGCGCCGATGGCACGCTTGGTGGCGATAGTCGGGGAGTAGCAGAGGATGAAACCAGCAATGACTCCAGAGCAAGCGTGGGCAGCTTATCGCCCGTCACCGGACAATCCCTGGGATACGAGGAAGGTGCTGCACCTATACCGTCGTGCTGCTTTCGGCGCGACCTACGCCGAGCAGCAACACGCACTGCAGATCGGCCCACACAAGGCGATAGACGAATTGATTTCTGGCCGTCCTGGCTGGGACGCGTTCGATCGTGAAGCCGCCGGGCTAGCGGAGACGATCGCCTCGCAAAGCGACGCCCTGCAGATGCGTGCCTGGTGGTTTCACTGCATGCTTTATTCTCCACACCCGCTGCGCGAGAAGATGACCCTGTTTTGGCACAACCATTTTGCTACCAGCCAGGCCAAGGTGCAGAGCGTGCGCTACATGCTGGGGCAGAACCAACTGCTGCGGCGGCATGCCTTGGGCAGCTTTCGGACGCTTTTGCACGCCATTTCCGAAGACCCAGCAATGATGGTTTGGCTGGACACACACCTGTCTACGCGACGCCAGCCTAACGAAAACTATGCCCGGGAATTGATGGAGTTATTCAGTCTAGGGATCGGCAACTATACGGAACAAGATATCCGCGAAGCCGCCCGGGCCTTTACCGGCTGGCAAATCCGGCATCACCGTTACTATTTCAATGCCTCCGAGCATGACGACGGACCTAAGACGGTATTGGGTCGCAGCGGTCGGTTCAACGGCCACGACATCGTGGATCTGTGTTTGGACCATCCGGCGGCGGCTCGCTTTCTTGCCCGCAAACTGTTTCGGTTTTTCGTCAGCGAAGAAATGACCCCGGATCGCGAGCTTTTGGAACCGCTTGCCCAGAAACTCCGATCCAGCAATTTCGATGTCCGGTCTGCGGTGGAAACGATCCTGCGCTCACAACTTTTCTTTGCACCGATCGCCTACCGCAGTCGAGTCAAGTCGCCGGTGGACTTCGCCGTGGGCATCGTGCACGCTCTCGAGGGCAGGATCGGGCCGACTGCGCTGGCACAAGCCACCGAGAATTTGGGACAAAAAATTTTCTACCCGCCTTCGGTGAAAGGCTGGGACGGAGGGCGCGCCTGGATCAATGCCTCGACCCTGATCGAAAGACACAAGCTGGCATTGGCCATCACCTCGACCGAAGATAGCAGCTTCGGCGATCACTGCGATCCGGCAGCCCTGGCCCGCAAATACCAAAAGAACACCGACGAACAAGCCCTGACCTTTTTCCTGGAGTTGTTCCTGGCCAACGACCTCCATGAACAGGGACGGCAGGCCCTGTACGACTACCTCGCCCAAACGCGGCGTGGCAGCTTTCCGCCCTATTGGACAGACCAAGATATCCAGGACCACCGGGTGAGGACGTTGTGTTATCTGGTGTTGATACAGCCCGAGTTCCAATTGGATTGATCGGCGCGTGCAGGCAAATGGAACCGTTTCCAGGACAGGAAGCCGCCGGCACCGCACGATCGGCGCGGCACTGAAGGGAGGATTGGACGATGTGGTCACGGCGAGAGTT
Organism: Gemmataceae bacterium; assembly: GCA_040289265.1. GTDB lineage: Bacteria > Planctomycetota > Planctomycetia > Gemmatales > HRBIN36 > PSKW01. The sequence continues at coordinate 628,870 of PSKW01000001.1, forward strand.
TCTGAGGAGTTGCGTGGCCAGTTCGAGCCTGGTGGCTGTGGGCTTGAGCATACCGCGGTTTCTATCCCGTACCGCCGCCGCCACGCTGCCTGCCGACAAACCAGGGGGCAAAGACACTCTTTTGGTAGTCGTGCAGCTGACGGGGGGAAACGACGGACTGAATACCGTGGTGCCTTTCAAAGACCCCTTGTATGCAAAATACCGGCAAGCGCTGCGTCTACCACTGCCACAATTGCACAAAATCGAGGACGATGTGGCGTTGCATCCGTCCCTGAAGGGTTTCGCCGAATTGCTCGACGATGGAGCACTGTGTGTTGTCCAAGGGGTGGGCTATCCAAACCCGAGCCAATCGCATTTCCGCTCGATGGATATCTGGCACGCTGGGAGTATGGCGGAAAATCCCAGCGAGGGCTGGCTGGGAAAGACGCTACGTCAGTTGTCCGGCAGCCAGGCATTCCACATCGCCCAAGAGAACGAGGAGGCGCCCTTGGCGCTCAGCGGTAGTCCCGGACGTGTACCTTCGCTGACTCGGCTCGAAGATTTCCGGTTGCACATGCGGGCAGCACATCGCGGCGATCTGCTTGCGCAAAGGAAAGTACTCCAGCAGGCATCGGCCGGGACCTCGTCGCCTGGACTTTTGGACTTCATCCAACGCACAGCGACGCAGACTTATGCACAGGTCCAGCGGCTGCAAGAGCTGGCCCAGAGCTACGAGCCTCGTGTGCCTTATCCTGCTAGCGGACTAGCCCAGCGGCTGAAACTGGTAGCGCAGCTCATAGACGCCGAAGTGGGGGCCAGGATTTTCTACGTGTCCCTGGATGGCTTCGATACCCATGCCGAGCAATTGGCTACGCACGGGCGACTATTGCAAGAACTTTCCGACGCGGTCACGGCCTTTTTCAAGGACATGAGTGCTCGAGGACACCGCGACCGCATTGTGCTCATGACGTTTTCCGAGTTCGGGCGACGGGTCGCAGAAAACGGTAGCAAAGGCACGGACCATGGCGCCGCAGCTCCTATGTTTTTGGTAGGTGGCCGCGTGCATGCCGGCGTAGTGGGCAATCATCCCAGCCTTGCCGACTTGGATATGGGCAACCTCAAACATCACACGGACTTTCGCCAGGTCTATGCCGCCGTCCTGGACCAGTGGCTGGGCGTGTCCAGTCGCCAGGTTCTCGGTAGCGCTTTCAGACAGGCCCCAGTTTTGCAAACGCGGGCAACTTAGGAGCCAGAAAGCATGGGCTCAGCCCCGATAAAGTAGCTCATTGCAAGGCTTCAGCCCATCCTGGCACGATGGGGCGCACTTGCCCAGGCGTTTCGACACCATGAGGGCCGGATTTTATAGCCGCCGGGGTTTTGGCCCTAGTTGTCCTCTGATTCAGGCGTCGCCGCAGTCTTCGTACAGAAATTTCTTGTGAATCTTGACGGAAGGCAATGGTTTGCCATCCACCTCTGCATACGGATAAATGAAGAAATTCACCGGCGGTCCGTCTTGACGCGGCACCAGCATCAAGTCGCGCCCGACGCTGAAGGTGACGCGATCTTCGGTCAAGTTGCCGAAGTAATATTCCACCATCGCCGGATCGGTGTTTTTTACCTTGTTGGCCTCGGAAATATCCACGGGTATCCATCCGCGTCCGGCGACGTGGAACTTCGCCCAACAGTGGTAGCCGGGGATTTCTCCTTGGCCACGCTTCGGCGGCAATGGGAAGCCTATCTCGAACTTGGCCGGAATATGATGAGCACGCGCCAAGGAAATAAACAGGCTGTGGAAATCGGAGCAGTTGCCATAGCGACTATCACAAGCCCATTCGGCGTCACCCTGGCCCCAGCCTGTACCTTCTTTGCTGTAGCGCATGTGGTCATTGACCACGTCGTAGAGCGTCCGTGCCAACGCCAAAGGATTGTCCCTGGGCAGCGAGCGCCCTTCCACGAGCTTCAACGTTTTGCCGCCCACAGGTACGCGGGTGTCTGGCTTGAGGAACAAGGCCACTTCCTCAGGGGTGGGCCGAGGACTGCGCAGGTCGGCGCGCACTTCCAGTCGTTTGACACGATACACGATGGACATATTCAGTTCGCCTCGGGCGGGCATAGGCGTCTCGAAAAAGACGAGCCGATTGCCATATTTCGGCTCTTGCGCCACGTGTCCGCGGGCGGGCAGCTCCATTTTTTCGATGGCCACCGCCTGGTCTTCATTGGTCGCGGCCAGGGGTATCCAGACACGCACCTTTTTACCAGGCTCGACATCGGTTATCCGCGCTTGGTAGGTAAAAAGAAAGCTGCGTGACTTTGCAGGGGTTGGCTCGCGCTCCTGGCCAAACAAGAAAGACAGCAGTGCTGTCTGCCCCAACACCGCAAGCGACAAGCCGATATACCCGATCCTGCGCCTGTCCATCTGCGAAGTAAGTGGCTGACTGTTATGGCAAGACATTTGTTTTCGACCTCGCTCTTTATCGCAACTCTGTTCGGTTCTTGTCGGATCGAGCCACGAAGGTAGCTAAGCAAAAACCAGGGCCTGCGCATCGGTGCGCAGCAACGCTGGGTAGTATCGGAGCGATGTGCGCAGCCCATGGGTAGCGGCGTCTTTATGCGAAGCGAAGGGCTTCGGGACGCTACGAGCTGACGTTACGGCGTAGCATTCGACCGGGCACGCCGTCGCTCAGGAAAGGAACACTCAGGTGAACCCTGGGAGACAATCGCGCAAGGCAAGAAGTGCGCGCCGAGTGTGCAGCTTGCCTGGTTCCGCAAACATCTCGGTCACGCCGTCCCCCCTCCTAATCGTGGCGCCTACGCTGTCACAACCTGGCGCCCTCCTTTTGTACGCGGAGCATTATGTGAAAGTTCGTGGCAATCGTCAACGAGCCAGCAGATGCAACGCCTGTGAGGAACATGCCGGTGGCACAGGCGCTGGGACAGGAAAAAAGATTTGCTGGCCCGAAAAAGCCACGTATGCAGGGGCCGACGACTGTATTGCGCAGTGGCTTCGGGTTGATCGAAACCGACAAGTTGGCTAAAGTGTGCATTTTGCTCGGATGCCTTATACAAGGGGGAGCCGACAGACTCGGTCACCGACCCGGACGGCTGCCTCGCTGGACAGACCAGGCAGGGAGGCCTTTGCGTGTGCTGACTTTCAGCTCGACGGACCCGAAGCCGATTTCCCACGGAGGCGACCGGAGGACCCAGTGCCCGGTGCCGTCTCCGCAGCCCGAGCACTGCGATGGGCCTAGCCTGCTCGAGGCACATGGCTGGCCTGTCCGAGCGACTCAGCGGCTCCGGCCGTTTTTCTATCCTGCCTCGATTGCCTATGGCCTGATCGTAGCCGCGCGCAATTGGGCCTTCGACCGGGGTTTTCTGGCTGCCGGGCGTCTTCCTGTGCCCGTCTTCAGTGTGGGAAACCTGACCGTCGGCGGAACCGGCAAAACGCCGATGGCTATCTGGCTGGCGCACCAGATTCAGGGTCTGGGACTGCGTCCTGCACTTTTGAGTCGTGGGTACGGTGGTCCGGTCGGACTGCTGCCCGAGGGCGTGCCAGGCAACGATGAGGCTTTGGTCATCGCCCGGCATCTGCCCCAAGTGGCCCACCGCCAGGGAGCCGATCGGCGAAGCAAAGCGATCGAACTACTGGCCCATCGTGCAGCAGATGCCCTGATTCTCGACGACGGCTTTCAGCACCGTCAGGTTGGTCGGGATATGGACATCGTCATGGTGCACGCTGGCAATCCCTGGGGCAACGGCTGCTTGCTGCCAGCGGGCCCGTTGCGCGAGCCTTTGACCAGCCTACGCCGTGCGCAGGTGGCTGTCTTGACACACTGCGACCAAGTCGCATCCGACCGCCTGGCGCGTATCGAGCGCTCGTTACGACGCAACAATCCGCAATTGCTGGTCGTCAAAAGTATCCATGAAGCACGTACTCTAGTCGCCTGGGAGGGAGGCACGGCGCCGTTGAGCGCTTTGCAGGGCCGGTGCGTTACCGTTTTGTGTGGCATCGGCGACCCATCTTCCTTCTTGCGCCAACTGGTCACGCTGGGCGCACATATCCATAGCGCCATCGTGTTCCCGGACCATTTCCGTTATACCCAGGCCAGGAGGCAATATCTCGAAGCCTTTGTCCAGAGACTGCCCGTAAACCGCTGGTTGCTGACCACGGAAAAAGACCTTGTCAAGCTGGCCACTCCGAGCATTGCTGGTCGCCCTTTGTTGGCGCTGCAAATCGCACTGCGCATCGTCGAGGGGGAGGCAGAATTAGTGGCACGGATACGCCAAACCATCTGCCGAAAAAGAAACTCGGAGATCCGAGCGGCAGCACCGCGTGTCCGAGCCGCCTGAAACGAGGAGATGGGCAGTATGCAAGGAACACCCGACGCACAAGGGACAGCGCCGCTGCCTTACGACCTGCACGGACTGAGGACCTACGAATTGGCGGCACGGCCAAGCAAAGTATTCGCGGAAGATTGCGGAAAACCCGTGGCGCCTGAGGCCCCTTTGAAGGAGTTCTTTCAGGCGCTGCCCAAGCAATTGATGGCACGAGACTTGTGCACAGTACGCGATCGCATATGCGACGCTTATCGGCACAAACGCGTCGTCGTCGCCGCACTGGGCGGGCACGTCATCAAGACGGGATGCAGCCCGTACTTGGTAGACTGGATCCATCGCGGATTGATCAGCGCCGTGGTGCTCAACGGTGCGGCGGCGATTCACGATTTCGAGTTGGCCTACGCGGGCAAAACGAGCGAAGACGTGGCGGCGGCATTGCCACGTGGCCAGTTCGGTATGGCGCGCGAGACCGCCGATGCGTTTGCCGTTGCTGCCCGCGCCGGGGCACAGGACCGGTTGGGATTGGGCCGCGCTCTGGGCCGCTATATGGACCAAAGCGACTGTCGCTATCCGCATCTGAGCGTGGTGCTGGCTGCCTACCAGGCCCAGATCCCGTGTACGGTGCATGTGGCCCTCGGTACCGACATCGTTCATATGCATCCCCATGTCAGTGGTGCTGCCTTGGGAGAAGCCAGTTTGCTCGATTTTCGCATCCTGTGCTCCGTCGTCGCACGCATGAAAGAGGGCGTATGGCTCAATCTGGGCAGCGCGGTTTTGCTGCCTGAAGTGTTTTTGAAAGCCGTGAGCGTCGTGCGCAATTTCGGCCACGATTTGGACGGGCTGCTCGCCGTCAACTTGGACAAACAATGGAGCTACCGCAGCTGGGTCAATGTCTGTGAGCGTCCTGCCTCGCAGGGGATCCAGTTACTCGGTTGCCACGAAATACTGATCCCACTGTTGCACGCGGCAGTAGCCTGTCAGTTGGCCGATTCCCAGCCTCGGGCGGATCGAGCGCTGGCGGCTTGAATAGGAGTTGGCTATGCAAGAACTGATCCAGTCCGTGCAGGCATTCGGCTCGCCGTCCATAGCCGTACTCGGCGATCTGATCCTGGATCGCTATACCTGGGGCAATGCGGAACGAGTCAGCCAAGAAGCGCCGGTGATCCTCCTGCGTGCCGACTACCATGAAGAGCGTCCCGGCGGAGCAGCGAGCGTGGCGTTCCTGCTAGCTTCGCTGGGGGCCCAGGTTAGCTTGGCTGGCGTGCTCGGTTCGGACCTATGGGCCGAACATCTGCGGGCTTTGTTGCGCCAAGCCGGCATCCGTCACGACGCCGTGCTTGCCGATTCTCGGCGGCCGACGACGGTCAAGGAACGCTTTATCGGACGTGCCCAACAGCGTCATCCGCAGCAAATGTTGCGCGTTGATTACGAGGTCCGCGAGGCCCTCCACAGCGACCTGGAAAACGGCGTTCTAGCCCGGTTCATGCCCGAGCTCGAGCACGCCAAGGCGGTGCTTATCAGCGATTACAACAAAGGGGCGTGCACGCCACGGCTGGTGCGCGAGGTGATAGCGACATGCCGCAGCCGAGGTACTCCCGTGCTCGTGGACCCCATCCGCTGCCCCGCGTCGTCACACTGGGCGCACGATCGGCCGACGGCAGATCATCCTTTCCAGAAATATGCCGGTGCCACCTTGCTGACGCCCAACCGCCTCGAAGCCAGTCTCGCCACCGGCCTGCCGACCGATACCGTCGAGGAAGCGCTGCAGGCCGCCGTCGTATTGCTCCATTGCTTCGATGTGCAGGCTGCGATTGTGACCTTGGACCGAGACGGCATGGTCTTCGCACATCGGGATGGGCGCCGATGCCATTGCCCCACTCGACCGCGCCAGGTTTACGACATTACCGGCGCAGGCGATATGGTCCTGGCCGTTTTGGGCATGGCCCTTGCCGCGGGCACCGATCTGGAGCTGGCTGTACGTCTGGCCAACGTGGCAGCTGGTCTGGAAGTAGAGAAGATCGGCGTCGCCCCTGTGCGTCGCGAAGAAATCTTAGCCGACCTGCAGGCTAGCGCCGCTGCTTCTTCGCCTAAGGACGCCTCGCACAAGGTGGTCAGTAGAGAGCAGCTTTTGATCGAAGTCGCACGACGGCGCGCTCAGGGCCAGCGCCTGGCGTTTACCAACGGCTGCTTCGATATTTTGCACGCTGGGCACGTGCGCTATCTGTACGAAGCGCGTGCACAAGCCGACATGCTCGTGGTCGCCCTCAACAGCGATCGAAGCGTGCGCGAGTTGAAAGGCCCCACACGACCGGTGCAACCGCAGGAGGCGCGTGCCCAAGTGCTCGCCGCCCTCGAGTGTGTGGACCTGGTAACCATTTTCGATGAACCGACGCCCTTGTCTCTCATCCAAGCTCTGCGTCCAGATGTATTGGTCAAAGGCGGAGATTATCGCCGCGAGGCTATCGTCGGTGCCGACTGGGTCGAGGCGCACGGCGGTCGCGTCCACATCGCTGCCTACCATGCCGGCTTCAGCACCACCGCGTTGTTGACCAAAGCCCAGACGCTAGCACCAGCCTCTCTGGCACAGAAAAAAGTCGCATGAAGGAGATCGGTGCCTATGGACCGCCCGACACTGGCTGTCTGGTGCCCTAACTGGGTCGGCGACCTGGTTATGTGCACTCCGGCACTAGCGGCATTACGGCGCCATTTCGCCTCCTGGCGCATAGTCGGCATCGTCCGCCGGCGATTGGCCGGCCTGCTCGAAGGCGCCTCTTGGTTCGATACCACCTGGTGTACCGAGGATCGAGCCTTGTGGCATCCCGCTTGGGAGCTGCGCCGCTACCGACCGCGTTTGGCCGTCTTGTTCACGCATTCGCTGCGCACGGCGCTCATGGCGCGCTTGGCTAGCTGCCGGCGGATCGTGGGCTACCGACGCGACGGACGGGCCTGCCTACTCACCGATCGGCTCGACTTTCGACGCGATGCCAAAGGCAAACGCCTGCCTAGCCCAGTCATTGACGACTACAACCGCCTGGCGCAATATCTGGGCTGCCCCTGGCCCGGATACCGCATGATCCTTTATACCACGGCCCTTCACAAGGCCGAGGCGCACAAGCTCTGGGATAGTTGGCGTTGGCCGCCGGATGCACCAGTCGTCGGCTTCAATCCGCATGCGGCGTACGGGCCCGCCAAAAAATGGCCTTTGGAATACTTCGTGCAACTGGCACAACTGCTCTTGCAGGACCCTGCCCTGCGTATCCTGGTACTGTGTGGTCCCGGCGAAGAAGCAGAGTCGCAAAAGCTGGTGCATTGCCTGCGCTCGTCCCGCGTGCAAAGTTTGGCCGGTGCCACGCTTTCTCTAGGTCTAACCAAAGCCTGTATCGAGCGGCTAACTTTGCTGATCACTACCGACAGCGGCCCCAGACACATCGCCGCCTGCTTTGATCGTCCGGTGATAACTCTTTTCGGACCTACCCACAAGGATTGGACCGAGACTTACTACCCCAAGGCTGTGCATTTGCAAAGGGAGGTGCCCTGCGGACCTTGCCAATTGCGCCGCTGTCCACTGGACCACGCGTGCATGAGGATGCTGACGCCTGACCAGGTCTATTCAGTCGCCAGGGCCATACTCGATCGAGCTTCGACGCCGCGGGAGGTCGGTTATGCCGCCTAGAGCGAGCCATGAACGGTGCCATCTACGGTGTGCAAAAGCGCGCTTGTTCCTCGAAGCGCCCTATTCCACGGTACTCGAGCAAGCCGGATTGGTATGTTTCCACCATTTTTTCCGAATGCCTGGGCAGGAACTGGCGAGCGTGCATACAGCCCGAGAGGCACAACGTGTTTGCATCGGCGACCGGTGCGCCTATCTCAAAAGGGAGTGGCGTGTCACTTGGCGTGACCGAGTGCAATCGTGGTGGTATGGCTATGGTCCGGTCAGTCGTTCCGTACGCGAGCACCTCGTGTTGAAGGACTTGGTACGGCATGGTTTCTGCGTACCGCCGCCGATGGCCAGTGGAGAAAACGGCACATGCGCTTTCTTGCTGTTGGCCGAGTTGCAAGGATTCGATCCTTTGGGCCAGGTGCTGAGGAACCTATTGGATGTCGGCCAGAGGACCTGGATTATCCAATTGGTGGCCGATCAAGTTGCTCGTTTACACGAAGCAGGGTATATGCATCCCGATTTGTATGCCAAGCATGTGCTCGTGGACGTGGCCACCGGGCGCGTCGCCTTTTTGGACTTCCAGCGGACTTACCGACGCCGTAGTGTGTCGTTTGGTCAACGCTGCCGTGACTTGGCGGCTTTGGACGCTTGCCTAACATCTCGACTGGCGTCGTCTCGCGAACGTTTGGTATTCTTGCGCACGTATTTAGCGGTCAGCAGGCTGCCGCTTTCTTGGCGCCGACCGATGATTTCTGCTGTCGTTCGACGGACTCACCATTTGCTGAAGCGGCGCAAAATCGCCGTCATGCGTGCCATCCTCGACCCACCGGGCGACATTCATTGCCAGATCGCTCTTCGCGACGGCACGCAAGCCGCTCGCGCAGACCCAGACCGCATCGGCGCTATGCTGGATGCCCAGCGCCTAGCACCGCTTGCGGCGGCTGGTCCGTCATTTCCACAAGAAAGGCATGCTGCATAAACTATGTCCAGAGAACCGCTCCAAGCTGTGGCCATGCGACACGTCGCCGGAACCGAGGCAGACAACAGCGGCAAGGCCGTGCCTGCGGCAGATGGCCCGTGTTCTGGTCCTCAGCCACTGTCCCTTCAATACGCCCGGCGCATGCCCTGGTGGCGTCGCATATGGACCGCCTGGCGTCACGGTCTAGTGAGCGTACGATACACCCGCACCGGCCAGTACATCCAACAGCTAGTCTCGCATGGGCGCGATCCATGGCCCCAATCCTCGCCAGCCCGAATTTTTCAAGCCATCATGAGCATCCGCTCCGAGGACCGTTATCACAGCAAACAAGGGCGCTCGACATGCCGGATTGGCCTGGGGGACACGGTCAGTCCAGGACCGGCCGTTGCACCCCGGGCGGTATTTTTGAAGCGTTTCCATCGCGCTGCCTGTTGGCGCAGGCTTTTGGCCTTGTTGTCGTCCAGCTCTGCCAAGACGCCGGCATGCCACGAGTGGAAGCATCTTCTTTGGGCTAAAAGAGCTGGCATCACCGTACCCGAGCCACTAGCTTGCGGCGAGCAATCGGGCCCCGGATTGAGTGTCAGCGGTTTTCTGATGGTAGCCGCCCTGGACGAACACACACCCGTGCACGAAGCACTCCCGCTGTACTATGCTGGATGGCCCAGCCAAGAGTTCGTGCGCTGGAAACGCCGAGTGATAGCTGCCATGGCGCGGATCGTCCAACGACTGCACAGGTGCCGGCGATTCCATCGCGACCTGTATTTGTGCCATTTCTTTGTGCCCAATCGAACCACCTGGCACGCGCAAGACGTGGCTTTAATAGACCTACACCGGCTGACGTACAGATCCTGGTGCACCGCGCGGGCACGCACCAAAGACCTCGCACAACTGCTTTTCTCGAGCTACTTGCCCGGGGTGACCTGTATGGACCGCTGGCGCTTTTTGTATCAGTACCTCTATCCCGAGCGGCTCAAGCAACATCGCCGGCTCATCAGAGCCATCGTGCGCAAAGCTGGCATCTACGAGGCCAAAGCCGTGCGTCGGCGTGCGAGGAACAAAGCCGTCCTTGGCAAGGAAACGCCGCAGTCTATGGAGTGAGTCCGACCATGCGCATAGCCATTTGTTACGAACACTTCGACCCCAGTCGCGGCGGCCTGGAAGTGTATGCTCGCGATCTTGTCCGCCATCTGGCGCAACACGGTCACCGCGTGGACCTGATCGGGCACAGTTGCCACGCCGCCTACCTGGAAAGTCCTTCGGTGTTCTTCCATGAGGTGCCGCAACGGGGGCTGGGGCGCCGACAGCAAATGCTCGCCTTTGCGCAGAGTTGCGAAGCATTGGCGGCGGTGTTGCCTTGCGACGTGGCCGTCAGCCTGTCACGGGCCTGCTCTTTGGATGTATGGATCCTCCAGGGCGGCACCTACGCAGGCTCGTGGCGATTGGGCTTGCACAAACATCGCAGTCCTATCCTGCGCTGGCTCGCCGACTGGGCCAAAGCTCTTTCTCCGCGTTCGCGGGCGCTAGCCCTCCGCGAACACGATTTGCTTGGCCGCGAAAAAACCCCGTTCTTGGTCGTCCCTAGCCGCATGGTGCGCGATCACCTGGTGACGTACTACGGCATTCCGGAGCGATCGGTTTGGGTGATTCCCAACGCCGTGGACGGCGAGCGGCTCCGGATCGTAGGCACATCCCGGGTGCGTCGAGTAGAGCGCGCCCGTTGGGGACTGGCCGAGCATGCACCGGTGGGATTGTTTTTGGCTACCAACTACCGACTCAAAGGTCTGGCGCCGCTGCTGCGCGCTGTGCAGCGCGTGCAGACACCGGCTTTTCGACTGCTAGTGTGCGGATCCGATCGAGACGGCCGATGGCGGCGCCTTGCCGCCAGGCTGCACGTCAGCGATCGCGTACTCTTTGCAGGCTACGCCACGGATGCACGTACGGTCTTTGCCATGGCCGATTTTTTGATACATCCGACCTTCTACGACCCATGCTCCCTGGTGGTCCTGGAAGCACTCGCTTACGGGCTGCCCGTCATCACGACACGCGCCAACGGCGCCGCCGAACTGTTGCATCCACCGGCTGACGGCATAATCCTAGACGACCCGTGGGACACCGATCTCCTAGCACGCTACATTGATTATTGGTGCGATCCATTGCGGCGAGCGGGCGCAACGCGGCACGCCCACCGAGCTGCGGCGCGCTGGACGTGGCACGATCATTTTCAGGCTCTGCTAGCCGTCTTGCACAGGGCGAGCTACAAGCGCCTGGCAGCCTAACGGATGACCGTCGTGTTGCCTCTGTTCGAGCATGAAATACCCGACTGGTTTAGCGCGTCTGCCATCGGAGCAGCGTTGCTGGCCTCGTACCTGCTCGGCTCCATCCCGTGTGGATATCTCTTAGCACGGCTGGTCGCTGGCATAGACATTCGGCACTATGGCAGCGGCAATATCGGCGCCACCAACGTCGCCCGCGTGCTCGGCAAGAGATACTTTCTTCCTGTGTTCGTGCTCGACTTTTGCAAAGGGGCCGGCCCTGTCGCTGTGGTCCAATGCCAAAGATTCCAGGAGCTTGTGCCGCACACCTGGAGGCCGTGGCTGGCTCCTGTGACCGGTCTGGCAGCAATGGCCGGGCATCTGTGGCCCATATGGCTAGGGTTCCGAGGTGGCAAAGGAGTGGCCACCGGGGCCGGAGTGGTCAGCGTGCTTGTACCGTGGCCAGCGGCGGCGGCTTTGATCGCCTGGCTCATCGTCGCAACAGCTACGCGCGTGGTCGCCTTGGCATCCCTGGCCGCTGCATTGGTTTTGGCCGTTACCCACACGCTCATGATCTGGCCGGACTGGGTCGCCCCGCCGGCGTTGCCCCTTACCCTGTTTGTGTGGATCGGCTTCGCGCTCGTGCTCGTGCGCCATCGTGACAATCTGCGCCGCTTGCTGGATGGAACTGGACACTGATAGCACTGGGAGATACAGCCATGGGCAGTGTTCTGCGGGCTTTGCATTTGGTGGCTTTGTCCGCCTGGTTCGGCGGCAACTTCTTTTTTACCTTCTTTACCGCTCTGCCCATCATTAGGCACATGCGTCAGTTCGCCGCGGATCCGAACAATTGGCTCAAGCTGCGGGAAGACCAGGCTACGCGACTGGCAGGCGAGGCACTGACCGCCGTCTTCGATCGCTATTTCCTTTTCCAAACCGTGTGCGGCGTCGTAGCCCTTGCCACCGCGTTAGCATGGGCCATGCCGTTCAAACTGCTTTTCTACAGGTGCGGCCTGCTTTCCGGCGCTACCTTATTAGCTGTGGTGAATTACTGGTGGCTCGAGCCTACGGTCAGCCGACTGCGCCTCGAGCGCTATGCCGAGGCATCCGACATCGCAGCCCGAGCTGAAGCGGCTTTTAACTACTGGCACACCCTGAGCTTGGGCTGTGACATAGGTACCCTGGTCCTGGCAGCCGTAGCACTGATCCTCCTGGCTTCAGCGAGTGTCCAACGCTAGTCTTTTGTCCGCTTCAGCCTTGCGGTCTATTCGCGGTGCTCAGTGCCACTTTTTCCAGCGGCGCTGCCCCCGTGCCCTGTCAAGTAGTGCTCTAGCCGATTCCCCTTGTGCAAATGGGGAAGATAGTGCATAAGGGCCGACAAGCATCGTGCGGTAGACTTGCGAAAACGAGTGGCGGCCAACGAAGATACCAAGATGAGATGACGGAGTTTATTCCTCTAGCCCAAGTGCGCGGCGATGCGAGCTTAGCGACAGCCCGCTTGCGTCTCGAAATCCGTCGTCCCGATGCCGCACCCGAGCAGTTCGACTGCGCCACCGATGTGGTCATCCTGGGATCGGTACCGGGCTGCGACGTCCGGCTGCCCGCTAGCGAGGTCCCGCCTTTGCTCGGCGTCTTGACGCTGACCGCGCAAGGCTTGTTTTGGCGTAAGCTGGCCCCAGCTTGTGCGTTGTTGCGCAATGGTCAGCCTTTTAGCCATGGGCCCCTGGCCAATGGCGATAAACTGCGTGCAGGCACCTGCGAAATAACCGTCCGGTTCCTCGAAGATGGCCCGCATCCTGAGCAAGTGCTGCAGCAGAAACTCCGCGACCTCGACGAGGCACGCCGGCTTTTCGAAGAGGAAAAGCGCGAATGGGAACTCGATGCAGAAAAACAGGCCGAGGCGCTCGCCTTTCGCTCCCGCAAGCTTCAAGAGCAAGAAACGGCTCTGGCGCGTCAAGAACAGCAACTGGCTGAAGCTCACAAAGCCCTTGCCCAACGTGAACAAGACCTCCAGCACATGCTCAGCCAGCTCACCACACTGCAAAACGAGGTAGCGCAGAAAGCCCAGCAGATCGAACGAGCAGCCCAGCAATTGGCCGAAATCCGGCGTCGCCTCCACGAAACATACTTGCGCAAACGGGACCATCTCCTGGCACTTTGCCAAACGGTCGAGGCTGCCATCGCCAAAGCCCGACACTTCAAGCGCCAGCATATGAGCCAGGACACCTCGTCCGCCTCTGCCGAGCGCGATCAGCTTGCCGACCGATCCTCCCATGTCCTCTCACATACCGCTGTTAGCGACCCGGCTGCTGCGTCAGGCTCATCCCCGAACGCCCACGATTTGCTTTCGACGCCTGTCACTTTGCTCGACCTGCTCAAAATAACCGCCCATGAGCGTATCTTTCGCGGATTCGATCCGAAGCGGAACCTCCAGGTGTTGGTGCGGCAACCGACAGGCGGACCGAATGCCAGCCGCACCGAGGAATACGTTGTAGCGTTTCGCAAGACTGCGGCGATCGTCCACCCGCGTCTTCTCCGCACGCTGGACGTAATTCAGTTGCCGGCAACCGTTTTGGTCGTGCAAGAATGGCCGGAAGGATTACCACTATCGGACCTGCCTGACCAGCTCATGTCGGTGCCCGTTATTTGCCACCTGACACACCAAACCCTAGAAGCTCTGCACGCCCTGCATACAACTGGCTTGGCCCACGGTCGGCTGCGTCCCGCCCGACTGCTCCTATCCGCCGATGGCACGCTCAAGCTCTGCGGCTGGGGCGAGCCTTGGTGGCTCAGCCCGGACGCCGCCTTTACCCCAACTGCCGGTCCGCCGGATTTCGACCACCTGCGGCGCCAAGACCTTGTCCAGACCGGCCAGCTCCTTCGTCATTGGCTGACTCGGCTGTCAGACGAGCGGCGCGACCCGCGCTACCCGATCCTGTGGCAAATAGCCGAGCGTCTGCTCGCCTCCGACTCGCACACTTCGTTTGCATCCACTGCGGATGCTCTACGGGAAGTCGAAGCGATACCTAGCGAGGCCGGCGACCACAATTGCCTCGACTCTTTCGTTGCCGCGCTCCGCCCACTCCTTGCTGCGTGAACCAGTCGCACGCACACGGCCGCGCCGCTGCTAGCTATTCGGCGACAGTCCGCTTTGCTCGGAGCACCTTCAAGTGATCAGACACAGCTTTGCCTCTGTGCCCGTACGCAATCTGCCCATCTAATCCGGCAACGGCTGTCCGTGTGTTTCTGGTGCAAGCCAAATGGCCAACATCCCGAGCACATAAATCGTCGTCACCGCCGCGGCTGCAGAAGCATAATCTCCGCCGAAGAATCGGAGCAAAGGCGCCGTCAGGAAAAGATTGCCCAATCCTGCAAAAATACGGCCAAAGTTGAAGCATAGCCCCTGCCCAGTCGCCCGCACGCGCGTGGGAAAAAGTTCAGGCAAATACAAAGGAATCCAGCCATAAAAGGCTGCCGACGTCAGACCGACCACAAGAATGTGCACATAGATGAAATCCGAGTAGCTCTGCACCCAATCGCTTTTGCTGATCACCCCCAACTCGTCCAGGCTCTCGAGCAGCCAAGGGGGCCTGAACATCCACAGCGCGCTACCCAAAGAAATCGCGCACAGGGCTACATACATCGTTCGGCGACGTACCCACTGACCGAGCACCGCCGCCATGAAGGTGCCCACACACGCACCAAAGGCGGATACCATTTGCGTAACATTGCGCGCTCGCGGACCCACTTGACCTAGCGTTTGCTGAGCCACCTGCTCGACCCACAAGGTCTGCCATTGTACTGCTCCCCACGTGGCCAAAAGAGGGATGGCACAAACCACGATTCCGACCATAGTGCGCTCGACCATTCCCGGATAAAAAACTTCCCACGGTACAGGTCTTTTCTGTTCTTTGAGCGCTCGCCGCCAGCGTTCCGACTCGGGCACAAAAAAGCGAATGAACAAGGTCAGCAAGGCCGGCACCGCACCCACCAACACCAACCAGCGCCACGCGCCAGGCTGATCGCCCAAGTAACCCGATAGCACGTACCCTACAGCGGCAATCAGCAGAAAACCAAAATTGGCTGCCGCGCCGATGACGCCTGCCAACACCGGCCGTGCCGCCGATGGCCACAATTCCATGATGAGGGCCACACCCAGAGACCATTCCCCACCCATCCCCAAAGCAGCCACAAAACGCAACACCGCCATATGCCAAGGGAGTGTGCTCAGACCTGCTGCCCCGGTAAACAGAGAATAACAGAGCACGCTGAGTATCATTGCCTTCGTTCGGCCCAAAACATCACCCAACCATCCGAAAACGAAACCTCCCAAAGCCGCGCCGAACAGAAAGACCGCCACGAACCATGAATACCACTTGCCCACTCGGATCTCCAACTCCTCCCGCAGCAGCTTCTCTGCTTCCGCAGCGCTTTTGCCTCGCAGTGCCGGCGCCAACTCCTCCTGAACCGCCCCCTCCAGCATCTCCCGCACAGCCGGTCGTGCTACCAGCGGATACAAGCCCATTTCGAACCCGTCGAACATCCATCCCAGAAATGCCGCGATAATGGCCAGCCAATGAGATCTGCCAACCACTTTGCTGTCCACCGTGTTGCACCTCCTCCGATTGCCTACCTCCGGCTTTTGCTCTTTCTACGGTTGGACACTCCGCCGGCCAATTCATATGCAATTGATGACGCCCTGCTAGCTGTACACAAAGTGTCTGATTCATGGCCCGCGACGGCGACTTGTTGCCCGCGCGGGCAGGTATCTCGACGAAAGTCCAGGGAGGATGCTTCGATGGTCCGGAGACCTAACGCAGTTACCTTCAAAGGAACTCCCCTGACCCTGATCGGTCCCCAGCTGAGGCCTGGCGATTCAGCACCTGATTTCACCGTCCATCGTTTCACCCCCGATCGTGGCCTTTTCGCCGTCAACTTGCGCGATGCGCTCGGCGGCAAGCCCACGCTTTTTAGCGTAGTCCCTTCGCTCGACACACCCGTTTGCAGCACGCAAACGCAAAAATTCAATAAGGACCTTGCTCAGCTCGCCGGCAGAGTCAATTGCTATACCGTCAGCGTTGACTTGCCTTTCGCGCAAAACCGATTTTGCGGCGACCCCAGCCATAAAATTGACCACTTGATCAGCCTGTCCGACTACCAAAATCGCTCGTTTGGACAAGCCTATGGCGTGCTTATTGACGAATTGAAGCTGCTAGCCCGAAGTGTCTTCGTAGTCAGCCCCGATGGAAAAATTACCTACTGCCAGTACGTTCCCGAAGTCACCCAAGAACCCGATTACGACAAGGCCTTGACAGCCTTGAGACAACTCGCTGGCTAGCGGAGGAAATCTAACAGGCTTACTTGCAATACTCGGGCTGTCGCCGCAAGTGCCGACGCGAGAAGAGTTTGTTGCTCCTGCAACTTGATGGCTAGCTCCACAAGGTCTGCCCCTTCGACCTCCGCCGCTGCTTTTTCTAGTAGCAGTTTTTTGTCCTCGTACTGTTTTTTGAGGCCGTCCAACGTTGCTAGCCGTGCGGACTGCTCGCCGACGAGCTGCAAAACGTGATTATGAATCCGTTCCAGCTCTGCCATCCGCCGCGACAGTGCCTGTGCGTTCTCGCCTGCAGATAACTCTCGCTTGTTTAAGACATCGTCTCGGAGGGCTACCAACGCTTCGAAAGCATCGAACGCACCGATATATTCTATTTCGTCAACGCCTACTCTGCGTATCTCCCGGCTGTCTACATGCGTCACCGCACCATTTCTACTGTCGGCCAGAATCTGATCTTGTACAAACGCAATCGGGCTCCATGTCGCCCCATCGTCTATTGACATCTCCCCGTCCGATTGAATGGCTACTGTGCCATTGAAACCTGGAACGATAGCGGACATGTCAACGTACACGACTTCGCCATTTGGCCCGACCACTTTTAGATCCACATCGGCGTTAGTAAATGCGATCTCTCCCCCGCCATTGAGGGAGACCCTCCCAAATGCTCCAGTTCCACTATCGTCAATTATCCTCAAATTGTGCGCCCCCAAGGGGCCGATAATACTGTCCTTGGCCGCCGAACTCGCTCCAGGCTGCACTCCTGAGCCCAGCGCATATGTCGTTGCCACATGCCGAACACTCAGCCGGCCCAAACCTGTCCCACTATCGGTGCCAGTGCCCGCCTTTGCCCCCGTTCTACCAGTATAGAAGGTCTTCTGCCGCTCTTTCGACTCAAATATTTCGTCTCCAGAAATCAATGTGGTAATATTGCTGAGTAATCCAACCGGCACATCGGCCTCTTGCGTACTCCCATGGTATTTCGCGCCGATAATCCGACCGTGGTCGTCCTTGATAACTTCAAAAGGCATCGTCTGTACGCTGGCACCTGAAAAAAGGAACCGATCCAAATGTTTCTGATTCGCTTGATCCGCCATTCGCTCCAGCAAAGTCTCGATTTCCATCGCAATAGCTTGAAGAGAAGCCTTGTCGTTGCTTCCGTGAAGTGCCTCCTGTCCAAGCTGCCTCGCCTTCGAGAGAATATCACTGACCTGTCGTAGACTCGCCACCTGCGCCTCGAGCGTTTGCTCGGCGACCTGAACATTGCCTAGATGACCTGATAGCTGCCCCAAACTGGTCCGCAACCCGAGCAACTGAACATAAGCAGGTGGATCGTCTGACGGAGCCTCGATCTTCTTCCCGGTAACCGCTTGCTCTTGAAGCACTCCCAGACGATCCGTTTGCCGCCTGGTGTTCGCCAGCGCCCGCTGAATCATCGTCTGCAGAGTAACTCTCAGGTCCACCGATGCTTTCCCTATTAGCAAAACAAACTAACAACCGGCACAAACCTATAGTATGTTCACCAAGCTCTCCAAAACGTCGTTGAGAATACTGATATATTTAGCCGACATCTCGAACTGCCTCTGAAACTGCATCATGCTGACAAGCTCTTCATTGGGATCCACGCCGCTTATGCTCTGGCGCTCGGCTTCCAGTCGCTCGATGGCCAGATCCTGCCCGTTTTTCAATTGCTCCAGCGTGCGCACTTCGATGCCGAGATTCCCGACAAGTTCTGAATAAAACTGTTCCAGTGTCTGCCGATTGTTATCCATTACCGGTTCGTTGCGTATCCGTATGATCCGTTGCAGATTGCGCCCTTCGCCGGCAATTCCAGTGCGTGACGCAGCTATCAGCTCAGGCGCATTCTTCAATTCAGGATTTATGTCCAGCGTACTAGCACTGTTGCCGTCGAAGAACGTCCCAATCCCGGCTGCAACCAGCAATCCCACCTCGTCTGCATTGCCCACGACAGGCGTCCGGAAAAACTCCCCATTATTGACAGTACCACTACTGAACTTGACTTTGATTCCTTTCCCAACTTCAATAAAGGTATTGGGCTCGTATCCCGCGCCAATACTGAACGAACCGATCAACCCACCTGTCGAATTTGTCACAGCAACACGCAATCCCGGGCTTAGGCCTACTGTCCCGCTTCCCTCGATAGTGAAAGTCAACTCGTCGTTCTCGCTGCCCTCGTAGACCCCGCCTAGCCCTACCACAGCACTGCCGGTCATATTGGACACTGGCGGTTGCGTAGGCAGCAGTCCAGCAAAGTCGAATCGGTATCCAGGTTCTGCAATAATTTGCAATCGCCCAAGTTGTGGGTCAACTACCGCCTGCAGATGCGGAATTGCGCTGATAGCATTTGCCACATCGCTCAACGAATCCACTTCGGGATCCACAGTGATTGAATGCAACTCCCGCTGACCTGTGGTAGTACTGGAAATTGAAATAAACAATCGCCCAGGTCTCAACGGCCAATCCTTTACACTCTGTTCGAGTGGTATCCCTATATCACTTACTGCTCGCACGCCCGAAACAAAATCGAATCCCCCGTTCAAGCCGAGACCTGTTGAGTGGATTTTATCCACAGAGTGCGCTAAACCCCGTGCCAAGTCATCCAAAGCCGCCAGAAACGGCTTCAGCCTATCATTGTACACCAAAAGAGAGGCTCCAAGTCGTCCACCCGTTACGCTGAGCACCGTCTCCGAATTGGCAATCTTTACCTCGATTCTTCCAGAAATCGGATTTCTAATCAACCGCAGATCGCTTGCCTCGCTGCCCCCTACTAACAAGCCGCCATCTATTAGAACATTTTTCGCCCCGAGTTCCCCAGGACTTACGCGCACGTCTGCTAGCTGCGCGAGCTCACGAATCAACTGATCCCGCTGATCTTTGAGGTCATTCGCTTCGATACCCCGCACTTCTGACCGCTGTATCAAAACATTGATTTCAGCGATTCGCCGAGCCCTCGCGTTTATTTCTGCGATACTGTTCTTCAAGTCCAGCTCGAGCTGGCTGGCCAATCCTGTTATGTCTCCATCAAGCTCCCTGATTCTGTTTGTAAGTGCGGCTCCGCGCACGAGCAAGATCCGTCTCAGTCCTAGATCCTCAGGCTTCCGGGCTAGTTCCTCCACTGCCACAAAAAAGTCGTTCAAAAGCTTATCTATTCCGTTTTCTCCAGGCTGTAGGATTCCCTCTAGCTGCCGGAGACCTTCCAACATCGTGCCAGTCGCTGAACGTGTCTGCTCGCCATCTCTCAGCAGTCCCTCCAGAAACTCACTTACCATGCGTCTTACAGTTGTAACGTCTACTCCAGTACCGATAGCTAAATTCTGCAATTCGCTGGGCCGTCGCGTCGCCAAATGAGCTATCTGCCTATGATAACCTGGCGTGTTCGCATTAGCAACATTATGCGATACAATTTCTAATGCCCTTTGACTTGCCTGCAATCCAGACAGGCCAGTGCTGAAATTGGCAAGACCCATTGGTCTCAACCCCTTGCTTCAAAGAGGGGACGCGTATCCATTGCTTCGACACTGCCGCTTCGGGTATAGGTCTCAGAAGGACTCTGCCCTGTCATCACCATCAACATTCTGTTGAACACCTGCAATGCCCCGTGGATAACCAGCCCGTTACGGTAGTTCTTCTCTTTCAGTTCATTGCACATCTGCATCAACCGCTCTTTTGCGCTCTGCAATGCTAATTGGAGATCGGCGGGCACTTCTGGTAGAAATGATCCAATAGTGACGTGCTCCGGGGCTACTCCCAACAAACTTCCTAAACGCTTCCTGATTTCCTCTCTTTCAATGGCTAACTGTCCCGCCTTCTGCCCAAGCTCTGCATGCCGTTGAAAAAGCTCACTGAGGCAACCCCAGTTCCGGCCGTTTAACGCATCGTACAAGTCCTCAGCTTGCTTGATCGCCTCCTCTAGCAATGCCTCTTCTTTGTGCAGATATCCCAAACACGCTAATGCGGCTTCTCTTATTCTTGTCATGTTTCTGGTGAGAAAAAACTTTTTTCCTGGCCAATAAGATCATTTGACATTCTCTTTTTCAGCACCTGCAATCAGGTGCTTGCGAAGTATATGTCCTATGCCCAAGGGCTGGCTTCTCGCAAGCTCCTGGCCCAAATATACATCAAAAAACGAGCTATAGATACCACCAGGGTCATATCCAAAAAGTCCGTTTTGGATAGTCCCTTCTCTAATATGTCTCACGATCAGCGACATAAACAGCGCTTCAAACTCTCTTATGACATCTTCAGGTGATCCTTGTCCTGCCAACTGGTGATATCCCAGTCCAGTTGCCTGCATCACTGGATTGTGGATTACTGCCTTTTCCACATTTTGTACAATGTCAACCATTGCCAGTGTACCGATCTAACATTACATGATTACGAGTTCTGCGTGCAATGCACCGGCCTCCTTCAACGCCTGGAAAATCGAAATCAAATCGCGCGGCGTTACCCCCAAGGCGTTGAGGGCACGGGCCAGCTCACCTACTGTGACAGCCTTCGGCACCACATGCAGATTTCCGCCCTGTTCAGCTACACCAACACTACTTCGTGGCACAACCGTTGTCTCCCCGCGACTAAGCGGCGGTGGCTGGGATACCAGCGGTTCTTCAGATACAGTGATGGCCAGATTTCCGTGAGCGATCGCCACCGTAGAGATCTTCACATGCTCGCCCGCAACCACCGTCCCCGTTCTCTCATTGATCACTACTTTAGCTGGGGCGTCTGGCCAGACCTCCAGGCTGCCGATGTCTGCTAGCAACTCGACGATTTTGTGATCTTCGCTGGCCCCGGTCCTCACAGCAACCGTTCCACCATCCACAGCCATAGCTATTGGCCCATACCTTTCATTGATCACACGTTCTATTTCCTTTGCCGTCCTAAAATCCGGCTGGCTCAGCACAAAATGCACAACGCTCCTTTTCCCTAGGCTACTTCTCGCCTCCTTCTCGACAATGCCTCCGCCCGCGATCCTTCCCACCGTCGGATGATTCTTCTGCGCACTCGCAGCCCGCCCGCTGAATGTAAATCCCCCTACAGATACCGGACCCTGCGCAACTACATATACCTCCCCGTCAACACCACGCAACGGCGTCAACAGAAGTGTCCCCCCTTGAATACTGGTCGAATCGTCTAGTACTGACACCGTCACATCTACTCTACTTCCCTCCCTCTGGAACGGACCCAATTCAGCCGTAACCATCACTGCCGCGATATTGCCCGATTTAAACACATTGTCGCTCTTAATATCAGCAACAACTTTTGAACTAACTTGTAGCTTTTGAAGCATATCAACCGCAACTTGTTGTGTAAATAAACTCTTGCTCCCAGTACCATCCAACCCTACCACGAGTCCAAATCCATAAAGGAGATTTGGCCTTACTCCATCAACAAATGTGATGTCTTTTACGCGAACGCCCGCGTAGCCAGGCACAACGGACCAAATCACTAATGAGCAGGCCAGTACCCAACGCATATAACTGCCGCACATCTAAGTACTTGTCTAAAACGGCCAAAGAAAGTTTACAAACCGACCCATCCATCCTTGGCCGGTAAAGCTACTCTCGTTTCCATATCCTTCATAGGTCAATTGCAAATTGGCAATAAACTGCGACTGCACAATATTATTTGCACCGATGTCCTGGGGCCGCACCATTCCCGTAACCCTTAGAGTCCTCTCCTCTCCGCTAATTATTCGCCGACGATATCCTTCGATTACCAAATTTCCATTAGGCAACACATCCACCACCACCACGGTCATCCTATCGAGCATTTTCCTATCGCTGGAAAACTCAGATTTTCCTTCGAACTTCCGATCCGACGTCTGCAACACATCGAGATTCGCATCAACTTTCCTCGACGCTACGTTTCCACTGCTCTTGCCTTTCAAATTGAAAACTGCCCCGGTTTTCGTCTTCTTCTCCATATCCCGTTCTTCTCTTTGATCGATTCCCGTTGTCTCACTTACCACGATCGTGAGAACGTCCCCCACCGACCGAGCCCGGGTATCAGTGAAAAGAAACGCAGCCTGAGGCGTCCGCTTTTTCCACAATGATTCCCCTTCAGCCCTACCGCTGCTCCCCAACATCACACACATTGTCCCTACGAAAAGTATGCTCCCTTGCATTCTCCCAATCATATCAGAATAAAACCTCCACCAGTCCTTCCCGAACAATTTTGCCCACCAGTATCTTTTGACTGATCGGATTTCTCACTCGGATCATCTGGCCAACCCGACCACTGTCTAGTGCCTCTCCGACCAGACTGACATTCAAACTATTTGACCGCGCCACAATCATCACTCGGTCCCTTGGTTTAATGACAATAGGCTTTTCGTCATCTGAGTTCCTTATAGTCGTTGTTACGATTGCTTTCCCCTTTCTGACTGACCTTTCAATGTCGCTTGTCCCAACATGTATTTTCTCCCTATGGTGCAAGTATACCTGGCATTCTGCTATCTCAGCTCTTCCAGTCTCCCACAATAATAACAGCCGCACCAGGTAAATCCGCAACTCGTCCAACGGTTTCCATCCAATTACATACACAAACAGTCTTTCGCCACCAGAAATCTGTATATCCCTGATTCTTGTTAGCATTCGCGAACCGCTGACTTCTAGTTGTTGATTGCGCTGCAACGCCTCTTTAATGGCTCTTTCTGCTACCTGGTTGCAACGCTCGACAATTGCTGAAGCAGTTGCAGGGCCTACAATTATGTCGGAACTGGTCTCCCCGCGATCAATAAATGATCGCTCCTTTTGCTCCCCATCCAGGCCCTTCTCATAAAGGGCCACGGCTTCTGGTTCGGCCAGGTTTATTCCACCCCGATCCTCGTACGAGCTTGTCCCATCGTCGCCCGCCTGTTCGGCCTTCCCGTCGTTTTTAGGAACTGCACAAAGGCCCATTTGTGATAAGGATCTAGCATTGCACCAACAAGCTCCCCCAGCCACGCTATTCCTGTTCTCGTTTATAGCGTGCTTTAAGTAGCCATCACGGATCGTCCCCTCACTTACCTTTGGCAATCTTTCATCACACCTGCCTATGCCCATGGAGGCAATTAAGAACATAGCCGATGTCAAATATCTGTTGTACATACCCACCCAATCATAGAGCTGAACAACTAGCTTAGCGACTGAGGCTATTGGTACTCGCTAACATCTCATCTGCCACTTTGATTGCCTTGGTATTGAATTCATAAGCTCTTTGGGCTAAGATCAAATTCACAAGTTCCCTCACTACCTCTACGTTCGACCGCTCTAGGAACCCCTGCCTCAGAAGGCCAGTGCCGTTCTGGCCTGGCATGGAGAGTGTAGGCGTTCCGGAGGCTGCCGTTTCGCTGAACAGATTTCGTCCCTCGCTTAACAGCCCGGCTGGATTAGGAAATCTGGCAATCTGAATCGTTCCCACAACAGTCGGACTTCCTCCGGCCGAGGTCACAACCGACACAGTCCCATCCGACCCAATACTGATATTAACAGCGTCCTGAGGAATCACAATCGGCGGCTCTAGGAGAAAGCCATCAGACGTCACAAGGTTCCCTGCCGCATTCAATCGAAATGCCCCATCCCTTGTATATCTTATCTGTCCATTCGGTAGTGTAATCTGAAAGAATCCTTCTCCCTCGATTGCGATGTCCAACGGGTTCTCAGTATGATCGAGCGTTCCCGCGGAGAAAATTTTCGTAGTTCCTGCGATCCGCACTCCACTCCCGATTTGCATGCCCGTCGGCAATTCGAATCCCTGGGCCCCTTCCGTACCCGGTTGTCGATGCGTAACATAAATCAGGTCCTGAAAGTCCACCTGGCTTCTTTTGAACCCAGTTGTATTTACGTTAGCCAGATTATTTGCGGTGTTGTCTATCACGGTCTGCATGGCATTCATACCGGTCGCGCTCGTAAAGAATGCCTTGATCATATCCTCACTCCCGTTTACGTTCTCAGTCTCTCAACCAGCACATCCTCGATGACCTGCGTAGTTTTTACCGCTGCTTCATAAAACCTCAAAGCCGACATCAAGGTTACAAGCTCCTCAACTACGTTTACGTTCGAGCCTTCCAGATACCCGGATGCCACTGCGTTTGCATCTAGCTCCCTAGCCTCTTCCGCACTACTTTTAAACAAGGTGACTCCAACTCTCTCAATTTCGCTTATATCATTGACCGACACCGTGCTCACTACACCCGCCCTTGTTCCATCGACGATCACCGCCCCTTCACCGTTGATTACTATTTCCTTGAAGCTCGCTGGTACATTGATACCAGGAGCGACCCTAAATCCGTCCCGAGTGATGATCTGACCGTCTGAATCTACGGTCAGCGCTCCCTTTTTCGTCAAGTACCTTTGCCCGTCATGTTCAACTACGAGAAATCTGTTATCTTTCAATGCAACATCCCACGGGTTGCCTGTATGATACAAGCTACCCGGTGACAAATCCACCCTTGTCCGGATTCCTCCAATCATGGCCTCCTTTTGACTGCTTACGTAGTCTAAACTATGCTGCTGTGCCTCCATTCCAACGACAATCCTTTTAAACCCAGGAACCCCTGCATGTGCCAGATTAAAACTGCTTATTTCCTGCAGTGCCCATGCAGTATTTAAGGCACCAGATGTTGAATATAATGCGCCCAACATGTCTTACTCCTAAATAACATCGGCGCACCATCACAGCTATAGCAAAACTCATACCACATCGCTTCTCCAGGCTTCTTAATAACCTCTGCACACTCACCAACATGCGTACATACACAACACACTATCAAGATCGGCACTATGGCACTCAATACTTTTTTTCAACTACTGTGATGTTCTTTTCCAATTAAATCATCTCAAGGCGTAGCTTCTCACACCCTTGTCCTCTGACAGAACTCTATAAGCGATCTAGCAGGTGCGAGGCCCACACATTCACTCGATGAAGGCGCCCAGCAAGAGCTATTCCTTCACTATTTATCACGTGCCTAGTTGCTTGACGGGACTCAGGAGGTTGGCAAGCAAGAAGTCGGAGCCGTTCTTCAGGCGAGCTATGACACTTTCCATGTGAGCGAATTTCTTCAGTAGCACCTCTTTTTTCAATTCCATCTCCTTCTCGATCTCGGTTGCTGATCTCTCCAAATCCTTCAACTGTTCTTCAAAATTTCCATTGAGGTGTACAAGATTACCCTTTTCTCCATCCAACCAATCCCAGAGTGCTTTTTCCACGCTAGCCGCAATTCCTCTCTGGAACTTTACGGTCGCGTCCAACGGAGTTGGCGCGCCTGCCGCTATTTTTACCTGCAATCCACTGGTAAAAATATTTCCACTCGCTCCGCTCAAAACTTGTCCGAACCCTGCTGCTTCCTCTCTCATGCCATCAACCATGTAATACCCTACGACATCCTGCCCAACATCCTTCTGCCCAGCGTTAAAGCCAAGAAGCCCCAAGGCACTACCAGAAACCGTTTCCACCGACGACACAGAACCGTATCTTTCAGACTCGATTGTAAGTCGTCCATTATCCACAAATACCTTCACGTCAGCCCCACGGGCTCTAAGGTTTTCGTTGATGACATACTGGATATGATTGGCTAATTCCCCTAATGTGTACGTGCCTGGAACTAACTGAAGGTCTTCAGAAAGGACACCATCCACCCGTACCGTAATTCGATTGTTGTCTGTACCCACAGTTACAGGATCGCCCAATGCAAACGCTGAGCCGATCCTAGCTCTGTCGGCATTCGCTATTACCCTAACTCCAACGCCATCCTGCCTTTCCACAGCCAGCCGACTTGCAGCAATAAACGCGACTCCAGGATGGTCACTGCTCCCGTTTACCGAAAAGAACTTCGCCAGAGCCCGTCTATCCTGATTGGTATTCAACCTGCTCAACAACGTTCTAAGGTTCGATTCATCAAATACGATTGACCCGTTGTCTCCAAATTGGAGGCCAATTTCGCGACCCCTAAAGGTAACTCCATTTTCACTTTTTACACTTTTCTGGAGCGCGTTGATTATTTCGTTATAAAGCCTGTTAATAGCCTCGATCCCAAACAATTTTCCCACTATCCCGTTCTCAGGTTCAAAAGCAGTCTGTTCCACAATGAATGTTGAGGCGTCGTTGACAGCAAGGACGAAGTTTCTTACATTTTTCACAACGCTCTCGTCATCGTAGGATACGTCGAGTCCTACACTTCGACCGTTCGAGGTATTTTTGACCTCGAGCGTCAAGCCTGGAAGTACATTGACAAAGCGGTTTACCTCGCTTTCAACAGCCAGCCCATTCTCGCCGCCCACTTTAATCCGAGCATTTCTCGCAGCTTGCACCTCCGGGTCGTAAACCGCCACATAGAACGAGTCTCCAGTGACGAGACTGCCCGTTCCAAATTTTACTTTGAGGCCCTCCGCGACGTCAATAAACTGATCAACATCCGATGCGTTGACGGTGATCTGCCCCGACTGGGTTCCAGTGTCATCTCTGAATGCGATCACGATCCCATTATCAAAACCCACAACCCCACCAGACGTTACTGTGAACAGATACGTCTTGCTACCTGTTCCAAAGTAACCACCTGGTCCCTCCTTCGAACCAATTGCCGCGGTCCCCTGAAATCCTACCTCCTTTCTGGGCTTGCCAATAATTTTATCCGAGAAATTAGGTTTGACTTCTCCAGGTCCTGCCTCTCCAAGATTGTTTGTAACAATGATCTTAGCTCGAGCTCCGGTTTTCTTACCATAGAGAACCAGTCTGTACTCGACAGAAGAATCTCTGTCCCTGCTTCTTATGACTGCAGCGGTAACACCGGCATCTGCACTGTTAATTTCCTCCGCAAGACCTGTCAATGTATTGTTTGTTGCATCAATTGCAATGACTTTTTCTGGACCCGACCCTACCTTAATCTTAATAACCCCTGTGGGAATACGGGCGTCTGCACTGTCGAAGCCCTGCGACGCTACAATATGGGGGGCTGCTAGTCCTTCGACCAGCACGTCTATATGACCGATTGGAGATTCCTTCGATGCTGTTCCAGTCACAATTTCCTCTTGGGACGACCTTACGATTTTTGATTCGAAAACCTCTCCTCCCTTAGCAACAAGAGCTGAGGCACTTGCCAGCATATTCCATAGTTTTCCCTCTAAGGTCTTCACGGCGCCCTGGACGCTTTGAATTTCCTTCCCACGCTGGCGAACGGCATCAATCCGCTTCTGCTCGACTTCTGCTAGCTTTTGAATTATTTTTTCCGTGTCAATCCCACTCATCACTCCAGAAAATCTTACGGCCTGGTTCAGTCCCAGAATTGGCACACCGCCCATGATGACCTAGCCCTCCCTGTTTTATTTCGACTGACTCCTCTAAAAAGCACTGGGGAAATGGCCAGTTACTGCTACCGCCCATTTCCCCAGGTCTCCTCGGTGCTCGAATTCCCTTTGTGTCAAGTCACCGACTAGTGACAACTCCCATCGTCTCAGCCTAGCTCCCTTGCTGCCACGGTCCACAGCCCTAGCCGTTACCTCCCGAGAAGGGCTAGTACCAACTGGGGTATTTGATTCGCATTCGCGAGCACTGAAATACCGGTCTGCAACAACACCTGGTATTTCGTGAAATTCGCCACTTCTTCTGCAAAATCTGTGTCCCTAATTACGGACTCCGCGTTTACAGTGTTCTCTAGCGTTGTCCTCAGGTTATTAGCAGTTGCTTCTAGGGTATTCTGTTGAAACGCTCCCAACAGACCTCGCAAATTGGTAATGTCATCAATTGCTTGATCTATCACTTTTATCGCATCGTTAGCACCAGATGTAGTCCTAATGTCAATATCGCTGAGGTTGGCAAACTGGCTACCAGCAACTCCCAGGCCTAAGGCTGAGGTGCTCACACGAGATATCGCAACTTTTGCCGTCTGATTGGAGTTGGGACCAATTTGAAACTGCAGTGAATTATCTGTAACCACCACGTTACCCTGGGCGCCAGTGACAGTTTTCACGTTGAACGTAGTGCTGTCCACTCCAATGGCAATCGAAAGGCCCCTTGCAGCACCCGAGGTAGCCGTGAGCACGTTTCCCTGTCCTGACGCGGCTACCCCTCCAATCGTTCCAGCGACATTCACGCCGGTATCCGTCTGCACAGCTGTCCCGAAGCCGCTGCTGTCATTAGCTGCGGCACGGTTAGATTGAACCGTGATGCTGGCGGCCGAGCCAAAAGCAACGGTCCGCAGGACAGTTTTGTTAGTGACTGAATCATCCTCCGCAACCACCCCTGTTTGACCGCTATATTCATTTATTCTCGCCTGAACCTGAGCCCTTGTCATTCCGGCGTTCAATACAATATTCACTCCATTGATCGTCAAAGTCTCGTCGTTTGCCAAGACACTTGTCTGCGCCGTACCGGCAGTTATCGTAGCCCTTTCTCCCTGTGTCGTAATCACAACTGCATAAGTACCGGAAGCAGTGTCACTTGTTGCCCGCAAAAAGGTAACATCAGTGTCGTCTGGTGTGCCAAGCACTCCAGCTGAGCCATCGAGAATTTTTTTCGTCCCAAATTGTGTGTTCTTCGCAATGCGATCAATTGTCTCCAGTATGTTCTTAATTTCTGCCTGATTGGCAGCCAAAGCATCGCTATCGTTCACCCCAGCATTAGCACTATCCAAAGCAAGACTTCGCGCTTTCAGCAAAAGTCTATTTATCTCATTCAAAGCGCCCTCAGCAGTCTGCACCAGCGACACAGCCTTGCCAGCGTTTTCGATCGCCTGTTGCAGGCCAGCAATTTGCGCTCGCTGCTGCTCAGATATTACCAGAGCGGCAGGCCCATCGGCGCCACGGTTAATTTTCAATCCACTAGACAGTCGTTCCAACGACTTCGCCAGAGCGCCCGACGTCCTCGTCAAGTTATGCTGACCAGTCAACGAGGGTACATTGTTCGTGATCACCAAACCCATGTTGTCTCTCCCTTAACCTAGTGCCCCTAAATCTCGAGAACACTTCCCACTTCGACTACAACTCACCTAAAGTCTTATCGAACGGATTTTCGGATTTTTGCCCCATCAACGACCGATTACCCATTTTCATCCACACCTCAATCCATTCACATTTATCATTTAGCTACTCATCAACACAAGGGCTACAGCTGTCAAACTCGATTACCTCGATTACCTACGCGAAAATATGTTTCCTCAAATACATTACACTTATGCGATTTATCTGGCATTTTCGGATTCTAGCATAATGGCCCTTGCGACCTTTTCAGCTGAATTGAGGGTAAGATAGGCCCCACTTGCGACTTGCCTCGCTACACGCTCCAAAACCTCCGCCCTCATCTCTGGCGCTTGCATTGCAAGGGCAATGAGCACAAGGACTTCCGGAGGCCCGTACTCTTCCAAGCGCTCAGCACCAACACTCTGAGTGTTCTCTCCAGTAGGCCTTAGCTCCTCTGAGGACCCTAATGGCACCTGAGCAACCACTGGTTGTGGTAGCCCGTCTATCCGCATGGTATTCTCTCCGCTCTCCTTCATGTCTTATATCGTGACTTGGCGTCAGAACTTGCGTGAATACTGACGGTTATCGAATTGCCCAGCAATTCTCAGGCCAGCCCTGAGAATCTGCCTCCCAGGTACACAAGCACCATCTCAACCTCAGCAACTGAGCTTGACAACACCAGGTCAAGATATTACCCTTTACCAATGGGACCCATACCTATCAGCCGTGATCCGAGCATCAAATGCTTACCATTGCACCACACCGACTGATTCTTCCAATCTTGGTTACTGTAAACGCCTGCATAACTTTTGCACTAATCACCCAATTGTCTCACATTCGCACATTGGAACTGAAAGGCCAGACTGATACGTTATCACATGCCTCTCTTCAATTTTGTCCAAAAACCGAACCAAACTCTGCTGACGTCGCTAAGAGCCTAGAGCTTGCTGACCTACTCCTTTTCTCAGATCCCGATCATGCTCTCCGAATATATTCCGATCTAAATCGCAACACACAAGGTCCGTCTCTCACGTTGAGGTTAGCGATGTGCCATGAACTTCTGAATAACACCGATCAGGCTGTTGATCTTTACCAACACGTCATCAAAACTAGTCCCGATCCTCTCCAGCTTGAAATTGCCCATTTCCGTTGCGGACTTATCCTATTAAAAGCCAACCAAATAGCTTCTTTGCATTACTTCTCCTTTCTCCTGGAACAGCCTAACTCCCCTTTTTACTCCATAGCCTTACTTCTTGCCTGTTACACCCTAGCGCACATTACGGAACAGCACGACGGACAGGTGGTTGTCACCCCCACGCCAACAGAAGAAGATGCTTCACGACGTGCTTTCCTCGATCAGTTCACTGTGCCAACCATCTCATCACCTATAATACTGAGCCGCCCCTTGACCGCTTCAATTTTTTGTTTGCCAGACACAGTCAATTTCCTAGAGCCATTTTCCTTTCTTCCCTCCCACCTCTCCGAGCACCGCATCTGGAATCACCCTCCTTCCTCAACAGTCACAGGCAGCCCTTTTACTCGTCAACAGCAATGCAACCCATTCCTTCAACTTGCTTTGCCACAGCCGTCTCACACTGTTCTACCTTCAAATCGCCAGCATTACCTGGGGCGGCACTTGTCCCGAGACAGAACTACCCAGCTCCTCCTACATTTTCTTTCACTAGGCCATCAGAAACCCCTCGCTTCTCTGGCTTACCTTCTGCTCGGCAACTTGCATCATAGCAACCTGCCTCACGCAATATACTGGTACGAGCGAGCTGCCTCGTCAGGCTCTCCCCTTTCCCTTCGTATTCCCGCCACCTACAATCTCGCCCAATGTCATTATCTTCGTGGCCATCCCCAATTGGCATACCGTTTCTACCTTGCCACAGCGGAGAGCCCCCCCTGTACTCCCCTCGCGCCTATTGCTTATCTCAACGCAGCATTGATTGCTGATCAATTAGGCGATTACCAAACTGCCATTCTTTTAGCTCACCGTTGTCGCTCAATGAAGCCAACTGCAACGCTTCGCGATCTATCAACCGTTCTACTCCTGTCAGCCACCTTAGCCCACTACCAACAGATACCTGAATCACTGAAAACCAGGGTTCTATCTGAATCTCCCATGGAATGCCATTTATCCGGGTTCGTTAATTTCCTACTGGTATGGAGCAAACATCTTACGTCGAAGTCGCGATCCACAACTGAAAAAACTTTACAAGACCTACTTAAAGCCCTCACAGCACTTCCTAAACAATTCCCTCCCGGCATTCCAAACTCCTACATCAGCCACATCGGGACAGCCAAGGCGCATATCGGCCTAGTTAGTGACTAATAATATGCAATCTATCGACTTCCCTTCGGTGCACAGATTCCGTAACATTTACTCCATCACCCTGACCCAACCTAAACCGTAGACATGAAAAATCCGATACATCAACTGCTATGCACTGTAAAGACGTAATACGCATATTCAACCTAACCGTTCTGCTGCTGCTATCCTTTTGTCATGTTCCCTTATTAGCCCAACATCAGACAACAGCGCACGATGTCGGTCTCCATCACCGACGCTTGTCCATTGAGCGTTCGCTTCTACAAGATCTTTTCCCAACACTTCCATCAGCTACGACTCCCTCTTCGTCACACTCTTATCCCTCAGGACAACTTATAACGACCCTGCTTGCCAACCTTCGGGACATCAGTTCAAGCAAAACGGCGTCCGCAGGTAAAAGCGCACAGTCTGATTCACCTGGCGGCCCCAAGCCCCAAAAAGACCTACCCAACCGTCCCCATCATGTTACCCAGAAGTCTATTAACTACCGCCTTCCAGATCAACCCAGTCTCCTTCCACAGCAAACCAATAAAACTGCCTCACTACAAAAGCCTTCCACCACTGACGTTGTCATTCAGCTATATCTAGCTAACGACCACCAATCACTAGCTGATATTCTTCTCCGCGAAAACAAATCAAATCCGCACAACCGCGATCCACTACTAACCTACATGCGCTGCTCACTGTACCGGCACCAAGGCACCTTTGCGTCTGCCTTACAGGAACTGGAGAATTTTCCCAAGACCACAACCCACCCTAGCCTTCTCGAGTCTTTCAACGCCCTTGCCGATTCAGCACATCAACAACGTGACATCTTCGCGAATATCTCAGCAGCTCGTAACACGCTCACAAAGCTACAACAGTCAGAAGTGAAATAAGGTATCCAACAAGCTAAAAGCCCTCTACACCTACAATGACACCAATGCATACATCCGTACAGCACATTTCGCAATCCGTCCAAGTAATTAGCTCCAGCTCTTCTACTTCTTCACCTTCTGTCGCGCTAAAAAGAAACGTTGACGGGTTGGAGAACTTTCTCACCTCCGGCGATCATTCGGGTCCACTGGCTCTCCTTAGATCTCCGCGTATGCTACATCTCCTGAAAATAGCTATCACCGTTGCAAACACCGACGCACCCATCCTCATCGAGGGTGAGACTGGAACAGGGAAAGACGTTTTAGCACACTTTGTCCATCGCCACAGCACTAGATCCACTGGACCACTGGTCCTTATCAACTGCGCTGCCATACCCGAAACCCTTTTTGAAGGGGAAGTCTTTGGCTTTGAAAGGGGATCGTTTACCGGTGCGTTGAACACAACGCCCGGCAAATTCGAACTGGCCAGCGCTGGAACCCTTGTCCTCGATGAAATAACTGACTTGCCTATCTCTCTCCAGGCGAAGCTATTGCGAGTAATCGAATCCCAAGCTCTTTACCGAATCGGTGGAACGCGACCTATTCCCGTCAATCCCAGGATCATCGCTATTAGCAATAGACCTGTTTGGAAAAGCGTTACCAACAAACGCTTTCGCTCTGACCTCTATTTTAGGCTCTCCACCGTAGTCTTGAACGTTCCGCCCCTCCGAGAACGCAAAGAAGATATCCTGCCTATTGCTACGTATTATTGCGAACTTTTTTCCCACAAGTACAACAAATCGCCGATGACTTTAAGCGATGACGCTAAAACCGTTCTTTTAGACTATGATTGGCCAGGCAATATTCGCCAATTACGTAATATCATTCACAGAGCTGTACTTTTCTCCCAGTCAGCTACTATTTTTGCGCATAACCTCACGGGATTCGAACATAGCGCTGTTGAACTTGACTCTAATGATGACCTAAATCTAGAAAAACTAGAGAAGAAGGCCATACTTATGGCTTTGCGTTCAACCAAAGGAAATAAGACCCGAGCAGCTAAATTACTAGGTATTACCACGAAGACACTATATAATAAAATCAAGACCTACTCCATATGCCTACAGGATGCCGCGCCCCCTTGACTAGGTAACCTGTCAACACACAATGTATAGCTTACATAGCTTGCTCCATCTCATCCAGGGCACGTTCTCTAACTAGTTACACATTACATACTAAGGGCTTCTGTCTCCCCATTCGTTCGGCACACCGTTTGCATCGGTTTTCTGGTGGGAGACCGCTATGGCCCAGAACGTTTCGGCATCGAGCACCTTACCGTTCTCTCCGACACCAAGCAATCGGGATACAGCCTTTGGCACAGCTCCCACGGCCTCATCTCTTCTACCAAGTCAGAAGACGGATACCTCACCCTTTGCTCGGGCGCTGCTCTATGCAGAGTCGAACGACAAGAATCAGAACATCAAGCCATCAAAAGAAAAGACATCTTCTCCGTTGCAGGCCAATGTCTTCTTTTTCGACCCCGGAATTCTCTTTTCCCTTTCTGTACCTTCGCCTCCTCACCTAAGTCCCTCGGCCCATTTAACACTACCGACTGACATCCTCTCCTCACGCCCTGCCGCGGATCGGATATTGCTCGCCAACGAGCACTGCGTACAAAGCACGGAACCTTCTCTTCGGCCCTTGGCTATCCTCACCTCAAGTCCTACTGCCAAAATAAGCTCCCAGCAGTTGACATCCTCAGCTTTTCCACTATCCTTCGAAGGTTGGTCAAATGACGATCGCTTGCTTACCTTAAAATCTCCTACAACCACCCCGCCTTACCTCTACAAGAACGTGCCAACAACTCCCACCCCGGGCGCTGAACTTGAGTCTCTTGCCGATACGGTAACTTATTCTTCCACGCAGGACCTATCCGCGTCTCCCGGGGCCTCAAATGCCTCATCATCGCGCTGGCTATTCTTCAGTCCTACTGACCACTCCCTGGTTTTGCTGAATCATCCGGATGGCCACATTAAAATTACGAATTTACTGCTAACGCACCCATATCACCATGCCAACCAAGACACTTCTGGCGCGGGAAGTTCACCGCAAGTTAGTAGAGACCAAAGGTTAAGCACGTCCAACGATTCGGGCCACATTTTTAATCTCACTACCCACTTAACGTCTCCTGACACATCGATGCGCTCCGTGAATACCGACGTTTCGTACTTTGGGCGGATTTCCTCTGGTGCTGTTACAGATCTATCCTATAACTTTTCACCTACTAACCAAACGAATCACCATGCAATACATCTGAGGCTTGAGGTTCCGGCAGACGATATTGGACCCGTTACGATAAAGATCACAGCAATAGACAATACTATCAATACCCAGGTCTGGTCGCAGAACGAAAGCGGCAGCCAATTTTTTAACTCTCAGTTCGACGCATTTAAGTCATCTGTTGAAAAACACGGCATAACACTCAATGCGTATGTTGTCAGCGACAATTCACGGGGATCAGATTATAGGCATCAGCAGACACACGACAGCTTAACTACAGAAGCATTGCGCCTGCACAGTAACATTAGGACCGCCCGACAGGACACAGTCTTAAATGACGTAGCTGTCGGTTTAGATGGATATGCGCTGGTCAATTTGATTGCGTAGGAGGACTCGATGCAAGCTGTCACTCTGAATAGCAACCTAGCTCGTGAAGAGTTTATGCGTTTGCTCATTACACAACTGAAGAACCAAAATCCTCTCAATCCCATTTCAGATACGGACTTTGCAACGCAGCTGGCACAATTTTCTATGCTGGAAGGGATTGAAAAGCTCAACAATTCCTTTGCTGGCTTTGTTGCTTCTGAGCGCCTGCTCGGTGCGAGCTCACTTATTGGGAAGAGGGTCACGGTTCCCTCCATGGAAGACGCCGTAGCACGTGTTGAAGCGGTCCGAGTGCAATCTGGCGACCTCCATTTAATTACTGATAAAGGTATATTGTCTTTGTCAGATGTAACCACGATTACTAGCTAGGCTCCAGCTAATTACGGAGGATCGTGCAAATGGCCAGCTCAATGCTAACGGGTGTCACCGGTCTGCGAGTTCACCAGCAATTGCTCGACGTTGTTGGGAACAATTTAGCCAATGTCAACACCATCGGCTTCAAATCCCAACGCGTTCGATTTTCTGACCTCAGCTATCAGACCTTCAGTCAGGGCACTCGCTCAGTAGCGAACAATGTCGGTGGAACAAATCCCATGCAAGTCGGTCTAGGCGTTAGGGTTTCAGCGATAGATACTTCCCTTCAACAGGGCACTTTGGAGACAACAGGAGGAGACTTTGACCTAGCTATCCAAGGAAACGGACTTTTTGTCGTTAACAGTGGTTCTCGCGACCTCTACACGCGCGCCGGTGCCTTCGGACTGGATGAAGACAATTACCTTGTCGATCCCGCTACCGGCTATAGGGTTCAACGCTTCGGTAGTATCGGTGAAGGGGATGCAACTACTCCAGCATTCCAAACTCCCGGCGACACTGGGATTAAGATACCGTTCGGGACAAGTATACCGGGTCGTGCCACTACGGAAGTCGTGCTGCAGGGCAATCTTTCAGCACAAGCCGTTGGCCCGCTCAAGGAAACCCTGACGTCTGCGTCACCTTTCACCAGTGGCGGCACTCCTGCGACTCCCGCAACTCTCTTGAATGCTTTGGATACCAATACCTCGCCCTATGCCATTGGCGACCAGCTGATCATTAGCGGAACCGATGTGGATGGCAGCTCAGTTAACTTCTCTTTAAGTGTTGACACCACAACCACTATGGCAGATCTACTAGCAGCTATTTCCGCAGCCTATTCTGGAGCAACGGCTTCCCTCGATGCTGCTGGCAATCTCGTTCTTCAAGCCGACAATGCCGGGCCGGCGTCCCTTTCCATGACAATTGCCGATCATTCTTCCAATGTTGGTGGGACAAATTGGGCCGCACATGGCATGCGCCTCACTGTGGATGGCAAGGATGGAGACAAGGTTGCGACATCCATTCAAATCTACGACGAACAGGGCACTGCGCACAGTTTGAGCTTAACATTCATCAAGAAGGGTAATAATCTCTGGGATCTGGTGGCTGCAATACCGCCAGCAGATGGGACTTTGACCGATAACTTCGTCTCGAACATACAATTCAACGACGATGGATCGTTCCGCCAAGTAAATGGGGTAGGGCCAGGCGATGCCGATATCGAACTTCAGATCATCGGGCTCAGTGGCACGCAAACGATTCGCCTCAATTTCGGTACAGCCAACGGCTTCGACGGTGTTACCCAATTCGGCGGATCCACCTCAGTCGCCGCAACTTCCCAGGACGGATTTGCAGCAGGTTCACTGACCAGCATAGCGGTAGCACCCAACGGCCAAATAAATGGCGTGTTCACTAACGGCCGTACGCTTCCTCTAGCCCAGCTAGCACTTGCTGTGTTCCCCAACCCGGCTGGCCTGCTCCGCGAAGGAGAAAACTATTTCTCGCTCAGTGTACAATCTGGCCTGCCATTAGTAGGTGCCCCCATGTCGGGTAGCAGAGGAAGCATCCAGCGCGGCACACTTGAATCCTCGAATGTGGATGTGGCCCTGGAATTTACCCGTTTGATCACAGCTCAGCGCGGTTTTCAGATCAATACCAGAACGATAACGGTTAGCGACCAGGTATTACAAGAACTTGCCAACATTATCCGTTAGGTACCTCGATCTGTATAATTCCTGAGGTACGCCAAACCCTCTAAAACTGCCCCACCATTCCAGTTTACCTGATCAATATCCTAGGAAAATCCTTCAAGGTTTCCGTGCGATAACACCGAGCTTCATAAAATGGAGGTGCCTAACTAGCAACAACATTTTCACTCCAACTGGTGGTCAATGGCAATCAAAGCGCTGGCCGATTGCATAACTGGTCATAAAAGTCTCAGAGCCACAGTCCTCCTTTTCCTTGCAATCACAGCCGTGTGTCTAGGATTATGCCTTCCTAGACTAGCAAGGTCTATTCTCGGCGAGGAAACCGCCCTGACCACATCACATCATGCGGACTTGAGTCAGAACTTTACGCCGACCAGCCTTTTGAAGCCGCAACGCCAAACTACCTCCTCACTAATCCCACAAAATGCTCCACAAGCTCTTTCCACAGCCAGCGAGTCCGGAAACCTAAATGACTCGGCCCAGCCACCTGAATCAGCGACAAAACCCTCTGCTGCTTTATCGTTCTGCCCGCCAACACTGGACACCGAACCTGGACTCTATGTAAGCGGTCTTATTTTCTTAACTTTGGGCATTCCCTTCATCCTGGTTATTATGCTCATCCTTATTTTAAAAAGGCACCAGTGGAAACCCCACATGAGCAGCTCGCTCCCTGGTTGCATCAAGCACCACGACTCACTCCGCCTAGCTCAGTCATGTCAGATTCACCTCATTCAAGTTCACGACATCCTTGTCGTTGTCGGGACTGACCAGCAGGGTCTCAAACTGATATGCCCCCTTTCCGGTTTCGGAACGACTCTCGATAAGCTTACAAGCCAAGTGTTATCAGAAGATTCACAGTCCCCCACGAAAGAACATGCCCATGGA
Source organism: Gemmataceae bacterium (assembly GCA_040289265.1). GTDB lineage: Bacteria > Planctomycetota > Planctomycetia > Gemmatales > HRBIN36 > PSKW01. The sequence continues at coordinate 667,150 of PSKW01000001.1, forward strand.
ACAGCTATTGAATAAAATCAGTTTACAAACAGACTGGAGCCGGAGTAGCCCTGCCGAACTGGCACTCATCATAGGCGCGCTCGTTTTCTTACCCACCTTACTCATTACTAGCACATCGTTTACCCGTATTGTGATAGTGCTTTCGTTCGTTCGACGAGCCTTGGCGACTCCGGAAATCCCGCCGAATATCGTTGTTCTCAGTATATCTCTATTTCTTACCGTCTACATCATGGGCCCGGTATATGACGATATTCATGCCAACGCCATTACTCCGTACATGAACAGCGAAATCACTGCGACTCAATTCCTAGATAGAGCATCGTCGTTTTTGAGGCAGTATCTCCTACGCCACACGCGCAAAAATGATCTGCTTCTTTTCCAACAAATGTCCCAGGCTCCGCCTATAACCAGCGTCGATCATACGCCTTTGCGTATTTTGATACCGGCGTATATCACGAGCGAGCTAAAGACGGCTTTCATCATGGGTTTTTGTATTTATCTTCCGTTTCTCCTAATTGACCTTGTTGTAGCTGCGGTGCTTTCTGGCATGGGGATGATGATGATGCCCCCCATCGTTGTCTCAACTCCGTTGAAAATGCTTCTTTTTGTGCTTGTAGACGGCTGGAAGCTGGTCATCCAGGTCCTGGTCAGCAGCTACTGACTGTTCAGAGTCCAAGAGAGCCAAACCCTATGACCGTAGGAGAAGCGATTGCCTTGGGGAAAGAGTTCTTTTACCTTGCATTGGTACTCAGCGCTCCGGCTTTGCTAGCAAGCATGGCCACCGGCCTATTTATCAGTATTTTGCAAACTCTTACCAGCATCCAAGAGCAGACCCTGGGATTCGTTCCCAGGCTCGTAGCTGCTGCAATTGTGATCGTGCTCACGCTCCCCTGGTCCTTGCAATTGGCAATGAACTATGCCCTCAAAGCGTTCTTCCAGGCGGCTCAGGCTGGTCACCAATGAACGGCGAGTGGATACTTTTTTTTCTGGTCTTCGCTCGTTCCTTCGCCTTTGTGGCTGCGCTGCCGTTGTGGGGTGGCACCTTAGTGCCCAGGCTAATAAAAATCCATCTCGCCTTGGGACTTGCGTTTTTCGAGCTGCAATCGAACCTGCCGTCAGGCTGGTTCAACACGGCACCTTTCCGCTCGCTTCACAGTTCGGTCCTTATTCTCGCCATGATGGTCAAGGAGGCGCTGTTCGGCTGGCTTCTCGCATATGTATTTGGGCTTTACTTTGTCCTTTTCCGAATTGCTGGCCAGTTGGTTTCTCAGGAAATGGGCATGAACCTAGCCGAGCAAAGTCTGCCCGACGCAGGAATCGGTCAGGGGAACGCTGTGACTCAGATATTCGAGTCAATAGGTACGCTCCTTTTCTACACAATGAATATACATCACTACTTCTTTCTTTCCTATCATTCGAGTATTCTTTTACTTGGGCCCGTTCAAGACCTTGGACTGACTCCCCATCTGGCAGTACAACCGTTTACGAACACCCTGCAATGGAGCTTAACTCTCGTGGCTCCCATCCTCTCGGGACTTTTTCTGGCCACGATTGCTCTCTTCCTGGCAAATCGCGTAGCTCCGCAGCTGAATCTCTTTTCGATCGGTCTTACAGGCCGTATTTGTGCCGGACTTTTTCTGCTTTTTGTATCCTTACCACAAATGGTTTGGGCAGCGTGCCAGCTTTTACACAAGATGGCCATACTATCAACTTTTTCGGGCCGAGGTCTCCTATAAACGGGTGAACTCGGACGATCTCTGAGAACAGTCGGGGCGAGCCTTGGCGGAAGACTTTGCTCAGTCGAAGACCGAACCACCGACGCAACGACGCCGAGAGCAAGCGCGACAGCAGGGAAAAGTTGCTTATAGCGCTGAACTTTTCTACGGACTCTTCCTTTTAGCTTCGACCAGCTTGGTTTCCTACTCAGGTAATCGAATAGCTGATTTATTCATCGAATATTGGCGGCGCGGCTTATCGCTTGCCAAATCAGCAACCGGCATGGACTCAGTCCATTTAGTCGCCGCTGTCAATCACCTGCTGACCCAGGCGCTATTCGATTTCTCTCCGTTTCTCCTGGCGTTCACGGTGCTCATTATCGTCATCAATCTGCTTCAAGTAGGAGTTTTGCTGTCTCCCGAAGCCTTAGGGCTCAAATGGGAGCGCCTGTCGTTAAGTTACGGCATGCAAAACCTTTTTTCACTAGGATCTGCTATACGCTCAGCATGGATGCTGGCCAAAGTAACGATGGTCGTTTTGCTCCTCTTGGCGCTCTTAGGCAATCACTACGGGGAATTGTTAGGACTTTTCCAAGTCTCGTTGTCGGAGGCGACAGCAATCACATGGCGTTTCACTATGAGGCTCTGCTACGGATTTGGCTCGGCACTGGTATTGCTAGGTCTTCTCGATTACGGCTATCAAAGGTTCCGATTCGAAAGCTCTCTTTGGATGACTCGGCAGGAGCTCAAGGAAGAGCTCAAACGGGAGGAAGGCGATCCCCATATGAGGGCCCGCATACGGAAGCTACAACGGGAAATGGCGCGAAGGCAGCTTTTCCGTGATGTGCCTCGGGCCACGGTCGTCGTGACCAATCCGACTCACCTGGCCGTGGCGCTGCGCTATGCGCGGCGAGAAATGGACGCACCCGTAGTCGTCGCCAAAGGGGCCGGAGATTTGGCACTGCGTATTGCGGATATCGCTCGACGGCACGCCGTGCCCGTTCTGTGCAATCCGCCGCTGGCGCGAGCCTTATACCAAAAGGTTCAAGTCGGGCAGACGATTCCGTACGCCCTGTACGTAGCCGTCGCCGAATTGCTGGCATTGGTATACCGCATGCGCGGGTCGAGGATTCAGTAAGGGAATGCATATAAACAGCCCCAAGAATGCATCGGTAGTCTAGGTTTTATGAGCACGAAAAAATGAATACCAGCAATACAGCTACTGTAGACTCAAATTTTCTCTTTCCACAGCGAAGTGAGCTCATTCTGTCTTTTGTTTTGCTCGCAATCTTGGTGGTATTGCTAATACCCCTGCCGACGTTTTTGCTCGATATGCTTTTAGCCACCAACATTGGTTTGACTATTTTGTTGCTTTTGGTCACACTGAGTGCGAAAGAACCGCTCGAGTTTTCAGTATTTCCTTCGCTTTTGTTACTTATGACCTTGTTCAGGCTGTCTCTCAATGTGGCGACAACTCGGCTTATACTTCTCTCGGCCAATGCCGGACATATAGTCTCTGCGTTCGGCGGCTTCGTTGTCGGTGGCAATCTGGTGGTCGGACTGGTGATATTTCTCATTCTGGTGGTTATTCAGTTCGTCGTCATTACCAAGGGTGCGGGACGTATTTCGGAAGTAGCGGCAAGGTTTACACTCGATGCCATGCCGGGCAAGCAAATGGCCATAGATGCCGAGCTGAGTGCGGGGGCGATCAGCGAGGAAGAAGCACGCAAAAGACGGCAGCATTTGATGCGCGAAGCGGAGTTTTACGGTGCGATGGACGGCGCCAGCAAATTCGTAAGAGGGGATGCCATCGCCGGTTTGATCATCACTGGCGTGAATTTGATAGGCGGCGTGATCATGGCTCTCGGACGGGGGATGAGCATCTCCGAGGCGATCAAGACGTACAGCGTTCTGACGGTCGGGGACGGTTTGGTTTCGCAGATTCCTGCCTTGATCGTGGCGACGGCAGCAGGCATTCTAGTTACCAAGGCGGCGTCACAAACGAGTCTGGGGCAAGAGATTTCCAGTCAGGTTTTGGCGACTCCTGGGCCGTTAGCGATCGGGGCGATCATTCTTTTGGCATTGGGCTTGGCGCCGGGTCTCCCTTTGGTGCCCTTTGTCATTTTGGCGGCAGCAGTGTGGTTGGCCTCGCAGCGGATGCGCACGCGACCGAGCGCCCGCAGTCAACCGGCTGCCGAAGGGGCCAAGCAAGCGCCAGCGCGGATACCGATCGAGGTACAAGCCGAAGAGCTGCTGCAAATGGACCGCTTGTGCGTGGAGATCGGAACCCGTCTCATAGCTCTGGTGGAGTCGAAGAAGTCGCCTAATTTGCTGGATCGGGTGACCGGTCTGCGGCGTGACTTAGCAAGGAAGCATGGCATTTGGGTGCCGCCGGTACGTATTCGCGACAATCTGAACTTGGAACCGGAGTCGTATCGCATCCTGGTCGTGGGTCGAGAAGTGGGGCGCGGTCAGCTCAAGGTAGATCGTCTTTTGGCCATTCATCCCAAGGGGGCAACTCCGACTTTCGAGGCAGAACCGACCCAGGATCCAGCTTTTGGAATGCCGGCGTGGTGGATCAAGGAAACCGAGCGCCAGCGGGCAGAATTACTCGGTTTTACCGTGGTAGATGCGGCGACCACGTTGGTTACGCACTTGGGAGAAATCGCCCGCAAACACGCCCATGAACTCCTGGGTCGCGAAGAGCTCAAAATGCTGGTGGACAAAATCAAGCAAACCAATCCCAGTGTGGTGGAGGAGCTCATCCCCAATCAATTGACCATGGGTGCACTGCATCGCGTCGTGTTGTTGCTCCTAGAAGAACGGGTACCAGTCTCGGATTTAGTAAGGATTCTAGAAAGTCTCGGCCATCTGGCTGGACAGATCAAGGATCCGGTGGAACTAGCTGAAAGGGTCCGTGTGGATTTGGGACGGGCCATTTGCGATCGTTTTCGCGATGCCAGCGGCCGGCTGCGGGTCATCGTGTTCGATCCGCGGCTGGAGGCCGAACTGCGGCGTTCGGTGCAAAACGGCCAGGTCGTCATCGAACCGAGTCGGCTGGAAAAGCTGTTGGTCAAGCTGGCCAACGAGTGGAAAAAGAGCGTCGCAGCCAATCAGGAGGTGGCACTCCTAGTGGACACGAGCATCCGCAGGCCTTTGCGTCACATCTTGGCGCGAGCGATCAACGAACTGGCGGTACTCGCCTACCAGGAAATACCACAGGACATGTCGTTAGAAATTGCAGGCGTGATACGACCCGAAGACGTGATAGGATCGGCAACAAACCGAACGCCTGTGGGACCAGGCAATTGAGCAGCGTTGTGGAATGTGTGATAGGTTGGAACTGAGGAGGCGCGGTAACTGCCCGGCCTGGATTCTACCAACGCTAGCTGGGTATGAGGAGCAGAACCCACGCCGGTGCCCATTTAGTCGCACTGGGGGCAATAAGCCTGGCTATGCTCGTAGGTGGGCTGGCCGATGTGCCTCCGGACGCGATTTTGTATCGCAGTCTTCTTGTCGGCGGCGCTGTTTGGATACTGAGCCAAGTTTGGATCGTTGTGCTCAGTAACTGGTTAACCGTCCAGGGAGGCGAACAGCACACGCCTGCGACTCGAATTGGGCAAGCCGACAAACGTTAAGTGAATCGCTCGGGGCGAGGCGCACTCGACAATGTCCAACGCCACGGAAACGTATCGAGAGGCAGCCCAATCGGCACTCCGAGACGATCTCATTTTGACGCACCTAGACCTCGTCAAGCACATCGTGTCGCGATTGCTGGCGCAACTCCCACCGGGCGTAGATGAAGAAGGGCTCCTATCCGCGGGAATTGTTGGACTCGTCGAGGCGGCAAGGCATTTCGATCCACAACGGGGCGTAGCCTTCAAAACATATGCCTATCCCCGAATCCGCGGAGCTGTCATGGATGAACTGCGACGCAACTGCATGCTGCCGCAGAAAATGCTCGAGAAAATGGCCGTGGTACGAAGGGCATACGAGGAAATGTCACCGCCTGCAACTGTGGAAGCGCTGAAGGCTGCCACCGGCCTTACGGAAGAGGAAATACTCGACGTATTGGCATGCATCCGTATGAAGCACATACTGAACGGCGCCGATGCTGTAGAGCCACTGGCTACCGTCATAGATCGCCGTACGACAAATCCCCTGCAGGCATTGGAAGAGGAAGAACTAAAAGACGCGTTGGTTGCCGCTATCCAGCAATTGCCGGAGCGTGAACGAACGATCTTGGCCCTTTATTTTCAGGAAGAGCTGAGGTTGCGGGAGATCGCGTGCGTGCTAAAGCTATCGGAGTCCCGTGTCAGCCGGCTACTCAATGCAGCGTTGTTTCAGATCGGGGAGTATCTGCGCGCCCGTAACCTAGTCCCTAGCGAATCCAGTTAAAGTGGGTAATCCTTTCACATCGCGAAGTTTTTACCAAGAGGAAAGGATTTGAGCCTGCCGGTCCGATTATATGTCAGGGGGCTTAGTATGGAGGCAGCGTAATGGCCCAGGGGGACAGCAAGTTCCTTCGCAAAACCGATTCCGGCTACCGCGCAGTGCTGCCGGCGCATTTGGTAAGGCTAGCTGAACAGCCAGCTATGGTAGGCGCGCCTGGGCAGGTCAAGCTGACCGAGCCGCAGGTAGAAGTGATCCGTAAAGGCGACGTGGTCGAGGCCATACAGATTACGTGTACCTGCGGTAAGAAAACCGTATTGCGCTGCGTCTACGCCGGGGACGCGCAAAATCCTCCTGCGCAGATAGCAAAGCAAGGTGAAGCGCGCTAGGGGCTGCGACAGCCATATCGCAGGCACGGAGGCGCGCACAGGGGACAAATCCTGGTTGGATTACCGACGCACCAGGAGGCTTAAATGGCGCGAAGACAAGGACGTCTCGAGCCCAGCAGTCTGATGCATGTTTTGACTGCAGTGGTGATTGTCGGCTGGGGTTGTCAAACGCCGGCTGTCCGACCTAGTCAGGTCAAAAGCGCGGTACTGCCCCCTGCTCCCTTGCCTCATCCGGCTCCCGAACCCGCCGGTCCACCTCCAGCCACAGGTGCCCAGATACAACTGGTCTCCGATGAAACAGCCGCCGAGCGGGCACTGCAGTTGGCTGAGAAACTACGGGAAGCTGAAACCGCCCGAGATCAGCTGCAAAAGCGCGTGCAAGAACTCGAACGCATCGTGGCCGATCAATACTCAGCGCTTATGTTGTCGGACAAAGAGATGCAAGGCGCTGCAGACGACATCGCAAGAGCCCGACAAGAATTGATCCGGCTTGCCGAAATGGTAAAGACTTTGCAGAACGAGCTAGCAAACAAGGATAAGCAATATGAAGAAACGCTGAAAATGATTATCTCGCTCGTGCGTGAAATCTTCGAAGCGCAGCAGAAAGAAGGCCAAAGTCATTCAGAGACCAGTGGACCTCAACACCCGGAGCAAGCGAAACCAGAAACTGACTCCAACGAGCATAGCGTACCTCCTTGGCTAAGAGATCCATTGGCACCCCGGCTCAAGCCTGAGGGGAGCAATGCTGCTGACCGTCAAAGACAACTAGGGTTACCAATCCCAGGAGAAGGCCGACCTCCAGCAGAAATGGCGCCGCCGGCAGAGCTCGATCATCTGCCTGAGCGCACACGGGTTCCGATGCCGTCCGTACCGAAAACGAGTAACCAAGAAGCCGAAAAGCATTGAATGCTTTGGGAAAGGGATCTTTAGCGCTATGCCGTGTTTATGGGCGGTCAAAGCGTCCAGCGATTGGTCAGGGCGCAAGCTATTGGCACGGGGTGCTGTGCGCAAGGCTCGTTGGCCTCTGATCGGGCTTATGATCGTCGTGGTTTGCAGCTGTTCCACGGTCTTGACGCACCAGCCGGCGTGTTACACTGTGCACCGGCTACCTAACCTAGACATTTCGCCTGCCCGGCGGGTTTTGGTCATGCCCTTCGCTAATCACAGCCGCTACGATGGCGGCGCGGTTAGCTTGCAGTTGGCTGTATTTCGAGAAATGCAAACGATCGGTTGGTGGGAAATGGTGCTCGCCGATACGAACGAGGATACACCCAGCGACGGCGAGAGCCTTGCCAGACAGGCCCGTTTCGATGAAGGCAAGGTGCTAACGGTGGCCAAGAAATACCATGCGGATCTTGTGCTCTTCGGCGTCATAACCGAATACCATCCCTATTTGCCTCCACGGATCGGACTGAATCTCTACCTAGTGGCGCCCGCTGAAGCAAAAACTGTGGTGGCTGTCGAAGGCATTTGGGATGCAAGGCAGCGGCACATTGCCGATCAAGCACGAGCTTACTACCGCGTCGTAGTGCACTCGCCTGAGCGTGACCATTTCGCAGACATGGTTTTTATGTCGCCTCGGCTATTCGAGCAGTTCGTAGCTTTCCAAGCCGTACGTGCACTTTTGGCGATTTAAGGGTTGGCACAGGGCAAACCGAACGGCAGTTGCCCATCAGCCGCAGCATTTTTTCCAGCGGCGCCTTTAAAATCAGCGCGGCTTGCGTATGATTTGGCTTATCCCCGGCGCGACAACCCCCGTGCCGATCTACCGAGGAGCAGCCTTGACTCCTACGAGGCTGTCAAGGACTGCAGAGTGCCCTCCAGGAGTATCTCTTGCAGACAGTGGCTGAGAACCTGGGAGAGTTCCGGGTAAGGAGCAGCCTATGCGACATCGAAGATGGCAAAAGGTCAAGCTTGCGCTGGTCGCGCTCTCCTCGTTGGCGGTGATCAATTCGCTGGTTTTGGGACAAGCCCCACAGGTTCCGCAAGGCCCCTTGCAGGCGAGCCAAAAGCTGCAAGGGCACAGCGAGTTGGTTTATGCAGTATCTTTCAGTCCCGACGGGCGGTATGTTGCCACAGGATCGTTCGATAAAACGCTAAAATTATGGGACCCGAAAAGCGGCAAAGAGGAGCGCACCTTCGGCGGACCGGCAGGCCACCAGAATCTTGTGCTTACCTTGGCTTTCTCTCCTGACGGACGTGTGCTCGCGTCCGGCGCCACGGACAACACGATTCGGCTGTGGGACGTGCCCAGCCCGTTGCCGGTGCGACAATTCGTCGGTTTCGAAGGTGCCGTAAGCGACCTGGCACTGTCTCCCGATGGCAGCCGACTCGTAGCCGGCGGCGGCGACAAGAGCGTGCGCTTTTTCCAATTTGCGGACGGCAAACAGCTAGCGGTACGCCAGGGACACAGCGGCGAGATAACGGCAATCGCTTACAGCGCTAACGGCCAATTGGTGGCCACAGGCGGAGATGAAACGGTACGCTTATGGAACGCCGGCGACGGCAACATGATCGGCACTATCGGTGCCCACGAGGGAGGCGTGAGAAGTGTAGCGATCCACCCGAACAATTCGGTTGTAGCCAGCACCGGCAACGACGGCGCCGTGCGCTTATGGCAGCTTCCGTTTACGCCTTCGCGAACATTCGCCAGTCCCCATGGCGACGCAGTGACGGCGGCTACTGTGACGCCGGATGGACAGCGATTGATTACCGTCAGCAACGACAAAACCGTGCGCGTGTGGAACGCGGGCAATGGCGGCCTGGAAAGACAACTACCGCTCAGCTCCAACGGCACGTGCGTTTTCACCCAGGGCTCTCATATCGTCGCAGGAGCGCAGGACGGCAGCGTGGGCATCTGGAACCTGGGCGATGGTGCACTGCTCGCTCGGCTCAGCGCCCACAGTGGACCGGTCGTTGCCGTGGCAGTAAACGCCCAAGGCAACCAACTGTTGACTGCAGGGGAAGACGGTATGCTGCGGATTTGGCATTATCCGCCACGACCATCCAGACCTCTCGGCCATCCCGATCAGGTGACTGCGGCCCTTGTCGCAGGGGACCGGCTGATCACTGCCTGCGGCGACAAGGTCGTCCGTTTCTGGAACCTTCAAAATGGCCAAGTCGAAAGACAACTTGCAGGCCAGCAAGCGGCTTCGGCCTTGGCGATGCATCCCAATGGCCAGTTCCTCGCGGCTGGAGAAATTGACGGCAGTATACGCTTTTGGCATCTCGGCAACAACCAATCGGCTGGCCTTGTCAAGGTACCTGGAGGCAGAATCACGGCCGTCGCTTTCCATCCCAATGGATCGCACCTGGCGAGTGCTCATGAAGACGGGAGCGCGAGGCTCTGGACAGCCGCCAATCCGCCTAAAGAGACCGACAAGCCCGTTTGGGAAATCCGGCCAGGAGCTGTGCGGGCACTCTTTTTCAGTGCCGATGGCAACAGCATCGCCATCGTCAGCGACAAGGCTGTGCGCTTCGTCCATACAGGCGATGGCAAGGAGACACGACAAATACCCACAGGCGAAGCACCGGTAACGGCTGCTGGACTGTCGGCCGATCGTACCCGACTGGCAACCGCCGGCGGTGATGGCAAGTGCATCGTCTGGTCCCTGAACGATGGCAAACCCCTTGCCACGATAGCACTGAACGGGTCAGCCCGGTCTGTGGGTTTTTCTCCGGATGGAACACGTTTGGTCGTCGGGTACGACGACAAAAGCGGGGGCGCGGTACAAGTCTTTCACAGCGGCTCCGGGGTGTTGTTGCAGGCGCTTCCCGGTCACTCTGGGGGCGTGGCGACCGTGGCCTTCTTGCCGGATGGGCGTACGCTCGTTTCCGCCGGAGCTGACAAGCTAGCTAGCGTAGCGGACGTGGCTATAGTCCATGCGTTAGCGGCTCACAGTGGCGGTGTCACCGCTGCTGTTTTCCTGCCCAATGGCTCGCAAATCATCAGTGCAGGCAAGGACAAGACAGTACGACTTTGGGATGCGAACAAGGCAGTACCAGCCCGTCCGCCCTTCGACATAGGCGATACGGTCTTGGCCGCGGCACTGACACGCGAAGCCAATCCCTCCCGGCTGGCGTTGGCAGTAGCCGACAAAACTGTGCGGATACTCAGCTCGAGCGACGGTAAAGAGCAGTTGCGACTGCCGCACCCCGCGGCGGTACGCAGCCTGCAGTTCAGTCCTGACAACACCCGTTTGCTGACTGCCTGCGAAGACGGTCGCGCCCGCATCTGGGATCTGACGACGGCACGCACGCTCGAGTTTTTCGCGCACGGCGGGCCAGTGTATACGGCCGTATTTCACAACGACAATCGGACCCTTTTCGTCGGCGGCAGCGACAAAGCAGTGGTCGCTCATGTGCAGCACGCCCTCCGCGTTTTGCCCGTGGTCAATGGGGCCGCACGCAAGCTTCGCTTTTTACCTTCTGGGTCGCACATACTCGTCGGCGGCGAAGACAAAGCGGTCAAACTGGTCAACCTCAACAGCTTCCAGGTGGAGCGGGTCTTCGGTGCTTCGGCCCCGGTCACGGCTTTAGCTGTATCACCGAACGGCCAGCTTGTAGCGGCGGCGTCCGCGGACAAACTGTTACGTCTTTACCAGTTCGGGGACGGCAAAGAGCTGCGGGCGATCCCGGCACCCGATGTCGTCCACAGTGTGAGTTTTGCGCCCAACAATACCTTCGTGGCGGCTGCATGCCAAGACCGGAGCGTCCTGATCGTGCATACCGGCAATTTCAACCCGGGGCAAGCGCCTGCGCCGGAGTTCGGTAGCATCCAGCAAATATTCGATCAGGGCGCAGCAGCGTTGGCCGTCGCCGTGCACAACGACAACGCCACGGTGTTGGGGGCCGGCGCCGATCGCAGTGTACGCGTTTTTCGAATTGCCAGCCCGACGCCCGTGCGCACTTTGACCGGCCACGGCAATTACGTGGATTGCGTCGCATTCAGTCCTGACGGGACCCAACTGGCTTCCTGTGGGCACGACGGTACTGTTCGTCTGTGGAACGTGAGCAACGGCCAGCAAACGAGGCAAATCAACGCTTTTACTCAGCCGCAGGTGGCGCCCGTTTATTGCGTCGCCTGGAGCCCTGACGGCAAGCAACTGGCAGCAGGCAGCTTCGTACGCAGCATCAAGATATTCAACGCCGCCGATGGCAACCTGGTGCGCGAATTGGCAGGCTATGACGAAAAAAATGCACCCCAGGGCCATAAGGATGGCGTCTTTACGCTGGTTTTTCACCCCAGTGGGCCGACTCTGGTGTCTGCAGGCAGCGATGGTCAGATCAAAGTCTGGTCCATAGCCGATGGTAAAGTGATGCGGCAGTTCGTTGACGAAAGGATTCCGCCGCCACCGGGGCAAATGCAGCGCGACAGGGCTCACGAGGACTGGATCAACCAGATCCGCTTATCTCCGGATGGCAAAACCCTGGCGAGTGTCGGCAACGCTGGGTGGATCAAGCTTTGGGACTTCGCATCCGGCAAGTTGCTCGTCAGCCAGAGGATGCCTTATAGCCTTTATGCAGTTACTTTCGCGCCGGACGGCAAAACGATCGCAGTCGGCGACCACGAGGGCGTAGCCAGTATCATAGCCTTGCCGTTTGTTCCGTAAAATGTGCCGACAGGAACGAGCCCTTGCCTTCCTGGTTCGCTACACTTGCGCCCGACTGACGTGCATCTCACGGGGCTCCACGCAGGAAGAACAAGAATGCCAACACTCCGCCATATAGGACGAGCCCCGCAATACACTGACAGCACAGGGGCACGGCACCCGCCATTGCGAACACAAAAGGCTGCCAAACCAGGTGCCAGCGCGTGATCAAGTAGTAAACTTCATAAAACGGAACGAACAGATTCAGAAGTACCTGCTGCGCTCCTTCCTCCCGGCCTACGACGACCAGATACCAGATGAACCCAATATTTGCTACGATGAGAGAAACAGCTAACGATGCTAGTTGGAACAAGGGATGCAGCACGCCCAGTATCCCCAGAAGAACCTGTAAGCCGACGATCACACCGATGCGGATCCACAGTCGTTTTGCTTCTTGACTGGCTTTTTGCTTGGCTTTCATACGGCGTCTGCGCACGTACTCGCGATCCATGCCGAATTCTTCATCAGTGAGATCTTCGTCAGGAGCCGCCTCTGCAGCCTTGTCCGATGCACGCTTTTTGGGCGCACCAGGCGGCTCGGGTGATTGCTGCAACGCGTATGGAGTGAAATCATCTTGGCCTGCCTGAGATGGCTTTGCTGCCGACTTGGGCGAGCTCTGCGCTTTGCCGGCTGTTCCAGATTGCCCTGCCGGCACGCGCATTTTGTGCCTACAAAACGGGCATAGTACCAATGTCCCAGGGCCAGCTTTCACGGACAGAACTTTGTTGCACTTCGGACATTTGATGATCATCGGAGCCATTGCCATCTCCTTGGCAGCCAGCCCTATGTACACGATACACACCGGCAGCCCGGGAAAGCAGGTGGCACAGTCGCGACTGGGCCCTGGCCTGTGCCGCAGACCTGCTCTTTTTGGCCGTCTCGAGCTGTCTTTACTGCTTTTTGACTTCTTCCAACCTCTGGCGATATCGCTCGAATAGCCGGGTATGCTTGCTCGTCGGTTCTAGCGGCTCTCCTTTGATGAAGAGAGCGTAGACCTGTGTATAAGCCTGGAGCGGATCGCCATCACACAGGAAAAAGTTGGCGATTTTACCCGGCTCCAACGAGCCGAGTCGGTCGGCGACGCCCAAAATCTGTGCCGGATAAAGGGTCACGGCCTTGAGTCCCTCTTCCGGAGGCAATCCGTAGCTGACTGCCATGGCTGCCTCGTAGGGCAAGTTGCGGGTGTTGGAACCACCGGCGGAACGGATACAGAATGGTACGCCGGCCTCGTACAGGTGGGCCGCGCAAGTAAAGGGCGCATCGTAGGGGTCCCAGTTTTCCACGGGCAGTATCATCACAGGTCCGAGGATGACCGGCACTTTGCGCTTTTTCAATTCAGCGACTACTTTCCAGGCATCCAGGCCGCCGCTCAGAATCATGCGCCAGCCGAGTTCGTCGGCGAGTTTGAGCGCTTCGAGGATATCCTGGCGCCGGTTGGCCTGGACGATGACCGGCTTTTCAGCGCGAGCATAGGGCAACAGTGCCTCCAGACGGGGATCGAGCGGAAGATCGAGAGGTGCTTTTTGACGTGCCGTGGCATAGGCCTGGGCGAGTCGGAAAAGCTCGCGCAGCTTTTTGATGCGTGCATCTCGTTGGCGCCTGGCGATGGCACGGCCGACAGCAGGCAGCGTGGGGTCGCCGGTCACGATCGGGGCAACACTCGGAAACTCCACGTGCAGTGCCAGCGGGTCCACGACCACCATATCCGTGGGAATCCAACCGTGCAAGTGGATGAGCGCGCTTTGCCCGGCGACCGTACCGCCGGTCGGCCTAGTCACGACAGCTAATACGCCGTTGGCGCGCGTCACTGGGATCAATTCCGAGTCGGGATTGATACCGGCAGCGGCGCGCAAATCGGGCTGGAAATCGCCCAGTTCGGCAAAATCCTGGGTCTCGCGCGCCGACCCGAGTTCGGTCAGGCCGATCACGGTGCCAGCGTCTATCATCCCAGGGTAGACGTGAAGTCCACGTGCATCTACCACCGTAGCCCCTTCAGGAATCGGCACCTCTTTGCCCATAGCGCGCACGATACCCCGCTCGATCACCAGTGTACCCCGCGGGATATCGGGGGCAGACACGGGATGGATATGGGCGTTCTTGATGGCATAAAGCCGCTTGGGGTTGCGCGCAATGGCCAGGACAGGCACCCCTTTGTGCCGAGGTTGTGCCGGCATCGAAGCTGCTACTGGACGGGGCGGGGAGCGGTCCAGTCGGTCAAAATAGATCTCCCCGTCCACCAGGGTCATGACGCAACGAGCATAGGCATTGAGGGGATGGCCGTCGAAGACCGCAAGGTCAGCATCCTTGCCCGGTTCGATACTCCCCAGACGATGGTCCAAACCGAGTTGCTTGGCGCCGTTGAGCGTGATCGTTTTGAGGGCTTCTGTTTCGTCGAGCCCGCCGTATTTGAGCATCTTGGCAGCTTCCTGGTACATATGCCTAACTAGCTCGTTGCTGTCCGATTTGAGGCACACCGAGACGCCGGCTTCTTGCAGCAAGGCTACGTTGTACGGGATGGCGTCGTAGGCTTCGATCTTGTAGGCCCACCAATCAGAAAAGGGACTGCAACTGGCGCCGTGCCGAGCGATCTCTGGGGCAATCTTGTAGCCTTCCAAGACATGCTGCAAAGAGCGCACACGGATGCCGAAGCGTTCCGCCACCTGCAGCAGCATGAGGATTTCGTCGGCGCGATAACAATGGCAGTGGATGTGCAATTGCTGGTCGAGGACATCTGCGAGTGCCTCGAGTCGCAGATCGCGTCGCGGCGCGAGCACATCGCGCCCTTGTTTGCGTGCCGCCTCGTACGCTTGCCAGGCCCGACGATAAGCCTGAGCCTCCACGAAAGCCCGCACCAGAACCGCTTCGACGCCCAGGCGTGTATTGGGAAACCGACCGTCGGTGCGTTTGACGTTTTCTCCCAAGGCGAATTTAACACCCCGCGGAGCGTCAGCCACGAGCAGATTCTTGGCGGGCTCGCCATATTTCAATTTGATGACCGCATCTTGCCCGCCGATGACATTGGCGCTGCCGTGCAAGAGCCGCACCGTAGTCACGCCCCCCGCTAAAGCGCGGTATATCTGCACGTCCTCGCTATGGATGACGTCGCGGACGCGCACTTCAGGCACGATGGACAGAGTAAACTCATTGACGCCGCCGGCTATCGCGAAATGACTGTGCGTGTCAATGATGCCCGGCATGACGAAATACCCCTCGAGCGGGATGACCGTCACTCCGGCCGGCGGCGCGATGCTGGACGCTATGTGCGCGATTTTGCCCTGCCGCACCAGCAGGTCCCCCTTGAACGATCCGTTGGTGACCGACACGATGGTAGCGCCGCGCAAAAGCACGTTGCCGCCAGTACGCCGCTGCGGCCGGCGATCCTCGTCCAGCTCTACGGGTACGACTGCCGTCTCGTGGGTCTTCTCTTTTTGCTTGGCAGCCTCAGGCGGGACTGCTTTTTTAGCTCCCTGAGGTTGATCGGGTGACCTTGTACCTGGTGGCTGAGACGTGGCCTGCGGGCTTTGTTGTGCGGTAGCCGGTGATTCGTAATCGAACAAGACGCCGTCGGCGATCAGGTAGCGCACCCGCGCGTTGGCTTCTTGCCAAGGTGCAGTGAACAAGACCACATGAGCCGGCTGGCCAGACGCCAGTTCACCCGACCACACCCCGCTGGCCCACAAAGATGCGGGGTGAACGGTCAACGCCGCTAGCGCCTGTTCGGCACTGAGTCCCTGATGCAAAGCCAAGCGCAGATTGCCGAGAAACTTTTCGGGCCGGTCCAGATCGGCACCGCTCACGGCACACCGCACTCCCTTTTGCAACAAGACTGCCAGATTGCGAATGTGCTCGTTCCGTCGGCGCTCCCTGTCTTGTCGGACCCGCTCGGGAAGATCGGCGGGCGTGTCCAGCTCCCCACCCTCAGGCGGAGTCGGATCGGCCGGCCTGGCTTCTGTGGGTCGCGCAAAGCGCCGCGAAGGCTGATCCGGCGGCACAGGAATGCCACGCCTCCGGCCGCGCTCGCTCATCTGTTGGATATCGGGATAATTGATGCGGGCGATCACGGGCACGCCCCGCGCCTGCAACAGATCTGCCACGCGCCATGCCTCTTCTGCTCCGAATAAAATCGGCCGCAGGTCGAACTCTTCGCACAGATCCAACGCGCGATAGATACTGTCCCGATTGTCCACTTCGAAGACCACGGGTAGCTCACGGCGTAGCGCAGGCAACAACGCCGCCAATGCAGGGTCCAAGGGCGGCCTGAGCTGAACCGGATTTTTGCGGTGATGCTCCAACACAGCGGCATAGTGCTGCGCATCCAAAAGTGTCTGCCGAAAATGTGCCACCATGCCCATGAGGGTAGCAGGGTAACCCGGTCCGGCCACGCGGAAGCTCACGTGCAGAGCGGCAGGCGATCGCAGCACTGCCCGCCGCGGCACAGCCCCGCTCATTGCCACCAGAGCGCTCTGGCCGGCGAAAATGCCTCCCTCGGGCGCCGCCAAGCGCAGGCAGATCCCCTGGCGGCGCCAGGCTTCGGCACGTTCCTCGTCACTGGTCAATGCCGTGGCAACTTCGAATTCCGGCGTCACGCCTTTGCAATTGTCCGGTTTGGTAGCCGCCAGAGCCTCGGCAGCCAGATCCACAGGTTCGGGCGCCCCGCCCTCGGAGCGCCGCAAAGCCAGGTCCACACCCCAAAAGCTCGCCGCATCCATAAATCCGGCATAGGCATACAGACCCTTGCACGCTATTTCCACCGCTCCGGGCGGGACGGCCACGTCTTTGCCTATCGCTTCGATCTTGCCGTCACGTACCACGATCGTCATGTCTGGCACGAGCTGGCCAGGACGAGGTACCACGGCACATCCACGCAGTACATAGGCGCGCGGCACCAGTCCCGGCGTCTGCGCCCATACCGGACCTCCGTGCCATAGCACTGCCCAACAAAAGCTCACCGCCATGAGCAAGCGCTTATCCATTGCCTTTCTCCCCTGCACAATTCGAACGATTGCAGTACGTTTCCTCCACCTACAACAAAAAAGCCGCACGATATGTGCGGAAAACGTCGAGCGTTTATCTTAAGTTCTTGGTGCTCCGCGTGCAAATTAAAACCAGCCCAAGGCGGAACAAAACCGATTCCGAGACGGGTGCGTTCGCGTCACAACGCATCGGGATCCGCCGCGCGCCGGCCGATGGTACTCTGCCATTCTCTGGGCGCAGCTGACTTGCATCCCTGCTGCAGGGCATCCGACATGCGCGCCAACGCAATTGGCGCCGCGCGTGCTTTGTGAACTACAGACCCGGGCTAAAGCAATCCTGCAGTCTCCGGAAAACCGTACATGATGTTGAAGTTTTGCACGGCTACCCCGCTGGCACCTCGGAGCAAATTGTCCAAGCAGGACAACACCACCAGCCGATCGCGCACGATGTGGACGCTGATGTCGCAAAAATTCGTTCCAACGACGTCCTTCGTAGCCGGCGGGTGTGGCACCACGCGCACAAACGGATTGCGCGCGTAGTACTCCCGATACAGGTCGCGCACCCGTTCCACCGACACCGGCCGGCGCGGAACAGCGTAAATCGTGGACAGGATGCCACGGTTCATCGGTACCAGATGAGGGGTAAACAGTACCTGCACGGGATCCCCGGAAAGATCGGTCAGGGTCTGCTCGATCTCGGGCGTGTGACGATGTGCTCCCACGTTGTAGGCGCTGACACTCTCGTTGCATTCCGGAAAATGCGTGCTCAGCTTGGGCGTGCGCCCCGCACCTGAAATGCCACTTTTGCTGTCTACGATGATTGCCGACGTATCTATCAGCCCGCCGGCGACGACCGGTATCAGGCCCAACACAGCACTCTGGGGATAGCACCCGGGATTGGCCACCAAAGGTGCGGCGGCTATCTCTTCGCGGTACATCTCCGGCAAGCCGTAAACTGCCTGTGCGAGGTGAGCCAAATCGCTATGGCTTTCGCCGTACCATTGGGCATAGACATTGGGGTCGCGCAAGCGATAGTCGGCACTCAGGTCTATGACCCGCATGCCGCGATCGAGAAGCTCTGGGACAGTGTGCATGCTGACCCCATGAGGCAAGCAGCTGAAAACGCACTGCGTCCCTTTCGTCGCCAGTCGCGGCGCCGCCAGGAGCTCGCATGGCATGTCCAAAAGGCCGCGCAGCGATGGGTGCAAATCGGCCACATGGGGCATCTTTGCGCCCATCTCTTGTCGAGTGGTCAGCGCCACGATCTCCGCATGCGGATGCCGCAGCAAAATCTTGATCAGCTCCAGTGCCGTATATCCTGATGCCCCGAGGATAGCGACCTTGATCTTCATCGTTGTGCCCGACGCTTACGACCTTTCGAAAACCGCGGACCGCTGCCGCCGTCAGCCGCGCGCCAATTCTGCCCAGAGTGCTTTATAATAGCGCAGCAAGCGCTCGCCGGAGTCGGGATCGGGCATACCAGGAATTTCCGCCAGGGTCACGCGATCGTAGTGCATGTCGCGCAGCAGTCGAAATAACTCGCGCCAGGGATAAGGCCTGTACAGCTCGTTGATATGGCAAGAGCGAATCCACGGACGGAGCATGGCAAAACCGGCTGCTAAAGAGCCGTTTATGAGATCGGTATCGTTGGAATTCCAAGTGATACCCACATGGCTATGGTGGCAGTGTTCCATGATCGTTTTCATATTGTGCGGCAAAGCGGTGCCGGCACCGTGAACTTCTACCCAGATCTCGACACCTGCTTGCTCGGCGGCCTGCCCGCATTCTCGGAGAGCCCGTCCGATTTGCGCCAGTGTCTTTTCTGCCGGCACCTCGCGTGGCAAGCCGTTGGGCCTGACTTTGACCCCCTTGGCCCCTGTATCCGCTGCCAACTGCACGAAGCGCTTGCACAGTTCTATGTTGCGCCGGACTTCCGCAGGATCAGGCGCGTGAAATTCACAGACTGTGCCGTAGCCCCACAGGACCACGCCGGCGTCGGCAAATGCCTGTCGGACCTCGCGTCGGCGCGCTGCCGAGATGTCTGGCTCTACACCGTGCTTGTGGGTCGTGCGCAACTCGACGGCATACAGCCCTACCGCCCGGCATACTTTCAAGATCGTGCTCAGGTCCCAACGGGCGGCGATGTTATACGTCACGATGCCCAATCGGAACGGAGGCGGATTGGCTTCTTGGTGGACGTGTAGTCCCGCGGCGTCCGAAATGGCTGAACCTGCTGCCAGTCCCCCAGCTGTCGCCAAAAACTGTCGTCGAGTCGTCCCAGTCGCCGTCATCTGATTTCTCCTGCTTTGCAGGCGCCTCGGTTCCCTAGCGCTGCACCATGCTCGCACCTTTTTAGCCCTGGCGGACGGTGCTTCGACGCCGCTCACTGAATTCCTCACCCCGCTCGGCCAGTCCCCACGGTGAATCAGCACCGGCTTGCCCATAGTTGCCCGGGTCATGTATGGGGAATAGTTTATCGAATGGCGGCTGGCTTGTGTCCCGTTGAACAGACCTCTGGAGACGCCGTTATGTACGCAGCAGCCGTGACCTCGGTGGCATTTAGCTTGTGGCTCGGCTCCGGTCCCCTACCCGGCGGCACGATCGCCTTTTCCTCCCTAGCACCCCGAGGCTGGGACATTTACCTCTGGGACCTAAAGAACGACTCGGTAGCTCGCGTGACCGACCATCCGGCTCTGGATTACAACGCCAATTGGTCTCCCGACGGTAACCGCGTGGCATTCGTTTCCGAGCGGGACGGCAACTTGGAGCTGTATCTGTTCGAATGGCCCGAAGGCAAACCCAAACGACTCACACACGCATTTGCCTTGGACGATCATCCTGCATGGTCTCCGGATGGAAGACAGCTGGTATTCAGCAGCACGCGCTGTCCCTCCACAGTACCCGGCCGCGGCTGGAATCAGCTTTTCATCCTCGATTTGGCTACTGGGGCGTGCCGCCGGCTCAGCGACGGTAGCGCGGCGGACTATTCGCCAGATTGGTCTCCGGACGGGCAGTGGATCGCTTTTGCTTCGGGCAGCGGGCGCGCCGGACACACCGACATCTTTGTGATGCGTCCTGACGGCACCGACCGCAGGCTGGTGCTAAAAAACGGTGGGTGGCCCTCTTTTGCTCCCGACAGCCGTAGCCTTTACTTTCATAGCAATCGCGACGGCCTTTATCGCATTTGGCAGGTGCAGCTGGATGGCAGTCAATTGCGGCCCGCATCGCCCGAAGGCGTCGAAGCGTACACCCCGCGAGCGGCACGATCGCATCCTGCTGTCGCTTTTGCAGCCCAGCGAAACGGCCGCAGGCAGATCGCTGTTATGGACCTGCAAAATCGCAAAACGCGCTGGCTACCGCTTGCAAACGAAGACTGTTGGAATCCTTCTTTATCGCCGGACGGCGCACGAGTGCTGTTTCATAAGCGCAGCGCCGGCAGTGTAGAACCGGTCCTAGAGTACTGGTCGTCTCCTTTCCTGCGTGGCCCCCGCATGGCCCGAATAGCCGGGGCTTTTCCAGCTTTTTCTCCCGACGGCCGCCGTGTGGCCTTCAGCAGTGATGGATTTTCTAAGTTGACCGTAGCCGATTTGAAGACGCAGCGACAAAAGCACCTTTTCTCCGGCGAGCCGCGCTCCGTCTTCGCGATCTTCTGGGCCAAATCGGGGGACTGGCTGTCCTTCTCGCACGGCCGGGTGTTCGAGGGTCCTCGTAGCCGCGTGGACATCGAACGCATCCGGCCGGACGGCTCGGCTGTGGAAGCCTTGATCGCCGACCAAGGCAACTGCGCGTTTCCCGCCTTCTCTCCCGATGGAAAGTTCATCGTGTACCGTTCGGGGCAAGACGGCCACAAAAACCTTTATATCTTCGACTTGGCGAACCGCACCCGTCGGCGGCTCACGCACGGTCCGTGGACCGACACGATGTGCGATTGGTCGCCGACCAGCGCGTGGATCGTCTTCGCCAGCGATCGCGCAGGAGCGTTCGACCTCTATCTGCTCCGACCCGACGGTACCGGCTTGCGCAAACTCATCGGCGGCGGGGGGCGCAACAATCATCCCCATTTTTCACCCGATGGCAAGTGGGTCGTCTTCGCTAGCCAACGGGCGGGCTACTCCGCAGAAGAAGTGTCTCTGCCGTTTCAGTTTCAGCCGTACGGCGATATCTTCGCTGTTTCGCTCGATGGCAAACAACTCTGGCGTCTTACGCACAATGGTTTCGAAGAAGGCACACCAGCTTGGGGCCCCGATGCCGGCGACCCGTGATGGGCTGCCTTTTTCGGCGCTTGCGCCTTGCCATCACTCGGGCCATGCCAACACTTCACTGACGCCGGACCGAGCCGGCCCTCGGTGCGTAAAGACGATGCGAATCCTGTCGGTAGCCACCGGGCGAAAAACGACCTGATTCCACACGCCACCCACAGGGATGGTAGGCGTCTTACGCTGTTCCTGAGCCGGCTGCCAGGCCCCCTGGTGCCATATCTCGACACGGTAATCCGCGGGCGCTTGCACGCCACCGCCATCATCGTAGATCGCCAGTTCCAACCGGCCTATTCTAGTGGATGCGCCCCAATCAATTTCCAGCCAATCCTCCCGGTTAGCCGACTGGAAGCTAGTCCAGCGATTGGGAGGCTGAGGCAAAAACTGCACCACTCCATCACAGGCCATTTGCGCGCGATCGTAAGGAGACGTGAAAGAAACCCTCACCGCCGGATGACCCGCCTTACGTGCCGACAGAGCAATAAGATCCTGAGGACGTTCTGCGTCCTCGATCTTTCCATCAGACGACCCCCACACCTCTACTTCGGTCAGTCCTGTGTAGCTGCCTGGGGTGTGGGTGAACTGGATCCGCAGTTTTTGTGCTGTCAGCGGTCGGAATCGGGCACGGTTCGCCTGCCGGCCTATTGGCCGGCCGACCTCCCAGTGTACCGAGCGCAACGCTTCCCATCGGCCACCGATATACGCAGCAATTTCGACTTTCTCCGGAGCCCTAACGACAGCGCCGTCATCGAGGATATACAGCGTGACCTCTTGCATGATCCGTTCCCGTCCAAAATCAATCTCGACCCAATCTTCTTTGTTCGGCGATCCAACACAAGTCCAGCGATTGGGTGGGCTAGTATCGTACCAATAGTTTCCATCCACCAACCTATAGGGCGATTCGCCAGACCGCACATACGAAGCCGTGATTTTCGGATAATACGTGCCATCGTTATTTACCGCCCAATTCACTAGTTCGACATCCTCTTCACATCGCTCGCTCGCTTCGTTCTTCCGCGGCAATTTGATCCGCAATTCACCGAGGTCTCTCCTCGCGGCCACTAGTTTCCCGTCCACGATCACTGTCAGCCCCGGCCCAAACCCATAGCGATTACCGCCCTTGTCCCAGAATATCCCGACAGTACTGCCTTTGTAAGGCACATAATCTAGCGCAAAGTAGTCCCAACTCACAGGGGCCAGCGGCGCAACGATCAGCGACTGATCCGGCTGCGGCAATAGTCCACACAGGCCTGTTATTACCAGATCTATGAAGCCCGAGTGAAAATAATGCTCACTATGATAATAACTGTCATGACCTTCCCACGATCCAGTGAATGGGTGGCACGCCTCTGCAATATAGGGACGACCGTTTTTCCTATGCGTCAACGCATACGTACGAAGCAATCGGTAATAGTCTTCTGGCGTCACAAACTGCTGGTCGTAATGGCGCAGTAAGTTGGCCATAGCCTGCAACGTTTGCGTAGTGGCATAAGGCCATGATTGGCCGCTCCAGTAGCAACAGGTTTTCGAGAGATAAAAAAGCGGATCGCGTCGCTCCACGGTCGTGGGTCCAAAAGGTGCAGCGAAGTAGTTCTCGTCCATCAAGAATTTCCATGCTGCCTCGTATCCAAGGTCCGGCAGACGAAACTGCCACGGCACATAGCCGATCAGCTCTCTACCGTGCGGATTACCCGCGAATCGCCCCGTCCGATAGGTCCATGTCAACGCTTTGACAGTGAATCCCTCGTGGCTCTCATCGCGTGCTGCCAAGTGGAAGAAAAACTCGCGTTGCGGATCCCAGAGTTTTTTCTGCACGTTCTCTTTCAAGCTTTTCGCCTTGGCACGAAATACGGAGGCAGTATCCACATCCCCCGCAAGTTCCGCTACACGGGCGATGGCCAACGCATCGGCATACATGTAGCTATTCAAAGTTGGCCGATAGCCAGGTGCCCCTCGCACCGGATCGCTCGTCTGCCGGCTGTTGATGTTCAATTCCATTCCATCGTCATGACCTGTTTGCCAAAACAACCCCACTTCGGGATTGAATCGCTCCTTTTCCCACGCTCTGAAATTTGCGATCATATCCGGCAAGAGATTCCTCAACAGGTCTTCGCTCGGATGTACTAGGTGGACAGCCCAAGCAGCATCCGCAAGCCAAGTGCTATAGCGCCGCGGTTGCGCGCCAGAAGTGCGGAACCAATACCTGATATAGTCACGGGCGTAACGAGGGTTCCTTGCCCACCTCACCTCATAAAGCTGGTGTCCTGCTGGACAACTGATGGCACCGTACCTACCGGACCAAAAGGGACGATCAATGAATTCGGTAAAAACGTATCCCGTACGCGGTGAGCCATAGGTCGCATGCCGCGTGATCAACTCCCACCGGTAGTAATAGGTCGTAGTAATCCCGCTGTCTGGACACTCGAAAAAGGGAATATTGTCCTTGTACCACTGCCAGTCGCGATTCGTCCAGAAGGTTTCAGCCGAAAGGAGCCGATCACGATCCAATTTCCGAACCTCTGGAGTCATTACGGCGCACAATAACAGGAAACACAGATGCATGTTGTGGATGGTATGCATTGGGGGCCCCCAGTACATGCTTTGCCACGCCTTTCGGCGGCGGTTGCCACAATTTTCGAAGGTCCAATATTGCCACTGGTCTGGACTGCACTACTACAATCCGGCGGAAAACAACTCCATCCCTTTACCGAGAAAACATCCTCTCATACATGTTATTGATAGCGGCGGGAAGGCCAATAGAGAGGTTTGTGACAGAACTTTGCCTAGCGAGGGCAGACGGTGTCAATCGCTGTATTCCCATTGCGTCCACTCATGGGTCTTGGTCTGGTCAACCTTTTCGGCCTTGCACTGTTGGCAGGCGAAGCGCCGTCGCTAGCCCCAACGGTGCCGCAAGTTCAGTCCATAGACGACAACCTGCGCAAGTCTTTCCAGCTGGCGCCTTTTTACGCCAAATGTCTCGTGATCGAATCTTTTCCTATCGTGGCATCGGAGAAAGTTTCCGATTATGCTTTGCTCGAAGCGGGCTACATCATCCACAGCATGCTCGGGAAGCGGACCGATCTGCTCCACATACTCGCGCGCCGGAGTGTCCGGTGCGCGGTCATGGCATATTCCGAGATAACCACGGACATACCGGAGCATAGCGACCTGCGGCCAAAAGACTATTGGGATCGGCGGGCACGTGGACTGGGAGCCACACCGATACGCCCCGCCGTCACCTGCGGCGAGGAAAACTTGCTCGAATATCCGGGCGATCCCTATCGCGGCGAGAACATTTTGGTACACGAATTCGCTCATGCCGTACACGAAATGGCTCTGCGCACCGAAGATCCATCGTTCGAGCGGCGTCTGCGCGAATGTTATGCTCTGGCTATGCGCGAAGGGCTTTGGAAAGATACCTATGCTGCCAGCAATCACAAGGAATATTGGGCAGAAGGGGTACAAAGCTGGTTCGACTGCAACCGCAGCAAGGATCGGCAACACAATGGCATCGCCCTTCGAGAGGAATTGCAAAAATACGACCCGCGACTGGCGCAGCTTGTCGCCGAGGTGTTTCGATCCAATGGCTGGCGCTACAGACCGCCCAGCCGACGATCCCACCCGGGTCATCTTGCAGGCCTGGACCGGAATCGGTTGCCTACCTTTTCCTGGCCACAGCGCCTGCGAAAACTGCCGGAGAGGTAATGAGCGCTCGCCAGGCGTGAATGCCTCGGGTGACAAGCACGGATGCCGTTACGTAGCGTTACTTAAGCTCAGGAGCATCGAGGTGATGAAAGCGATCGCGCAATGGCTGGCAGTCGTGGCAATTTTGTGGGCCGCCACGCGCGCGGTGTATGCACAGTCCGGCACGAGGGAGCTGTTCGCAAGCCGCTCGATGAGCCATTTTCAACGCTGGCAGGTCTGGGATACGCTGCCTGACTTGCCGGGTCTGAGACGTCGCTGCGATCTGCGGCGCTATCGCAACGAGCCTGTGTGCACCATCGAGGACTATTCGCTCAGTCACGACCCCCGCTTTGTTTCTCCGGAATTTGCCATCCCGCCACGGCAGTGGATGAGAATAACGGCGGTGGTGTCTGCAGATATACCGCTTCACCCTTTCACTTTGGGCTTTGTATATCGGGCCCGCGGGATGAATCAGGTAACGGCATCGCTGCAGCTGCCGCTCACGGTGGTCGCCACGGACCGCTGGCGCAGTGCCACGCTGTTAGTGCCGCCCGCAGAATTGGCGGCACAAGAGGAGAGCGTTCCTAAAGGCACCGCCTTCACACATGGACGCCTGGAAGTGCGCCCCATCCTCTACGGAAGTTATTTCGGGGGCTGCCAGCGCTGGCATATCCAAACCGGGCGCATTCATATCGCCTCGGTGGCCGTGGAAGCATTACCGGAACGGTGGCAGCCGGCGGGAGAGACGCGCAGCGACTGGTTCGAATTCCCTACGGGTTTGCTGCCCCCCGGTGGAGAGCCAGCCGTGTCCTTTGCCTTTCTGCACCACAGGCCGGCTGGCAAATTGGGGCATGTTCGGTTACATGCCGATGGGTACCTTGTGTTTGCGGACGGCACGCCCGTGCGTTTTTGGGGAGTTGGCTGGCATGAAAACTATCCGCGCTCACGCTTCACCGACTGTCCACTGGAAGAGCACGAACGCATTGCACGGACTTTCGGCGCACTAGGCATCAACTTTGTACGCTGGCACGGGCTTTTGCGCGGATTGCGCGATGCCAAAGTGCGCGATCGTTTCCAATTGGCAAGGCCCGAGGTTTGGGACCGGGCGGACCGTCTGCTGGCGACCCTGGCGCAACAAGGGGTCTACTTTCAGGCCACCCTCTGGGGATTCGACGAGCCGCTGCGGGTCGCCCGCGAAAACCTGCCGCCGGAGATCGCCTCGGACCAAGCGTGGCTAGAGCGGTACGCAACTTATCGCGCCTACCACCAGCGCAAGTGGGCCATTTTCTGCTTACCGATGCGCCAGGAAAGTTCGCTGTGGCACCGCATCCTGGGGTGGGACGAGCAGATCATGGCCCATGTCAATCCTTATCGGCGAGCGCGCTATGCTGATGACCCAGCTTGTGCCATCGTTCAGCCGATCAACGAAGTCAGCATGTTGGCACACTCGCCGAACGATGGATACCTTTTGGGCGAAGGCAGTTTGCCCGCAGGCGTGCGCGACGCGTTACAAGCCGAATGGAATCGCTGGTTGTACCAACGTTTCGGCACGCGCGACCAATTGCTCAGCCAATTTCCCCAATTAGCGCGTGAATGGCAGGCGGCAGCTGTCGAGCGCGCCGATCCTCGGCAGGGCACGGTGCCGCTACCGCCCGGACCACGGCATACACTGCGCCGCCAATTCGGCAGCGAGGAGTTGTGGTGGCATCGCTTGTTCATGGAATTCAGCACCGACTACGAACGTCAGCTTTATGATGCCTTTAGGCAACGCATGCGCGCTGCGGGGTACCGCGGCGCCTTGGGAGGCGATGCGGGGGGTGTTTGGCGTGGACAACTGGTCACGCATGCCCAGCTGGACATAGCGTACGATCGCCACCACCCGTATACCGATGGAGAAACGACTTCGGACGTGGCTTTCGCTCTCAATCGCCCGTATCCGTTGCAAAGCGTGGAAACGAACTTGTACGAAGTGTCCACAGTCGGCGCCGCGGGCAAAGCTACCATCGTCAGCGAATGGAGCGCGGGGACAGTCAACGAATGGCGTGCCATGTTGCCGATCTTGACAGCAGTTTATGCGGCCATGCAGCAGGTCAGTGCCGTTGCCGAGCACACTTTCGGCTACCCAGGAGGGCGCCCCAGCGACCGTCATGCAGTGGCCCCCGGCTTCGGCAATCTGCTCGGTGATCCTGCTCGGATCGGGCCCTATCCTGTGGCGGCCACACTGTTCACCATTCCGGAAGCCATCGCCGCACCTACCCTCAAGGTCTGCGAGTTGTTCACCGACGAAGACCTGTACGCACCCATACGCGGCTTACAAGGCGATGAATCTTCGGAGTTTCTAGGAAGCGACTACCTGGCGCACGTCGCTAGGGTGCGCTGGGCACGATGGGACGGACGCAGCGCCAATGTGCCGGATGCTGACATGTACACGTTTCCCCTTACGACGGGTATAGGGAACTTACGTGCTCTGCCGCCCGACAGAAAACTGCTCGTCATCGTTCCGCCCGAGGTACTGTATTCCGGCTGGCGTATCCAACAGCCCTACGAGCGAGTCCGGTCACTTTACCCTGGCTTGCGTTTTCGCACTGGGGAATTTCGCGTGTCGGTACGACTGGGCAAAGCCTGGGACGATCAGTTCGTCGTGGCTGGCCGACTGATAGAACTGGCGAGTCTACCTGCAGGTGCGACCGCCATCGGTGTGGATATACGACAACGAGTGTGCTGGGCTTTCTACGATCGCCGCAGTATCGTCATCGCCGATGCAGCTATTTTGCAACACTGCATCGCCCCCCTCATAGATGCTGCCCTGAAAAGCTGGGGACTGTTGCCACAAGGGCGCGGGCTGGTGGATCGCGGGGAGATTGTGAGCGCCACGGGGCAACTTCGCCGGAATTGGCAACAGGGCTGGGTGGCCATTGACAGCGACTACGCCCAAGTGCTCATGGGCGACCTGAGCCGTGCGCCTGCACTCCGTCATTTGGAGGTGTCGGCAAACAAAGCACAGTTCGGCATTGTCGCCTTGGTACCGCTCGAGCGCCGGCCTCTGAAAGAAGCGCGACGGTGGTTCTTAGTGGCTCTCGGCAAAGTAGCCAACCGCGACTACGAAGCAGTTTGCAACGAGCCCATGGGAATATTCCGCTGGAGTGGAGTGCGCCTGAAAACCGGTCAAGGGCCGCCTGTTTGCGAGCCGCTCTCAGCCACGGCGGTACTTAAGCAGCTGAAAGTGCAACGAGCCACGGTAACTGCGTTGAAAGCAAATTTGACCCCGCTTCACAGCGTTTCTGTCGGTGCCGTTGGTGAAGCAGTACATGTTCCTTTACACAACGCTAAAAGCATCTGGCTAACAATAGAACCAGCGGACCGCAGCCAGGCCGCAAGTTCTGGCCAGCAATGAGGTTAAGACCGAAGCCTTCCGAAAGGCGTTTTTTTTGACAAGAACGCAAGCATTGGGAGTGCCGATTGAAGCAACTGTCAGCATTGTTGACAAGACACCCAAGTTGTTGGCTTGGTGGAACTGTAAGATATTCAGGCGACACAAGGAACTTAAAATGTATGGAGGGCCGCCTGCGATACGCGGGTGAAAGCCAGGCGATCCCTGGAAAGTCTGGTATTTCGGTCTTCGTCGGACCGCAAGCGATACATTAGTCGGGCCCAAAATACCGGTAAGTTGAAGACGCGAAAGCCCGGAGGGGTGGCAGAGTGGCCGATTGCACCGGTCTTGAAAACCGGAGTCGCCTCGCGGCGACCGTGGGTTCGAATCCCACCCCCTCCGCTGGTTTTTAGCGCTCCGGGCAGCTCGGCGATCCTCTGCGCGCTCGGCGGTTCACTTTTTCACTGCGGAAAGGTAGCCACCTACCGCCTCTACCTGTGCGTGTCCAGACACAAGCGAACGCGCCCACAAGCAGATGCGGTTTCACAGGTTTGGGAATACCGGTTATGGGGCATCGTCGCGGCTCGATTTGACTGAGACCAAAACTGATTTACCTTTTTGGTATGCAAGGGACGATCCGACTGAATTTGCCATGTGATGCAATAGAAGAACCGCCCGACAGACAAACACCCTACACTAGCGACAGTCTGGCGGGGTTGGTCGAGCGGTATGGCGACGAAATTGCCCCCGAATGGCTCAAGCGCTTGCACCTAGAACGCCCGCGCAAAACCATCGCGTGCCTGTCCACGCGAACCAGGCTGGTAAAAAGGCTCTTCGACATCGTCACGGCACTGCTCCTGGCAGCACTGACCAGCCCCCTCATGATACTCGTGGCAGCACTGATCAAGCTCACGTCACCTGGACCGGTGATATACCGGCAAATCCGGGTCGGTCTGAATATGCGCGGCACACAACGCGATCGCCGGCAAAAACGGGGCGGTCCACCTCCGGGGACGCACGAGCGGCGTCTGGGACGCGAGCGCCGACGGACGTTCAATTACGGGCGGCCGTTCGTCCTGTACAAGTTTCGGACGATGTATGTGGATGCGGAAAAACACGGCCTTAGGCTGGCCCAGGAGAACGATCCACGGGTCACGCCCTTGGGACGCTTGTTACGTCGTACTCGCTTGGACGAACTGCCTCAGTTGTGGAACGTATTGCGTGGCGATATGAGCATGGTCGGGCCGCGTCCGGAACGACCAGAATTCATCGCCAGGCTGTCCACAGAAATCCCAGACTATTTGCAGCGGCTCGGACTCAAACCTGGTCTGACCGGCTTGGCCCAGATCATCAACGGCTATGATTCGAACCTGGAAAGCATTCGGCGCAAAGTAGCCCTCGATCTTCTTTACCTGCAGAATTGCTGCCTGATCAATGACCTCAAGATCCTTCTGCGCACAGTGGGCGTAGTCATCACTGGCAAGGGGGCGGTGTAGCCCCATTTGTGTAGCGGCGCGCCGACGGCACGAGAACTCGCTGCGCTCTGCCGCCCAACACTATTCATCTCACGATCTTTTTGTTAAACCAAATGCAACGCCGAACCGGGACCGTCCCCAAGCATAAAACTGCCACAGGGATAACGTCTAGCCGGCTACGAGGATCAATCATGCTGTTACGTAGTCTGCGCGCGACAAGGACATTGGGTACTGCCATTCTGGTGGCGTCCGCCGTTTTTGCCGCGGGAGTGTCTGGCGCCGCGGAACGGCCTAACGTGCTTTTATGCATAGCTGATGACTGGTCTTATCCGCACGCGAGCGCCTACGGGGACCGAGTGGTGCATACAAAGGTATTCGATCGAGTGGCACGTGAAGGCGCTTTGTTCACGCACTGCTTTTGTGCGGCGCCGTCCTGTTCTCCGTCGCGTGCGGCGTTGTTGACCGGTCAATGGCCGCACCGTCTAGAAGAAGGAGCCAATTTGTGGGGCTACTTACCGGTGCGTTTCGCCTGTTACCCAGAAATATTGGAGCAGCGCGGCTATCATGTGGGTTTTACGGGCAAGGGTTGGGGACCGGGAGATTTTCGCGCCGGCGGTCGTAAACGCAATCCCGCAGGCAACCTGTACAAAGATTTTGCCACGTTTTTGCAAAAGCGGCCAAAGGACCGGCCTTTTTGTTTTTGGTTCGGGAGTATAGATCCACACCGACCCTACGAAACGGGAGCCGGCGCACGAGCTGGACTGGACGCCAAGCACGTGCGGGTGCCGCGCTTTTTGCCCGATTTGCCCACAGTCAGACAAGATTTCCTCGACTATTACTTCGAGGTGCAACGCTTCGATCGGGACGTAGGCAAATTACTGGCGGAGCTGGAGCGTGTGGGATTGGGCGAAAATACCCTGGTAATCGTCACCAGCGACAATGGCATGCCGTTCCCACGAGCGAAGGCCAATCTATACGACGCTGGAACGCGGGTGCCTTTGGCGGTGCGCTGGCCAAGCCGGATCCGGTCCGGACAGGTAGTCGAGGCGCTCGTCAGTCATGTGGACTTGGCGCCGACTATCTTACAGGCCGCGTGTATAACGCCGCAGAACATGGACGGCGAGAGCCTGCTGCCCCACTTATCAGGCAACCCGGTCAGGCAGCGGGAGTACATCTTTACCGAGCGGGAAAGACACGCCAACGTACGAGCGGGCAATGCCGGTTTCCCTGCGCGAGCAGTACGCTCGCGGGACTGGCTTTATATCCGCAATTTCCGACCGGATCGCTGGCCTGCCGGAGATCCTCGGCACTGGTATGCTGTTGGCCCCTTTGGGGATATAGACACAGGCCCGACCAAAGAGGCAGTGCTGAAAACAGAAGGAATGCCCGACCTGGGACGGTTTTTCGCACTTGCCTGCGGCAAAAGACCGCCCGAGGAGCTTTACGATCTCAAAAACGATCCGGATCAGATCGAAAACTTAGCCGGGCGTAGCAACTACGCGGCGAAACTGTCCGAACTGCGAAAAGTTTTGCATGACTGGATGAAACAAACCGGGGACCCACGCCTCGACGATGGCGACGACCGCTTCGACAAAATGCCCTACTTCGGCCCGCCGACGAAGGAGCAGTGATTTCGAACATAATTCCACAGCGCCATTTGCTATCCGCCGCCTGGATTGTCTCACCAAAACACCAGACCCGTAAAAACGACACCCTGCGAAATCGTTAACAAACCTCAAAAGGGATCGTCCTGACTCATACCCGTAGGCGACACACGGCTACGGTCCAGGCAATAGGAACAAAAAACCATTTTGGGAAACCATTTTGGGCACTGGACAAAGACCGATAAAAAAAGTGAACATTCACTTGCGCTCAAGCTGCGAAAATACTAGAAAGTTAAATTTGGGTACCCTGGTCAGGGACTGCCTCTCCCCAGCGACCGGCTCAATGCCGGCAGCTCCCCGGCCGACTTAGAGATCTGCTCGCCCGAAAAGGAGACAGATGGAGTACGTGGCAGTATGCTCATAGATGGACGTAAGTACATAGAACAGAGTAACTTACTGTACACTGACACCGTCGGAAAAGACGCGTGCGGGATAGGCGGCCTAGCGTCGCGTAATGGCCAGCCCACGCACGAAGTCATCGTCAAAGCGCTGGCGGCGCTGACCCACATGGAGCACCGCGGTGGTATCTGCGGCGACAGTGGCGACGGCGCTGGACTACTCGCCCAACTTCCGCAGGGCTTTTTCCGCGAAGAGGCGCGCCGCCTGGGCTTGGAACGGTACTTTCGCTCCGACGACGTGCTGGCGGTGGGCGTTTTCTTTTTCCTCGATCAGGATCAAGCTGCTCAGGAAAAAGCGCGGGAGATTGCCTATCGGTTGCTCGGTGGGACGCCGGTGCGCATCCTCGGCTGGCGCGAAGTGCCGACGCGTGACGACGTCCTTTCCGCCTATGCTAGGCGCATCAAACCCAGCATCGAGCAACTACTCCTGCTCTGTCAGGCGCCGCCGGATGAAGTGGAAAAGGCGCTTTATCTCGCTCGCTTGCAGCTGCGCTACGAGTATGCGCGTGCCGCTCTGCGCGTCTACATCCCGTCTTTGTCGTGCCGGGTGATCAATTACAAAGGTCTTTTGACCAGCCCGCAGCTGGGGGAGTTTTATCCCGACTTGCGCGACGCACGGTTCGAGTCGGGCGTGGCGCTTTTCCATCGTCGCTATAGCACCAACACCTATCCCGATTGGACGCTCGCGCAGCCTTTCCGTGTGCTCTGTCACAACGGGGAGATAAATACTATCCGCACCAATCGGCATGCCGTCTTTGCCTACGCGCGCGGTCTGGAGCCCCCCTTGCCTGGGCGAGACCTGCTGACTCCGAAAGTGAGCGATTCGGCCAGTCTCGACGAATGGATCGAGCACCTGATGTATTACAAGAACTGGAGCCTGCTGCGCGCGCTGCGTCTGACTGTTCCACCGGCTTGGGAAGGGGAACAAGAGCTTTATCGTCAGGAAGCGATCGACTTGTTCGTGTGGTGCCGTCGCGCATTTGGCAGTCTGTGTGCCTGGGACGGCCCGGCGGGCATCGTAGCCACCGACGGTCGCGTGTTGGCTGGATTGGTGGATCGCATGGGCCTGCGCCCCGTGCGCTGGTGCAGCGACACGCGCGGCTGGCTGTACATATCTAGCGAGTCGGGCGTTTTCGACCTCGACAACGGCAAAATCGTGGCTAGCGGGCAGCTGCAGCCTGGTCAAATGATCGCGCTGGATACGAAAAACGGGCTGCGCTTGGATAGCTCCGCCATCCTGGACCGCATCTTGGAAGAAGCGGCACCGGAGCAGAATACGTCGCTGCACGATGTCAACCGTAGCCAGATCATCGTGCCGGAATCGTTCGATTTCAGTCCGCATCTCGACGACCAGGTGCAAAGTCTGCTCGGCGACAATGGCTGGACCTTGGATCATCTCCTCCAAGCGCACGGCTGGGACTTCGAGCGTGCACTGTTCGTCAAAGACATGGTCAAACTCAAAAAAGAGCCACTCAGCTCCATGGGTTTCGACCGTGTATTGACGATTTTTTCTCAGATGCACCCGACGCTGTTCAAATATTTGCAACAGACGTTCGCGGAGGTGACCAATCCGCCTATTGATCCCTACCGCGAAGGGGGCGCGATGTCGCTGACCACCTACCTGGGACGCTCCCCGGTCGTGTGCCGGCCGTCGGCCCAGACCAACGACACGCTGCCATGTCGGCAGATGGAGCTGTCCAGTCCGGTGCTCAGCGACGCCGTGATGGAGGAAATCCGGCGCCACGAGGTACTGGGACTGAAATCCCTGTCCGCCGTCTTTCCCTTGCGCGGAGGCGTGCAAGCACTGCGCGAAAGTCTGCACCGATTGCGCAGTGAAGCCGAGCGCGCTATCCTGGACGGCTACAATCTGATCTGCCTCACCGACTTGGACGCGTTCCGCGACGGTCTGGTACCCATCCCTTCTTTGCTGGCGCTAGGCGCCGTGCATCAGTATCTCTGTCATCAGGGACTGCGGGAGCGCTGCAGTTTGATCGTCCAGGCCGGCGACGTCCAGGAAGGACACGATATCGCTTGCCTGGTCGCTTTCGGCGCCGACGCCGTGCACCCCTACCTGATGCTGCGCTTGATCCGTGACGGCCTGCATTTCAAAGATCCGGACAACAAGCAAGAAACCTATCTGAGTAGTCGCGAATGCCTGGAAAATTTGTTCACGGCTCTGGAAGACAGTCTGAAAAAGATCATCTCCAAGATGGGGATCACCACCATCGAAGGATACCGCGGCGCCATGCTCTTCGAAGCCGTCGGCTTCGGTCCCGAGCTGATGGAATTTTTGGGCGATTTTCCCTCGCGGATCGGTGGTATCGGCTTGGCCGATCTGGTCGAAGACGCCCAGTGGCGACTGCAACAGACCGAGAACATGCAGGTGCTGCCGCGCAATCGAGATTATCATGCTTTCAACGCCAAAGTTCGCATGGCCCTGCGCAAAGCGGCAACTTCGACGTGCGACGACGCCGGCGAACGCAAAGACGATGGGCACGAGCTCGGCAGCCTCGAGGAAGGGGCCGAAGTTGCCTACCGCAGCGGGGGAATACGCCCGCGCTACGGGGTCGCCGCCTTGACCCCCGAATACCTCGATTTTGCTCGACTGGTCGCCAACCGACAGCCGACTGTGCTGCGCGACCTGTTGCACCTCAAACCGGCGGCGCAGCCCGTCCCCCTTGCTGAGGTGCAACCGGCACTGGAGATCGTGCGTCAGCATTTCCGCGGCGCGGCCATGAGCCACGGGGCGCTGACGCGCGTCGCGCACGAAACCATAGCCGCCGCCTTCAACGAGCTGGGCGGGTATTCCAACAGCGGCGAAGGAGGCGAAGCACGCAATCGCAACGACCTCCCCGAGCGTCCCTGGGGACCTTTTTGGGAAAAGGTGATCGCCGAGCGCAAGGCCAACCCGGCCTACTGGTGCCTGGACGATGACATCCGCCGCAGTCGCTTCCGCAGTCGTATCCGACAAGTGGCCTCCGGCCGTTTCGGTGTGGACGCAGAATACCTGGTCAACGCCGATGAGATCCAAATCAAAATGGCCCAGGGAGCCAAGCCTGGAGAAGGCGGCCAACTCATGGGCAAAAAAGTCACTGCCGAGATTGCCGAAATCCGCTATGCCAAACCGGGAGCTGATCTCATCAGTCCCCCTCCGCACCACGACATCTACTCCATCGAAGACCTTGCTCAACTCATCTACGATCTCAAAGCCGTCCATCCGGGCGTGCCGGTCTCGGTGAAACTTGTCGCCGTGGAAAATATCGGCACCATCGCCGTGGGCGTGGCCAAGGCCGGCGCCGACATCATCGAAATTGACGGACTCGATGGCGGCACCGGTGCCGCTATGGCCTCCAGTAAAGAACATGCCGGCCTGCCCAGCGAAATGGGCTTGGCCGAAGCCCACCAAGCTTTGGTCCTCAACGGCTTGCGTCGTGCGGTCAAGTTACGCGTCGGAGGCGGCATCAAAACGGGCCTCGATATCGTCAAGTACGCTCTTTTCGGCGCCGAGCAATTCGCTTTCGGACAAGCCCTCATGGTCTCCGTAGGATGCATCGTGTGCAAGAGCTGCCACATCCCCAATTGCCCCACGGGTATCACCGGCACCCAGGGGGAATACAAGGGGCACCCGGAACATACCAAAACCTATTTGCTGAGCGTGGCTGAAGAAGTCCGGCAACTGCTCGCCAGTCTGGGTGCTCGTCGTTTGGACGAGATCGTCGGCCGCACCGACTTGTTCGAGCGGCGCCCGGATCTGCAAGGCCGTGCGCGCAGCGTGGATCTCAGCTGCTTCCTGGCCGCGGACATGGCCTTGGCCAACTTGGAAGCCAAGTACCCACAGTATCCTCTAGGGATCTGCCGGCGCGCCGGTGAACGCACTGGGCTCAACGAGCGTATCGTCGAGGCAGCTCGCGACGCCGTCGAGTTGTGCCAAAATGCCGACTTGATGTTTCGCATTCGCAATAGCGACCGCTCCGCCGGCGCCACCCTGGCCGGTCTCATCGCCAAGGCCTACGGTCGCGAAGGCCTTCCGGACGGCAAACGCATCCGCGTGCGTTTCGAAGGCGAGGCCGGGCAAAGCTTCGGCGCCTGGTGCGTCAACGGATTGGAGCTGGAACTGCGCGGCTTTGCCCAAGACGGCGTGGCCAAGGGCATTTCCGGAGGCACGGTCGTCGTCACCCTCGACTACGCCGCCTGCAGTTACGGCAACGAAATCCAGAGTGTGGTCGGCAACAATGTCGGCTACGGCGCCACAGGAGGTACGATTTACGTCGGCGGTCGCGCCGGCCATAGATTGGGAATCCGTAATTCCGGTGCCACCATCGTCGCCGAGGCTGCTGGAAAATACGCCTGCGAATACATGACCCGCGGCCGAGTGGTCATCCTAGGTCCCGTCGAAAACGAAATCGGCTCGGGCATGACCGGGGGAGAACTGCTCATCTACGATCCCCACAACGAAGTGCCAGCCAAGCTCCACAGTCGCAGCGTCGCGGTCGTCGAGTGCGGCTACGTAGATTACGAATGGCTGCATCCGCTCATCATTGACTTCCACCATCGCACTGGTAGCCGACTGGCAGAACACATCCTCAAGAACTGGACCGAAGTCCGGCGACTGCGCCGCTTCAAAAAAGTCGTACCTTTGCAGGTCGCCCGTCGCGCCGAAGACTTTGTCGCCGCCGGCACACACGCCGGATGAGCTCCTGACACCGGCGCTTTACATCCCTCGCTAGGTGACGCCGGCCTGGCGAGCATAGCCAGGGACCACGCTGCGACTCGAGCGGAATGGCTCAGCGTACTGTCGCGTTGTGACAAACACCCACGCTAGGCGCCGGCTCCGCGCCGCGTGCATTCGTGTCGCCGGGCTGGTGCCGACCGGCATACCACAACATTTGCCGAGCCAAACCGTGGAGGATTTCCACCTCCACCGGCGTCAGCTGAGCGCGGCTGAGCATATGCCGCACTGCATGCATCAAGGTGTCTGCCCGCTCGTCCCACAGGAAATGAAGCGCTTCGAGTCCTCGACGCAGATGCTCGAACATCCGCTCCAGCTCGTCGTGCGTCGCCGGCGCAGAACGCGGCACGGCCTGGATGGACAGGCCGGCGTGCCGGTACAACTCGTAGAGGCATATCGCCACAGCATGCGACAGGTTCAACACAGGATAGTCCGGGTGCGTTGGGATGGTGATCAGATAGTGGCACAAAGTGATTTCGTCATTGAGCAAGCCAGTCTGTTCCGGACCGAAAACCAATGCGACTGGTCCGTGCTGCTGGCTGCCGATGGCCAGACTGGCGATCCGGTCCAACGAAGTCAGTGACTGCTGCCGGAACAGGCCCTGGGTGCGCGCACTGGTGGCCAGCGTCAATACACAGTCCGCCAGTGCCTCGCGCAGAGTAGCAAAGCTGCGGGCCGTGGTCAGCACCGATTCTCCGTGCGTGGCCAGTCGCCGGGCTTGTTCGTCGCACGGGTCGGCATGGGGGCGCACCAGGCGCAACTCGGGTACGCCGAAATTGGCCAGCAGACGGGCCACCGCCCCTAGATTGCCGGCGACGCTCGGACGGACTAGCACCACGCGCAGCCCGTGCAAAGGACTGCTCACGCTCCACCTCCCCGGGTCGCGCACAGCTCCAGTGCCAGTCGCTTGATGCGCTGCAAATCGAGCTTGCCGCTGCCCAACACGGGGATCTCCGGCACTTCGAAAAAGGCATCCGGATCGGGCAGCCAAAGACTGGGCAGGCCGCTGCGCGCTAAGCGGTGATACAGCTCGTGCACACTCAGACCATCCAAAGGCTTGTGCAAAACAACCAGGCGCTCGCCTTTTCTGTCGTCGGGAATGGCGGTCACGGCACAGACCAATTCTTCGGTGCCGAGCAGTCTGTGGATCTCGTGTTCGATCCGCTGGTGCGGCACCATTTCGCCGCCGATCTTGCTGAAGCGGCTCATGCGGTCGGTGATGCGCACGAATCCGTCTTCGTCCATTGTGGCCAAGTCCCCGGTCAAATACCACCCGTGGAGGATCGCTCGGCGCGTTTCCTCCGGCCGCCGCAAGTATCCGCGCATGACATTGGCGCCGTACACGATCAGCAATCCCTGACTGCCAGCAGGCAGCGGTCGCTCGGGGTCGGGGCTTTCCGGCTCGACGATGCGGCAAGCAACGCCGGGCACCGGACGGCCGATACTTCCAGGCTTGTGGCCGATATAGCGCAGGCCATCCTCGACCCGGTCCGGCGTGTTGACCGCCACTACCGGCGAAAGCTCCGTGCATCCGTAGCCTTCCAAAGGATAGATCCCGAATTTCTCGGCAAATTGCTGCGCCAGAGCGCCCGGCAGTTTTTCCGCACCGGTAATGAGTAGCCGCAAACTGCGGAAATCTTGCGGCTCACATCGTCGGTGGATCAGACGCAAAAACGTAGGCGTAGTCACGAACAACGTGCAGCGATAAGTGCGGGCTAAGTCCCCGATCTCGCGCGCTTGCCGCGGATCGGGATAATACACTGCCGAAGCGCCCACCACGGCCGGTAGCCACAGGGTCACGGTATAGCCGAAACTGTGGAAAAAAGGCAGCACCGCCAGCATCCGATCCCGCGGCGTGAAATAAACCGCTTGGGCCATGGACTCCATATTGGAGACGATGTTGTCGTGGGTCAGCTCGATCCCTTTGG
This sequence comes from Gemmataceae bacterium, assembly GCA_040289265.1. Taxonomy (GTDB): domain Bacteria; phylum Planctomycetota; class Planctomycetia; order Gemmatales; family HRBIN36; genus PSKW01. Next base: position 705,774 of record PSKW01000001.1, read on the forward strand.
GATCGCCAGTGCTGCCGCTGGAAAAAACGATCGCCGCCAGGTCTTCGGCGCTATGACTCCCCAGACGCAGCCAGACCCTTTCCACCACCCATACAGGCAACAAGCGCACGGCCAGATAAGTCGTCACCCGCTCCAGCGCACCGATCTCTTCGCGCACATCTTCGATATACCATGTGCGAACATTATCCGGGACCTGCACCGGCAACTTGCGACTGAACGTCCTGGCGCTGAGGACGGTCTGCACATCGGCTTGTCGGATCGCCGACTCGAAGGCTTCGCGGGAGGCGGTGTAATTCAAATTGACAGCGGTCCTGCGCAGTAGAGCCAAGGCCATATTGACCAGCACCCCTGCCGCCGTCGTCGGTAGCAGCACGCCTACCATTTGCTGGTTGCCGAGTCTGGGCCCGAGTTTGCGCGCTAACAGGATGGCACCGGCCAGGGCCTGTCCATAGGTGAGCGCCCGCGGCTGGGGCACCGTCTCGTACAAACAGGGCCATCCCGGATGCCGACAGGCCATGCGCACGAAGAGCCGATGAGCAGGCAACCGCCTGCGCTGACGCGCCTGCAAGCAGTCGGCCAGCAATTTTTGCACGCTCAGCTGAATACGGTAGGCAGGCGTGTCATGTGCCTCAGGCTGGCCCAGAGCGATTGTTATCTCTCCAGGCCAGTGCACCGGCGCGCACCATTGCAGACGCCGCCGGCGGCCACAGCGCCGACGAATCAGTACTCGGCCCCATCCACGATCCAAGGCCACCGGCACAATCGGCACACGTACTTGTTGCCTCAGTCCTTCGAGCAAGCGGACCCAACTCAGATCGCAGAGCACGCCTTTCCCCACTGCATAGGCGCACTCCGAAAGTAGACACAGGCATTCCCCTCGGCCCAGGCAACGTACCATCTCTTGCAGCGCTCGTTCGATCCCCTCCTGTCCGCGCTCCACCTCGATCGCCACCGCGCCCAGATAACTGGCCAGCCGCGTCTCTACAGCCGTCATCTGTCTGGTCCGCCAGACGATGATTCGTACCGGCCTGCGCAAAGCAGCCGCCAGGAAAACAGCTTCCAGCCAAAAAACTGGATTGCATACCAAAACGGCTGGCCCACCGATGGAATCGCCAGTCCGGAGCACGTGCACGCGATACAACGTCTTGCCCAGCAACAACACCGACCAGCGTAGGACGGTCCACTGCAGGAAACAGACTAGCGCGTCGAGCCGGTCCAAGCAGACCGATAGCCACCGCTCGAACATGGCTGCCTCCCCTGTCACATGCCCAACTGCCGTCACGGCTCCAACGGGTATCTCCCTTGCTAACTTCGCACCCCGGCTGGCAGACGTCAAGTCAGCACCCCAACATGACGCCAGTATCTGGTTTTGGACTTGCTCCGACTGCTCCGCTGTATTAAAAGCCACGCCCTGTAGGGGGCAAACCACCTATGGACTGTGGCAAAATCGAGCGCAGCACGATGACAGGCTCAGGACATACAAATTGGCCGAAGCCAGGCGCCTGGGCCAAAGCGCTTGCTGGCGACGAGCGCTTGGTCGCCGGCTTGCACGACCCGGAAGCGCGCTATCTGGTCGAATGGCTCATAGCCGCCGGAAACTCCCTCTCTCGTGCCGGCTTGGAATCCTTATTGCCCTGGCTGTATGGACAGGCACGCACCGCACGCCAATTCGTCTATTTATGGTGCCATGCCCGCGATTACGCCGGCGCCTCGCAATTGGTCGGCTGCGATTTCCCACACTTTCCGCTACCCTCGCCGGCGGTAAACGACCCCGTTAGCGTCATGGAAGCGATCCTGGCATCGGTACAAATGTGCATGGCTGAGCCGAACGGCGCCCCCTCGTTGCGGAAAAAATTTGGAAAAACTGCTTGACTTTAACATAGCGCAGGTTTTAGCATATTGTTAATAGGTGGATTTTCGGTGCCGCACAGGCCCAGAACGGCACGCGAACTCGATCGGTTCTGGTATCATTCGATTGGTCGTCCCGAAGCCAATGGAGGAGGTCAAGCATGAGAGATGTCCCCTGGAGACGGCAGGCCTTTACGCTGATCGAGCTGTTGGTGGTTATCGCCATCATTGCGATTTTGATCGGTTTGCTTCTGCCTGCTGTTCAGAAGGTACGCGAGGCCGCCAACCGCATCCGCTGCTCGAACAACCTCAAACAACTGGGGATCGCGCTCCACAACTACCACGGTGACCGCGAACGGCTGCCTCCTGGAGGCCGTGTTCGTAATATGCGGCAAGATTGGAACTGGACGCAGGACCAGGGCAGCTGGCTGGTCCATATCCTCCCGTATGTGGAGCAAGACAACCTGTATCGCATTTACGAACCTGTTCTCAAGGAAGACGGGCCTCAGCCGCCCCGGTATAGCGTGTTGGATTATGGACATGGAGCGCAAGCCGGGCACATACTGCCGCGCGACGCTGCAGGTAACTACATCGGAGATCAACGGCCGCCGCCTAAAGTTTACATTTGCCCGAGTGCAGATTATGACCCCATCCAGCGAGCCGGCTCGACGTATTCTGGCTCTCTGGGACCGCAATGTGCAATGGGTCCGTGCGGTTACAATCCCTACCAGGTCTGGTGCGACATGCCGGCGGTCGGTATTCCGCGGAGCCCCGAACATGGGAACACATTGGATACCGCGGATCTTCGTGGCGTGTTCAATCGCTTAGGTGCTAAAGTGCGTTTTGCCGATATTACCGATGGTACTGCCAACACGATCATGGTGGGCGAAATACTACCCCATTGGCACGATCACCCATGGCAATGGGTGCATTTCAATGGCGGTGCCAGCCACGCGACCACTCTTGTACCGATCAATTATCCTACCGACCGGCAGGTAAGCTGCGCTACGGATCCGCCGCGCAGCTGGCAAAACTGGAACCTCTCCTGGGGCTTCAAGTCACGGCACGCCCAGGGGGCGAACTTCCTCATGTGCGATGGATCGGTGCAATTTATTTCGCAGAACATTGATCATCAGCTGTATCAGTGGTTAGGGTGCCGTAACGATGGCTTTCCGGCCCAACTGCCATAAGCTGTAAAGGCTGCTCGCCCGCTGCTGCCCTGACTGAACAAATCAACCCGGAGCTGACTTGATTGTCGGCTTCGGGTTTTTTATGCTAAAGGGGTGTCGGCTGGCTTCGAGAACCAAATATCGTAAACGGCGCAAAAACAACAGGGAACCGCAGCCGGACAACGGGAGAGGAGCTGCTATGATGCGAAACATTGCCTGGGCAGTGACAGCGAGCGTCGTGATAGGTTTGGCGGCTGGTTGTGGGGGCGGAGCCTCGGGAGCCAAACCAGCGCCAGTAAAAGGGCGCATCTTGCTCGATGGCAAGCCACTCGAAGGCGCCACGGTCACGTTTATTCCCGAAAGTGGCAAGGGGCAGACAGCGTCAGGCCGAACCGATTCGCAGGGGCAATTTGTCCTCACCACGCATAACACCGGCGACGGCGCCGTGCCGGGCAGTTACAAAGTTACTGTCCGCAAAGAGTTAGCTATCGCCGGGGGCGAAGCGCTGGACCCGTCCAAGCCGGGGCCCCAGTACTTTGAAATGATGAAAAAGGCTGGAGAACAGGCCAAGGGAGCCAAGTCCGAGGTCCATCCCAACTACGCCGACCCGAACAAAACGCCTCTGAAATACACGGTGCCGGCGTCGGGATTGGACGTGGAAATCAAGCTGAACAAAGAGGGAACTGCTGGATGATATGTACGCCTTGGTAGAGCGGGTGGGGCAGACACTGGCCACATTCGGTCTGGGAGTGCTGAGCTGGCAGAATTGCAAGAGGTACCTTGCGCCTGCGATGCTGGTGGCGGTGACGCTAGGCATCGCAGGCTATTTTTTTCTGACGAGCTATTCGGCAGACCGACTGTTGGGGCGTGGCCTGAGGGCTTTAGCCAACCAGTCCATTCAGGAAGCGCTGATCCAGGCCGAACAGTTGGAAAGGAACGGGTATCCCTGTCACGCCGCCTATCTGCAGGCAGCGATCTCTTTTGCCGAAGCCGAGGAGTCGGTAGGACGCGCAGCGCAACACCTACGTCAGGAAGAACGGGCCGCCTTAGGTGCGCTGATTGCCGATCGGTGCCAGGCGGCTGCGTCCGCCCCAGCTGGCACTTCTCTAAGCGGTATCATTGGGGCCGCGGTGCGAAGCAGGTCAGTGGCACAAGCGCTGGCACCTGCCAGGCATCAATGGGAAGAACGGAGCCGGGAAGCTTTTGCGCGCGTATTGTGGGAGCTCAGACGGATCCCTGAGGATCACGAGCTTTTTGCGCGAGGCGCTTCCATCGCCGGCCAAGCCTATCTGCGTCTCGGCCAGACTCGCCGGGCGGTCGAGGCCTTTCGGTATGCTTTGAATCATGATCCTGACGATCCGCAGGTGCACCGGCATCTAGCCTGGATTTATTACGAGCTGGGGGCAATGGACCACGCCATCCAACACGCGGAGGAAGTGGCACGCTTGCAGCCGGAAGATGGCCGCCCGTATTATCTCGTTGCGCTTATCCAGAAAGACTACCATCAAATGGGCCGGGCCATCGAGGCCTTTCTGCAAGCATTACAACGACAGCTCCCCGATGCGCTGCGTGCCGAGGCCTGCCGGCAAGCAGCCGAAGCCTGTTTCCTTTTGGGAAAATACGACGATGCGCAGAAGATTCTGGAAAGTTGCCCGCCTGCCTGGCGCGACAGCCCGATCATGTTGACACTGCGAGCGGCGACCATCTGGTATGCCGATGCGTCGCGTCTTCAGGAAGCGTATCGTCTGGTGGACGAGGCTTTGCGTACAAACCCGTACCTGACGTCGGCGCTTTTGTTGGCGGCGCGAATGAAGAGCGACCAGCCAGGTGCGACACCGGAAGAATTCCGCGAAGCGATCGCTTACCTGGAGAGGGCCGCGCGTGCCGACCCGGTAGATCACGAAATCCAAGACCGGTTGGGGCACCTGTATAGACGCATGGGACAACTGCAGCGGGCACAAGAACATTTTCGACGCCGTGACTGGCTTATGGAGCGCAAAGACGTGCTGACACAATTGCACGAAAAGGCCAGGCAAAACGTCTGGGACGCAACGGTACGTACAGAAATCGCTCAGGTGTGGCTGGAACTGGGCCGGACCGAAGAAGCGCACATGTGGATCCGCGCCGCCTGGCAATGCGACCCAAATCACCCGCGGACTCGAGAGCTGATGACGACGGATCGGTCATGGCTCCTGCATACGCCGCAGCTGTCTGATCGTTCGCCTCCCTAAGGCCGCCCCGAAACGGACACATAATTCGATTTTTTGGCAAATTCTTTCTTGCAATGCGCCCCTCCATAAGCTAAAAATCGTACTCTGGGAGCACGGTGGCGGGTAGCTCCCAAGCAGGGCAAGCGGACAGGTGGGAGGTTCGCAACGGGTAAAACGCGAGGGTGCCCAAGGGAAAGGAGATGTTATGCCTGAATTCATGACTGAATGGTGGTTCATGGGCCTGATGGCAATTATTCTTGTCGCCCTGATCGTGTTGCTGATTTTCCTGCGCAAACAACAAGGGTCCTAGGCAGCACCTGTCTTCGGAAAGCGGATTACTTCGCGGGCGGGCCGTACAGGCCCGCCTTTCGCTTTAGACGGCACCTTGTGCAGCCTCCGACGATCAACGGGCAGTTTTGAGACGCGACTTGTGAGCGTTCCAATCGTCCAAAGTGACCGATACGGACACCTGTCGTCCGGCGCGCCAGAGACGCATGGTGACCGTCACACCAGGAGGCTGCGAACTGATGGCATTGATCAGGTCGTCGCCGTGACGTAACGGCTTGCCATCCAGGTCCAGGATCAGATCGCCTGGCTGCAAGCCTGCTCTGGCAGCCGGCGAGCCGGGAAGTACCAGCTCGACTTTGGCTCCCGCCAGGCGATCCAGTCCCAGCTGGAGAGCATCCGCTGGCTCGAAGGAGTCCGACAGCTGCACACCCAAATAGCCCCGCGGCACATAGCCGCGTTGTAACAGCTCGCGCACCACTTGTCGGCACAAATTGATGGGTATGCTGAACGAGACACCGCTGGAACTGCCACTGGGCGATGCAATGGCCGTGTTGATGCCAATGACCTCCCCTTGGAGATTGACGAGCGGTCCGCCACTCGACCCGGGATTGATCGCCGCATCGGTTTGCAAAAAATCGCGAATGCGAATATTCCGGCCCAAATAAACTCGGCCGCGCCCGCGCGCGCTCACTATGCCATGGGTCACCGTTTGATCGAGACCGAAGGGACTGCCCATAGCCAAAACCCATTGTCCGACGCGCACGCGATCGCTATCCCCCAAGGTTGCCGCTGGCCAATCTAGACCCACGGGAAGCTGCAAAAGCGCCACATCGGTTTCTGCATCGGCCCATAAGCGTACCGGCCGCACGACCCGCAGGTCCGCTCCTTGGATCAGTATGTGCTGCGCCGACGCTTGCGCTACGACATGATGGCTCGTCAGCACATACAAACCGCCGATTTGCTCCACAGCGATAACCACGCCCGAACCCGATTCTTCTACCCTATCTTTTTTCGATACATCTTTGCGAGCTTCCACATACACGACCGAGGGCAGAACCTTGCGTGCCACTGCCTGGAAGCGCTCGGACAAGCTATCCAAGTCCAGCGCCGCAGGCGGGCTCTCCTTTTCTGGGGCGTGCGGGAGCACTTGCCCGCCGCGGCTCGCGTTGGCTAGGCCGAAAACTAACATGATGGCGGTAGCTACAATGCCCAACGCCGCCAGACCCATGCCCAATCGGTGTCCCATGGCCGGCTCCCATGCCCGACTGACGACTAACGCTTCGCTCTAGGGAAGAATTATTTCATCTCAGATTCAATTTTACCATCGAATTGGAGCGACCGCGCGAAAGTGGAGGGACGTTGAACAAAAGCGCTTAGGACACCCTTGGTGACTTTTACTCCGGCTATTGTCATAGAGGTCAGAACCGGTGCGTACGGCAGGGGCAACAAATTACCGCCGCGACGGTCCAAACAGGCGGAGTTGAATCAGTCGAGCCGTGACTCGTACAATCAATGGTTTGCCTGCGACCGCCGTCAATGCGACAGGTCAATTTCCAGATCCGAAAGACTTATCTCAGGCTCTTCTTCGTCGCGGAAGACTTTTTGATCGTAAACTCGATCCCAGCGGGCGTCACGGCGGTCCTGATGCCAATTTGGGTTACGTTCGACCTCCCTTTGGCACTTGATGCAATATACGCAGTAAGGCATGGCATTGAGACGGGCTACTGGAATTTTTTGACCGCACAGTTCGCAAATACCGTAGGTACCCTGCTCGAGCTTTTCCAAAGCCCGCTCGACCAATTGCAGCTCGCGCGCCTCCAGCTCAGCAAGCTGAGAAGAGATCTCGCCGGCGCCGATATCGAAAGCAATATCAGCAATGTCACCGGTAGCGCCACCCTTTGCGAGGTCACTCAGCTGACCCGCGAGCGCCTTGCGCAGTGCGTCTCGCCGTGCTAGCAGACGCTTGTGAAGTCTAATCAAGGCGTCCTTACGTGCCATTTTCCTGTGGTCCTCGTCTCCTGTTCAGCGCAAGCCGACCCAAGCGTCATCCCCGACAAACACGTCAAGGCCGATTCAGGACGCAAAATTCTACTGCAAGGTACATGCCAAAGTCAAATAACCGCCTTATCCATTCGCTTAAGTCATTGTCCAGTCCGGTGCAAGCAGTTATACCCAAAAACGCCAGCTCGATATTTCAGCTTGTGCGACATTTTGACACTGCTGCATTTTTGAACACCGAATCCAACGGACACCTAGAGGCCCTAAACCCTCCTGTGCGAAGGGTGCTCTCCCAGCGCATACGAACATGCCAGCGGTTTCGCACACGGCGATGTAACCCAAGCGCACAAATGGCTAAACACTTAGGTGTTCGCTCCCTCGCACGCAGTATTAGTTTATCCCACTCGCAACAAGTGAGACCGAGCAAGTGAAGAAAAGTTCCTGGAAAGATGCGCTCGCCGACATTAAAGCCAAATCATTCGCAAGCCATTTCTTAGAAAGAAGATCGGAGCAAATTGGCAAAAACCTAGGCGCATTTCCTGTCTTGACTGACAGCGTTCGATCAGTGAGCCAAATTGACATACAAGACTATTAGCCATGAAGTGCCAATTTAGCACATCATATGGACGAGGAGTACTGCAATTGTGCCATAACGGCAGTACATGCTGGCATAGCCGCAAAACCGCACGAAAATAGCTCTCGGACACAAAGCATTACTGAAAAATGAGAAATGTGAATGCGATCATGTATGGCTGTGGTTTATCGCATTTGGCCCGACACTTGCTAAAGACCCGATACGGAGGGCGGTAGACAATCAGCTTAGCCCTATGGCTTGCTAGCCGAACGCTAGCCAGCCTGGGCTTTCACGTAGACGATGTCAAGTTCCTTGGTGGCAGCGTTTTAGAAAGGAGGGTGCAGCATGACCATGCTAGCCAGATGGGAACCGTTCGAGAAACTGTGGCGGGAGATGAACCGCTTCCAACGGGAAATGGACCGCATGTTCGAGCGTTTCGGTGTCGGGCTCGGTGCGCGTCCGCTTCTGTCGGTTGGCTATCCCGCGGTAAACGTCTGGGAAGATGACGAGTATGTGTACGCCGAGGCTGAGTTGCCGGGTCTCAACTTGGAGGATCTCGAGATTTACGTGACCGGAGGCGATCAGCTGACCATCAAAGGCAATCGTCCGGCGCCTGCGACCGACAAAGGCGTGTGGCACCGGCAAGAACGGCCTTTTGGGGCTTTCCAGAGATCGCTGACGCTACCTGTGCCTGTTGATCCGGAAAAAGTCGAAGCCCGGCTGGAGCACGGCGTCCTGACCATCAAAATGGCCAAGAGCCAAGAAGTCAAGCCGCGCCGGATCCCGGTCAAGACCGATTGATCCGCCGGCTGGGCTTTGCTCTGGCCATCGGTATTGTCCAGATAGAAAGGAGGGTGAGGCTATGGCAGAGGTCAATGCCCTGGCTCATAAAGAGTCGAAAGAAGTCGCTACTCCGGAAACAACCTGGGGCGGCACATACTATGCCCCGCGGGTAGACATCCTGGAGACCGATGAAGAGCTGACCTTCTACTGCGACCTGCCGGGCGTACGCCCGGAGGATTTGGATCTTCGGTTCGAAAAAGACGAGCTGGTGATCCACGGCAAAGTGAGACCGCGCTATCCGGAGGGCAAGTTCTGGCTGGAAGAATACGGCACGGGCGACTTCTATCGCGCTTTTACCATCTACGAAGAAGTGGATCCCGACCGCATCAGTGCCGAATTGAAGCGCGGCGTCTTGGTCATCCACCTGCCCAAGCGCGAAGAGGTCAAGCCCAAACGTATCGCCATCAGGGCAGAATGAGCCTCAGCGCGGTATCTCGGATCGGATGGCATTTTTGCTGACGGAACGATAGCAACCCGAGTGGTGGAAAGGAGGTGCACCATGTTCAACCTCATACCGTGGCGCAGAAGGAGCAGGCAAGAGCGAGGACAGAACGGGGGCGCCTTAGTGCCGGTCTTTACGGGTGGTCTGGAACCGTTCCGCCGACTGCGCCGGGAGATGGACCGGCTTTTCGAGGAGGCCTTCCGTGGCTGGCCGGCACTTTGGCCTGACGAGGACTGGAGTCTGGGTTGGGCCTGCGAAGTCGAGGACAAAGAAGATGCCGTCATTGTGCGTGCCGAAACTCCTGGTTTCGAACCCAAAGATTTCGACATCCAGCTGCGCGGGCGGCAATTGATTATCCGCGCCACGCACGCAGCGGAGAAAAAAGAAAAAGAGGGCACCGAAGAACGGCATCTGTCCTTCTACCGCAGCTTCTATTTGCCTGCAGAAGTGGACGCTGACAAAGTCGAGGCCCGCTACCGCAACGGCGTCCTGACGATCACTCTGCCCAAAGTCGAAAAAGGCAAGCGCATACCGATCAAAGAGTGATCCAGGACGCTAACCGGTCTTCGACGACGGCGGCACGACCGGCCAAAAAAACCCAGCGCGGTGCCGCGCACGATGTCAAAACATGCCGGCAGGGATCTTCCCCTGCCGCTTCATTTTGCAGGGGGACGGCGATAAAGTCGGCGTCTTTGCCGACCCGCAGACTGCCCGCACGCCGCTCCATACCGAGGATCTGCGCGCCTGCCAAGGTGGCCATTTTCAAAAGCTCTCGAGGATCGAGCGTCGGGCAGGTTTTGTACAGGAAACGCACTTCGCCCAGGAGGTCGAGGTCGGGACTCGAAGCGCGACTGTCTGTCCCCAGAGCGAGCCGGATGCCTGCGCTTCGATAAAGTCCCACAGGGTAAGGCTCGTGCCCGAAAGCGGCGTGCGTTCGAGGGCAAAAAACGATGCCACCCGGCCGATGTGCAAAGAGTTGCACAGCCGCGGCCAGTGTTTTCTCGTCGCAATAGTTGGCGTGGACGGCGATAACGCGCGGTGCAGTGCTCATGCATTGCAAAACTTCCGGTATGGTGCGGCACAGTGCTTGCGGTCGCCAGATACCCAGCTCTTCGAGCAACTCGCGAAGTGGACCGGTCCGGCTGCGCAAAAGCTGCAGCTCTTCCAACGTTTCGGCTACATGCGTGGCGAGCGGTATAGCGTGCCGCGCAGCAAAGGCACCGGCCCAGCGATAGAGCACGCGAGCAGTCGAATACGGAGCATGGGGACCGAGGGCACCGCGTAGCGCATCGTTCCAGGTGCAGTTCTGCAATCGCCAACGTGCAGCACGGGCCGTTTCGCGGGTGCGCTCACGCGTCAGCCCCAACACCTCCTGGAAAACGAGTGACTTCATGCCAACGGCTGCAAGCAGGCGCGCGCTGGTACCATCGGCGGAAATGTCGCCCAGACACGTGACTCCGTACCGCAACGACTCGGCAATGCCCTGGCGTATGACCGACTCGGTCTGTTGCTGGCTGGATGCACGTCTGTAAGCGATGACCGCGCGTAGCCAAGACACGAAGCCGCCGGCACGAGCAGAGGCGAGCAGCGACCCCGGCAAATCCAGATGCACATGTGCGTTGACCAGTCCCGGCAAAATAACCACATCTCCTAAGTCACAAGCCGGCCACAATCCGTGGCTTTTGCGGATATCGGCGATCCGGCCCTGCTCGACAACCAAGACACCATTTTCCTGAGGCAGACCCTCGATGGGTACGATCCACTTAGCTCGATACCGTTGCTGCATCGGCGCAACCCCTGCATGTGTATTCCGGCTTATCCAGCCGAGCGTAGCAATGCGGCGAACTCTTGGTACGAATACAATCCGATAGCCAGAAGTTTCGCTCGTGCCTGCGTACGGAGGCGCCGGTCGGTCCTTTGGGTCTTCCGTTTCGCTGCGAGTTATTCTGCGGATTTTGCCCAGCGCGGGAGGGTATATTCAAAGATCGCGGCGTCAACGAGGGGGTGCGCCCCTGCGCGCTCGGAAAAGACCCAGCAACAACAGGGCCAGCGTAGAAAAGCACACCACCAAGCCCCACGGAGAATACAGCCATTCCAAAAGGGGCATGAGCGAGGAGCCGCTTGAGGAATCGGCGGCCTGTGCCGCCAACAAAGAAAGGGTATTGTGGACGGCATGGGCTATCACTGCCGGCCATAGGCTGCCGCTCTGCCACACCAGCGCCCCGAGGAGCAATCCAAGGATAAATGTCGGCAGGAAGCGCACCACTTCTGCGTGTGCAAAGGCAAAGAGCAGTGCTGAAATGAGCACTGCCTGCCGGCCGGAAAACCGCTGGCCAAGACCACTCAAAATACAGCCGCGAAAGGCCAGTTCTTCGCACAGCGCCGGTAGCAAGGCAAAAAAAGCGACCCTGTGCCACCATGCCGGCGCCTGCAACACCTGCGCTAGCCGTTCCAGCTCATGCTCGGCTCCGGGCAATTGCTCCAACACAACATAGACCGTCATCACACTGATGGGATGCAAGACAACGATCAAAACAACTGCATACAGCGACCAGAGTAGAAACGAGAGCATCCGCGCCCGAAGAGGGGCCGGTTGCTCCGGCGACGAAAAGGGACCATGCTGCGGCAGCGCGAGACGCAGTCCCTCCACTGGCCGGCGCGTGAGGAGGATGGTCATGAACAGTGCCGGGGCTGCCACGCCAGCGATCTGCGAAGCGATCACCGCTCCTAGCAACGACGGTACGAACATCTGCACGATCCATGTCACCAATATCACAGAAACAAAACACGTCAGTGCCTGACCGGCGGTGGGCCGATCCGGCTTCTCGGCGAACAAGTGCCGCAGCCACAGGCGCAAGTCCATGCGACTGGCTTCGCGGAACAGCACTTCCTCACGTTGGAATTGATTGACTGCCCAGGAAATGCCCAGGTAGCAGTAGGCAACCAGAGGGATCAGGACAGGCGCCAGATAGGTCCAGGGAAACTCTTCGGGCGAGCGTGCCTCCATCAGCGCCTGCAACAGCAGAGCAGGACCGGCCACCGGCAACAAACTATGCACCGGGGTCAGCTCGACGCCGGGTAGGATGCTATAAAGGACCAGCGGCAAGGTGAGGACCAGTAGGGGCATCAAGTAATACTGGCCTTCGCGCACGCTGCGCGCATAAGCTGCCAGGGCCAAGGCGACAGCGCTGAAAAAAGCCGCCAGCGGTACCAGCAGGACGACGCACCAGGCCAGTGCCGTCCATCCGGGTGCCGGCAGCACCGTTTGTTCCTGTGCCATAGTGGTCAGTCCGGGGATTTCCATGCGCGCGAATTGCCACGTGGTGAAGCCCAAGCTGGCCAGATTCAAAACCGCCGTCACGGCGCTGAACGTCCAAACCGTCAGGAATTTTCCCCAAACTATCTCGGCACTACTCGCAGGACTGACCAGCAAGGTTTCGAGGGTACCTCGTTCTTTTTCCCCAGCGCACAGGTCTATCGCTGGGTAAAGCGCGCCGGTCAGCGACATCATGACGATCAGAAACGGAAACAGGCGCGACCACAATCGCTCGGATTTGTGTTCCAAACGCGGCAGCACGAGGGGGCGATGGAACTCGGCGGGCAAGCCGCGTTCCCGCAATCGCGAAGCTACGATGCTTTTCTCCCAGGCACGCAGGACATCCCGCACGCGCACGAAAGCCATCCGCGCCCGATCGTCGGTAGAGTTCAGCAATGGCTCGTCCGGCTGGCTAGCCGCGGCCACGTTCTGCTGGCCCGCTGCCCGTATCTGGACCGGGCTCTCTTTGCGCAAGCGAAAGCGGACGGGCGTTCGCTCGCCGGCCCGCAGCCGATCGAGCGCCTGCCGATCGAAAATGACTACTAGATCCACCTCCCCCCGCTGCACTAATTGGCTCGCCTCGTCCTCCTCGGCAAGGACTATGCGCACCAGCTTTTGCTCCTCGCGGTTGTCGAACAGCTCCGCTCGAAACCTGGCGGACTTGTCGCCGGCCAGTTCGATCAGCGGAGGTAGTCCTTGTCCTCGGAGGAAGTCCAACGGCCCACTCAAGGCTACCGTGACAGGTTGTTCGGCGAACAAAAGCGCCACGCGCGACATGAGAAAAGCCAACCCGGGATACAGTAACAGGGGCACGAAAACGAGCATAAAAAGCGTCCGGCGATCCCGGACTTGGTCTACAATCTCGCGAAACCACACCAGTCGGACGATACACCAGCGCAAAGTCATAGCGCCGCCCCTGTCCTTTCGCGATTCATTGCGACAGTCCGGGCGTTCGGCACCGGACTAGCGATGCCGTCCCAGCTCCACCTGTCCTGGCAAGCGCGCGCATTACGATGAGGACAGCGGATGCAATCGCCTGAGTTCGGCAAACGGCCCTTTGCCCCAAGGATAGCATCAACCTGGGTGCAGGCGTTGGTACCGATTGCCGTAAAGGCGTCGCACGAGGCCTTTGATTTCCAACAATGTCAGGTTTCGGCAAACTTGTTGTGCCGGCTGGCCCATCTTCTCGATCAACTCCTCCACATAAACTGGCTCGTCGGACACCGCCTCCAGGAGACGACGCAACTCCTCCGAAAGATCCGACGGCACCGGGGCGGGTGGTTTTGACGACGGCGAGCCGGTATCGGACGCCATTGGTTCCGTGCCAGGCACCGAGCTGTTCCCCATGCTCGGCGGCGCGGGGCGTTCGGCCGGTGTGGGCTCGCCCAGCGATTCCAAGACGTCCTCGACGTTGCGCACCAGGGTAGCTCCCTGACGCAGCAAGGCCAGGCAGCCGGAGCTGGCGAAGCTATCTGCCCGTCCCGGCACGACGAAGACATCGCGCCCCTGATCTGCTGCGTGTTTGGCCGTGATGAGGGCGCCGGAGCGTTCTGGTGCCTCGACCACCACGACAGCCCGACTCATACCGCTCATGAGCCGATTGCGCCCGGGGAAAAGCTCGCGCAAAGCCGGCATTTCAACCGGATGTTCGCTGAACAACACACCCTGTCGCGCGATCGCCTCGGCGAGCGGTCGGTTTTCGGGAGGATAAAGACGCCCCAAGCCGCCTGCCAGCACGGCAACGGTTCGGCCGCCTGCTTGCAAGGCACTCCGATGGGCTGCAGTATCAATGCCGAGGGCTAGGCCGCTGACTACCGTGTAGCCCCGTAAGGCCAACCCGCGGGCGATTTCCTCCGCTATGCGAGTGCCGTAGGGCGTGCATTGCCGCGTCCCCACGATGGCCACAGTCCGATCTTCGTCAGCGCGCAATAGACCGCGCGCATAAAGGAATAGCGGTGCCGATTCGACTTGCCTGAGCAAGGGCGGAAACTCGGCAGCACGCCGGTGGACCAGAGCGAGTCCCAAGCGGCACACGCGCTCCAATTCTCGAGCCCCGATATCGCTCCGTAGACGGCTCACGACCTGACCGGCTACCTCCGCTGACATGCGAGGCACGCTACGGGTCAACTGGTCCACAGTGGCACGGGCCACTGCCTGTGCACTACCGAAATGTTGCACCAGCGCCGCGGCCAACTTGGGGCCCAGCCCCGGGATTTGCCGCAGGGCCAGCAAAGCTAGCCACTCTGCTTCTACTTCTGCCGAAGACATCGCTTTGCCCGTACACGGTGCTTTAGGCTATTGCAGGGCCTCGTGGAGCACCGCCAACACGTCCTCGTCAGGCACGTCATCGAAGACTTGGACTTGGCCGAAGGCGACCGGCAACACAAAGCGCAAGCGCCCGGCACGTGCTTTCTTGTCCCGCCGCATAAGACCCAGCAATTCCCCAGGATCGCAACCTAGCGGCAGCCGGACCGGCAAATGCAAAGCCTGGAGCAAACTTATCAGACGCTGGCACAAAGCCGATTCGATCAGACCTCTGCGACAAGCTAGGCGCAGGGCACACACCAGACCCACGGCTACGGCTTCTCCATGCAACCACTCCCGATAGCCGCGGTCGGCCTCCAGCGCATGGGCGAAAGTATGGCCCAGATTGAGGGCCTCGCGCAGGTGGCTGAGCTCGCGTTCGTCGGCCTCGACGATCCGCGCCTTGAGAGCCACTGAGCGAGCGATCACTTGCCGCAAGACGTCCGGCTGCCGGCCGAGTAGCGCCGGCACCGATGCCTCGATCCGCTCGAACAAAGTCCGGTCTCCCAACAGGCCGTATTTCACGACTTCGGCCAATCCACTACGGTATTCGCGATCCGGCAAAGTGGCCAAGGTGTCGGTGTCCGCCACGACCAGGATCGGTTGGTGGAAGGCACCGACTATGTTCTTGGCTTGGGGCCGATTGATAGCGACCTTGCCACCGACGGCGCTGTCCACCATAGCCAGCAAAGTCGTGGGCACCACGATCCAGGAGATGCCCCGCACGTATGTGGCGGCTACGAAACCGGCCAGGTCCCCGACCATACCCCCGCCGACAGCCACCAAGAGCGTCCGGCGATCCGCTCCCACCGCGATCAAAAAATCGTAAAGACGCTCGGCTTCGGCCAGTGATTTCGAGATCTCTCCCGGAGGCACCGTAGTGCACTCCACGACGGCACCTGCGTGCGAGGCGTACTCGACGATCCGGGCGGCATAGCGCTCGGCCTGCTTATCGGCTACGACCACCACACGCGACCAGTGTCCCAATCGTTGCCACTCCTGCGGCACAAGGTTCAGACAGTCAGTACCGATGATCACATCGTACCTGTGGTGCGGCAGATGGACACATTCGCGATACAGCGGTGTCTGCTCGACATCGCCGGTGTCGTCCGGTTTCGATTCGCTGGAACGGCCAACCATCCTGTTCCCTCGAGCCGACATGGCTGGACCATCAATGCGCACTCGGTTCGGGCGTCTGCTGCCCCGGCGCGGCGGCAAGCGAACCATACCGGCGAGCCGGGACCGGATATCCTATCGCTTCTGTGCCTCTCGATCGTACGCCCACGAGTATCGCGAGCTTATCCTTGGCCTGCAAGACGAGCGTCAAAAACGCCGGGATCAGGATCAAAGTCACCAGCGTGGAATAAAGAAGTCCGCCCAGGACCACCGCGCCCAGACCCCGGTACAACTCACTGCCGGCGCCTGGAGCTACCACGAGGGGAATCAAACCGAAGACGGTAGTTACCGTAGTCATAAAGATAGGCCGGATGCGATTCTGCACACTTTCCAAGACCGCTCTGCGCAGGTCTTTTCTTTCCTGGCGCATGTGGATGAGCGCCTGCTCGACAATGAGGATGGGGTTGTTCACGGCCGTGCCCACGATGATCACGAAGCCCAGCATCGTGATCACGTCCAAAGGCGCGAGCACAAAACGGTTCAATAGCGCCAGTGCAAGGAAGCCCCCTGCCAATCCGGTCGGCACGCTCAGTATGACTACGAACGGATAAAGCCATGACTCGAAAAGAGCAGCCATCAGCAAATAGCAAATCAGTATTGCGAGAACGAAGTTAAAACGCAGCGCCTCCCAAGTAGCCCGGAGCTTATCCGCCGTGCCCGACAGATTGATGCGATACGTGCCCTGCTCCAGGTCGTCGCTCGCCGACAGGGGCGCGACGATATGCTCCTCGATGAGCTGGAGCGCTTCGTCGAGGGCAAGGCTGGGCGGCGGGGAAACCTGAATAGTGATGGCGCGCTGACGCTCGCGATGGTTGATCTGCTCCGGCCCGCTGCGTATGTGGATATCGGCCAGGCTGCCCAGTGGAACGATATCGCCTGTCGGTACGGCTACCGGCAAGCTGCGCAGGTCTTCGAAACGGGAGGCCAACTCGGCTTGCCCTACGATACGCAGATCTATCCGGTCACTGCCGACGTAATAATCGGTCGCATAGGCACCGTCTACCAAGGCGTCCACGATGTATCCCAATTCTTCGGTGGTCAAGCCCATGTCCGCCGCCTGCTCACGTTTGGCGACCACATGAATCTCGGGACTGGCCAAATCCAAGCTGGGCAAGGGGATAACTTGCGCCTGGGGCAAAAGCTGGCGTACCTGGGCCAACACCTGTCGTCCCAACTGTACCAGCGTGGGCAATTCGGGGCCGGTGATCTCGATATCTATTGTGCGTCCCGCACCCAGACCCTGCTCGAAGAGACTCGATTGTTTGGCCACAGCGAGGACGCCTGGGATTCCGGAAGTCACCTGTTGCATCAGCGGCACGAGATCACCGACTCGACTCGGATCGGCCGAACGCACGCCAACGAACATCTGCCGACCGCGTGCTACTAGAAAGTAATCCGAAATGGCGGGATAAACTCCGGTGCCAGGCGCCACCACACCGGCATCCACATCCCAGTACGGGCGTAGCCGCTTTTCGATCTCTTCGGCGATACGCATCATTTCGTCGAGGTTATAACCAGGCGGCGGCTGCAGATTGGCAAAAACCAGATTGCGATTGCCCGAAGGCAAATACTCGACGTGTGGTGCCGTGAGCCAGCAAAGAGCCAAACTCCCGAACACGAACAGCGCAACCACGATCGAACGATAGACGACACTCTGAAGCAGCCAGTCGTTGATATGCCCAATGAGGGCAGAAAAAGCCCGGCCGAACTTATCGAGCGGGCGACATATCGTCGCCAGAATTCGATTGGTACGCCACATAGGCCGGTCGTGAGTATCCGCAGTGTGCTCGAGGTCGTGCGGCACTATCCTGGTGCGGCCGTCGCCCTGGTCCTGCGGAGTCGTGGTACCAAGTGGCACAGACCGCACCGCACCTGCGGCTAACAAACGAGGTGCTGAAACGGGAATGACGGTCAAAGCAGCCACCAACGACAGCCCTACCCCAGCGCTGATGGCCAGCGAAATGTCATAAAACAGCTGCCCTGCTTCTTCGCGTACGAAAAGCACGGGCAAAAAAACAGCCAGCGTGGTCAAGGTGGACGACAATACGGCGCCCCAAACCTCGGTGGTGCCCTGCACAGCCGCCTGCCAGGCGCTTTTCCCTAGCTGACGATGCCGGTAAATATTTTCCAGTACCACTATGGCGTTATCCACGAGCATACCGACCGCGAAGGCCATTCCGGCCAAACTGACCACGTTGAGCGAGCGTCCCATGAGGGACAGAACCAAAAAAGCACCGATGATGCTCGTCGGAATCGCCAGGCCGATGATGAGCGTGGAGCGCCCGCTTTTGAGGAAAACCAGCAGCACCCCCACGGTGAGTACGCTACCGAGCAAGATATTGTCCCGGACCAAATGGATGGCGGCGTAAATGTACTCGGTCTCGTCGTACACCTGCACCAGCTGCAGACCTCGTTGGGCGAGCACGCCGGCATTCAGTTCCCTGCAGGCGGCGCGCAACCCATCCATGACCTCCAGGACATTGGCCCCGATTTCGCGGATGCAGTTGATGGACAGGCGGCGCGCGCCGAAACGGCGTACGATGCTTTCGGGCTTGTGAAACCCAGGGCGTACTTCGGCCACGTCGCACACATATACCGGGGCCCCATCCTGGTAACCGATAACAGTCTGTGCCACGTCTTCGGGACGACGATAACGACCCAAGGTGCGCAAGACATAGCGCCGCTTGCCTTCCCAGACATCGCCGCCGGAGGTATCTTTATTCTGGCCTCGCAAAGCGTGGCGCACGTCGAGGATGGTCAGTTTGCGCGCGGCCAGTTTTTGCGGATCCACGATGACGTGCATTTCTTCGTCGCGGCCGCCCAGAATGTTGGCTTCAGCGACCCCGGGCACGCGCTCGAACCGCGCCTCGATGACATCCTCGGCGAATTTGCGCAATAAGGTCACATCCACGGCTGGAGGCAGCAACACGCGCAATTCCGGGTAGCGCGCTGCAGCTTCTTCGAGCCGCACCAGCATGACCCCTTCGTTGGCCGCCCGGCGGATATGCTCCACCTCGTCTGCCAAATGCGGATGGGCAGCAGCGAATTGTCGCAAGTCGGCATCCTTCGGCAGTCGCGGGGTCAGAATGAACCAAGCAATAGGACGCGACGATAGACTGGCGGTACGAATGACCGGCTCGTCGGCATCCTCGGGATACTGCCGCACTTGTTGCAAGTGGGTGTTGACCTTCAGCAGCGCCTCGCGCATGTCGGTGCCCACAGCGAACTCCAAGCGGATGCGGCCCAAAGAATCCATGCATTCGGACGTGATCTTGGTGACCCCTTCGACGCCTTTGAGCTGCCGCTCCTGTTCCTGAACGATCTCCCGTTCCACTTCGTGAGGACTGGCTCCGGGCCAACGCGTTTCCACGGTAATGGTGGGGATTTCGATTTCGGGGGTCAACTGTATGGGCATGCGCCACAAGGCGATGATGCCAAATAGCATGACCAGAAGCACGCCCACGGCGACCTTGACGGGATTGCGTATGAGGGCCTTGATCCAGTGCATGGCCGGTTCCTGCTTCAAGGACGTGGTGTGGCTCGAGCCCGGTCAGGGGAAGCAGTGCGTGGTTGCACCCGTACGGGCTGGCCCGGTGTCAGCCGTTCGTTGCCTTGCACTACCACCTCCTGCCCCGGACGCACCGCGCCGTGAACCTCGATATAATCGCCCTCGGCGACTCCCAGTTCTACGACCACTGCGCGGACGATGGTTCGGTCGCCCTCTTGCTCGATCACATAGACGACCGGTGCAGATCCGCCGTACACGATTGCATCTTTGTGCACGAGCAAGGCCTTGTGCCGATTACCGGTCGAAAAGGTGACGCGGGCGAACATGCCGCCTTTGATGACGGGAGCCTCTTGCTCCAAGCGATTGGCCAACCGCACCTTGACCGGAAAAGTGCGCGAGCGCACGTGAGCCTGGGGGACGATGGACACGATCCGGCCGCTCCAGGAGGCGCCGAGCGCGGGAATTTCCACGCGCGCCGTATCGCTGATCTTGAGGCGCACCACGTCGTCCTCGGGCACAGGCACTTCGACATCCACTTCGTCGAGCGCAGCGACTTCTGCTACCGGATCGCCTGGATTGAGCCATTTGCCGACCTCGGCATGTTCGGCGATCACGTAGCCGTCGAAAGGAGCTACCAATGTGAAGCGCGCCATGATCTCCTCGAGGCGCTGCAGTTCGGCAGCCTGAGCCTGGGCACGCGCACGGGCCTGATCTATCCTCTCGCGTCGCGGGCCTTCCTCGATAAGCCGCCAGGCGGCATGTGCCTCGCGATAAGCTGCTTCGGCCTGTTGGGCCAGAGAGAGTGCCTCGTCCAATTCCTCGGGTGAGGTCCCCAGCCGAGCAGCTCGGGCTCGTTCCAGCCGATTCTGCCGGTATTGCATCAGGGCTTTCATGTTTTCCATGTGAGCCCGTGCCTGTTGGACTTCTTCTTTGCGAGACCCGTTGAGTAGCTCTTCCAGTTCGCTTTGCCGTAGCTTGAGTTGGGCACGAGCCAGCTCCACTTCGGCGGCAACGACACCGGTCTGTAACCGCGCCAGGACATCTCCACGACGCACCCGTTTGCCTTCCTCGGCCAGGTATTCCTGGACCCGTCCGGCAACGGCACTGCCCACCAGCGCCTGCCGTAGTGGCGTGACCGTCCCGACCAAGGTCCGTCCCGCCCGGACCTCGCGCTCCAGCACCGGCTCTACATACACGACACCCACGCCGGGTTGACCACTGGACCGCGACGGGACGACAACAATGGCACAGACCACTAGCGGAGCACATAGGGCTACGAGCCGATGCCAGCAGACCTTGTTCCGAGCGATCGGCAGACAGGTTCGCTCGCCATTGTCCATGGATGCACCTTTGACCCCGGTGAGCACTATGCTAAGCAGGCACGTTTATGTGCCTATTGTACGTCGGACCTGCCCCCGCCGACGAGGGCTAGTTGTCATCGTAACGGCGCCCAACGGACCGTGGTTGCTCCACACGCTCGCTTCCTGTAAAAATTTCTAGCGACGCGAGGAAGCCTTCTGGAGTAGTTTGCCTCCGTACGACGCAGCGACCGTGCCCGTCGGGTGCCTGCCGCCCACGACGAGCGCATCTCGCCGGAATGATCGGCGCGGAGCTGGCACGCCAGCAGACTGGCGCATCCAACGGTCGCCCGGGCACAAACCGAAGTGCGAACACAGCAGCCGAGCTAGATCGAGGTGAGGTATGATCATCGTGCTCAAACCCGGTGCTACTCGTGAACAGATGGACCATGTCATCGAGCGTATCATGGCGCTCGGCCTGCGCCCGCATGTCAGTCAGGGAGAACATCGTACGATCATCGGCGTCATAGGAGACGAAACCAAGCTGCAAGCCGAACCGCTGCTGGCCATTCCTGGTGTGGAACAGGTCTTGCCCATTATGAAACCTTTCAAACTGGCTAGCCGCGAGTTTCGTCCCGAGGACACGTTGGTGCACGTAGGCGGCGTGCGCATAGGCGCCGGGTGCCTGGCCATCATCGCCGGCCCTTGCGCAGTGGAAAGTTACGAACTCCTGGACGCAATAGCGGCTTGTGTCAAAACGGCAGGTGCCAACATACTGCGCGGCGGAGCATTCAAGCCCCGCACCAGCCCTTATAGCTTTCAAGGACTGGGAGAAGCCGGTCTTAAAATATTGCGCGACGTCGGCGCCAAATACGACATGCCCGTCGTCACCGAAGTGATGGACCCGCGTCAAGTGGACCTGGTGTCCTGTTATGCCGATATGTTGCAAATCGGCGCGCGTAATATGCAGAATTTCGATCTTTTGCGCGAAGTGGGGCAAACGCGCAAACCGGTGCTCCTCAAGCGCGGCATGAGTGCTACAGTTCGTGATTTGCTCATGTCTGCCGAGTATATATTGTCCGAAGGTAATTCCCAAGTGGTGCTCTGCGAGCGCGGCGTACGCAGCTTCGAGGACTCGACGCGCAACATGCTCGATCTGGCAGCAGTGCCCAATGTCAAAGGCCAATGCCACTTGCCGATTGTCGTGGACCCCAGCCACGCTACCGGCCGACCGGACTTGATACCGGCGATGGCACGAGCAGCCATAGCTGCGGGTGCCGATGGCATCCATGTCGAAGTCCACACGTGTCCCGAAAAGGCTCTTTCCGATGGGCCCCAGGCGCTCCTCCCCGAAGCCTTTGGCCGGCTGATGGAAGACATCAAGCGCTTGGCCGATGTACTGGGGCGCGTCATAGTGCCGCCGCGCCGTGACGCAGCGTACCGATCTCGCGAAGGAGTGACGACGTCATGAGAAGACTCTTCGTCGCCGGCAATTGGAAGATGAACACCCTGGGTACAGAGGCCGAGGCACTGGCTCATTCCTTGGCTCGATCGCTGGCAGACTATAACGACATGGACTTGGCCGTCTTCCCGCCTTTTCCCTACCTGACGCGAGTCTATCGCGCGCTCTTCGGATCCCCAGTGGTCGTAGGCGCCCAGAATGTTTATCCTGCCGCCAAAGGCGCCTACACAGGCGAAGTAAGCCCCTTGATGCTATTGGACTCAGGGTGCCGCTGGGTGCTGGTGGGCCACAGCGAGCGACGGCATATCCTGGGCGAGCGCGACGATTTTCTACGGCGCAAAGTCCTGGAATCGCTGCGCGCTGGACTGCGCGTGCTTTTTTGTGTCGGGGAAACGCTCGCCGAACGGCAGGCCGATCGAACTACCGACGTTCTGAGACGCCAACTCGACGCGTGCCTGACAGAATTGACCGCTGCCCAATGGGACGAACTGGCGATCGCTTACGAACCGGTTTGGGCAATCGGTACCGGACATAACGCGACACCCGAACAGGCACAACAAATGCACGCCTTCGTGCGTCAGTGGGTCGAGCACCATGCCGGCCAACAGGTGGCGGCAAGCTGCCGCATTCTGTACGGCGGCAGTGTGCGTGCTGACAACGCTCTCTCCCTTGTGCAGCAGCCGGACGTGGATGGCCTCCTCGTAGGCGGTGCCAGTTTGCAAGCCAACGAATTCACCCAAATCGTCCAGGCAGCGCGACGGGCTAAAACCTGAAAACTCGCGCAGTACTTGCAGCGTAGCCCCATGGGGACCAGCTGCCGATGGCACGGACCTCGTCGCTCTGGTCTTTTCGCCTATCCCTGTGGCGCGATATACTGGAAGTAGCTGGGGGCGCAAGACATTGTCAGCGGCTACGGCTCATCCTGCCGGCGCGCTTACCCATGGGCAAGGCATCGGTTCGTAGATGCATCGTCCGTCGGCAAGCGCAGTCAGCGGTCGCCTGGCACCGAGCCGACATCCGCCGCGGGCAAGATAGAGAACAGCAGCGCCTAATTGCTCGAAGGATAAAAGGGACTGCCTCGGTCGAGCGGCTGAGCAAAACGTTAATTTCCTCGCAGGAGGCGAACCATGACGTGGCTGGAGGTATTTTTGTACGCGTTGCTCATTCTTTTGAGCATTATTCTTATCGGCATTGTACTTATTCAACGCGGACGGGGCGGCGGGCTTATCGGCGCGCTAGGTGGCGCAGGCAGTTCCAGTCCCTTCGGCTCGCGTGCCGGCGATGCATTCACACGGGTCACATTGATCCTAGCTGCCATTTGGATTTTTTTCAGTTGCCTCATCATCTGGGTGCAAGAGCGTCCCGAGCCGCAGACGCGCACCGCAATAACGCGGGGCGAATGAACGCCCTCGATCAGGGAGTGCTAGCGTGCTTCTGAGCATGACCGGCTTTGGAGAGGGGCGCATAGTCACCGAGAGCATCGAGGCCGTCGTCGAGATCCGTGCCCTCAACAATCGCTATCTCAAGCTGACGGTGCGTGCCAACGAGCCTTACGGACTGCTGCAGCCGGTAATTGACCATGTCGTGCGCAAGCAAATCCGTCGGGGAACGATCCAGGTGCAATTGCGGGTGCACCGGCAGCCCGAGGCCCAGGACTACCGGCTCAACACGGTCGCTTTGAGAAGCTACCTGGACCAAGCCCGGCAGTTGCAAAATATGCTCGACCCGGCCGCGCCTGTCCATTTGCGCGATTTGCTGATCCTGCCCGGCGCTGTCTTGGAGCCTCGAGACCAAGCCGATCATCTGGCCGACGATTGGCGCGCCATTCTTCCAGCACTGGAACAGGCGTTGGAGCGCTTGCAGGCCATGCGCCGCGAAGAAGGGGCTGCCATGCAACGGGAGCTCGAGGACCTCGCCGGTCAGGCTGCCAGTCGCTTGCAACGTGTGCAAGAGCGCGCCCCGGAAGTCGTGATCGGCTATCGCGACAAGCTCCGCGACCGTGTCCGCGAATTGCTCGACCAGACCGGGATCCCCGTGTCCCCGGCGGATCTGATCAAGGAGGTTTCCATTTTCGCCGAGCGCAGCGACATCCGCGAGGAAATCGTGCGCTTGGCCAGTCATCTGGAACAATTCCGACAGGCGCTCCAGGAAACGATCAGCCCGGGCAGAAAGCTTGATTTCCTCGTCCAAGAAATGGTCCGAGAAGTCAATACCATGGGTACCAAAGCGAACGACGTGCTGATCAGCCAACACGTGGTAGAACTCAAGGGCATCCTGGATCGTATGCGCGAATTGGTACAAAACGTCGAGTGACCGGCGTGCCAGAGCCATCGCAGACCTTCGCAAAACCAGGTAGACTGTTCGTCGTCAGCGGTCCCAGCGGGAGCGGCAAATCCACCCTGGTCGCTCGGGCCTTGGCCGACCTACCACGGCCTATCCATGTGTCGGTCTCGGCAACTACGCGCCCCCCTAGGCCGGGCGAGCGTCACGGTATAGATTATTATTTTTGGACGCCGGATCAGTTCGACCAGGCAATCCACAACGATCAGTTTATCGAATGGGCACACGTGCACGGCCATCGCTACGGGTCGCTGCGCTCGGAAGTGGAGCCGTACCTGGCTCAGGGTATAGACGTGTTGTTGGAAATAGACGTGCAAGGGGCCGATACAGTGCGCCGGCTCTATCCACAGGCTAAGTGTATTTTCGTCATGGCGCCTTCACTGGCCGACTACGAAAAACGCCTGCGGGCGCGTGGTACCGAGTCGGAAGAAAGCCTGCAGCGTCGCTTGCAGACTGCGCAGTACGAATTGCAACAGGCTGCGCGTTACGATTGTGTGATCGTCAATGACGACCTGGAACGAGCCGCCGCGGCGCTGCGGGCGTGCCTATCCTGTTAGGAAGGAGGTCTTATGCTGGACGAGCTGAAAGAGGAGGCGATCGTCAACAAAGTGGGCGGGCGCTTCAAGCTGGCCACGCTCATCCAGAAACGGCTCATCGCCCTCAAGCGTGGGGCCAAGCCTTTGGTGGATCTCAAGACCAACGACCATATGGCCATCGTCATCCAGGAAATCCTCCAAGATCGTATTTATTTGGATACCAGTGGCCAGGTGCGCGAAAAGTCCGTTTCTACTCAGGAGCTGTTCCGTCAAGCCATGGCCGGCGACGTATCCGATAGTTTTCAGGAGTAGCCGTCGGGCTGCGAAGGCCATGGACCTGGCTGTTCGGCAGTAGCAATATCGGGGAAGTGGGCATGAGCACGACACCTTCGACCGTCGAGCGACCGACTGCGGAAGCCTATCGGCCGCTGCATCCAGCCAGTATCGTTGCCGTGGTACTGGCTCTCTGCTCGCTGAGTATCTTTGTTTTCGAATGGCTGTGGCTATTGATCTTGTTCGCGGTGCCGGCGATTGTGGTGGGGGCTTTCGCGCGCTGGCGCATTGCCCGCGCGCACGACGTCTGGGCCGGACAGGCAGTGGCCGGCGTCGGCATCGTTATCGCTCTCGTCTCGTTGCTCGGCTTCTCGACGCGCCAGGTGCTCACCTCCTGGGTCATCCATCGCGAATCGCGCGCCTTCCTCGAGCAATTTTTGCACAAATTGCAAGAGGGCAAAGAGGGCGAGGCTTTTCTCGACTCGTTGGCACCCGACTCGCGTCAGATTCCCTTCCGGCCGGACGATCTGCAGCGACTGCGCGTGCACTTCCGCCAGGGTGGCTATAGCATGTTCGATGTGTTTCGCAAGGACCAATTCATCAGCCTCATGTTGCGATACGGTGCGAGAGCTCGCTGGGAACACCGCGGCAGTTCGACACCTTTCTACGACAAGGGACGCTATACCCTGGCCCACCGTTATGCCATCTTCACTCCGCAAGAAGAAAGCCAAGTGGATCTGCACGTGAGCGGCGAAATGGTCCAGGTGGGCGAAGGCAGTGTGCGTCGCATGTGGCGTTTCGATCGCGTGGCTTTCGTCCCCGACGAAAGCAAGCGCGGCTACACCCCGTACGGACGGCAATTGTACGACGCCTACCTGGAGAGTACCAAAACGCTTTATTACTGGACGCACGACAAAATGAAAGCCCGCGTGCAACACATACTGAAGGGCGACACGCCCACTGCTCAGAGCATCTGCCTGAGCCCGGGCGAGCAACGCGAACTGGCCGCTTTACAGGTGACCGCCTGGGTCGGATGGGCGTTCCCGGGCATCCCTCAACCGGCACCTTTCGTGGTCGTCGCTTCCCCGGTCGAGCAGTTCGCGTACGTGTTCAACACGTTTAGTCAAGAACTAGCGCGTCACAAGACAGTCAACATGCGTCCTAGCATGCCCGATGCTTATTTGCTCGATGACCGGCAGGAACGGGGCCTATGGCATTTGCGCTTTTCCCTACCGATCCAGAGCCAAATGTTCGAGATCAGCACCGATGTGTGGGTAGTCGGCATGCCTGGCGCCGACAAACAAGGTGGCACTCCTTTACACGTCAGTGAATATCGCGTCCGCGGCATATACAAATTGCCCGAACCTGGGGTGGACGCGCCGCCTTGATCCAAAGCGCATAAAAGCCAAATTGCCCCGACGCAGATCGGCTACTCAGTTGTGCAAACGTGCCATCCTGCATCCGGCACAAAACCATCATGCCAGGCCCAAGTCAGCGACTGTCACAAGTGGCTCGAAGGGGATGCCCAGGGCTGTAATCCGCTCGCCGCCCCCTTGTAATCGGTCCAGTATACAAGCCACGCAAGCTATAGTAACTCCGGCCTGGCGCACAGCTTCGATGGCATCCACAACCGAACCGCCTGTGGTAATGACGTCTTCCAGAATGGCTGCCCGCATGCCCGGACGCAAATTGCCCTCGATGCGTTTTTGCGTGCCGTGCTCTTTAGGCTTGCGCCGAACAAAAAAGCCCTCCATAGTTCGACCGGCGAGTGCACAACGATAGACTGCCGCGGTCACCAGGGCAATGGCTCCCGTCTCCGGCCCGCCCAATGCGTCTACCCGATGGCGTTGAGCTATCCGATAAAAACCCTCGCCGATCGCTGCAACGGCGCCGGACCACAGACTGACCATGCGAGCGTCTATGTAAAAGTCACTGATTTGTCCCGATGCCAGCCGGATCGGACCGCGCACCACGGCGCGTCCCATCAGCTCGCGTATCAGCACTTCCCGCCAATCATCTCGAGTACTCTCCAACGGCTCGGACATGCCTTCCTCCTGGTGCAGTCTTTAGGTCCAGTGCTCGCGTCCAGCGTCCCAACCGACAAGCATCAGACTCACATCCACGAAAAAGTGACTCAGCCACGGGCCGAGCAATGAGCCCTGTCGCTCGTAGAGCCACGCCCAGAAGGCGCCGCCCACGGCGACGCACAGGGTAAAAATGACCACTAAGA
This sequence comes from Gemmataceae bacterium, assembly GCA_040289265.1. Taxonomy (GTDB): domain Bacteria; phylum Planctomycetota; class Planctomycetia; order Gemmatales; family HRBIN36; genus PSKW01. Next base: position 733,589 of record PSKW01000001.1, read on the forward strand.
TCCATCCTCCACCAGCACCAAAATATACACCCAGCACTATGGCATGGTGTAACGCAAAAGCGAAACCGGATAACCACGCCCCAGTCGCCAGGCTGGTGTAGCGTCTCAGTTCCCCGAAGACATAGCCACGCCAATAATATTCCTCGAGAAAGGAATGCACTACGGAAATGAACAGTGCCATGAGGGCGAAACGGCCCGGCGTAGCGGCCCCGATCTGCTCGACTTTTTCCCACACCCGTAAGCGGAGGGTGGCAAAAACCGTTAGGTCGCGCAAAACACAATGGTAAAGGGTCACGCTGGCTGTGCCTATGAGCAGTCCGGAAAAGCCACCCAGGCCGAGTCCGCGTCTGGACCAGCCTATCTCGAGCCGCCGCCCGCTCGCTACCAGCCAGACTATCGGGAAGAGAAACTGAACCAGCTTGGCAACGAAATAAACCGGCACGATGAACGGCTGGCCTGCTAACCAAACAAAGTAGCAAAGAGCCGCCAAGAAAGGGTACAGACAAGCGATTGCCACACCGAGTAAGTCCCTCGTAGATGAGCGCATCGGCAACCCGTTGCCATCGGGCACGCTCACAGCGAAGCCACCACGCCGCACACCAGCTTGCGCAGGGCCCCTTCTGCCCTTTTCGCAGTCGCGATGATATCGTCTATATCCACCGGCTGCAATGCATCCGGCAGGCACATGTCGGTGATCACCGAAATGCCGAGTATGCGCATCCCAGCATGGACGCCGACGAGCACTTCCGGGACGGTTGACATGCCGACGACGTCGGCCCCTATGCTCCGCAAAAACCGGTATTCTGCTCGTGTCTCCAGGTTGGGACCCGGGACGGCCACGTAGACTCCTTTGTGACAGGCGATGCCTTCTCGGCGGGCAATCGCAAGGGCCAGCGCCAGCAAGTGGCGGTCATAAGCAAAACACATATCCGGAAAGCGCGGCCCCAGCCTCTCGTCGTTGGGCCCGATGAGCGGGTTGTCTCCCATGAGGTTGATGTGGTCTTCGATGAGGACGATGTCCCCTTTGTCGAACTGGGGATTCAAGCCACCGCAAGCGTTGCTCACAATGAGTACCTCGGCACCGAGCGCCTTCATGACGCGCACTGGGAAAGTGATCTGTTTGAGCGAATACCCTTCGTAGGCGTGAAACCTGCCCTCCATAGCGACAACAGATCGGCCTGCGAGCTTCCCAAGGAGCAGCCTGCCGGCGTGAGTCATGACGGTTGCACGGGGAAAATGTGGTATCTTCTCATATTCCAGGGCCGCGTCTGTGTGAATTTCCTGCGCCAGCCCCCCCAATCCGGTGCCTAGAACGATGCCTACCCGTGCCTTCTCGGTCCAGTGCTGCCTGATAAAGCCGCATGCTTCCTGGATCTGATCGTAGAGCTCCACCGTCCATGCCCCCTGTCTCGAATACCCATGAAAACTCCAAGGCCGCGTTGTAGTCATACGAGTGACGGCGAGCAAGTCCCAGGCAGGCAAAAGAAACCGACCTCGAAGACGCCCTGGTCCAGTGCAGTGCCGCGCAGGGTCACTTCTTTGGCCGATTCCACGGATGGCCGGCACTAACTACCCAGACGCAAACGGCCCGAAGAGGACAGTGCAACCTGTCTTTTGACACCCATCGGCAACCTTGCCCCCGTGCCGATAGGCTCAGGGGTTGCCAGTGCTAACGGTCCGACCCTGGAGTGCCGTTTAGAACCTCTACGCCCTGCTTAGGCTGCCCAGAGGTCCTTTGGAGCGACGTGCTCTCTGTGCGGGAGACACTCGACGCCTGGGGTAGTTGGCATGTTCCGTGACAAGGTACTATGTGAAAACGGTTTCTAGCAACGGCGAGATACACTTTTTGGCCAATCCAGGGAACGCCGGGCACATACAGAAACGGGGCAATAGGCCACAGCAAGGGTAACCGCCATGCCATCCAGCGAAAGGCGCCAAAGCCATGGTACACTTTCGATAAGTCAGGCGTTACCAAATGCATTTCTTCGAGCAATCTTTGCGGATCTAACGGCGGATCGGTCTGCGGAAGTCGGCTTGTGTCCCGCGCGTTGACGAAGGCCAGTCGTTTGAGCCAGTCCAGCTTGCGCAGCCAGGCAACCGATTTGATACAAAGGGGGCATTCCCCATCGTACAGGACCAAAGCCTGATACAACCGGGTGGCAGGCAGATGTACAACGTTAGCCGTACTCATGGCATGCCCTCTTCACGAATCCGCCCTTTATGATCTTAAGGGGGATTTCTGCGCTATGCAATACCCAATGCCGCCGCAAGCGACGGGTCAGGGAAAGACATCCGGAAGCGGTGGCTTCCAGGGGGGCACGGAAACCGAGCCGCCTCCGGATAGAAGGGTTGTCCTTTTTGTCGCTCGCCGGCCCTTGTTCTTATGGGCCGGCTGTGCATCCACACGATCTGCGGACCCCTGTGTAACTCAACCCCAGAGCGATGCTGCAGGTCTGGTCAACAGCAACAACTTATCGGTTCACGGCGACTCGCACTTTGCACGACCAAACCCCATGCGAATTCTTATGCATCGTACTGCGAGAACTGCTTTGTCCGTCCGGATCGGTCCAACCGGCCGAACCAGGGGACTGGATCGGGGGACATGCCCCTCCCGCACTTTGCATTATGCGAATCGCAACCGATCTGTCAAGTGTGCAGGCGACTGGGTCCTCGGGCAACCCGCATTGCAACCCGAGGCAGATGAGACTAGATTGACCAGCAAAAAATCGGCCCGCCAGCGTGGTCGGCTGCAACAGAGCGAGATGCGCGCCGCCGCAATGGCCGTGGACGATACAAACTGGGTGGCAAGCTATAAAGTTAGCACAATAAAGTAGCACAATAAAGATGCCTGATGACTCGATCACTGATCAGGGAGGATCCCGGCGGCGGATCGTCCATTTAGCTTCCGAGGCTATTCCTTTTGCCAAGACGGGCGGCCTGGCTGAGGTAGTAGGCTCGCTTCCTGCCGCCCAGGCACTGGCCGGCCACGATGTGAGTCTCTTTGTGCCTCTCTATCATTCGTGCAAGCAAGTAGCTCCTTTGGAGCCTACTGGATTGCACACCGATCTATGGTTATCCGGCCGGTGGTATCCTGTATCGCTCTGGAAGAGCAGCCTGCCGGAAAGTTCGGTAACGGTTTATCTTGTGGAGCAGCAAGAGCTTTTCGAGCGCGATCGTCCTGGGACCGGCGGCAGCTTGTACCAATATCGCGATGCGCAGGGTCGCCTGCACGATTATCCCGATAACGCACAAAGGTTTATTCTTTTCTGCCGCGCCGTCTTGTGGGCACTGCAAGAGTTACATCTAACTGCCTACGTTGTGCACTGCCACGACTGGCAGACTGCTCTGGTTCCGGTGTACTTGAAGGTGGAAGATTATCGCAGCCACCCATGTGCTTGTGCGGCTGTCATTTTGACGATCCACAACCTGGCTTACCAAGGTATTTTCACCGCCGAGGCGCTGCAGGTCGCGGGACTGCCTACTGACCTTTTTTCCTGGCGATACTTGGAGTACTACGGACACGTAAACTTTTTAAAGGGAGGGATCGTATTTGCGGACGGTTTGACCACGGTCAGCCCGACATACGCTCGGGAAATTCAAACACCCGAGTACGGCTGTGGGTTGGACGGTTTGTTGCGGTCCGTCTCTCACAAGCTGGTGGGCATTGTGAACGGCGTTGACTACAAGCGCTGGAATCCGGCGACCGATCCGTATCTGCCGCGCAACTACGACAGTGCAACCGTGACCGAAGGCAAATCTATTTGTAAAAGGGAGTTGCAGCGCGAACTGGGACTGGTCCAACGCGGCGATGTGCCGCTTTTGGGTATGATAGCGCGACTGGTGGAACAAAAAGGGCTCGACCTATTGGAACAGGCGGCGCCACAGCTGCAAGCCGAAGATATCCAATTGGTCGTCCTCGGCGTGGGCGAGCGCCGCTTCCACGACTTTCTCGAGCGCTGGGCACGGGGTCAGCCTGGCCGCGTGGCGGCAGTGTTCGCTTTCGACGAGCGGCTGGCTCACCGCATCGAAGCAGGTGCCGATATCTACCTGATGCCCAGCCGGTTCGAGCCCTCCGGCCTGAATCAGCTGTACAGCCTGAGATACGGTACGGTACCCGTAGTGCGAGCTACCGGGGGATTACAGGACACCGTCGTAGATTGCACGGAACAAAGTCTGGCCGCCGGGCAGGCCACTGGCTTCGTCTTCGGGCCACCCAAGGCAGAAGCCTTCCTGCACACGCTCAGACACGCCTGCGAGACCTATAGAAAACGTCCGAATGTGTGGCGCCAACTGCAAACAACCGGTATGAGCCAGGATTGGTCCTGGTCTCGTAGTGCCCGATTGTACCTGGACTTCTACGAAAAGACGCTGGCCGGACGCAGGTATAAACAGTCTGCCAGTGTGTCGTGAAACGAACGACGAAGGCCAACATCACCGGCGCTGACGCCCAAGCGCTCTGGCCGATTCGAGGCATCGAGGCATGGCAGAGGTGGCCGTTGCTCTGGTGTGGCATCAGCACCAGCCGTACTATCCGGACGACGTCGCCGGTCAGACGCTCATGCCCTGGGTCCGTCTGCACGGCGTCAAGGACTATTACGGCATGGCTATGCTGTTGCACGAGTTTCCCGAAGTGCGCTGTACCATCAACCTCGTACCCAGTCTGCTCAAACAGCTGCTGCAGTATACCGAACAAGGACGGAGCGATCGGCATCAGGAACTGACCCGTGTGCCGGCGGACGGGCTGTCCCAGGAGCAGGTCTTTCGTTTACTCGACGACTTTTTCATGGCCCACCATGCCACTATGATCCGTCCCTGGCCCCGCTACGAGGAGCTGTATCGCAAGCGGCAGCTAGGTCAGGCGCGTGCCCAGGACGTATGGCGCCGCTTCGATACGCGCGACCTGCGCGATTTGCAGGTGCTGTTCAATTTAGCCTGGATCCATCCCATCGCCTTCGAGAAAAACGACGGCTTGCGCTCACTGCGCCACAAAGGGCGTTACTTTACCGAGGAAGAAAAGCTCTACGTCCTCGACCAACATGTCCAGTTGCTTCAGCAAGTGATTCCGTTGCATCGGCAGTTGGCGCAGCGCGGACAGGTGGAGTTGACGACGACGCCTTTTTATCATCCGATCGTGCCGTTGCTACTGGACAAGCGATACGCCCGCGAGGCGATGCCCGAAGTGCGTTTACCCCGCTTCACGATCGGCTACCCTGAGGATGTCGAATGGCACCTGCGCGAGGCGGTCCAACTGTTCCAGAGCGTCTTCGGCTGGGCACCCGCAGGCATGTGGCCGTCCGAAGGATCGGTTTGCCAAGGCATGATCCCTCATGTGGCTCGGGCAGGCTTCCGGTGGATGGCCACTGACGAAGAGATTCTCTACCAATCCACCAACGGCTTGGTTCGTCGCGATGCCAAGGGATACATCGTCAATCCGCAAGAGTTCTACCGACCGTACCGCGTCGTCGAGGGAGATGCCGAGCTGGATATTGTTTTTCGCGACCACGCACTGAGCGACCTCATCGGTTTCCACTATTACCGTAGCTCCGCAGAGTTGGCGGCGGAAGACTTCCTGGGCAAGCTCCGTTCCATTCGCACGGCGATCGCCGAGAGCAACTCGCGCCTGCCTCTGGTTAGCGTCATATTGGACGGGGAAAACTGCTGGGAATACTATGCCGAACAAGGCGTACCTTTTTTGCGCGCTCTGTATCGGCGGCTGGCCCATACCAAAGGCGTACGCACTGTGCGCGTCGCCGATTACTTACAAGAAAACCCAGCGCGTGTGACCCTGCCCCGGCTGTTCGCTGGGAGCTGGATCCATCACAATTTCGACATCTGGATAGGCCATGAGGAGGACAACAGCGCCTGGGACCTTTTGCACCTGACCCGCGAATACCTCAAGAGCCGTCAGGCGCGCGGTGTCGTACCTGCAGAGACGCTGAAGCGAGCCTGGGAAGAAATCTACGTCGCCGAAGGAAGCGATTGGTTCTGGTGGTACGGGCCCCAGCACTCCAGCCCCCAGGATGCCCTTTTCGACTATTTGTTTCGCAAGCACTTGCAAAACGTATACTTCCTGTTGGGCGAAGAACCCCCGGTGGAGCTGGCCCGGCCGATCAGCAAACGCGCGGCACGCGTACCTTATACCCTGCCGCGTTCTTTTTTGGAGGTACGCATCAATGGCCGACGCACGCCCATCGAATGGCTGGGTGCTGGCCGCTATCTGGTCGAAGACGAACGCGGAACCATGGCCATGGCAGCACCTGGACCTCTGCAGGAACTGTACTTCGGCTTTACACCTCGGGCACTCATCTTGCGCGTGGACTTCCGAGGTCCCGCGCGCGACTTGCTGGCTGACTACGACGCCGTGCGCATTGGCTTCGTAGCGCCAGCAGGGCGGGACCTGTGGCTCCTGCAACCAGGTCGGACCGACCAGCAGATAGTCTGGAACGGCCAAAATCCCAAGCCGGTCAACGGAGTAGAAGTGGGCCTCGATCAGGTATTGGAACTAGCCATCCCCTTTGAAGAGTTGGGGGTGACCGTAGACCAGCCGATCCAGTTTTTCGTGGAACTGCTGGAAGGCAAGCAAAGTCGCGACCGCGCTCCGCGCTATGGGACGATTGATTTGACCTGTCCGTCGCCTGATTTCGAGCGCATTATGTGGGATGTATGACCAGGAAAGTGAGCCGCCTATGACGCAGCAGCCTGGGCAGATCCTCTGGGGCGGCCGACTCCAATTGAGGAGCTTGACTATGCCGGAATTGCGCAAGGACCCAGTGGTGGGCCGCTGGGTGATCATTGCCACGGACCGTGCCAAGCGGCCGATCCTCTCCCGGCTCGAGGCACAGCCCATCAGCGGCTCTTTTTGTCCCTTTTGCGAAGGGAACGAAGACAAGACACCTCACGAAATCCTGGCCTATCGCGAGCGTAATACTCGTCCGGACGGCCCCGGGTGGCGTGTGCGTGTCGTCCCCAACAAATTCCCCGCCCTGCAGGTCGAGGGCGACCTCAACAAGCGTGGCGAGGGTATCTACGACAAAATGAACGGCGTCGGCGCTCACGAAGTCATCATCGAGTGCCCGCACCACGAAATATCCATCGCCAACTTGAGCGAAGACAACATCCGCGAAATCTTCTGGGTGTATCGGGATCGTCTCGTGGATCTCAAAAAAGACCCGCGCTTGGTGTACGGTATGCTTTTCAAGAACGTCGGCGCCGCCGCAGGTGCTTCCCTCGAACACAGTCATTCCCAGCTCATCGTCACCCCCATTGTCCCCATCAATGTCTGGGAAGAGATGACCGGATCGCTGGAGTTTTACAATTATCGCGGTCGCTGCATTTATTGCGACATGATCCATCAGGAGCTGGCTACCGAAAAGCGCATCGTCCTAGATATGCCCAATTTCGTCGCTTTTGCTCCATTCGCCAGCCGCTTTCCTTTCGAGACCTGGATACTGCCCAAACAGCACAACAGCCACTTTGAAAACATCCAGAAAATCGAAGTGGAAGAACTGGCGACGGTGCTGAAAACTATCTTGCTGAAAATCGAGACCGCTTTGGACAAGCCGCCCTACAACTACATCATCCACACGGCGCCGTTCGACACTCAGATGCTGCCCCATTATCACTGGCACATGGAAATCATTCCCAGGCTGACGCGAGTGGCCGGCTTTGAATGGGGCACAGGCTTTTACATCAATCCCATCCCGCCCGAACAGGCGGCCGAGTTCCTGCGGGAGACCGAGATCCAGCCCAGTACCAGCGCTGCTAGTGCCAGCCGCTAACCTGCTTTTTTACCGAGTGCCCGACAAGCCCGGGCGATCCACGCCGGCCTGACATGGCAGCAGTTTGGGCAAAGGGGGGCAGTATCCCCACACAGTGCCGCCTGCCGCACAGAGCTGCGCCCAACTCAAGCGCAGAAACCAAGCGGCCGGAGCGCCTCCCGTCAGGCGCACGTAATCGCGTGCCAGTCCCAGCATGCGCCGATCATAAGCCATGATGCTACGGCCGTGTAGAACACATGGCCCATCCCAGCGTCGCAAATCACCGTTGAACTCGGGTGAAATATGGTACAACTCGTGGAAAACCGTGACGAGCTTTTCTTCGAAGTCCAAGTGTCCGTAGCGGGGCAGAAAAAAATGGAGCAAGTAAAGTATCTCGCACTCGTCGAGCCAAAAACGTTGCATGTGCCATACCTGGCCGCGGCGTTGGGTCGTCAGGCAGCCGCCTGCAAAGCGCATAGGTACGATCCGAGCGTACAGTCCTCCCGGACGCTGGTTTCGCGCCCGCGTCACACCCACCAAAACCTGCTCGGGTCGTATATGGGCCAACTCCGAAACATGCTCGACAATATCCCCTATCAGTGTGTGCATCGCCGCCGAAAAGCAAAAACCATCCGCCCGGCTGGTGGGGTCCGTGGGGAAGCGTTCCAAAAGACGCATCGCAGCGTAGCCGTCCAGGAGGGGCGCGCGCTTGCTGCAAGGCGCAGGATCGGCAAAGCACACGATCGGCAGCCGTGGGCCCGACGAACTGGACCAGTGTACTTCCCTGAGCAAATCAGGCGCTTCTGTCCGGAACTTTTTTCCCATAGGTGGCGGTCGTCCTAACCTCGCTAGATCGCCCAGACCTCGGTCGCGACACTGTGGCCTCCTCAGGTTCTCCTTGCCGAAAGTTCACGGTTTATTATGGGACAAACACAGATGCAGTGCCCAGCGAGCCAGGGTTCCGGAGGTGATTCGCTCGCCGTCCCTTTTCGCTATCCCGAATGCGTGGGCATGGCAAGGTCTCGGGCCTCACCTGAGGAAGCCCGCATCATGATGCCCCGCAAACTCGCTTTTGTCGGCACATTCGCTCAAGTCATCGCAGTCCCATTGCCGATTCAATTGTTGACGGATCGTCGTCCGACCGCGCGCGGCGAAACTAGAATCCGCTGCATGTAGGAAGCCGGTCGGCAAGGGCGGACTGCCAGCGGTGAGCACGGAGGCTCGCCTGGTCCGTCCATGTCTACTCGTGGATCTTGCTCGAAAAGCGGGGTAAAGGTATGGGCAAGATGGGCATACGATTGGTTCTCTTTTCCTTGTCCCTTGTCTTGTTAAGTTCAACAGGTTGCCAAACCTGGATCGGGGGTATGACTTTGCCCTCTGCCCATTATCTCAAAGACAATGTTGACTACATCGCCCCTTCGCCTTCGTTCCCTCTGCCTAACGAGTTGCGTGCCCTACAGGGTGGCGCACCCGCTGCCCTTCCTCCGGCGGGAGTACAGCAGCCAGCAGCCAAGTAGGACAAGCCGGTTATCTGCTCATCCCGGCGGTCTAATACAGGGCTACCCGGTTCGATCAGTACTCCGGAAGCTCTATGCCTAGCCACGCTTTCCTAGGAGTTGCCTAGTCCCTTCCTTTGTTTCTAGAAAAGCGCGCAGCGGGCGATTTCCTACCGTTTCTCGGTGGTGACTCGATAACAGGCACAATCGCTGCGCGCAGCTGACTCATCTTTTGAAGACATTCATTACTGATTAGCATGCGCCTCATGCACCTCGGCTCATGCCCTCCTTCTTCCACCGTAAGCTCGGCAATCGAAGATTATCGGATAAACTGAGTTTGCTGGCCTGCAGCGAAGGCCTAAACTAAGCCCAGCATCAGTGGCCATTCATCAGTTGCGTAGAAAGCTTACGCTTCTGCTGGGCAGCTACTAGCCTCCCAGGCGTCCAGGTACTTTGGCCGAACAAAGAGGAACACAAGACGAGGCGCAATATGGATTATGTTCAGCCGGCGGTTTTGATCGCAGGGGGATTAGGCCTTCTAGCTATCGGAGGCGATACGCTTTTGAAGGGCGCAGTGGGTCTGGCCAGGCGGCTCCATCTGACGCCGGCTATTATCGGCTTGACGGTAGTAGCCGCTGGTACATCCTTGCCAGAGCTGGCCGTGAGCCTGCTCGCCGCCGCTCAGGGTAGTCCAGATCTGTGCGTCGGCAATGTGTCTGTGCGTCGGCAATGTGGTCGGGTCGAACATCTTCAATCTCACGTTCATCCTAGGCCTGACAGCCCTAATTCGACCGCCTGTGATCCAAGGTAACACCGCCCGACTGGAATACCCCGTGTTGACTTTGGCCACGCTGATGTTTCTAGCAGTCAGTCAGGACTTATCAGTGAATTGGCTGGACGGTCCGCTATTTGTAGCTTTCTTTATCGGCTTTATGACCTATGCAGTGTCGCTTGTCCGTCGTCAAATGGGTTTCGAAGAATTGGCTGAATTCGAAGCCGAGCTGGAGGAATTAGGCGCCGGCGATGGTCCCGGTTGGCTTAGGATTACCCTCTGCACGGTGGTCGGGCTTCTCTTGCTAGCCGGCGGCGCGAATCTGACCGTACAAGGTGCAACAGACCTGGCGCGTGTGTTCGGCCTGTCGGAACTCATCATCGGGCTGACAATTGTCGCAGGCGGCACCAGTTTGCCGGAAGTGGCTGCCTCACTAGTGGCAGTCCTACGCGGCCGCGATGATGTAGCGGTAAGCAACATTGTCGGCAGCAATTTGTTCAACCTTTTAGGCATCCTCGGTTTGAGCTCGCTGCTCGATGCGCTACCTATCGCGGAGAGCCTTTTTTACAGTGATTCCCTCTGGATGATGGGGGTCACCGTGGCTCTGCTACCAGTCATCTTTTTGCAGAGACGTCTGTACCGCTGGGAAGGTGCTGCGTTACTGGCTGCGTACCTAGCCTACATCTACTTTCTCGTGTCGCAAGCCCTCCGCTGACGCCGACACGAGGCTTAGCCAGCACGAAAACCGAAACCCCAAGCGGTTTATCGGTGTTATCTTGCAATGTAGGGGACGGTGTGGGTTTTTCATGCGCACGGGCGAGGCAGGTCCACCGCAGCGTGTCGAGGGTTTAAAAATCGTTAAGATGAGCGGAGCGTAGCGATGAAAGCTCAGCCGAGCGGCATATGGAAATGGCTCAATGCGCTTGCGTTTTTGCTGGCTGCCTGGTGTATCCTCTTGGCATCGGTTGCTTTTGCCCAACAGCCCCAGCGCAGACAAAATGTGTCGCAACCATATCGGCAACTGCTCAAGAAGCTTCTGCAGAAACAGTCTCAGGCGACTGCCGCGAACAAAGCGACACCTCGGACAAATAACGACAAGGCGAAACAAGACGAACAAAAAGCCGGTGCTCAGGGTGCGGCCGATCGCAATAAGCAACCGGCCTATGCAGGTGCTAATAAAAAAGGTTCTTTGGTCCCAGCGGAGTGGGCCAAGGCTCCGAACCGTCAAATCACATCGGCGGAAATAGACCAGCTTATCGCCGAAAAGTTCAAAGCCGACGAGACAGAGCCCGCGCCTTTGGCTTCCGACGAGCAATTCCTGCGACGTGCCATGTTGGATGTGACCGGCAAGTTGCCGTCGCCGGCGGAAATCGAAGAGTTCGTTCAGGATCGCTCGCCGGACAAGCGCGCGCGCTTGATCGAGCGACTGCTCCAGTCCGAAGATTTCGGCAGGCACTGGGCCAGGTACTGGCGTGACGTTTTGGCAGCCCGGGCCACTGAGATGCGTTTCACGCGCGCCAGCCGGCCGTTCGAAGTCTGGTTAGCCCGGGCGCTCAACGAAAATCGTCCGTGGTCGGACATCGTGCGCGAGATGATCACTGCTCAGGGAGACTATCGCTTTCTGGATGCCGAGGGCAAAAACGGCGCTGCTTATTTTCTGCTGTGCCACTCGGGAAACGAGGCAGCCAACGAGCGGGCTGCCGAGACGGCACGTGTGTTCATGGGCATCCAAATACAATGTGCCCAGTGCCATGACCACCCATCGGATTTGTGGAAGCGACAGCAATTCCACGAATTGGCTGCCTTCTATGCCCGCCTGCGCGAGCGGCCTCTACGTGAAGACAACCGCTTGGTGGGCGTGTCGCTGATCAGTCTACCACGCCCGGAGCACCAGATGCCAGACAAAGACGACCCCAAAAAGTCAACCATTGTCCATCCGCGTTTCTTGCTGGGCCAGGCAGTAGCGCACGGATTGCCCGACCGAGAAAGACGGCAAATCTTGGCCGATTTGGTCACCGCGCGGGACAACTACTGGTTCGCCGCCGCCTTCGTCAATCGCATCTGGGGCGAACTCATGGGCCAGGCATTCTACATGCCTGTAGACCAGATGGGGCCACTGCAAGAAGCTACCTATCCGGATGTCCTGATACGTCTAGCTGCATCTTTTCGCGCGTCGAAGTACGATATCAAGGGGCTCTTCCGGGTGTTGCTGAACACGGCGACGTACCAGCGGGAGATTCGTATCGGCGACTCGCCCGAGCGACACCTCCTGTTCAGTGCTGCGTATCCGACGCGCTTGAAAGCGGACAGCTTGTGGGAGGCTCTGGAAAAAGCACTGGGCCCCTTGGGCGGACCGTTGCCCATGGGACGCCGTCCCCTCGCAGCGCGGCTCACCCGCCAAGGGTTGCAAGCTATGTTCATGGAGGCATTCGCTTTCGACCCATCCGTGCGCCCCGATGAAATCGAAAGTAGCATTCAACAAGCCCTATTGCTCATGAACAATCCGGCTATCGCAGGACGTATCAGCGCCCGTGGCAATACCCTGCTGGGCAATATCCTGCGCGAGTATCCCGACAATGCCGATGCTTTGCGGCAGGTGTATCTGCGCGTTTTGGCGCGCAAGCCCACGGGCCGAGAATTGGAAGTCTGTCAGGAATACATCGCTACGGTCGGAAATCGCCAGGAAGCGTTCGAGGATATCTTGTGGAGCCTGATCAATTCCACCGAATTCCAAAGCAAACGCTGAGCGCCGGCCGTAAGTCGGCTGAGTGGCAAAAGGTGGAGGACGATGACAGCCTAGCGCGGGTGTCGGCGACGATCACACCCTAGGCACGGTCAGGAGTGCAAGCCATGTGGAGCTACGACGTGTTCGTGAAAATGTCGCGGGAAGGCGTCATGACTCGCCGCTCCTTTTTGCACTGCATCGGACTGGGTGCTGGCGCTTTAGGTACGCTGCATTGGATGGATGCGGTCCGGCTGCATGCCGCCGATCTGCGTAAACGGGGCATGGCTTGCATCTTGTTGTTCATGCGCGGTGGTCCCAGTCAATTGGAAACTTTCGACCCCAAGCCAGGAACAGAGACCGGGGGGCCTACCAAAAGCATTCCCACCGTCGTACCTGGCATCCATATCGCCGAGGGGTGGGATAAAGTGGCGGCGCAGATGAAAAATATCGCCTTGGTTCGCAGTGTCACCAACCGCGAAGGAAACCACCAACGAGCGGTCTATCAGTTGCACACGGGCTATGTGCCCACGGGCAGTCTCAAGCATCCCAGTCTCGGCTCGATCGTCGCCTGTGAGCTGGGCGACCCGGATTTCGATTTACCCCATTTCGTCAGTATAGGCGCTCGCGAAGTGATCGGGCCAGGGTTTCTGGGTATCCGCTACGCACCTTTCCTGGTTACCAATCCCAACGAACTGCCTGCCAACATCGCCCTACCGCCTGGTGTGGCTGCCGATCGCTTGCGCCGCCGACTGTCACTGCTCGACAAGCTGGAAGAAGATTTCGCCAAGTCCGGCGGTGGAACGCGCGTCGAGGAACACAAAGGGCTTTACGGATCGGCATCACAAATGGTTCTCAGCCCGCGACTCAAAGCATTCGACCTTTCCCAGGAAAAGGACACCGTCCGCGACAGATATGGGCGCACTACCTTTGGCCAAGGATGTTTGCTGGCTCGCCGGTTGATCGAGGCGGGTGTCACCTTCGTCGAGGTGGTCAGCGACGGATGGGATACCCACGCCGACAATTTCTCGCGCGTCAAGAACCTAGCTTCCCAGGTAGATCCCGCCTTTGCCGCTTTGGTCGAGGACCTCAAACAGCGCGGGATGCTCGACAGAACGCTGGTCATTTGGATGGGCGAATTCGGGCGCACGCCGAACATCAACGGCCGAACAGGTCGCGACCATTATCCTCGTGCCTTCAGCGTGGCTTTGGCTGGCGCCGGTATCAAAGGAGGACAGGTTGTCGGCCAGACCGATGCCAGTGGACGCACGATTCAATCGCGCCCGGTAACCGTACAGGACCTGTTCTGCACTTTTTGCAAAGCCTTGGGGATCAACCCGCGCAAAGAGAACATGAGCTCTGTCGGGCGTCCTATCAAAATCGTGGACGGCGGGCAGCCCATCCAGGAGCTGTTCGCCTAATCCGATTCGTTCGGCAGGCTTCTAGCGATTGCACATAGGCGCATCTGGTTCGTCGGTAGGCATTGCCTGTATATCGGCATATGCCGCGCCAGTTATATTGTTTTACCGCGGTTTTCTGCCTAGGCTCCCATCGGCTCGAAAGGCACGCCTGCAACTTATGCCACGCGCCGCGTAGCCAGAAGGAACTGTTGCCGTGGCGAAGGTTTCTACAGTGGGCCGCATCGTGGCGGATGAAAATCTCGTGAATTTTCGCAACTGGCTTCTTGACGCTAAGGTTTTTGTGCTTACAATCGGAGCCAGCCGACACGAAGCGCACCACCGTTGCGCGCACTGGGTGGTGTAGCATAACAAAATGTGGGCCCGAGCTGAGTAGGTAACTCGTCACTGGTGGAGGATCATGGCGATGGCAGACCAGCAACGCACTGGAGACCTAGGCGCCGGGATATCGCGGCGCGAGTTTTTAAAAGGCTCCGGCATATCGGCAGCTGCCACGGCGTTGGCCCGAGCGCCTGTGGAAGCTCTCACCCAAGAGCAGACCGAGAAAGCCGTGGCCGGTTTTGGTCCGGGCCCTGTGACCTGCCGGCTGACGGTCAACGGAACGGTCTATACCACGCACATCGAGCCACGAGTCACTTTGCTCGACGCCTTGCGCAATTACTTGGACATCACCGGCCCCAAACGCGTATGCGACCGAGGGACATGCGGCGCCTGTACGGTGTTGCTAAACGGCAAGCCCATTTATTCGTGTACCATGTTCGCCCTCGAGGCGCAGGGACAGCCTATCGAGACCCCGGAAAACTTGTACCGTGAGGGCCAGTTGCATCCGGTCCCGGCCGCTTTTGTGCAATTCGACGCTCAGCAATGCGGCTACTGTACCCCCGGCTTTGTCATGGCCATGAAGGCGGCTTTCGATCGGGATCCGCGGCCCAGTCCCGGGCAAGTCGAGGCCGCCTTGGCCGGCAACATTTGCCGCTGCGGTACGTATCAGCAAATGCGCGATGCCCTGCGGGCGCTTTGCCAGGCTTATCAAAACAAGCCGAAAGGAGGTTAACCCATGCCGGAATCCAAATGGCCAGAGAAACGGCGCATCATCGGCACCAAGGTTCCGCGCGTGGACGGACCTGCCAAGGCCACCGGAACCGCCAAATACGGCTCGGATATCAATCGGCAGGGTATGCTCCATGCGATGATTCTGCGCAGTCCGTACGCTCATGCCCGCATACGCAAGATAGACACGTCCGGCGTCTCGAAAGTGCCCGGCGTCCAGGCGATCTTCGACATCCGCAAAGAGGGGGACGAGGTTTTTTATGCCGGTGACGAAATCCTGGGCGTCGCCGCCGACACCGAGGAACACGCCCGCGATGCCTTGCGCGCGATCCGCATCGAATACGAAGTGCTCGACTTTATAGTCAAAGAAGAAGACGCCCTGGCAAACCCCGCCAAAGGCACCGTTCCCGCCAGCAAAGAAGGCAACGTGCGCCCGGGCGGCGAGCGCACCGAAGGGGACGTTGCCCAGGCCTTTCGCGAAGCCGATGCCGTGGTCGAGGGCACCTACGGCGTCCCAGTGCAAACTCACGTCTGCCTCGAAAGCCACGGACTAGTTGCCGAATGGGACAAGGACGGCGGACTGACCGTCTGGTGCTCCACCCAGGCTACGGACGGCACGGCCGGAGGATTGGCTCAATACTTCCGCATCCCCGCTGCCCGGGTCAATTGCATTACTCACTACATGGGCGGCGGTTATGGAAGCAAGTTCGGCGCCGACGTCCAAGGTAATGTTGCTGCCGAGTTGGCACGTAAAACGCAAAAACCTGTCAAGCTGTTCCTCGATCGCGACGAAGAGCATCTGGCCGTGGGCAACCGTCCTTCGGCTCATGCCCGTGTGAAAATCGCCGGCACTAAGGATGGCAAGATCACTGCATTCGAAGCGGACATCTATGGCACCCCCGGCATAGGCAACGCGGCAGGCGTCAATTTGCTGGTCCTCCCCTACGTGTACGGTGTCCCCAACGTGAAGCTCAACAACCGCATCGTGCGGCTCAACGCCGGCGCTGCCCGTGCTATGCGTGCCCCAGGTCACCCGCAGAACTGCTTCATCACCGAGTCCGCTGTGGATGACCTGTGCAACAAGCTGGGGCTCGATCCGCTCAAGGTGCGTTTGCAGAACTTGCCCAACAATTTCCTGAAACCGATTTACGAGCGAGAAATCGAGATAGCCGCTGAGCTGTCGGAATGGTCCAAAAAATGGCATCCTCCAGGCAAAGGGCCGGCCCGAGGCGTGCTCAAGCACGGCATCGGCATGGCGTTGCACACCTGGGGAGGCGCCGGCCACGGACCCAACGACGTGCGTATAACCATCAACGCCGATGGCTCTGTACTGGCCCAATGTTCGACTCAAGACCTGGGGACCGGCGAACGCACGGTGCTACCCATCGTCGTCGCCGAGGTTTTGGGCCTCGACGTGCGCGACATCACCGTGCAGATCGGCGAAAGCCGATTCGGCCGCTCCACAGGCTCGGGCGGTAGCACTACCTGTCCAAGCACTGCCCCAGCCGCTCTCAACGCCGCCGCAGCTGCTCGCGACGAACTGTTCAAAAAGATTGCCCCGCGACTCGATACCACACCCGACAAACTGGCCATCGAGCCTGGCAAAATCGTAGACCGGAGCAGTGGCAAAAGCTGGACCTGGAAGCAGGCGTGTGCCCGTTTGGGCATGGACTCGGTTCAGGCAAGCGGTAACTGGTCTCCTGGCCTCTCGAGTCAGGGCGTGGGCGGTGTCCAGGTCGCCGAAGTACTGGTTGACACCGAGACCGGCGTCGTCCGCTGCACGCGCATCGTCGCGGTCCAGGATTGCGGTATGATCATCAACAAGCTAGCCTGCGAGTCGCAAGTTGCCGGCGGAGTGATCATGGGCATCAATTACGCTCTTTTCGAAGAGCGCATCCTCGATCGCCATACAGGACGCATGGTCAACCCAGACCTCGAGTTCTACAAGTTGGGCGGTATCCTCGACATGCCCGAGATCGTCGTCCACATGGTGGATATGCCAGAGCGCGGCGTGATCGGCATCGGCGAACCGCCCACTATCAGCACCGCCGCGGCTATCGGCAACGCCGTATGCAATGCCATCGGAGTACGGGTCAGCACGACACCGTTTACACCCGATAAAGTGCTCGCCGCGCTTGCCCAGCGCTCTGCTTGAACAGCGAGGACCACCGAACTGTTTCCGAAGCGAGAACTTTTTACCAGCTGGCGTCAGTAACCAGGAGTTCGACCATGAAAAACTTCACATACTATAGGCCCAGCACTTTGCAGCAGGCCTTGCAATTGCTCGAAAACCGTTGGGGCAACACCGAGCTGTTGGCAGGCGGCACGGATTTGCTCGATCTGCAAAAAGAGTACGTCGCCCAACCCAGTAGGGTGGTCAGTCTCAACGGCATCGGCGGCTTGGCGGACATCGTGGAGATGGAAAGCCATCCGCCTCAATTTCGTATCGGTGCCGCGGCCAAATTGGCAGCCATCGCCGAGCATCCGAGTCTGCAGAAGTGGGCTCCCGCTCTGACCGAAGCTGCCCGGCAAGTGGGCGGCCCCCAAATCCGCAATATGGGCACGCTCGGCGGCAACCTCTGTCAGCGCAATCGCTGCTGGTATTTCCGCGACGAACATGTACCTTGCTTGCTCAAAGGAGGTGACCGCTGCTTCGCTCTCGATGGCGAAAATCAATATCACGCGGTATTTACCCAGGGGCATAAGTGCGTGATCGTCAATCCCTCTACTTTGGCTCCTGCACTGATCGCGCTGGAAGCCAAAGCCGAGATCGTAGGCCCGAACGGGACCAGATCTCTCGATCTGAAAAACTTTTTCCAAGCTCCTGCGGGACCAGAGCAACGCGAACACGTGCTGGCGCCCAATGAAATTCTGACCGCAGTCAGGTTCTCGACTTCTGCCAAAAACGCCAGCTATGAAGTGCGGCACAAGCAATCCTACGACTGGCCCTTGGTGCAGGCGGCGGTAGCCTTCCAGCTCAGCAACGGTAAAGCGACCAACGTGCGCATCGTCTTGGGACACGTGGCACCAACGCCCCTGCTGTCCCATGCCGCTGCTGAGGTGCTGGAGGGGAAAGAAGTCAACGAGGAGACGGCCGCAGCCGCCGGCCGTGCCGCCACAGAGGGCACCAAGCCTTTGAGCAAAAATGGGTACAAAATCCGGCTTATCGAGGTGGCAGTCAAACGCGCCATCTTGCTCGCTGCCGGGGTCAAACCATACTGGCTGACCTAGTAGTTGCTGTGGGCCCCCTGCCAGGGAGGAGTGCACATGTCACACCAGGAAAAGCCTTACCGCCTGCGCTGCATCTATCTGCGTTGCAAGTCTATGCTGGTCTATGGCGAGGACTTCGAGCAAGATCCCGAGTATCAAGCTGGCAACGTAGACTTTTGGTGTACATTGACCGCGCGCAATATCGGGCCTGACGGGGAGGAAGTATCCTTGCCGGCGTGTTGCAATCCTGAAAGACCCTGTTTTCGAGAGTTTTGATCTGCGCCTCCAGGAGCACGTCAGCGGACATCGCACGCGCCTTTTTACTCTACGACTTCGCTTACCGGGTAGGATCCCAATACCACGACCTTTTCGCAATGCCTGCCTAAGGCTTCGAGGGCCTTTTTGACTTTCGGTTCTTCGGCATGGCCTTCGAAGTCCACGAAGAAAACATACTCCTGCCTGCCGGCGACGCGCGCGGGAAACGATTCGATCCAGGTCAGATTGATCTTGTGCTGTTTAAAGACCGTGAGCGCGTCCACCAACGATCCTGGCTGGTGAGGCACCTGAAACATAATTGCCGTTTTGTCATGGCCGGAACGTTCTGCAGACTGCAAACTGATGACTGCAAAACGCGTCTCGTTGTGTGGGTAATCTTCGATGTTGGAAAAGAGGACATTCAGGCCATACTTAGCAGCGGCCTGTCTGCTGGCAACCGCCGCCGCGCCTGGCTCCCGCTGGGCTAATTCAGCAGCCACCGCAGTACTGGCCACTTCGACCAGTTGCGCCTGTGGCACATGTTTGCTCAACCAATTGCGGCATTGAGACAACGCCTGCGGTTTGCTGTAAACGCGCCGAATTTCTGCCTGTGAACAATTGGCTAACAAATGATGATGGATGCGCAAGCGTACTTCGGCACAGATCTTTATTTGTGGCATCCGCACGAACATTTCCAATGTGTCGGCGATACGGCCGTCGGTGGAGTTTTCCAAGGGAACCACACCGTAATCTGCTTGTCCGCGTGCCACTTCTTCAAAAACAGCCGCGATCGTGCCCACCCGCAAAAATTCCACCCACTGGCCAAACTTTTCAACTGCGGCAAGATGACTGAAACTGTATTCCGGTCCCAGGCAAGCTACACGCAAAACCTTTTGCAGGGCCCGCGAGGCACTGATCAGCTCACGAAATATAGCTCGCACCACATGATCGGGTAAAGGGCCCTTATTGGCTTGGAGCACACGCTGCATGACTTCTTCCTCGCGCGCTGGGCTAAAGACATCCGCGCCCTCATGATTTTTGATCCTGCCGATCTCGGCCGCGAGGTTAGCCCGCTCATTCATGAGCTTCAGCAGGTGCAGGTCGAGTTTGTCAATCTGCGCCCGTAGTTGCCGCACCGAACCTGTCCGCGCTGCCACAGCCGTGAACCTTCTTATCCGCTGCCAAATAATCGTGCACGCCTAGACCGATGCCGCATCGGTCCAGTCTTGCGTACTCTATATGCTAAAACGGCTGGCGTCAAGCAATAAACTTCCATAAGTCAATAACTTCCATCTTCATTGCTGCCCTGCATGCACTATGTCGGCAACTAGCACTCACTAAACAGCCAAAATGGCAGCCAATGTTGATTTCAAAGAGAACTTGATCTGCCTTAATGACTGTCTTATAATTGCCTGAGCGAAAAACAAATCCTCGCGGATCGCCACTTGATACGCAAGTATTTGTAGTATGAGAACTTATAAAATAACGACTGGATATGATCTGTGGCATGGGCATTGCAAATCGCTTTTGCGTAGTCGAGGTGAGATTGGACAATCGGCTACACAACTGGACAAGATTTGGAGGAACAATCCGTGGCTGAAGAAAAGATCATCGGCATTGACCTAGGAACGACCAACTCTGTGGTCGCTGTCATGGAAGGCAATGAGGTGAAGGTTATCCCGAATCAGGAGGGCAACCGGCTAACGCCTAGCGTGGTTGCTTTTACCGATAAAGGGGACATTCTGGTCGGCGACCCAGCCAAGCGTCAGGCAATTACCAATCCAAAACGCACCATCTACTCCATAAAGCGCTTCATGGGCCGTCGTTACGACGAAGTAGAGACAGAGCGCCGATTGGTTCCCTATGAGGTAGTACGTGGTACGAACGATCTGGCAGCGGTTAAGGTTGGCGACAAGATTTACACGCCACCAGAGATTTCCGCTATGATCTTAAGGAAGCTAAAAGAAGCCGCTGAGAATTACCTCGGTCACAAGGTGCGCAAGGCAGTTATCACTGTCCCCGCCTATTTCAACGATGCCCAGCGGCAGGCTACGATTGACGCTGCGGAGATTGCGGGCTTCGATCCGGAATGGGAACTGGAAGATCCCAAGACTGCCAAGAAAGTCCGTCAGCGCATGCGCATCATCAACGAGCCTACCGCGGCTTCGCTGGCGTATGGTCTGGAAAAGAAGAAAAACGAGAAAATTGCCGTCTTCGACCTGGGCGGCGGAACGTTCGACATCTCCATCCTCGATGTCGGCGACGGCGTTTTCGAAGTCAAAGCTGTCAACGGCGACACCCATCTAGGGGGAGACGATTGGGACAATGTGCTTATCAATTTCATCGCCGACGAGTTTTACAAAGAGCATCGCATAGACCTGCGTAAAGACCAGATGGCGATGCAGCGGCTCAAGGAAGCTGCCGAGCGTGCCAAAAAAGACTTGTCCTCCGCCACCCAGACGGAAATCAACTTGCCGTTCATTACTGCCGATGCGTCGGGACCAAAGCACTTGCAGATGACGATCACGCGTGCCAAATTCGAACAGCTGACGGAGCATCTGGTGGAACGGTGCCGGCAGCCCGTCCTGCAGGCGTTGCGTGACGCCGGCTATAAGCCTTCGGACATTGACGAAGTAGTACTCGTGGGCGGCATGACGCGTGTGCCCCGCGTGCAACAACTCGTTCGGGAAATATTCGGCAAAGAAGGACACAAAGGGGTCAATCCCGACGAGGTCGTGGCTGTGGGCGCTGCCATCCAGGGTGCACAGCTCCTCCTTGGCTCCAAGTCCGAAGTGTTGCTCCTGGATGTGACTCCTTTGTCGCTGGGTATCGAAACCCTAGGCGGTGTATTCACCAAGCTGATCGAGCGTAACACGACCATTCCATACAAAAAGTCGCAGATATTCTCCACCGCCGAAGACAATCAGACGGCGGTTACCATAAAAGTCTACCAAGGCGAGCGTGAAATGGCAGCAGACAACCGGCTGCTGGCTATGTTCAATCTCGAAGGGATTCCCCCTGCGCCGCGTGGCGTGCCGCAGATCGAGGTTACCTTCGACATTGACCACAATGGCATCCTCCATGTCTCGGCTCGCGATTTGGGTACAGGAAAAGAGCAAAAAATCCGTATCGAGGCATCCAGTGGTCTAAGTCAGGCGGAAATCGAGCGGATGCGCAAAGAAGCCGAGCTGCACGCTGCCGAAGACAAGCGCAAACGAGAGCTCGCCGAATCCAGAAACCAGGCCGACCAAATGGTCTATCAGATCGAAAAGCTGCTGCGCGAACACGGAGACAAGCTCTCAGAAGCCGACAAGTCCGCTGTTCAGGCAGCTGCCGAGAAAGTCAAAGAAAAGGCCAAAGGCGAAGATATCGCTGCCATCCGGCAGGCTATCGCCGAGTTGGAACGCGCCTCCCACGCCATGTCCCAGCACCTTTATCAACGCGCAGGCGCACAGGCGCAGTCCGCAACTTCCGAAGACGGTGGCCAAAAAGGCGGTGACAAAAAGGACGATGTCATTGATGCCGAGTTCGAAGTCAAAAAATGACCTGAGTGCCGCACGACGGGGGCACGGCACTTGGTGCTGTGCCCCCAGCGGTCGGTAGTGCTGTGTTCCTGGCTTCCCCCATTGCGCCGGAGTAGCGATGCCGTGCCTCATTCTGCGCCCGTTCTCGAACGCACCAGGTGGAGTTTGCCTTCCTTCACCGACCCATCGCGAAGCACGTAGTAGCGCAGCGGGTTCAGACGCACAAGGTCCGGCAGCGTCAATACGTAGTGCAAATTGTCGTAGTTGACGATAGCCCAGTCGTGGAGGCCGACCAAGATGTCCCCGGCACGCAGGCCTGCCTGTCCTGCCGGACCGGTGCTAGCGACTTCGGTGATATACATGCCGCCGTCGAGTTGCGGCGCCTGGCGGCGGACGACCTCCGAGGCGACCGGTGCCATGCGGCAACCTAAAATCTGCCACGCCAACTGCTCGACCCTGGGATCGGCAGGCGGCAACAATGGCAAGCGGACCTCTATTTCAGCGCGGTCGCGACGCACGCGCACCGCAATTTCTTCTCCCGCCCGGCGCTCCAACAGCGCTCTTTCCCAGTCGAGCACATGATCAACGGGCTTCTGCGCCACCTGGATCACCCGGTCGCCTGGACGCAAGCCAGCACGCGCCCCTGGGGTGCCGTTCTCGACGCGCTCCACTATCAGCCAGCGCCTAGGTTCGGGGCCTTCTTCGACCACATTGCGCAGAGTCAGACCCAGCTCGATTTCCGGCCTTCGGCGCGATGCCAGCAACTCGCCGGCAACCTGTACTACGTGGTCTACCGGCAAGGCAAAACTGATCCCTTGAGCCCCAGCACGGATGGCCACGTTGACACCGATCAATTCGCCGTCAATATTCAGCAGCGGTCCGCCGGAATTGCCCGGATTGATACTGGCATCCGTCTGGATAAGCGAGCGGTAGGATACCTCCCGGTTTAAACTGACGTCGCGATGCAGCGCGCTGATGACGCCTACCGTGACCGAATGCTCATACCCGTAGGCATTGCCGATGGCGATCACTGTTTCCCCCACCATAAGGTCTGCGGAGGTGCCTATGGTAATGACCGGCAAGCTGCGAGTCGGATCTATTTTGAGGATCGCCAGGTCGTGTTTTTTTTCGCCCACGAGCAAGCGGCCCACGTATGCCGAACCGTCGCTGAGCCGCACCCGCAAGAGTTGCACGTCTTCGACCACATGATAGTTGGTCACGATATAGCCGCGCGGGTCCACGAGAATACCCGTTCCCATGCCATTGGCCCGGTTTTGCGAAGGCGCGGTGGTGAAGACCTCTTCCAAACTGCGCTGCGAGGCAGTGCGCTCGCTGTGGATGTTGACCACGGCAGGACGTGCTTTCTCTACGGCCCGCACAATGGCATTGCGACGCCGCTCGGCCGAGCCTGCTCGAAGAAATGGCCCTGTGAAGCCGACGACCTGGACCCAGACAAGAAGCAGGAGGGTAACGCGCTGCCAGCTCATGGTGTCTCGCCTACAAAAGTGCATCCGGTCAGCTATGTTCGCCACGACTCCGCTACCATGTTCGGCGCGCAGACCCCCCGAAATTCGCACAAGATTGACCATTTTTGCCGGTCGCATGCTGCCATCTGCCAGACACGCCGACTGTGTCAGTTTTGCCAGAGTCGAGGCCCGGCGAGCTCGCTTAAAAGGCCCTGTGCAGCGGCGTATTCCCATGGATCAGCCGTCTCGGCGACGACATGGGTAAATGCGGTCCCCGGCAGATAGGTCGGCCAGCCTCGGCGCGACAGGCCTTGTAAGATAACTGTGCAGACTCGATAGGCCCGCACCGATCGTGCCCGTGTGGAGGGTATCAGCCGTGACAAGCAATGCGGCCAAGGCACCCGAAGTGCCCGCCGGACCCAGCGATACCGAACTGGTCGAACGGGCGCAAAAAAGGGACTGGTCGGCTTTTGAGCAGATTGTCGAACGCTACAAAAAGCGCGTGTATGGGCTGGCCTTGCGCATTCTGGGGCGTCCGGCAGACGCCGAAGATGTCGTGCAACAAACCTTTATTACAGTGCTGGAGCATCTAGCGTCGCTGCGCGACGGGGATAACTTGCCGAAATGGATCTTGCGCGTAGCCGCCAATCATGCTTTGCGTATCTTGCGCTACAGACGCACCCATCCTGCCTACCCCCTGCAGACTTCGGACAAAGACGACGAATGGTCCACGGTACCGCACCCCGAGTACATCGCCCCGTGGCGTTACGACCCCCAGGACATCGTCCAACGCGCCGAAATCCGTGAGCTGATTTCCAAGGCCCTCGAAGAACTGGACGAGAAGTACCGGCTGGTATTTGCCTTGCGCGATATCGAGGGATTTTCTACGCGCGAAACGGCAGAAATGCTGGGTATCACCGAGACCAATGCCAAGGTCAGACTCTTGCGGGCGCGCCTGTTTTTGCGCGAAAAGCTGACTCGCGCTCTGGGCGACGAAAGCGCCAAGCTCGATCACAGTCACGAGCACCACTGAGTGCGCACGCAACGTCGGCCTGTAACCGAAAGGCTTGTCGGACGATCCAACTATCGTAGAGAATTCCAGGGGGCGCCTCGAAAGAGGTTCGAATCGGCAATGACTTGCGAAGAATTGTTGCGGATACTGAACGAATACGTTGATGGGGCCATTGACCTGCCCGAGTGTCGCCGGTTCGCCGAGCATCTGGCCCATTGCAACCCGTGCCAGGTAGTAGTAGATACGGTACGCAAAACGATCGTACTCTACCAGCACGGGAGGGAGTTTCCTTTGCCCACTGAACTGGAGCAGCGCCTCAAGCTGGTACTCCTGGACCATTGGCAACGTAGTTACGGAAATGCGCCTTTGAGTAGGTAGCCGGCGAGCATGTTCAGGCGAATCCTGTTACCGGTAGATCTGACCGACCGGCACCAGCGCTCGCTCGAGATGGCAGCGCGTTTGGCGCGCCACGAGGCTGGTGAGGTGGTCTTGGTGCACGTCATCGAGGTCATCCACGGACTGACGCCTGACGAGGATCGCGATTTTTACGGCCGTCTTGAAAAAAACGCACGGCAGCATTTGGAAATCCTCGGGCAATTTCTGACCCAGCAAAGCGTCCCTTGGAGCGTACGCGTGCTTTATGGCGACCGCGCCGAGCAAATCATCCACTGCGCCGAAGAGGAACATGCCGATTTGATCCTCATGACCTCGCATCGCATAGATCTGACCGGTCCCATCGCAGGCTGGGGCACCTTGAGCTACAAGATCGGCATCCTCTCCCAATGTCCGGTGCTCCTCGTCAAATGATGGCGTATTCTTGCAGCGACTTGCAGCGCGCTGTCCGACCCGATCGGTGCCGGCAGCTCTTGCTCAGGAACCGGCAGACCTAAGGTTGATCGAGGTGCCGCGACGACATAAGATGGTTATGCAACGCCGGCATAGCTCAACGGTAGAGCACCGCTTTCGTAAAGCGGGGGTTGTGGGTTCGAATCCCACCGCCGGCTCTTTCTAATTCGGCGCGTCCCTATTTTTATTCCTTCGACAAGACGAGGCTGCTCGGCAAGTGAGGAAGATGTCCCTCGGGCTTTTGCCACGAACGTTGGGCAGTCTTTGGACCCAGCTCGAGGACTCTTGCGATCGTATTCCCGTAACTCGGCACGGGGCACATTGCGCGCGAGCCCAAGTTGCCTGTGGCTTTGCGCCCGCCAAAGCCACAAAGGTGTTGCTATCTTTGCCTCGGGCGTGGTATAATCAGTCCAAAACTGGACCTGCCGGCACTCTCAGGCGGGAATGGTTCCACTGGTACAAGCGCGGCACGAGACACTATGAAGTGCTGTCGTCCCAAGGTACAAGACCTGGTATTCTCGCTTTACCCGCGGCCGTTGCATCCGGAGTTGTTCGAAATCGCGACGGCACGACGCTTGGATTGTGCCGATCAGACTTTGGTTGTTTGGATCACTCCGACGGGCCATGTCTTGACCTGGCAAGGAGCGGGGCGATTTTTGTGCGAAGTTACGGCGAGTGCCGAGAGCGAGTTACCGCACAATCGCCGGCTACTCCAGTCCCGCTTTCGCGGCGAACAGGTCTCGGACATCTGGTGTGGCCCCGAGGTGCACTACCAAGTGAGCTACCAAGTGGAAACTGTGGCTCCGGATGTGTTTTTGCACATCCATGACGAAATCCTCGCCGATGGCCGGCGGCGGGGTCTGCTCCATACTTTCGGCCAGACCGACCGTTTACAGGTTTCTCCTGTGGGATTCGTCGTTATGGAAGTGCGGCCTGGTACAGCCCTCGTCCAGACGTTCCACACCTTCCCCGAGGAATTCAGCCTGGTCAAAACGCAGACATTGATCGAATTTCGAGCGCACTGAACCGGAACCCCGATCGAACAAGAGCGCGCCCTGCCTACCGAGCGCCGCAAAAGCAAGCCACTGTGTTCATCCCTTGGAAGCGATGGCTCGATAAGCGATACCAGAGAATCGTCTCGATGTCGCTTGTGTTGGGGTTACAGACGATCGGGCGTGACGGAAAAGTCTTCGTCCGCATCGTCGGCAGAGGGAACTAAGTTCGGGGCGCCACACAGCAAGTACAGCACCGCCATGCGCACGGCTAGTCCATTGGTGACCTGTTGCAAAATGGCAGAGTGCGGTCCGTCGGCGACATCCGGCGTCACTTCGACGCCACGATTGATCGGTCCAGGCGCCAGGATGAGGATATCGGGGCGAGCTTGGGCTAACCGCTGCCGGTCCATACCGAAGAGACTGGCATACTCATGGATGGAGGGAAACAACCCGGTCCGCTGACGCTCGAACTGGATACGCAGCAAGTTGACCACATCGCAACGGGGCAAGATATCGTCCAGCCGATAGGCAACCTCTACTCCCAAAGCCGTGATGTGCCGCGGTATCAAGGTCGGGGGACCACAGACGATGACGTGGGCACCCAGCTTGGTCAGGGCGTAAATATTGCTGCGTGCCACCCGGCTGTGGGCAATATCCCCCACCAATCCTACGGTCAGACCTTGGATCTGACCACGGGCGCGGCGTATGGTGAATACATCGAGCAATCCTTGGGTGGGGTGCTCATGAGCTCCGTCGCCGGCGTTGATCACCGAACAGCGCAGATGCTGCGCCAGCAAATGGGGGGCGCCCGGCGTGCTATGCCGCACCACCATCACGTCCGCACCCATGGCTTCCAGGTTTTTGGCTGTGTCAATGAACGACTCGCCTTTGGATACGCTCGACCCGGACACGGTGAAATCCACGGTGTCGGCACTCAGTCTCTTGGCAGCCAGGCTGAAGCTGGTGCGCGTGCGCGTGCTCGGCTCGAAAAACAGATTCATTACCACTTTGCCTTTGAGTGCCGTCAGTTTTTTCCGAGGCCGTCGGGTCAGCTCGATGAACGCTTCTGCGACATCGAGGATGGTCAGGATTTCGTCGCGCGACAAATCTTCCAATCCGAGCAGATGGCGCCGCGTCCATTGGAGTCGCATCGTTTCTGGTTTGCTCAACTCGAGATCCACGGCTACTGCGCTCCACGAAATGGGTGTTGTGCCGACTTGTACTACGGACCGCCCGTCACCTCGCTGCTGTCGCCCAAGAGCGCCTCCCTTCCGGGCCTTATGGGAACATATACTGGGAACACAGCCGGGACAAGACAGCACGCTAGCCGGAAGTGCAGGCTGTGGGACCTACGATGGACATGTGCCTGCCGGTGCGAGGCATTGACGCCGGCTGGGTCAGCAGCTGGAGCGACGCAAGGCGCGCCCGGGGCATAAAGAGGTGCGTTGCCCGTGCCGAAGGACCCATTGCCCGTTGACCAACACACTGTCCACCCCTTCGGCCATGCACCGGCCATGGTCGTAGGTGGCACGATCGGTGACACGCTGGGGATCGAATATGACCAGGTCGGCAGCCATGCCCTCGCGGATCAGACCGCGATCTTTGAGCCCGAATCGGCGCGCTGGGTGCGCACTCAGATGGGCTACCGCCTGCTCCAGCGACCAGACCCCCTCGCGAACGTAAGGCCCGATAAAGCGAGCGAAGCTGCCCCACCCGCGCGGGTGCGGATGCCCGCCGGCAAAGATTCCGTCACTACCTCCCATCATGGCCGGGTGACGCATGAAGGCACGTACGTCCTCTTCGGACCGCTGCCGATGGGGTACAATGCAGCCGACAGCCAGTGCGGAAGAGAAAAGCAAGTCGCAAATGAACTCTGCCAAATCTTTTTTTTCCTGAGCCGCAGCCTCGGCCAGTGTCGCGCCCTCCAGGTGTCGTCTGGAGGGGTCGGCGACGAAGCTTAGGCGCACATCGTCGAGCGGCCCTCTGGGAGAAGCAGCCAGCCACTGGGCCACCCGCTGCCGGGCATCGGATGCGCGCAAGCGTCCCAAAGTTGCTTCCGTTCCCCCCGCCTGCATTTCCGGAGGCAGCGCTACCATACCCAGAATGGTACTGCCAGCCAGGTAGGGATAGATGTCGAAAGTCACGTCCAATCCGTCCCGGCGCATCTCTTCGATCAGCGGCAAAGCGAGTTCGGCGCGACTATTGAAATGCGATATGTGGACAGGCACGGCTGCCTCTTGGGCGATACGGCGGACTTCTCCCAGCGCTTCTGCCAGCCCATCTGGATCGTAGCGCCGCATGTGCGTGACGTAAACGCCTCCGTAACGGGCCAGCTCACGACAAAGGGCGATGAGTTCTTCGGTATCCGCATAAAGGCTGGGGATGTAGTCGAGACCGCTTGAAAGACCCACGGCGCCTTCTTCGATGGCCTGACGGACTAGTTGGCGCATCCGTTCCAGCTCTTCAGTCGTCGGCACGCGCTCGTCGAGGCCGATGACATCCATGCGCACATTGCCATTGGGAACGAGGCAGGCGACATTGATGGAACAGCGCCGGTCCACGAGCTGCAGGTATTCGTCGAGCGTGGACCAAGTCGTCGGCACGTCCCACAGACCAGAAAAACCAGCAGTGTAACGCCGCATGTAGGCAATGGTCTCGGGACGACCAGGGGCCATGGCCACTCCGTCTTGGCCGACAATATATGTGGTCACCCCCTGACGAACGGCGGGCTCGTGATACGGATCAGCCAAGAGCACCAAGTCCCCGTGCACGTGGGCGTCAATGAAACCAGGGGCAACGACCAGTCCTCGGACATCCACTATTTCACGAGCTGAGGCTCGCTCCAGGTGCCCTATGGCGGCGATCCCGCCGAGGGTCATCAGGTTGAAGCTCATCCCGAGCAGCTTCATCGCCACCAGCGCGGCCAGGACCGTGACCGGGATGACCACCACGGCGATGGCCGCGGTGCTGAACGTGGTCAGCCAGCGCTGGCCGCTCTTGAGGAACCCGACCATGATGGCGACCGACAAGAGCAGCCCGAACAGGATGCTCTCCCACACGCTCCCGACCGACTCGCGGACCAAGAGCGACTGGTCGTAGAACACGGCCACCCGCATGTCGGGCGGCAAGTCCTTGCGGAGTTGGGTGACGACCTCCTCAACGCCGTCCGCGATGCCGACCGTGCTGCCGTCCGGCTGGCTGCGGACGTTCAGCAGGACGGCCCGCTTGCCGTCGGCGGTGACGATGTTGAACTGCGGCTCCTCACCCGGCAGCACCTCGGCCACGTCCTTGATGCGAACGGGACCGCTCTCGCTTTGGGCGATCACGATTTCAGCGATGTCAGCCGCCGTCTTCGTCCGGGCGTCCACGACCGTGAGGTAAAGCTGGCGGTCTTCGTCCCGAAGCCCGGCCTGACCGATCAGGTTGTTCTTCAAGAGGGCGTCACTGATCTGGCTCAGCGCCAAGTGGTAGCCCTCCAACTTGAACGGATCGACCCGGACGTGATACTCCGGTGCCCGCCCACCCACGAGGTCCACGCGGGCCACGCCGGGGACGCGGAGCAGGCGCGGCTTGAGGTCGTACCGGGCCGTCTGCCAGAGATCGGCTTGGGACCGCCCGCCCGTGCTGGTCAGGCTCAACCCGACCACGGGAAACGCCGAGAACGTGAGCCGCTGGACGTTCGTCGTCGCCGTGGCCGGGAGAGTGGACCGGATTTGCGCCAGCCGGCTGTTCACATAAAGCTCCGACTTCTGCATGTCCACCGACCAGTTGAAGAAGACGTTCACCTCGGCGGACCCCCGGCCGGTGGCCGACCGGACGCTCACCACGCCGGGGATGTCCTTCATCGCCTCCTCGACCGGGCGGGTGATGTTCGCCATCATCAGATCGCCCGGCATCACCCCGTTGTCGATGAGGATGACGACCCGTGGGAAGTCGGTCTGCGGGAACACCGACGAGGGCGTGCGGATCGCCGACAGGACGCCGGCCAAGCACAAGCAGACGGTGAGAAAGAGAATGGTCTTCGACTGGCTTACAATGAACCGGCTGAACCCGGAGGTCGTTTCCGTCGGACTACTCATGGTGGCGCTCACGATGGTTCAGGAAAGCCAAGTTCAAGCCGGGGGAGTTAGTTAGTGCTTCTCGCCCGCTTCGGGCGTTTTGGGCGGGAGGACTTTCACGGGGTGTCCTTCGGCAGTGCGTACCCGTTCTCGACTGCCACCTCATCCCCGGCTTCCAAGCCTTTCAGCACCCGTACCCAGCCACCGGCCCGGATTTCGAGTTCCGTGTCGGAAGCGATCTCGATCTCGGCGGGCACGGCCTTCCCGTCTTTAATGACGGTCACGACCCGGTGCCCCTCCTCGTTCACCGTCATGGCCGCTTCGGGGATGGCGATGCCGACGACTCCCGGCTCGTGCAGTTCGACCCGAACCGACATGCCGACCCGCAATAGTCCTTTGGGGTTCGGCACCCGGAGCTTCACCGGCACGTCGGCGGTCAGCGCCTCGGTCTGCTGGTTCAGCCAGCCGCTCGACGCCGAGAACTCCTCGCCGGGGAACGATCCCGAGCGGATCAAGGCCACCGGCCCCGGCCCGCCCGCTCGAACCATCGTGGTGATCCCGACCAAGCGGTTCCCTGGGACACGGGCCTGCACCAGCACCTCGGTCGAGTCTAAGATGCGGGCCAGCGGCGTCCCCAAGTCGGCTTTCATTCCTACCCGTGCAAGAAGCTCCACCACTTCGCCGTCGAACGGGGCCACAACCCGGCAGTATTCGAGTTGCAGCTTCGTCGCCTCGACCTCGACGTGAGCCTCTTTCCGTAGTTCGTCCCTCGGGCCGAGTTCGAGTAGTCGGAAGTGAGCTTCGGCGTCGTCCACGTCGGTGGCGGCGATCCGCTCGGCCCGCTGGTATTCGAGCAACTGGATTTCGGTGACGAGGGCAGGGTTGGTCGTCTTGGTCGCTTTCGCTTTGTCCAACTGCGACTTGGCGACGGCGTGAGCGGCTTTGGCCTTCTCGACGGCACCGCGGGCGACGACCAATTCATCGGGGCGGGGTTTGGCGATCAGCCGGGCGTATGCGGCCTCGGCCCGGTCGAGATCGATTTTGGTCTTCCGCTCGTCCAGGCGGACGACGAGTTCGCCCTTTTTCACCTTCGCGCCTTCCTTGACCGCCAGTTGATCGACCAGACCGGGGACCGCCGCCGTGAGGGTGGCGGATCGGTCGGGGTCGGCCAAGACGGTCCCGATGACCTCGAACGTCGGCGTCAGAGTCCGCTTCTCGGCCTTCGCCGTGCGGACCGGGACGGGCGGGCGCTCCTTTTCCGCCTTCGCCGCCTCCGGCTTGTGACAGCCAACGATGGCCGTCACG
This sequence comes from Gemmataceae bacterium, assembly GCA_040289265.1. GTDB lineage: Bacteria > Planctomycetota > Planctomycetia > Gemmatales > HRBIN36 > PSKW01. The sequence continues at coordinate 765,475 of PSKW01000001.1, forward strand.
AGAAGCCCGAACGAGGCGAATCCGACTGTCATGCGGTGCGTCATGGTTTGTCCTTCGCGGGCGCTGGGAGTAGGGCGGGCGGTCGGCCCGGCGCGGGATCGAGCGGCTTCGGGGCCGGGAGCGGGCGCTGCTCTACAAGACAGCGGTGCTGACTGGGCTGCGTCAGGGGGAACTTGCCGCTCTACGAGTCGCCTTCCTCAAGCTGGACCACAAGCCGTTCCCGGCCCTCGAACTGCCGGGGGAGTTCACCAAGAACGGCGAGGACGCCAGGGTCTTGCTCGTCCCTACCCTGGCCGAAGAGTTGCGACAGTGGATCCCCTCCTCGGGCCGCGCCTCGCCGGGGGCGCGCTTGCCGAGCACCGCCCGCACGGCCTGAAAGAATGCCACGTCGTCACGGATGCGCAGCGCCTCGTCGTGCGGCGCCGCGGCGGCGGGAGTGGCCTACTGAGTACGTGGAACCAGCTTATGACCCGCCGTCCGCTGCAGCGCGAGATTAGGCGGCTAACCAGAAGAAAACGCCGACACCACCTGCTGCGATGAAGATTAAGCAGATGGGCACGCAACAGCCAATCATTCGTCCTGCCTTGCGTTGGCGGCCTGATCGGGTCAGAGGAACCCCAAGTTGCCGAGACAGTTTACCCTTCGCCGAGGACAGCCCAGAAGCTCGCTTCCACGACCAGGACAAGCCGAACGACTTACGCTTACGACCCATGGTCGTCTCCAGCTCGCGACCCCCGCCGCCTAACGCTCGCCGTCAGCGGCGGCGTACGCGCGACGCGCGACCGCAAGTAAATCATACCGCCGCCGCGGTTCGCTGCAAGGAAGAGTTCGGCCGCGTGGCGGCCGGCGCCGCGCGCCGCTGGACTCCGCTGTTCGGCCGCCGCGGCCAGGTCGGCCGGGCGGATCGGGGCGGTCGATTCCTTGGCCGGCGGGTGGGCCTCCAGGTCCGACTTGGCTTGCTCCCACCCCTCGATCGTCCCGTCGAGCTGGAACAGCTGGGTCTGGAGATTGCCCAGCCGGGTCAGGTTTGACTGATGCCGCTGTCGAGCGGCGATCGCGTCCGGGCGGCCGCGTCGAGTTCCGTTTGGGCGACGATGAGGTCCGCGGGTCGGAGCCGGCCGAGGTCCACCAGCTTCTTCACCTGCTCGACGACTTGCTCGTATTATGCTCACCCACGGCACGGCTGTCAACCCCGCCCAGTCCACCAGCTTCTTCACCTGCTCGACGACTTGCTCGTTGAGCTTGATCGTGTCTTCCAGCACCTCCAGCTTCCGCTGGCGGTACAGGACCGTGTTGTAGGCCCGGTTCGCGGCGACCGCGACCAGAAGCTCTTGGGCGGCGATGTCCCACTCGGTCCGGGTCAGGGCGGCGTATGCGGCCTGCTGGCGGAAGTGCCGCTGCCCACGGACCTCGATGTCCATTGTGATCTTGTGGGCCTGGGTGAGTGTGTTCGTAACGCCCTCGCCGGTTGCCGCGAAAAACGTGAACTGTGATACCGGGTTGTAAGGATACGTCTTGGCGATCACCAGCCCGCCCTGGGCGAACCCCCGTTGTTCGCGGATGGCTTGGAGCGAGGGGTTGTTCTCCAAAGCGAACCGGACCGCTTCCGCCGGGGTGAACGTGCGAGGCTCACCCGCTGCCGGGGGAGTGGCAGGACCGGGCGCGACTCCTTTGACCGCGGTGCCGGACGGGGAGGTTGGCGGTGTTTGGGTAGCCGTGCCCGAAGCCTGAACAACACCCGAGCTGGCGGAGTACGGCTTCATCCGGCCTGTCGGCACTGCCGCTGTGGAGTAGAGCGCGGTGTTGTTCGGGAGGGGTAAGCGGGCGGTTGCGTCCGGGGAGGCGCAGCCCGTCAGAATCGAACTCAGTCCAAATGCCCCGATGCCGACCGTGGCCGTCCACGATGCTTTCATGTTATTCCCCCGACTTCCTTGCCTGCGGCACCGGGTTTCACGGCGTTACCGTCATCATCGGCAAACCCCGTGACCGACTTATAAATTCCAACCTCACCAGCCTTCTGCGGCACACTCTCGAAGGCATCGGAACCTTTCCCATCTTCCCTATCTCGCTCTGTCCCCGGCGACGGCGCTGTGTCGAGCGGGAGCGTAACCCGGAACCGACTACCCCGATCCGGCTCGCTCTCCACGTCCAGCCGCCCGCCGAGGAGTGTGACGAGCCGCCGGGCCACGGTGAGGCCGAGTCCGACTCCCTGCGCCCCCGCCCACCGAGTTTGAGCGGAACGGAAGAACGGCTCGCAGACCAGGGGGAGTTCGTCCGGCGTGATCCCGCACCCCCTGTCCGAGACGACCAGAACCGTTTCCGTCCCCTTCAACTCGACCGATACGACGACCGGGCTGCCCGGAGCGCTGTACTTGCAGGCGTTGTCGAGCAGGTTGTCGAGTACCTGACCGAGCAGCGCCGGGTTCGCCCAAACGAAGGCGGTCACCTCATCGGTCTGGACGGCGAGATCGGAGGCCCGGGGGTGGTCGGCCCACGAGTCGAGCCACGACCGGCACCACCCGGCAAGGTCAATCGTCTCGGCGTCGGGGAGATGGCAATCCGACTCGGCACGGGCGAGGAACAACAGTGACTCGATGATCTGCCGTAGCTGTCCCCCTCGCCGCCGGACTACCCCCAACACTCGCTGGTATTCGGCCGGCGACCGCACCTGTCGAAGTGCCACCTCGACGGACGCCAGCATCGCCGTCAGCGGCGTGCGCAACTGGTGGGAGGCGTCCCCGGTGAACCGATGCTGGCGCTCCAACGACTGCCGAAGGTCGGCGAGAAGGTCGTTGAACGCCCGCCCGAGGTCTTCGAGTTCGTCCCGGCTGGGGGACACGTCGAGAAGGGAACCGTCCGTCGAGGTGCGGCGAATGGACCGGGCCGACGACGCCATGCGGGTGATCGGCGACAAAGCCCGACGGCACAGCAGCCGGCCCGAGAGGGCGGCGGACAGCCAAATGACAGCCGAAATGACGCCCATCGCCAGCATGAGGTGCCGGAGTTCGGCGGCGACCGGGGCGTCGGCCACGGCGACCGTCAGCACCACTCCGTCGCCGTGGTAGGTCCGGTCGTGCGGCAAACTGACAGACCCCGGCATCTGGCCGTCCGGGAAGTCCCGAAGCAGTGGCCCCCGTCGTGCCCCGGAGCCATCGCCGAGCGGTTCGGGCACGAAGCTGCCGGCCCGGATGCGGCTGGTCAGCACCCGCCATCCCGAACCCGTCGCCAGTTCAGACCCTTCGACGGGCTTTTCGAGGTTCGGGGAGCAGTCGAGCAGCTTTCCGTTCAGGTCGTGGACGGCCCAGCGGAGTTGGTCCGGGCCGGGGTCGTCGCCCATCGAGATGTGCCGCTCTAACGGTTCCCACTCGACATCGCCGGGGTGGACCTCGATGGCCGCGGCCAGCGTTTGCATGGCCGTGTCGAGGCGGTGGTCGGCGCGGGAGTGAAGATGGTGGTCGGCCAGAAAATAGAGCGCGGTGGAGAAGCCGGCCAGCACCAACCCCAGGGCGGTCAGAAAGAACAGGGACACGCGGTTGGTGAGGCTCATGCGACCTCCGGCGGGGCGGGGTCGCCGAGCATGTACCCGCGGCCCCGGACGGTGTGAAGGAGCCGCGGGCCGTGCGCCTCCAACTTCTTCCGCAGTTCCATGACGTGAACTTCGAGGGTGTTGGAAAGGCCGTCGTACTGCTCCTGCCAGACCTGTTCGTACAACCGGGTGCGGGACAGCACCTCGCCGGGGTGCCGCATGAAGAACGCTAACAGGGCTTGCTCGCGGGCCGTCAGGTTCAGAGGGCAACCGGCCCGTTCGGCGCGGTTGGCGGTCGGGTTGAGAACCACGTCATGATGCCGCCATTCCGCCCCGGCGCTGGTCTGAACCCGGCGAAGAAGTGCCTGAACGCGGGCGAGGAGTTCTTCGTAGGCGAACGGCTTGCAGAGGTAGTCGTCGGCCCCGCCGGTCAGCCCCTCGACCCGCTGGGCCACGGCGTCACGGGCGGTCAGGAACAGCACCGGGGTCGTCCGCCCGGCCTCCCGAAACTGTCGCAGCAAGGTAAACCCGTCCGGCCCCGGAAGCCACCAGTCGAGGATGACCAAATCCCAAACCGACGTACTCAGGGCGTGACCACCCGAGTGCCCGTCCGCAGCCTGCTCGACGACGTACCCTTCCTCACGCAGCCCTTGCGCGACGAACTCGCCGATCTCCTCGTCGTCCTCGATCAACAGGATGCGGAATGACATCTCCAAGACCCCAAGCGAGCCAACAGCGGGCGTGCCACACGCCACTGCGAAGGTAACATGCCGACCTAAGCAGCCGGTGAGCGGTTGATAAGGTCCGGGTTTATGTCAGCCCCGGCGCTCCGAGACGACCCGACCCGCCGTGTCGAAGGTCACTTTCGCCGGGTGCCGCCGGGTCGAATCGAACTCCACTTCGTAGGCGACCACGGCATCGCCCCGGCTCACCTCCTCGAACCGTCTGACCACGGCGGACGGGTAGTTGCTGGCAAGGGCGTCTCGAACGGCGGCGGGAGCGCGGGCCGGGTTGATCTGCCGCTCGACTTCGACGATCCGCCCGTCGGGAGTGACGGCGACCTCGATCATTTCGCCCCCGCTGCGAACTGTCACCTCATGGATGATCCGTTCGCCCTCTCCCTCTGTCTTGGCCCGCCGCCACGACGCACCGGGGAACCGCTGCTCCACAGCCGCCACCGCCGGCGACGGGACGGAAGCGAACTCGACCTGACGGGCGACGACCTGGACGACGAGTACCACCAAGATCGCCGCCATTTGGTAGAACACCAGCCCGGACCGGATTTCCCACAGCATGTTCGCCCCTCCTCATCGTGCCCAGCGCCGCTCGCCGAACGGCCAACCCGTGCGCTCCGAACACGAGGGGAGAATAACCGAACGGCCTGAACTACCAGTGAACGCCGAGTAAATTCGTGCCTTAACCCGCAGGTCACGTCGCCAGCACCATCACCCCGGCTACGACCAGCACGCCCCCGACGACCACCTTCGTCGTCAGCGGTTCACCGAGGAATAGGGCGGCGAGGACGATCACCAGCGCCACGCTCAGCTTGTCGATGGGGGCCACCCAAGAGGCCGGGGCCATCTGCAAAGCCCGGTAGTAGCACAGCCACGATAAGCCGGTCGCCACCCCGGACAGCACCAGCATCGCCACCCCGAACCGCGACAACTTGCCCAGCGGCTCCCACTCCGACCGGGCGGTGACGATCCCGGCCGTGACCACGATGATGACCGCGGTTCGGATCAGGGTGGCGAGGTTCGAGTTCACCTCCGACACCCCAACCTTGCCGAGTATGGCCGTTATCGCGGCGAACGCCGCCGACCCGAGGGCGAACAACTGCCAGCCGGTTTTCACTTCGGGGTCGTTCACGATGTTTCTCCTCGCGGTTGGTCGGGTGCGGCCATGTCGTTTCGTCCCCCGGATTCACGTCAGGCGGTGCCGGCGTCCGCTTTGAGAATCTGCACGTCGTACACGACGGCCAGCCCCTTGCCGAGCATTCCGTCGAGCAGCGCCAGCACCTCGGGGAGCCGGTCGGCGGTTTCGACGATCTCAATTCGCACCGGCAGGTTGTCGCTGAGCGAGAACAGGCGGGTGGTGTGCAAGACGTGGTGACTCCCGTACCCTTCGATGCAGTTCATGACGGTAGCCCCGGCGACCCCACCCTTGCGACACTTCTCGACGATGGCCGAGTAGAGCGATTGGCCGTGCCACTGCTCGTTGGACAAGACCGTGATGACCAGCTTCTTACCGGGAACGGTGTTCAGCATGTCGAACCTCCTCAGCGCCGCCCGAAAATCAGGTGGGCCAGCAACGCGCCGGCCGCGACCCCGACGAACCCGACGACACAACTGGCGAAGACGTTCAGCAGCGCCGCCGGCCAACTCCCGTCACGGGCGAGTTTGTACGTCTCCCACGCGAACGTCGAGAACGTGGTGTACCCGCCGCACAACCCGGCGCCGAGCAGCAGGTACATTTCTCGCTGAGCCGGGGCCAGCCGTTCGAAGAACAACACGGCGAAGAAGCCGAGCAGGAACGACCCGGTGATGTTGATAACGAACGTCCCCCAGGGCAGGCCGCCCGGCCACTGCTGGTTGTCGATCCACCGGCCCAGCCAGTACCGCAGGTTGCCGCCGACCGCACTGCCAACCGCGATTAGCGTGACCGGGTGAACCGCCACCGCTCTGAGCCAATCGCCCCACTCCATCAGTCGCCTCCATCGTCTTGCGTTAGGCCGAGTCTGGTTCTCGGCGCCGCTGTTGCCCGGTTCCATGTCGCAACTCTCCCGCCGGTCACGGCGTCGTGAACGCTCGGGCGTGTTCAGGGTGGGGAAACCAAAAACCCCACCCGAGGGTTCCCGGTGGGGTCTGGAAGACCAGAAATGGTCCCACCCGAGGGGGAATGCCCCTGAGTAGGAGTTATCAGCCGTGGTGATACGGCGGTTCCGTGGCGAACTCCATCGCCGTCGCTGATCGGTATGGTATTCGAGTCGGAGAAGATCGGCAAGGTTCTGGTGATTCGAGAACGTCGCCGAGTATGCGAAGGCACGCGGAGCGGATCGTCTCGAAGGGGTGACGGCTCGATGCCGGATGTTCTTCTAATGTTGCTGCTCGGGGTCGTGGCGTTCGCCGCGTCCACCCTTGCCGCCGTGACCGGGTTCGGCGGGGCGGTCGTCCTGCTGCCGGTGGTAGTCGCCGTGTTCGGCGTCCGTGACGCCATCCCCATCCTGACGGTTGCTCAGTTGCTCGGGAACGCGGGCCGCGTCGTGACGAACCGGCGAGAGATCGCTTGGCCCGTGGTCGGGTGGTACAGCGCCGGGGCCATCCCCGTGGCCCTGGTCGGCGGGTTGCTGTTTGCCCAGGCACCGCTCGCCGCCCTGACCCGATTACTTGGGGCTTTCCTGCTCGTCATGTTCGCCTTCTGGTACTTCCGGCGAGATCGCTTTCCCCGGCTGTCGAGGCGGGGTTTCGCGCCGCTCGGCGCGGCCAGCAGTTTTTTGTCGGCCCTCGTCGGGAGTTCCGGCCCCTTGACTGCCGCGTTCTTCGTGGCTCACGGGTTGGTCAAGGGAGCGTACATCGGCACGGAAGCGCTCGCCGCCGTGGTGACGCACGCCACGAAGTTGATCGCCTACGGGAACACTTCCACACTGACCGCCGACGCCGCGCTCGCGGGGGTCGGGTTGGGTGTCGTCATGATCTTCGGCTCGATGGTCGGGAAGAAGTTGGTGGACCGCCTCTCGGAGAAGGTGTTCGTGTTGCTGATCCAGGTGACGCTTGTGGTGGCCGGCGTGGTCCTACTGGTCAAGGGCGGGTGATCGCTCCGCAGCAGCCCGGCGGCGAAATTTCGCTTGAAAACAAAAGAAGAAACAGACGAAGGGGAAATGACAACCGGGGAGTAGGAGTCCCTTTTCCGCGGTTTTCCGTTCGGCACTCGGAGTTTTAATTATGCAACAACGCCGACAGCGAGAGCCGTTCAGCGTTGCTTGAACAACTTCGGGATCAGCCTTTGGGGGACGACTTCGGCTACCGCCCGGACGGTCGGCGCGAACGGGTTCGGTTTGCGGACGGGCTTCGATGTGATGCGGCCGCGGTGGGCGTTGGTCGTCGGGAACGGGTTGATGCGGGTCAGCCCCTTGTCCGGCGAACGGTCGGGAAGATTCAGACCCTCCCGCATTTGGACGTACTGCTTGAACGAAATGAAGTGCATACAGTAGGTAGGGTCGGCGGCGTTTGATTTGGCGGGCGAACCGAATTCGGGGCCGAACAGCGGCCCCGAGTCGGATGAACGAGATCAGCAGATGGCCCCAGCTTCCAGGCCGTCGGGCACGCCTTCAAGGTCCACGTCCATTTGAGAAAACAGGACATCGAGGTCGATGTCGCTGTTGTCGTGGACGTGCGGGGCGGGGATGGCGTGGGCGGTTCGCCACTGATCCAGCAGGCGGCGGGCTTCGCTGAGCGACGTGCAAAACCGGCTGTCCAGGCGGCGGTGAACGTCGCCGTCCACCACGGCGAGCATCAGGTGATAGAGGTGGGACCAGCGATTCAGGTAGGCCACGGTCGTCACGGCGATCTCCTCGGCTTTCTCCGTCGAGACGGATGTTGGGTTCGTGTAAATGCTACTCCCCGATCAGTGACAACGGCATGTCAGTCGTCCCCGGCGACGGCGTTGTGCAGCTTCCAATACGTCACGTCGTAGGCGGCGTTTGTGCCGAGCAGGGGATGCCCCCGGTGCTTGCCGAAGTAGCCGACCAGACCGGCAACGTCGTTCTTGAACTGCCCCCAGCCCCGTTCCACGTCCCGCCAGTTCCGGCAGCCGTCGCCCATCATACGGGCGATCTTCAACAGCCGTTCGAGTTCGGGTTCGGCGGCGACCAGTTCGCCCCACCGGACGCCGTGGATGCGCTCCATATCTTTCACGTTTCGGACATCTCTCATGTTCCTCCATATTGCTCGTCTCCGAGATTGTGTTGTTGGACCGGAGCGGCGGACGGGAGGGCAACTCCCTGACTCGTTCCCCCGTCTCCGGGTTCGCCTTGAATTTCCAAGATCGTGACCACCGGGTTCCGACGAGATTCCCGGCGGACACGAACCAGACCCGCTTCTTCTAGCGACTTCAAGGCGCTGTACTTGGCCTTCCTATTCACGCTGAACCGCCCCAAAATGGCGGTCGTCAGCTTCACTTCGTTCGATCTTCGCCGCCCCGCCTCGAACCAGATCGCCAGGGCGACGGCGAGCGGCGCTTTGCCCGACAGCTTCGTGACCGACGAAAGCCACGGCAGCGGTATCGGTCCTTTCAGGAACTCCCCAGTGATCTTCTTGACCTTCGGCTTCGTGGGCGGCTTCGGGTCCGCCAGCCGCCTTACACCTTCCGGCGTGAAGGCGGCGGTCGTGAACCGGAGTCGGTCAAGGTCGGCGAAGATGTCGGCGGTCGTGGCGCTCGTCACGGCGACCTCCCGCACAACTCACAGACCGTTTCCCACATCACCTGCCCCCGCTTGTCCGAGTAGCGGTCGGGGTGGCGGACAATCTTGGCGTCGGTGCGAAGTTGGAAGCCGTCGAGGACGACTTCGCTCGCCTCCCGCATCGCCTGTTGGGTCGCCTCCACCGCCACGTCGATCTCTTCGGCATCGGCTTCGATCAGCAGAGCATCGTGGACCGGGCAGCACAACCCAATGCCGCGCTCCGTCGCCAAGCAGCACGCCAGACGCATCATTTCCGCCCCGTTGCCTTGCATGGGGAAGTTTCGCATCGACCGGGGGTTCGGCTGGTCGCCGGTGTGGACGGTCCATCCGAACACGGTGCGAAGACGGCCGGCGAGGATAGCTTCGTCCTGCACCGCGTCTGACCAGCGCCAGAACTGGCGGAAGGTTTCTTTGTGCATCCGCAGAAGGTCACGTCCGCGCACAGGTGGCACGTTCAGCTTGCGGGCCAGTCCCTCAGCGGACATTCCGTAGGACACGCCGAGCGCCACCGCTTTGAACTGCTCCCGAACTGCGGCGTGACTGTCTTTCGTGGCGTCGGGCGGCACCGCCCCGGCCATTTTTGCGAAGCTCAGGTAGAAATCACTCGACTGGTAGGCGTCTTGCATCTTCCGGTCGCCGGACAGGGCGGCGGCGATGGCGATTTCCTGCTGCGACCAATCGAGGTACGCTACCGCCATCCCCGGTTCAGGGCGAACGAGCGACCGTAGCCATGCCGAGGGACCAAAGATGAAACGGCTGTTGCTCGGCTGGTTCCGGCTCGTCCGCGACCCGAATGCGGACAACATGCAGCGGTTCCGGCCGTCCGAGCCGACCGGGAGTTCATTCAGCCGGAGTTGTGCGAGGGTCGTTCGCAGTTCCCGCACGGGGGCGACAGCCGGGTAAGCCCGCGCCATCTCCTTGAACGTGTCGTCGTCGAGTGCCAGCGCCCCCGTCGGAAGTCGCGGCCACGGGATGTCGTTCGCCGCGAGCCATCTAGCCCAGCGGTCGGCCTTGAACGTCCGACCATCGTAGATGCCGTACCCGCTGTCGATGCGCTCGATCAGCCGTTCTTGGACCGACTGCCACTTGTCCCTGAACAGCTTCAAGGCGTCGGTGTCGATGGGCACGCCCCGTCATTCCATGCGTGCAAGTGCCGCCATGTAGCGCCCCCGGAGCAGCGCCCTTGGTAGGTCGATGTGCCGAAGCCCACGGCGGTCCGTCGCATCGACACGTCCTGACGGCGGTGCTCGGAGAATGGCCGCGGAAAGCGCCGCCAAGGTCGGCGCCGCGTCGAGGCTGCGCCTTGACCGCCTGCGGACGCTTCTTGCGAGGCGGACCACGCTCGCCGCGCGGCTCACGAGGTCGTCACTGACGGAAATGCCAAGCGAAAACGCTTGCGGCGGGTCGGCCGGGGCGTTATAGTAGCCATCGGGAATCACACGCGGCGATCGAAACCCCATCGGTCGGGGCCTTGCGACCCGCGGTTCCGTTCAACGGGAGTCGATCCTGTGCAGCAGGTGAACTTTATCGTTCGGCAGCACGAATCTCGCGGGAGAACCCTGATGAGCGCTACACGCAAGAGACCCCGTTCTGAATGGTGTCGGCGCAGCGCGATCGCGGCATCGACGCTCTTGGTCGCCATCTGCATCGCTTGTGGTGGCGGTGGTCCCGGTTCCCAAACCAGCGCGAAGAAGAAGAAGGAGAGTGCTGTAAAGGTCCTTTCTCTGGACGTTGGGGAGGCGGACGGTGCAAAGTTTGAAGTCAGCGTTGAGGACATTGATGGCGTCCGCCTGTGCAACATAACCTTCTCCGGCAAACTCCCATCACCTGCCACGGTGGACAAGATCGTTCGGGAATCTCTTGAGAAGGCTGTGCGGAAGGATCCTTCAAAAGATATCCTCGCGACAGCGTTCATGGGTAATGACACACTGACCAGCAACCAGTATTCTGGGAAATTGGTCTACAAGGCAGCCGAGAAGAAGATTCTTACACTCGATGAATACCGGGGCGTCAAGGTTTCTACATTCTCCACTTCTTCCTATTTTGTCCAGATCAAGGAAGACCAAACATACCCCGGCATCGAGCCAGCAAAGAAATGGCTTTCCTTGACAATCGTTTTCCCCAAGACTCCTTCACGAAAGATCGCTTACGACGCGATCTTCACGGAGATTGCGAAAGTGGCGACCAAAGGCCTTGATGTTAATGCCTGCGTGAGTGTCGGGGATAAAAATGTGAAGACCTCCTGGAAGCAAATGCGTGACAACGATGGTGCCTACGTGTTCGCGAAGTACGATTCCGCCACGCGGGAGGTCACGAGAAAAGGCGAGGTTCTGAAGAAACTAAAGTGAGCTGTGTGGAGCCTTCATCATGTTCAGCTTCTTCAAAAAGCGCCCGCCAGCCGACCCCCCCACAGAGAAGCAACGCCGCTATGCTGCCAAGCTCGGCATTGATGTTCCGCCGACGATGACCAAGGCGGAATTGTCGGCAGCCATCGCGGACGCTGAGCGCAGGAATCCGGCGCTCGCCGAGCAGCGCGAGCGGGTCAAGACCAAGGTCCGCGAAAAGAAGTTCGGGAAAAAACTGGTTGACGAAGAGGACCGATGGAACCGCTTCGCTGACGAGGTTGGCTACATGCTTGCGGTTTACACTCGCGGCAAGGAGACCATCGTTGATGTGCTGCGCGTCAACGAAGCGTTCATCGATGACCGGGGCAAACTCAAACTTGGCGTCGAAGCTCCCAAGGTCGTCAAGGATCGTCACATCGGTGATCATCTGGATTGGGACAAGCATTTTGAGTTGCCGATCGAATCGCTGCTTTATCACGAGCCGCTTGATCCAGAGTTCTACACTCATGATGTTGAGGGATATGGGCCGGGAAACAAGGCGTATCGAGAGCTTATTGAAAAGGGCCTCAAGATCGCACGCAAAATGTAGCTTTCGCCGAACCGCTATATGGCCTCGATCTGTCAATAGACGTTCCGCGTCCGGTGCGGGCGTGAGCTGCTAGACTTTCCCTCGGCACGATTTGCAGGCGCACACCCGTCCGAGGATTGGACGCCTACCTGCCGGTCGGGGCCGGCCCGCCCGCCGCGTCGGAGCGGGTGGCCGACCTGTTCGCCGCCGCCTGGCGGGCGTCGATCTGCCGCAACTCGTCGGCGATGTGGGCGACATCCGCTTCTGCAAAGATGCGGACATGACCGGCTCGGCTGGCGGGCTGGATGTTGCGGGAGCGGATGACGTACTCGACGCGGTGCAGGGACTCGCCGAGACGCCGGGCTATTTCCCCGACCGTGGGGGCAACTGTAGGTTGTGCTGACATGGTTCTCCTTCTCGTGAACTCCCGTCACCGGGTTCGCAGTACGCTGAACCGAGTGACGGGTACACAAGAAGGCGAATGGTCACGAAATTTGGTGATGACCGGCGATTTCGCCGTGGAAATGAAGGGTAGGGTGGTCATGACCGTCCGGTACGGGGTCATGACCACCGGGAGGTAAGGCGGTCAGCGGCGCTTTCGGCGGGTCTTGGTGTCGTCCCGGTTATCCCGCATCACTTGGGCATACTCCAGCGCTTTTTCCACCGAGAGGGTGCCGCATTCCATTTGGCCGATCAGGAGTTCGGCATCGTCCTCGTCAAGTTTAGACCGGAGGATTTCGGCGGCTTCCCGCCGGGCCGCTTCCTCGACTACCGGATCATCCTCGGTCATCGCCTTCTCTTCGATGGCGATGTCCAGCCCGATGGCCTTACTGTTGTTCAGGGCGGGGCGCTCCCGCTCGAAATGGAACTCGTTCGAGAGTTGCCGGTACACCTCCGAATTCGACACCGCGCCCAGCGACACCCCCAGGGCGCGGTTGATGGCGTTCCTCCCGACTAGCAACCGTGCCGCCTGGATTGCCTCCCTTCGGTCAGCTTGGGCACCCTCCCGAAGTGGCGCAAGCTGGTTGGCGTGCTTGGCGATAAACGCGCTGATCGCGGCGTCGGCGTCGGCTTGGGATCGACGGCCCTTCAATCTCGGTGCGGACGGCGACCCACTCGGTTGGCTCTGTTCCCGCAAGTAGCGAAGGATGTCTTCGAGCGCGTTCTCAACGTCCTCGACCCGCTGCAACTGGTCCACCGAGGGACGGTGCGGGTGGTCGCCCTTGCCGAACTTACCGAGATAACGGTCAGCGTTCTTGAGAGCCTGGATGCCGAGCATCCTCCCGATGTCGGCCAGGGAGTCAATCTCGTTCAAGGAAATCATTTCCTCCCACGCCAGTTCGACCCACCATTTCAGGTCGTCGATGCGGTTCACGCCCCCGGTGGGCCACCGCCCTTCCCACCAAGACATGCCGGCCGGCGGGAAAGGGTATTCCTTGCTCCCCCCGAACCCGTCGGGGTCGTCCTTGTAATCGAGGAAAACAATCTCGTCGGCCGGGTCGTGTTCGCTCATAGCGATGCTCCTTGGCCGAATAGCCAGCGCGCCGGTCACGTTCATCGTGGACGGTTCGCGGTAGTGTGGTTCTTGCCAAAAAGCGGGGTTTGAGGCCGAAATGCGGCTCGCCCTCCGCGCCACTTGTCCATTGTAAGAGACGAGCGGTGGCGACGGAGGGCGAGTTTGGGCGGGGCGAGTCATCTAAGGTCGAGGGCTTCCAACGCCTTGATCGCCGGTTCCATCTCGTAGAGGGTGTCGTCGTCGTAGGTGGCGGTGGTCAGCCGGATGTCGCTGTGTCGCATGAACAGTTGCCGCAGCTTCGGCGGGATGCCGGCGGTGCCGAGCATCGTGTTCGCGGAATGCCGTAGTGCGTGGAAGTCGGCGTACCGCCCGAGGTCGTCACGGTAAGCGATCCCGGCGGCGCGGAGGTCACGCCGGAAAATCTTGTTCGCCTTCTCGGACACCGTGAACAGCGGGTCGGTCGTCTTCTTACCCGTGTCGGCGATCCACAGTCGCAACTCTTCGGCGAGCGCCGGGACCAACAAGACCCTGGCATCTTCGCCGTTCTTGGTGAATTCCCCCGGCAGTTCGAGCGCCGGAAAGGGCTTGCGGTCCAGCTTGAGGAACGCGACCCGGAGAGCCGCGAGTTCGCCCTGACGCAGCCCGGTCAGCACCGCCGTCTTGTACAGCAGCGCCCGCTCACGTCCGAGCCGGCGGTAGCGTTCCTGAACTTCCGCCCGGAGGTCCGCCGTCCAGACCCGAACCGCCGTCTTGGGAGCGCCATCCGGTCGCCGCCCGCCCGTGTTGGTCGATGCGTCCAACAACGGGCGCTCCCGCGCGGCGGCGAGCAGCTTTTGGAGTTCAGTCGGGGTCAGCGACCGGCGCTCCCGCACGGGCTTGCCCTGCGGCTTGACCACCTTTTCGAGCGGGTTGTTGGGGAGCCGCCCCTTCCGCTTGAGCCACACGGCAAAGGCGTTCGCCGCCGTGCGGTGTACCATCTTCGTGCTGGCGGCGACCGGAAGACCCCTCACCTTGCCCGTGCCTTTGGTCATCTGCAACAGGTAGCGGTCGAGGCGGTCGGCGGTCAGGTCGCCGAGCTTCCTGACGGCGGCGGTACGGAAGATCAACTTGAGGATGCGTTCCTTTTCGTGCATGTAAAACGGCGTCCGCCCCTCCTCCCGCAGCGCCGCCAGATACTCGACCATGTGTTCTTCAATGGCTCGGTCGAGGTGCGGCTTGTACGGGTTCACCAGCCCCGCCTCGCCGCGCTCCCGGTGCCGGATGATGTCGGTGAGCATTGCCTGACTCGCCTGCTTGTCGGTCGCCAGCGGAACCATCACCTTGTCCTTGCCGTCCTTCCAACAGCCGTACCACTTGTCGGACTCGATCTGCTTCTTGATCGCCTCCGGCGCTCCCCTCTGAACGCGGGTGCCGGTGCGATCAACGTAAACAGTTGTGAGCTTCTTTTGGAGCCATGCCATGATCGTTCTCCGGTATGGGATCGTCCGGGCTTGTTTGCCCTTCTGTTTGCCCCCATTCTAGACTCGTGGTGGCGATGGCAGACGTGGCAAGACCGGGCGGTGAAGACGTGATGTTACCACAAGTCCTTGCAAAATAAAGGCTTGTCGCTTGTGGTCTAGCTCTGGCGAGGCTTGACGATGGGTGGAGGAACCGATAAGCTGCGCATTCGTAAAGCGGGGGTTGTGGGTTCGAATCCCACCGCCGGCTCTTTCTAATTCGGCGCGTCCCTATTTTTATTCCTTCGACAAGACGAGGCTGCTCGGCAAGTGAGGAAGATGTCCCTCGGGCTTTTGCCACGAACGTTGGGCAGTCTTTGGACCCAGCTCGAGGACTCTTGCGATCGTATTCCCGTAACTCGGCACGGGGCACATTGCGCGCGAGCCCAAGTTGCCTGTGGCTTTGCGCCCGCCAAAGCCACAAAGGTGTTGCTATCTTTGCCTCGGGCGTGGTATAATCAGTCCAAAACTGGACCTGCCGGCACTCTCAGGCGGGAATGGTTCCACTGGTACAAGCGCGGCACGAGACACTATGAAGTGCTGTCGTCCCAAGGTACAAGACCTGGTATTCTCGCTTTACCCGCGGCCGTTGCATCCGGAGTTGTTCGAAATCGCGACGGCACGACGCTTGGATTGTGCCGATCAGACTTTGGTTGTTTGGATCACTCCGACGGGCCATGTCTTGACCTGGCAAGGAGCGGGGCGATTTTTGTGCGAAGTTACGGCGAGTGCCGAGAGCGAGTTACCGCACAATCGCCGGCTACTCCAGTCCCGCTTTCGCGGCGAACAGGTCTCGGACATCTGGTGTGGCCCCGAGGTGCACTACCAAGTGAGCTACCAAGTGGAAACTGTGGCTCCGGATGTGTTTTTGCACATCCATGACGAAATCCTCGCCGATGGCCGGCGGCGGGGTCTGCTCCATACTTTCGGCCAGACCGACCGTTTACAGGTTTCTCCTGTGGGATTCGTCGTTATGGAAGTGCGGCCTGGTACAGCCCTCGTCCAGACGTTCCACACCTTCCCCGAGGAATTCAGCCTGGTCAAAACGCAGACATTGATCGAATTTCGAGCGCACTGAACCGGAACCCCGATCGAACAAGAGCGCGCCCTGCCTACCGAGCGCCGCAAAAGCAAGCCACTGTGTTCATCCCTTGGAAGCGATGGCTCGATAAGCGATACCAGAGAATCGTCTCGATGTCGCTTGTGTTGGGGTTACAGACGATCGGGCGTGACGGAAAAGTCTTCGTCCGCATCGTCGGCAGAGGGAACTAAGTTCGGGGCGCCACACAGCAAGTACAGCACCGCCATGCGCACGGCTAGTCCATTGGTGACCTGTTGCAAAATGGCAGAGTGCGGTCCGTCGGCGACATCCGGCGTCACTTCGACGCCACGATTGATCGGTCCAGGCGCCAGGATGAGGATATCGGGGCGAGCTTGGGCTAACCGCTGCCGGTCCATACCGAAGAGACTGGCATACTCATGGATGGAGGGAAACAACCCGGTCCGCTGACGCTCGAACTGGATACGCAGCAAGTTGACCACATCGCAACGGGGCAAGATATCGTCCAGCCGATAGGCAACCTCTACTCCCAAAGCCGTGATGTGCCGCGGTATCAAGGTCGGGGGACCACAGACGATGACGTGGGCACCCAGCTTGGTCAGGGCGTAAATATTGCTGCGTGCCACCCGGCTGTGGGCAATATCCCCCACCAATCCTACGGTCAGACCTTGGATCTGACCACGGGCGCGGCGTATGGTGAATACATCGAGCAATCCTTGGGTGGGGTGCTCATGAGCTCCGTCGCCGGCGTTGATCACCGAACAGCGCAGATGCTGCGCCAGCAAATGGGGGGCGCCCGGCGTGCTATGCCGCACCACCATCACGTCCGCACCCATGGCTTCCAGGTTTTTGGCTGTGTCAATGAACGACTCGCCTTTGGATACGCTCGACCCGGACACGGTGAAATCCACGGTGTCGGCACTCAGTCTCTTGGCAGCCAGGCTGAAGCTGGTGCGCGTGCGCGTGCTCGGCTCGAAAAACAGATTCATTACCACTTTGCCTTTGAGTGCCGTCAGTTTTTTCCGAGGCCGTCGGGTCAGCTCGATGAACGCTTCTGCGACATCGAGGATGGTCAGGATTTCGTCGCGCGACAAATCTTCCAATCCGAGCAGATGGCGCCGCGTCCATTGGAGTCGCATCGTTTCTGGTTTGCTCAACTCGAGATCCACGGCTACTGCGCTCCACGAAATGGGTGTTGTGCCGACTTGTACTACGGACCGCCCGTCACCTCGCTGCTGTCGCCCAAGAGCGCCTCCCTTCCGGGCCTTATGGGAACATATACTGGGAACACAGCCGGGACAAGACAGCACGCTAGCCGGAAGTGCAGGCTGTGGGACCTACGATGGACATGTGCCTGCCGGTGCGAGGCATTGACGCCGGCTGGGTCAGCAGCTGGAGCGACGCAAGGCGCGCCCGGGGCATAAAGAGGTGCGTTGCCCGTGCCGAAGGACCCATTGCCCGTTGACCAACACACTGTCCACCCCTTCGGCCATGCACCGGCCATGGTCGTAGGTGGCACGATCGGTGACACGCTGGGGATCGAATATGACCAGGTCGGCAGCCATGCCCTCGCGGATCAGACCGCGATCTTTGAGCCCGAATCGGCGCGCTGGGTGCGCACTCAGATGGGCTACCGCCTGCTCCAGCGACCAGACCCCCTCGCGAACGTAAGGCCCGATAAAGCGAGCGAAGCTGCCCCACCCGCGCGGGTGCGGATGCCCGCCGGCAAAGATTCCGTCACTACCTCCCATCATGGCCGGGTGACGCATGAAGGCACGTACGTCCTCTTCGGACCGCTGCCGATGGGGTACAATGCAGCCGACAGCCAGTGCGGAAGAGAAAAGCAAGTCGCAAATGAACTCTGCCAAATCTTTTTTTTCCTGAGCCGCAGCCTCGGCCAGTGTCGCGCCCTCCAGGTGTCGTCTGGAGGGGTCGGCGACGAAGCTTAGGCGCACATCGTCGAGCGGCCCTCTGGGAGAAGCAGCCAGCCACTGGGCCACCCGCTGCCGGGCATCGGATGCGCGCAAGCGTCCCAAAGTTGCTTCCGTTCCCCCCGCCTGCATTTCCGGAGGCAGCGCTACCATACCCAGAATGGTACTGCCAGCCAGGTAGGGATAGATGTCGAAAGTCACGTCCAATCCGTCCCGGCGCATCTCTTCGATCAGCGGCAAAGCGAGTTCGGCGCGACTATTGAAATGCGATATGTGGACAGGCACGGCTGCCTCTTGGGCGATACGGCGGACTTCTCCCAGCGCTTCTGCCAGCCCATCTGGATCGTAGCGCCGCATGTGCGTGACGTAAACGCCTCCGTAACGGGCCAGCTCACGACAAAGGGCGATGAGTTCTTCGGTATCCGCATAAAGGCTGGGGATGTAGTCGAGACCGCTTGAAAGACCCACGGCGCCTTCTTCGATGGCCTGACGGACTAGTTGGCGCATCCGTTCCAGCTCTTCAGTCGTCGGCACGCGCTCGTCGAGGCCGATGACATCCATGCGCACATTGCCATTGGGAACGAGGCAGGCGACATTGATGGAACAGCGCCGGTCCACGAGCTGCAGGTATTCGTCGAGCGTGGACCAAGTCGTCGGCACGTCCCACAGACCAGAAAAACCAGCAGTGTAACGCCGCATGTAGGCAATGGTCTCGGGACGACCAGGGGCCATGGCCACTCCGTCTTGGCCGACAATATATGTGGTCACCCCCTGACGAACGGCGGGCTCGTGATACGGATCAGCCAAGAGCACCAAGTCCCCGTGCACGTGGGCGTCAATGAAACCAGGGGCAACGACCAGTCCTCGGACATCCACTATTTCACGAGCTGAGGCTCGCTCCAGGTGCCCTATGGCGGCGATCCCGCCGAGGGTCATCAGGTTGAAGCTCATCCCGAGCAGCTTCATCGCCACCAGCGCGGCCAGGACCGTGACCGGGATGACCACCACGGCGATGGCCGCGGTGCTGAACGTGGTCAGCCAGCGCTGGCCGCTCTTGAGGAACCCGACCATGATGGCGACCGACAAGAGCAGCCCGAACAGGATGCTCTCCCACACGCTCCCGACCGACTCGCGGACCAAGAGCGACTGGTCGTAGAACACGGCCACCCGCATGTCGGGCGGCAAGTCCTTGCGGAGTTGGGTGACGACCTCCTCAACGCCGTCCGCGATGCCGACCGTGCTGCCGTCCGGCTGGCTGCGGACGTTCAGCAGGACGGCCCGCTTGCCGTCGGCGGTGACGATGTTGAACTGCGGCTCCTCACCCGGCAGCACCTCGGCCACGTCCTTGATGCGAACGGGACCGCTCTCGCTTTGGGCGATCACGATTTCAGCGATGTCAGCCGCCGTCTTCGTCCGGGCGTCCACGACCGTGAGGTAAAGCTGGCGGTCTTCGTCCCGAAGCCCGGCCTGACCGATCAGGTTGTTCTTCAAGAGGGCGTCACTGATCTGGCTCAGCGCCAAGTGGTAGCCCTCCAACTTGAACGGATCGACCCGGACGTGATACTCCGGTGCCCGCCCACCCACGAGGTCCACGCGGGCCACGCCGGGGACGCGGAGCAGGCGCGGCTTGAGGTCGTACCGGGCCGTCTGCCAGAGATCGGCTTGGGACCGCCCGCCCGTGCTGGTCAGGCTCAACCCGACCACGGGAAACGCCGAGAACGTGAGCCGCTGGACGTTCGTCGTCGCCGTGGCCGGGAGAGTGGACCGGATTTGCGCCAGCCGGCTGTTCACATAAAGCTCCGACTTCTGCATGTCCACCGACCAGTTGAAGAAGACGTTCACCTCGGCGGACCCCCGGCCGGTGGCCGACCGGACGCTCACCACGCCGGGGATGTCCTTCATCGCCTCCTCGACCGGGCGGGTGATGTTCGCCATCATCAGATCGCCCGGCATCACCCCGTTGTCGATGAGGATGACGACCCGTGGGAAGTCGGTCTGCGGGAACACCGACGAGGGCGTGCGGATCGCCGACAGGACGCCGGCCAAGCACAAGCAGACGGTGAGAAAGAGAATGGTCTTCGACTGGCTTACAATGAACCGGCTGAACCCGGAGGTCGTTTCCGTCGGACTACTCATGGTGGCGCTCACGATGGTTCAGGAAAGCCAAGTTCAAGCCGGGGGAGTTAGTTAGTGCTTCTCGCCCGCTTCGGGCGTTTTGGGCGGGAGGACTTTCACGGGGTGTCCTTCGGCAGTGCGTACCCGTTCTCGACTGCCACCTCATCCCCGGCTTCCAAGCCTTTCAGCACCCGTACCCAGCCACCGGCCCGGATTTCGAGTTCCGTGTCGGAAGCGATCTCGATCTCGGCGGGCACGGCCTTCCCGTCTTTAATGACGGTCACGACCCGGTGCCCCTCCTCGTTCACCGTCATGGCCGCTTCGGGGATGGCGATGCCGACGACTCCCGGCTCGTGCAGTTCGACCCGAACCGACATGCCGACCCGCAATAGTCCTTTGGGGTTCGGCACCCGGAGCTTCACCGGCACGTCGGCGGTCAGCGCCTCGGTCTGCTGGTTCAGCCAGCCGCTCGACGCCGAGAACTCC
>PSKW01000017.1:0-38359 GCA_040289265.1 Gemmataceae bacterium
ACCCAGGCTGCTGCACAGCCACCCTACCATGGACAGTACGCGCGTCATGGCACACCTCCTTCTTGCAGAAACCTGTTTCTATCGCCGGATTGACGTCATCCGGCTACTGGTACGTCATGGTTTATTTTTCAGGCCGATCCGGCGGCGATACATCGTTCGCGGCCACTTTGCCCACATACCAGCCTACCAGGCGCGGTTGCCCAGAGGCACTGGTGTACAGGACGTAATGACGCCGGAACTGCCCTGGCATCCTAGGCCAATAAACCCGAATAGCGATTGCAACGCTGCCCTTGGGGGGCACGGTTATCGGCAAACTTTCATCGGCCTCGCAGCCGCACGAGGCGGACACGCCCAGTATGTGAACGGGTTGTTCAGAATAATTGCGGATCGTGATCGTTGTTTCGAGGGTGTGGCCGGGAGCTTTGGTTCCCAAGTGCAAGACACGCGGTTCCAGCACCAAGGATTCGCCGCGGAGCCATGCAAGCAGGTGAAGGGGATCTTGGTAGATCACTAGAGCGATGCCTATAGGCGCCAGCAGCACTAGGGCCGATCCGGACAGGATAGGCATGAACAGTTTGGAGGAAAAGGCAGCGGACCCAGCCGCCGGTACGTGCCGGCGGAAGTAGGCCATTGCTATGAGCACCGTGACATCAATGGCCAATGTAACCCAAGGACTGACCATTATTCTGCCGAAGCAAGCGCAGCTTGCCTGGCCAGTGAAGGCCTGGTAGGCACTCACGCCAGCAAACGCTGTGAACAGAGCTGCAGTTGCACGGTACACGGCAACAGGCCAGATCCCGATGAGCAATGCAATGCCTGCGAGCAATTCACACTGAATTGCCAGGACCTGCACTGCTGGCGTCGCAAAAAGAGACTCGGTCGGATCCAACCAAGACAGTCCGTGGAGCTTGGCGAAGGCAGATGCAAGGAGAAAAGCACCTAAAAAGAGCCAAAAAACTCGCCAGCTCCACCCCCCTGTTTTCTGGGGGGGTATGCACAGTCGTAAATGCGCCGAGATCGAACATAGCTCCGCCCCGACCGATACCTGCATGCGGTCCAAGGCAGAATGTTAAAATGCGGCAGTAAGGGTGTCAAGAAAAAAATAAAAAATTTCTCATGGCGGAGGAGAATGCGTCAGGCGGCCAAGCACTCGCGCAATAGCGCGATACCCTGGGCGATGTCACGCAGGCGATCTGCTTGCGTGCCCACCTCACGTTCGACGAGGAGCGGGCCACGATAGCCGAGCTTTTGCAGTGTTTTTATAAAAAGCGGAATATTGACTTGACCGGTGCCGAGAGGGACTTCATCGCCCCATTGTCCTTTGACCTGCGGACGGCGAGCATCTTTGACATGCACACTACGGATGTCGGGAGCGAGGATTTCGAGGGCAGCGATAGGATCGCCCATATCGTAGAGGAGCATATTGGCTGGATCGAAGTTCACTTTGACATTGGAGCAAGCTAATTCGTCGAGTGTTCGTCGCAACAGTTGGGCGGTTTCTTGACCGGTTTCGAAAGCAATAGTGATGCCGCGCCGGCGTGCCATATCGGCGGCCTGGGCTAAAGTATCGAGAAACGGTTTGCGATCTGGACTTTCCGGCTCGGGAATAAAGCCAGCGTGGAACATGATATCGCGCAAGCCCAAGGCCAAAGTGCGTTCGAGTCCCCATTCGAGGATGCGGAGCCGCTCGGCGCGCGTGGCTGGGTCGCCGAAACCACCGGTGCGGCGAATGGTCTGCGGAGAAGTATAATCCTCGCCCGGGAAGCCTAGCATGCTGCCGACCATGCGGAAGCCGGCGGCACGGGCCGCATCGGGCATGGCGTCGCCTTCTTCCCAAGAGGCGTGGACCGGATCGCCGCAGGCAATTTGCACCACGTCTACGTGCAGTTGGTCGAGCAGCTTTTTCAGCTCGGGTACGCTGCGGACTTGCAACGACCAACTGCAAACGCCTATAGCCAGCGGCTCGATCGAATCCATAGCAGGTCCTCTCTGTAGGCATCCTCCGTGCCGTTATGGTACCGGGAGCAGTTCAGAATTCAAGGACCTGATCCCATGCGGTGTCGAGGACAAAGATCTTTCCGTCGCCGACGCGTCCGGTTCTGGCAATTTCAATAATGCGCTGCAAACAATGCTCCACCAAGGTATCCTCCACCCAAAAGACAATTTCCACTTTGGGCACGAAGGTACGCGTGAAATCGCCGGCGCCCGTGCGGTCCAAGTAGCTGATCTGCTGACCGTAGCCGCGCGCATCGCGTACTATGAGTGCATGCACATCCATATCGGCCAGCGCCTCGAGGACATTTTGCGCCTTAAACGGTTTTACGACCACCATTACCTGTTTCATCGTGTGTGCCTTTGCACGCCTCGGCCCAGATGGGACCATATACTTCCTTGTCGAAAGGCGGGCAGCCTGTCGGAAACTGACCCAGATTATTGTGTTTGGATCGCATCAGTGCAGTGCAGTAGCTGAAGGTTCTACATATTCGTTTTCTATCCAAGCAGCCCTTGTCGAGGAGCTGACGAACGAAATCCGGCTGCGGCAGCGCGCCGCGACCCACGCCGACAAGACTTACGCGACCGGTCGCAATATTGAAAGCTGCTGCAGCAAACAAATAATCCTGCAAATACGAGTAGCCACTGCCCACCACTGCTACATGGGGAAACGCCCGCTGGACCGCCTCGGTCAAACGCATGTGCCGGTCCACGCCCAGCAGCGGATGCTCTGGCGGCGCGTAGCCATCCGGCGGCGGATAGTCGAAAGGGCGCACTAAATGAGGCGAAACATATGGGTTACCCATAGTGACATTGATCAACGCCACGCCCAAAGAAATCATCTGGCTGATCCACTGCAGCGGCTCCGCCAAATCAGGCTTGGCCGGCTCCCGCTCGTCGGTGCCAAAAGCGGAAGTGACCGGTATCACATGGGGGACAGGACTACCTGTCTTCTCCTTCGCAGATCCAGCATCACACGCTCTATAGGGCACACCATCGTAAACATTGATACGCGATGCGAGCATCAACTCCGGAACCTCGGAACGTATACCGGTGATAATCATACGCGCCAGTCGCGTACGGTTTTCCAAGTCGCCTCCGAAGGGGCCCCGCCGTGCTCTCGCCGACAGCAGCTCACTCAGCAAATAGCGATGGCACTGTTTGATATCCACGAATTGGAAACCAATTTTCCATGCCCATTTAGCAGCAGCAATGTACCGATCTACCAGACTATACAAATATTCGTCGGTGACGAGAGGCGTGTGTATGTCCACTGGGCGACGCGTATGTTGGTCGGCAATAGTCAAAGGATCGAGCAACGGATCGTGATAGGCCAGCAACGCTATAGGATAACTATACCGTCCCGAGTGAGTCAACTGAAGACCGACGATCAGGTCGTCATCGGAGCCGAAGGTGTCACGATGCGCTCGACGACATGTGTGCACGAGCTTTTCGAATGCCGGCGCGTTGTCTTCGTTGAGCAGAAGCTGTCGGGGATTGGCGCGGCCTTCGGGCACCACAGCCGTGGCCTCGAACCAAATCAATTTCGCGCCGCCCGCCCCGAAACGCTGATAGCGTCGAAATGTCAGGACATCCGGCGCTCCGTCCAGCTTGCCGTCGCATCCCTCCATCGGCTGGATGCACAAACGATTGCCAACCCTATAGGAACCGATGCGCATCCTCTCGAACAACGGCCTCAGATCTTTCTGAAACTCGATAGTGGTCCCTAACTGCTTGCATGTTGCTCTTATTTCGTCCTCATGTTTGAATTTGAAGTACCGTCCCATAACTACCAGAACGCGCGCCCGCTAGACACATATGTATAACGACGAGGAGACAGACTCCCTCCTCCTCTATCTGCCATGTGCTTCCAATCCGTATTGGGTCTCTATTGCGTCACTTCGCAGGCTCGCACGCCTTCGCTCGCACCCACACCCAGGACTTGCAATGTCCGGCCCACACGCCAGGTGCCTCGTTCACGGATAACTTCCCGATATAGTGTATCCCGTTCGATGGGCACACGGCCTGCCTCTTCGATCAGATGCCTGATCTCATCAACTGTAAGTTCCTGGGGAGAATCGGAACCTGCGTCGTGATAGATTTTTTCATAGACCACGGTACCATCGAGGTCATCGGCTCCGTAACTTTGAGCAATTTGGGCCGTGCGGATTCCCAGCATGACCCAATATGCTTTAATGTGGGGAAAATTATCCAGCATCAGCCGGCTAATCGCTATGGTTTTCAGATCGAGTATAACACTGGGACGCGGCACATAGTTCAGCCGCGTGTTGTCCGGATGGAAGGCCAGCGGTATAAACGTTTGGAATCCGCCTGTCTCATCCTGAAGCTGTCGCAAACGAATCAGGTGGTCAATACGATGCCACGGTTTTTCGATATGGCCATAGAGCATAGTGGCGTTGGATTTCAAGCCGAGTTGGTGTGCCTCGCGGTGGATGCGCAACCAGGTGTCGGCGTCCGCTTTGTGCTCGCATATTTGTTCACGTATCTCTGGATGAAATATTTCCGCTCCGCCGCCTGGCAGGCTGCCCAACCCTGCTGCTTTGAATTCCTGGAGCAACTCTCGGATAGGCCTCCCGGTAAGTCGCTGGAACCAATCCCACTCCACAGCGGTATAAGCTTTCAGATGCAGCCGGGGATAATGTCGGTGGATCAGCTCGACCACATGAAGATACCAGTCATAGGGCATCTGATGATGTAAGCCGCCTACAATGTGCATTTCCGTGGCACCCCGGGCGTCGGCTTCGGCCGCCCGCTCCAGTATCTGTTCGTCACTCATAACATAACCACGCGGACTCTTCAAATCCGCCCGAAACGCACAAAAGGTGCACCGGAAAACGCACACATTGGTGGGATTGAGGTGCACATTCACATTATAATAAGTCACATTGCCATTGAGCCTTTCGCGCACGATGTTCGCGAGCTCTCCCAAAGTGTGCAAGTCCACGTGCTCGTAAAGATAGACGCCTTCTTCAAAGGACAGACGGCGCCCGTTCTCTACCTTGTCCCGAATTACAGAAAGCCGATTCATGTTCCAACTCACTTCCCCGATGCCTGTTCAGTTATAGTCCTTGCGCAATGAGCGGAGCGAAGGTAATGACAACTTGCAGAGAAAACCGAGCGTAGCCGACGTCAAAGGTAGTACACAACAAGGTCCTCAACTTACATCGCTCACTTGCGGCGTCGAATGCTGACATTCTTTTCTACATGAGTAGCTACTTGTACATCTTTCGACGGATAGGCAATGCTGAGGACGATGTCTGCTGTGTGTGCCTCTTCGGGGACCTGAACCAGGTCCGTATGGTACTGACCGCCTCAGCATCGCGTGCCCAGCTCGTAAACATTTTCCTCGAGGAGAGATCCATCTTGAGCATAAAACGTCACGCGGGCAATAGGGTTATTCGGCGAGGCTCGAAAAGACAAGCGACGCGATTGGCCCTGAGGAGTGATAGCTCGTACATCGGCCCACAATTCGCCTTTCTGGCCGGCGACCCAGGCAATGGGCCGCGTCAAGCTGGGCTTGACTGTGTCGCCAGGCTGCGGGAAATCGCTCGACGAACTGCAGCCCACTAGGATACTCGCGCTACTCATGAGCACTAGCCGGGTGACCGCTCTCAGCATTTTTCTCTCCTCGCGTTAGGCATGGTTTCGGTTGCTTTCGGCGCTGCCGCCTTTTTGGTCCATTATAAGGTTTCGTCGCCAAATGTTGAGAGCAGTGGCCACCACAAAGGGTTGTCTCGACAGGACGTCATGAAAAGTTTGCGCTAGCGAGCGTTTTCGTTCTTTGCAAAAAAGGGAAGAGCGTGTCCAATATGCGGGTTTCTACCAAATGACGGCGGCAAGCCTGCGCCATTGGGACGGTCCGGCGGTGCGGCTTGACCGTAGCGGTAAAAATGCATAAACCGTAAAAAGTGCTCTGGCCCCCATCGTCTAGCGGCCCAGGACATGGCCCTCTCAAGGCCAAGACGGGGGTTCGAGTCCCCCTGGGGGCATTGTGGGGCTTTTTCTGCATGTGTACCGCCGCACCGGGCTCCAAGCATGGCGGCGCAAAAAGTATCCGCTGCTCGTCGCGCTCGCTCCAGGCGTCTCGCTGGTACTTTTCGGTAAATGTCAACGGTGTTTCGAGCCGGTGTCCAAGTACCCCTGAGACTTCATCCACTCGGCGGCCCGGTCGGGCCAGGTAGCGCATGGATAAGGCACCTTGAGCATGCCATAGCCGTGGCCGCCTCGAGCGTAGACATGCAATTCGGCGCTGACGCCCTGCTTTTTCAGAGCCAGAAAAAGAGCGACGCTACTTTCGCAGGTAAAAGGGTCGTCCCAAGTGTGCACAAAGAACATCGGTGGGCACGACTTTTTTGGGACGAACTGCGGTGAGAGCCTACCGTCTTTGTCCACCAGCCAAGCTGGGTAGATCAACAATGCAAAATCCGGAGTGCCTCGCACGCCATCGTGACGATCCCGCGGATCGTAATAGCGCTGGTCCGCCAAACACGTACAAGCCGTGAGGTGTCCGCCGGCAGAAAAACCGATCATGCCGATTCGCTGGGGATCGATTCCCAATTCGGCCGAGCGACTGCGCAGCACGGAGACTGCCCGCTGAGCATCCTGGACCATCGCCAGGTTATCGGGATTCTGTCCAGGCCGCTTAGGGACACGGTATTTAAGCAAGACAGCTGTGATTCCCAAGGATCGCAGCCACTCGCACACCTGCGTGCCCTCGTGCTCAATGGCCAAGATGCTATAGCCGCCTCCCGGTGCCACGATTATCGCGGTGCCCACGTGTTTATCAGCTAAGGGATGATATACCGTCAGAGTCGGAACGCTTACGTTACTCAATCGCTTGAACCTCATTTGTGGACCAATGTTCTCCAGGTACTTTTCCTTTACGCTCGGCTCTTTTTCTCCAGGCGGAGTCCCGTCCCACAGGTTCCATACAGTAGTTTTTTCTTTGTTGACTTCGGCACTGCCAGCTCCGGTCAGTTGGACATAGCAAGCCCCAGCCATAACAATTGCCATTAATAGAATCCGGGCATTGATGTGCATAGTGTCCTCCAATAGTTTACGATGCTAGTGATCACCTAACGACACGTCGTGAACTCAAGTACCCTTTTATTTGTGTCGCGCGCTTCTTGTCGGCGCATTTCTAAACTTACGGCTAGCAGAGCCTCTTCCAAGCGTACCGGCTCTTCTTTCATGAACCACGGGACGGCAAAAGGCGACGGCTCCGCAAGCCACCGTATACGGCACATTGGCCGTAGCAGCTGCGAAACCCACCACTCGATATTTTGCTGCCTCATCAGCGGCAGACAATCGCGACGCGCTTGATCGAGCAAAACGAATGCATCATTGGCCCGACGATACCAATGGAAAAGCCTGCGTTTTATCCAGGATCGGCCGCCGACGCGATGGCGCTTGCCCAGAGGATTCCTCAGCACCAGCAAAGCCGTCTCGGCAGTTTTCTCGAAAGCATGCGCCAACTTAGGATGACTGCCGGCAGCTTCGCGCCATACTGTTCTATCGAGCAGTGCCGAAAAAAGCCGACCCAGAAAGTGATGTTCTGATTCACGCCACCTATTTGTCTGCATTTGGTCCGATGCATAGGTGTTCCAGAGACAAGGGTTCGACCCGAGAATCCATTCGGCGCTTTCGACGCTAGCTAACTCGATAGCCAGACCGAGGAAGCCTATTACTACGCGCCTACGGCGATCCCTCAGTAAGTACTTCAACACATGTGCGACCCATTCCAAGTCGGACTGACCCAACGGCATATGCAAACACAGTGCCCATGTTTCCGAGCCCGGCCAGGGGCAACATTCACACAGCGGCGACACAGGAATATCGCTATAACGCATTTGTTCGGTGCACCAGTGAGTTATATAATGTGCTAGCTGCTGTGACATACTGTATTCGCGAGCTAGTATACTAGTTGCGGCGTTCGGATCCTCCAATAGTGCATCGCGCACACGCACGCGAAGGCGCCAGCAGTGTTCCGCCACAGAGCTATCGAAATCGGGCAATTCCCCGTACCAACGGGTGAAGGTGGCCCACGAGGTCGGCTGCACCTCTAGGCGAAGCTTCCGACGCTCGGCCAGAGCCCAGGGACGGCCGGCCAAGAGAAAGGTATCGCCGATACTCAACAGGTCGGCGAACGAGTCGCTCAAGTAACCCAGCCGCTTGCCTTTATGGCAGACCCAGCGCCCTGTCTCCGAGGGGATGGTGCCAGCATTGGTTCGAAAGAGTGCGCCCGTTTTGGGCGTAGCTGGGTACAAGCGGTGGTCGTGCCAGAGCAATCGGGGTACATGCCATCTGCACGCTTGGGATGCTGAGGATCCATCGCACCCAGGCGCGGCGACGAATTCGAGGCAGTGAACGAAATCGCTCAAGCTCAAGTTCCTGCAGGGCCAGCTACGACGGCACAAGCGAAATACATCTGCAGCGCACCAAGGGCGTTGCAGGGCCATGCCCACCAGTTGTTGGCAGAGCACGTCCAGAGGCGCCTCGGGAACAGGAGTACGCTCTGTAGTCCACCGGCCGATGTCATGGCGTAGCGCCGCCGCCACCATGAGCTGGGCGATGTCGCTCACGAACACCGTGGCACACGGTCGTTCTCCTGGCCGATGGCGCGCGCGGCCGACTCTATGCACCAGGCGTGTCACACTTTCGGGAGGGCCGACGAGCGCCACATGGTCCACCGCCGGGAGGTCCACGCCGAGTTCCAGGGTCGTGCTGGTCACCACAACGACGTGCTGGCCTGCTTGCAGGGCACGCTCGACTTTTCTTCGGATCTCTGGGGACAGGGCACCGTGATGGACCTGCACATCGGCTTCTGCTGTCTGCATTTCTTGCCGCAAACGCCAAGCGAAATACTCGGCTTGGCCACGCGATGCAACGAAAATCACGAGCGAGCGCACGCGGCGCGCAAGTGTTACTAGGTCCTCGATAAGTTCTTGCCGCGAGGTTACCATGCGGATAGCGATCGCTGGAGGGATTCCCTCCGGCACACATACGGTAGTTACCGGCCGGTGACTGCCTGCAAGCCATTTATCTAGGTCGCCAGCGGGGGCGAGTGTCGCCGACAAACCGATACGACACGGCTCCTCGCGTGCTGTCTCGCTGAGTCGCTCCAAACTCAGCGCCAAGTCCGCGCCCCTCTTGGTCGGCGCCAAACTATGCACCTCATCTATCACCACCCACTCGGTACGAGCGAACAGCGTATCGCCCTCTGGCCGCGATAACAGCAGTGCCAAGCTTTCCGGAGTGGTAATCAACACGTCCGGCGGGTGCTCGAGGATGTGCCGACGCCGCGCCACCGAAATATCAGCCGTGCGACAGGCAATACTGATCTTGACGGCGGAACATAACCCTGAAGCGACATTCACAGGCACGGTCTTGCTATGCTTCGTTCGATTGCGCGACGTGTTCGTAGTACGACAACCAGTGCATGTTATATGCCGATCCTCTACAACAGGACAACTGAGTAGGCGACGATATATATCATAACATGTCGCCCGCAAACTGGTGATATAAACACAGCGGATAGTACCGCCAACCGGCTCGCAATCGGTCAACAAGTGGTCGAGCACTGGCACAAAGGCAGCCCAAGTCTTGCCTGTTCCTGTCGGCGCCACTACCAGCGTGTGTCGTTTGGCCCGCACCACTGGCCAAGCCAATGTTTGGATCGAGGTAGGCACAGTATAGCGCCGGCGGAACCACGTTGCCAAAGGCGGAGCAAAGCTAGCCAGGATATCTTCACCAAACAACGTGCCGGCCGATGCAGACGGCCGCCAAATGGCCTCCGGCGACGCCGATTCGCTGGAAGCGGACGATATTTCACTCACTGCACACCTCCTTGCTATGTTTATCGGCTCCGAGCGACCAGCGTAGCCGCGTACCGCGCCGGCGAGCACAGCCAGAGCCGGGCATCGAGGGTGTCACAGTGTACCAGGGTACGGTCACGTTGCGGAGGCCACGCCCAAGAGCTCTGGCAGATATTTGACCGGCAGGGTGCCATGGGCGAGGACCGCTTCGTGATACCGGCCCAATTGGAAGTCCTGCGCCTGACGGCGCTGGACCAGCCGACGCAGACGCTGGAAGGCCATACGACCGACAAAATAAGTGGACAACTGACACGAGCTTTGTTTGGCGCGAATGATTTTGCCGAGAGCTTCTCCCTCCGTTTGAAAACCTTGACGGGTCAGTAGGTCCAGGGCTTCTTTATCGGTCATGCGCATAGTGTGCATGCGGCGGTCGAGGATGGCATTGATGACGGCACGCAGGTAGAATTTGAGCTGGTGCAAACGCAAACCGAGGTCGCCTCGGCCATATCCTTCGTCGAGCATCATTTGTTCGGTATAGACGGCCCAGCCTTCGGCGAACACCCCCGAGGAGAGCACGCGCCGAACCAGCGAAGGGTGACGATTGGCATATTCCAGCTGCACATAATGGCCTGGGTACGCTTCATGGATCGTGAGGATCTGCAGCATATAGCGGTTGTATTCTTCAAGGAAGCTACGTACCTTTTGGGCATCCCATTCGGCCGGTGGTGGACTGATGGCATAATAGCTGGATGCCTTGGGATCGAGCGGCGGTGCCGGATTGAGGTAGGCCACGGAGTGACCGCGCTGGAATTCGGGCATTTCGATGATGCGGCAGGTATCCGGCTCCGGTAACCGCAACACGTCCCGCTCACGGATGAAGGCGCGGATGGCGTCCACTGTTTTGCGCACCTCGTCCACTAGGTGCTGGGGTTCCCCATGGTCCTGAGCGAGCTGTGCCAGGACGGCCTGAACGGTGTGCATGCGGCCCACGGTGTCGTCGGGGGGCAGTGCCTTGCGCGGAAAGAATCGGCTCCACAGTTGCCTGGCGATGACGTACATTTCGCTACGCACGCGTTCTGCCTCGTGCTCGGCTTCGCGCAAGACCTCGTCAGGGGTTAGGCCGGCATCCAAGTCCAACTCGAATTTGTCGGCGAAGCGCTCGGCGCCCAGCCGCCAGTCGCCGTCGGCGCGGGGCAACAGGTCCTCTTCCAAGAACTTGTGGTATTGCTGCAACAAGCGCACGACTTTTCGGCAGGCCTCGCCCAGTTCGCTGAGTTGAGGTGTTTCCCCGGCCAGCTGGAATATGGTGCTGGAATAAAAGGCGATGGCGCCGCGGTTTTGCCGCAGAGCCGTTTCGACGAACACCCGCGGCGGTCGCGTCAGGGTTTTACGGGCGCTTTCGACCACATGACCCAATGCTTTCATCCGAGCCAAGGCATGGCGTACATTGGTCGCCTGGGGCAAGGTGGACTGCGTCAACAACAGGTAGACGCTTTCCGTCAAGTACTCGTTGTAAACACGGGGATCTTCCTCGAAAGGATGCGTGTTTTCGGCCAGCCAAATGGAGCGGCGCAGGTGATGCCGGAAGATGTCGTAGTCTATCTGCGCCGGTCGTGTCAGCCGAGGATAGGCGATGTTTTTCTCCAAGGTTTGCATCTGGGCCTTCACCCAGCGCAAGTGATCCTGGCGTGCCTGTGGCGACAAGTCATCCAAGCGATGGTCGTGGCTGTGGTCACCCAAGCGGGTCGCTTCCAACGGCCGGCGTCGAAAGTCCTCATCGAGAAATGCGCGGAACAAACGTGCCAGTTTTTCGTCTTCCTCAGGTGCGAGGGCGCTGCCCACAGTCAGCGCAACCGATTGCCCGAGGAATTCGCGCCGATCCAATGGCACCGACGGTCCTTGCGGATTCGATGGCATCCGGGCACCTCTGTTTTGTTTGGCATGCGCCCTTGCGGGCATGGAAACAAGGCTCAAGCCGGCGACGCGGGCAAGGTCGTTGTCCGCCGCGTCACGGACTCTGCTAGCCTTTCATACCAGTCCAACCATCTTTGGGCAACGGACAACGGATTGTAGAGGCCTCGAGCGAGCGCCTGCAATGCGTTGCCGAACCGTTGACGGGTGTCGGGATCTCGGGATAGCGCTTCCGTGGTTCGTGCCAGGGCTGGTGCGTCCCAGGGCGGAACACAGGCGGCGATGTCGCTGGCGCGCGACTCCAGTGCAGTCCCCGTAAGCGGATGGCAGACGACTGGCCGACCGGTTGCCGCTGCAGCCCATACGCCCAGGGGCAAGCTGGTCCGATCGTGCAGACTCCACACCAGGTCGCTGGCTGTCGCCAACTCGGCAGCGGTCTTGGCCGCAGGCGCCCACACGACTTCCGAAGACAAACGCGCCTTTCGGGCAAAGGCATACACGCTGTCCTGCCAATCCTCGGAACCTGTCACGATCAAGGCGACTCGGGGAACGACGAATTCGAGGATCCCCAGCGCCCACAAGGCCCCGCGCCACTCGCGGCGGCGGCCGGTGCTCAGCGGACAGAAAATCACGAACTGGGTATCGGACAGGCCCAGCTGTTCTCGCGTTGGCTGCTTTGTGCCTGCGTCATCCGCAAACACTGCGACGGCAGGCGGGAAAACGTTGATCTGTACACCCGCTGGTAGTCGGGCCTGGTCGGTTCGATTATGCCATGCAACCACGCCGTGCGCCAGCCGACTGCGCAACAGCCAGGGCACCAGGCAGCCAGATGCGGATAGTACGGGCGTCAAGTAGACGCGTACTGCGCTAGGGAAAAGCATACGGGCCACAAGCAGATGTGCTGGGCTGGTCGCCTGGACCACATCGGGCGCAGAATCTGTGTCGAGCGAGCAGGCCTTCAAGTGGCGCCACAGTGCCCACAGGTGTGCAGGAGGCAGTTCCTGGTACGTGGTACAGGCGCAATCTGGTTCACCGCGGCAACCGGCGCCGACAGCAATAATGTGCACATGGTGTCCCAGAGAGCGATGCATGTGCCCGAGGCAGACAACTTGCTCTCGTAAAAAACCAGATACGTTGATAACGCTAAGGATGCGCATGACCCTGTAGAGAACCGCCGAGGCGAGCTCGACGCGCGACCGGGCCGGCTGCCGCCATGCCTCAAGCGGTCCGTTTCGAGCCTTCAAGCGCTGGTCAGGACTTCACGCCAACAGCGTACCAAGCTATCTATTTCAGCGCGCGTGCGTTTTTCGGTGACAGCCACACTGATCACGTTGTTCAGGTCGGGATACCAGCGGTCCAGGGGTACGCCCGCGTGAAAACCTGCCGAAGCCAGACGCTGCAAATGTCTGCGCACATCGCCGGCCACGGTGATGCAAAACTCCTTGAAGAAAGGACGTGAGAAGGTCAATTCCACACCGGGCAAACGCGCCAGCTCTTGGGCACAGTAATGAGCTTTGCGGGCGCATAACTGAGCTGTCTGCCGCAGCCCTTGAGGACCGAGGGCGGCGAGGTAAATGGTAGCGCGCAGTGCCAATAGTCCTTGATTGGTACAAATGTTGCTCGTCGCTTTCTCGCGGCGTATGTGTTGCTCCCTGGTTTGCAAAGTAAGCACCCAGCAACGCTTGCCTCGGCGATCCACAGTTTGGCCAACGAGACGCCCCGGCATTTTGCGCACATAGCTTTGCCGACACGCGAGAATACCTAAATAAGGGCCGCCGAACTGCATGGGAGTACCCAGTGCCTGTCCTTCGGCCACGACGATGTCTGCCCCATAATCTCCAGGACGCCGGAGGATACCCAAACTGATCGGATCTACGCTAACGACGAAAAGGGCACCACGCTCATGTGCAGCCTCGCACAATGCTTCCACCTCTTCGAGGCAGCCGAAGAAATTGGGATGCTGGACGATGAGGCAGGCGGTGTCCTCGCCAATCAGGGAGCGCACTTCATCCGGGTCGAGTGCGCCTCGACGGGCTGGTACTACCTGGGGACGTGCTTCCAGGTGTGCCATATACGTGGCCAAAACTTGCCGATAGTGGGGATGCACCGTTTCCGCCACGAGCACCCGCCCGTGGCGACCAGTGACAGCGATGGCCATGAGAGCTGCTTCTGCGACTGCGCTCGCACCTTCGTACAGGCTAGCGTTGGCCACTTCCATACCGGTCAACTGGCACACCAGCGTCTGATACTCGAAAAAGGCTTGCAAACTTCCCTGACTGGCTTCCGCTTGGTAAGGGGTATATGCTGTGTAGAATTCGCTGCGCGACGCCAGGACATCCACGACCGCCGGAATGAAGTGATCGTAGCTACCGGCGCCGAGGAAGCATATGCAGCGGTCGGCGCCGCGATTGCGCGCGGCCAGCCCTTCGACATGAGCGGTCAACTCCATTTCTGTCAATCCGGGAGGCACATCGAGAGGTGCATGCCGGCGCACTTCCGGGGGAATAGCAGAAAACAACTCGTCTATGCTGCCGACGCCTATGCGCGTCAGCATGACGCGTTGGTCCTCCGGGGTATTGATCAAGTACGCCATTGTGGCTTGTCCTCACGGTCTATGGTCCGTCCAGCGCCCGTGGATATCAACCTGCCTGAGCAATTTGCCTTTGATACTGCTCCAGGGTAAGCAGCCGATCCAGCGTTTCTCCGGGGTCGGGCCGAATTTTGATCATCCAGCCCGCACCGTAGGGATCGGCAGAAATGCGGGTGGGATCGTCCACGAGCGAGCGGTTGACGTCCACGACTTCGCCACTTATCGGCGCGTATAAGTCGCTGACCGCCTTGACCGATTCGATCTCGCCAAAAGGCTCGCCTGCGGTGACGCGCCGCCCGGGCGTTGGCAAGTCAATATAGACGATGTCCGTAAGCTGCTCGACCGCAAACTTGGTAATACCGACCACTACCAGCCCGTCCTGCCACCCCGCCCATTCGTGCGTGGCAGTATAGCGCAATGTTTCCGGGGACATTCAACCATCCTTCCTGTTTTTGTCGGAGCCGACTCGGGGGATGTACACGTCGTCAAGGGGCGCGCAGCTAGCCGCTACCCAGGCGTCTGACGCGGCCTTTTGTAAAAAGGCAACGGCACTACCTGCGCTGGCTCGCGATGACCGCGCACATCCACCACCAAAGGTGTGCCAGGGACGGCACAGTCGGGGCGGACATAAGCCATAGCGATACTCTTTTGCAAAGTGGGGGCAAAGGTTCCGCTGGTCACCTGGCCCACCTGTTTGCCATCTTGCCACACCGTATAACCTTCGCGGGCAATGCGCCGGCCGGATAGCTGCAAGCCGACCCGGCGTGGCAAGGCAGGATCGTCGCGCCGCCGCAGCAAAGCCTCTCGGCCGATAAAATCTCCTTTGTCCAGTTTCACGGCCCAAGACAAACCGGCCTGAAAGGGATCTATTTCTTCGGTCAACTCATGCCCGTAGAGAGGCATGGCGGCTTCCAAACGCAGTGTATCCCGAGCACCCAGGCCGCACGGGAGCGCGCCGCGAGCGATCAACTCGGTCCAGAGCTCGATGCCGCGCGTGGCATTGACGATGAATTCGAAGCCGTCTTCGCCGGTGTAACCGGTACGACTGACTACGCAGGGCGCGCCGCGAAAATTGCAGGTCGTCGCAAAATAATACTTGAGTTCTTCCACCTCGGCATCGGTGAGGTGCCGGCACAGTTCGGCACTGCGCGGCCCCTGGACTGCGACCATACAGGTTTCGAGCGTTCGATCCAAAATCTCCACCTCCATGCCAGCGCGATGCGCGAGTAGCCAGTCGTAGATTTTGTGCCGGTTGCCGGCGTTGACGACCATGGCAAAGCCTTGCTGCCAACGATAAACCAGGACATCGTCGCGCACGCCGCCTTGCTCGTTGCAGATCAGTCCGTAGCGCACTTGCCCCGAGCGCATGCTGGCGACGTCATTGGTAAACACCTTTTGCAGCAAAGCGAAGGCATCCGGACCACCTATAGACAAGCGCCCCATGTGCGAGATGTCGAAGATGCCCGCAGCCGTGCGCACGGCATGATGCTCTTCCACGATAGTCGTATACTGGATGGGCATGGTCCATCCAGCGAACTCGACCATGCGGGCGCCGTGTTCCACATGCCAAGGATAAAGGGCCGTCTTGTCAGCCACTGCGATGTCCTTCGCTCGTTTCCCGGCTGTACACCGGCTGGGTTTGCAGGATTATGGTATACATCGCGTGGCCGGCGGCCAACACAGCCGCGCCGACGCGGAGCCGGTGCACATCGGCCATAGGTCTCTGCCCGCACGGCAAGAGACGGCGTATGATGAAAGCTATGCGGCACCGGACACGGAATCCGTCTGGAACGATCCGACATAGACGCGGTGCCCGCCGTGAGTGAGCTATGGAAGCCATGGCCCAGCTGCTGGTCAGTGTGCGATCTGTCGAAGAAGCAGAAGAAGCCATCGCCGGAGGCGCAGACTGGATAGACGTCAAAGAGCCCGACCGCGGGGCTTTGGGCCGAGCGGACCGACCGATCATCGAACGGATCATAGCACAGGTGGGAGCGCGCCGACCTACGAGCGTTTCGCTGGGGGAACTGGTCTGCCTCCAAGAGCCCGGACCCAATGGCACCTGCTTGGTGAAGATCGGCCTGACAGGCTGCCGTTATTTTCATTGGCAAGGGCTGTTGGAAAAACGCTGGGACCTTCTGGGCGGACCGTCCCGGGTAGTTTTGACTGCTTATGCAGACTGCCGACGCGCCGGTTCACCGGATGTATCGCAGGTGTTGCACTTCGCCGTGGCCAACCGCTGTGCAGGCCTGCTCGTTGACACATGGCTCAAAGATGGCCGCCGACTTCTCGACTTTTGCAGTGTGGACGACTTGTGCCAGTGGGCTACCGCGTGTCATGAGGAACGACTCATGCTGGCAGTTGCTGGATCCCTCGACTGCCAGTCCATTCCTCTGGTGCTGACCAGTCGTCCCGATATCGTTGCGGTACGCGGCGCAGCTTGTCAGGGTGCCGCACGTAATGGCAACGTCGTGCGCAGTGCCGTACGTGCGTTAGCCGATCTGGTCCACGCCCATGCTTGAGCTTGCGGGCGACCAGCGGCGCAAATTGATCGCCTCGACCCTCTCCAGTCCGGCGGCAGCTGCTGGGAAGTACGAGTCTACGTAGCCGCGCTTTGCCCAAACGCTGATCGGCTCCGGACACCAGGCAGTAGCTTCCCGGGGCGGATCGGCAGATTTCAATAGGATCAAATGCCTGCAGTCTATCCGTCTGGCCAACAGGGCCGCTAAGCTGTCGCTGGTAACCGACCAGGTGGGCGGCGCATCGGCAAATACCCATGCGTTTCGGTGCATCCAGCCCACGAGGTCGGCGACGGGGATGCGCCCAGCTCGCCAAAACGCGGTGCATGCTTCCCAAGTCGTGGCCAAAGCGAAGCAGTCGGCCAGCGACGCCACGAGACGCGCATTGAAACCCATGGCTTCGACAGCCAAGTAGTGGGCAGGGACGCTACCGAGACGATGACGCCGGTGCCAGCTACGGACCCTGTCGGCCAGTTTTCCGCCGCCGACGACGATCAGCCCAGGCTGG
The DNA here is from genome assembly GCA_040289265.1 of Gemmataceae bacterium. GTDB lineage: Bacteria > Planctomycetota > Planctomycetia > Gemmatales > HRBIN36 > PSKW01. The sequence continues at coordinate 17,353 of PSKW01000017.1, forward strand.
GTCAAGCGCCGCATGAACGCTTCGAGGCGCTCGGCGAGGTATGGCCAATCCAGCAAACTACCACCCAGCTTGACGACGATCGCTTTCACGATGCTAGGTCCGACTGGGCCGCTAATTGGGCCACGGCATAAGCACAGGCCGCGACCGAGACCGAGGCACCGAGATAGTCCGACAGCGCCACTACGGCACAGTTCCAGCCCAAGTGAGAGAGTAACGAGCGGCCGAGGAACTCCCCCGAGCCGCTCAAGCAGACACGGTCCGGCAGTTGCGTCCAGCGGGCTATCACTTGGTGGACCGCCTGTGCTATCAGCTCCATTTGTGCCGCCCGAATCTGTACGGCCATGTGACGCGCCTCTTGGGGCGTACATTCCTCCTCGTCGGCAGCGAGGAGACGCGCCAATCGCCGCCAGGCCCATTCTTTGGTGGCAGGCCGCCCGTCTGCCGTTTCGCGATCGTCGGCGACTTCGGGCAGCTCATCGAGCAAAAGGTACACATCCAACATCGTGGCAAACCATTCGGCAGCGATACGATGGTACCGACCCCCGCAGGCCACTTTGGAAACGACTGCCGGCACAGGCGTGCGACGCACACCCGTATAAACCAGCTCACCGGTCGCCAAACGCTGCCGATCGGTCCAGCCAGCGGGAATCGGTGCGCTTTCGCAGCAGGGTACGATATCGGTCGTCGTCGAGCCGATATCGAGCACAAGCATACGGCCCTGGGGCCAGAGCCGCGCTGCCCAGGTGGCCAAGGCATGCCAATTGGCCGCTGCTACGCTCAGCGGACACCGACTCGCTTCGGCAGGTGGCACGAAGCGACCGGACGTGGTCCACACGCGGACAGCAACTTGCCGCCGACCACGTAGGGCTTGCTGCAACGATTCCAAGATGTGGGCGATCCCCTGCCGTTTATTGGCAAAACAGTCGCACAGCTCGCCGGTCATCGTGACTGCGATCCGGTCGTGATCGGGCCAATCTTCGAGGAGCGCCGCCAATTCCTGCGCCAGTGCCGAAGGGTTTCTCCACAAAGCGAAAGGACGACAGCGTGCCTGCCCACAGCAATGGGCTGCCTTCAAATGGGCACCGCCGATATCCAGTCCCAGCGTCGGTACAACTACTTGGCCCATGCGAATCGAAACCACGCGATCCACGCGACGATCGTAGGCAGCGACGCCGAGAGCCGTGCGGCGCAATCGGGCGCAAGGCTCAAAAGCCCGTCCCAAGGTGATCGCACCCCATGGCCGAGCCGCTATTCGTGCCGCAACGCTTCAATGGGATCCAAGTGGGCCGCACGCCAAGCCGGATACCAACCGAACACGATACCCACGACGCCGGCGAAGAAAAAGGCCATGAAAATCGAGGGGATATGCAGCTTGGCGGGAACATGCTGATCGAAGAACTCCTCGCCGATCCAGGGCACCAGCCACACGATACCCAGGCCAACGCCGACACCGAAAACGCCCCCCAGGGTGGTCTGCACTACCGACTCGACGAGAAACTGCAGGGTGATATCGCGACGGCGGGCTCCCAGGGCGCGCCGGATCCCTATCTCGCGCGTTCGCTCCGTCACCGTAGCCAGCATGATATTCATAATACCGATGCCGCCCACCAGGAGCGAAATACCGGCGATGAAGAACAGAAGCACGCGGTACCGGTCGCGTGTTTCTTCGGCCTCGCGCAGCCGATCGAGAGGCACCTTGATGTCCCAATCTTTTTTGCCCGTGTGGAAGCGCTCCAACTGGCTGCGCACGATTTCGGCGGTCGGCCGCACGTGCTGCGTGTCCGCCACGGTGAGGATAACCTGATTGAGTTTGACGTCTTCGGCACCCCGCATGCCGCTGGAGCGGAAAAACTGAATTTCGCCGAGGAGCTTGCGACATGCTTCCAGAGGGATGTACACATCCCCGTTGAACTTTTCGATGTCCGGCCCGCTGGTACTGGGTACGCGATCTTTGAGGACGCCCACCACCGTAAAAGCTCGATCCTTGCCCGAGAACTTGATGGTTTTTCCCAGAGGGTCTTCACCGGGGAAAAGTTCGCGGGCCACTTCCGAACCGAGCACGGCGACATTGCGCGGGATGGGATATTCGTCTTGCTCCGAGAGAAACCGCCCCGCCTCGAGCAGCGGTTCGAGCTGAAACAGGACCGCGTAGCGTGCCGTAGTCCCGACGACGCGCCCGTTGTACATGCGGCTGGAAGTGATCGGCCGCACCTCGGCCGGAAAAATGCGCATCGGCAAAAGACCGACCAAGCCAGGCAACGTCTGCCGAAAGCGCTCGTAATCTTCGTCCGTCAGACCGTATTTGGCAATGAACGACCGACGCTGGACCGTGGCATCGTCCGGCGGTTTGACGCTCATGACGATGATATTCGTTGCCCCCTGACGCTTGATGGCCTCCAGAGCCTCGTGCATGCTGCCTTCGCCGAACGCCATGAGGGTAATGACGGCACCTGTGCCGATGATGATGCCCAGAACCGACAGGAACGACCGCAATTTGTGCAGCCACAAGTTGCGGATGGCCATGAGAAAACTGCGCCGCCCCTTGCTTCCCGACAGCAAGGGCACTGCCCAGACCAATGCCATGCCGACCAGTAACAGGCCCCAAAGCACCATCGTGAACATACGCATCACCTCGCCGGCACCGGAGCCAGCTTGTGCAGCGGTCGCGTGCGCGTATCCGATTCCACTCGGCCGTCGCGCAGGCGAATGACCCGTCTGGCCCAGGCGGCGATATCGTTTTCGTGGGTCACCATGATGATCGTTTTTCCCGCAGCGTTCAGCGCCGTCAGCAGCTCCATGATCTCTACGCTGGTCTTACTGTCCAGATTACCGGTCGGTTCGTCGGCCAAGATGACGCGGGGATCGTTGACCAGTGCCCGGGCGATAGCCACTCGCTGCTGTTGTCCGCCGGACAATTGACTGGGCCGGTGCCCCAATCTATCCCCCAGGCCCACCATTTGCGCCAGACGGACGCAGCGTTGCCGCGCGCGCTGATCGAGCCGGCCCTGATACAACAGAGGCACCTCTATGTTTTCCAGAACCGTATACTGCGGAAGCAAATGGTACGATTGAAAAACGAAACCGATATAGCGCGAGCGAACCTCGGATAGCTCATCGTCGTCGAGCTGAGAAACGTTTCGGCCGGCCAAATAATATTGCCCCGACGTGGGCCGATCGAGACAGCCGAGCAAATTCAACAGGGTGGATTTGCCCGAGCCGGACGGCCCCATGAGGGCTACGAAATCTCCCTCGTAAAAGTCGAGGGTGATACCCCGCAGTGCCTCGACGACGACCCCTTCCAGGTAATAATTCTTGACCAGGTTGACGATACGGGCGGCCGCACTCACGCGCGTTGTCACTCCCTCAGTTCCGAGCCGAACCGTGTGCTATCCGCTCGCTGGCACACGACACAACCAGGCTGCCTCAGGCCCTTCGACGCTCCAGCGCGTAGCTGGCCCGCCGAGTTCAGCCCATGCATGCATGACTCCAAAGCCACCTAGGCAAAGGGCTAATCGGGTATTTCCAGACCTTGTTTGCGCAGGTTGTCGCGGATGCGCTGTTTGACTTCGTCCGGCACCGGCATTTGTTCGATCATGGCTTTGCGTTCGGCGGGGCTGGCACTTTTGAATTTTTCCAGCATCTGCTGGAACATTTGCTTGCGACGCTCCGCCTCTTCCGGAGACGGCGGCTTTTTATTCTGTCCAGAAAACTTGTTGGGCGAGCCATCGCGCGGTGATCCATCGCTGGCATCCGCGGGACGACCGCCGGCAGGCGCTGCCGCGTCGGACAAGGCTCCGTTGGCTTTGCCAGCCCGTGCAGGCGTTTGCCCCTTGCCGTTCGGAGCACGGGTTTTGCCCAATCCACGTCGGGACGTTTCTTCGCCTGCTCCGGTGGCGTGCAGATCGCCGAGACGCTCGGCGAGCGAACGCGCATTTTGCACGACGAGCTCGCCATCGCGCAACTCGGAACCGTCGCGGATCTCGACGAACATGTTGTTGTTGAGTCCGGTCGTTAGCCGGCGTTTTTCGATACCGGACTGGGTTTTGACATAGCAAAAGCGCTGCCCGCCTGACTCGAATACAGCGTGCACCGGTATGCGCAGCACGTCCTCGAGTTCTTCCACGAAGATGGTCACCACCGCGCTCATGCCGGGCTTCAACCCTTCCACTTGCTCGTCGATGGCGACGACAGTTTGGTATACCTTGACGTCGGCGCTCATCCAATCGGTGGACGAGGCAACTGCCGAAACCATCTTGACGTGGCCCTCCAGAGGCCGGTCGAGCGAAGCGACCTGAACTTGGGCGGGCAATCCATACTCGACGATTTCTTCTTCCAGGTCGGAATACTGATCGCGCACCTCAGGCGCTGTCAAAAACGAGGGCAAATCGGTCAGCGATCGTAGGCCGACTGCGCACGCGGCGTAGAGCAGCGAGCCGAAGCCCGTACTGCGGATGACGTCGGCACGCAGTCGCGGAACCAGTGACTCGTGGATTTTGACACGCACTTGCATATGGCGCAAGTCGGGGATGCGCATGAGCTTTTGGCCTTCGCGTACCGGCTCGCCCACGGCGATGATACTCTGCACCGACCCAGCGCCGAAGCGCGATTGCTCGGGCACGTAATAAACCACCATGCCGTCGTTCGGGGCGGCGATGGTACAGTTGCGGATGTCCTCTTCGAGGTCGGCGAGCTTGGCCTCCTCCTGACGCAAGACCGAGACCGCCGCCTGATACTTGGCGTCTGCCTGGGCTTCTTTGGCCTTGGCCTGGATGCGGGCCACATTGAGAGCTTCCTGCGCTTGGGCCAGTTTGTTTTGCAGGTCCAAAATGTTCAGCTGCCGCTCGTAAAAATCGAGGACGCGTTTTTCTTCGCGCAGCATTTCCAGGTTGATTTCGGCACTGCGCAAGTTGGCTTCGTCGGATTGAGCCTGACTGGCGCTGATGTATCCTTTTTTGACCATGCGCGACGACCAGAGGGCTTTTTCGCGCCATTGCATGAGATTGGCTTCGGCCAAAGTGATACGGCCGTCAATGTCTTTGCGTTTTTGCTGCAGGTCGCCCTCCAGGTATTTTTTCAGGTTCAACTCGGCGAGCTTGACGTTGTTTTCTGCGGTCTGCAGTTCGCTGCGGTTCTGACTGAGGACGATCTCGCGATCCTTTTCTGCCTGAATCAATAGATTGCGCTTTTCTGCAACGATGCCTTGCTGATTGAGATAAGCCTCGCGCAACCCGGAATCGTCGAGCCGAACCACGATGTCCCCCTTGCGCACACGACTGCCATCGTCAATGACCCATTTGATAGTGGAGGAAACGGTGCTACCCCGGCCCCCGGCGCGCACCTTGCAGACGATGTCGGTGTTGCGTGCAGCTTCTAGTTCTCCTTTTTCGACGATGGTGAAAAGCAGGCGGCCACGCTCAGCCGGGCGGACATCGAGAGCAAGGTCGCGGAAAGGATCGTTCCAGGTACTGAGCGACCACCAAGCCGTGCCGCCCAGGACGAGTGCTACGGAGACGATGACCAAGCCGGTGACAAGCCCCCACCACCGACGACGCCGGGTTCTTTGCCAAGGGACGCTCGTCTCGTCCAAATGCTGCAATTGTTGTAGGAGCGCGGCGGTAGATTCGCCGTTGCCGGGAAGCTCATGGGTAGCCGGCTCCGGGGCGGGAGGCAGCGTTGTCGGCAGGTGGGGGTTCGCTGAAGTCATCTATCCAGACTCCTCTCGAATCGAAGCGCATCAGTTCTAGGTCGCGGTACAACTCCATACGTGTTGTCAGGTAGTTTACCCAAACGGTAAACACCTGGTTTTGGGCCTGCGGGACTGAACGCTGGGCGTTGAGCAGCTGTTGCGTCAATGCTGCCGCCGCCGTCGCCGTATCCCGCTGTGCCCGCGGATCGGGCGGCGCCCGGAAGGTCTCTAGAGCATTATCTACTTGCAAATACGCCAATTCCAGTGCTCTTTTCTGGATTTCATAGTTTCTTAATAGCTGGCGTAGCTGCCTAATATTGGTACGCACACTGAAAAGCACCTGGTCTTCGGCTGCCATCAACTCGCGCCGCTGGCGTTGGAAAGCGATCAGGCTAGCGCGATAATTATTGCGTTCCAGTTTGCGCACCAGGGGCAACTCGAAATTGAGGGCAATCTGGTGTCGGCTGCGTTCTCCTTGAAAGTTTAGGGGTTGGGCAAGTCCAGGCGGGGTCATGACCTCCATGTGGTATCTTACGTCGAAGACCCCCAAAAGGGAATTGGCAAAAACGGCGATTTTGCGCCAGGCATCTGCCAATTGAGCGCGTTGATTCATCAAATCCAAACGGTTTTCCAAAGCGACGCGACCGGCAAGGTCCAGTGCCTCTTCTTCGCGAAGCGCCAGGAGGTCCTTGCCTTGGACCATCACAGGCGGCAAAGCCGGCCAAGTTTCGGCAAGCCGCTTGAGCCGTTCGGCGCGTCCGCCTTCCAGGAGCAGCGCCATCTGAAAGGCTACCCGTCTGAAAGCCGCAATCTGCGCTTGCCTTTGCCGCGCGGGCTCTTTTTCTGCCAACCAGGGTTGCAGCGCATAAAAACCTAGGGCCAATTCCAGCGCTCCCAAGTCCAATTCGCGGGTCAGCAGACGCAGCTGGTCTTCCAAGTCGGGCGGTACAGGCTTGCCCGCGTCGCGCAGCCGATCGCGTTGCTCCAGCAGCGATTGCCGGCGCACTTGCAAGTCGGCAATACGTCGGGCCAGCAAGCTGGGTAACGCGGGTGCTGTGAGGGTGTTCATCGGGATCGGCCCTGGCACGCCGGGGGCACCCATGAGCGCTGCAAAATCCGCCACCGGAGCGGCATACTGGTCGTAGGGGATTCCCAGCGCACGCCAGGCAGGCCACGAGCGATGCAATTCATCCAAAAAGCGCGTCCCCTGGAGCAACCGACTGGTTTTGAGCAAGCTCTCTACCGCCTGCCGCAGATCGGCAGGCGCGAGAGCTTTGCTTTCAAGCTTTTCCAATTCACGGAGGGTTTCTTGATAGGCCGCTTCGATGTCTTCGTAGCGGCGCATCTGCGCGCGCAGCACTTCCAGGGGGCTGTCGTCCAGTTCGAGGGGCAACTCAGTGGGCAGACCTAGCTGTATTTTGAACTGATCGAGCGCGTCGGCATAGTCCACTTCTCTTTGCAGAACCGTAGCCTGTGCGCGCAGGTAATCTTGCTCGACTTGATCCACCTGCAGGCCACTGACTTGGCCCCCTTCCAGAGAGGCCTCGAAGAAATCGAGCAGCCGACGCAGGGCTTCGACGTTTTGCCGTTCGTTTTGTAGTTGTGCCAGACGCAACAACGTGGGGTAATAGCCGACTTGGGCAGCCTGGCCGCGCACAGCCAGCTGCAAGCCGGCGATACCGGCTCCCGCTCCGCCGCCTGCCAACGTCGGTCCTCCCGCGGCGATCGCCACGAAGAAGCTTTTCTGAAACCTGGCAAAGTTACGCAGCTCGTAGAGCAGGGTGCGTTCGGTCTGAGTGAGTGGCTCGAGGGTGACCGCACGGCCACCGCCGCGCAGCAACGGCTGGGAGAGATCCAACACCAACGTAGACTGACTAACGGTGTGCGGCCGATTGCCCGTCAGATTGATGGCCGTCTGGTTGGCAACTTGCACGAGCAACAGCGCGCCGGTGGAAAAAAGTTTGCGCATCTGCCCTTGCGATGCCGAGGTCCAGCGGTTCTGTTTGCCCACACTCGAGCGACGGGCAGCCCATTCGCGCACCACATTGCCGGTCAGCTCGAATTGGGAAGCGAAGGCGAACCTTTGGAAAGTGACCGGCAACGCCGCCAGGTACAAGTCCTCGCGCCGCGTCTGATACTCGCGGCTATTGATGAGCGCCAGTTCCACCGCTTGATCGAGCGTAATGAGATAAGGGCGCTGCCGTCGGGAAAGTCGGCTCGGGCGGCCGTGCGTGGGATCGAACCCAGCGCACTGCTCCGCGCCGGCTCCCTCGTTCGGGCTGCAATCGGTTGCATCTCCCAGCGCTTCGCCAGCGGCTTCAGCAGGTGGACTGTTTTGTTTGGGGGCTCCTTTTCGCGCCCGATTGTCTCGATCCCACTCCTCTAACAGAGTCAAGTAGCTATCTTGCTCGAGATAGGCGACTGATTTGGGCCTTTGCGGTCGGGGAGCTGTAAACCAGGCCGCCGGATCGTCAGGCGGCATGGGCGGGTGGTCCGGGTCCGATGGATCGGCAAAGCGGGCCAGGGGATGCGGATAGACATAATAGTCCGTCAACTCCCAGGCTGGATCTACGTTTTTTTCCTGGATGACCTCGACGACCTCCCTATCCGCCAGCCGACGGAAAAAAGGCCGTGTGCAACCGCCGCTAGACCAAATCACCAGGCAGAACAGGATGGAGATGGCCAGCGACCCGACCTGTGCGAGGAAGATGGCGCGTCCTGTCGGCCCGCGCCGCACTTGCTGTCCAGCCATCGGCATCGCCCCCCTAACCGTTTTATGCCGCCTGTACGTCTTGCGAGTGTTCCACCACCTTCCGATCTTACCCAGCTTGGCGCAACCGCAGCCCTGCGAACACCGACATAATCCTTACGGGCGGCAAGATCTCTGCATCTGGTATCGTCATGCCTACTTTCGCAGCTTGAAAGGCAATAGGGTGGGAGCTATAAATCAGCCGCCGCATGGCGCCGACCATATCTTTTCTTAAAGCAAAGTACCAGACGTCTGGAGCTGTTTGTCGAGCGTGCATGGGTGGGCAAGGTGCTATGGGCCATTTTGTGACGCGCCGGGGTGGGATACCAATTTGCTTGGTTCTTGGGGCCTGCTTTTTTGCGGGCCGAGTTGGGATGGCGCAAGTTGTCGAAGGGGAGCAAGAGGTGCTGATGCGGGCCAAAGAATTGCTGCCCCATTTGCGTGCCATGCCGGCAGAGAAGCTGGAAGATTTGTTCGTGCCTGCCTTTTTGCGGCAGGTACCTGTGGATCGGCTGCGACAGATCCATGCCGAAATCGTTGACAAAGGCGGCGACGCACAGACCGTGCGACTGGTGCGAATGACGGCGCCTTACAACGGGACGGTCGAATTCCGCCTGAGCAAGGGCTTCTTGCTGCCTACACGACTGGTCCTCGATGCCAAGCCGCCTCATCGGATAACTGGGCTGTTTTTTCAGCCCCTGGTACGCGAGCAGGAGGATCTGGGTGCATTGCTCGCCGAAATGAAAAAGCTGCCCGGACGCGTTTCGGTCGTGGCCAAGCGCGTGACACCCTCGGCACACATCCTGGCTGATCTCGACGGGCATCAGCCCCTGGCTGTCGGCTCCACTTTCAAGCTAGTTGTCTTAGCTGCATTGACGCAAGAAATCGAACAAGGTAAGCGGCGCTGGTCGGACGTCGTGACGTTGCGGAAAGAGTATTATTCGCTGCCAGGCGGCCTGACTCAGGATTGGCCTGAGCACGCCCCGGTCACTCTCCATACCCTCGCGACATTGATGATCTCTCGCAGCGACAATACGGCTGCCGACCATCTTCTGTTCACCCTCGGACGGCACACCATGGAGGCCGTACAGGAGCGCCTAGGCATAGGCGCCGGCCGCAATCTTCCCTTCCTGGCCAGCCAAGAAATGATGAAAATCAAATTCGTCCTCGATCCGGCACAGCAACAGCACTATGTACGAGCCGATCGCAGCGGACGTCGCAAACTCTTGGACAGCCTGATCCGGAACACCTCGCTGTCCCAGCCCCGGTTATTGACGCGCCCGACGCTCATTGACGACGTGGAATGGCACTACAGCGCCCACGAGCTGTGCTCGCTCATAGAGTGGCTGACCAAACGGGAACGGGACCAGCAAACACTCGCCATCCTGGCGATCAACACCGGCGTACCTCAAGACGACAAGGAATGGCCTTACATCGGCTACAAAGGCGGCTACGAGCCTGGCGTGCTCAACCTTACCTTCTTTTTGCGCCACGCTTCGGGTCAGGCCTTCGCTTTGGCCATGACGTGGAATCGTCACGATGAAAACATAGACCGCGACGCGTTCTTCGAGCTTACCCAACGCTGGATTCGCTGGCTTGGCCAGCAAAAACCGGTCACTCCGCCCTAGGGCAAGACGGAGCCGGTGGCTGCCAGCCAGCGGTTGTGCATGGTCCTGCCGGTCGCGAAAGTCAAGCCAGCCGCTTGAGAAAGCGCCGGCCACGTTCTACTTTGGCAAAACCCAGACCTTGGGCCAGGGCAAGCCCTGCAGTATTGTCCGCTGCAACGTGTACCTCGGCCAGGGCGTAAAACTGCTCGTGCAAATAGCGTAGCACCTCGACAAGCAGCAACTTGCCCAACCCCTGATGCCGATAAGCTTCTCGTACCCATACATCGAACAGCCCGACCTGGGGCGTATGCGAGCGCAGCGCGTACAGATCCATCTCCCAAAAACACAGACCGGCGACTGCCTCGCCCCGCTGCACCGAAACCAAGAGGGCTTGGAAGACATCCATAGGCGCCCGTATCTGCTCTTCGAACCACTGGCCGGTGCTGTCAGCGATCGTGACCTCGAGTCGGTACTGTTTGGCCAGTGTCAGGGTTCGAGCGTCGCGCGGACCGGGCTGTTCGATACGCTTCTCGTACACAAGCACTGTGTCCTGGACTTCGTAGCCACGCCGGACGAGAAAGGCAGCCAGAAAGCTATCGCTGTCGAGCACGCCTGCTGGCTCGCTGCCCCCGTGCAGGCCCCAATAAAAAGGACTTTCCGGCCTTATACATCCGGCGCAGACAGTACGCGCTCCGCGTTGCTGCAGATAAGTTTCTGCCTGGAGCAGAAGGCCCGATCCTATGCCCTGGCGCCGCCAAGCCGGATCCACGACGAGAGCGCACAGCACGCCGCGCTGAGTGTCCAGTGTGCCGAAGCGTTCCGCCGGCGCAAATCCGGCGTGAACGAAACCTACTACCTGACCCTGGGACTCGGCAAGGATCAATCCCTGCGGATCGAAGTATACCCGGCTCCCAATATACCGCTCCCAATGATTGGGACCCGGGATCAGAGCCGCACCACGACCTGTGCACGCTCCGTTCCAAACGCGCACTAGCGCTGGCACGTCGTTGTTGCGAAAAGGGCGATAGACAATAGACAAATGGACTCCTTTTTATCTGCAGCCCAAATGCTGTTTCCATCCTATCGGCGGTGCGCCCCGCATCGTCGCCAAAGGCATGCCTATCCGTGAAGCATTTCGCATGGTGCACCCAGCCCGGAATCGAGCCGACGCCGAGCATGATATGCCTGTCCTAGAATTGCCTTGGCCTTTGCCGATGGAACACATTGACGCTCGGAGCCTTGCAACTTACCGTTCGTCCGTCGCCGACCCAGGCGTTAGCCATTTTAGGGGTACGGCTCCACAAAACGCCACGGCCTTCGGAAAAAAGCAAAGCGGTCCAGTACAACTTCTCGGTGCCGGCCTGCCACGTCTCATACGACCGGATTACTCAGTGTGCCGATAGACTCCACACTGGCCTCGACTGTATCCCCGGGCCGCAGATAAACAGGCGGCTTGCGACTGTGCCCGACCCCGGCAGGAGTTCCCGTGGAAATCAGGTCGCCCGGCTCGAGGGTCACAAAGCTGCTCAAAACGGCAATGAGCGCCGCCACAGGAAAAACCATCTGCCCTGTATCGGCATCTTGCATGATTTGCCCGTTGACCCGCAAGTGCAATTTCAGTTTTTGCGGGTCCGGCGTGGCATCGGCGCTGCGCACACACGGACCGGTCGGCAAGAACCCATCGTGCCATTTGCCGTGCAGCCAATCGAAAAACTCGTCTTGACTTCGCGGCTTGCGCTGGGGATTGAGCAGAAACTTACGGTCGGAAATGTCGTTGCACACTGTATAGCCTGCCACGTAGTGGAGCGCTTCGGACTCGGCCAAGTTGCGGCACCTCTTGCCGATAATGACTCCCAATTCCACTTCCCAATCTATGTTATGTGATGGGGCGAGATCCGTAGCAACACGATCGGCTCCCCGGGATGATTGACGGCAGTCTGAGGCTTCATGAAAAAATAAGGGTAGCTATCCTGCCGGTTGGGCGGCTTCTTGCCGCTTTCGCGAACATGGGCGGCGTAATTACCAGCCAACAAAAAGATCTTGCCCGGTCTGGGCACTGGAGCACGCAGTTTGACGCCAGCAAAAGGCTGTGTCAAGTGCCGTCTTTGCTCCGCCGGCAGCTTTTCAAAGGCTATCCACAAATCTTTTGCCAGGGAGAAATGCGCGCCTTCGGGCGGCAAATAATCCACGTGATGCTCGGAAAGCCGTGCCAGTCGCACGCCGCGATGGGCTGCCAAGCGCGCCAGCGGCACTAGACCTTCTTCGGTGTAATAGCCAATATCCACGTTGCCGTTGTGCTGATAGCGGCACAGGCGCATGTCCGCGATCCTCCTACGCCAGGCGCATTGGGTAAGTCGCCGGCTGGTCTCGCGAGTCAGCCATTCCTAGGCCATGTGCAAGTTCCCGACATACCGCGCGCCGATGGCATTGCAACTGACCTTTACAAAGTCGTCCTTCGTGATAGTTTGCCGATTCCCATGCCAAGGTGCAAATAAAAAGGGAGCCGACCATGACCTGGGCGAATAGCAACAAGCTCGTGGCCATCGCAGTCATGGCTATGCTTACCCAAGGAAGCGGGTGTAGCAGCAGCCGTCCGCACCTGCCTAAGGCTACTCCCTACAGCGAAGCCGTCGTCCCGGCGACGCCGACCTCCTCGCACACGCGCATCCAGCGGGTCACTCAGCACCTTTTGCAAGCCAATCCAGAGATCCGTTGGAATCCGCGCCTGGTTATTGTAGCCACGCCTGCGATCGAGTTGCGTCCCCAAAGCGATGGCCGGCTGCTGATCAGCGAAGGGCTTTTACAGCACTGCGTCAGCGATGGGCAACTGTCGGCAGCCATCGGTTATGGACTAGCCCGCTGGGTCGTCGAACAGGAACACGCGGGCCAACAGCGTGCCCATCAGCAACGAGAGCCTTTGCCGCCGCTGGACTTCGGCAAAGATGGGGGCCGTTTTGGCGAGGCAGACTTGAGCTACCAAGCTAGTTTGGGACGTCTCGGTCTGGATAGACGCCAGCCCACGGTCCAGGCCAGTGTCCCTGATGCTGCCACCCTAGCACGCACATACTTGCAGCGCGCCGGTTACTCTCCCTCCGAACTCGACTCCATCTTGGGGCTTTTGCAAAACCCCTCTGCAGGCAACTGACGGCGTATGGGTAAAAAAATATCCCCAAAACGCTAGTCGTCACTCTGCTGAGGCCGAACCGCTTTTTTCCGACGGCTCCGCCGGGCGCTTCTGGAACTCACGCACCAGACTCGATTCGAAACGGGCATGATGTTCCAGTTGTGCCAGGATGATCTGGGCTTCGCGGATGAGTCGCCACAGAAGCGATTGCCGTGTCTCCGGTCCGACATAACTGGCCAGGGTAAAAGCTGTGCGAAACTCGTCTATACTGGCGCGCAGCGATTCGTGGTCACGGCGAATGCGCGCAGCTTTCCAGTATCCGCCGGGTAGGTAGCTTTCCACTGCAGGTACGAAGGTAGCTTCTTCGCGCCGCAGGTGGTCCAGAAGCTCGCGAACGAAGTACCGGCGCAGGTCTTCCAGCGCCTGAGTCACCGCTTCCTCCGGCACTGCCTGCTGCGAGGCCACCTCGAGCAACTGGTCCAAGGTGCGCACTTGCTGCTCCAAAAGAGCATGGTCTTCTTCGACTGCCTCGAGACTGATGCCGCAACACGTCGTCGGCATAATCTGTCCTCCGGAATCGCATCAATCCTCGCCGCCCAGCACCAAATTGAAGGCGTCTTGCACTACTGTGTTTTCCTCGATCTCATGCAGGCGCAACTTGCCTAGCCAATGCGCTATTTGGACGAGATAGTCCGGCTCGGCTCGCCCCGCAGGCAGCCGATGGATCAAGTCGGACAACCCGCGCCGTAGCTCGTCGTGTTGCCTCAACAGCTCTTCGACCCGGTGGCGCAGTCCCGGCTCACGCTGCAAAACCGTTTCCAGGTATCCGTTGCGTTCCTCGAATTCGAAATGATCCCAGACGCGCTTGTGCAGGGCATGCAAGACTTGCCGCCAGACCGATCCGTCGGTCTCTCCCCTTTGGATCAATGCGCCGACCCGATCCATAATCTCCAATAGAGCCTGGTGAGCTTTTTCCAAACCCTCGTCGAAGTGGCTGCTCTCCCGTGGCATGATACTGGCTCCTTTTCGGGAAGAGTATCCGCGCTACTTGAGGATCACTGGGATAGCGCAGTGGACCGGTCCTAGATTTTGGCCTCGGCGGACGGACTACCCCTGGTATCCTATGCCTTGCAACGTCATCAGTCCAAGTACCTACGTCGGTCCCGGGGAAGCCCCGGGCGGGGCGGTCTTGCCGAGTGCCAATGAGTGCTTGCCATTCGCCGTAGGCGTGCCAATTATTGTAATGAACACGATGGCTGGGTCCGGCCTCTGAACGAGCTGCCCCCGGGCGCGTTTCGTTCGGAGGCACCGAGTATTGGCCATCGCTGGAGTCAGGCTACTCGTGCACGGTATGCAGGGGACAGACGACATAGCCAGTTCGCTCAGCAACGCGCCAACCGCTGGAGGGGTACCCGCGACGCTGCAGGTCCAGCGCAAAGCTCAGGGTACGCGTCTAGATAGATACCTGGTGGCCGCTTTTCCAGGATATAGCCGATCGGCTTTGCAAAAAGCCATCGAAGCGGGCCAGGTATTGGTCAACGACACGCCGTGCAAAGCTAGTTACCGCCTACGTCCTGGCGACGTCATCCGGGTTACGCTACCCGCACCAGTGCACGATCAACCGCAGCCCGAAAACATCCCCCTGGACGTGCTCTACGAGGACGAATACTTGGCCGTCATTGACAAGCCAGCGGATATGGTGGTGCATCCTGCCAAAGGACATTGGCAGGGGACGCTGGCCAATGCTTTGGCATTTCGTTTCGGCCATCTCAGTCAGGCCGGAGGGGATTATCGGCCTGGTATCGTGCATCGCCTCGACCGCGATACCAGCGGCGTCATCCTGGTAGCCAAACAGGAAAGTGCCCATCGTGACTTGAGTGCCCAATTCGAAAACCGCACGGTTTTCAAAGAGTACTTGGCCATCACGCAAGGTGAGCTGGAGCGGGACAGCGACTATATCGAGCGACCTATCGGGCGTCACCGCTTCGATCGCGAACGCATGGCTACCTACGAAGAACCGGACGAGGAGGAAGATATCAAGGACGCTTGCACGTTTTACGAAGTGATCGAGCGGTTCACCGGCTACACCTATTGCCGGGTCCAGCCTCGCACCGGCCGGACCCACCAGATTCGAGTCCACCTGGCTTCGATCGGCTGCCCGATTGTCGCTGACCGAACCTATAGTGGCCGGGACGTACTCAAACTCTCCCAACTGCTACCCGACCTGCCCGCAGAACAGGACGAAATCCTCATGCCCCGTCAGGCATTACATGCCTATCGGCTGCGCTTCCGGCATCCGGTCTTGCAACGTATCATGGAAGTGTCGGCGCCGATCCCGAAGGAGTTTTTGCGCACCTTGGAAGCCTTGCGTCGTTACCGTCCTCCGCCTGCATAAAAACGACACAGCTCCCAGGCGCCTCTATTCGTTCTCGTCCCGCAGGCGCTCGAGGAGTCGCTCCAGAGCCGTCCTGAGCTTGTCGGGGGTGTCGTACGTGCCGGCGGCGATTTCGCGCCGCACGCGTCGGACCAGTTCCCAGCGAATAGAACCGCGCGCCTTATCCTGGCCTGTGGACGTCGGTTCGACATGCCATTGGAACCAGAGCTTACGCAACCATAGGGTGATCATCGTGGTGCCGTGTCTCGTCCCGGGTGCCTGTCTGGTTTTTCAGTCCCTGTCATCATCGTCCGGCACGGGCAGCATATTTAGGTCATTTTCTCCAACGGGTCAGCTTTCCCCCGTCTCGGCTGTCCGATGGACCTGATACATGCATCGTGCCTAGGCATCGGGTTGCTCTCCCTTTGGCGAGGAACACTTAGGTTTGCGTTTTCTCGAAAAAGCCGCCGGTAAAAGACCTGCCAACCCTGCAGACTAACCGTAGCATGTCAAGCCCGGGAGCGCACGTCTCGGTGCCCCTACAATGGCAAGGACGTCGGTTCGTTGGGCATGTGTGACACATGGTCGGCAATTGCCCTCTTTCTATGCGCGCACCTTGTGCCTGGGACTCAGCTCCGGGGTATGCTCGCCCGGGCCTGGGTCACCAGATGGTGCGCCAGACGCAACGGTTCGGGTAGCCTTCGTCCGCGACAGCAAGCGAGGACAACTCGTACCGCGGCGGCCAGGTTGATCCGGTGCCCTACAGAAACATATACGGGTCGCACTCCGTGGCGCGTACGCAGCGCCATCCCCACGATGTCCCGACCCTCTACAAGAGGTGCAGTGCATCCCGCTGCCGGCCCTAACTCGCCGTGACGCCCCACCAGGATACTCTTGGCACACCCGATGGTGGGGATATCCAGCCACAGACCGAGATGGCATGCCAGGCCGAAGCGGCGCGGATGCGCATATCCGTGACCATCGGCCAGGACCACATCCGGCACTTCTCGGATCTGCTGGAATGCCGCCAGTAGGACCGGCAATTCGCGAAAAGACAACAGCCCCGGCACGTACGGAAACTGGACCTGTTGCCGTGCTACAGCCCGCTCGACGATGTCCCCGTTGGCTGACCAAATGACCACTCCACCGATCGCTTCCGGACTGTGCCGGCCAAAAGCTACGTCGGTGCCCGCCACCAGCGACCAACGCCGCAACCCCGGGCGTCGGTTTATCCGAGGTGCCAACTCCCGTTGCAGAGCTAGGGCTGCAGCGATGGTTTTCGGCCATGGGTGCAAGCGCGCCAAGTGCATCGCTCTGCCCACTGTTACACAGAAATCAGCTTGCCCCGCATCAGGACCTGCCTGAGAATGCGGGCGGCACGCTCGGCCTGCCGACGCGAAACGTCCAGGTGCGTACATAGACGGATGCTCTGCGGACCGATCGCCAGAGCCAACACCCCTTGCTCTTTCAAAGTCTCGACGATTTGGTGCGCGCTTGCCAGGTCCGGCGCTACCTGAAAAATTACGATATTCGTGTGCACGTCCGGGGGGGTCAACGTCACACCGTGACACCCTGCCAGTGCCTCGGCGAGCATTCGAGCGTGTTCGTGGTCTTCGGCCAGACGCTCGATATGATGGTCGAGCGCGTACAAGGCAGCGGCCGCAAGGACGCCGGCCTGCCGCATGCCCCCGCCCAGCACTTTGCGGATACGGCGCGCGCGCGCCACCAAGTCCCGACTGCCCGCCAGTGCCGAGCCAACCGGCGCTCCCAGTCCTTTGCTGAAACAGACACTGACGCTATCGCACCGAGCAGCCCATGTCTTGGGGGCGATTCCGGTGGCTACACTCGCGTTCCACAATCGGGCTCCGTCCAAATGGACCAACAGCCCCTGGGCATGAGCCCACGCACCGATGGCCTCCACGCGCTCGAGAGGAAAAATGCGGCCCCCTCCACGGTTATGCGTGTTTTCCAGACACACCAGCCGGGTGCGTACCAAATGGTCGTTGACAGGACGCACCAGCCCTTGCAACTGACGCACATCCAAAATGCCGTACTCGCCCTCGACCGTTCGACACATGACGCCGCTCAAGACTGCCGGACCGCCGGCTTCGTAGTTGTAGATATGCGAATTGACGTCGCAGATGATTTCGTCTCCCGGCTGGGTCTGGGCACGGATGCAAATCTGGTTGCTCATAGTCCCCGAAGGAACGAACAGAGCTGCCTCTTTACCCAGCAGTTCGGCCACTCGTTCCTCCAGGCGGTTGACAGTGGGATCTTCGCGGAAGACATCGTCGCCGACTTCCGCTGCGGCCATGGCAGCCCGCATGCCTGGCGTGGGCCGCGTCACCGTATCGCTGCGCAAGTCAATCCATTCGTCTACCATCGCTGGTCGCCCTTGTCGAAGGACCGAGCGCTGCGCATCCGCGGGCGAGTCCTCAACTCAAGGGACGCAGCTTGACCGCCGTCCCGTAGGCGAGCACCTCGGTCGCTCCTTGCATGAACTCGGTGGCATCGTAACGCATGCTAATGATAGCATCGGCTCCCAATTCCTGGGCATGCGCCACCATGCGATTATATGTCTCTTGCCGTGCTTCTTCGCAGACGCGTGCGTACGTCTCCACGTTGCCGCCGACTAAGGATTTCAGGCCGCCAACGATCCCGCGGCCAATTCCCGTGGCGCGCACCACAATCCCGCGCACTACGCCCAAGTATTGCGCAATGTAGTACCCCGCACAATGGTTTCCCGTGGTTACGATGATCCTGTCGTGCATCGCTTGCTCCTTTCCTGTGCCCTACCGACTTCTAGCCTGTCCCGAAGCGATCCTAGCTGCGTAGTATATCTTGCCCACAAGCAGGCGTGTACAATGAAAAAAGCCCCCCGTTGTCAGAGGGCCTTGCGTATGGCAGGAAATACTTTCGGCATGCTTTTTCGGGTCACGAGCGCCGGCGCCAGTCACGGCCCGGGATACGTCTGCATCATAGATGGATGCCCCCCGGGGATCCCACTGTCCGTGGACGACCTTTTGCCCGACTTGCGGCGACGCCGACCTGGACAATCTCTCTACGTCAGTCAGCGGCAAGAGGAAGATATCCCCGAGATTTGGTCCGGCGTGTTCGATGGGGTCACCGATGGTACGCCCATCGGCATCCTCTTTCGCAACCACGACCCGCGCAGTCAGGATTACCAAGAGTTACGCGACACCTACCGGCCGGGACACGCCGATTTCACTTTCGAAGCAAAATACGGGATCAGAGATTATCGCGGCGGCGGCCGGTCCAGTGCCCGCGAGACGCTCTGCCGCGTCGCCGCCGGAGCGGTCGCCAAAAAAATCCTCGGTTACGAAGGCATCCGTGTCCTCGGCTATGTCAAGCAAATCGGCTCGATCATGGCCCAGATAACCGACCCTTGCCGGGTAACCCTCGCGGATATCGAGGCCAGCCCCGTCCGGTGCCCCGACCCAGAAGCTTCGCGCCAGATGGAAGCCCTGGTCAGTGCGGTCCGTCACGAGCGCGACTCGATAGGTGCAGTGTGTGAGTTCGTCGCGACAGGCGTCCCAGCCGGCCTCGGCGAGCCGGTCTTCGACAAACTCAAGGCCGACCTGGGCAAAGCCCTGCTGTCCCTGCCCGCGGTTATGGGCTTCGAATACGGATCCGGCTTTGCCGCCGCCTCCGCCCGCGGCAGTCAACACAACGACGCCTTCGTCGTCAAAGACGGCCGCATCGGTACCGAGACCAACAACCACGGCGGCATCCTGGGGGGCATATCCAGCGGCGAGCCTATTGTGTGCCGAGTTGCCCTCAAACCGACCAGCAGCATCCCCCAGCCGCAGCGCACGGTTACGCGCACCGGACAACCCACAACGATCCTCGTGCGCGGCCGCCATGATCCTTGTGTCGCCCCTCGCTTCGTCGTGATAGGCGAAGCCATGGTCGCCCTGGTCCTCGTGGATCACCTGCTCCGCTGGCGTGCCCAACTTTCGGTCCGTCCCCGAACGAGCGTTCCTTCGCTGGGCGCGTCTTTTTGATGACAACCGCCCCTACCCCAAGACCTGGCTCTTCGATGCTTGCCTCGAAGCGCGGCGCACCATCCCAGCCGCCTAAAGTGCCCGCGCACGATCACTCCTCCAGGGTCACGATCTCCCCGCCGGCGGGCGTCACCAAAGCCCAAAACACCTCCTCCGCCATCCCCCCTTTGAGCACCCGCACATGCCCATCGGCAAACCCGCTCACCATCCCCGCCGCATGCGGCGTGTGGCAGATACGCATGTCCGCTTCCACTGGATTGGGCCGAACCTGGAACGTCAGACCCCGAACAGAGCCTACGGAGACCCGCGGCACTCCCATAGTCACCGGATACACATCGTCCAAATCGGCCTTGTATTGAGCTAGGTTCTCCACCGCCGCGAACGAAGTCAGTCGGATATAAACAATACCATTCGGTCCCTTGTATGGCGGGTCATTCCTCGTCTGCAACCAATTGTACGAAACTCGCACCGCTCCGTTGGCATGATAAAGACGTGAATAATGCTCCCCAAACACAATCGTATTGGCCGTCCCATCGGCAAATAAAATACTCAACTTCCTCGTCGGATCCGGTGCCAGGAATACTTGCCCGTTCGCTGCATAACTGATTTGCTGGTGGTACGGATGGGTAGTGGTCGGATCGGATGGGCAAAGGAACTGATACAGGGGCCGATCGAGGTTACGGCCAAAGGCCACGTCTTCCAGTATCGCACTTCCCTCTAATTCTTCTAACAGCGCCGGAAACACGCTCACGAAAGGTATGCCAGTTTTTCCCGGAACTGCCACATCGTTTACAATAAGATGCGGCAGCCCACCTCGTCTGTTGTTAGCATAGTTCTGTAGCGCTACAGTCAACTGCTTCATATTGTTTACGCATTTTGTTCGTTCGGCAAGTTCCCGCACACGCTGGACAGCGGGTACCACTAAACCTATCAGAACCGCCACGATAGCCAGGACGAGTATTACCTCGATTACACTCATAGCGAGTCTAACATATGTAGTTTGCATGGTTTTCTCCCTCCCAGGCATATTGCACATGGGTTCAGTTCCCTTGATTATCAATGGTGATTTCTTTCTCGTTCGAGTTTATCGAGTTAAAGTTTCCGTATCGGTCACTGTAAATTATCGTACCGTGGCACAGCCACGTGGCCGGTGCCAGCAGCAGTTCAGCTGTCCACTGGCCCTCTTGCTGACTCGTGGCGAAGTCTTCTACACGCATCGTGCCACCTTTGAGCTTAGCCACTGCTTTGATGTTCACGACAGTTTCACCTTGTCCCAGCACATATGTGCCGTTGTAAACCGCTCTGAAGTTGCCAGGTTTTACTACTCTCGTTAGTTCGATTTGGGCCCCCAAAAGCAGCGGCACAATCACAAGACACATGCCCGTTCCCACCATCCGGTGCTTCATGAGTGGATCCTCCCCTTACGGGGGCGCATGCACTTG
>PSKW01000007.1:0-3257 GCA_040289265.1 Gemmataceae bacterium
CACGCCGGACTTGAATCGATCTGATCGCCCCTCCACAACAACAAGGATTGAAACCTCCCACAGGTTCCAGCGTGACACTTGACGTACCATTTGCGGATCTGATCGCCCCTCCACAACAACAAGGATTGAAACCCGCATGATTTTGGGCATCATTACTGTAGAAAATCGGGTGGATCTGATCGCCCCTCCACAACAACAAGGATTGAAACGTGACTCCGTATCTCGCCGCGAGCAGGTCTAAAGACCCGCACTCCTGATGGCTGAGCCACATCGAGATCATCTTCGTCCTCAGTTTCTTCTTCATCAGAGCTCCTCCAGATAGTTGACACGGGTAACATACCTGCGATGATATGATGTAGTACGGGCCATGTCGATAGGTGACACCCCCGAACCTAGTCCCCTGGCCGGGGGGGAGTGATCACGTAGGGGACTGAGGAGATAAACCATGATCGGAGACCGGACGACGACGACGAGTATGGCGGAGAGGCTTGCAGCCAAAATGAAAAGGGGATTTCGTGGATTTCGCTGGGTTCCTGCTATCGCCGGCGGTTTTCTGGCCTCTCTGATCCTCTACTTTCTCATTTCAATGCTGGCAGGCTCCCCACAGGTATGGTCCCTACCCCTTGGGTGGGCGCTGGTGGGCTGGTGGGTCGGCAAGGGCCAGCGCCATGCCTGGGGGCGGGTGTGGCTGGTACTGGCACTGGAAAGCTTTGCTCTACCCCTGGTATCGCTCATCTTTGGCGCCCACATAACTTCCGACGCCTATAGCACCGTTACCGCGGCCGCCAGTTCCAAGGAGCTCGACGAGCTCAATCGGCAGGCGATACAGGGCGGTGCCGTCCTTGGCGGCGCCGTCAGCTACGCCATGCTGGCCGGCTGCAGTGCTTTCGTCGGGTTCTTTCTGGGTATCATCTTTGCCATCCTGGCCTACTTCGGGCACCGGGGACCAATGACGACTGAGCCGCCGGCAGAAACGCAACAATGACAGGTTCATAACCTTTGAACCCACAGCATCCAGTGCTCCTGCGGGTTGGCCACGATGGTCGCTGCGTCCGTGGCCGCGATGTCGCCCTCGTAGTTGAGGTAGCGGAGGCCGAAGCCGTCCCGCTCCAGCTGGTGAAGGAAGCTGACCGTCTGCGGGGGATCGCGTTGCCACCAGCCTGGGATCTGATCGCCCCTCCACAACAACAAGGATTGAAACACGAATTGCGAGTGTTCACTACTGTCCTCACACTGACGATCTGATCGCCCCTCCACAACAACAAGGATTGAAACCGGCAAGGAACTTGGCGCTGAACGGTTTTCAAGACCGGGTCGAGATCTGATCGCCCCTCCACAACAACAAGGATTGAAACATACGCACAAATCGCTTAATTTATGCTACCCTCGCTTGATCTGATCGCCCCTCCACAACAAGGATTGAAAATCAGGGCGAGTAGTGAGATCTGATCGGCCTTCCTCAACGGAAAGGGTGAATAGTGTGGGAGAAGGGCAAGAAGTGAGAAGTGAGTTGTGGCGGCCTTCCATAATAACGAGGAGGGGCATTGAACCGCAGAGGGCGCAGAGGGCGCGGAGAAGAGAGGGCACAGAGGGTGCGGTGCCCGTTTGCCTGGCGTGTGAGATCGTCACCTGGGACGGTTGAAAAAACCGCAGAGGGCGCCGAGAACAGAGGGCGCAGATTGCATCTGTATTCTGGAACAACGAGTAGGGGCGAAAGATTTTTCGCCCCTACCGGCTAAATCGTCAGATCGTAAAGCGTCAAATCGAGGTCGGGTGCGGAGAGCTCCTCGGAGGCGAAGAGGATGTCCAAAGCGTGCCGGCGAATAGGTGCCGGCAGGTCTGCGAGTAGATCGCCGACCGGCGGCGCGGTAGTTTCCTGGACGATAGAATGCGCGGCGGGCGTGGGGGGAGCGGTCGGCTGGGTCGCGTAGAGGGTTGTGCGGGAGGTGAAGAAAGAGGGGGCGACGAACAGGGGAGTCGAATTGCCTGCGGGTTGTGCGCCGGTGCACGTGGGGCAGGTGGTGCGGGTGGCGCTATAGGCCATAGTGCCACCGGAGCCGGCCTGATGGCTCACCTCGCGCCACAGGTCGGCGCGCCAGGTTTCGTACACGCGCAGTTTGGCAGTGCCGGTGCGATGGTAGGTCCAGATTTCGTCGGATTCGTCGCCGTTGACATCGGCCATGAAGATGCGGTCGTCGGGGTCGAAGAAGCCGGCATTGGCTGGACTGTGGAAGACGGTGGTGACCAGGCGGAAAGAATCGCGCACGCCAGGTTGCAGGGGCCGGGGTTGCAGCACTGCATAGGCTGCTTGTTCGCGGGAGCTGCTATTGATCAGCAGGAGCACAGGCTGTTCGTCGCGGCCAATGCGGACTCGGCCTGCCGCGACCTGGTCGGTGGAGTCGTCGTAGCCTGGGAAGACGCTGTTTTCTCCCGGCGCCGGGTAGTTCCAGTCGAAGAAGCGATAAAAGCCCCGATACGGCCCAGCCGGTGTACCCGCCAGAGGCGCGATCGAGACCATGCCGATGAACCCGATCGGTGTATGCCGATAGTCGGCAGGATTGGCTACTCGATTGACGACCACCAAGTCGTCGTAATGGTCTTTGTTCATGTCGGCGACCAGGGCCTCGTCGGTGTTGTCTATCCAGCCGGCGAAAATAGTTCCGTCATGATACGAGGTAAAGGTCACTTGTCCGGTGACGAGGTCGAGGACGCGCAAGGCGATGCGGTCGGGCGTGACTTCGGAGCGGTTGAAGAAGAGCAGTTCCAAGTGCTTGCGCTGGGTGAAGTGGCCGACGAAGAGACGGTCCTCGGGGTCCACGAGGCCACCGAAGAGCTGGGCATAGGTGACGCCGGCGGACGTGTCGCTGTACTGGAACACGCGGCGTACGAAGCCGTTGCTCAAGTCCACGATGCGGACGAAGCCACCGACGAGGGGCTCGCCGGCGGTGGCGGGGGCGTTGACCAGGATGAGTTCGTCGGCGCCGGAATCATCCACGTCGCCGACCAGGATGCGGTCGCTACGATCCAGCCAGCCGGCCCAGCCGGCATCGAAAGACCAGCGCGCTTTTTCGCGGCCGGACCAGACGTCGTAGATCACGACGGCAGATTGGCCGGCTGCTGCGTCCACATTGACGAATATAGCATCCTCGATGTCATCGAAGGGATCTGGATCGCGGCGGGTACGGCCAGCCAGGAGGAGGTCTTCTGCGTCGCGGAAGTAGCCGAGGTCGGCGGTAAAGAAGCTGGCGCCGAGCGTG
>PSKW01000007.1:3267-92441 GCA_040289265.1 Gemmataceae bacterium
CCGCCACTGGAGCCTGGGCCGGACGGCGGATTGGTCGGGAGGTCTAGCTCGGCGGCGAAAATGGGGAGAAACTTGGAGTCGGGCCGATCGAAGCGGGCGCCGTCGGCGACAAAAATCTGGCCGCCATCCGCTCCCAAGCCGCCGACATTGATGTCATCTTCGCGAGCCTGGATGCTGCTGCAGCTTTCGATGAAGATGCTGTCGAAGGCCAGGCCCATGCTGGGGTCGGCGGCCGAGTCGCCGAACATCTTGTCGGGGTCGGTTCCGCCGCGCAAAAGGTCGGCACCTGCGCCGCCTTCCAGGAAGTCGCGGCCGGCGCCCCCCAGCAAGACATCGTTGCCGAAAGCGCCGAACAGGTTGTCATCGCCGGTGCCGCCCAGGAGCAGGTCGTTGCCGTCGGCGCCGTCGAGGGTATCGTTGCCGTCTCGGCCTTCGAGCCGGTTGGGTCCGCTGTCGCCTGTCAAAGAGTCGTTGCCGGAGCCGCCGATCACCGTTTCGATGTCGCATACGCCGGCGGTGCCAGTGGCCGTCTTGGTGGCCAGGTTGACGGTCACGCCGGTGGTGTAGTTGGCGTAGCTGAGTACGTCGCCGCCGTGGGTCAAAAAGAGCGGCCCGACTATCGGAATCGGAATGCCGCCGAAGCCTGAAGGAGGAAGAGTGCCGTTGACGAAGTCAGGCGGAGCGTTAGGGCCGCCGTCTATGAAACCGCCGGACAGGGTAGCGCCGTTGCTGAATATAAAGCGGTCGTTGCCGCTATCGCCGAAGAGCCAGGTCGGTCCGCTCGTGGCCTGGATAAAGAAGTCGTCGTTGCCGCCGTCACCCTGAAGTTGCGTAAAGTTGGCATGGGTGTTTTGGATATCGAAACTATTGACGCCGCTGCCGGCGTTGACGAGCAAAGTCTCGATATCGGTGTAGGTGACGGTGGCCGCGCCGGAGCGATTCAAAGTTGTGCTGGTCAGGGTATAGTTGTTGGCATCGCTGTCGCCCTGGTCGTTGACGATGAGGGTGTCGCCGACGAGGAAGGGGAGTACGACGCCGGTACAGCTGGTGCGGGTGGTCATCAGGCCTTCGTGCAGGCTGCCTTGGACAGTGACGGCGCCGAGGATGCCGTCGAGTGAATTGCCGGGCGAGCCGATGGTGAAGGTGTCGTTGCCGTCGCCGCCGGTGAGGATGAGCGGGCCGGTGGTAGCCTGGACGTCGAAGGTGTCGCGGCCGAGATTGCCGAGGACACGCGACAAAGTGCCGGGGGCGGTGCTGAGGACGGTGAAGGTATCGTCGCCGCTACCCAATCGCACTTCGAGGTCTTCCAGGCCGCTGTAATTGATGGGGGAGCCCAATCCCAGGCCACTTATTTGCGTAGCCGTCAGTTGGCCGGTGGAGTTGGCCAGTTCGCCGGCATCGCTGGCGACCAGTTTGTCCAGTCCCGCGCCGCCTGTGACGGTCACCGCGCCGAGGATGGCGTTGAGGGTGCCAGCGTTGGCCGGTGCATCGGACGCGATATTGACTTCGTCGTCGCCCAAGTCGAGCGCGACGGTCAAAGTCGTGCCGGGGGCGACGGCCCGAATATCCACGCGGTCGTCGTCCACGCCGGTGTCAATGAGCACGTTGATGGGCGCAGTAGCCGTCACCAAAACGGCATCGTTACCGCCCAGGGTTTGCAGGGTCAGGTTTTCGACGGCGGTGTAATTGAAGGCGGCGCCCAGGCCGGCGATGGTGGCGGCGGTCAGGGTCCAGGTGTCGGCCGCGGCGGTGCCGTTGACCATAAGGGTGTCGTTGCCTGGCCCGCCGTCCGCGTTGACGGTGCCGCCCAGGGGGGTGTTAACGACCAGGGTATCGTCGTCGGCGTCGCCATTGAGGTTGACGGTCACACCGGCGGGAGTTTGTGTCCGGGTAAGGGTGTCGTTGCCTGCAAAACCGTTGACCGTGACGGTAGTCAAAGCGCCCGCCGGGCCGGTGAAGTTGAGGGTGACGGTGTCGCCCAAGTCGGCGGGGGTGACCCCGGCATTGATTTGCAGAGTGGTCTTGTTCTGGAACTCGATCGGCTCGAAAGCGTCCACGCTGACGCGGAAGATGTCGTCGCCGGCCAAGGTGCCGTCGTCTACGACGATTGTGTTGGCGGCATCGGTGGCGGTCACCAGCAGCACAGCCGCGGGGACCGTATCCAGGATCGGTGCCAGACCTGTGAAGGTGATCGTCTGGGTCAGGACGCCGTTCGTGGTCACGATGGTGCCATTGCCAGCGGCTGGGCCGACGGTATAGGTTACGCTGAAGCCTGCGCCGCCTCCGCCCTGGAGTGTCAGACTGTCGCCGGGCTGGCCGCCGCCGTCGTAAGCGATACCGTTGGCAGGGGCAAAGACGGACGCAGCTGGGTTGGTGATGCGCAGCAGGTCATTGCCGACGCCGGCTTCGAAAGCCAGCCCCTGCACACCGGTGACCTGCAAAGGCGGTTCGCTGTCGAGGGTCAGAAGAGCATCGGCCGGGGCGGCGGCAACGACATCGAGGGTATTGTCGCCGGCATCGCCCTGGACTATCAGGTTGACCAGCCCGGTGAGATTGATGGCTTCCAGGCCGGTGTAAGTGACCGGCTGCGCGCCGACGACGATGCCGATCTGGCCGGCGGACCACTCGACATTATTGCCAGCGGCATTGGCAGCCAGAGTATCGTTGTCGGCTTCGCCCAGGATCGTCAGAGGCCCAGCCAGCGTAGATAGATTGACCTGGAACTGGTCGTTGCCCTGACCACCTTCCAGTTGCGTAGTCGTGCCTGGGGCGGTGCTGAGGACGGTGAAGGTATCGTCGCCGTCGCCGGTACGCACCACCAGCGTGCCGGTAGTGTAATTTACGTTTTGCTGCACTGGCGGCCCGCCGGAGAGCCAGCGTACATAAGTATTGGTTACCTCCACTGTGTCATTCGTGGCGGAGCTGATATTGGTCGTGAAGATGAGATGAACCGCGTCGGTGATCTGGGCACCAACACCACCGGCATTAGTGCGCAAGTCTGGGCCGAACAGGTGAACGTTTTCCACGTTGTCAACAAAAATGCCCAGGCCGCCGTTGTTTCTCGAAGCAACTCCCTGGAACACGGTGGTGGCGGCGTCCAATGCAGCCGGTTCGACCCTGAGCCCGTCCAGTGCACTGTTGAGCACCGTGGTATTGACAAACGTTAGCGCGCCAGTGTCTGCAAAGATGCCGATACCCGGGGAATTGGCAATCTCCAAAGTATGGATGGTGACATTGGGATCGTGGATGGTAATGGCAGCTGGTCCACCGCTGGGGGTGAAGGTAGTGGTGCCTGACTGGGTGGTAAACGTCGGATCCCAGCCGCCGCTAATATGCAGGTCTTTGATATTCGCAGAGTTCGGTATAGTCACGGGGACGTCTACTGCGGCATTGTAAATGCCGGCTTGCATACGGATTTCGTCCACGCCATCATTGGCGGAGTCCGCCTCGAGTATGGCGCGGCTCAGGGTACGAAAAGGATTGGCGGGGGATCCGTCGCCGGTAGCATCGTCGCCGGTTAGAGATACGTGGATGGGTGCTGCGGAAGGCAAGACCCGACTTTCCAGCTCTTCCAGTCGTAGCCGGCTGCGGCGCAAATAACTTGCAGCGGCACGGGCTTGCCGGCCAAGGCCGAGGCGCCCCTGGCTAGTGGCCGTCTTGGCAAGGGGAAAGAAAGCCATGGCGTGAACTCCCTTCGGAAACAACCTGGGCACCGCGAGGTACTCTGCGAGATAGCTTCTGCGCCTGGCACTGGATTGGCGGAGAAGACAACGAATTTTCTCGACGCCGTCAGATTACATATTTTCACTACCTTGTCAAGTTTTTCTAGAGCCCACGATTAGGAGCTTATCACATTTACGTTCAAATTGCTGCCAATTGCGGTATTTTTTGCGTTTTGTCTGAAAGGCCGGTAGTGCGTACCTGATTTGTTGGTTACCGCCGGCATAGCTTCATGAAGCGCTCGGCGTCTTCGCGCATGGTGACGTTGTTAAAAAGCACATAATTGGTACCAGGGCCGAGCAACGAGCGCAGCTGGGCCAATTCGGTGTCGGTGTATCGGTGCTGGTAGTCTTTGCCGCCGTGCAGCCGATAATAGCGCACAGTGCCGAAGACGCTGGGCCTGACGAACGGGTCCACGGCATGGATAAGGTGCAGCTCCTTGCACAGACGCCTGATCGCACTGTCGGTCCATGCTTGTCCGCGCGGCTCCCATGCCAAGAGCAAACGCTCGCGTTCCAGGGTCGAGAAGAAGCGTCGCAGATCGGCGATGTGCTCGCGGGTCGGTGTAAAGCTCGCCGGGCATTGGAAAAGCACCAGACGTGCTTGCAACTCCTGGGCGATGGCGTACGTGATATCCCAAGCCTGGCGCACCACAGGGGTATTGCGGAAGTAGCCGCATTGTTCACGTTCCTCGGGCGTCAGTCGGCTGCGCCGATAAGTGGGGCTCGAACCGGGATGGGTGATGGCCTGGAAGGCTTTCAAAGTGAACTGGAAATCCCCAGGGGCTTCTTGCCGCCAGCGGCGCACGCGAGCCAGGTCGGGCGGCTGATAGAAGGTCTGCTGCACCTCGACCACAGAAAAGAGACGGTAATACTGCCGCCGCGCAAGGCAAAAGCCGCAGGTGCCGACGAGCACTGTCGCGCTGCTCATGGTGCGCCCCAGCGATCCGGGGGTGGAAGCCTATCTCACTGAGATCGAGCCAGCCTCGCTTTATTTGGCCACCGGCTTTTTATACACTACGGCTTGAGCGAATGCACGCGTGTAAGTCAGAACTGCTCGGTGCGTTCTCAGGACTGGGCGTTTTGGGAACGCTCGGGCGGGGATCAGCGCATGCGCCTGCCCTGGAATCATGTTCTAGGGGCAATTGGCCACGGGGACCGGACAGGTATGGACTGGGCTTATCAGGACAAAAAAGGAACAAGTCGCAGCGCCGAGGCTAGGGAACTGGCACCGTATTGGGGCAGCCGGCGCAAGGGTAAAGGACGTCGCAAGGTCGGTCGCAAGAAACGGCGCATGCGCAGTAAGATCCGTCATCGCAAGAAGTAGCCCGGCGGCCGATCTCGCACGCTAGCGGCATGGGTCCCCAGGCCGGGTGTATAATAGCGATGCCATGGCCGAGGGTGATGCTGTTCCTGTCGCGAGCGAGGCGCTGCGGGAAAAAGTGCGCTCTTTGCCCATCGAGTCGGGCGTCTACCTCATGAAAGATGCCGCCGGACGCGTCCTGTACGTGGGCAAAGCCAAGAACCTGCGGCATCGGGTAAGTCATTATTTCACGCGGCCGGCGGCAGAAGATCCGCGTACAGCGGATTTGGTGCGGCTTATCGCCGATGTGGATGTCTTGGTTACAGCCAGCGAAGTAGATGCGCTTTTGCTGGAAGCGCGGCTCATCAAGGACATCCAGCCGCGGTTCAACGTGGACCTCAAGGACGACAAGTCCTTTCCGTATCTGCAAATCCGCGTTCGCGAAGCCTATCCGCGGGTGGAGTTTACCCGCAGTCCGCGGCTGCGGGGCGTCAAATTGTACGGTCCTTTCACATCGGCGCGCGGGTTGCGGGGCGCCATCCAAGTGTTGCAGCGCATTTTTCGTTTTCGCACGTGCTCGCTGGACATAGATCCTGCAGACAGCCGCTGGCGCTGGTATCGGCCCTGCATCCTGTATAGCATCGGCCAGTGCACAGCACCCTGCAATTTGCAAATCGCTCCGGAACAGTATCGGCAACAAATCCGGCGGCTGCAACTGGTTTTGGAAGGACATAAAGACCAGTTGATTGCGGAACTGGAACGCGAAATGAAAGAAGCGAGTGCGACCTGGCAATTCGAGAAAGCCGCCCAGGTGCGCGACGATATCCGGGCACTGCAAGCGCTGAGCCTGCGTGGCGAGGCCGACAAAGATGTGCAGCCGGAAGTTTTCGTCATGAATCCGCGCCAGGGAGTAGCTGGGCTCAAACAGGTGTTGCGTCTGCACGAGCCGCCGCGCATCATCGAGGGCATTGATATCGCCCATTTGGCTGGCGCAGAAACGGTAGCCGCTCTGGTCACGTTCATTGACGGCATGCCTTTCAAGCCGGGGTATCGGCGTTTCCGCTTGCGCTCGCTCGAGGGCGTGGACGATTACGCAGCTATTCGCGAAGTGGTTATTCGGCGCTATCGGCGGCTGATCGCCCGCGAGGAGTTGTTTCCGGATGTAGTGCTGATAGATGGGGGGCGCGGGCAGTTGCATGCGGCGTTAGAGGCTTTTGCGCTTTTGGGGCGGCAGCCGGCATGCGTCCTCGCTTTGGCCAAACAGGAGGAACAGATTTATCGTCCCGAGTCGCCGGAGCCGTTGCGGCTGAGTCGCACTTCGGCTGCATTGCGGCTGCTGCAGTATGTTCGCGACGAGGCCCATCGCTTTGCGCAGCATTATCATCATATGCGCCGTGAGAAACGCCTGCGCGAGGACATCCAAGATGCCGGCGGTACGGGTTGAGGACGCGCGCCCAGACCGCTGTTGGCTCAGGTGCTGCGATAGTGAACAAGCAAGGCCTCGGCACCCGCATCGAGGAGACGCCGGGCCAGTTCGAGCCCTAGTTTTTCTGCCTCCTCGGGCACGCCACGAACCTGGGCGTCTAGCCGTTGTCGTCCATCGGGGGACAAGATGGCACCGTCGAGGACCAGCTGGTTGTCCTGGTAGCGCGCCCAGGCGGCCACTGGCAAGGAGCAGCCTCCGCCCAAGGCGCGCAACAAGGCGCGTTCGGCGGTGACCGCCTGTCGGCTCGGGGCGTGGTCCAACTGCCGCACCAGGTCTACGAGCCAGGGTTGATCGGTACGGCACTCGACGGCCAGGGCACCTTGGCCGACCGCGGGTAAAAACTGAGCGGGATCCAAGCGCTCGGCAATGTGCTCGCTCAGGCCGAGCCGGACTAGGCCCGCTTCTGCCAACAGCAGTCCGTCCCAGTCTTGTTCGCGCAGCTTGCGCAAGCGGGTTTCGACATTGCCCCGCACTTCGACGACGTGCAAATCGGGGCGCAGGTGCAAAAGCTGGGCGCGGCGTCTGACGCTACTGGTGGCGACCACCCCTCCGCGGGGGATATCGGCCAGTCGGCGCACGCGCATACTGACGAGCACATCGGCGGCGGAAGCGCGCTCCGGAACCGCCGCCAGGGTCAGTCCAGCCACCGACTCCGTAGGCAGATCTTTGAGACTGTGGACCGCCAGATCGGCCCTGCGGGTCAACAGCGCTTGCTGCACCTCGCGGGTAAACACTCCTTGGCCGCCTATGCGACGCAGACTGGCCCAAGCCAAACGATCGCCGCTGGTCTTCACCTCGACGATGTGACACGGACGCGGCGCCACCAAAGGCGCGAGACGATCCACCACCAGGTGCGCTTGGATCAAAGCCAGTTTGCTGCCGCGCGTGGCGATGCGCAGTGGTTCTTGACTCACGGTGCTCCCTCGTGCGAGTACAGGCTCTTTGGGGTGCGTCGCTGGCAACTGCCGTCCAGGTGCTCGAGACGCCCCGCTCTTGATACACTTATAAACATGGGACCTGCAGGTCCGTTCTCGGGTCCGCTCTACGGGGGGAGCGACGCAGTGAGTCGGTTCCATGGCACGACGATCCTGGCGGTGCGCCACCAGGGCCAGGTGGCTGTGGGGGGAGACGGCCAAGTCACGTACGGGCAAGTGGTGTTGAAACACGATGCCCGCAAGATCCGCCGGCTGTATCAAGGACGCATCTTGGTGGGCTTTGCAGGTGCCGCCGCCGATGCCTTTGCGCTGTTGGAGCGTTTCGAGGGCAAGCTCAACGATTTCCAGGGAAATGTGCCTCGGGCCGCCACCGAGCTGGCACGGGAATGGCGCACGGATCGCGTGTTGCGTCGTTTGGAGGCCATGTTGGTGGCTGCCGATCGCGAGCAGGTGCTCTTGATCAGCGGCACTGGGGAGGTGGTGCAACCCAGCGATGGCATTGTCGGCATCGGATCCGGAGGTCCCTTGGCCGTGGCCGCAGCCCGCGCCTTGGTGCGTCAGACTCCGTTGCCGGCTGGCGAGATCGTGCGGCAGGCTTTGGAAATTGCCGCCGACCTGTGCATCTACACCAATCGTACCATCGAAGTGGAAACGCTCCCCTGACGACCGAGGTCCGGACGGGCCAGATGCCTAGCATAAGACGGCGTCCGGGCCAGCAGCACGAGTCGCTACCGAGGAGGAAACAACCGTGGCTGATTTGACCCCGCGCGAGATCGTACGCGAACTCGATCGGCATATCGTAGGTCAAGAAGCGGCCAAGCGCGCTGTGGCTATCGCCATCCGCAACCGGTGGCGCCGGCTGCAACTGCCCCCGGAGTTGCGCAAGGACATCGCGCCCAAAAACATCATCATGATCGGTCCCACAGGCGTGGGCAAAACGGAAATCGCCCGGCGCCTGGCCGAGCTGGTCGGTGCCCCGTTCCTCAAGGTCGAGGCCACCAAGTATACCGAAGTGGGATACGTGGGCCGCGACGTGGAAAGTATGATCCGCGACTTGGTCGAGATCGCCGCCGGCATGGTCCGGCAGCAACAGCGGCAATTGGTCGAGACCCAAGCGCGCGAGCGAGTCACCGAGCGTTTGCTGGATCTGCTCTTGCCCCAGCAGAGTTCCACCTGGGAAGAAACGGAGGAAGCTTCGGCCGGGGAGCGACGCCGGCGCGCCCGCGAACGTTTGCGCAAGCGCCTCGAAGCCGGTGAACTCGACGACCGTATCGTCGAGTTGCACATCGAGCAAAAATTCGTCCCCGTGCAGATCTTTTCCAATCTCGGCATGGAGCAGATGGACCTCGATTTGCAGAATATGTTCGAGCGCATCATGCCCCGGCAGGCGCAGCAGCGTCAGGTGACGGTGCGCGAGGCACGCAAGATCCTCATGGAACAGGAAACCGATGCCCTCATTGACCGGCAAGTGGTCGCCGAAAAGGCCGTGCAGCTCGCCGAAAACCAGGGGATCATCTTCATTGACGAAATAGACAAAATCTGCGGACCCGCCGCTACCACCGGACCCGACGTATCGCGCCAGGGTGTGCAGCGCGATTTGTTGCCCATCGTCGAAGGCACCACCACGCAAACGCGCTACGGCCCGGTGCGTACCGACCACATCCTGTTCATCGCCGCCGGGGCCTTCCATGTTTCCAAGCCCTCCGACCTGATCCCAGAACTCCAGGGACGTTTTCCCATTCGCGTGGAATTGAGCGATTTGACCCGCGACGACTTTATCCGCATTTTGACCGAGCCAAAGCACTCGCTGACTAAGCAATATGCAGAGCTGTTGTCTGCTGAAGGCGTGCACATCGAGTTCAGTGCCGATGGCATCGCCGCCATCGCCGACATCGCCTATCGAGTCAATCGCAGCACCCAGAATATCGGTGCCCGGCGTCTGCACACCATCCTCGAGCGGGTCCTGGAAGAAGTCAGTTTCCAGGCGCCCGATGTGCCCGACAAACAGGTACTCGTAGATCGCGACTACGTCTATCGCCGCCTGGGGGATATCCTGAAGCAAGAAGAGCTCAGCAGATACATCCTCTGAGCGTAGGTCGAGACGGGATCTGCGAGCGTCTGCTGGTTGTCTCGGACTAGCGCAGGAGGCTGGTGGCCAAAGCGCTCAAAGCGGCTGCCAACGGCACCGTGCCGAGCCAGGCCAGAACGATCTTGACGATCGCTCGCTGACGGGCCTGGCGCGTGGCCGCGCCTATGCCGAACAAGGCGCCGCACATGACGTGGGTCGTGGACACGGGCCATCCCCACACCGAGGCTGCGCCGACGGTCACCGAGCTGAGCAGATTGGCCGTGAACGCCTGCCCGGTATTGAGGGCAGTAATGTCGAAGCCCATCACCGAGGCGACACGTCGGCCGCCCACCAGTCCGCCGCCGACCATTAAGATGCCGATACCTGTCAGCCAAATAACACCGGCACGTGGCAGGTCCAGCGCCAGGACGAACCAGCCGATTTTGCACACATCGTTGAGCGAGCGAGCAAATCCCAGCGCCAGTGCCGAAAACACATGGGCCGTCGCCAGCATCGCCGGGGCGCTGAGGCGCACGCTGACACGCGCCTCGCTGCAACTTTCCAACGTCCCGATGACCACGGGCGCACAGGTACCGCTGCATGCCACTTCTCCGCACGGCGCTGCGAAAACCTCTTTGTGCGGCAGACAGACGCAGCTGCTCGGCGATAGTCCCAGGCGCTGCCGCCAGCGAGCCAACAGCCGATACACAACGGCGGTGCACGTCATAGCCCACAGGGGCGCCAGCAGCAGGGGCAAGGCAAAGTTGAACACCAAAAAACGGTAATCGAACGGCAGATCGCACGCCAAGGACAGTCCGAGGAAAGCGCCGAGCAGAGCGTGCGTAGTCGAGACGGGCAGACCACACCGACTGGCCAGCCAAACTGTGCCAGCGGCTCCTAGGGCCACTGCCGCCGCCTGAGATGGATTGGCGCCTAACACTTGTCCGATGAAGGAGTTGCGAAGACTGTCGAGGAGCCCGGCTGGCAACCAGACCGCCCACGCTGCACCTGCCAGACATCCCGCAGCTGCGCACAATGCCGCTCCCGTATAACCGACGGTCCGGCTGCCCCACAAGGTAGCCGTGCTTTTGAACAGGTCGTTGGCACCGTTCGCCGTGGCTAACAGTACCACCGCTATCAGCAGCAATGCCATGGGTCATCCCGCCTGGGCTTATCCTGCTCATCGGTCCAGTGGTTGCCGAGGACTCAGGAATTGGTCGGCGCCGGTGGCCTTGGCTTACGCCTGTCTGCAGCGTACCCGCCTGGGTGTCACCCGGCAGCACCGGCAGACCAGATTGTATGCGTTGCGGCGGGACAAGGGTAGAGCAGCGCACTTACCCGGCTTGACGGTGCTCTTTTTCGACTTTTTGGCGCAGATAGGCCTCGATGAAGTCGTCCAAGTCGCCGTCGAGAACTTTGTAGACCTGGGGCGTCTCGACGCCGGTCCTGAGATCGCGCGCCAAAGTATAGGGGTGGAGGACGTAGTTGCGTATCTGATAGCCCCAGGCGACCTCGCCTTTTTCGTCGTATTTGCGCTCGACTTCGGCGCGTCGTTTTTGCTCTTCCAGGCGATACAGTTTGGCACGCAGCAGTTGCCAGGCCATTTCTTCGTTGCGGTGCTGACTGCGCTCGCTGCGGCACTCGGCAACGATGCCGGTAGGTTTGTGGATCAAGCGCACACCCGACTCGGTTTTGTTTTGGTGCTGGCCGCCTGGTCCCCCCGAACGGAATGTCTGACGCACCACATCCTCGGGACGTATGTCTATGGAAATATCCTCCGCGATTTCCGGCATGACGTCCACGGCGACGAAAGAGGTCTGTCTTTTGCCCTCGGCATTGAAAGGACTGATGCGGACGAGGCGGTGCACGCCGGTCTCTCCTTGCAGCCGGCCGTAAGCATAATCACCGACGATGCGCAAGGTGGCGTAGCGGATGCCCCCTTCTTCGTTGGACAACAGGTCAACCAGTTCCACCTGGTAATCGTGGTCCTGGGCCCAACGCGTATACATGCGCACGAGCATTTGGGCGAAATCGCAGGCGTCGGTCCCGCCAGTGCCTGCCTGGATGCGCACGTAAGCGTTGCAGGCATCGTGCCGGCCACCGAGCAGCGCCTGCAGTTCCAGGTCGTGCACCTGGCGCGCCAATCGCCGGGTGCCTGTACACAACTCTGCTTCCAGACTGGGGTCTTCGGCGCACAGTTCGGCCAGGGCTTTGAGGTCCTCCAGCTCCGACTCCACTTGCCGGGCAGGCCGGACCAGGGACTGCAATTCCTTGAGCCTTTGGATGATGGCTTGCGCTTTGTCGGGCTGGTCCCAGAACCCAGGGGCACCCATCTGTTCTTCGAGACGGACTATCTCTTGCTGCTTGCCCGAGATGTCAAAGACTGTCTCGCAGCTGGATGTAACGCTCCTGCAACTCGTCTATTTGTCGTTTGCACTCGATCAGCATGGGCTTCTCCTGCTCGACCTATGTTGTCCGCTAACTTCCGAGATTGCCGCCTTTGGCTACCTGTGGTCTTACTGGTTCGGCGGCGGGGCCGGCTATTGAACCTCGCACACACTACTGCCAGGGGCCGGCACCTTGCTCGTGCTGCGAGTAGGACACCGGTGTAGGCAGCTCTTTTTAGACAATCCCTACGATAAATTCTACATCAGTTGCGCGAAGTGTGGCTGGGCAATTTGGACAACGCGGGCAAAAACAGTCCCGTACCTTGCGGAGGCAGATGGCATGGCCAATGTACGTCATTTCGGTGCCGCCGGGGACGGCACAACGGACGATACCGACGCGTTCGAGCATGCGCTGCAAGAAGGCGACGGTCTGATCGAGGTTCCCCGCGGCGATTATGTGTTGACGCGCCCGCTCGTTGTTCCGCTCGACAAGCTGGGACGCTTCAGCTTGAGTGGGCTAGGGGGACAAGGCCGACTGGTGATGCGCGCCGCAGGTCCGGCTGTGCACCTGCTCGGCACGCATGCGGGCACTGCCGATCCCACCCAAGTCAGCGATCGCGTCTGGAGCCAGCAGCGTTTCCCGCACCTGGAGGGAATCGAAATCGTCGGTGCTCACGAACAGGCCGACGGTATTCGGCTGGAAGGTACCATGCAGGCTACGCTAGCGCGGATCCTGATCCGTCGCTGCCGTGTGGCCATCCATCTGGTCCGGCGCAATCGCAATGTGATCGTGGACAGCTGCCATATTTACCACAGCCGTCGGCTGGGCATCTGGCTCGACGGCGTCAATATGCACCAGATCAATATCCACGGGTGCCACATCAGTTACTGCCCGGCAGGGGGTATCCGTGTGGAACGTAGCGAAGTGCGCAATGTGCAAATCTGCAGCAACGACATCGAGTACAACTACGATGCCGGGCTGGAGGATTGTGCCGATGTGCTCCTCGATGCACGGCAGGGAACGATTCGTGAGGGCACCATGGTGGGCAACACCATCCAGGCCAGGGAAAGCAAAGGAGGCGCCAATGTGCGCATGCTCGCCATCCAAGCACCGA
Organism: Gemmataceae bacterium; assembly: GCA_040289265.1. Lineage (GTDB taxonomy): Bacteria > Planctomycetota > Planctomycetia > Gemmatales > HRBIN36 > PSKW01. The sequence continues at coordinate 16,281 of PSKW01000007.1, forward strand.
GCGCCGGAGCCGTAGGCATGTGGACCATCGCCGGTAATCTTTTGGGCAGCCAGGAGACCGTCCTGCACCTGGTAGGCTGCCGGGGTGTCACCCTTACCGGCAATGCCTTGTACAGTGGCTACCGCTACGCCCTTTTGGCCCAACAGTGCCAGAACCTGATCGTGTGCGGCAACAGTATCGATCGCAATAGCGATTATCCCGGTCCGTCAACCGACCAGGTGGCTTTCGAGGATTGCCGGCAGGTGGTCGTGCAGGGTACGGTGGTCGAGCACGCGCACCCGGGAGGCCGGGTCGAGGCGAGTGTGACCTTGCACGGCTGCGAAAACGTGCTCATGACGGGCTGCCAGATCCTGGCCGCTCGCCGACGCGGGCTGTTGATCGGTCAATGCCGTCATGTGCGCATCGCCGATTGCATCGTGCGGGCGCCGGCAAAAGCCGCCGACTATTTGTGTGCTGCGGAAATCCAAAACGCAGATGCCACAGTATCGGTCAGTGGCTCGCTGGACAAGGGTACTCTGGGCGACGTGGTACGCTCAGCGGGACAATAAACCAATGGGCATGGGAGGCGCTGTGCTGCTCAGCCGGCAGGCGTGACGGTCGGGAACAGGCAACCGATCGGCTCAAGGATAACAAGCCCCGGATAGCGAGGACAACGGGCCGCGGAAAAGAGGTATGACGGCGGATGTGACGACCGGCAGGCAGGACCGAGACTGGGTCGAGGAAGCCGTACGGTTTTTCGAGCGTCATTGCCGGCGGCACCCGGAGGCGTTGGCTCTGGCCCCAGGCCGGGTCAACTTGATCGGTGAGCATACCGATTACAATGCCGGCTTTGTCTTGCCCATGGCCATCGAGCAGAGTCTGGTCGTAGCGGCCGCACGCCGCGCAGCGGGTTCGCGGCTGATTAGCGCTCGTCATGGGGAATACCGGTGGGATAGCGACCGGCTGCCGACGCCGGAGTCCCTGCCTCTGTGGGCACGCTATGTCGTGGGTGTCGTCGCGGGCTTGCGCGAGTGCGGCTTGGCTGTGCCGGCGGTAGACTTGGCCATCGTCGGCGATTTGCCTTCGGGCAGCGGACTTTCTTCGAGTGCTGCTTTGGAAGTAGCTGTGGCCACGGCGCTCGAAGGCCTGTGCGACGTCGTTTTGGACCCGTCCCACAAAGCGCACCTTTGCCAGCGCGCCGAGCACCTGTGGGCAGGCGTGCCCTGCGGTATTATGGACCAGTTGACCGTCGTGCGGGCCCGCGCCGACCATGCCCTGTTGCTCGATTGCCGCGATGAAACCTGCCGCTGGATCCCCTTGGGCGATCGGCAGGTGAGCGTGGTGATTTGCGATACCCAGGTGCGTCACACGCTGGCAGGCACGGACAGCCCCTATGCCGAAAGACGCCGCACCTGCGAGCTGGCTGCGCGTCGCTTGGGCCTGCCCGCACTGCGCGACTTGGCCAGCGAACGCTTGCCCGACGTTTTGCCCCAGCTCGACGCCTTGACCGCCCGGCGTGTGCGCCATGTCGTCAGCGAAAACGAACGCACTCTGCAGATGGCGACCGCTCTGGAACGAGCCGATTATGGCAGTGCCGGCGCGCTCATGTACGCCAGCCATCGTTCGCTGCGAGACGACTACCAGGTCAGTTGCCCCGAACTGGATACGCTCGTGGACCTGGCGGCCCAGTTGGGCGCACCCCGCGGCGTGTACGGCGCACGTATGACCGGCGCCGGCTTCGGAGGGTGCGTCATCGTACTGGCAGCTACCGCGGCTTGCTCGGACATCGTGCCCTGGCTGGCGCAGCAGTACCTCCGGTTCACGTCGCGTCCGCTGCGCGTCTTGCACACCCGGGCAGCGGCAGGCGCGCGTCTGTTGCACCTCTAACCGGTCGTCCTGCTTGCGATCCCGGCCCATACGCTGGCCCTGGTCGGCGCGGTCATTCCGGCGGACTTTGCACGGTATGCAGCCGGGCCAAAAAGCGCTCCACTACCTGACGCGCTGCCCCTTCGATCAGACCGCGCGGCAGGGCCCGCAATAGGCCGCCCAAGGCTTCGATGTCGAGCTGCCAGTCCAGCAAGGTACACGCTCCCTGGCTGACCAGACGCAAGCTAGCTCGGCCCGACGCCTGGCTGCCGATCCCGCTGCTATGGAAGCGGTAGGCCCTTGTTGCGGGATCCCCGACGGGCAGTCGCTCGATCTCTACCTGCAGCTCGCTGCGAATGAACGTGAAAGCCGGGCGCACGCGCATGCGCGCCTGCTGTGGACCCAAGTGATCCACGGCAATCACGTCGGGCACAAGCGACACCAGCCGGCCGAGATCGTCGAGCCACGCGCGCAGCTTGTCGGCGCTCGTGGGCACCTGTGCGGCCCCTCGCAGCGACAGCACCGGGCCAGTCCCCATTGACAACCGTCCTTCCTAAAACAACGAATGTTATACGGCGGCGCGCAGTCGAGCGTCGCGACAGCCCAGAACACAGGCGATCGGGAGTGCCACGGACCTATGGCTGCCAAGTTCTATGTGACGACGGCCATTGATTATCCTAACAGCCGGCCCCATATCGGTACGGCTTTCGAAAAAATCGGTGCCGATGTCCAGGCGCGCTATCGCCGCATGGAAGGGTACGAAGTGTTCTTCCTGATGGGCAACGACGAGAATACGGTCAAAGTGGCGCGGCGCGCTGCAGAGTTGGGTATGGAGCCCAAGGCCTATTGCGATTGGATGGCCGCCGAGTTCCAACGGGTGTGGCAGGCCTTGGAGATCAGTTACGACGCCTTCATCCAGACCAGTGACCCCAGACATCACCGCGGCTGCCAGGAGTTCATCCAGCGCGTGTACGACCGCGGCTACATTTATAACGGCACCTACCAGGGGTGGTACTGCGAAGGGTGCGAATCGTTCAAAACCGAAACGGAAATCCGCGAAGCCGGCGGTGTCTGCCCGTTGCACAAAACGCCTCCGACCCGACGGCAGGAACCGTGCTACTTTTTCGCCCTGTCCCGCTTCCAGCAGGCACTGCTCGATTTTTACGAAGGCCACCCGGAATTCATCCAGCCTGAAGCACGGCGCAACGAAATCGTCAGTTTGGTGCGCAGTGGCTTGCAGGATGTCAATATCACCCGCACCGATCAGACCTGGGGCATTCGCGTGCCCTTCGATGCGCGCTTTACCATCTATGTCTGGTTCGATGCCCTGCTCAACTACATCACCGGCATCGGCTACGGCAGTCGGCAGGATGTTTTCGAATACTGGTGGCCTGCGGATATCCATTTTATCGGCAAGGATATCACACGCTTTCATTGCGCGCTCTGGCCCGCCATGCTCATGGCTGCGGGACTGGACATGCCGCGCCAGGTGTTCGGCCACGGGTTCGTGTACATCAAAAACGAGCAGACTGGGACGGTAGACAAGATCTCCAAGAGCCTGGGCAACGTCGTCGAGCCTATGGAGATCATCACGCGCTTCAGTGCCGAGGCCTTCCGCTACTATTTCTTGCGCGAATGTCCCTTCCCCGGCGATGGAGAATTCAGCTGGTCACGGTTCGCGGACGTCTACAATGCCGATCTGGCCAACAATCTGGGCAACCTGTATAGCCGGGTGGTGACGTTGGTGTTGCGGCATTTCGAGGGCCACCTGGCGGTGCCGACAGACGCTGCCCCAGGGACTTTGTTCGCCGAAGACGACTTGGAAAGTGCAGTGCTACAAACGCAGCGGCACCTGGAGCGCTGCGAGTACCACCTGGCGCTGCAGACCATCTGGCAAAAAGTGCTCGATCCTGCCAATCGCTATGCCGATCGAACGGAGCCCTGGCGACTGGTGAAAACGGCCCCCCAGCAGGCCCAACAGGTCTTGCTCGATCTGGTCGGCGCTTTGCGGGCCGCCAGCATTTTGCTCAAGCCGTTTTTGCCTACGACCGCGGCGAAGATATACAACTCGTTCGATTTCCCGCAGGTCTGGGAGCAGGTGCGTTACGAGGATGCGTATGCCTATTTGCGGCCGCCGCGGGCAGTGCGGGTCAGAGCCGTCGGCGACGCTTCGGGACGTCTGGCGCCTTTGTTCCCGCGCATCGTTGTCGGCTCGGCATCTTCGGCATAGCCGCTACGCCCATTGCCTGGGGAACACCCGCAGCCTGGATGATCGCTGCCGTCCGGTGGCGCAGGCACTGGACAGGATTTAGATTTGCTCGTACAATGGGCGCTGTGCGAATAGTTCCTGTTCCGAGGGGCGACGGGGTGAGCGGGGACATTTCGCGAGCGAACTGTGGCCGACACCAGAGTCTTACATTATGCCCAGCCCGCAGGTGGCGGATGTCGAAAGCCTCGTGGCTCCCCTTCCCGGCGACTCGCCTGCAGGGGACAGCGCAGTCATTTACGCCTTTCGTGACCGCTACAATCAATTGACTCGCGAAGAGAATCCCGAGGATTATGCTCCCGACGATCCGACACGTCCGGAAAAGCCGAAACGCGCCGACTGGCCGGCGGTAGAGGCATTGGCCAGTCAGACCCTGCGCGAACAGTCCAAAGATCTGGAAGTGGCCGTGCGGCTGACCGAAGCCTGGGCCCATCGCTACGGTTTCTCCGGCTTGCGCGAGGGGCTGACTTTGCTCAGCCGTCTGGTGTGCGAGTGCTGGGACCGGCTCAATCCGCCGATCGAGGACGGCGATGTCGAGGTGCGCCTGGATCGGCTGGCCAATCTGCTCGACGATCCGGTCCGCGGCACGCGTTTTCCCATGCTGGTACGGCAGCTGCCTGTGGTGGGCGAAGGCGATGCCGGCGTGGGCCACTTCCACTGGGATCGAGCACGGCAGCAGGCCGACGGCGCTTTGCAACAAAGAATAGACGAAGCACTGGCCGCCGTTCCCGCAGATGTCTTGAAGGACCGCACCGAGGATATCGCCCAGTGCCTCGACCTACTCCAGAAGCTGGAGTCGGCGCTGGCCGAAAAGGCCGGACAGCGAGCTCCCTCCTTCGTCAATTTGCGCCAGGCCTTGATGGACGCCCGATGGCTGGCCGAGGAGTTTCTCAGACGCAGGGGCGAAGCACCTGCAGAGGCGCCGACGGCAGGGGAAACGCCCGGCATTGCCGCAGCAAGTGCCGGGGTGCGTGCGCTCGGTTCGCGCGCCGAATTGTATCGCCAGCTCGCTGTGATCGCCGATCAGTTGCAACAGCTAGAGCCGCACAGTCCGATCCCCTATCTGGTCAAACGAGCTGTTCAATTGGGGACCCTGCCCTTCCCGCAGATGATCCGCGAACTGGTGCGCGACGAAAGCATAATCGCCGAATTGGAGCGTCAATTGGGTATCAAAAGCGACGGGAGCTGATCTTTTTCCCTCATATTTTGTTTGCTTTATGGATCGCCACAGGCGAAAATGTGTCGCGTGGCGCTTCGATAAACGTCCTGCCGTGGGGTGCAGGGCCGTCCATTCGGGTCCCAGAGAGTGTGCCCGCTGCCGGGCGCGGAGGAAACAACTATGTCGAGCGAAAGCCTGCAACACAAGCTGGACCGAGTCCGTAGACCGCGCGTGCAAATCACCTACGACGTCGAAACGGGAGGCGCTCTCGAGAAAAAAGAGCTGCCCTTTGTCGTCGGCGTCTTGGCCGACCTGTCCGGTCAGCCCAAAGAGCCGCTCAAACCCCTCAAAGAGCGCAAATTCGTGCCCATTGATCGCGACAATTTCAACGACGTTTTGGCCAAGGCCAACCCACGGCTGGCTCTGCGCGTCAAGAATCGCCTGAGCGGTGACGACAGCGAACTGGCTGTCGAGTTGAATTTCCGCAATATGGACGATTTCGATCCGGCCAACGTGGCGCGGCAGGTGGGTCCGCTGCGCGATCTGCTGGAAATGCGCCAGCGTCTGTCGCAGCTGCTGAGCAAGATGGAAGGCAACGATCGCCTGGAGCAGCTGCTCAACGATATCCTCAACGATACGCAAAAGGCTCTCGAACTGGCCAAACAGATGGGCGTGCCGCCTGAGGAGGGCAAAGACAGTCCCCAGACTCCGGAGGCATGAGCTGACCTCCGCTGGGCCGATCCAGGCTGCAGGCAAGGCCCGCGTCGCCGAGGGCCGCTCTGAGATCTGCTCGGCCGATCCGGAGGGGGAGGTGGCGTCAACGGCCCGTCTGTGCATAGCTCTATGTGAACTGAGGTAGCATAGCTTGGCATAACCAGTACAGGAGGGATTGAGGCATGAGCACGGCAGAACAAGCCAAGACCCCAGGCGCAGCTCAGGCTCAGCAGCAGGGCACGTTACTCGATCAAATCCTGGAGTATACGCGCCCGCTCGATGACAAGGAGCGCGAGCGGAACAAATCGTTCATCGAAGAGTTTATCCGCATGCGCATCAGGCCCGGCCAAGTGGTCTCCAAAGACGTCGAGCGCACCATCAAGTTCTGGATCGCAGAGATCGACCGCAAGCTTTCCGAGCAACTCAACGAGATCATGCACCATCCGGATTTCCAGAAGCTGGAATCCACCTGGCGCGGGCTGCATTATCTGGTCCACCAGAGCGAAACCGGCACCGAACTAAAGATCCGCGTTTTGAACGTGACCAAGCGCGACTTGCTCAAAGACTTCGAGAGGGCGGCGGAGTTCGACCAGAGCACCCTGTTCAAAAAGGTCTACGAAGAAGAATACGGCCAGCTGGGAGGCGAACCCTACGGCATGTTGGTCAGCGACTTCGAATTCAGCCGGCACGCCGAAGACCTCAACTTGCTGAAAATGATGGCCGGCGTGGCTGCTGCCTCCCATGCGCCTTTGGTGGCTTCGGCAAGTCCGCGGCTTTTCAACATGGACCGGTTCACGGAGCTAGCCAATCCGCGCGACCTGGCCAAAATCTTCGACGGCGTCGAGTACGCCGCCTGGCGTTCCTTCCGCGAATCGGAGGACTCCCGGTACGTGGCCCTGACCCTGCCGCGCGTCTTGGCCCGGCTGCCCTACGGCCAGGATTTCAAGCGCATCGAGGAGTTCAATTTCGAAGAATTCGTGGATGGCAAGGACCATGACAAATACTTGTGGATGAGTGCCGCCTGGGCCTATGCGGCGCGCATTACCGATGCGTTCGCCAAGTACGGATGGTTCGCGCGGACCCGCGGCGTCGAGGGAGGCGGCAAGGTCGAGGGCTTGCCGGTCCATACCTTCCCTACCGACGAAGGGGATATCGCCATGAAATGCCCGACGGAGATCGCTATCTCCGATCGCCGCGAGTTCGAGTTGTCCAATCTCGGCTTCCTCCCTTTGTTGCACAGCAAAAATCGCGATTTCGCCGTCTTTATGGGCGCCCAGTCGTGCAACAAACCCAAACAATACTTCGATCCGGCAGCTCAGGCCAACGCCGAGCTTTCCGCCAAAATCAACCATATTTTGTGCGTGTCGCGTTTCGCTCACTACTTGAAAGTCATGGCACGCGACAAAATCGGCTCGTTCATGGAACTCACCGATTGCGAACGCTGGCTCAATACCTGGATTCAAAATTATGTGCTAGCCAACCCGGAAAGCGCTCCGGAAGAGGCAAAAGCACGCTACCCATTGCGCGAAGCACGTATCGAGGTGCGCGAAGTCAAAGGCAAGCCAGGCTGGTACGAGGCGGTCGCTTACTTACGTCCCCACTATCAACTGGAGACGCTGACGGCTTCCTTGCGGCTGGTCGCGGAAGTGCCCAAGAAGGCCTAGGAGCGCACGAAAAAAATCGTTGTCCGCTTCCGAAGGTCTATCCGCATCTCTTGAATGAACAAGTTGGGCATGTACCAGGCGAGTAGCAGGGGGATGGTCACCTGGCTCGCCCTCGGGTTCGGCAGGCCGGTGTGGCTGTCCCCGGCTGCTTTCCGATGCCCGCGACATTGGACAGCCTGCTCGAAGGAGGTCGCTGATGGCTGACTACGTACTGTACCTGGAGGTCAAGGGATACAACCTCAAGGGGCGGTGTCAATTTCCGAAGTACAAAGATTGGTTTGAGGTTGATACCATCGCCTTCGGCGTAAGCAACCCGGGCGAAAGGGGGCGTCCCCTGGGGACGGCAACCGCTGCCGATTTTACCTTTTCGATGCCTGCTTCCCAGGTTGATGCCGATCTGCTCCAGGCGTGTGCCTCGGGAGCCGATCTGGTCAAGTGCGAAGTGCACCTCCTGACCACCGTTGGCGAAGGCGCAAAAGTTTGGCAGATCTATATGTTCGAAGAAGGTTTCGTCAGTGGCTGGCATATCAGCGGCACCGGCGGACGTCCCCACGTCAGTGTGAGTATCAACTACCGCAAGTTCTCTGCCAAGACCTACTGGCAAGAGGAAGGCAAGGATCCCAAGGAACCGCACGATGGTGGCTGGGACCTCAAGGAAAACAAAAAATACATGGGCTCGCCGAAGGTGACCTAATCGAAACCGTACGATGCCGCTCAGATCGGCGTGCACACCCGGGTCTAGCCGGGTCCTGGGTGTGCCGCCTTTGGCTTTTTGCTGACGGGATGACGTCGCGCTGCCCAGCTGACGGGTCGAGGTGTTTCTTGGTCGCCTGAACCTGTTAGGAGAAGGAATGTGACAGCAGACCAACTGTATCGCGCCGACCGACTCGAGGAGGCCATCGCGGCTCAGACGGCCGAAGTACGGACCCATCCCCAGGATCCGCGGCGGCGCTTCTTTTTGTTCGAGTTACTTCTTTTTTCGGGCGACCTGGATCGGGCTGGCAAGCAACTCGACGCCGTCCAGTTTCAGGAAGTGGAATTGGACGCCGCGGTGGCCGACTACCGTCGAGCGCTCCGTGCCGAAGAACAGCGGCGGCAATGGCAGGAGGCTGGCCAGTTGCCCCAGTTTTTCCTGACGCCTTCCGAGCAGGTGGCAGCGCGTGTGCAAGCCTGGGATCTTTGGCGCCAGGGGCAAAGGACCGAGGCCTGCCGGACCTTGCAAAGCCTCAACGAAGCTTGCCACCTGCGGGGTACGCTCAACGGCAAACCGTTCGACGTCCTGCGCGATGCCGACGACCTGTTCGGCACGGTCTTGGAAGTGGTGTTGCAAGAACATTATTACTGGGTACCTCTGGAGCAGGTGGAGCGCGTGCTGGCGCTGCCGCCGCGGTACCCGCGGGACCTGTTTTGGCTGCCGGCGCACATGACCCTGCGGGATGGCTCCACGGGTCCGGTGTTCCTGCCGGCACTCTATCCTGGAACGCACACGCACGGCAATGCGCTCGTACGGCTCGGTCGTATGACCGATTGGATCGAGCAGGACGGGCTAGCCCAAGGCCGCGGGCTGCGTACCTTTTTGGCCGGTGACGATGCCGCGCCCATTACCGAGTGGCGCGAACTGATCCTCGAAATATGACCCTGGGGCCGGCGAGCGACCACGCGCAGCCGCGCCCGATGGTCGTCAGCATCGGGCCTCGGGGATAGCTGGACACTCCCGATGACACGCACTGCGGACAAGGAAGCGATTTTGCCCTCGGTGCTGGACCGATTGCTCGATCCCGACTCGGGCGGCACGGTGGCCCAGCGGGGCTATACCCTGGAGCAAATGGTCGCCGTCGTCCAACGGGACCTGGAGAATCTGCTCAATACCCGCCCGTCGGTTCACGAGGCACTGGACGAATATCCCGAAGTGCAACGCTCGCTGTTGGCCTACGGGTTCGTGGATTTGCAGACGCTCGAGGAAATGCAAGGCGTCCTCAGCGACAAGCTGGCACGCTATTTGGAGTGGGTCGTCGAAACCTTCGAGCCGCGGCTGCGCGACGTCGAGGCCATCCCGGTCAACACCCAGGAGTCGAGCGTGGGCTGGCAGTATCGGATCGTCGGCAAGCTGGCTCTGGATCCGGCACCGGCAGTGGCTTTTGCCACCACCATCGAATTGACCACCGGCCAGACTCGGGTGGAAGCAGCGGCACCATGAGCGACCAGTTGTTCCGCTATTATGAGGAAGAGCTGCGCTTTATCCGCCATATGGCGCAGGATTTCGCCCGGCGGTACCCGGCGGCCGCGGGCCGCTTGCTGCTCGAGCCGGAACGCAGTGCCGATCCGCATGTCGAACGGATGATCGAGGCGTTCGCTCTGCTGGCCGCCCGCATCCGGCACAAGATCGAAGACGATTTTCCAGAACTGACGCAGAATTTCTTGCAGGTCGTTTATCCGCATTATTTGGCACCGATTCCGTCCATGGCTATCGTGCAGTTGGTGCCCGATCCGATTCGCGTGCAGTTACCCGGGGGAATCGTTGTCCAGGCAGGCTCGCAATTGCACACGCAGCCGGTGGGAAATCCAGGCCTACCGTGTCGGTTCCGCACCGGCTATGCAGTCACCCTGTGGCCGGTGGTCTTGACCCAGGCCCGACTGCAAGGCCCGCCCTTTCCCTCCGGGCTGCCGGTGCCGCCGCGCACGGCAGGGCTTGTGCGTCTGGTCCTCGAAGCGCGGGGCGGCCTGCATTGGTTCGACTTGCAGATCGCAACGCTGCGCGTGTTCCTGGCTGGGGAGCCGGGCGTGACCGCCGCGCTCTACGAGCTGCTCTTCAATCACGTGACCCGCGTGCTGATCCGCTCCCCCGAAAAAGACGCGGACTTGCCGCTGCTGCAACTGACTCCCGAGGAAGCCTTGCGCCCGGTGGGCTTCGAGCCGGATGAAGGACTGGTGCCGTACCCGTCCCATGCTTTCCCCGGCTATAGGCTGCTGAGCGAGTTGTTCGCTTTTCCGGCCAAATTCCAGTTTTTCGACTTGTGCGGTCTGGAACGGATACGGCAGGCGGGCTACCGGGAAAAGGTGGAAGTGATTTTTTGTCTCGACAAAAGCCAGCCCCGTCTCGAGCCGGTGGTGGATGCCAACCATTTCCACCTCTATTGCACGCCGGTGGTGAATCTTTTCAGCCAGCTGGCGGAACCGATCACTTTGGATCAGCGCCGCTACGAGTACCGCATCGTACCCGATGTCGCTCATCCGCGCGGCACGGAAGTCTACAGCATCGAGGAAGTGAGCAGCGTAGACGCCGGGCGCAACGTCGTGCGCGTGTACGAGCCGTTTTATTCTTTTCGCCACGGACGGCGTTTGGAAGATGCCCTGTACTGGTGTGCCACGCGGCGTCCATCTACGGCGGCTGAGGATCAGGGCACGGAGGTGTATCTGGCGCTGGTAGATCGCAATCTGCAACCGCGACTGCCGGCGGAAGAAGTACTGATGGTACAAGTGCTGTGCACCAACCGCGACCTGCCCACGCAGCTGCAGCGCCTGGGAGACGAGTCGTTGGTGTATTTCGAGCTGGAGGCGGCTGTGCCCCTGGAGCGTATTCGCTGCCTGCGGGCCCCCACGGCGCCTCTGCGGCCGCCCAGCCGTCCGCAATGGCAGTGGCGTTTGATATCCCACCTGGCCCTCAATCACTTGTCTTTGACCGACGATCTGGCAGGCCGAGACGCCCTGCGCGAGATCCTCCGCTTGTACAACTACGCCGAGCCGGGCGTCACGCCGCATTTGGCAGCGATCAACGAGCAGATGATCGAGGGGATCCTGGCTGTGCGGCACCGTCGGGTGGTCGGGCAAATGCGGCACGAGCAGGGATTGGTTTTCTGCCGCGGGGTCGCCATCGAGCTGGAGCTGGACGAGGACAAGTATGCGCTCACAGGGCCGCTGCTGTTTGGCGCCGTTTTGGAGCGCTTTTTCGCTCAGTATGCATCGTTGAATTCGTTCACGCAACTGGTAGTGCGCACGGCCCAAAAAGAGGGGGTGTATCACAGCTGGCCGCCTCGGGCGGGCCAGCAGGTCCTCCTATAGGCCGCTATCTTCCACAGGCGACGGTGCCCAAGCCGCATGGGTGCCGATGGGACCGCGGAAACGAGAGTTCATGATCCACAAGACATCCGAGCGTGCGACCCCAGATGTCGTTTCCCGGCAGGCGCCCCCCGGCAGTTTGCTGGAGCGTCTGTGGCGCGAGCCGTATGCCTTCGATTTTTTCCAGGCGGTGCGGCTGTTGCAGAGATGGGCAACCGACAAACATCCCGTGGGGTACAGCGTTGCCCCTCACCAGGAAGCGATCCGTTTCCGGGCTCATCTGTCTTTGGCGTTCCCGCCCAGCTCGATTCATGATTTGGAAGAGCCTTCGAGCATCTGTCCGGTGCCTCGCATGACCGTAGCGTTCCTGGGCTTGTACGGTCCCAATGGCATCCTGCCGCGTCATTACACGGAGCTGCTTCTGCGTGTCGAACGCGAGTCGCGGCATGCCGAAAAAAGCGCCCTGCGCGATTGGCTGGACCTGTTCAATCATCGCCTGATCTCTTTGTTTTACCGAGCGTGGGAGAAGTACCGCTTCTATGTGCCGTACGAGCGAGGCGGGAACGGCAGTCAGTTTGTGTCGGCACTGCTGGCGGTGGTCGGTTTGGGCATGCCGGCTTTGCGCAACCGATTGCGCGTGGCTGTACGGCGGCTGGACGAAGACGAGGAGCAGGTGCAGGTGGTGGCGGCAGTGCCCGACTTGGCCATCGTCTACTACAGCGGTTTTTTTGCCTGCCGTCGGCCCATACCCGTTTGTTTGGAGGCGCTGGTGCGCGGCTACCTGGGTCTGCCCGTGGCAGTCAAGCCGTTCCAGGGCCAATGGCTCTATCTGGAGCCGGAGCGGCAGGTGCGATTGGGCAGTGGCCCCGGAGGACGACTCGGTGTGGACGTCGTCCTAGGCGAGCGCGTCTGGGATGTGGAAAGCAAATTTCGGCTGCGTATCGGTCCGCTGGGCTATAGGCAATTCCGCGAATTCTTGCCTAACCGCGCTCCCATCCCCGCCCAAAAGACTCTGTTCGTCGTCGCTCATCTGGTGCGGCTGTACGTCGGCCCACAATTCGACTTCGACATCCAACTTGTGTTGCGCGCCGAAGAAGTGCCGGCCTTGGTCTTGCGTGCCGGCACCGATGGCCCGCGGCTGGGTTGGGATACCTGGGTGCGCAGTCTGCCCATGCCGCGCGACGTGGACGATGCCGTGTTTCCGGGGGAGGAGTTGTTCTGGCTGGAAGCAGCGCCAGCAGGAACCGACCAGCCGAACCCTTGAGGTCATTCTTTGCGGAGGCCTGGCCATGGCGAGTATGCAGCTCAAAAATCTCGTGTCGCGACTGAACAACACTTGCCGGCGAGCTCTGGAAGCGGCAGCAGGCATGAGCATGTCGCGCAGCCACTTTGAAGTGGAAATCGAGCACTTGGTGTACAAGTTGCTCGAGCAGCAAGAGACCGACCTGGTGCCGATTCTCAGGCATTACGATGTCCAGCCGGCACGGGTGCAGGGACAGCTCGAGCGGGCACTGGCGCAGCGCAAGACCGGCAACGAGCGGCCGCCGACACTGTCCACCGACTTGATAGACTGGCTGCGGCAGGCCTGGTCTTTGGCTTCGCTCGACTACGCTCAGTTGCGCATCCGCTCCGGGCACCTGCTTTTAGCTCTGCTGACCGATCGCAAATTGTCTCTGTACCTGGGCAGTGTCTGCCCCGAACTGGCGCGTCTGGATGCCGACACACTGCGCCGCGAACTGCCGGTGTTCATGGAGAGCTCGCAGGAAGTGGACGAGATAGCGGGCTCTATGGCTGCCGACGGCCAGCCGGGACCGGCCGCTGTCGGCACAGGGTCGAAGACACCGGCCCTGGACCAGTTCACCTACAACCTCAGCGAGCGTGCCCGACGGGGCGAAATAGATCCGGTGATCGGCCGCGACTTCGAAATCCGGCAGGTGATAGACATCCTCATGAGACGTCGGCAGAACAACCCGATCCTGACCGGGGAGGCCGGGGTGGGCAAAACCGCCGTCGTCGAAGGATTTGCCCTGCGCGTGGTTGCCGGCGACGTTCCCGAACCGTTGCGCAAAGTGACCGTGCGCACCCTGGATATGGGCCTGTTGCAAGCCGGTGCGGGCGTGCGCGGGGAATTCGAAAACCGCCTCAAGACCATCATCGCCGAAGTCAAGGCTTCGCCCCAGCCGATCATCCTCTTCATTGACGAGGCTCATACCCTCATCGGAGCCGGGGGTTCTGCCGGTCCAAGCGACGCGGCCAATCTCCTCAAACCGGCCCTGGCGCGCGGCGAGTTGCGCACCATCGCCGCCACCACCTGGATGGAATACAAGAAATACTTCGAAACCGATCCAGCCCTAAAACGGCGTTTCCAGGTCGTCAAAGTGGACGAGCCCGAGCCACGTCGTGCCATTTTTATGATGCGCGGCTTGGTCCCCACCCTGGAAAAGCATCACGGCGTGCGCATCCTCGACGAAGCCGTCGAGGAAGCCGTCACCTTGTCGCACCGCTACCTTACCGAACGCCAGCTGCCCGATAAAGCAGTGAGTCTACTGGACACGGCGTGTGCGCGGGTGGCCCTGGGTCAGGCCGCCACACCCGCCGCTTTAGAAGACTGCATCCGGCAGCTGGAGTTCCTCGATGCCGAAATCGAAATCTTGCAGTCCGAGCAGGTCATCGGTCTCGAGCACAGCAAGCGGCTGGCCGAACTGCAAGAACGCCGCGCGGCGGCGGCGGCCCGAAAGGACAGCTTGGAGCAACGCCTCGCCAAAGAGCGCGAACTGGCCAGCGAAGTCCGGCAGCTCCAAGAAGCTTTGCGCCGTCGCAAGGTCCTCGAAACGAGCGTCCCAGGTACGCCCCCCGCAGAACGCTCTATGACACCCCAGGAAGAAGAGGACTATCGCCGCCGGCTGGCCGATCTACGGCAGCAACTGGCTCGGCTCCAGGGCGATCAGCCGATGATCCTACCGGTCGTGGATGGCCAGGCAGTCGCCGATGTCGTCTCGGCCTGGACAGGTATCCCCATCGGCAAAATGGTTCTCGACGAAATCCGCACGGTCATGGCACTCAAGGAGAAGTTGGAAGAGCGCATCGTCGGCCAAGCGCATGCCCTGGAGGCCATCGCCCGGCGCATCCAAACAGCCCGCGCAGGATTGAGCGATCCGCGACGGCCTATCGGGGTATTCCTCATGGTCGGCCCCAGCGGGGTCGGCAAAACCGAGACGGCCCTTGCCTTGGCTGATATCCTCTACGGCGGCGATCGCAACACAGTCATCATCAACATGTCCGAGTACAAAGAGGAGCACAAAATCTCGCGGCTCACCGGCTCGGCACCAGGATACGTCGGCTACGGCGAAGGAGGCGTCCTCACCGAGGCCGTGCGCCGCAAGCCTTACTCCATCGTCCTACTCGACGAAGTCGAAAAAGCCCACGTCGCCGTGCAAGAAATCTTCTATCAGGTCTTCGATAAAGGCATGCTCCAGGACGACAAAGGCAACGAGGTCAACTTCAAAAACACCATCATCCTGCTCACCTCCAACGTCGGCACCGAGACGATCATGAAATTGTGTGCCGATCCGGAAACCCGGCCCGATCCCGAGGCCCTGGCGACGGCCTTGCGGCCCGATTTGCTCAAAGTGTTCAAGCCGGCACTGCTGGGCCGGCTGACCGTGGTTCCTTATTATCCATTGAGCGACGAGGTGCTCAGGCAGATCGTGCGACTGCAGCTAGCGCGGGTTGCCGATCGGGCTCGCGAGACGCATCGGGCAACGCTTACCTACGATGAAGCATTGGTCGAGCATATCGCCGGTCGCTGCAAGGAAGTGGAGAGCGGCGCCCGCAACGTGGACCATATCATCAGCGGCACGCTGTTGCCGGAGCTGTCCCGCGAATTCCTCGCCCATATGGCGAGCGGGCAGCCGATCGCACGCGTCCACATCGGACTGGGGCCGGAGGGAAACTTCACGTACGAAATCCACGCTAGTTGACGACGCCGCTGGCCGGCTTTTACTCGTCCCCCAACGCTTCGCGCAGGGCAGCCTCGACCGACTCGCTGGCCGGCGACCGACCCGAGAGGATCGTCGCCGCGCGTTCGACCAGAGCGGCAACCACTGCGCGCGGCGAACAAACGGTACACCCGCGTTGGCGCGCCTCGTCCATGAACGCCGTATCGCGCGGGAGCGCACTCAGGTCCAAGACCGTCATCCCCGGCTTGAGAAAACCTGGGTGCAACGGAGCTTCGCCTGCTTTGCGTGCTTCCGCATGCGCCTCGGCGACGATCAGAACATCGTGCATCGTGCTGTAAATGGCCTCTGCCAGTAGGTAGCGGCAGCCGGCATTTTGGGCGATCTCTTGCAGAATGTCGCGTTGTCGGCCGGCGACGATCGGCAGCGCACCGACTTGTTTGAGCCGATACACGAGCGCCTTGCCCAACGGCCCGGTACCGACGACCACGACGATGCGCCCGCTCAGCGTTTGTTGAGACGCCGGCCCCTGCTGCAAGACCCGACAGACTGCATCGGACAGCAGATGGTATCCGTGCCAGGATCGGTCCGGTGCCCGGACCAGGAAGTCGGCGGCAGCGGCAAACTGCGCCGCCTTGTCGGCTCGGGCTACGCAAGTATAGAGCGCCGCCTGATGCTCTTGGTCTACCCACAGTGCGTGCAGCCGGAAGGCATCCATCACTTTGCGGAACAACCGCTCATCGCCGACCGGCAGCGGCAAACAACGCAGTGCGGATGGCACGCGCGCCAAGGCTTCGTTGAGCCCGGCGGTCAGTGCCGCTTCCAGGTCGCTGAAGCCGGTAATGCCGACAAAGCGCGTTTCCCGACCGATATCGCGATAGCGGTACACAGTGACCAGCTCGCGCACCGAGACCTGGCCGGGATAGGCTTCCATGCCCTTTTCCAGTGCCGCATAGACCCACGGCGCCCCGAGTTTGCGCCCCAAGATCGCCAGCATGACCCCCGGTTTGCCTAGACCCACCACCACGGTCGGCACCGTAGTCTTTTGCACCAGTTGCAAAACAGGCCAGGTTTCTTCCGGTGTCCTCACGGGCAGCACCAGCTTGATCACGTCGGCATGCCGGTGCCGTATGCCGTCGTAAATTTCCTGTAGGTCGCTGGGCGTCTCCCGCAAATTGGTGTAGGAAATGACTCGCTTGGCTGGAGGAAAAGGACGAATCTGGTCGGCGATGTCGTGTTCGATTTCCACATAATCGGCTTTGCTGACGATACACTGACGCAGCAGCGCGATGCGTTCGTTTTCCCTGCCGTCCCAGGCGCCGCCATCGCTGGGCCGCCGGCAACTCATGATCACCGGCTTAGGACGTGCCGCCAACAGTTCCCCGATGTCCGGTGCTTTGCCGAACCGGTCGAGACGCACTTCCAACAAATCGGCTTGGCCGGCGGCGTTGAGCATGTCCACCAGAGCCAGCCGCCGCGACTCTTGATAAATGCTGACGCAGATCATGCGCTACCTCCGCCCGTTGCTCGCTTGCGCAGTACACCTACACCCTCGTCATAGACCTAGTTTAACCGATAAACGAGCGGCAAGCACCGTGGCAGCAGGTCTGTCGTAGTCCGATGCCGGAAGGCACAGGCGCATCGGCTAGGTAGCTCTGGCTCGAGCGGGTGAGGCGTCTTACAATGGCCCTCGAGTGCCGCTGACCATGTGGACGGGTCGCCAGATGGCACTGGGGAGGGCATCTGCATGACCGCGTGCAAAGCGCTAGGCGTTGGACTTGTGCCGCCGATGACGCTTTTGGCAGTCGTTTTTTCGTGCGCCGAGCTACGGGACGAGCCACGGATCCATCTCGAGGACCAGGTGGCCAGCTTCTACCTCGGGGACACGCTCGTCACCCGTTATCACACGGCTGCGCATCTAGCCAAGCCCCACTTTCATCCTGTGTTGGGTCCCGGGGACGTACCGGTCACGCGCGGCTATCCCATGGTCCAGGCACAAGGGGAATCACGCGATCATCCCCATCAACGGGCGCTGTGGTTCACTCACGGCGACGTCATTCCCGAGGGGATAACGCTGTCAAGGCGGGCCAAAGGAGTGCAGGGGATAGACTTTTGGTCCGAGCAACCAGGACACGGCCGGATCGTGTGTGTGGGCTGGGAGCCGCCGCGGCTCGTGCACGGGACAGTTTGGCTGGTGACGCGCAACGAGTGGCGCACTGCCGAGGGGCAGCGTGTCCTGGACGAGGTCCGTCGCATCGGACTGGCAGACCTGTCGCCCGCGCGCTTATTGATCGTGGAGATAGAGCTTGTCGCCAGCGTATGCCCCATCGTTTTCGGCGATACCAAAGAAGGTGCCTTCGGCATACGCGTCCACGATGCCATGACGGAACGCAAAGGCGGTGTCATCGAGAATGCCCTGGGAGCCAAAACCGAGCGCGACTGCTGGGGCCGGCAGGCGGACTGGTGCGATTATTCGGGCATCGTCCAGGGTAAACACGTCGGCGTCGCCTTGTTCGATGACCGCGCCAATGCATACCGCTCGTGCTGGCATGCGCGTGCCTACGGGCTTATGGCTGCCAATCCTTTTGGACGCGGCAAGTCGGGCTTTCCCGCCGTCAAAGGCCGCACCGATCTGGTGCGTCTGGCGCGCGGCGAGCGCTTGCAGCTCCGGTACGGCGTACTCGTCCACCCCGGCGACGCCCGTCAGGGGCGTGTCCAGGAGCACTACGAGACCTTCCTGCGCTTGCGCTCGTAAATCCAGGACGGTGCTCGCACCGACCTACACAAGCCTATTGGATGCTCGTGCCGGCTGCCTCTGTGGACGCCAACGAGTCTAGCAGCCGTCCCCTGGCTGCTCGGATCCGCTTTGCAGCCCGCACTCACGTCATGAGGGCGCCCACAAAAAGGTCGTAAAATGCATGCGTCCCTACAGTTACGCCGAAGCCACGCAGTTTGAGCAGCGCTGCGAAGTAGACACCGGCCAGCATACGGAAGCAGAATACGCGTCCCTCCAGAGGCTCTCCGTACGGCCCGATGTGATGGGCAGCGGCAAAAACGACCGCCGACAGGAGCATGGCTCCCAGGACATCGAAGGGCCAGGGTGTTTCCATGAGTACTAGCAGACCCCACAGCATAGGGAAAAGCAGCAAGCGAAAGATGAACTCTTCGTAGATGCCCGCGCCCAGATAGCCGACGGCGCGTGCTAGCCATTCGCGATCCCAATCGCTCGCGGTGGTAGTGACTTGCAAAAAGGGGAGTTGTATTTGCGCCAGCATAAGCAGGCCCAGCGCCAGGAGCGCACTTTCTACGTACATCCCCACGACTACCGCTATCGGCTGGCGCGGCCGATCGCTACGGCGGAACCAGCTCCACACGGCCAGAACGCCGGCTACCAGCATAGGCGGCCAATACAGTGCTTGCAGGCCCACGTTGTGCATGAGCCAGCGCAACCAGGCGTCCGCTCCGCTGCGCACCGCCAGCGAATCGTGCGCCCCCAAAAGAAACACTCCCCCTTCGTATACCGCCAGCAGCGGGATCAAAAAATAGAGGCAGACCTTGGGATGATGCGACGCCTCTAGGTATCCAGGGGGCAGTCCCCGCATGACACACTCCCGTCTTCGGGCCTGACGAGCGCGAAAAACCATTGCCAGGCGTCCGGTCCCAGCACAGCACTCACCTGCTCGGGCCAGAGCGCACAGCTGATGCGTAGGTTCGGCATCCGTCGAAGTTGCACTACATCGTCCCATGCCGGCGGCGCATCCCCAAGCAGCCGCACCGCTGGGCGCTGTGCTGCCTCCAGATCGGCGATTGCGACGTCCGGCTGCAACGTCAGACCGCGCCTGCCGTCGTTCAGCTCGACAAAGGTGCCAGTCGGATAAAAAGACAGGCACAAGAGGCGCTGTGTCGCTGCGGCATCGAGCCGTCCTTTGGCAGCCTCGAAGAGCACTTCGGCCAAGGCGGCTCGCGGCGAACGAGCTCGTTGCCCTGGCCGGTGTACGCACAGCGCGGCATAACGATCGCAAGCAGTCAGCAAGCGCGCCCCGGGTGCAATACTGCTGTCGGCACGACCTTCGGGAAATCCGGTGCCATCTGCATGCTCATGGTGCTGGGCGATCGCCTGCAAGGTTCGGTCGGGCAGACCGACGATACGACGCGCATACGCTAGGCTGAGCTCGACATGCGACTCCCAGAGGGATGCCGCAGCAGATGGGGGCGGCTGGCGCATAAGGTGCGCCGGCAGACCAGCCATGCCTGCGTCTGCCAGCAGGGCAGCCATGAGCAGCGCACACCGGTCTCGATCCGATTCATCGTCCCGTGCTACAACACGCGCCAACACCTGAGCTATGTTCCATCCCCGTCGCGCCGCGTACTGCCAGGGCGTATCGGACGCTTCTACGAGCCATAAGATCGGTCTGTCTGTGCGCGCCGCTGCCAGATGCCAGTGGGCTAGTTCCTCCAAAAGGCTCCGTCCGAAAGATTGGCCTTGGGCCAACAGTTCGATGCCTCGAGCTAGTCGGTCCACCTGTCGCTTTTCTGCGGCCAACAAGAGTGTCGCCCGGCACAAAGCTTTGCCCGACTGTTCCAGTGACTCCAGCAAAGCTAGCAAGCCGTCCATGAGGGGCAATTGAGCTGCCGTCTGGACGGGCAGATAGCCCACGAGTCGCAGCAGGCATTCAGCCGCCGCAAGCATACGGTGGCGCGCTGCACTCAGACCGAAGTCCCAGTGCAGGAAGTCTTCTGGGAGCGGCAGATCGTGCCAGTCGGCGATTAAGGCCTCGAGTCGTGCCCAGAGCCGCTTGGCCTGGCGACACAAGTAAGGCGGTGCTTCTCGGCCGGATCGGCTCGGCACAGCCGCTAGTTGGCCGATGTGCGCGCGCAATTCCTGTGCGATGTTATTCAGTCGCTGCCATGTTTCGACCACGCAGGCCTTCGATGTGCACTCCGCAGCAAATCCGTCGGAGGCAAATAAATACTCGCGCAGACGTCGCTGCCAGATGGCCACGTGTTCGGCTAACCGTTGGGACGCAGACATAAGAATTAGCTGCCTTTGGTTGACCGTCGTTAGCTGTCTTCTTGATTGTTTATCGCCAAGCACATGTTGACGGGTGCACCTGAGCCGCCAACTTGACAGCCGAGAGAGAAAAACATAGTTCTTACACTTGGCGTCTTAGATGCTATAGATACAATGTGTATAGGTGGCACAGTGATTGTGTGTGGGATAGTGAAGCTAGTGATTAGATTGGCTACAACCAATACAGGAGCCAAATGCGTTTTATGCCGTACTAAGTGGTTCGCCCCCAGCTGAAGGAGGTGCGCGAAGCATGCCACGAGCGGGAGGACTGGAATCTCTGAGCATCGGCGAGGTGCAAAAGCTGCTCAAATGGAAACTGGGCCGCTTGAACGAACTGAAGGAAGAAAGGCGACGACTGCGTCAGGAACTACGGCGCATTGACAAAGAACTCAAACGCTTGGCTCGAGGCGGCGGACGCCTCGGTCTGGGTGCCGGTGCAGGCCGCGCACGCATCCGCGGTGAAAAATCTCTGCGCGAATTTATCGTCGAGGCTCTGCAAAAAAGTCGCAAGGGTCTGCGTCCTTCCGAGATCCTCGAAGCCATCACTCAAGCCGGCTATCGCACTGCCAGCGATAAACCTTATACTTTGGTCAACCAGGCCTTGGTGATGCTCAAAAAACAGGGTGTCGTCGAGCACGATCGAGAAACCCGCACGTATCGCCTGGCCAAGGAGACAGCTCGCGACGGACGCGAATCCTGATCGCGTGCGGCCAGAGTGCCCTTCTTGTCGCTACTTTGCCCCTGCAGGTAGGCGGGCCAGCGCGTCGCGCTCCCCTCCGCTGGCCCTTGCCTAAGTTTCTAGTATGCCTTCTAGGTGCCGGAGCTAACTTATGAGTGCTCCCGTTCGTAAGCCCAATCGCCTTATCCATGAATCCAGCCCCTACTTGCGACAACACGCCTGGAATCCTGTAGATTGGTATCCCTGGTGTGACGAGGCGATCCAGAGGGCTCAGGCCGAAGACAAACCCATCTTCTTGAGCATCGGCTACGCCGCCTGCCATTGGTGTCATGTCATGGAAAAGGAAAGTTTCGACGATGAAGAAACTGCACAAATCCTCAATGAACACTTCGTTAGTATTAAAGTGGATCGGGAAGAACGGCCCGATTTGGATCATTTGTATATGAATGCCGTGGTCATGTTGACCGGCCATGGCGGCTGGCCTCTGACGGTTTTTTTAACTCCCGATTTGAAGCCCTTCTATGGCGGTACCTATTTTCCGCCGGAAGATCGCGCCAACATGCCTAGCTTTCGGCGTATCCTGTTGGCGGTGGCCATCGCGTACCGGCACCGGCGCCAAGAGGTGGAACGCGCGGCACAGGACCTGGTAGCGCACCTACGGCGACTGGAAAAACTGCCCCTCGACCAAGGAGCGCTGGACGCCGAGCTATTGCGTCAGGCCTACGCCGGCGATCACGGCTGGCGTCGGCATCTCGATCCTGTGAACGGAGGCACTTTGGGTGCTCCCAAGTTTCCGCAGCCTGTGCTGGCACAGTTCCTCCTGCGCCTGGCGCTCCGTTTCGCAGACCCGGAGCCACTGGAACACGCCCAGCGCTTGCTCGACCACATGTCCCGCGGCGGCATTTTCGATCACCTGGCAGGTGGCTTCCATCGCTACAGCACCGACGCCCAGTGGCTGGTCCCCCATTTCGAAAAAATGCTTTATGACAACGCGCTCCTGGCTGCTGCATACCTGGAGGCGTATCAGCTCACCGGCGCACACCCGTACCGGCAGGTAGTCGAGCAGACGCTGCGCTGGCTCCTCGAAGAATTGGCGCATCCCGGCGGTGGTTTCGCCAGCAGTCTCGACGCCGATAGTGAGGGCGAAGAGGGCAAGTATTACCTATGGACTTGGAACGAAGTACATACGGTACTCGGCTCCGATCTGGGGGAATTGTTTTGCCAGCTCTACCAGGTCAGCCCGGAGGGGAACTGGGAAGGGCAAAACATTCTGCACCTGGCGCGTCCATTGAGTGTGGACGCCCGATTGATGGGCCGGCCTGTGGAGGAGCTGGAAGAATGGCTGGCTCGGGCACGGGCACAGCTTTTGGCTTATCGGCGGCAGCGTACTCCCCCGGCGCGCGATGACAAAATCTTGACTTCGTGGAACGGCTTGGCGCTCTCTGCTTTGGCCCGCGCGGCGTTGGCGCTGCATCCTTCTTGGCTCGACCCCGCCGTACGCACCGCCCGTTTTCTTTACGATCGCATGCGCTTGCCTGACGGGCGACTCAACCATGTGTCGGTGCCTGGCTGTGAACCCGCGCGGCCAGTCGCCGGTATGCTCGAAGATTACAGCTACGTCATCGAAGGCCTCCTGGATCTTTACGAAGTCACTGCTGACGCACACTGGCTGGATTGGGCTGGGTCCTTGGCGCAAGTTATGGTCGAGTTGTTTTGGGACGACCAGGACGAAGGCTTTTATGTGACTGCGCCAGCGGCAGACGGACTGCCGGTGCGGGCGAAAGACTGGCACGATGGGGCCACGCCGGCAGGCAACTCCGTGGCTCTCGCCGACCTTGACCGCTTGGCGCACTACACGGGGGATCGGCGTTGGGCTGATCTGGCTGCCCGGGGATTGCGACGCGCTGCCGGTTTGATGCGTCAGGCGCCTACGGCTGTTACCCGACTGCTCGTCGCCCTCGATTTCCATCTGGGACCGCTGCGCGAGTGGGCTGTGCTCGCTCCGCAGGCAGAACAACTGTACCCGGCGCTGCACAGGATCGGTCGGCATTTGGATCCGCGGCGCGTCCTGGTCGGCTATGCGCCCGGACTGGAGAGCACGGCAGTCGCCGCCCGGCTCGTGCCCTGGCTGGCAGGTAAATCAACGATCGCCGACCAGCTCACTGTCTATATGTGCGAGGGCACCAGCTGCCGGCCCCCCGCTGTGGGCGTCCAAGCACTCGAGCAACTCCTGACAAGTGTTTACCCGCCGGATGCATCTG
The DNA here is from genome assembly GCA_040289265.1 of Gemmataceae bacterium. GTDB lineage: Bacteria > Planctomycetota > Planctomycetia > Gemmatales > HRBIN36 > PSKW01. The sequence continues at coordinate 39,952 of PSKW01000007.1, forward strand.
TCCAGACGAACGCTTCGCAAGGTACGACGCCGGCGGACTAGATCGGCATGTCGGCGGGCGCTTGCAAAATGGACAGCTGTAGGAATCGCTAGCTCGGGCTATTCGGCTCGGTCGCTACAACAAGGACTACTTGCCGAAACGTTCGGACCGATCGCAGCAGCCCCGCGCAGTACTAGTTCATTGGCTTTCCAAGACATCGTTGAGTACGTCTTCGGACACGTAGATCGGCACCTTGAGCCCTACGGCGACGGCGATGGCATCGCTCGGGCGGCAATCTACCTCGACCAGCTCACCTTCTTTGCGGATGCGCAGGACCGCGAAATAGGTTTGATCGCGCAGCTCGGTAATGACCACGTCCTGGATTTCACCACCTAGTTGCTCGACGATATTGACCAGCAAGTCGTGCGTCAGCGGTCGAGGGGGAGGTATCCCCCGAGCGCGCCGGTAAATGCTCTGTGCCTCGAAAAAACCGATGACGATCGGAAAAAAGCGTTCCCCTTCGACCTCGCGGAGATAAATAATCTGCTGGTCCGAGTTATCGTGGATCACGATACGTCGCAGCTCCATTTGCACCGGCACGGCGTGTATCCCTCTCCCGGGCGAACGCTGGCTGCACCGGTCCATCTCGGCCTGACTTCACAGGCAAATTCGGCTTGTACGGGCCGGTGACCCGTTGTTTCGCTGTAACCCTATGCATTGGCAACCTCTCTCGCATTATAAGTTGTGTGCCGAAGCGAAGGCAACCGCGACCGGCTATCCGGGACTTTACTTAGGGCAATCGGTGGCCAGCGACTGTGCCGGATCTTCGAGCGCGCCCGACCGCACTTTCTGCTTCTCCTAGTGTCACGTTGCTCCTTTCAGGCGCTGGTCATCTTCGAGATAGGAACGGATACGGGTTTAGCCCGTTGCAATTAGCTAACCTTGTGCTAAGATCATGGCTAGATGCCGCAACATGCAACCTTCCAGCCGCCTACGGCGAAGGGCAAAGCCTGGCGGCCTGCCGCCGATAACTCGTTGTCCAGCCGGATGCGCGACTTCCCTGCAATACAAGACAGCGAGGGGAGAGGCCTCATGAGCAGATGCGTTGCTTATGCTCTGTGCTCGTTAAGTGCGAGCGGTTTGATCCTGTCGGTGGCGCTGGCTCAATCCAAACAGGCTGATCTTGCGCCGGTCCTGCAGGGGATTTTTCCGCCGGCGGTGCACCGGGGTGTGCCTGCGGAGCTGACCCTTGTGGGCAACCACCTGGATCGCTTCGTCAGCCTGCTGACCGATGTACCGGCAAAGGTGACCGTTGTAGCGAGCCAGGCCCATAACCTGCGTGTGCGTCTGGAAGTCGCGCCGGATGCGCCGTCGGGACTACATGGACTGCGCGTCGTTACCAGCAACGGCGTGTCCAACATGCGGCTGTTCGCTGTGGACGATGTGCCGATCGTCCTCGAAGAGGACGGGCACCACACGGCAGCCACGGCACAAAGTATACCGACGCTGGCGGCTGTTTGCGGACGTGCCGAGGCAGAAAAAGCCGACTTTTATCGGGTTGCCCTGCGCAAAGGGCAGCGACTGACGTTCGAAGTGCTCGGCCGCCGGCTGGGGACGCCTTTCGATCCTCTTCTTCTTCTGCACGATCGGCGTACGGGGCAGCCGGTTGCCTATGCCGACGATACGCCGGGGCTGAGCCGTGATGCCCGGCTGACTTGGGTCAGTCCCGAAGACGGCGAGTATTCTCTGGAAGTGCGGGACGTGCGCTATCAAGGGGGGCCTGACTGGCATTATGTCCTGCGCGTGGGCGATTTTCCTTGTGCGACCACGGCCTTTCCCTTGGTCGTGCGCCGTGGATCGCAGACCCGCGTCCATTTTGCCGGACGTGACGTCCAAAGCGTCCAGCCGGTGCTTTTGGCTTTGCCCGGAGAGACGCCGGCAGCTTCGGTGCCTCTCGTGCCGGTGCGCGAGGGGGCGCCGCCGGGGTGGCCGGTGGAAGTTTTTGTCAGCGACCTTCCGCAGGTCGTGGAAGTAGAGCCCAATGACGAGGTGGCTGCGGCGCAGCCTATTGCTTGGCCGACTGGTATCAATGGCCGACTGGAAAAAAAGGGGGACCGCGATCATTTCCGGCTGCGCCTGGAGCAGGGACAGGCCGTGGTCGTGACAGCTCAGACAGTGGCCATGCATTCGCCGGCTGCGGTATTTCTGCAATTGCTGGATGACAAAGGGCGTAAGCAAGCGGCGAGCGACCCGACGCGCGAACCGGCTCGGATCGAATTCCAGGCGCCGGCGGCGGGAGACTATATCCTAGCGGTGGAACATCTGCAATTCTGGGGAGGGCCCGAGGAAACGTACTACCTGGAAATCGCCGCCCGTCAGCCGGACTTCGAGTTGGAACTGCTCGCGGATCGAGTGTCCTTGTGTCGGGGCGACCGCGCTATCGTCGAGGTACAGGCGCATCGCCGGGGCTACGACGGCCCGATCGAAATCAATGCCGTCGCTGGCCAAGGTGTGATCGGTTCGGCACGCATCGCTCCGGGGCAATCGGCGACGCTGCTCGAGTTGCAAGCGGCCGACGATCTGCCTTTAGGCGGTCGCACCGTGTACGTGGTCGGCCACGCCGTTCTAGACGGCCGCGTTTCTACCCGTTTGGCACACGCACGGGCCGCGTTGCGCACCAGTTTGAATCAACTGGCCTATCCGCCGGCCTATGTGGGCCAAGCGTTGGCCGTGGGAGTGATGCCGGCGTCTGCCTTTCATATCGCCGTCACATACCGGACGCCGGAAGGCGTGCGCGGGCTGGCTGTGCCGGTACAGGTCCATGTGCAGCGAGCGACTGGCTTTGACGGGGAGATAAGGCTCGAGGTGCGGGGCCCCAGTCCGTTGCCTGGCCAGCAACCGGTTCTGCCGCCGGTCACGGCCACCATAGCCGCCAAACAAAACCAAGCGACGATCCAGTTGCAGCCGACGTTGCAGGCACCTTTGGGCGCTTTGCCGGTGGCTTTTGTAGCGCGGGCAGCCGCCGGGGGCCAGGCTCATGTGAGCGCACGGCTGGCACCTCTGAACTTGGTACTGCCTTTCGACCTGGCAGTCGAGCCGGACCAGATCGCTCTCGAGCCGGGCGGCAAAGCCAAGCTGCGCGTGCGAGCCCTGCGCAAAGGCGGCTATCAGGGACCCATTGTGCTCGCTTTGGAAAAGCTGCCCGACAAAGTATCGGCGTCGCAAGTAACCCTCGGCGACCGGCAGGAGAGCGTGGAGCTCGAACTGGCGGCAACTGCCGATGCACCGGCCACGACCCGTGCCGACGTGCGCGTGGTCGGCACCGCTCCGGCGGCTGGCGGCCAGCAGAATCGTTCGGCCCCGCTGCGTGTCGCCGTGGTCAAAAAATGACCAGCGCGCTGCACCGTCGTCCGCCTGGCTTGTGTACGGGGCTTTGCTCGGCAAGCGATAGCGTCAGGGATAGTTGCAATAGCCAAGCGTTGCAGTCGCTGCGCCTCGACGAGTAGCCGATCCGTCCTGTACGGTCATTGCGGAGGATGCGTCGGCTGTGGACATGCTCTGGCAGCGTGCCGAGCCCAGCTGCCGGGCTCGTAGCTGCGCAAAAAGCCCCGCACGTCTGCCTCGTTTTCGAAATTGTCGTAGCCCCAGATTTTCATTTCGCTGATGGCCGCCTCGCGCGGCCACCCCTGCATCTCCATGCGATAGATGGCGGTCAATACGCCGGTCCGATGCTCTCCAGCAAAGCAATGCAACAGCACGGGCCGCGGATAGCGTTCGCTGTCCCGCATCACCGCTAGAAAATCGCGGATGGTCTCTTGGATAGGCGCCGGCCCCTCCTCGCTATAGCACTCCCGGTATTTGATGCGTACGAATACGATGCCGCGCTCGCGGCAAAACTTCTCTTCCCAATCGGAAGGCAGGTCACCGTAGTCGTCTCGGTCTCGCAGGGTGACAATAGTGCGGATACCGTATTCGTAGACCAAGCGCTGCAAACCTTTCTGAGTCATCTGCCCGCTTCGGTACAATACGCTTGGCTCGACCAAGCGGAAATGTCGTACATGATGCCGCTGGTATCTAAAATACCACCAGGGTGCGGCGACGAGTGTACACCCGCAAACGATAGCCAGTACATAAGGGGTCCATTTGGCGAGCATGCAGGTCCTCTGCTCAGGATACGGGCTGCAAAACCGTGGCGCAACAAAACAAAATTGCAAGCCCTTGTCAAGGCCAGAGGGCTGAACGCGCCTCGTACGTGCCGCCGGCAGTCCGGGGTAGTCACTGGGGGCCAAGCCGTGACGGTCGGTGCCTTGGTTAGGCATCAGTCCGAGGCGGTGGTGAGCAGGTCCCCTTCGGAGCGAGAGCTGGTTTTTGCGATCATGAACCGAGAGGAAAATGCGCCGCGCCAGCCGAACCGAGCCGATATACGCGACTCGGACGGGCCTTACCCTGTGGTGCCGCGCGGGCAACGGCAGAGTTGGATGGAGCTTGACGATCAGGCGTTGTTGGCACAGTGCCAGGTGGACGCCTACGGTGCCTGCGGCCCGGGGGGCCAAAAGCGCAACCGCAAGCGGTCGGCCATCCGGCTGCGCCATCAGCCGACTGGCCTTATGGTGCAGGCCGAAGAAAGCCGGTCGCAGACGGAAAACCGGCTGCGCGCGGTAAGGCGGCTGCGGGAACGCTTGGCTTTGCGCATCCGCGAACCGGTCGGCGCGGACGAGTCGTTGGCCATCCGGCCCGAGACGCTGGCATGCGGCCCCAGGACGCTAGCCTACTGGCAGGCTGTGGCCCGATCGCTCGATGTCTTGTACCAGTGTGGGGCTCAGCTCCGTGCCACCGCCGAGCGGCTCGGCATCGGCATCGCCCCGCTCGTCAAGTTTTGGCACCGCGATCCCAAAGTTTGGGAAGAGGTGCAAAGGCTGCGGCAGTGGTTCCATCTGTCGCCACTGCGGCATACGTGAGACCTTGGAGCTGCAGCCTCGCAAAGGATCCGCGCGCATATGGCAGCACCACCCTATTTTTCCTGGATCGAGCCGCAGCGCCTGGCAGCGATGGGCCGACCCCAAGACGAAGACCTGCACTGGCTGCGGCAGCAGGGAATCGAAGTGCTCGTTTCCCTGACCGAGGAGCCACTGCCGGTAGCTGCCGTGCGGGATGCCGGCGTGCTGGTCTACCACGTGCCTGTGCCGGATATGACCGCGCCGACGCAGGACGACCTCGCTCGCTGTATTTCGGCTATCAAAAAGGCACTGGCCCGAGGTATGAAAGTCGGTGTCCATTGCGGCGCTGGGATGGGACGCAGCGGCACGGTCTTGGCCTGCTATTTTGTGGACCAGGGTTTGCCCCCCGAGGCTGCTATCGCCAAGATCCGGCAGCTACGACCCGGCTCCATCGAAACTGTGGAGCAGGAACGGGCAGTGCACGAATTTGCACGTCGGCGCGCCGCGGGCAGTGTGTCCGCCACGTGAACGTTCGGTGCAACGGCCAGGATTTCGCTCGCTGGCACGTACCGAGCGGCATAAGATGAATCGCTGGGAGGCGAAGGAAACGGGTAGGCACGAGGCGTCGCTCGCATGAAGGAGGTCCGACATGGCCAAAGTAGCGGTCATTCTCAGCGGCTGCGGTGTCTTCGACGGCTCGGAAATCCACGAAGCAGTGCTGACGCTGCTGGCTTTGGATCGAGCCGGGGCACAGTATCAATGCCTGGCTCCCAATAAAAACCAAGCCGATGTCATCAACCATGTGACGCGGCAGCCCATGAAAGAAACGCGCAACGTGTTGGTCGAGTCGGCGCGTATCGCCCGCGGTAACATCAAAGACCTGGCTACGGCTTCGGCCGACGAGTACGATGCGGTGATCTTGCCAGGAGGCTACGGCGCCGCCAAAAACCTGTGCACTTTCGCGGAAAAAGGAGAACGGTGCGAGTTGGACCCCGCGCTGGCCAAGTTTTTGCAGGCTATGTACCGTGCCGGCAAACCTATCGGAGCCATCTGCATCAGTCCGGTCCTTTTGGCCCGGGCTTTCGGTCGCGATGGTGCGCCGCGTTTGACTATCGGTAAAGATCCCGACACAGCCAACAAAATCGAGCAGATGGGTGCCGATCATGTCAGTTGTCCTGTGGACGATTTTGTGGTAGACGAGGAAAACCGCATGGTAACCACGCCGGCCTATATGCTGGCACGCAGCATCCGCGAGGCGGCGGAGGGGATCGAGAAGCTGGTCCATGAGGTGCTGCGTCTGGCGCGCACGCCCCGCGCCACGACCGCGGGCAAACGGTGAGCCGACATCTGCATGAAACGCATAGCGCTGCTGCCGACGCTGTGCACGCTGGCCAACGGCGTGTGCGGTTTTGCGGCTATGGTGTTCGCGGCCCGTCTGAACGTCGCCGCACCATTGCAACCGCCTGAGTTGGCGGCTTATGTCAGCGGCTGGTTGCTCTTGGCGGCGATGGGTTTCGACATGCTCGATGGCTACCTGGCACGTCGCTCGCGCAGTGCCAGTGCTTTCGGTGCCGAATTGGATAGCCTGTGCGATGCCATCAGTTTCGGCGTAGCACCGGCGTTTTTGTTGCTGCACCTGGGGGCCCCTTTGGAGCAGCGTCTGGCACGGGATGCCTACCTGGTCGTGGCACTGCTGTATGTGGTGTGCACCGTGCTGCGCCTGGCCCGCTTCAATGTGCAGACCGATCTGGACGTGCGCAGTCATCGCGTGTTTTGCGGGTTGCCTTCTCCGGGGGCCGCCGGATGCCTGGCTGCTATGGTCATCCTGTACCACAGCTTCAACGACCCGCGCTTTGCTTTCGACAAGTGGGTGCGTGCTTGGGTGCCTCAGATGGCGCCTGTCGCTGCTCTGGCAGTGGCTCTACTCATGGTGTCCCGCTTGCCCTATCCGCACCTAGTCAATCAGGTGCTTCGCGGCCGTCGGCATTTCAGCCATTTGATCGAATTGATCCTCGTCGTCGCGCTGATCATCCTCTTTCGCGAACTGGCCCTTCTGATCATGTTCTGGGGGTATGCTGCGTCCGGACCGATCGGCGCGCTCATAGGCACACTCAGGCCGCGCAGCAAGGCGGCGGTCCCGGGTGCCGTGGTGCAGGGGCTCGCTGACAAAAAATGTGTTGACGCACAACTGCGATCGCATGGTTCACCGGTGCCGCAGCAAAAGACCAGGCCCGAAACGCCGTGATGGCTGCCTGGGCCACGGTCGGCGGGTGCGTTGCCCGGAACGGCACGCGTTGCCGCGGTGCTCCGCGGAGTCGCTCCAGCCACCATGTTCACAGGAATCGTCGAAGCACTGGGCGTAGTTCGAGCTGTCCAAGAGCGCCCTGTCGGGCGACTTGTGCGCATCGCCTGCCAGGAGATAGCCGATGACCTGAACGTAGGCGCGAGCGTCGCGGTGAACGGCGTGTGTTTGACGGTTATAGACCGTCACGGCCCCATGTTTTCTTGCGACGTAGGACCGGAAACGCTGGCACGTACCGACCTGGGTTCATTGCGCGTGGGCGACCGGGTCAATTTGGAGCGTGCTGTGCGCGTGGGAAGTCCTCTCGGCGGGCACTGGGTCCTGGGCCATGTAGATACTACCGCCGTCATCGTCTCGCGGCGCGTCGAAGACGACTGGCACTTCGTGCGCTTCCAGTGTGCAGAAGAATGGACGCGCTATATGGTCCCCAAAGGATCGGTGGCCGTGGACGGCGTCAGCTTGACGATCGTGGAAGTTTTGGCCGATGGTTTTACCGTGGCTTTGATCCCCCATACCCTCGCCGTCACTACTCTGGGCAGCAAATCGGTGGGCGACACGGTGAATCTCGAGGTGGATATCTTGGCTAAGTACGTGGTACGCTGGTTGACGAGTCAAGACTGGCACCAGTGGGTTCGCTCACGAGCCGCCGGCCCCCAGTGAACCCACGCAAAGAAGGCGTAACCAGGGATGGCAGACGCTGAGCCGCGTTCGCCGCGACAGACGTTAAGTTATCTGAAAGAGCTGTTTGCGGCGCGGGGTATTCGCCCCAAGAACAAGATGGGCCAGAACTTTCTCGTTGATTTGAATCTGTTGCAGGTTCTGGTCCGAGCGGCTGAGCTGTCCCGTTCCGATCTGGTGATCGAAGTGGGAAGCGGCACGGGGGGATTGACGGCTCGGCTCGCCGAGCACGCCGGCTGGGTACTCGGCGTGGAAATTGACCGGGGGCTTTATGAACTAGCTCGGGACAATACTGCCGCGTTGACCAACGTGCAACTGCTCCATGCCGACATTCTTGCCGGCAAGAACAAGCTCAATCCGCAGGTCGTGGCCGCCATGCGTCAGGCGCTCGATCGGCCGGGCCTTGCCACCCTCAAACTGGTATCCAATCTCCCCTATGTCGTTGCCACGCCGGTCATTGGCAATTTTTTGGTCAGTGATTTGCCGTTGGAAAGACTGGTGGTGACGGTGCAATGGGAGGTTGCCGAGCGTTTGGCGGCAGCACCGGGAACCAAAGCCTACAACGCTTTGTCGGTGCTCGTGCAGAGCCTGGCGGACGTGGAAATCTTGCGACGCATGCCGCCCCAGGTGTTTTGGCCGCGCCCCAAGGTGGACTCGGCCATCGTGCGTATCTGGCCCCGATCGGAAAAACGCAGCCGCATCCCTGACGTGCACGGCTTCCATCGCTTCGTGCACGACCTCTATCTGCACCGCCGGAAAAACTTGCGCAGCGCGCTGTGGCCTCGTTACCGTTCTCGTTGCAGCAAGGAACAACTCGATGTCCTGCTGAGGCAGCACGGCTTCGATCCGCAGGCGCGCAGCGAAACCCTGAGCGTGGACGAGCATTTGCGGCTGTACGGAGCGCTCGCTATGGCTCCGCCTCCGGTGTGCGACACGACCGACTGGGCACTCGATACCGGTGGCTGCCAAAGGACCGATACACCGACGGCACCCGAAGGTTAGTCGGCTGGCCGAGGAAAGTCGCTGCCCGCGGCCTTGTTTCCGGGAGCCAGGCGCATGGCCCAGGTCGTTGCCCGGCTGCCCGCTGGCTTAGAAATCAGGATCGCAAGCGACTCCCCTGCGTCCAACCCCGCAGGCGAGTCGGCTCAGACCGAGAACGAGCTGCCGCAGCCGCACGTGGTCCGGGCGTTGGGATTGGACACGTGGAAGCCGCTGCGGTTGAGGTCGTTGATGTAATCTATCGTGGCGCCATCTACGTACAGCAGGCTCTTGCGGTCCACGACCAGCGGCACACCGTGCTGCTCTTGCAGTTCGTCGGTTTTCTCGTTGTATTGGACATCGAATTGCAACCGGTGCTGGAAACCGCTGCAACCGCCCCCCTGAACCGACAGCCGCAAGTAGACCTTTTCCTCCTGGATGACGCCTGCTTGACGCTGCTGTTGCAAGATCCGCTTGACTTCTTCTGCGGCGCGAGGAGTAAGCGTCACGGTCATAGTTCTTTCCCCCTGTGCAACTTTCGCAACATAGTCCCACCTGGACTGCGATCAATTATACGTCGAATAACGCGCTCGGGGGAGGGCAGGCGAGGGTCTGGCAAAAGCAGGTGCGATCGTAACTTTTGCCTGGTAGGCTAGTTCCGGTGCAAGGCCGACTCGCCCGGTGGGGCAATTTCTGCTGGACAAGCGGCTGTGCTATGCACGTGTCATGCCACAAGACCGTGCCGGTCGGGTCATGACCTGGTACAAGTGGTAAAAAGAGCTTGACGGGATAAGCGGATCGGATAATATGTGCAGCCAGCTGGCGTCTGGCTGGAGTGACCGGTCAGGGAGCGGATCCTTGCCGAATAGCTTGGTGATGTCGGCGCCGGCCAAAGTCAACCTATTCCTGGAATTACTGCACAAACGCCCCGATGGATACCATGAGGTGGAAACCTTCATGGTAGCCGTCACCTTGGAAGACCGACTGGAGTTCAGGGAGGAACCATCTGGACAGATTCACCTGAGCGTTTCTGGCCGAGCAGTTCCAGCGGGTGCCGATAATCTGGCCTGGCGTGCGGCGGCGCTTGTACGTCAACGAGCGGGAATACGCCGGGGGGTGCGCATCTCTTTGACCAAGCGGATTCCCGTCGGTGCCGGGTTAGGTGGAGGCAGCAGCGACGCAGCCTGCGTGTTGCGTGCGCTGAACCACTTGTGGAAGCTGAACTGGACCGAGGAACAGTTGATGCCTTTGGCGGCGCAGCTAGGAAGCGATGTGCCTTTTTTTGTGACGGGGGCGACCGCTGCCTGGTGTCGGGGACGCGGAGAAAGGGTCGAGCCCGCGTCGCTGCCACGGCCCCTGCATTTTCTGGTGATCTGGCCAGGTGTGGAGTTGTCCACGGCTCGGGTGTATGGCCGGGCACAGCTGGGGGGGCGGCGTCGCAGTGCCCAGCGGTTCCATCAGGCCGTGCAGCGAGGTTCCTGGTTGCATCTGGCCCGGGCCATGTTCAATCGCTTGCAAAAGCCCGCGGAAGAGCTGTGTCCGCGGCTCAAGGAACTGCGGCAGTTTTTCGATCGCTATCGTTCTTGGGGGCATGCCGTCAGCGGCAGTGGCAGCGCTTATGTCGTCCTGTGCCGCGACCGCGATGAAGCGCACCAGGTCCACGATGCTTTCTGGAGCCACTTCCGCAGGACGGCTCGAGATACCGAGGAGGTGGAAACGTATCTGGTGGCATCGGCAAGCGGCGGCGAGTAAGGGACGCCTCGCCGTGGGGGCACCGCGGCACACCCCCGCCCCTGCACCTGGGAGGTCCCGCAAGGAGGGTCCTAAAGTGGAGATTACGGAGATCCGCATCAAGCTCATGGAGGAGGAAAACGAGCGCCTCCAGGGTTTCTGCTCTATCACCTTGGACAACATGTTCGTCATCCGCGACCTGAAAATCATCGAGGGTAACAAGGGCTTTTTCATCGCCATGCCCAGTCGCAAACTGATGGACCGCTGCCCCCATTGCCGTTGCAAAAACCATTTGCGGGCGCGCTATTGCAATGGATGCGGGCGCAAGTTGAGCGAGAATCGCGTGGTCTTCGATGCCAACGGCCGGCCGCGCTTGCACGCCGACATCGCTCATCCCATCAACGCCGCCTGTCGCGAATTCATGCAGTCGGCGATCATCAAGGCCTACCAGGAAGAGCTGGAGCGGGCACGGCAGCCGGGCTACGTATGCCGCTACGAAGAAATTGACATCAGCGATTACGACGACACGTACGAAGACATGCTGGGTACGTGCACGGCAGGCGGTCCGACGTCTTTGCTCGCCGACAAAGAGCACGCCCCTTCGGCACATGGATCTGCTGCACCAGAACCGCGTGCAGCGAGCGGGGGATCTTTCGGGAGCGGCGTTTATTAGGCTCGCCCCTCTTGGAGCGGCAGCCCAATCGTTACGCCTGCGACCGGCTTGGTTGCCGACCGAGAGCTCGAGTGAGTAGCCCGGAAAAGCGTTTGCATGGACCGGGGCGAAGGCCGACCGCGCCGTCCGTCGTGCCGTCTTTCGCCCCGGTTTTTTGCCCATTTCGTCCCAGTCTGGACTGGGCCATTCCTATCGCGCACGCAAGCCTACAATGGTTCCATAAGGACGAGAACAAGCTGCCTGACCGGCGCCGCAAAGGAGTCAAGCGCGTTGGGCAGTGCCGAGGAAGAAACACCTGTTGTCTTTTGTGCCCCGAAAGGGGCGCACACGACAGGCGCCGTGGTGGAATGGGCAGACACTGGGGACTTAAAATCCCCTGGGGGGCAACCCCCGTGCGGGTTCGAGTCCCGCCGGCGCCAGTGGAATGGCCGGGCCGTGTCGCATCGTGAGGGCGAACACGACGCCGGTCCTTGCGCAGCGGAATAGGCCTGGACCACGTCAGCCATCAGGCCGGTGTGCTCCCTTTTTCGATGGGAACGCCTACTACATTGCCGTATTCGGTCCAACTGCCGTCGTAGTTTTTGACATTGTCCAGTCCCAGCAGATAGCGCAGGACGAACCAGGTGTGGCTGGAGCGCTCGCCGATGCGGCAATAGGCGATGGTGGGTTTGTGCGGGTCCACACCGGCTTGGACGAGGTAAATCTGCCGCAACTCGTCAGCAGATTTGAAGGTGCCATCGGGTTGTACGGCGGATTTCCAGGGGACGTTGCGCGCTCCTGGGATATGCCCGCCGCGCTGGGCTGTCTCGGTCATACCGGGCGGGGCCAGGATTTTGCCCGTGTATTCGTCCGGGCTGCGTACATCCACCAGATTGGCATTACCCTGGCGCACCGCTTCGAGCACTTCTGCGAGCGAGGCACGATATTCGCGATGGTACGCGGCGACAACATAGTGCGTAGGTGCATAGACAGGCCGCTCGCTGGCGACCGGTTTGTTTTCGGCGATCCATTTCTGACGGCCGCCGTTCATGAGCCGGACGTCCCGGTGCCCGTACATCTTGAAAAGCCAAAATCCATAAGCGGCAAACCAGTTGTGGTTGTCGCCGTACAGGACGACCGTGTCGTCGTTGGCAACGCCCGAAGCACTCAAAAGTCGCTCGAAATCTGCCTGGCTGACGATATCGCGCCGGACTCGATCTTGCAGATCGGTCTGCCAGTTGAACCCCAAAGCGCTGGGAATATGACCCGCTTCGTAAATCTGCGGATCTTCGTCTATCTCGATAATTCTGATCCGCGGCTGCTGCAGGTTGTCCAAGACCCAATCGGTGGTCACCAACACTTCCGGATGCGCATACTGGGCCAAGGCGTCGCTCCTTTCCCCTGGGACGGCTGTATCGTGTGGCGCCCGATTATCGGGCATTGCCGCTCCTATCTTTATACGCTCTGCGGAGCGCCCGAGTAAATGAGCAGCGACGCCGGCCTCTGAGCACGAGCGGTCGCGCGTGCAGGCTGCCACATTGGGCTGCACAAGGCCGACCCGATCCGGCTTTGTCACAGGCCAGATCGGCAAGCCTCGACGATGAGTTCCTCCGCAGAGGCAAATGATTTGCCGGAACCGAGAGCCCGCTCGATGAGACGGCGCGCCTCGGCAGGCGTATGACCGAGTGTCAACAGGCCCTGATAGGCATCCTGGACCATGCCGTCGGTAGCCGCCTGACGCTCCGCGGGTGCCTCGACGGCAGGCAGAAAGCGGCCGATTTTTTTCTCCAAGGCGCCGATGAGCTTGCGTGCCATGGCTGTTCCGATGCCGGGCAAATCGCTCAGCCAGCCCACATCGTGACGACCGATGGCCTGGGCAATGGCCGACGCAGGAGCTGCGAGCGCTTTCAGGGCCTTGCGCACGCCCATTTTTTCCACATCGCAGAGTATGAGGAAAAAATCGCGGTCGGCCTGGCTGACGAAGCCCACCAGCCGTGGTGACAACCGGCCATGCAAGGCATTGCCTTCCAAAAAGACCGTCGTCCACAATGTGACCGGCTGGCCGATTTGGTTTTGGAGATGCTGCCGCGCCACGTGCGGCACGAGCACTTCCAACTCGATCGGCCCGACCGCCACATAAGCGACCTCGTCGGTCAAAGCCGCGAGCGTGCCGGATAGTTTCGCTATCATCGTGTACCCCAGTAACCGGCGGCGTTTGGGTCAGCTCGGGCGCCTTCAAAAGGCAGCGCCGCGGCACCTTTGGAGGTCATTCCGGAGTGCCGATGCCTCGCCCATGGGTGTAGCAATGGCACAAGGCGACGGCCACTGCGTCAGCGACGTCGTGCGGCTGCAGCCGGCTTGCCAGCGCTAGCTCTTCTTGAATGACACGCTGTATTTGCTCTTTGTCGGCGCGGCCGTGTCCGGTGATCAAGCGCTTGATGTGCGTCGCCGAATAGGCATAAACAGGGATGGAAGCCAGGGCTGCTGCCAGCAAAAGGCACCCGCGTGCATGGCCCATGAGGATGGCGGTGCGGGGGTGAGCATAATGGGCGTAGAGGCTTTCGATAGCCAAGGCCTGGGGACGATGCTGGTGGATCAGGTGCTGGATGTCCTGGAAGAGGTCACCGAGTCGCTCACTGAGAGAGCGACCGGCTGGACGCACCAGGCCGGCCTCGACCAAATGGATGCCGGCGGCGGTTTGTCGCACGACCGCATACCCTGTGACGCGGATACCCGGGTCCAGACCCAAAACACCATAGACAGCTTGCGAGCCAGGCATAGTCCCTGGATCCGGCGCCGGTCCCGTCCGGCGTGCCTGTCGCGGACCTTCAGGAGCGTGAACCGATCGTTTCCTCGATGCGCCAGACTGTGCCCCCTGGACGATCTTCGAGGACGACGCCCAGTTCGGCCAGTCGCTGCCTGATTCGATCCGCCAGCGCATAGTGTTTGAGTTTGCGGCACTCGCCGCGGATTTCGACTAGAAGATCCAGCAAGGCCCGTTCGGAAATCGGCAACCTGGGGGCAACATCGAGACTTGCTGGCTCGCCGGCCACGGCGCAGTGTGCCGGCGCGGCTTCGAGCACTCTCTCGCGTTCCGCCTTGGGCGGCGCTTCGAATAGTCCCAGGATGGAGCTCAGGCCTACCAGACACCTGGTCATCTTTTTGAAGTGCTCTACGCTTTCCGGACGGCGCTGCGCGGGATCTTCCAGACGCTCTCGATCGGCGTAACGATTGAGCAGGGCCAGCAACTCGAAGAGCACGCCTATGCAGCGCGCGGTGTTGAAATCGTCGTCCATGGCTTCCAAGAACGAGCGGCGCAGGTGCTCCGCTTCAGCCAGATAATCGCTGCCTATGAGCGGAACTTTGGCCAAGGCGGGGACCTCGTAAAAACTTTCTCCTGTGATCAGCCGATACCGCTCGGCGAATCGGTAGAAAGCCTGCAGGCTGCGGTGCACTTCTTGGAGTCGCTCGTCGCTGAATTCGATGGGGCTGCGGTAATGGGTAGCCAGGATGAAAAAGCGCAATGTTTCGCCCGGGTAGGCACGCAACAAATCGCGCACGTTGACGACATTGCCGAGCGACCCAGCCATTTTGGTCTGGCCCATTTTGAGCAGGCCGTTGTGCATCCAGTAGCGGACGAAGGGCTTGCCGGTAAAGCATTCGGACTGGGCGAGTTCGTTTTCGTGGTGGGGGAATTGCAGATCGAGTCCACCGCCGTGGATGTCCAGGGACGGGCCGAGGTAATGCATGCTCATAGCGGAGCATTCGATATGCCACCCGGGACGCCCCTGCCCCCAGGGACTGTTCCACGCAGGCTCGCCCGGCTTGGCGGCTTTCCACAGGGCGAAGTCACCCGGATGCCGTTTCTTGTCGCTGACCTCGATGCGTGCGCCAGCCGCCATTTGCTCCGGATCGCGATGGCACAGTTTGCCGTAGTCCGGGTCGCTGGTTACGTCGAAATAGACATCGCCCTGGACGGCATAGGCATGGCCTTTGGCGATCAGGCCCTCGATCAGCTGGATCATGTCGGGGATATGTTCCGTGGCGCGCGGCATGTGCGTGATCCGAGCAACTCGCAATGCGTTCAGGCATTCCTTGTAATCCGCGATGTTGCGCTCAGCCAGTTCCGCAACGGTCGTACCCTCTTCGCGGGCGCGCTGGATGAGCTTGTCGTCCACATCGGTAATGTTGAGGACCCAGAGGACCCGGTAGGTGTGGAATTCGAAATAGCGGCGCACCGTGTCGAAGACGACGGGGCCGACCATGTGGCCGATGTGCGCCGGCTTGTACACCGTCGGCCCGCAGGTGTACATGCGCACCTCCCCGGGAGCGATCGGCTCAAACACTTCTTTCTGGCGCGTGAGGGTGTTGTAAATGCGCAGCGTCATGCTCCACCTGACGAATCAAGACGACGGCCTGGCAGGCGATGGCTTCTCCTCGACCGATGACGCCTACTTTTTCGCCGGTCTTGGCTTTGACATTGACGGCGTTGGGGACAAGACCCATGAGTGCTGCCAGATGCCGGCGCATAGCTTCTTTATGGCTGCCCAGGCGCGGCTCCTGGGCGAAAATGGTCAGGTCCACGTTGCTCACCCGATACCCCAGGGCAGCTAGACGCGCCAGGGTCGTGCGCAAAAACTGGGACGAATCGGCATCGGCGAAGCGGGGGTCGTCGTCGGGAAAGGCGTCCCCTATGTCGCCCAGTCCCGCCGCCCCCAGGAGCGCGTCCACGAGCGCATGCAGCACGACATCGCCGTCGCTGTGCCCGACCAGTCCGCGTGCGTAGGGTATCTCCAGGCCGCCTAGGATCAATCGGCGCCCCGGCTGCAACCGATGCAAATCGTGTCCTATCCCCACACGCATGACCGACCGCGCGCACTCCCTGGCCAGGCGCTGACGGCGACCGGCTGGTGCTGTGTCGGCGTCCGATGACAGCTCCGGTACGCGAGCGCCGTGTCGCGGCACTGGGCCGGTGGCCTGGCTGCGGTCATTGTAAACGCTCTGCCCGCCGTCGGGCAATGCCGGTTGCCGCCCTTGCTGCGGGCACGCCTCGTTGGTAGCCTGGAGCATTCCCGTGCCGGCAGCCTGCCGGCGTTGCTTTCAGCCCTCGAAAGGCGATGGCACGGCATAGTTCTCGAAGCGCATGAAGTGCTTGATATAAGTGAGGCGCACCTCGCCGATAGGTCCGTTGCGCTGCTTGGCGACGATGAGTTCCACCGTGCCTTCGTCCTGGCCCGGATCGTACACTTCGGGACGATGCAACAACATCACGACGTCGGCATCTTGTTCGATCGCGCCGCTTTCGCGCAAGTCGGACAAGCGGGGGCGGTGGTCGGTACGATCCTCGGGCGCGCGGTTGAGCTGGGCACAGGCCAGCACGGGGATCTGTAGCTCTTTGGCCAGGGACTTCAGACGTCGGGAGACAGCGGCAACTTGCTCTTGCCGCGAGTCGCGCCGATTTTCCGGCTCGACCAGTTGCAAATAGTCCACGATCACCAGCCGGATGTGGTGCCGCAGCTTGAGCCGTCGGGCATTGGCGGCGATACGCAACATGCTCTGGCCGGGGGAGTCGTCAATGAACATGGGCGCACTGCGCAGTTCGCCACTGGCGGCGATCAGACGCTGGATTTCTTGCTGAGTGAGCATGCCTTTGCGCAGTTTGTGGCTATCTACCTGCGCCTGGGCACACAACAGCCTTTCTGCGATTTCGATTTTGGACTGTTCCAGACTGACGAAAAACACCGCTTTGCCGCTTAGGGCCACATGCCGGGCGATATTGAGAGCGAAAGCAGTTTTGCCGACGCTGGGCCGTGCGGCCACGATGATTAGTTCGGAGTTCTGCAAACCAGCGATGCGCTCGTCGAGATCCACGAAGCCGGTAGGCAGCCCGCTCAAGAACGATTCGCCGTGCATGTGGCGGGCGTCTATGCGATCGTAGGCTTCGCTCAAAGCCTCGCTCAAAGTAACCGTTTGGCCGGTGACCCCCCATTCGGCGATTTGCAGGATTTTGCGTTCGGCTGTCTCCAGCAATTCGTCCGCCGGGGCAGTCTGGTCGTAGGCTTCGCGCAGGACCTCCGTGCTGGCACGGATGAGATTGCGCAGGGTGGCTTTGTCGTGCACGATCCGGGCATAGTGCTCGGCATGGGCGGCAGTAGGCGCGGCTTCCCACAATTCGGCCAGGTAGGCATAGCCACCGATGTCCTCGACGCACTGACGGGCACGCAGCTCTTCGCCGAGAGTGACTAGGTCCACCGGATGTCCCCGGTCGTACAAGACCACCATGGCCTGGAAAATACGCCGATGGGCCTCGCGGTAGAAATTCTCTTCGCGGACGATTTGCAGCACGTCGCCGATGACGCTGTTGTCGCGCAGCATCGAGCCCAAGAGGCAGCGCTCGGCCTCGATGCTATGGGGCGGAGAGCGACCCTCGACGAGAACTGCCAGCGCGTCGCGCGCCGTATCGGTGCTCATGGGACTGTTCGCCCGTCCTCACGACTGTTTCTCGGCCTTGTCGCTGCCGGCGCCGATGACCAAGACCTTCACTTCGCTTTCGATATCCTGCGCCAAATGGATGCGCACGGCATAGAGCGCCACCTCTTTGATCGGTCCTTCCATCCGCACCATGTCAGGCTCCACTTTGAAATTGCGGGCTTTGAGTGCGGCGGCAATTTCTTCCGGCCCGACCGAACCATACAGATGGCCCTGCTCGTTAGCGCGGGCTTCGATGGTGATCGTCTCTTTGCGCAACTGCTCCGCCAGGGCTTTGAGGTCGGCCAGACGTGCGGCGCGCAGGGCTTCCACCCGCTGGCGATAGCGTTGCAAACGCTCGATGTTGTGCTCGGTAACGAACGTCGCCAGGCCGTGCGGGAACAGGTAATTGCGGGCAAAGCCCGGACGCACCGCCACTACCTCCCCTGCTCGGCCTACGTGCTCGACGTCTTCGATGAGCAGCACTTTCCAGTCGCCGGAGGGCGTTTTAAGCACGTGCCGGTGTTTGGACTTGGGCAATTCGGGCACAGTGATTTTGGGCGTTTGCGGTTGGGTCTTTTTCTTTTGAGTTTTCTCGGCCATAACGCTTCTGCTCCTGCTGGCACGTCGGCCATGCTACGGGACCGCCGCGAGCACGTGGCAGCGGGCCGGAAAGGCTGACGGCGCTATCAAAAGGGAATGTCGTCTTCTTCGGGGATGTCCACGTCGGTGGACGGCTGATTGGCGGCTGCCGACCAAGTGCCTGGCCCCGGCTCAGGCAGTGTCCCTTCGTTGGTCAAAGGCACCGGCTCTTCGCGGAAATCGAGCAGCTGAAAGCGATCGGCCACCACCAGCAGCCGCGAACGTTTCTGACCGTCCTGACCGGTCCACTGGTCCAATCTGAGCCGGCCCTCTATGAAGACCAATCGGCCTTTGCGCAGCTGCCGTTCGGCGCGATCTGCCGGCATTTCTCGACTCGGGATCGGCTGCCGAGGGTTCCACACCTCGATGTCCACGAACACAGGATTGTCTTCCCATGCACCGGTGGTGGCGTTGCGTCGGGTATTGTTGACGGCCAAGCCGAAACGCACCAACTTGGTACCCGTGGTCGGTATAGTCCGGCTTTCGGGGTCGCGCGTCAGGCGGCCGATGAGCAACACACGATTGAGATTCGCCATGGGAGTCGCTCCACTTAGGGTAGTTGAACTTCTGTCGGACTCCCGTCAGTATACATCTGTATCAACTGGGTGCAAGCACAATCCTTGCGTCGCATCGGCGCGGCGGTCTCCGGGACGGTCAGGGAAGATCGCCGGCCAGTTCGGCAGCTTCGGGGGCTTCTTCGGGCGTATCGGCGAGACCCGCCGCCTGGATCGCCAGGGCGTGTTCGTCGCGCGCCAGCGCCAGCATGGTGTCCACCAACTTCGGCTCGACACGCAAGATCAAAGTGCGCAAAATGGATTCGTTGAGCGCAAAATCATGCCGGATGCTGGCCAGGGATTTCCCCTCGGCACGGAAGTAAAGCAGGTAATACATGCCTTTTTTGTGGCGCCGAATGGGATAGGCCAGGCGCCGTTCGTCCCAAGGCCGACTGGCCAAAATCTCGGCGCCATGGCGCTCCAGGACCTTGTGGACATAGCCGACGAGCTTGTCCGCATCGTGATGGTACTTACCGCTGTCGAAAAGCACCATGGATTCGTACACATTCACTGCCAAGTGCACACCCCCAACTCTTTGCTTGGATGGACACCTCTGCTCCGACCGGATGTCGGCTCGGGGCCCTTACTTCGTCTATGTTATGATTCTTAGCCGTCTTTGCTACCCGGCGGCGGGGGCGAAGCACCATCGGCAGCGGCACGGACATTGAACCGATTCATGGCCGCCTCGATTCCTTCTTCCGCCCACACCCGAGCAGCATCGGCGGCGCGCGCCACCGCTCCCTGGATCACGGGCAACTCCTCTTCGCTGAAGCGATCGAGGACGAACGCCACGGGATCACGCGTGCCCGGCGAGCCGATGCCGATGCGCAGCCGCGGGTAGTCGCTGGACCCCAGTGCCTGTTCGATGCTGAGCAGGCCCTTGTGACCGCCTGCACTACCGCGACGACGCACACGCAACTGCCCCACGGGCAAATGCAGGTCGTCGCAAATGACCAGAAGGTCAGCGAGCGCGATCTGGTAGTAGCGAACCAACGGGGCGACGCTGCGCCCGCTCAAATTCATGTAGGTCAAAGGCCGAACCAGCAATACCTTGTCCCGCGACCCCGACCATTCGGCTACATCGGCTTCGAACAGGTGGCGACCCTTGCGCACGCCCAGACGCTGCACCAATTCTTCGATGACGGCAAACCCCAGGTTATGCCGCGTGCCGCGATAACGGCGACCAGGATTGCCCAGTCCAACGATCATTTTCATGACGCCTGGGCGCCAGCGGGCTCACAGGATTATTGGCTTTCTTCTGCCTCGGTCGGTCGGCGCGTGATGACTTCCGGCTCGGCCGGGGCGATCGCCTCGGCAGGCTTCTCCACTTCGGCTTGCGGCGCGATCACTTGAACCACCACTGTATCGGGATCGGCCAGGGCACGGGCACCCGGGGGCAAGAGCAGATCCCGCACGTGCACCGCCTGACCGATGTGCAGTTCGCCTATGGGAACTCGGATGTTCTCCGGTAACTCGACCGCAAGGCATTCGATTTCCAAGGTGTGCAGAGGCTGATCGAGGATGCCTCCGGCGGCCACGCCTGGAGCGCTGCCGCGCAGCACCAGCGGTACAGACACCCGCACGCGCTCGTCCACCCGCACCCGCACCAAATCTATATGCAGGATCTCTTTGCCGAACGCATCCCATTGGATTTCACGTACCAGGCACTTCTCGCGTTGGCCATCCAGCTCCACATCGGTCACGCGCACGCCGTGTTGTACCAAATGCCATACGGCATGCACCGGCACGACCACGGGGATGCTGGCTTCTTTGTGGCCATAAATTACGCCCGGCACTAGCTGGCGGCGGCGCATTTGCCGTGCCTTGTGGCTGCCGGTATCCGTACGCTTGTGCACTTTCAACACTGTTTCGGCCATAACTGGCGTCCTGTGGTACCTTCCCGCGACTTTGGTTGCGCTCAGCGCCGACAATCGGCAAATCGTTATTATTTACCCCAGCCGAGCGAACGGCAAGAGAGTGCCCAACGTGCAGGGCCTCGGTCCCATCTCGACCCATGGGGCATGTCCGACGCGCATAGGCTGCTGTGACAGCTTGCCAGTGCGGCTGGCGAGTACTTCGACGCTTGGTCCTGCCAGCCCAGGCACTCGAAAAAAGAGGGCGCAAGCTTCCAGCTCGCGCCCCCCGAGTAACCCTGGCTTAAGTGCTCATCGGCGCCGAGTTTACAGGTCATCCAGACTGAAGCTGACGCCGTCGTTGCGAATGCAGGCTGCATCCCACACAGTGATGTCTACTGTGTAGCGGACAGTGCGTACAGAACCGTCGCCGAACAGGGCATTCATCCCACCCGGATGGGAAGAACCAAAGCGGAGACTACCGTAGTTGACGCACGGGTTGTACGGATCTACCGTGCCGACATAGTCGGGCGCGGGTGTGCGCACTATGGTGAAAGTCCCAGCTCCGCAGGTTTGAGGGACCGTGCCGGCAAAGCGAATGACATCGTGATCCCAACCAGAGCAATAGCCCTCGTTGTCGTCGCTTTGCGGCAGTCCCAGTCTGGCGACATTGAGCCGCTTGTCACCCGCCAGGACCGTGTTGGACGTGCCGTCCGGTATCATGCCCATGTTCATTTTGATGGGGGGATTGCGATTGCCGGCGACGATAATGTTCTGCGGCTGAGGGATGACCAAGCCATTGACTCCGCTGGTGCCACCGTTGCCGGCGTAGTCAATGAGCGCGTGGTTTTGAGTGGGCAGCGAAAGCCCTCCCGCGACCACCACCCGCACACCCCGACTGGGACAGAAGTAGGTCTTGACCGGACTGGCCACGATGACCCGGGCATCGGGATTGCGCCACAGGTTGTCCTGCTCGAGATAGGGCAGAAGTTGATAACCCCAGCCCCAGGCTTGCCGCGGTGCCACTTCCGGAGATGTGGCAGTGGCAGGTAGGAACGGATACCTGGCCGGGTCGTACGGCGTGCGCGGACTGTTCCAGTGTTCGCCCCCGTCGGCGAAATGCCCGATGTTGTCGTGGTGATTGTGGAAGGCAAGGCCAATCTGCTTCAAATTGTTGGAGCAGGAGATACGATTGGCCGCCTCGCGCACTTTCTGCACAGCAGGCAGAAGCAAACCGATGAGGATGGCGATGATGGCGATGACTACCAAGAGTTCGATGAGCGTGAACGCTCTGCGTCCCCATCTGTGTCCTACGGCCCTCATGTGACACCTCCTTTGAAATAAGGTACCTAAAAACGGCCTAACCCTGACGACAACCATTAAAACTGCGGCTTGAATCCAGGCGGAAAGACGCTGTTTTTCAGCTCCTCTACCGACAGCTTGAACACGCCGTCGGCGCGGAAAACCCAACGCTGCCCGTCTTTGCCTTGCTTTTCATAGGCCACGACCGGCGCAGCCCCCTCCGCAAAGTCGTACAAATTGGGGTTGTAGCCCCAATGGACTACATAGGGCTGGCCATCGTTGGGCGACTTGGAAAGAGCTTGCGGGTCGCCGTATTTCTTCAGAAAGGGCTCCAGATCTTTTAGCGAGCGGGGAGCACTATTGTTCTTCGCACAGAAGTCCATGTAAGCGCGCATGAATTTGTCCATGTTTTCTAGACCGGCTTTGTCCGGCTCTTCGCTGACTTTGACAGAGCCTCCACCGCAGCCGATCTGACAAGTCACCAGGATGAAGATGACCACGTGCAGCAATCGCTTAGGCATCCTAAACTCCGCTAGTCAATACATCCAATCGAACATTGCTAGTCAATTACCACGACGGCTGCCCACAGCCTAAGATTATGTTAATATAACCTAAGTGACAGGGGGAAATCAAGCAAAATTCTTGCAAAATTTTGAGCTGCCCACTTATTCGAGCGCAGGCAATTGGCTCAGGTTTTTGCTGATTTCGTCGAGGGAGTGGGCCACGGTTTGTGCCAGCAGACGATAGGCCTGGCCGCTGGGAGAATCAGGGTGACTTTGCACGATCGGTATGCCTTGATCGCCCTGGATCGAGACCAGCGGATCCAGAGGTAGGGAGCCGAGGAAAGGCACGCCCAGCTCTTGGGCACAGCGTTCTCCGCCGCCGTGCCGGAAAATGTCATGGCGTTTGCCGCATTGGTCGCAAACGAAATAACTCATGTTTTCGATGATTCCCAGCACCGGCACATGGACCTGTTGGAACATTCGCAGTCCCTTGCGTGCATCAATGAGGCTGACATCTTGGGGGGTGGTCACGATGACGGCGCCGGTCAAGGGGGCAGTTTGCGTCACGGTCAGCTGGGCGTCGCCGGTGCCGGGAGGAAGGTCTATTACCAGATAATCCAGCTCCCCCCAAGGGATTTCAGTGAGGAACTGACTGACTGCCTTGTGCACCATCGGCCCGCGCCAGATGACCGCCTGGTCGGGCTGAACGATGAACCCCATGGACATCAGTTTGATGCCGAATTTTTCCAGCGGAAATCGGGTGGTGGCGACATCCACGGTGTCCAAGCCGAACATGATCGGAATGCTGGGACCGTAGATGTCCGCGTCGAGCAGGCCGACCCGATGGTGCAAGGCAGCCAGTGCCAGTGCTAAGTTGGCAGCCACGGTGGATTTGCCCACGCCTCCTTTGCCGCTGGCCACCGCTACCGTGTGCCGTACTCCTGGCAGCACCACGCGTTGCTGCCCCCTCAGTCCAGGCGTCCCTCGCGGCATATGACTCATGAGATACTCCTTTTCCCGAGCGCGGCGAGCCGAGCTGTATTACCGCGCCTGCTCCCGAAGGCGCCGGCAAGCATCGCATTCGCACAGGTTTCTCAGGGTCTCGAAGGTGTAAATCCCCGTGGCATGGCCATCGCTCCAGTGGATCTGATAAGCGTAGTGGCCGACCGGCGTCATGGACAACGCCCGGGGCGGACCGGCTGCCAGGGCTGCCACCTCCTGCGCAGACAGAACCCGCAGCGGGTCCACCGGCTTTTCCCGCTCCTCGCGGCAGGTGGCGCAGGGACAAGCTGCCCGCAGCGTGCGCCAGTGGTAGACGCTCACGTGTCCGTCACTCCATTCGATGACCAGTTGGTCCTCGCCTTGCCGCCGCAGTTTGACCGGGCGCACGCTGCTGACTCCTCCTGCCACACGACGCCACTTGCGTTCCCCGCTAGTCCGATTTTCCATCCAGGACCGAGTCCATGCCTACTGGCCAATTATACGAGCCGGCGACGGGCCCATAGGCCGAACAGACCGCTGCTGTCGCGCCTAGAGGACACCGCTTCGTTGTCCCTGCGCCAAGGCGACGCAAGCAGCACGCACGCTGCTCACCGGCGACTTGTCTGCCCGACCCTACAATGGGCATATGGAAGCGATGCGGCAACGGTCACCTAGCCCGAGTGCGCCGCTTGCCGAGGAGCCAATCGCCATGGACACTCTAATCAACAAGGAGGGGGAGCGCATTCGGCGCATGTTCGGTGCCATAGCGCCGACGTACGATTTTCTCAATCATTTGCTGAGTCTCAACGTAGATCGGTACTGGCGCTGGCGCACGACGCGGCTGGTGCCGCCACGAGCGGGATGCCCCATCCTCGATTTGTGCACAGGTACAGCGGACCTGGCGCTCGCTTACGACCGAGCGGCACACGGGCAGACGCCTATTGTGGCGGCCGATTTTTGCCAGCAGATGCTGATCCGTGCCCGGCGCAAGATCCGGCGTCGCGCTGCCCAGCGACGCATTGTATTGGTCCAGGCCGATGCCTTGCGCCTGCCTTTTCGCTCCGATTGTTTCGATATTGTCTGTGTCGCATTCGGATTGCGCAATATGGCGGATCCGGGCGCCGGCTTGGCGGAAATGGTGCGTGTGACTCGGCCCGGGGGGCGCGTGGCTATTCTGGAGTTTTCCCAGCCGGCGGATCGCGGGCTGGGACGGATCTATCGCTGGTACTTCCAGAAGCTGCTGCCGTGCGTCGGGCAGGTCATCTCGCGCAGTCCGCAGCGAGCGTACCAATACCTGCCAGCGAGCGTCTCGGTCTTTCCGTGTGGAGCGGCACTCGCACAGATGATGCAAGCCCAAGGCCTGCGTCAGGTCTACTGGCACAACTTGACCTGGGGGATTGCCACGCTGTATGTGGGGACCAAGTGAGCGATGACACACACGTCTGGGGTGCGGCACAGCGAAGGTGGTGGCAGTCTGTTCGTGCGCGCGTTGCGGGGCGAGTGGACGGAACGACCGCCGGTCTGGGCGATGCGCCAGGCAGGTCGCTGGGATCCAGCGTTTCAGGAGCTGCGCGACGGGCTGACCTTTTACGAGTTCACGCGGGACGTGGAGCGGGCGGCTGCTGCCTCGCTTTTGCCGCAGCGCTTCGGCGTGGACGCGCTCATCCTCTTTTACGACATCACGACGCTGGCCGAAGCGATGGGCTTGCCGTTTGCTTTGCGGGCGGGAAGCGGTCCTCATCCGGCTCGCGTCATTGAGGACGTCGCCGCTGTACGCCGGCTCGAAGCACCGGCGCCGCGCAGTGGTTACGAACACGTGCGGCAGGTGTTGCAGCGCGTGCGCCAACAAGTCGCCGGCAGTTTGCCGATCTTGATTTTTGCGGGCGCCCCCTTCACGCTGGCTAGCTATTGCATCGGGGCAGGCAAAAACCTGGAGCGCGTGCGTGCCTTTGCCGCTGAACAGCCCGTAGCGTGGCAGGAATTGCTCGATCGGATCGCCGTGGCCACGGTCGAGTTCGTGCGCGATCTGATGGAATTGGGCGCCGATGCGTTTCAACTGTTCGATACTTGGGCAGGGGGACTGCATGCCGACGAATACGCCCGCTGGGCGGCGGCCTATCATCGCCGGATCTTCGCGGCACTTCGGCAGTATCCTTCGCTACTGTTTGTACGCGAGTGCCCGCACATCGAGCCGATGATGACATCCGGCGCCTGGGCCGTGAGCCTGGGCACGCGGCACGATCTGGCCGCTGTGCGCAGGCAGTACCCGCACGTGGTGGTGCAAGGCAATGTGGACGCCCAGCTGCTGGCCCAAGGCATGCCGACCGAGGTCCGGGAGGCGACGCTATCCTGTATGGCGGCCACCGGGGGCCGACGGCACATCGTCAACCTCAATCACGGGGTCGAGCCGTGCACGCCGGTCGTCAACTTCCAAACGTTCGTGGATACAGTGCGCAGTTACGGTCCTTGCGAGTGACGGCTGGACATGCCCGGCTTGCCCGTACCTCTGCCGCATCCGGATTGTCGGCACCTGGGCTTGGCAACAAGGTCTCGGGAAAGCTTGTGCCTTTGGCCGGGCACTCTGGTCCTCTTGGCCGTGTCTGAAGCGGCGAGCGGATCGCGGCAGCCTTGGGCCGGCGACAGCTCGGAGGATTTGCCAAACCACGGGACACAAGATAGGATTGTCAGGCAGAGTACGCGGGAAGGCGTGTCGCTCGTGGGAGGCAAAGCAGTGCGCGTGGTTATCACCGGCGGCGCCGGCTTTATCGGTTCCCATCTGTGCGATCGCTTCTTGGCCGATGGGCATGAAGTGATCTGCGTGGACAACTTCATTACCGGACGCCGCGAAAATATCGAGCACTTGACGGCACATCCGCGCTTTCAATTGATCGAGCACAACATCTCGCATCCGCTGCATTTGGACGGCCCAGTGGATGCCGTGCTGCATTTTGCCTCGCCGGCCAGTCCGGGGGACTACCTGCGGCATCCTATCCCGACCCTCAAAGTCGGCTCTTTGGGCACACACAATACCTTGGGACTGGCCAAGGCCAAAGGGGCTCGGTATCTGTTGGCCAGCACCAGCGAAGTCTATGGCGATCCCGAAGTGCATCCCCAGCGGGAAGAATACTGGGGCCATGTCAATCCGATCGGTGTGCGCGGCGTGTACGACGAAGCCAAGCGCTTCGCCGAGGCTCTGACTATGGCCTACCATCGCTACCACGGCCTCAATACTCATATCGTGCGCATTTTCAACACGTACGGCCCGCGCATGCGTTTGGACGACGGACGTGCTTTGCCTAATTTCATGGCACAAGCCTTGCGGGGTGATCCTCTGACGGTCTACGGCGACGGTTCGCAGACGCGCAGCTTTTGCTACATTGACGATTTGGTCGAGGGGATTGTGCGTTTGCTCCACTTGGACTACGCGGGCCCTGTCAATTTGGGCAATCCCAACGAGGTAAGCATACTGGATTTTGCCAAGGAAATCATCGAGCTGACCGGCAGCCAAAGTCCGATCGTTTTCGCTCCGCTGCCGGAAGACGATCCGAGGGTGCGAAGGCCCGATATCTCTTTGGCGCGCAAGCTGTTGAACTGGGAGCCGCGCACCGACCGTCGCGAGGGACTGGCACGCACGCTCGCATACTTCCGCCGCTGCTTGGCTCAGCAAACGGGCCGCGCAGCGAACCAGCGAGCACCCGAGGGCGTTGTGCCGTGACCAGCCCTACCTAGTGCCAGCCGCCATGCTTTTCCAGCCTGCGCACGCTAGTTTGCCTTCTCCTTTGCCGCGCGCCTGGCGGAAATGCCGACTCGGTATCTCCTTGCAGTGCGGGTGCGATCCAGCACGAAAGAGTGCTTCCCTGTGCTTCGACAAGTCCTATTTGCCATTGGCACCGCTGGGGGCGACAATGGCACTCGAGGCACATGCTAGCATCTTCGACGCCCAATCAGTCGCGCAGCGGCAAGGTAGGCTCCTGCGCAATGTCGGCGACATCCGTATTGCGTGCCCATCGTTGGGGAGGGCAAAGCACATGAGCTGGCGGCCGAGTCGGGGGGAAGTGATCGGCAACCTGCGCTTGGCACAGGATATTTACCGGCTACGCCTGTGGGTGCCGGACATTGCTCCTGTGGCGCGGCCTGGGCAGTTTTTCATGGTGCGTCTTCCCGGGCTGAGCGATCCTTTGCTTCCCCGTGCCTTGGCACTTTATGACCTGGCCAGTTACCGTCAGCCGGACGATTGTTTGGATTTGGTGTACCGAGTGGTCGGCAAGATGACCCGGCTGTTGGCCCAGATCGGCGTGGGGCACAAGCTGGATATAACCGGTCCGCTGGGACGCCCCTTTCCGCCCCTGGCAGGACACAAACAGCTGATACTGATCGCCGGCGGGATCGGCCACACGCCTTTTCTTTCCTGGGCACGTCAGGTGCGGGGACTGCGCGGCTATGGGCAAGCGCCGCCTGCGGAAGAGGTGACGGACGTAACACTTTATTACGGGGTCCGGTCGGCGGCGTACCTGTCGTGTGTCGAAGATTTCGAGGCCGCCGGCGTGCGCGTGCACTTGGCCAGCGAAGATGGCTCGGTCGGCTTTCGCGGCACAGTGATGGACTTGGTGGAGCAAAGATTGCCTGCAGAGGAAGGACAAGTGTGGGCGGCGTGTGGGCCGGAAGGGCTGCTGCGCGCAGCCCACGAGGCAGCTCTGCGCCGCGGTGTAACGTGTTGGGTATCTCTAGAGACGCCTATGGCGTGCGGCATCGGCCTATGTTTCGGGTGCGTGGCACGCTGGCACGATCCGGCTTCTCCTCTGGGTTGGGATTATCGTCGTGTTTGCCTCGAAGGACCGGTGGTAGACAGCCGCCAGCTGGTATGGCTTTGAGGCCTGCCACACGTACGCCCTGCCTGATGCGTTGCTACTCAATCCGGGCTTGCTCCGGTGAACAGGCCGACATAGCTTTCATAGCGCTGGGTGGCGATGCGATAGCGACGCACGGCCCGTCGGACGGCACATCCTTCTTCGTGCACATGCGTGCAACTGGGAAAGCGACACAGCGCGACATAAGGACGAAACTCGGGGAAAAAGCCTTCCAATTGTTGCGGCAGGATATCCCACAGGGCGAACTGCCGGATGCCGGGTGTGTCCACGACCCAGCCGCCTATCTGCAGGGGGATGAGCGAAGCAGTGGTGGTCGTGTGCCGTCCTTTTTCGGTGGCCTCGCTGACACTGCGCACTTCCAGGCCGAGGCCAGGCTGCACAGCATTGAGTAGCGAGGACTTGCCCACGCCGCTCTGGCCGCAGACAACGCTCTGCCGTCCGCGCAGGATTTCGCGGAGCCGGTCTATGCCCCATCCTGTGGTGGCGCTGGTCAACAGCACCGGAATGTGCAGTTGGCTGTAGATGCCGATCAGCGTCTGATAAGCCGCGGGGTCTACCAAGTCGGCCTTGTTGAGGCAGATGACGGGTGCGATGTGGCCCTGTTCGGCACTGACCAGAAAGCGGTCAATGAGGTGGGGCTTGAGTTCCGGCTCGCGCAAAGAGACGACGATGACGATTTGGTCCACGTTGGCGACGATGACGTGTTCGCGATGCCGCGACGCGCGTGTGAGCAGCCCGTGCCGTGGCTCGATGCGCTCGATCATCCCTTCGTGAGTCGTGACCGGACGAAACCAGACACGGTCGCCGGTGACGACGATATTGCGCTCGTGGGTAGCGAGCGTGCGCAGCAGTCGGCGCACGGCACAGCGGTATTGACGGCCTTCTTCGTCGGCTACCGTGCACCACAAGCCGTGCAAGCGCACAACACGGCCTTTGCGGCAGGTGGTTTCGTCAACGGCAGGCATGGGGGCGGGGACGCCTGCTGCTTCCGGACGGTCGGTAACCAGCGTGCGGCGTCGGGACAGCTCGCCACGAGCGCGTACGCGCTCTGCTCCGCTCACCTGGTCGCTGTCCAGCTCGGCCTGTAAATAGCGCCGCGTCCAATCTTTTTCCCGCGGTGGACGATAGCGGTTTTTCCGTAGCTCGACGCGGATTTTTTTCTTCTTGCTCATAAGGCGCCTTCCTCGTCTTCGCCTTTTGAATTTTCCTGGCGCGGACGAAGACTTTGCTCACTCTATTATTAGCTCCAGCGGCCGATTAGCCCAGGCGTATCGCAAGCGGCATGGGACTGGCAACTATGTTCGTCCCGAGAGACTGGTTGAAGCCATATTGCGTCAGCCGAGTCGGTCGAGTCCGGCGTTGTGTTTGCGAGCAGTTCGTATCGTGGAGCAGTACCGATGCGTTTGGATTTTCTGGTGATTGCAGCCCATCCGGATGACGCGGAAATCGGTATGGGGGGGACCATAGCGCTTCTCAAAGCTGAAGGACACGCGGTAGGCGTGTTGGATCTGACCGATGGCGAGCCTACGCCGCACGGCAGTCCGGAGACCAGGGCGCAGGAGGCAGCGCGAGCCAGCCAGATCCTCGGGCTGGATTGGCGCGGCCAGCTGGGCTTGCCCAATCGCTCGCTCGTCCCCGATCTGACCGCACGTGCCAAGCTAGCAGGGGCGATCCGACAGCTCCGTCCGCGCATTCTTTTCGCTCCGTATTGGGAGGACAGTCATCCGGACCATGTCGCGGCGAGCAGTCTGGCGGACGCAGCCCGTTTCTGGGCCAAGTTGACCAAGACCGACTTGCCAGGAGATCCGTTTTTACCCGATCGCATCTATTACTACTTCAGCTTGCACCTGCGCATCCACCCGCGTCCCTCGTTCGTGGTGGATATTTCGGCGCATCTGGAAACCAAAATGCGGGCAGTGGCTAGTTATCAGTCGCAAATGGTCGTGGGCAGGTCTGAGGAGCCGCCGACCTTGCTCGACGATATTCGTGATCGCGCGCGCTATTGGGGCTGGGCGATCGGCGTGGCCTACGGGGAGCCTTTCGTAGCCCGCGAGGAGATCGGCCTGCGCAGCTTACGCGATCTGATCTGAGCGCCACAGAGCGGACGGTTCCTTCGCTCGCTGACGGCACGACCCGACTATGACTGCAGGCCAAGTGCAGAACTTGTGGGTGCGACCGGCGCGAAAGGTAGGACAAAATCGAAAGTGAAGAGCATGTGGGGGCAGACGCCGAGCGTGCGCCGCCACAGAGGCAGATCGCTCAAATAGACCGTCGTCCATTGCTCGATACTTATTGGCGGACAAGACACAGGACCCGCTCAGGCAAGCGTGCCTTGCCAGGTGGGTTTCATCCATTTGGAATAGTCACTGCGGGCCGAGCGCGCCGCCCTCTTCGAGGAGTGCAAAGCCGTGCCGCGTGAGGTCAATATCCTGGCACTGATCAAGGGTGACGAGCGGTACGTCTTTGTTTACGACTCTGCCAGCCGGGAGCAGCTTATTGACCTGTTCCGCGAGTATGCCGCCAATCCGGCGCTCAGTTTCAGCTGGTTAGATGCAGCGGTCCTCACCGAAAGGGTTCGCAGGCAAGGGACAAGCGATTGGCGGACCCGGCGCTTCCTCCCGACAGGAGACAGGTTTTGGGCAAGCTGAGCATACCGGCTGCCGTCGCCGACTTCCTGCGCTACCTGGACACGGAGCGCAATGCTTCGGCCCACACGATCAAAGCATATCGTGAAGATCTGCAATCCCTTGTGGGTTATCTCGGGTCTGACCAAGCCGGAGCGGATGTCACTCGTGTGCTGACGACAAAGGCATTACGGCAGTACCTCGCCTGGCTGCATGGGCAACAATACTCGGCTCGGACTATCGCCCGCAGGCTGGCAGCCGTACGTTCTTTTTGCCGCTTTTTGTTCATGCGCGGCGTGATCGCAGAAAACCCTACCCGTCCACTTCGAGCGCCCAAGTTGCCAAGGCGCCTGCCTCGCTTCCTGCCCGAAGAAGATATCGCTCGACTTTTGGACCTCCCCTCTGCAGATACCTGGCTGGGCATCAGAGATCGTGCCCTGTTGGAGACACTTTACAGCACGGGTGTACGCGTCAGCGAATTGGTGTCGCTGAACGTGGATGACCTGGACCTACACGAAGGCTTTGTCCGAGTACGCGGCAAGAGAAAACGCGAGCGGTTGGCTATCCTGGGGAGCGCGGCATGTCGGGCGCTGGGCCGCTGGCTTGCCATCCGGCAGGAAAGGCTGCAAAAACTCTGCGGCGATACCCAAGCCCTGTTCCTCAACAAGAACAACACCCGCTTGAGCGTGCGCAGTGTGGGACGCATCCTGGAACGGTACCTAGTCCGATGCGGAGCCGATGCACATGCCACGCCTCACACCTTGCGCCATAGCTTTGCGACGCATTTGTTGGACCGAGGCGCCGATATTCGCAGTGTCCAGGAGCTTCTAGGGCACAGAAATCTAAGCGCCACACAGATTTACACGCACTTAACTCCTGGCCGCCTCCTGGCAGGATATCGCCGTTCTCATCCACGCTCCTGAAGCGCACAGCCCAGCCCATGTTGCAACTCTTTACTGCATAAAGTGTTATCTGCGCGCGACGACCTGCCATTGATTGACTTGACACGCCGGAGAGAACGGGTATACGCCGACTTCGTATGCGAAAGATGCGGCAAACTGTCCCGTGCAGCAGGCTACTGTGGATACTGGGCGCGTGGCCCCTGTGCTCGGCGCTATGCCTTTTGTTGGCCAGAAGTAGTTCGGCGGTCGAACCAAATGTCACTGGCACTGATTCTCCCTCCGGGCTGGCAATCTCGGCAACCACGCCGGAGAACATGAGTTATTTCACCCGGCGGGTGCAGC
Source organism: Gemmataceae bacterium (assembly GCA_040289265.1). Lineage (GTDB taxonomy): Bacteria > Planctomycetota > Planctomycetia > Gemmatales > HRBIN36 > PSKW01. The sequence goes on from PSKW01000007.1 coordinate 72,248, forward strand.
CGATCTTATTTAACTCGTGTGCCGGATCGGGATGCCATAGCGCCGACAGTCGGACCACCAGTTTTGTGCTTACGCGTCCTGTGGGTGCACATATGCAGACGCCCGCGCTGACGCGGCAAAACCTTTTGCAAGTGCTTGCTGCTATAGATATGGAGGCACCGGAGCACAGTCCGCTTTTGATCAAGGCTATTCAAGCGCACGGGGGAGCACGTCGGCCACCCTTGGCCGGTCCCCATGCCGCGGCGTACCGCATCCTCGACGAATGGGTGAAAACAGTGGCTTGCGCCAAGCCGGATCCGCGACGCGTGTCGGACGGCGACTTGCTGATATCGGAATCGTCGGCCTCATCGGCGGCCAAGAGTGCTTTTGCCGAAGATCAGCAAACTGCGCCAGCTCGTCCCGCCGATGGGCAGGAAGCGCCGTCGCCGTTTTCAGGAATTGCTGGCCCCAGTGAAAGCAAGCCGAGCACCTCGTCTCCCGATAGCACGCCCGCGGCTGCCGGCAATACGGGCGCTCCCCAGACGCGCGCCGGGCCGTTGGATCTACTCAAACGTTTGTTCGCACGCCCCAGTATGGGCGGCGATCCTATCCCAGGTCTGGGGTCCTTTTTGCGCCGGCGCTCTGCCGCGAATGGTTTCATGCCAGGCGACATCCGCTCGTTTTACAACGCAACTCCCGAGGCATACCGACCACGACTGCCCACAGGAGCGGCGCCCGATTTGCCCGGCGGACAAATCGTGGGACAATCGCGTCCTCCAGGACAAAGTCAGCAGCCTAGACCGGCACGCCCCGATCCTTTCGACCCGCGGATCTTCAATACTCAGCGCCCGCAAAAATAAGGCGGGTGCACGACACGTGCGGCCCCTGGTGAACCAGGGCCGGACGCTATGCGCCGGTAAAGAATCACGTCGGTCTACCGGATGCCGGACGTCAAGTTGGGACGTCTGGATAGGCTGCATGAAGCTGAGCAAACTGCCCGAGTCTTTTTGTCTTTTAGCAAATCTCAACGCGTACCAGGTGATTCGAAGCCGTGCTGCCCTGACTCGGACCGCGATGGCAATGTCACCACTTGCACAGGGGGCTATAATGGGTTAGAGGACCAGTCCCGGTCGGGCGGATGCGCAAGCCGGTCTGGCATTGCCCCGACTTGCTGGGGTATTATGTACCCGGGCTTACCCGCCATGACTGGAAAAGTTTGGGGGAACGCAGAGCGATGTACGAGAAATTTACCGACCGTGCCCGCAAAGTGATGCAACTGGCCAATCAAGAAGCGCAGCGGCTCAATCACGAGTACGTGGGCACGGAGCACATCCTACTCGGTCTGGTCAAGGAAGGATCGGGTGTCGCCGCCAACGTCCTCAAAAATCTGGACGTGGACCTGCAAAAAATCCGGCGTGAGGTGGAAAGACTCGTCTCGTCCGGCAACGAGATGGTCACCATGGGCAAGCTGCCCTTGACGCCTCGGGCCAAAAAAGTGGTCGAATATGCCATCGAGGAAGCGCGCAATCTCAACCATAATTATGTCGGCACGGAACATCTGCTTTTGGGTCTTTTGCGCGAGCAAGAAGGGGTTGCAGCTCAAGTCCTGATGCAATTGGGACTGAAGCTGGACGAAGTACGCGAAGAGGTTCTCAATCTCTTGGGGCATAACATGCCAGACGCAGTGGATAGCGGCGGAGAGCGAGCGGCAGGCAAGGCTTCCAAATCGAAGACGCCGGCACTGGACAGTTTCGGACGCGACTTGACCGAACTGGCCCGTCAGGGCAAGCTCGATCCGGTCATCGGTCGCGAAAACGAAATCGAGCGCGTAATCCAGGTCCTGAGCCGACGCACCAAAAACAATCCGGTGTTGCTCGGAGAAGCCGGCGTGGGCAAAACGGCCATCGTCGAGGGACTCGCCCAAATGATCGTGGACGGCAATGTCCCAGATCTGCTGCGCGACAAGCGGATCGTCGTTTTGGATCTGGCCATGATGGTCGCCGGCACCAAATACCGTGGCCAATTCGAGGAGCGCATCAAAGCGGTCATGAACGAAGTGCGGCGTGCCCGCAATACGATTCTCTTCATTGACGAATTGCATACCCTGGTGGGCGCCGGCGGTGCCGAAGGAGCCATTGACGCCTCCAATGTGCTCAAACCGGCATTGGCACGCGGCGAAATCCAGTGCATCGGCGCCACGACGCTCGACGAGTATCGCAAATATATCGAAAAAGACGGTGCTCTGGAGCGACGCTTCCAGCAGATCATCGTCAATCCGCCCAGCAAGCAACAGACCCTGGAGATTTTGCGCGGCTTGCGCGATCGTTACGAGGCCCATCACCGTGTCCAGTACACCGATCACGCCTTGGAAGCCGCCGTGGAACTGTCCGATCGCTACATCACAGGGCGCTGCCTGCCCGACAAGGCCATTGACGTCATTGACGAAGCCGGCGCGCGCATCCGGCTCAAGGCTATGACGCGTCCCCCAGATTTGCGCGAGTTGGACGAGGAAATCGAGCGGCTCAACCAGGAAAAAGAGGCTGCCGTCGCCGAGCAGGATTTCGAAAAGGCTGCCGCCCTGCGCGATCAGGCCGACAAACTCAAACGCAAAAAAGAGGCCTTGCTCCAGGAATGGCGCGAAAAATCCAGCGAAGTGGACGGCGTCGTGGACGAAGAAGTCATCGCCGAGGTCGTCAGCAAGATGACCGGCGTGCCGCTCAAGCGTCTCAGCGACGAAGAAACCACGCGCCTTTTGCGCATGGAAGAAGAACTGGGCCGGCGCGTGGTCAGTCAAAAGGAAGCCATCTCGGCTATCGCTCGGGCCGTGCGTCGCAGTCGCTCCGGCATCAAGGACCCCAAACGGCCCATCGGCTGCTTCATCTTCGCCGGTCCGACCGGTGTGGGCAAGACTTTGCTCGCCAAACGATTGGCCGAGTTCATGTTCGGCGACGAGAACGCCCTGGTCCAGATCGACATGTCCGAGTACATGGAAAAACACAACGTCAGCCGGCTCATCGGTGCGCCCCCCGGATACGTCGGCTACGAGGAAGGCGGTCAGCTCACCGAAAAAATCCGACGCCGGCCTTACAGCGTCATCCTCCTCGACGAAATCGAAAAAGCCCACCCCGACGTCTGGAACATGTTGCTCCAGATCATGGAAGAGGGGCGGCTCACCGACAGCTTCGGCCGTACCGTGGACTTCAAAAATACCATCCTCATCATGACCACCAATGCCGGCGCCGAGCAGATTACCAACCGCAATCCGCTCGGTTTCAGCAAGCGCGATGCCGACACCACCTACGAAAAAATGAAAGAGACTCTCAAACAGGCCCTGGAAGCTCACTTCCGGCCCGAGTTCCTCAACCGCTTGGACGATATCATTGTCTTCCGTCCGCTGACTCGTGAAGACTTGCAGCAGATCGTGGACATCGAGCTGGAAAAGGTCTACAAGCGACTCGAAGACAAGGGGCTCAAACTGGTCCTCGAACCTACGGCGCGCGAATTCCTCATTGACAAGGGATTCAGCCCCGAGTTCGGTGCCCGTCCGCTGCGTCGAGCTATCGAGCATCTGCTCGAGGATCCGCTTTCCGAAGAGTTGCTGCGCGGCAACTTCGCCGGCAAGCGAGTCATCCGCGTCGTTTTGCTCGAAGCCGAAGGCGATAAAAAGCTCGGTTTTGTCGGAGAAGACGCCGCGACGGAGCAGCCAGCGGCTGCCGCTCAACCCGCAGCTGTCTCCTAGCATCTTTGTGGCTTTGTGTTTGCCGATTACTTTGTGCCGGCCCTGGGATTTCGGCCCAGGGCCGGTCTTTTTTGCTCGAGCTGTGGCCGTTCGAGAAACCTCCGAGTACAGCACCTGTCAAACTGCGCAACCAGCACCCGCGTAGAGCCATCTGTGTGTGACGGCCCCGTACTGTGTATGCGCCGCGCATATCACCCGTAAAAGCGTCAGCCGAAAGGCTCTCGACGCGCTTTGGGGATGGTGTGCAGGTACGGGAAAGAAAGTGGCACCGTGACGGTCGGCGTTGCACAGACGAGAAGGCTTTTCTGCTTCTAGCGGGCGCGTCTTTGGGCAAGCCGCCATGGTACTCCTTTGCCTTCGGCATCGGACATAGCCGCTCGGGGCGCGTCGTTGTCGGTCCCACACCGTGGCTTTTTCGGTCGGTCCTCTCGGTATACTGTGCAATAAGGGTCGGCCGGCCATTAGAGGCTTGACGATGGCGGTCTGTTTGCATTCAAATAGGGCAACCGTGCGAAGGACGAGGCAGATGCCCTTCGGCGGGCGCTAGCGCTGCACGCGTGCCAGGTGGCAGCACTGCCGAAGCGGCCGGACGCCAAGCAGACGGGTTACACCATGCGCGATATTGTTCACTGGCTGGACAACCATTACGGTCAGGCGGTCGAGGACTTGCGTGCCCTGGTCGCTGTTCCCAGCATCAGCACCGACGGCGAACACGCTGCCGAGATAGATCGCAGCGCCGAACTGGTCAGCGCCCTCATGCAGCGGGCAGGACTAGAGCATGTCCAGATCTTGCGCCAGCCTGGTTCGTATCCTTACGTTTATGGCGACTGGCTGCACGCTCCCGACCGACCGACCTTGTTTTTGTATGCGCATCATGACGTGCAACCGGTCAATTATCTGGAGCAATGGCAATCCGATCCCTGGCAATTGACACGTCGCGACGGGCGTTTGTATGGTCGAGGAGCCGCTGACGACAAGGGGGCTATCGTCGCCCACCTGGCTGCGGTGGCTGCTTTTCTGAAAGTCCGCGGAGCACTGCCCATCAATGTCAAAGTGCTCGTCGAAGGCGAAGAAGAAGTCGGGTCGCGGCATCTTATGGAATTCTTCCGGAATTACCGCCACCAGATTCAGGCTGATTGTGTCGTGGTTACCGACACGGAAAACCTGCAAAGCGGCTTGCCGAGTCTGACTTATTCTCTGCGCGGGATCGTCGCTGCACTGGTGGAAGTGGAAGCGTTAGAAAGACCGGTGCACTCGGGCATGGGCGGGGGCTTGCTACCGGACGCCGCCCTCGCGCTCGATGTCATTTTGGCCCGCTTGTACTGGGACAACGGGCGCATTCCCAGCGCCGCTTTCTACAAGCGAGTACGACGCGTGTCTGCCAGCGAGAAGAAGATGTTCGCCCGACTGCCTCGCAACGACAGGCGCTTGCGCAGCGAATTCGGTTTGCTACCTGGCGTACGCTGGGCCAATATGAAAAATGTCTCGCCTTACGAGCAAACCTGGCGCTGGCCTGCCGTCACCGTCATCGCCCAGGAAGCCAGCTCGCTGCGCAGTGCCTCCAATCAGGTATTGCCCAAAGCGGCTGCCATCGTCAGCGTGCGTATCGTGCCCGATCAAAGGCCTGCCGAGGTTTTTGCAGCTCTCAAAAGCCTGCTGACCCAGGACCCGCCCTGGGGGGTCAAGGTGCGGGTGACCCCTTATGGACCTCCGGTCTGTTGGTGGATGACCGATCCGCAAGGGCCGGCGTTTCAGGCAGCTCTGCAAGCGTTGGAAGCGGGGTACGGTCGCAAACCCATCGCCATCGGCTGCGGGGGCACCATCGGATTCGTCGGTCCACTCACCGAGTTGCTCGGCAACGTTCCCGCCTTGCTCTTGGGTATCGAAGATCCTCTGTCCTACGCCCATGCTCCCAATGAAAGCCTGTGCGAAGACGACTTCCGCAAACTGCAGGCCTCTTTGGCTCACCTGTTCGAGCGCCTGGGCGCTTTGACTCCCGACGAGGTCGCAGGGCGCAGGAAAAAACGGCGCTGACCGCGCATCCTGGCCGGTCCGCTTTGCGGCAGACGGCTCGGACCGTACTCGTCCGATCCGGTTCCCCGCCGGAGCGTTGCCCAGGGCTCTCCTTGTTTGTTCGCTCGGCGCACCGTGGCCACGCCTCATTGATGCTGGCGACGGTAGCCGAAGCGCTCCTCGAAAAGGGGGGCGATGAGATTGTCTACAGGCACATAATCGTCGGTCAGCAGGATGGGCTTCGGTTCCCGGCTATTCAGGTAAAAAATCATCTTGGGCTCGTCTACGACGCGTGACACTGCCTCTTTGCCTCGGTCCTGCCTCTCCTTCAGAAAGCGGCGAAAAGATGCGCTATCGAAAGGCCGCTCTCCGGCGACCACGATGCACGTCGTGTGGCCGATCTGCTCCAGTTCCCAGTCCTCCATCACGATCAGGTTCAAGTGGTCGAAAACGGACCAGAGCGTGGTCATATAACTCGGTAAAAAACGTCCTTTGCCAATGTTGTCAATGACCAGGGCCATCACCAGTCCATCCGGCTTGAGCAAGCGTTTCAGATGGGCGTTGTATTCACGCGTTGTCAGGTGATAGGGGATAGCCAGGTCGTTGAAGGCATCCATGATAATGAAGTCGTACTTGCGGTCTTTGCAATTCATGACATACCAGCGTCCGTCTTCGTTGTACGTGCGAATACGGCGCTGCTCGATGTCGAGATATTTCTCCGCAACTCGGGACACCCACGGATCTATCTCGACGACGTCCACGCGTGCCCTGGGATAGACGTGGTCTATATAGCGGGGCAATGTGTAGCCCCCGCCACCGATGAACAAGATGTCGAAGGTATAATCGGCATCGGTTTTCTTTTGTAGCCATTGGCGCCAGGCTATGATTTCTTCATAAATACGCAAGTATTCGTAATGCAAATACGTTGGGTCGTCCATAGATGTGTAGGAATGGACGAGATGATCCAATACTAGTTTCCGCAGCTCGATAGGTTGGTTGGTGTCGCGGTGAAAGTCCTCGGACTCGGACACGCGGATGGTATAATAGTTGCTCTCCTTGACGAACAGGGCGTGGCTGAAAAGATCCACAGCCCGCAAAAAGGCATCGCTTTTGGCATAGAGGAGGCCGGTGGAAGAAGGTAAGAAAATGAGGCAAGCGACCAGCGCAGCCGGGTGGGGACGGCCGCGGCCCATAGTGCCGAACAGAGGAGCGCAAGCTACCAATACGGCGCCTACGATAAAAATCAGCGTGCGTGTACCCACCCATTCGATGAGGAAGAAACCTGTGGCAAAAGTGCCGAGAATAGAGCCGAGCGTGGAAAAAGCATAGATCTTGCCGACGACATTTCCGGTGGTCTCCAGATTCTGTACGGTGAGTTTCACGACGACAGGCGAGATCATACCGAGTATCGTGGAGGGCACGAAAAATACCGCGACAGTGAGGATCAATACGCGTGCCATGAGGGGGATAGTAATGTCGAGTTTTTCGGCGATGTATTGGCGCAGGAACTCCCCTTCGCCGAGCAAATTCATGAGTGGGGGGATCGTGAAAGCGGATACTCCGGAAAGAAACAAAAGCCAGCCCAACGTCTTGTGGCTGGGATAGCGGTCGGCGATGATGCCCCCCAGATAAGCACCGACACTGATGCCGGCGAGGACGACGCCTATGATGCTGGTCCAGGTATAAAGGGAGACGCCGACGTAGGGAGCCAGTATACGTCCAGCCACCAGCTCGATGACCAGCGTACAAAAACTGGCGATGAAGACGACCACATTGGCTGCGAGCACTTGTCCTCTCATAGTATGTTCCTCGTACTGTCACCTATACTCGTACACGAGCTATGCAGTCCATCTGATCCCGAGCGCGGCGCAACGTCGGAGCCGCGGACCGGTATCGGCCCCAGGCAAGGGCGCCGGTGGGCGGTGCCGCTCATGCTCGGGGACGATGGTGCTGGACTGGCTCGACTGCTGCGCGTCGTCCCGCCAGGGGCAGGTTGGGTGGGTGTCCCGCTCCTGCGCGCGGCGCGGGCCAGCGTGCAGCCAGTTCGCGGGCTGTGTGGCACAACCCTTCCACGTCCAGCCGCAAATCGCGAAGCAGCTCCTCGCGTTCCCCGTGTTCGATGTAGCGATCGGGCAAGCCGAGCCGGCAGATCCGGCGAGTGTCCACGCCGGCACGATTAGCTGCCTCCAGCACGGCACTGCCAAAACCTCCCTCAAGCGTACCTTCTTCCACAGTAATAATCCAGGGAAGTTGGTGCACAGCTTGTAGGATGGTGTCGCTATCCAGAGGCTTGACGAACCGGGCGTTGATCACCGTCAGGTCCAGCCCGGCTTCCTGACGCAAAAGCTCGGCAGCACGGACGCACCAGGGGAATACATGCCCGTAGGCCACGAAGCCGCCGTCGCGGCCCCAGCGATACACTTCGGCACGGCCCAGCTCGATGGCGCTGGGCGTGCGCTCTACACGCTCCAGAGCTGCTTTCGGGTACCGCAGCGCCGTGGGTGCCGCTTGCGCCAATGCAAAGCGCAGCATGGGCAAGATATCCAACGCGTCGCCGGGCGCCATGACGATGAAATGGGGAAAGAGCCGCAGATAAACAATATCGAAGACGCCGTGGTGGGTCGGACCGTCCGGTCCGGTGAGTCCTGCCCGATCGAGGCAGAACACGACGGGCAAGTTCTGCAACGACACTTCTTGGAAGAGCTGATCGAAGGCGCGTTGCAAAAAGGTCGAATAGATGGCGGCGATAGGACGCATGCCCGATTTGGCCAGTCCTGCTGCAAAGGCGACCGCATGGGCTTCGCAGATACCGGTGTCGAAAAAGCGGTCCGGAAAATCGGCACGCACTCGCTCCAGCTTGTTCCCCTGACACATGGCTGCGGTAATGGCTACCACCCGACGGTCTTCGCGCATCAGCTGATAAATTGCCTGGCTGACGGCATCGGTGTAAGCCGGGCTAGAGCTTTTGCGAAAACTGACGATGGTCCGGTCCGGGCCGACTTCGGCGAACGGCGGAGGGGTGTGGAACGTGACTGGGTCCTGGCTTGCTTGGGGCACGCCGTGGCCCTTCTCGGTGAACACATGGAGCAAAATCGGCCCTTTTTGCGTTTTCAGATCGCTCAGCCAGCGCCGTAAGCTCGGCAGATCGTGTCCGTCCACAGGACCAAAATAGCGCAGGCCTAACTCTTCGAAGAGCATGCCCCCGGTGAGCAGAGCTTTGAGGGCATCGCGCACTTGATCGAAGGCCTGATGGGCCAGATTGCCGACGATAGGCAGATGACTCAAAAAAGAATGCATCCACTCTTTGGCGTCCTGGTACAAAGGGGCCAGGCGGGCGCGATCGAGGGCCTGGGCCAGGCCGCCGACGCGAGGACAGATGGACATTTTGTTGTCGTTGAGGATGATGAGCACATTTTTGTTCAAGCCCCCGGCGTTGTTCATGGCCTCGTAGACGATGCCCGAAGGCAAGGCGCCGTCGCCGATGACCACCACTGTGTGCCGTTCGGGATGGCCCTGCAAGTCGTCGCCGGTCTTCAGACCCAGTCCGCAGGAAATGCTGCAGCCGGCGTGGCCCGTCATGAACAGATCGTAATCGCTTTCGTGCGGATTGGGATAGCCCATAAGTCCGCCGCGGGTGCGTATCGTGTGGAATTGCCGGGCGCGACCCGTGAGCAGCTTATGGGGATACACCTGATGTCCGGTGTCCCAAATGAGCCGGTCTTTGCGGAAATCGAAAGTCAAATGCAAGGCGAGGCACAACTCGACCACACCCAGATTGCTGGCGAAATGCGCTGGGCGCAGCCGCAAGACCCGGATCAGTTCGTCGCGCATCTCCTGAGCCAGCTGGTCCAGTTCTTTATCGCTCAGGTGGTGCAGATCCGCCGGAGACTCGATGCGATAGAGCAATCCTCCCATGCGCGTCCCCTCTGCTCACCCGTCGGCGACCGCCGCTGCGGTCGTCCCTCGTTTTCTTTTTAGCATTTTGTCGAGTGAAAAGATCAGGCCAGAAGTGTGCGTCCTTGATGTCCTCTGCGGTTCTGTGGCGTGCGGACGGTGGCGTGACCGCAGAAAACGCGGAAAAACGCAGAAGACAAAGCCCTTTTCTTTTTACCGCCGCGTGCGCTGCGGTTCGTTTCCTTGTCGGAGAGCGGTTCGTCTGGTTCATGGACTCTGGGCATCCGATGCCAGCGGGGCGATACCTCCGTATTGGGCCAGGAAAGTGGCTAAAGCTGCCAAGGGTTCGGCGCGCGGGCCGGCACGCGCGGCTATCTGTGCGGCTCGGCGGCACAGTTCGGCAAGCCGAGCGCGACTAGCCGAGATCCCTACCAGGCCAGGAAAGGTCAGTTTGCCGCGTGCGGCGTCGCGACGCAGTGGCTTGCCCACGCGCTCGACATCCCCTTGCACGTCCAACAGATCGTCGGCTATTTGAAAGGCCAGACCGAAGGAAGCGGCGTAGTCGTCCACGAGGGCCAGCCAACGGGTTTGCTCGTCAGGCGCTAGCCGGGGCGATGCGACCCAAAAACCGAGCCTGAGCGACGCGCGCAGCAGCAACCCGGTTTTACGCCAGTGCAACGATTCGAGCCCAGGCAGGTTGCCGGGTTTGCCCTGGGCCAACAGATCGTCCATCTGACCACCGACCATGCCCGCCGGACCCGCTGCCTGGGCTAGCTCGACGACGCAGCGTGTAGCTACTTCAGGCGGGTGCACGTCGTGCCCCAAGATCTCGAAAGCGAGCGTCAATAGCGCGTCGCCGGTCAGGATGGCTGTGGCCTCGTCGAACTGCCGGTGGCACGCGGGACGACCGCGTCGCACATCATCGTCATCCATAGCCGGCAAATCGTCGTGGATCAGCGAATAACAGTGGACCATCTCCACGGCGCAGGCAGCGGGCAGGGCCGCTTGTACTTGGCCGCCTAGGGCCTCGGCGACCAACAAGACCAAAAGCGGACGCAAGCGTTTGCCAGGCGCCAGCAGACTGTACCGCATGGCATCCAGCAAACGCGCTGGCGTCCGATCCGCTTGCGCGTCCAAGTAGCGAGCCAGCCGCTGGTCTACCGAGTGCTGGTACGCCTGCCAGAGCGCTGACAAGCTGTTCCGGCTATGCGCATCTTCGGTCGCCATGACGACCCCCAGCCTGAATGTGTGCCTGGCAAGTCGGCTTCAACCTGGCGATCTGCTGCCGGCATCGGCAGACGCCGTGGGACCGGAATCCTCGCTTGCGCCCGTGGCTGGTGCAGGGTGTCCAGGACCGAAGGGGCGCAACACCGGCTGCCCGTGCTCGTTCACGTCTTGCAGTTCGAGAATACGCTGTTCGGCCTGTTGCAACAGCGCGACACAGTGCCGGTAGTAACGCACCCCCTCTTCGTATCGGCGCAAGGCTTCTTCCAGAGGAAGGTCGCCGCGCTCCAAAGCTTCGACGGCCGCCTCGAGCCGCGCGAGTGCCTCTTCGAAGGTCAATGCAGAACAGTCCGTCATCGAGTTAATTCTCCTGGTTGCGACGATTCCACGCGGCAGAGGATAGTGCCGACGTGCAAGCGGGTACATACCCAATCGCCCGGCTGCACTTCCTGCCAGGAACGCACGCAGGTAGATTGGCCGAGTTTCCAAGTCAGGCTATAGCCGCGTTTGAGCACATTCAAGGGGCTGAGCGTATCCAGGCGCAAAGCCGTATGCTGGACCCGCTCGCCGAGTTGTTGCAGACGCCGGCGGCCCGCTTGCAGCAAGCGTTCCGATTGCTCGTCCACTTCCTGGAGCAGGTCGTGCAAGCGAGCTGTAGGCCGACTCAGTGGAGCAGACCGGACCAGTCGGGTCAAGCTCTGCCTTTTTTCGGTCAGCCAGGCACGCAGAGCTTTGTGCAGCCGGTCTCTCCAGGTCGTCAGGCGCTGGAACACTTCGCGCCGGTCCGGGACGACGATTTCTGCGGCTTCGCTGGGCGTCGCTGCCCGCCGATCGGCGACGAAGTCGGCGATGGTGTAATCCACTTCGTGGCCTACGGCACTGACGGTCGGTATGCGCGAGCGAAAAAGAGCTTCGGCTACGATTTCTTCGTTGAAGGCCCACAGGTCCTCGAGACTGCCTCCGCCACGACCAACGATCATGACGTCAATGCCGGGGAGCGTATTGAGTTGCGCTATGCGGGCGGCAATCTGTTCGGCGGCGCCTTGGCCCTGCACTGGCACGGGACAGACCCAGAGCTCCGCTAAAGGCCAGCGCCGCGACAAGATACGCACCATATCGCGCAGCGCTGCTCCTTCCTTGCTGGTGACCAAAGCGATCCGCCGGGGAAAGCGGGGCAAAGGCTTTTTATGGGCGGGATCGAAAAAGCCGCGGCGCGCCAGCTGCTGTTTGAGCAGCTCCAGCGCCTGCTGCAGAGCGCCCTGGCCGCGCGGTTGTAACTGGGTCGTGATCAGCTGGTACCGGCCCCCTTCGACATAGCAGGTCAAATAGCCGTAGGCCCTGACGGCCATGCCATCGGCAAACCGAAAAGACAGTCGGCGTGCTTGCTCCCGCCAGATCACCGCGTTGAGTTGTGCTTTGTCGTCTTTGAGGGTGAAATAAATGTGGCCGGAGGCGTGTTGCTTGTAATTGGAAATCTCGCCTTCGATCCATACGTCGGCAAATTCGCTTTCCAAGAGCGCACGTACCAAGGCGTTGATTTCGCTCACTCGGTAAACACGGGGCTGTGACGCGTATAGGCTCATGGGTCGTCTACGTTTCGGGCTCCAAAGACGCTTCGTTTCTGGCAGCGAACGTCTGGTTCTGTTGAACCGCGTCGCTGCTAACCGCAGAGCTCGGCGAGGGATGCAGAGTAAAGGGAACCGCAGAGTTCGCCGAGGGACGCGGAGCAGAGAAACCGCAGAGTTAGCCCAGGGACGCGGAGCAGGGCCTAATGGTTTTTCTCTGCGGTTCTTTGCGTCCTCTGCGGTTGATTGTATTGGGAGCAGGTAAACCGCAGAGCTCGGCGAGGGATGCGCAGCAGGTAAACCGCAGAGTTCGCCGAGGAACGCGGAGCAGGGCCTAATGGTTTTTCTCTGCGGTTCTTTGCGTCCTCTGCGGTTGATTCTTCTCATGTCGAGCCAGCCGATGCGGCGGCAACCTACGGACAGCCTCCAAGATGGGCGGCTCCACACGCCGCGCCTGGACTAAAAACATCGGGTCTCCTTGCTCGTCCGGGAAGCGAACCGCTTTGTCCACTTTCCAGTCTTCGCGCCGCCGAAAATGCTCGAACTCTTTCTCGGTAAGGACAAAATACTGAGGCTCCGCGGTGCGCGGCAGGGCCTCGACGTTTTGCAGTCGTCGTACCGGCCGGCCGTAATAAAACATAATGCCCTCGTCCTTGGCCTGGAACACATAGAGAATCTGTCCTTCGGGTACGTGCTCGCGCAAGGCCAGCCCTTTGGCGCGTGGCTCGCGTCCGGCGTTGCGTACAGGGACGTAAAAGTGCGTGTACGACAGTTTTACCAGGCACCACAGCAACACCAGCCCGAAAAATAAACCCGAGCGCAAACCCGCACGCCAGCTGGCATAAGTTTCCCATGCCACCCAAACGGTGATAGCGCTCACGATGGCTGCCAGAAGCCAACTCTCGCGCGGCCAACGCCACAAGGCGACACCCGCAAAGCCGATGGCAGCCAGGGTATAAACGGCGGCGGCCACGACCAATGTCAGTGCAGTGATTCGCTGCGCCCGTCCGGCCAGGTGCCCACAGAGCCACCGCCAGGCGACAAGCGCTCCGAGCCCGACGATACCCGGAAAAAGCGGGAAGCTATGCCGAGTGGCATGGTCCGGGAGGATAGTCCAAACGAGCAAGTTGGGCCATGCCCAAGCGTGGAAAGCGGTCGCCAGCCAACGCTCCCCAGCAGGCAGCTCGCGGTAGTATGCTGGCCAAAAGGTGAGCAAGGCCAGCAGCGCCCAAGGCAGATTGACCGCCCATAGCTTTCCAGGATGCAAAGCGGTTTCCGTTATGGTTTCCAGCGGCGTAGCCACATGATGGGCGTGCGACAACCGGGGCAAGGCTTCTTGCATCACGGTCTGGTAGAAAACATCCCAGCCTACCTGATGGGCGACTAGAGCCACCCAGCCTAGGCACAGCAATGCCGCCACGACCGCACTGAGCAGGTGCTCGGGCCGAAGCAGCACGCGCAGTCGCCGGTGCCATGCCAAGAATGCCAAGGCCGTGGGATAAAAAAATACCGGTGCTGTCCATTTAGTGAGCACGCCTCCTGCTACGCACAAAAGCGCTAGCATCCACCACAACCAGCGACTGCCGGCACGAGCCGGGCGGCATGTGCCGTCGCCTTCGGCTCGGACGGAGTTCGCGCAGTGGAGCCCATAGCATTCCATGGCGCGGAAAAAGAACATCAGAGCAGCGGCTACCCAAAACACTTGGACCATGTCTATTTCGGCAGTGCCGGCTTTTTCCAACCAGAGGAAGCTGCAAGGCGCGCTCACGGCCAAAACGAGCCCGCCGATGCGGCCTAGATGGCGCGCTCCGTACCAGTAAAAAAGCAGGACCGTCAAGGTGGCTGCCCATGCCGAGGGAAGCCGCGCCGTCCATTCGCTCACGGCGCCGAAAGGCCAACTGGCCAAAGCGATGAGGGCATATATGCCCGGCGGCTTGGTCAACAAAGGTTCGCCGTACAGTGTCGGGACGGCCCAATTGCCCGTGCGCAGAAACTCGGCGGCTACGATCGCCCGCAGCGACTCGGTACGGTACAACTCGCCGATGTGGATGCCATAAAAGAAGAGCAGCGCACACAGGCCGACGAGAATCAGCCAGGGCGCCAGCGGGGCCACCGGCTGCGAAGGCAAACGGACCGTTTCCTTCCCGGCTTGGGGCTCAGCCGGAACCGCTGCCGACTCCGTTCCAGTTCCTGCTGGTTCGTGCATCCTTCCTGCCTCGCTTTCGCGCTATCACAAAACCATCGTGGCCAGATCGGCACTAGGGGCAGAATAGCGGCGCTGCCGTCTTGAACGGCCTGGCACCAGCGACCGCGGATAATGAAGCGTTTATCCGAACCATTCTTGGATCGGCGTCCCAGAAGTCAGCGTGAGCGGTCTACCTGCCTGATCGGTGAGCACGGCGTGGGGATCTATGCCCAAAGCCCAGTACACAGTGGCTGCCAGGTCGGCGGGGGTCACAGGCTTTTCTTGGGGGTAAGCTCCGAAACGGTCCGAGGCGCCGTACAGCATGCCCTGCCGGACGCCACCGCCGGCCAGGACGATCGAGTAACAGTAGGGCCAGTGATCGCGGCCGGCTTTCCCTACGAAGGTAGGCCCCGGCTGGGCTACGTGCGGCTTGCGTCCGAACTCGCCGGCCCAGATAACCAGGGTCGAATCCAGCAACCCGCGGACGTGCAAATCCTCGATCAATGCCGAAAAGGCCAAGTCGTCAGCCGGCATGAGCCGATGCTTCAGCTCGGCAAAGTTATTGGCGTGCGTGTCCCAACCGTCCGCCGGATTGGAGCCGTTGAAGCACGTGACAAAATGCACGCCGGCCTCTACCAGTCGGCGCGCCAGCAAGTAGCTTTGTCCCACCTTGTTGCGTCCGTACCGGTCGCGGACCGCAGGGGGCTCGGCGGACAAGTCGAGCGCACGTCGAGTTGCCGGCGCCGCCAGGATGGCAAAGGCCCGCTGGTAATAGGCATCGTCGTGCCCGAGCCCGATGTGCTCCATCCGGCGCAACCGGGCCTCCACGGTCTGCAAAAGGGTGCGACGGTCCTCGAGACGCTCGACTGGGAGATCCGCGGGCAGATACAACTCGTCGGCACGATAATCTGGCCGACTGGGGTCGCCGACCAGGATCAACGGATCGTATTTTTTGCCCAGCCAGCCCCCTCCCTGGCCGGGGCACTTGTAAACCTGATCGAAGGCGACATGCGGAAGCTGGACGAAGGGGGCTGTGGGGCCGATCTGCCCATGCGCGCGGAAGCGAGCCAGGACAGCGCCCAAAGCCGGCCAATCGCTGCTCGACGCCGCCACTTGTACCTGGTCCCGCTCCGGCGTATACCCGGTCAGCGCTTGGTACGTCGCCGGGTTGTGATTGGTCACCCGGTGGTGCATGGAGCGCACGATGGTCAGCCGGTGGCAGATGCGGGCGATATGCGGCATGATCTCGGTGACACGGTAGCCGGGAAGCGAAGTGGCGAGGGTACTGAATTCGCCGCGAATTTCCACGGGAGCGTCCGGTTTGGGATCCCACAAATCAATATGGCTCGGGGCTCCGTAATGCTGCAGTAAAATCACCGAGCGGACACGCGGCCTATTTGCTGAGGCAGTGGCTTGCAGACGTAGCCAGCCGGCCAGGCCCAAAAGGCCTAGCCCACCGACACGCAGCAACGCGCGGCGAGTCCACAGACCACGCATCATGCTTGCTTGTCCTTGCGGCGCCAGGGGCCTTCCCGGTTGTCTCATGGCCAGCGCTCCCACATCGGCAACCGATCGGGCGTGTTTTCGCTCCTTACGCGCGTACGCTGCGCCGAGGGCGACGCCTCGCATCCTTTAGCCTAACGGTAAATCGGTGTCCGTACAAGAGGTATGTGTCGAGCTCTGGCGCGGCTGCCGGCGAGGTTCGGCCCGTTTGCGCAGGATTTTGGCCACTTCGACGATAGTCACTGGCAGAAGGGAAAGACCGACGATCACCGCCCATGCGGTCGCCGAAAGCGGGTATTGGGCGTCGAACAGGTGCCGCACGCCTGGCAGACTGACCACGGCTGCTTGCAGTACCGCCGAGCCGAGCATGGCCAAGAGCAAATGACGATTGCTGAACAGACCCAGTTGGGGCATGACGCGCGTGTGACTGCGACACGCCAGGGAGAAAGTCAGCTGACTGAAAGCCACAGTGCAGAAGGTGCCTACCTGTGCCTGCTCTGGGCTCAGGGACAGGCCGTATAGAAGCGTGACCGACACGCCCAGGCAACAAAAGGCAAGCAACATCCCATGGGCGAGGATCCTGAGTCCCCGTTGCCGGGAGAGGACCGGCTCACGAGCTGGGCGCGGCGGACGTTGCATCAGATCGGGCTCCGGCGGCTCCACTCCCAGCGCCAGTGCCGGCAGCCCGTCGGTAATCAAATTGATCCACAATATTTGCGTCGCGCTCACCGGCCGGGGCAGGCCCAAAAGGCCTGCCAGAAAAATCAGCAGGACCTCGCTGGCATTGCATGCCAGAAGATAGTGCACTACTTTTTCGACATTGGCATAGATTGCGCGTCCTTCCTCGACCGCGTTGACGATGGTGGCGAAGTTGTCGTCCAAAAGGACCATATCAGCTGCCTCGCGCGTGACATCGGTACCGGTGCGGCCCATGGCGATGCCGATGTCGGCTTCGCGGATCGCCGGGGCATCGTTGACTCCATCACCGGTCATGGCTACCACGGCACCGCGTTTCTTCCACGCCCGCACCACACGCAACTTGTGCTCGGCATTGGTCCGAGCATAAATGCGGATGCGCTCCACGTGCTGGCACAAGGCGGCGTCGGTCAGCGAGTCCAGTTGCGTACCGGTGAGCACTTCTTCCTGAGTAGCGGCCAATCCCAGCTCCTGGCCGATGGCCCAGGCGGTACCAGGATGGTCGCCTGTGATCATCACCGGACGGATGCCCGCGGTGCCACACGTGCGCACGGCGTCGTAGACCTCCGGTCGCGGCGGATCCATCATGCCGACCAGTGCGAGGAACACCAAGTCGCGCTCCAGATCCAGAGAGTCGGCCACCTCGGCGATCCGATACGCCACTGCCAGGACCCGAAGTGCCCGACTGGCCATCTCGGCATTGATATGCACCAGCCGGTCTCGATCGCTGGATGCCAGCGGTTCGGGACCGTGATCGCGCAGCCAATGCGTGCAACGTGGCAACACCACTTCGGGTGCCCCTTTGACGTACACAAACGGCTCGCCGCTACTTTCGCGCACGACCACCGACATCATTTTGCGTTCGGAATCGAAGGGAACTTCCAAGAGGATGTCGCGGGGAGCGTGCACGTCTATGTCTGCTTTGGCGGCGACGACCAGCAAAGCGCCTTCGGTGGGATCGCCCACGACGGTCCAGCCACCGTCGGGTCAGGATATCAGTTCTGCATTGTTGCAGCGTGCGGCTGCCAGCAGCGCCTGGTTCAATACCGGGTCCGACTGGGCAGCGACGTTGTGCCGCTCGGGTAAGCGCAAAAATGCGCCGTGCGGCTCGTAGCCGACGCCGGTCACTTCGTAGTGCCGATCGGCCAGCACCACTTCGCGCACGGTCATTTCGTTGCGCGTGAGCGTACCGGTCTTGTCGCTACAAATGACGGTGACGGAGCCGAGAGTTTCGACACTGGGCAGCTTGCGGATGAGCGCCTGTCGGCGGGCCAGACGTTGCAGGCCCAGTGCCAAGACGATCGTGACGACGGCGGGCAACCCCTCGGGTACGGCAGCAACTCCCAAGCTGATCGCCAACAGCAGGACCTCCATGAGCTCGCCGCCGCGTGCCGATTCGAGCACAAACACCACGGCAACGACGACTGCCACCACGCCGGTGAGGACCTTGCCCAACTCGGCCAGCCGCCGCTGCAACGGTGTCGGCTCTTTGGGCGCTTGTTGCAACAAGCCGGCGATGCGTCCTAGTTCGGTTCGCATCCCGGTGGCCGTGACGATCGCTTCCGCTTTTCCGAACACCACTGCGTGCCCATGAAAACCATGTTGCGGCGATCGGCCAGCGGAGTCGTCGGCTGGCCTATCCAGCGTGCCGCTTTGGATACGGGCATGGATTCGCCGGTGAGTGCTGCTTCCTGCGTGCGCAGACTGAAGCCGCTCAGCAGTCGGGCATCGGCACAGACCTGGTCGCCGGCTTCGAGCAAGAGGATATCTCCGGGCACCAGTTCGCGGGCCGGCACAGTCAGCAAATGCCCCTGGCGACACACTCGGGCTACCGGAGCCGCCAACTTGCGGAGCGCCTGCAGTGCCCGTTCGGCCCGTTCTTCCTGTAAAAAGCCCAAAAGAGCATTGAGCAGCACCAAAAGCACAATAGCTACGGCATCGGTCCATTCCTGCATGAGCGCGGCGATTGTCGCCGCCGCCAGCAGAATCAATACCACCAACTCGCGGAATTGACGCAGAAACCGTTTCCAGGTCGGCTCCGGGTGCGGCTCGGCCAGTTCGTTGGCCCCCACGTGCCGCAGCCGGTGTGCTGCTTGCTCGTGGGTGAGCCCTTGCGCCGGGTCTACTCCCAGCCTCTGTGTTACTTCTTCGGGCGCAAGTGCATGGGGGTGTTCGCACATGCCTACTAGGCACTCTCGACCTTGCTGGCTGCTGTCGAGCGTCGGCAAGCTAGACGACGGTCGGGAGATCGGATCGGGCGGCCAGTCAGGAGAGTTCATGTTCGGGCCCAGGGAAACGACCGGCGCGGACATCGTCGCAATACTCGCGCACGGCACGCTGGATCAGTTCGCCCAGATCGGTATAAACTTTGACGAAGCGCGGACGGAACCCGGGGAAAAGCCCTAGCAAGTCGTGCACCACCAGAATTTGCCCGTCGCATCCGGAACCGGCACCGATGCCTATAGTCGGGATCGTCAGTTGCGCAGTGATGTGCGCGGCGATGCTCGCTGGGACGCATTCGATGACCAGCGCAAAGGCACCGGCCTCTTGCAAAGCACAAGCGTCTGCACGCAAGCGCTCCAGATCCCGCTGCACGCGGAAGCCGCCAAGTCGGTGATACGATTGCGGCGTCAGGCCGATATGCCCCATGACCGGTATTTCTGCTTCGACCAAGGCGCGCACAGTAGGAGCATAGGCCTGGCCGCCTTCGATCTTGACCGCGTGGGCACCGCCCTGTTTGACCAGCATGCCGGCGTGGAGCACGGCATCGCGCACGCCAGTCTGATAAGACAAAAAGGGCATGTCGGCAACCACCAGGCTATGGTGCACGGCACGGCTCACTAGACGGGTGTGGTAGATCATTTCTTCGAGGGTTACCGGTAGACAGTTGCTGTGCCCTTGCACGACCATGCCCAACGAGTCGCCGACGAGAATGCCGTCTAGGCCAGCGCTGTCCAACAGCTTGGCGAAAGGAAAATCGTATGCGGTCAGCATGACCAATTTGCGGCCTGTGGCTTTGGCTTGGGCGAAGTCGGGCACCGTGACCGGTCGCTCGCGTCGTCCCCCAGCTTGCTGGGCATGCTGCAATTCGCTCATGGAAGCTATCCACGCCTGTTACAGGACACCGGCGCCAGGCTCTCGAAGGGAGTGCCTTTGCGCAGCCGACACGATGACCATTATATGGCCCTATCACAGAGGGAAGGACGTGCGTCTTGCGTCGGCGTCCCTGGGTCCTGGAGTAGAACAAATAACCGCAGAGGGCGCAGAGTACGCAGAGGACGCCGAGGGCGTAGAGTACACGTGGGACGCCTAGGGTGCAGCGTACGCGGGGGACGCGGAGGCCGCAGAGTACGCAGGGCCGCCGAGAGTGCAGAGTGCGCGTGGGACGCTACAGCA